>NZ_VMSG01000021.1 GCF_007713465.1 Pseudomonas sp. H3(2019) | reverse complement strand
GCAGTGGCATCAATTTAACGGGGAGTTGGTGTCCGGTTTTGAAGGGGCAAGTCCACTTACTGGAAAGAACCAACTTTGGCGGCAAGGTGTACCGGACAGATCTACGTGAGCCTGAAGAGATACTACGGGAGGGGTTCAACCCTACAGGGGACTTCACAGCCATTTCAAACATGCTCAATAACCCCAGTCGCAATCATGGAAGAGACGCCCTGGTTGTGGCTGAGACCCTTGAAGGAGCAATTTTTTATGCTACTCAAGGGAGTCTTGATCCCTATTTTTACGAAATAGATGCCTCCGACGTGGGAGGAGTGTCGCTGCTTGAAAACCTGGTATTAAACAAAGAAGGAATGCTTGCACATCTTGAGGTCGGCCCGGATGGCAGTCTGTCCGATCAGACGGGATTGGCCAACAGAATGCATGAAGCACATTTGAGCTTCGATGATCTGAAACTTCAAGGGCGCCCTATTGTTCCATTGGGGCGACTGACAAAGGAAGTGGAACACATGCGCCATATCATGAACCTCTGAGTAGTCATCCTGGCCACCGATCGGCACTGTAATTTCTGACAGTAGCCATTATCGCCTGCAATAAGTTACATCCTGTAAGCAAACAAGGGTGAGGATGCGCTATGAAGGCTAGGACCATTGGTATGCATTTCAAGACACCCCGACTCGCAGTCAATGATCCGCGAGGCTTGCCTGTATGCGCAGTGGACTTTTATCGGGGTGAAGAAGGGGCTGCGGCGCAAGCACGGATCAGTCGTAGCGTGTTCGATAAGCTTGGACGTGCCATCGAGCAGTGGGATCCGCGGCTGGTGAAGGACGCTTCGGCCCCGGCCAACCTGGCCAACATATACTCCCTGTCCGGCAAGGCGCTGAGCACGACCAGCGTCGATGCCGGCTGGCGGGTCAGTCTGTTGGGGGAGGCGGATCAGCCGGTGCAGGGCTGGGATGGTCGGGGCAGTCAGCGCTGGACTGAATACGACGATCAGTTGCGACCGCTGGCGCTGTTCGAACAGGCCGTTGATGGCGAGCCTTTGTGTACCGAGCGTTACGGCTATGGCGGGGCTGATCCAGCATTCGCCGCGCACAACCAATGCGGGCAACTGATTCGTCACGATGACCCGGCTGGCACCCAGCTGTTCGCGGCGTTTGGCGTGAACGGCGGACTGCTGGAGCAGACGCGGCATTTTCTGCGCGCGCTGGATTCCGCCGACTGGCCGGAGCCTGTGGCGGATCGTGACTCGCTGCTTGAACCCGGCGCCGGGGCAACGAACCGCTCGCGCTTCAACGCGCTGGGCGAGGCGATCGAGCAGACCGATGCCCAAGGTCACCGACAGCTGTTCAGTCAGACCGTCGCCGGTCAGTTGCACGAGGTTCGGCTACAACTGGCGAAAGACACCGCGCCGACAACCCTGGTCAGCGCCATCCAGTACAACGCTCACGGCCAGACCGAGCGCGAAACCGCTGGCAACGGTGTGATCACCACACTGGAGTACGGTTTGGCGGATGGTCGCCTGAGTCGGCTTCAAGCCAAACGTAGCAACGATGTCCTGCAAGACTTGCGCTATGAATACGATGCGGTGGGCAACGTGCTCAGTATCGAAGACGCCGCGCTGCCGATTCGCTATTTCGCCAACCAGCGTATCGAGCCGATCAACCATTACCGCTATGACAGTCTTTACCAGTTGATCGAAGCCACCGGTTGGGAGGTGGGTGCTGCCAACCAAGGCCCATCTTTATCCACGACCGCCAATCCCGCCGCCGTTGGCCATTACCGCCAGACCTATCGTTACGACGCCGGCAACAACCTGCTGGAACTGACCCACGAGGGCCCGCAAAGCCATGGCCATCGGCTGGTCGCGGCGGCGCACAGCAATCATTGTTTGCCGGTGCTCGATAACGTGGAGCCGACCGAGGAGGACTTTCGCCAAGGTTTCGACGCCAACGGCAATTTGCTCAACCTGCAACCGGGGCAAGCCTTGAGTTGGGATTTGCGCAACCAGTTGCGCGAAGTTCGATCAGTAGAGCGCGACTCCGGTCCTGACGATAGTGAGCGTTATATCTACGGCGCCGACGGCCTGCGCGTGCGCAAAGTCCGCTCGACGCAAACCAAGACCCAAACGGTGACCACAGAAGTCCGTTATCTGCCGGGCTTGGAACTGCGCACCCACAGCGGTACCGGCGAAGCGTTTCATGTAATCAACGTGCAGACCGGGCGCGGCAGTGTGCGGGTGTTGCACTGGGAAGCGAAGCGCCCTGCGGAAATTGCCAACGACCAGCAGCGTTACAGCCTGACCGATCATCTTGGCTCGGCCACGTTGGAGCTGGATCAGGACGCGAAGATCATCAGCCAGGAACGTTACTACCCATTCGGCGGCACGGCGTGGGCGGATGGCGAGGCGGTGCAGGTCAGTTATAAAACTGTGCGGTATTCGGGCAAGGAGAGGGATGCGACGGGGTTTTATTATTATGGGTTTCGGTATTACGTGGCGGGGTGGCAGCGCTGGTTGAATCCGGATCCGGCGGGTCAAGTTGATGGGCTTAATCTTTATAGGATGGTTGGAAATAATCCGCTTGGTTACACAGATACAAGTGGACTGGAGTTAGAGCCTACTAATAAAAAAACAGACCGGTTTGTTTCGAAAAGCGCTAATGAGATGGTAGTGGATGTGGATATTTTTAAAAGGTTTTTCTTTAGGGCGAGGTTGTCGCAAACAAGGGTAAAGGTATTGGATGAGGGGTCAGGTATATATGAGGTTAGTGATGATTTTGAGGTTGTCGAAGTTGGGGTAGGCTCTAGGGAGGAACTTCTTAGGCGAAACCGAAAAGGCGTCGTGGCCAGCAATGAGGTGAAAGATACGTTGAAGGGTTACAGACAAAAATATACAAACTTGATGAGCGAATCCAGTCATAAGTGGTATGAGTGGGGTGGGGACGCTGCGAAGCAGAGAAGAAATTATACGGCTGGAGAGTATGTTTCTCGGCAATTTGAGACGTGGTTTATTCGGGGTGAGCAAACGCGGCAGATGGAGGTGGATCTTGGTGGGGCGCCGAATAACAGGCTGTTTGCATTAATTAAAAAGTCTGATCGGGTTAAAGAGCCTGCTGATAGAAAATTGTATGGCCTCACTCTGATATCTTTGAGTCGCGAGGAGGGTAGTAATGATACTGATCTGGCAGTCGACTTCACTATTATTGACCCTGATTCGCAACTAGGCAGTACGCAATTGCATCATGCGGTGAGCGAAGTGGGTACTTCGGAAAACACATTGAGGCTCCGTGGAGCCGGAACGTACTTGACAATGAACGCTTTGAGTCAAGTTGATAGAACTGTCAACATGAAAACAATTCGAGCAAACGCTATAAACCCTCGTTCGGCAGCTATTGCCATGGGGTGGGGAGAAAGCTCGCCCTACTAAACCGGACACCAACTCCCTCGTTAAACGGACACCAGCAAAAGCCCCCACCCAACCCACTGCGGATAGGAACGCAGTCGGCTGGACGGGGGCTTCCTATTTTACCGTTCACTCATTGCGCGATGGTTTTCACCGAAACCCCACGCTCAATCGGCGTAGACCGACCATAGATATCCTCAAACCGCTCGATATCGTCTTCGCCGAGGTAGCTCCCCGATTGCACTTCGATAATCTCCAGCGGAATCTTCCCCGGATTACGCAAACGGTGGACCGAAGCGATCGGGATGTAGGTCGACTGGTTCTCGGTCAGCAGGAACACGTTTTCGTCGCAGGTCACTTCGGCGGTGCCGCTGACCACGATCCAGTGTTCGGCGCGGTGGTGGTGCATTTGCAGCGACAGGCACGCGCCCGGTTTGACCGAGATGTGCTTGACCTGAAAGCGTCCGCCCATGTCCACCGAGTCGTAGGAGCCCCACGGACGGTAGACCTCGCAGTGGTTCTGGGTTTCGCTGCGGCCTTGTTCGTTGAGGGTGTTGACCATCTGCTTGACGCCTTGGACCTTGTCCTTGTGGGCGATCATCATGGCGTCCTTGGTTTCGACCACCACGATGTTCTCAAGGCCAATCACCGACACCAGTTTTCCGTTGCCGTGGATCATGCAATTGCGGCTGTCCTGGATCACCACATCGCCTTTGGTGACGTTGCCGTTGGCGTCTTTTTCATGCACGTCCCACAGCGACGACCAGCAACCGACGTCGCTCCAGCCAGCCGAGAGTGGCACCACGCAGGCGCGCCGGGTTTTTTCCATCACTGCGTAGTCGATGGAATTGTCCGGGCAGCAGGCGAAGGTGGCGTCGTCGAAGGTGAGGGTGTCGGCGTCCTGTTCACTGCGCTCCAGGGTCAGCAGGCAGGTGTCGTAGATGTCCGGGTCGTGTTTTTTCAGCTCTTCGAGGAAGCGGCTGGCGCGGAACAGGAACATGCCGCTGTTCCAAAAATAACCGCCGGCCTCGACGAACTCGGTGGCGCGTTTCACGTCGGGCTTTTCGACGAAATGCGAGACGCGGCTGACGCCTTCGGGCAGCAAGGCATCGTTAGTGGATTTGATGTAGCCGTACCCGGTTTCCGGTTTGGTTGCCGGTACGCCGAACAGCACCAGTTCACCGCGCTCGGCAGCCACGGTGGCCAGAGCCAGGGCGCGTTGCAGGGCTTTCTGGTCTTCCAGCACGTGGTCGGCCGGCAGCACCAGCATCAGTTCGTCACGACCTTCATTGACCAGCATCATCGCGGTCATCGCCACGGCGGGTGCGGTGTTACGGCCGAAAGGCTCCATGAGGATGCGCTGGGCTTCCAGTTTGCGGCTGCTCAGTTGCTCGTTGACGATGAAACGGTGGTCCTTGTTGCAGACCACGATCGGGCTGTCCATGCCGTCGAACACCAGGCGCTCGAGGGTTTGCTGGAACAGCGTTTGTTCGCCCGTCAGGGCGAGGAATTGCTTGGGGAACTGCTTGCGCGAAAGCGGCCAAAGACGTGAGCCGCTACCACCTGACAAGATCACTGGAATCATGGTGTTACTCCTATTAAATGCAGTTAGGAGCTGCAAGCTACAAGCGGCAAGTTGAAAGCTCTTCACTTGCAGCTTGAGGCTTGTAGCTATTAGCTCGCGCGATTAGCGTGTCGAGACCGGGCGTTTTACCCAGACCGGCGACAGGCTGCTGCCGTTGCCGGTGACGTAGAGCACTGCCGCTTCACCGCGCTCCAGGGCAACCGGCTTCACGTCGCTGACTTTCTTGTCGCCCTCGAACAGCGCCAGGCTGACTTTCACCGGGTTGATTTCACGCTCGCCGCGGCTCTTGGCCGCGACGGCCTGGACCACTTCGGTCTTGCCGTCGGCGGTCTTCAGGGTCAGTGTCTTGTCACTGAGGTTCTGCACGCGGACCAGGGATTTCTGCTTGTTCTTGAACGGTGGTTCTTCGATCAGTAGCGGTTGACCGCTGGCGTTGTTGACCAGGGTGTAATAGTGCTCGGCGGCGAGTTTCAGGGGCAGGCTCTGACTGCCGACCTTGGCGCTGTAGTCGCCACCGGGCATGAAGCTGAAGTCACTGCTGCCCAGTGGCGCGACATCGCTGATGGCGGTGCTGCCGACGCTGGCGCTGATTTCGGCGTTGCTGGCGTTGTAGATCCGCACAAAGGTCGAACCTTTCGGTGCGACTGGGCCGTAGAGCGCCGCGTCACCGCCAGCGAAGGCCTGGGACAGCAGACCCATACCTGCTACGAGGACAAAGGTCTTGGCGAGACGACGAGGAGTTTTGGTGAAAGTCATAGGAGTTACCTCTTTCAGTTTTGCGCCCGGTCGGGCGTCTCGGATTTGCGGTTAATTGCTAGGTTTTGCTGGCGGGCACCGGCTTGTTTGAGCTCTGCAACCCACTGCGGGTCGGCGTCGCCGATTTCGTTGTTCACAGGCAGATAGCGTTCAGGAAACTCCCAGATCAGCACTTGTGGCGGGCTGTTCTTGAAGGCATCGCTGTTCAGGTAGCTGAGCATCGGCAGGATCGGGCCATGGCCGTCTTCGGCGTAATTGACCACGTCGCTGTGCAGCGCTTGCTTGAGCGCGCCGACAAAGTTCCAGTTCGGGTTGGCGCTGTAGCTGGTGCCGATCAGCGCTACCGGCACTTCGTTGTTGGCGAACAAGGCGTCGTCACCGGCAGGCTGGTTCTCAACCGCGTGGGTGTTGCGCTTTTGCAGGGGCTCTGGCGCCGGCATCAGGTTTTCGAACAGCGGGTCCAGCGGCAGGAACAGTCTCAGGTCGCCCTTGTGGCTGACTTGCTCCGCCGGTTCGGTGACAAAGCGCTGCGGCTGGCCGCTGAGCGGGGTTTTGTCGGCGATGGTTTTGGCCAATTGCTCGGCGGCAATTTGCGCGCCCTCGGGCGTCCAGTGCGTGTCGGTGCGCAGGAACACTTGCTGGCCGTTCTGCTTGGCTTTTTGCAGCGGGCCGAGCAGGTCAGGGGCGAGGATTTTGTCGGCGGCGACACGGGCGTGGAAATCCTTGTAGAGGTCGGCGTGGATGCGCGCCGGTTTCACTTCACCCAGGTGTTCCGGGTACAGGCGAGTCTTGGACGGGACAATTGCCATCACCAGTTGCACGCCTTTGGTTTTCAAGGTTTGGCGTACGCCTTCGACCAGCGCGTAGTTGCCTTGCAGGTTCAGCTCTTCATTGACCACCGGGTTGAATTCTTCATCGCTGTACAACCACTGGTCGCGACCGAGCACCACGCCCGGACGACCTTCGTTGAACAGTTTGAAGTCCAGCGCCGCCCAGAGGTTGGTGCCCAGGCGTTTGATCGGGAAATGCTCGTCGTAGTGAGTCTCTACGGCTTTGCTCCAGCGACCGTTGAGCACGGTTGCGTCGGCGTTGGTGTTGAAACCAAAGAAGCTGCGCATCGACCACAGGCCCAGGACCAACAGGGTCACCAGGAACAGGGCGATGTAGAACAGACGTAATGAGCGGGTCATGGTCAGATCCCTCAGAACTGGAAGTAAAGGAACGGCGAGAAGCTTTGCGCCGAGAGTTTCAGGATCGACGCGATGAACAGCAGCAGCACCAGCGCGCGCATGGCGTAACGCGGCCAGTCCGCAACCCAACCGGCCGCCAACACCTGGGCGTCGCCGCTGACAGGGTTGTTCGCCGTGGCGTCGAGCCGCGCCGCAGGCTGATTGCGGTAAAAATCCCGCAGGCCAAAGAACGCCAGCGTGGCGTACGCCACCGCCAGGGTCGCGACTTGCAGACCGGTGAGGCTGGCGCGGTTGAGCTCCGACAGCGACCACTCGCTGAAGCTGAACATCGCGCCGTACATGCGAGCGGCAACGTGCAGGTTTTCCGCACGGAAAATCACCCAGCCCATCACCACCAGCAGGAAGGTCAGCGCCCAGCGGATCGGGTTGAAGCGGCGTGGCGAGGTGTTCAGGCCAATGGCTTTTTCAATCGCCAGCCACATGCCGTGCCACGCACCCCAGACGATGTAGGTGATGTTCGCACCGTGCCATAGACCACCGAGCAGCATGGTCAGGAACAGGTTGCGGTAGGTGATCAGCATGCCTTTGCGGTTACCGCCCAAGGTGATGTAGAGGTAGTCGCGCAGCCAGGTCGACAGGCTGATGTGCCAGCGGCGCCAGAACTCGGTGATCGACTGGCTGATGTACGGCTGCTTGAAGTTTTCCATGAAGCGAAAGCCCATCATCAAGCCCAAACCGATGGCCATGTCGCTGTAGCCGGAGAAGTCGAAATACAGCTGCGCGGTATAGGCCAGAGCGCCGAGCCAGGCATCGCCGGTGGTCGGGTTTTGCAGGGCGAAGCAATGGTCGGCGACCACCGCCAGAGTGTCGGCGATGAAGACTTTTTTGACGAAGCCCTGCATGAACCTCGTGCAGCCCTCGGAGAATTTGTCGAGGGTGTGGGTGCGGTTGTTGAACTGGTCGGCCAGGTCGCGAAAGCGCAGCACGGGGCCGGCGATCAGGTGCGGGAAGATCGCCACGAACGCCGCGAAGTCGATCAGGTTGCGGGTCGCCGGGGTATCGCCACGGTAGACGTCGATGATGTAGCTGATGGACTCGAAGATGTAGAACGAGATACCGATCGGCAACAGCACGTGGGTCAGGATGAACGGCGACAGGCCCATGGAGCCCATGATCGCGTTGAGGTTGTCGACCCCGAAGTTGGCGTACTTGAAGTAGCCGAGGATGCACAGGTCCACCGCCACACCGAGCAACAGCCAGCGCTGCGCCGGTCGGGTCCGCACGCCGGCGGCACCGACTTTCAGGCCGATCCAGTAGTTCCACAACGTGACGCCGGCGAACAGTGCCAGGAAGTCCACGCGCCACCAGGCATAAAACACATAGCTGGCGATCAGCAGTAGCAGGTTGCGATAGCGTTGCCCGCTCAAGTAGTACAAGCCGAGAAAGATCGGCAAGAACAAAAACAGGAACACATTGGATGAAAACACCATCCTGATCTCTCCTTGTTTAACCAACAGTCAAGGGCCAACGGCCCCCCCCAAACCCCCCGTGAAAATCTGGGGGCATATCACTCAACTCACGTCTTGCACTGACCCTGTGGGAGCGAGCCTGCTCGCGATGAGGGTGTGTCAGTCGACATCGATGTTGAATGTCAGACCGCAATCGCGAGCAGGCTCGCTCCCACAGGGGATTTGTGTTCGGTTTATGAACCCTTGTTGCCTTTCTCATGGCTCGGGTCGTAGACCTTGGTCAAATCCCCACCCAGTCGAAAGCTCTTGAACGGCTGCATCGCATGCTTGCGTTCCAGCACATCGACCGGGCAGGTGTAGAGCGTGCAGAAGGGTTCGAGCCAGGCGAATTTCGAGTCGACTTTGAGGTCGGTCATGTCCTGTTCCTTGCCATTTTTCTGCTCGAACGTTTGCGGGTCTTTCACCCCGGCGAGCACCCGGTCACCGAGGCGCTTCAGCGCACCGTTGTTTTCCTGGCGCAAGTCGACACCGTTGACCTGCGCAAAACTGGCGATCATCGCCAGTGGTGGCAGGGCGTAGTTGTGATAGGCCAGCGCCCGTTGCTGGCGCTTGAGTTCGTTGGGCAAGAAGCCCTGCGCGTCGACCTGATGGGCGCCGACCTTGTATTCCTTCACGGCCCAGTCAAACAGGTCGTGGCGGTTGGTCGCGACCGACGTTGCCATCACCGACCAGGCGGCCCAGTACGAGTGGTTGTTGGTTTGCTCGAGCGGCAGGTTGTCCCAGTCGCTGACCACCTGATCGGCCATCTTGCTGAACCACGCCTCGATCACTTGGGCTTCCTGCTGATGCGTTGCCAGCGGATGAGAGTCGGAGAACTTCAGGCGGATGTAGGCCGAAGCCATGCTGCCCAGCGCCCATTTGCGCATCGACTTGCCGGTGTGGTTGAAGTCCCTGGACATCAACGCATCGGCCTTGGCCCAGGCGGTGAGCCAATTGAGCGTGCACTCCAGCTGTTCCGGGCGACCGTCGCGCATGAACTGCATCACCCGTTTGCTGGTGCCGCGTTCGAGTGTGGTGATGTCGGCGGTGGTGTCGCGAAAGGCTTTTTCCGATGCGACGTTCAGGGTCGCCCGGGACTTGTCGGAGCCTTCGTATTTGCTGCGAAATTGCAGGGCGCCGGTGTACGGCGCCGGCATCGCATCGCAGCCTTCGCTGTTGCCGTCGGTCTTGAACTTATCCACAGGCGCGAAATAGCCCTGAGGCGGACGCAGCGGCGCGGCGGCCTGAGTTGCCCCGGCGAACATCGCCAGGCTCAAAAGCGTAGGTGCAAGCAGGGTTTTCAGTTTCGAATTTCGCATGACTGACCTCATTGCCCGGCCTGAGCGGTACGTTGCTCAGCCCCCGGGAACACGTTGCGTTTGCAGATTTTTGCGTCGACTTTTTGTGGCGCGGCACCCGCTTCCGGGCCCTGGATTTCGACGGCCAGCAGGTTCTGCGTGGCCCAGTCTTTATCGGTGCGCAATTCAAAGGCGAAACGCCCGTCAGTGTCGGCGGTATGGGGTTTGTCGATCTTGATGTCCTCGTGACGGCCGTTCATGTACCAGAGGGTGGCTTGCAGGGTTTTCACCGACGGATCGGCGAAGCGGATGTCGACCTGATGGTCGCTGTTGCGCAGGTCCATGTTCTTGCTATTGACCATCAACTCGTTTTTGCCCGGCTTGAGCGTGGTGCTGCCGGACATCTGCGCGTCTTTGCCTTCGCAGCCGTTATCGAGCAGCGCCATCATCTGGCGGTAGATGGTTTGCTGGTCCAGGCGATAGAGCGGCGAGAACTCCCAGATGAGGATTTTCGGCGGCTTCTTCTGGAAGTCGTCACTGCCCAGGTACTGCAGCATCGAACCTTCCAGACCGCCGCCGGGGAAGGCGACGTTGAGAATGTCGGCGCCAATGGCCTCTTCGAGGAACCCGGCGAAGTTGTAGTTCTTGCCACTGTGGCTGGTGCCGACCAGGGTGATCTGCGGGTTGCCGGAATCGCCGAACAGGTCGCCATCCGCCGCTTCGCCTTTAGGCTCGGTGGTGAACTGGTCCATGTACTGGATCGCGTAACTGGTACCGCAGAGCTGCCCGGCCATGTTGTGCAGGGTGCCGGTCTTGCCCATGCGCCCGGACCTTTTGGTCTCGAATTCGCGCTTGGGAATGCCGGCGAAAGCCGGGAGCTGCTTGACCTTCTCGGCGACGATTTTCGCCGTGCGCTGGGCACCGTAAGGGGTCCAGTGCTGGTCGCCACGGAAGTAGAAATCGTGGGCGGGCAGGGTGTCCGGCAGCGACTCGTTGGTCAGCGGTGACAGGTCCGGCACCACGTAACCCATGTCGGCGAAACGCCCGAGCATGCCCTGGTAGTTTTTCAGCGCCTTGTCGTAGTCGAACGCGGCTTTTTCTTGCGGATTGAGTTTGTTGCGGTTCACCAGACCACGGGTCGGCTGATACACCACCACCAGTTCAACACCTTTGCTCTTGAACGCGTCGTGCAGTTGCTTGAGCCGGCGATAGCCTTCGGGCGTGGTGTTGAATTCGGTGCGCAGGTCTTCCTGGGTGCGGAACAACCAGTCGCCTTGGGCTTGCACCAGGGTGGTGAAGTTTTGCTGATAACGCGTGGTGTAATTCTTCGCGTCGAGCGCTTGCGGGCACAGGTTGCAGCACGGCTCGGCGCTGAAGCTCGGGGCCTTGGCGTCGTCTGCACTCGCCGCATCGCTGGCGGCAAACATCGCGGCAGTCAGACCGGCGAGGCTGAACAGTTTGATCAAATGGGCTTTCATGAAAGTCATCCTCAGTCGCGCATTTCGGTCTGGCGTTCGACGGGGTCGATCAGCACGGCTTTCTGTTGGCGCACCAGCAGGTCGAGGATTTCGTCCTGGCGTTCGCCAAGGATCCCCGAGAAGCTGATGCCGCTGGACTTGGTCGGGGCGAGCATCGACACCCGGTACAACTCGACGCTCAATGGCGAGTCGATGGACAGCGGTCCGCTGCCATTGGCCGCCAGTTCGCCGCCGACGACGATCAGCGACACCTCGGTATCGAACGGGTCGAGCTTGATGTCGCGGTCGGTGTCGGTGAGGTCCTTGATGTGTCCGTAGACCCCGGTCAGGCCGTTGTTCATGGCGAGGTTTTCGTAGAGGCGAATGTTCACGCTGTTACGAATGCGGATGCCGTGGCGCTGGTTGCTGATCACCTTGTTGCCCCACAGCAGGTTGTCGGCACTCTCGTAGAGGGTGATGCCGTCGGTGTGGTTGCGGTAGATCTCGTTGTAGGCGATCAGGTTGTTGACGCTGTTACGGTCGATCACCAGCCCCGAGAGATGGTTGTCGTAGCTGCGGTTGTTGAAGATGAAGCTGTCGTTCACTTCGCGGGAAATGATGATGCCGTGCTTCTTCTTCGTTCCATGCACCGTGTTGTCGGCGATGATCAGCCCGTGGGAACGGTCATGGGGGTCGATGCCGTAGACGATGTTGTCGCGGTAGGTGTTGCCCTTGACCACGAAGTCGCGGGTTTCATAGCAGTAGAAGCCGTACCACATGTCCGAGAACTCGGAACCGATGATCCAGCCGGTCGGTTCCGGGCGCTTGAGCACCTTGGCCATGTTCGGCGTGTACTGGGAAATACTCACCCCGTAGGACTTACTGTTGGAGTAACCGAAACTGGCCAGCTTGCTGTTGACGATGTAGGTCTGGGTGCCGCCCCAGGCCAGCAGGAACGGGCGGAACTCCTTGGGCGAACGGAAGGTCGCCGGGCCATTGTCCTTCTCGCGCCAGCCAGTGATTTTGCTGTCACGCACAAACAGCTGGCCGTCGTTGACCATGAACGAACCGGCCTCTTCGGACAGACGCAACTCTTGGGTCTGTTGGTCGATTTCGAGGATGCCTTTTTGCCCGACCACGATCGGCAGCCTGGCGAGGAACACGCCGGCTGAGGTCTCGCTGAAGTATTGCTTGGGCAGCTTCTGAGTCAGGTCCTTGAGGTTGACGTAGCCGTCGTCGATGAAGATCGCCTGGGGAATGCCGTGTTGACGTACCACCCATTCAGCCATCTTGTTATCGCCACTGACGAAGTCCTTCAAGGCGTCTTCCTGCATCATCCGGCGCATGCTGACTTTGCCGGCCTTGCTGCGCACGATCTTCGCCGCGACGGTTTGTGCGGTGTAGCCGGACAGGTCGGGCAGTTTCGGTGCAGCCAGTTTCAGTGATGCGCTCGGCGCGCTGCTGACGGTGTATGTCTTGGCCTGTTGCAGTCCTTTGGCCACGGTCGCTTGCGGCCCTTTTGGGGCAGGCACCGCCGGTTCAACGCTGGCGAACACCGCTGAGCTTGTCAGCAGCATCGCGCCGACCAGCAGGCTGAGCGAGCCTTTGAGCGCAGGGTGGTTCATCTGGGGCACTCCCTTGGCGGCTCGCATCAGAAGCGCCAGATCACGTCGACGAACGCACGGTGCATGTACGAGTCGACCTGTTTGCCGTAGGCATCGCCCGGCTTGAACACCCCGCCACGAAAGCGCACCAGCGCCGAAGGTTCATCGATCGACTGACTCAGGCCAGCCGGTAACAGGCCCTGCTTGAAGTACTTGGTGACCACCAGATCCACTTCCTGGCCGAGGTCGGTCTTGCCGTCTACCAGTGGCAGCGAGGTGCTGGACAGCAGTGCACCAGTGACGTCGTCGTAGTTGTTCTCTACCGCGTTGATGCCGTTGTTGCCGACCGGTTTGTTGCCGTCGACGCGCCAGAACTTGTGGTAGACCAGGCTGGCATCGTAATCGTCCTGCAGCATCCAGGAGCCGAACAGCGTGGCGCTCTGCATGTTGTTCATGTCGCTACGGAAGGCCTCGCCAAAACGGTGAACCCGCGAGCGCGTACCGGTGTAGTTCGAGCGGTTACTCTGTAAACCGTTTTGCTCGTAGTCCGCGCTGGCACGGGCGTAGGCCGCGCCGACTTGCCATTGCGGATCGAGGCGCAGACGCACGCCGAGGTCGGTGGCCCAGCCGCTGACGTCGCCGTTTTTCGAGGCATCGATCGGGCGGCTGCCATCAGCGTTCAATGGATTGACGGTGTCACGGTTGCCGCTCATGCCGGTGAGGCTGGCCCAGTAGTTGACCGTGTTTCTGTTTTTCAAGCTGTAGGCGTCGCTGTTGGCTTCGACACCGAGCCAGCTCAGGTCGCCGTTTTGTTTCTTGGCGAGCGAGTCAGGGGCTTCGCCGGGTGTCGGGAAGTCGAGCTTGCCGTCATCATGGGTGTGATGAGCACGCAGCCCGACCCATTGACCGGGTGTCCATTGGGTCGCGATATCACCAAAGACGTGCAGGCGATCCTTGTCCTTGGGCGCCAGTTCGGTGAGGTCGGTGCGGTACTCGCTGAAGCGTTCGGCGACGCCGACGTTGGCCCGCAACAGGGTGGTGTCGAAGGTCCAGTTCAGCGCTTCGATGTTGGTGTCGCGCCATTGGCCGTCGTCGTTGCGCAGGCGTTGGCGACCGAGCTTCAGTTGCTCGCCAGGGTAGGGTGTGAGGCCGCTGTAACCGATCCAGAACTCACGCATTGCCAGGTAGTTTTTCTTGCTCTGGCGGCCGTTGTTGCCGCTGCTTTGGGCGCCTTGCGTATCGGACTGCAAGGTGTCGGTTTCGATGATGTCGGTCGCGGTCACGGCCTGGCCCATGGCGTAGGCGCTCCAGTTGCCGCTTTCACCGTAGACCCATGGACGCAGGTCCAGGCCCACACCGTTGACGTCGCCGCCGGACTTGGTGCCGAGGTCGCTGTCGTCTTCGGACTGGCCGGTGACTTTCACTTCCAGGCCGTAGTTCCTGGTGTCAGTCATCGCGGCCAATGTCGGGCAGGACCACAACAGGGCGAAGGTCAGGCCGATTCCGGCTTGAACGAATGGATTGAGCTTCATAGGGATTCCTCGCCGTCTTTTTCTTGCAGGGCCTCAACTTGCAGTGCGCTTTGGCTCGGGGCGCCACGCATGGCCTGTTCCTGTTTCAACAGGCGTTGGGCCTCGGCCAGCTGCGCAGGCGGCAATTGGGTTTCGAGTGTTTGCGCCAGCTCAGTGGCTTGCGGGGTGTTTTGTGTCTTGGCCAACTGGCTGAAGACATAGGCGTTGAGCGGGTTGGGCTGGGTACCCTTGCCTTGGGAAAACAACTGGGCGATGGCGAAGTCGGCACTGTTCTGGCCGTTGCGCGCCGCGGTCAGCAAGTGCTCCAGGGCTTTTTGTGAATAGACCTTGCCCAGATAACCACGGCGGTAGATCTGGCCGAGGTAGTAATCGGCGGCGACTTCCTTGCCCACGGCTTTCTGGAAGTGTTGTTCGGCGACCTTGGCGTCGGCCGGCACCCATTTGCCTTCGTAGTAGAGCTTGCCCAGCAACAGTTCGGCGCGTGGCTGATCGGCGGCGCGGCCGTTTTCGAGGTATTCCATCATCTTGGCGACGTCACCCAGCTCGGGGAAGTCGTAGAGCAACTGCGCCAGGCTGACCCAGGACGCCGGGTAGCCGGGGGCGATCTGCTCGAGCATGGCTTGCGCGGTTTTTTCGTCCGGTTTGCCCAGGCTGGCATCGCCGAGTACGCGGGCCACGCTGTCCATCCGCTGGGCAGAGACTTTGCCGAGGCTGTAGCCGGTTTGCAGTTGCTTGAGCAGTTGCGCCTGTTGATCCGGTTGGGCACGTTTCTGATAGACCGTGGCCAGCTCGACATAGCAGATGTCGGTAGTGTTCAGCGCCGCTTTGCAGATGCGCTCGACGTCGTCCAGGTGCTGGTCGTAAGTGCCTTGCGTGCGGTACAGCAGCACCTGGGCCAGGCCGGCTTCCGGGTAACGGGCGGCGCGCCATTGGCTGATCTGCTGCTGGGCGTTGATGTTCGGGAAACTGTGGGGATATTGCAGGTACAGCATGGCCAACGGAATCAGCGTGCCGCCCTCGTGATTGGCAAAGGCTTTCTTCAACAGACCTTCAGCCTCGTGTTGCTCGGCTTCGGTCGAACCCGGTTTGGCCACCAGCAGACGGCCCAGGCGCGCTTGCGCTCGCGGCGAGGTATCGGCGGCGGCACGGTAGGTCGCTTCGGCGGCTTTGAGCTGCGCCGGGTCGCGGCTTTCCACCTGAATATCGGCCAGACCGACCTGTGCTTCGCTGTAACCCAAGAGAGCCAGTTGTTTGTAGTTCTGCTGCGCGAGCGCGGTGTCGCCACGCTTCAGGGCTTCATTGGCCAGGCGCTGGTCGGGCAGGCCGGCGCAACCGGCCAGGCTCACCGCAAGGGCGACTGCGCACAGTGTTCCCATGTGGGAGCGCGGTGTTCTGAGGATGGGTGGAGTGGTCACAGGCATGTCCTCCGCTTAAAGACCTGCGGCCATGGCTTTGTCGATCAGCCAGTTCACGGAGGGGCCGCGGTCGCTGCTGACTTCCACTGGGCGACCGGCGAAGGTGCTGTCCAGCGGCGCGTCAGGTTTGATCTGCACGCGGATGTCGGACGACAGGTCTTCGCTTTTCAGGCTGGTGCTGCTGACGATGGTGCCGGTGCGTTTGGTGTCTTCGCCGGCGATCTGGAAGCTGACCTTCGTCCCCGGACGCACATCAGCGAACTGGCGATAGGAGAAGCGCGCTTCGACACTGGCCTGGCTGCCCTGTGGCACCAATTTGAAGATCACGTCGCCTTTGCTGGCGTACTGACCGTCGGCGACCATTTGTTGAGCCACGGTGCAATCGCAGGGTGAGGTCAGGGTGCCAGTCATCTGCTTGCCGAACAGCTCTTCAACCTTGGCCGGCTGCAACTGGTTTTCGTCCAGATGACCCTTGAGCACGTCGAGCATACTGGTACTGAACGTCGCCAGTGGCGCGCCCTTGGCCGCAACGCCATCGGTCTTGATCAGGCTTTGTACGGTGCCGTCGCGGGGCATCGTGACGTTCATGCCGGAAACGCTGACCAGACCGGCCTGGGCGTGGCTGACGAAGTACATGCCGTACACCGATTTGAAAACGAAACCGAACGCCGCGAGGCCGACGACGAAAATCCCCAGGCTGAAGGTCACTGCCCGCAAGCGCCCGAAAGCGCTCATGCCGTGACCACTGTCCTTGAGCTTGCGTGCCTTGGTGAAGTTGTCGCGTTGCAGGGTCGCCAGCACGTCGCCCATGGTCACGATGTCACCGGACAGGTGCGACGTGATCAGCTGGCGCAGGGTCGAGATGTCCTGCGGTTCGAGGTTCTGGAATTGGCAACCGGTGCGGCCGGTCTGGCGGTCGAACGAGCGAATCTGTATTTCGACGTCCATGGCCAGGCCGAGGTTGTCGATCAGGAATTGCAGGCGGCCCTTGTGCACGTCGCCGACCTTGAGCGGTATCTGCCCGGCATTGAAGCTCAGGCCACCGGCGGACAGATCGATGATCCGTGCGTCCACGGGCGTACGGTCGGGTCCGAGGAAGCGCAGCTTGGCCGGGATTTTCACGCGGGCGTGTTGGCGTTGGGCTTCGGATTCATGCACTACGTTGATGTTCGCGGCGGTATTCATAGGGGGTATTTCCTCGTTAATTCAGGCAAGGCAGGTCAGACCATCAACAGCAGCACGGCGACGAAGATGCTGCCGGCGGAGAAGGTCATGGTCCGAGACGACCAGGTGTTGAACAAACGC
Organism: Pseudomonas sp. H3(2019); assembly: GCF_007713465.1. GTDB lineage: Bacteria > Pseudomonadota > Gammaproteobacteria > Pseudomonadales > Pseudomonadaceae > Aquipseudomonas. The sequence goes on along the minus strand of NZ_VMSG01000021.1, from coordinate 91,522 downwards.
TGTGCGCTTTCCAGATCACGGGTCAATTTGGTGTCCTGACGGGTCCAGGACTGTTGGTCGAGGCGGAAGAACACGTAGATCTTCACCAGCGCGCCAACGATCTGGTTGTAATAAAGAATCGCCGGGTAGGCCGGGCCGATCTTGTGTCCCGAACAGGAGAGCAACAGGGTCAGGATCAGGCGGGTGATGCCGATCCACAGCAGGTACACGAGGATGAACGCGGTGCCGTATTTGAAGCTGGCGATCAGTGCCACGGTCAGGCCCAGCAGCGAGGTCCACATCGACACGCGTTGGTCGAACAGCACCACCGAGGTGAACAGGCCCAGGCGTTTCATCCCCAGGCCCAGTGCCCGGGAGTTCTGCCGCAGGTTGTTGCCGTACCAGCGAAACATCAGCTTGCGGCTGGCCTTGATGAAGCTCTTTTCCGGCGGGTGTTCAACGGTGTTGATCGCCGCGTCCGGCACGTAGAAGGTGTCGTAACCCAGGCGCATCAGGCTGAACCAGCTGGACTTGTCGTCACCGGTGAGAAACTTGAAACGGCCCAGGCGCCAGTGTTGCAGCGAGTCACTTTCGACGTCGGCGATAAAGTCCGGATTGGTGACCACGGAGGCGCGAAACACCGACATGCGTCCGGTCATGGTCAGCACGCGCTTGGACAGGGCCATCGAGCACATGTTGATGTGGCGCTGGGCGAAGCGCAGCTTGTGCCATTCGCTCATGATGTAGCCGCCGCGCACTTCGCAAAATTCGTTGGTGGTCAGGCCGCCGACATTGCCGAACAGCTGGAACCACGGCACGGTTTTGCGCACCACGCCTTCGGCGAGCACGGTGTCGCCATCGATCACCGCCACGACCGCGCGGTCGTCCGGCAGGTGGCGTGAGATGGCGCGGAAACCGAAGGCCAGGCCATCGCGTTTGCCGGTGCCGGGGATGCGCACGAAGTCGAGCTTGACCCGGTCCGGCGGGTTCATTTTGGCCCAGAGGCTTTTCACCAGCAGCTCATCGGACATTTCCACGATCGAGCAGACCACGGTGGTCGGGAGCTCGCACTCGATGGCCTCGCGAATCACCGAGCTGTAGACCTGCGCGGTGGTCAGCGCGTCGATACGAAAACTGGTGACCATCAAAAAGACGTGGGACGGGTCCGCCGCCTTGCCGAGCTTGCGCACTTTGCGCCGCAGGTGCGGGTAGACCACGTAGAGAAACAGCATGCCGCGCAGAAAGTGCGTGGCACCCATCGAATAGCGCCAGATACCGACGGCGCCAATCAGGAAAATGAAGTCCCTGGACTGCGAGTCGAAGGTGCTCACAGGCAGCGCCATGGCGATGCCCATCAGTAAACTGAGGTAAAACAGCCAACCGGCAGCCTGAAGTAGGCGGTGCTTTAGCCTGTGCATAATCTGCATCCATTGTGTTTCGGCGATGAGCAGTCGTAGGCGCTGGCAGAGCCAGCGCCTACGGGAACGGCGGTTACCAGCAGATCCCTTCGGTGCGGCCACTGACGCTGGTGGCTTTGGACATGAAGCCGACCAGGTCGACCACTTGCTTGCCGTGCGGCGCGGTCTCGGCCAGGGCGCGGAACTTTTCGTCGCGGTTGCCGAGGATGATCACGTCGGAGTTGTCGATCACCGAGTCGAAGTCGGCGTTGAGCAAGGACGAGACGTGAGGAATCTTCGACTCGATGTAATCCTTGTTCGCACCGTGGACGCGGGCGTATTCGACGTTGCTGTCGTAGATGCTCAGGTCGTAACCCTTGCCGATCAGCATTTCCGCCAGCTCCACCAGCGGGCTTTCGCGCAGGTCATCGGTGCCGGCCTTGAAGCTCAGGCCGAGCAGGGCGACTTTGCGTTTGTCGTGACTGGAAACGATGTCGAAGGCGTTCTGCACCTGAGATTCGTTACTGCGCATCAGCGAATTGAGCAGTGGCGCTTCGATGTCCAGGGAGCTGGCGCGGTAGGTCAGGGCGCGCACGTCCTTCGGCAGGCACGAGCCACCAAATGCGAAGCCCGGGCGCATGTAGTACTGGGACAGGTTGAGGGTCTTGTCCTGGCAGACCACTTCCATTACTTCGCGACCATCGACGCCGACCGCTTTGGCGATGTTGCCGATCTCGTTGGCGAAGGTCACTTTGGTGGCGTGCCAGACGTTGCAGGTGTACTTGATCATCTCGGCGACTTCGATGTCCTTGCGGATGATCGGCGCGTCGAGCTCTTCGTACAGCGATTGCAGAACGTCACCGCTGGCTTTGTCGAACTCGCCGATGACCGTCATCGGTGGCAGGTCGTAGTCCTTGATCGCGGTGCTTTCACGCAGGAACTCGGGGTTCACCGCAACGCCGAAGTCGACGCCGGCCTTTTTGCCCGAGCAGTCTTCGAGGATCGGGATCACCACGTTCTTCACGGTGCCCGGTAACACGGTGCTGCGTACCACGATGGTGTGGCGGGTGGTTTTGTCACGCAGGACAAAGCCGATCTCGCGGCACACCGATTCGATGTAGTTGAGTTCCAGATCGCCGTTCTTCTTGCTCGGCGTACCGACGCAGATCATCGACAGGTCGGTGTCACGGATGGCTTCTGCGAAGTGGGTAGTGCCGCGCAGACGACCGGTCTGAATGCCCTGGGTCAGCAGCTCGCCCAGACCCGGTTCAACGATCGGAGATTTACCGGCATTGATCAGGTCGATCTTGTCTTTGGAAATGTCCACGCCAACCACTTCGTGGCCTCGTGCAGACAGGCAACCGGCACAGACTGCGCCGACGTAACCTAAACCAAATATGCTGATGCGCATCGCAATTACCTCTGTATTTATCACGCCGTTAAAGGCGCGAAGTTAATAGTGTTCAGCGGTCGAAGTGCACTCGGAAGTGTGGATGGCAGGCGCCACAATACCGTGTGCAGGCATGCTCAATTCCGAGTGTCTAAATAAGTGCACTCAAGGTGTGCGAAACTTGGCCTGAGGGTAAAGGCGTGCCCTGAACTGCGGCCGGCATTTCTTTTGAATACCGTGGTGCAAAAGGCTGGAGGTACTTGAAAGTCGGTATAAAGCCAGCAATATCAAGCGCTCAGGTGCTCAGATGAGCACGTTTACAGGGGGGGCAGCCTTTGCCTTGTAGGGGATAGTAATGGTGCGTTATCTCCTGTTATTCCTAATAAGTGGCCTGAAAGCCAAGTTGAACATGACAACTTGGCGATAGGGTCGACACTCTGTGTAAGTTATCTCGTACACGCTCAGAGATAATCGTTACCGGTGGTATGAGCGGTGTATTTTCAGATAGTTCATGGCGGCTTATCCCGATTTTTGAAATTTCCTGAAATATTGCAAAAGATGGCACTGCTCTCATATTGATAGCACTTACCGTTTCGGCCTTTATTTATGGGGAGTTAATTAGCGTGAATGGTTTTTTGCCACTACGCTTGAAAAAAATGCGTGCCACTACTGAAAAAATTCACGCTTGTCGAGTGAAAGAAATTTCATAAATGGAAAGGATGTGTTTTTGTCGCCAAGATAATGACGAATTGGGCGGGGGAGATGTAGGGGAAACCACGTTTCGGCGCACGCACATTGATCAATACCGTGCGCCATTGTGATGCGTTATTCGGGGGCGTGGTCGCGCAGGAAAACCAGGTTGTCGGGTTTCGACTGTTCGGCGCTGTAGCGGTAACCCTGCACGTCAAATTGCTTGAGCGCAGCCGGGTCGTTGATGCGTTCCTGGATCACGAAACGGCTCATCATCCCGCGGGCTTTCTTCGCGTAGAAGCTGATGATCTTGTACTGGCCGTTCTTCAGGTCCTTGAACTCGGTGTTGATGATCCGGGCGTTCAAGGCGCTGCGTTTGACCGCCGAGAAGTACTCGTTGGAGGCCAGGTTGAGCAGCACGTCATCGCCTTGCCCGGCCAGGGCTTCGTTCAACCATTCGCTGATTTGCGTGTCCCAGAAGGCGTACAAATCCTTGCCGCGGGCATTGGCCAGTTTGGTGCCCATCTCCAGCCGATACGGCTGCATCAGGTCCAGCGGGCGCAGCAGGCCGTAGAGGCCCGAGAGCATGCGCAAGTGTTGTTGGGCGTAATCGAAATCGGCTTCGCTGAAGGTCTGGGCATTCATGCCGGTGTACACGTCACCCTTGAACGCCAGCAGCGCCTGCTTGGCGTTGGCTGGCGTGAACGCCGGGGTCCAGCTGCCGAAGCGTGCAGCGTTGAGGCCGCCGATCTTGTCGGAAACGTGCATCAACTCGCTGATCTGTGCCGGGCTCAGCTCGCGCAGTTGCAGGATCAGCTCCTGGGAATGGTCCAGGTATTGCGGTTGAGTGAAACGCTGGGTGGCCGGCGGTGTTTCGTAATCGAGGGTCTTGGCGGGGGAAATCACCATCAGCATGAAGTCGTCTCCTTTAATCGTGCGGGGATTCTAGGGGGTTGTCCCCTTTGACTCCAGCTATGGAGGCGATAGGTGCTGGACGGTTCGGCGTTTGATCGTTCCCACGCTCCCGCGTGGGAACGATCATGTAGACGAGATCAGCTATAGTGCCGCGCGGGTTTTGTTATGGAGACATCCCTTTGCGTATCGCTTTACTGTTTTGTGCCTGGTTGTTCAGCATAAGTGCCTATGCCGCGCCCAACGACCTCGCCACCCTGGACCGCAGCACCTGGCCAGAGCAACTGGGCAACCCGACCCTGTTCGATGTCGCTTCACGCGCGGAAATCCTCACCTTCGCCCGGGCCTTGCTCGCCAGTGAGTCGCTGGATGAAGCTGCTTTAAAGCAGCGCCTGGGGTTGCGCATGATCAACCTCGAGTCGATCAACACGCTGCGCGCACGCATGTGGCAGCGCTTGCTGGCCAACTATAATTTTGCCCAGCGCAGCTGCGATCAGGATGCGTCGTTCTGTTTTCTGGTCGAAGACATGGACACCCTGCGCGAGCAGGCCGCCAAGTTCGAACTCGGCGAAGACTCCTATTACGCCCGCTGGGCCGAGCCGAGCCGGCATTTTCACGAGCGCTATCTGGACGAGCAATTGCGCAAGGCCGCGCTGTTTCCGCAGACCAGCAGCGAAGTCGAACTGTTCGGCGACTACGAGCGTAACGGCGATGAGCTCAACGATCGGCTGTTTGTGCTGAGTTTCGACAGCGCCGCCAACCTCGCGCCGGACAACACCGCGTGGCTGGCCGAGTACCTGCGCAAGGCGAACCTGAGCGGGACCTTCTTTGTACTGGGCAGCGATATCCAGAACCGCTTGGCACAGCATTCGGTGGCCGAGCTGCAAACGTTGTACTCAAAGCAATGCATCGGCGTGCAGGGCTGGGAATTCCGCTCCCACAGCCATTGGCAGGATTGGCAGTATTCAGTGACTCGCAGCGTCGAACTGGTGAAGAGCAAACTTCCGGAAAACTTCGTGCCGTTGTTCCGCCCGCCGAATGGCCAGCGTCGCGCCGATGCGCAGGGTTTCTTCAAGGCTCAGGGGTTGCAGGTTGCGCTGTGGGACATCGATCCTGCGGACGGCAGTCGTCAGCTCACGGCTGAGCAGAGCGCGCAGCGGGTGCTGACATTGATGCTGTTGTGGCGCCACGGGGTGATCAATTTCAACGTCAAACAGGACGTGGTGAAAACGGCAATGCCCTGGCTGTTGACGCACACTGCGCAAAGCGGTATCGGCTGGGAAGATTGTCAGGAGGCTTTTCGCTGAAACGCGGAACCCAGTAAACAGTGGGACAGGGGGAATTTCAGGAGGAATTTCGATACAGACGGACTTCCGACTTTAACGGTGCAGGCGCGGCGCGCCAAGGGCTTTTCGTCACTCTGAAAAATAAACTTCAAAAAAGCGTCAAAGTGCTTTTTTCTGTCATGGGTTTTGGAGTATTACGAAGACAGACCGCCGAAACCTGCAACACAGGTGGCGTCTTCCAAGACCCCGTGTGTGCAGTTCACTTCAGTCGTGCAGTTCATTTGAGTACGACAGGTGAATTCGGTGGCCACTTCGAGGCGCAGCACTGTCATGGTATTGCGTCGACTGGCTCCCACAAAGGTGACCGAGTATGGATGATCACGGACGTAGCCCCTCCAACCTGCCAATCCTTTATGTACTCGATACCAACGTATTGATCCACGATCCAAACGCGCTCCTGAACTTCGAAGAACACCACGTTGCCATCCCGATGACCGTCCTTGAAGAGCTGGACAAGCTCAAGAGTGGCCATCACAGCGTTGCGGCCGAATGTCGTCAGGCCATTCGGCTGATCGACAACACACTGGGCGACGCCTCTCCCGAAGACGTTGAACAGGGTGTACCGATCCAGCGCGGAAAAAGCGGGCCCAAGGGTTTGCTGTCGATTCTGATGAGCAAGCGTACCGAGCCGAACATCGTTCTGCCCGAACACCTGAACGACAACATCATCATCAACCAGTTGATCGACCTGCACGCGCGTGACAAGGATCTGCGTGTGGTGCTGGTGACCAAAGACATCAACATGCGCCTCAAGGCCCGGGCCTGCGGGATTGCGGCCGAGGACTACAGCACTGACCAGTTGGTTGACGACGTGTCGTTGCTGCCCAACGGCTATCACAACATGACGGGCTCGTTCTGGGACCGTGTGAGCAAGGTCGAAACCCGTCAGGACCATGGCCGCACCTGGCACCAGGTGCAACTGATCGACAACCTGCCGGCCGTGCATATCAACGAGTTCATCATCGACGAACAGGGCTTTGTCGGCTGGATCAAGGAAATCCAGGTCGATAAGCTGCTGATCCTCGACCTGCATCAGGAACCCCTGTTGCACCAGGAAGCCTGGGGCCTGAAACCACGCGACATCTATCAGAGCCTGGCGCTGTACGCCTTGCTCGACCCGGACATTCACCTGGTCAACCTGTCGGGTGCTGCGGGTTCGGGTAAAACCATCCTGGCGCTGGCTGCGGCCATCGAGCAGACCATGGTCAGCAAACGCTACCGGCGCATCATCGCCACCCGTAGCGTGCAGGGGCTGGACCAGGAGATCGGTTTCCTGCCGGGCACCGAAGCAGAAAAAATGGAGCCTTGGCTGGGCGCCATCACCGATAACCTCGAAGCCTTGCACATGGATGATGAAAGCACCCATGGCAGCGTCGACTACATCCTCAGCAAAGTGCCGTTGCAGTTCAAATCCCTCAACTACATTCGGGGCCGCAGCTTCCAGCAGAGCCTGATCCTGATCGACGAATGCCAGAACCTCACGCCGCACCAGATGAAAACCATCATCACCCGTGCCGGCGCCGGTTCCAAAGTGGTGTGCCTGGGCAACCTGGCGCAGATCGACACCCCTTACCTGTCCGCGACCAGCTCCGGGCTGACCTACCTGACTGAACGCTTCAAGGACTTCCCCAACGGTGTACACATCACCCTGCAAGGGGTGCCACGTTCGATTCTGGCCGAATACGCCGAATCTCATCTTTAAGAGCAGCTGCAAGATTTAAGCTGTAAGCGGCAAGTTACAGGCGGACGGAGTACTTCTCTCTTGCCGCTTGTAGCTTGTAGCTTGCCGCTTAAAGCTGCTTTTTTCTGACCCGCGGGTTTACAATCGGTGCTCCTGATCAGGAGTAAGGCTGTGCTGACTCATCTCGATTCCCAAGGTCGCGCCAATATGGTCGACGTCACCGACAAAGCCGTGACGTTCCGTGAAGCCACGGCCGAAGCGCTTGTGCGTATGCTCCCTGAAACCCTGCAGATGATTGTCAGCGGCGGTCACCCCAAAGGTGACGTGTTTGCCGTGGCGCGCATTGCCGGCATTCAGGCGGCGAAGAAAACCTCTGATTTGATCCCGCTGTGCCATCCGTTGATGCTCACCAGCGTCAAGGTCGAACTGAGTGCCGAAGGCCTCGATGCGGTGCGCATCGTCGCCCGCTGCAAACTGTCCGGGCAGACCGGGGTGGAAATGGAAGCACTGACCGCGGCCAGTGTTGCCGCGCTGACGATCTACGACATGTGCAAGGCCGTGGACCGTGGCATGGTGATCGAAACCGTGCGCCTGCTGGAGAAACTCGGCGGTAAGAGCGGGCATTATCAGGTGGCTGATCAATGAAATTGACGGTGAAGTTTTTTGCCCGTTACCGCGAGGCGCTGGGCGTTGATTCGTTGAGTGTCGAAGGCGATTTCGCCACGGTCGGCGATGTGCGTTTGCTGTTGGCGCAACGCGAGGGCGCCGAGGTGCTGAGCGAGCAGAATCTGATGTGCGCGCGCAATGAAGACTTGTGCCAGCTCGACGAACCGCTCGTCGACGGCGATGAAGTGGCGTTTTTCCCCACCGTTACCGGAGGCTGATCCATGGCGATTCGCGTGCAGTCCACGGCGTTCGACCCCGGCGCTGAAGTCAATGCGATGCACGCGGCGAATGTCGGTGTCGGTGCGGTGGTGAGTTTTGTCGGTTATGTCCGCGACTTCAACGACGGGCTCGATGTCGCCGGGATGTTTCTTGAACACTACCCGGGCATGACCGAAAAGGCCCTCGGCAAGATTGTCGTCGAGGCCGAGCAACGCTGGCCGTTGCTCAAACTGGAAGTGCTGCATCGCATCGGCGCATTGGAACCGGGCGAACCGATCGTCTTTGTCGGCGCGGCGAGTGCCCATCGCCAGGCGGCATTCGACGCCTGCGCCTTTGTCATGGACTACCTGAAAACTCGTGCACCGTTCTGGAAGAAGGAAAACACCAGCGACGGCCCGCGTTGGGTGGAAGGGCGCGACAGCGATCACGCGGCGGCTGATCGCTGGAAGTAAACTGATTTGTCCGTTATGGACTTATTGTTCCGCTTGGCAATATCCAGGCGTAAAAAAAGCGCAGTCCGTTTCCGGCTGCGCTTTGTCGTTGCTACGCGTGCTTAAGGGCGTTTGCGTTCAACCACTCGCAACAGATGCGTCGGTGGGGTTTCGCAACTGATCTTGCGACCCAGCAACGCCTCGATGGACGGTAGCTGGTAGGAGTCATCCTCACCGGCAAAGCTGATGGACACGCCATCGGCACCCGCTCGACCGGTACGACCAATGCGGTGGACGTAGTCGTCCGGGACTTCCGGCAGGGTGAAGTTGATCACGTGGCTGATGCCGTCGATGTGAATCCCGCGACCGGCGACATCGGTGGCCACCAGTACGCGGATCTTGCCTTCGCGGAATCCTTCCAGGGTCTTGATGCGCTTGTGCTGCGGAACGTCACCCGACAGTTGGGCCGCGTTGACGCCGTCACGTACCAGGCGTTCTTCGATGCGCCGCACTTCGTCCTTGCGGTTGGCGAAGACCATCACCCGTTCCCAGCCGTTGTCGGTGATCAGGTTGTAGAGCAGTTTGTATTTATCGGCGCCGGCAACGGCGTAGATGTGCTGTTCGACGTTTTCGCTGGCAACGTTCTCGGATTCGATTTCAACGATGGACGGGTCGGTGGTCCATTGCTTGGCCAGGTTCATCACGTCTTCGGTGAAGGTGGCGGAGAACAGCAGGGTCTGACGTTCGCTTTTCGGTGGGGTCTGGCGAATGATCTGACGCACTTGTGGGATGAAACCCATGTCGAGCATCCGGTCGGCTTCGTCGAGCACCATCACTTCGATCATGTCCAGGTGCACATCACCGCGCTGGTTGAAGTCCAGCAGGCGGCCCGGAGTGGCCACGAGGATGTCGCAGTGGCGGGCTTCGAGGTGCTTGAGTTGCTTGTCGAAGTCCATGCCGCCAACGAAGGTCATGACGTTGAGACCGGTGTACTTGGTCAGGTCGGCCGCGTCCTTGGCGATCTGCACCACCAGTTCACGGGTCGGTGCAATGATCAGCGCCCGCGGCTCGCCCATGTAGCGCTCTTTCGGCGGCGGGGTTTGCAGCAGCTGGGTGATGATCGAGATCAGGAATGCGGCGGTTTTGCCGGTGCCGGTCTGGGCGCGACCGATGGCGTCTTTGCCGGCCAGGGTGAAACCCAATACCTGCGCCTGGATCGGCGTGCAGTACGGGAAACCCAGGTCCTGGATGGCGTGCATCAGTTCCGGGGCCAGTTTGAAATCATGGAAACGGGTTTTGCCTTCCTGGGGTTCGACGACGAAGTCTTCGAGTTTCCAGGCGACTACGGGCGGTTTCGGCGCGCGTTCGCGGCGCGGTTGCGCAGGTTTTGGCGTCTCGCTGCGCGGTTGCTGTGTAACAGGTTCGGCAACAGACTCGCTGGCCGGAGTGTTCACAGGCTTTTGTTTCGGTGCCGCGACAGCTGCGGTCCGGCCAGGCTGATGACCGTCGGTGCGGTTGCTGGGTGTGTGGGAAGGTGCGCTGGAGCTGGGCGCGAGCTGCTCAGCCTCGCTTTTACCGAACATTTTCTTGAGTGCTTTGAGCACGGTCATCTCATCAATTGGTTAAGGAATGTACGCCGGCCAGTGTAATGCAAGAAACGGGCGCGGCGTAGTGTGTTGCTCATACAGCTACAGGAAGTTTCCGTATTAGCGCAAGCGGTCCGCGAGCCAGACGCCAATATCACGAATTTCTTCGGGTAACACTTCGTGACCCATTGGGTATTCCTGCCATGTCGCGGTGACACCTCGCGTCTTCAAGTGCTCGTACGCACTGCGTCCCATGGCGTTCTGCACGACATCATCGTACTGGCCATGCAGGCACAGCACTGGAATCCGCTGTTGGCTGGCAGAAAGTTGCAGCTCATCGCTGAACGTCGGCGCATAGGTGGAGAGGGCAAGTACGCCACCCAGCGGTCCCTGCCATTTCAGGAAAGCGCTGTGCAGCACCACGGCGCCGCCCTGGGAAAACCCTGCAAGAAATATCCGCGAGGCGTCTATTCCGCTGGCTCGCTGCTCTTCGATCAGCGTTATGACGGTTTGGGCTGACACCTCCAGCTCTTCGTGACTGATGCTCCGCGCGGGTTTCATGGCCTTGATGTCGTACCAGCTTGGCATCTCGTAACCACCGTTAATGGTCACTGCGCGGGTCGGCGCCTGGGGCAGAACGAAGCGGGTGGTTAACAGGCTTTCCTGCAGGGCTTCGGCCACCGGCAAGAAATCGTAACGATCGGCGCCCAGGCCGTGCAGCCATATAACGCAGGCGTCAACAGGCTTGCTGGGCTGAAGAATCAAGGGCTCGGTCATGCTTGCTCCATTGTGGTGCGCGGACTCCCATGCAGTGCAAGAAGATGGGGCGCACCAGGCTGATTGGTGAATAAAATGTCGCAAATATATAAGTTTTTCTATTGACCCGTGGCTGAAACGCTTTAGCCGCAACTGTGGTACGGGCCTTGCTATGGGAAAAGCGAAGTGATTGTTCTCAGCCACGGCGGTAACACTATCAGTCACTGTCGGCTGTGGGATAGCAAGAATCCGGTGATGGATGTTCGCCAGTGGCCGTTACGGGCTTCGCGAACGTAAAAGGGCTATAGCCCGTTCGGCCGATTGGTGAGACGTGAGTTTTCCATTATGTGGATTATCTCCTACTAGACTCATAGCTAATGTCTTACGCCGCTTGACCCAAAGAAAGGCCAACACGGGTCAACAGCGCCTCATAAGGGTGCGGCAGGACTCAAGCTCCGACACAACAAGAGCAAAACTGGAGGTTTGAATGAAGATGTTGAAATCCACCCTGGCAGTCGTGACTGCGGCCGCAGTACTCGGTGTCAGTGGGTTCGCTCAGGCGGGTGCAACCCTGGATGCGGTACAGAAGAAAGGCTTTGTGCAATGTGGCGTGAGCGACGGTTTGCCAGGTTTTTCGGTTCCGGACTCCACCGGCAAGATCGTCGGTATCGATGCTGATTACTGCCGCGCCGTTGCCGCTGCCGTATTCGGCGACGCGACCAAGGTCAAATTCAGCCAGTTGAATGCCAAGGAGCGTTTCACCGCGCTTCAATCCGGCGAAATCGACATGTTGTCGCGTAACTCCACCATGACCAGTTCCCGTGACGCGGGCATGGGCCTGAAGTTTCCTGGCTTCATTACCTATTACGACGGCGTAGGCTTCCTGGCCAACAGCAAGCTGGGCGTGAAAAGTGCCAAGGAACTGGATGGTGCAACCATCTGTATTCAAGCCGGTACCACCACCGAGCTGAACGTGTCCGACTACTTCCGTGCCAACAACCTGAAGTACACCCCGATTACTTTCGACACCTCCGATGAAAGCGCCAAGTCGCTGGAATCCGGTCGTTGCGACGTGCTGACCTCCGACAAGTCCCAGTTGTATGCACAGCGCAGCAAACTGGCTTCGCCTAAAGATTATGTGGTGCTGCCTGAAACCATCTCCAAAGAGCCTCTGGGGCCAGTCGTACGTAACGGTGACGATGAGTGGCTGGCGATCGTTCGTTGGGTTGGCTACGCGATGCTCAACGCCGAAGAAGCCGGTATCACTTCGAAAAACGTGGTTGAACAAGCCAAGTCGACCAAGAACCCGGACACCGCCCGTCTGCTGGGCGGCGACGGTGAATACGGCAAGGACCTGAAACTGCCGAAGGACTGGGTCGTCAAGATCGTCAGCCAGGTCGGTAACTACGGTGAAGTCTTCGAGAAAAACCTCGGCAAGAGCACTCCGCTGGAAATTGACCGTGGCCTGAATGCGCTGTGGACCAACGGCGGTATCCAATACGCACCACCAGTGCGCTGATGGTTCTATCACCCGGTGGGCCAACCACCGGGTGATGTTCTGTACCATTATTTCTGGGGCACTTCATGCAAAATTCAATCGGCGCACCAAAGCAGAGGCTCAGCCTCAGCGATCCGCGAGTGCGTGCGTGGCTGTTTCAGATCATCACGGTTGTCGCGGTGATCTCGATGGGTTGGTACCTGTTCAACAACACTCAAACCAACCTGCAACACCGGGGCATTACCTCCGGTTTCAGCTTTCTGGAGCGCAGCGCCGGGTTCGGCATCGCGCAACACCTGATCGACTACACCGAATCGGACAGCTATGCCCGGGTGTTTGTCATCGGTTTGCTCAATACCCTGTTGGTGACCGTTATCGGCGTGATCCTGGCGACGATTCTGGGGTTCATCGTTGGCGTGGCACGGCTGTCGAAGAACTGGATCATCAACAAGCTGGCAACAGTTTACGTTGAGACTTTCCGTAACATTCCGCCGCTGCTGCAAATCCTGTTCTGGTACTTTGCGGTGTTCCTGACCATGCCAGGGCCACGCAATAGCCATAACTTCGCCGACACCTTCTTTGTCAGCAGTCGTGGCCTGAACATGCCGGCTGCACAGATGGCGGGTGGGTTCTGGGCGTTTGTAATCAGCGTCGTGGTGGCAATCGTCGCCATCGTGCTGATGTGCCGTTGGGCCAACAAGCGTTTTGAAGCGACCGGCGTACCGTTCCATAAATTCTGGGCCGGTCTGGCGCTGTTTCTGCTGATTCCAGCCTTGTGCGCGCTGATCTTTGGTGCGCCACTGCATTGGGAAATGCCGAAGCTGCAAGGCTTCAACTTTGTCGGTGGCTGGGTGCTGATTCCGGAACTGCTGGCCCTGACCCTGGCCCTGACGGTGTACACCGCGGCGTTCATCGCCGAGATCGTGCGCTCCGGGATCAACTCGGTCAGCCATGGTCAGACCGAAGCGGCGCGTTCGCTGGGACTGCGCAACGGCCCAACCCTGCGCAAGGTCATCATCCCGCAAGCCCTGCGGGTAATCATTCCGCCGCTGACCAGCCAATACCTGAACCTGGCGAAGAACTCCTCGCTGGCCGCCGGTATCGGTTATCCGGAAATGGTTTCGTTGTTTGCCGGCACGGTGCTGAACCAGACCGGGCAGGCCATCGAAGTTATTGCCATCACCATGAGCGTGTACCTGGCGATCAGTATCAGCATTTCCCTGCTGATGAACTGGTACAACAAGCGCATTGCGCTGATCGAGCGGTGAGGAAAAGCGCATGACGACTCATATTTTCAAACCTGACATGCCACCGCCAGGTACCAGAATCGGTATCTTGGCGTGGATGCGCGAGCACATGTTTTCCAGTTGGATCAACACGCTGCTCACGCTGTTCGCGTTCTACCTGATTTACCTGATAGTGCCGCCGATCCTGCACTGGGCGATTCTGGATGCCAACTGGGTGGGCACCACGCGCGCCGATTGCACCAAGGAAGGCGCTTGCTGGGTGTTCATTCAACAGCGTTTCGGCCAGTTCATGTACGGGTATTACCCGCCCGAACTGCGCTGGCGCGTCGACCTGACCGTGTTGCTGGCGATTGTCGGCGTGGCGCCGTTGTTCATCTCGCGCTTCCCGCGTAAAGCGGTGTACGGGCTGAGCTTTCTGGTGCTCTATCCGATTGTTGCCTACATCCTGCTGCACGGTGACATTCTGGGCCTGACCAACGTTGCGACCAGTCAATGGGGCGGCCTGATGCTGACCCTGGTGATCGCCACCGTCGGTATTGTCGGTGCGTTGCCGCTGGGGATCATGCTGGCGCTGGGCCGTCGCTCGAACATGCCGGCGATTCGCGTGGTCTGCGTGACCTTCATCGAGTTCTGGCGCGGCGTGCCGTTGATCACGGTGCTGTTTATGTCCTCGGTGATGCTGCCGTTGTTCCTGCCTGAAGGCATGAACTTCGACAAGTTGCTGCGGGCCTTGATCGGGGTGATCCTGTTCCAGTCGGCTTACGTGGCCGAAGTGGTGCGCGGTGGTCTGCAAGCGATTCCCAAAGGTCAGTACGAAGCCGCAGCAGCGATGGGCCTCGGTTACTGGCGCAGCATGGGCCTGGTGATTCTGCCGCAAGCCCTGAAGCTGGTGATTCCGGGCATCGTCAACACCTTCATTGCGCTGTTCAAGGACACGAGCCTGGTGATCATCATCGGTTTGTTCGACTTGCTCAACAGCGTCAAGCAAGCCGCCGCCGACCCGAAATGGCTGGGCATGGCTACCGAAGGCTATGTGTTTGCAGCCCTGGTGTTCTGGATTTTCTGTTTTGGTATGTCCCGCTATTCCATGCATTTGGAACGCAAGCTGGACACAGGCCACAAGCGTTAGGAGCGTAGTTTATGAGTGAAGCGATCAAACAGCCTGTGAGCCCTGAAGGCATTATTCAGATGCAGGGCGTGAACAAGTGGTACGGCCAGTTCCACGTACTGAAAGACATCAACCTGAACGTCAAGCAAGGCGAGCGTATCGTTCTGTGCGGGCCGTCGGGTTCCGGCAAGTCGACCACCATTCGCTGTCTCAACCGTCTGGAAGAGCACCAGCAGGGCCGCATCGTGGTCGATGGCGTAGAGCTGACCAACGACCTGAAACAGATCGAGGCGATTCGCCGTGAAGTCGGCATGGTGTTCCAGCACTTCAACCTGTTCCCGCACCTGACCATCCTGCAGAATTGCACGCTGGCGCCGATGTGGGTGCGCAAGATGCCCAAGCGCAAGGCTGAAGAAATTGCCATGCATTACCTGGAACGCGTACGCATTCCAGAGCAGGCGCACAAGTTCCCGGGGCAATTGTCCGGCGGTCAGCAACAGCGTGTGGCGATTGCGCGCGCGCTGTGCATGAAGCCGAAAATCATGCTGTTCGACGAACCGACTTCGGCACTCGACCCAGAGATGGTGAAAGAGGTTCTGGACACCATGATCGGCCTGGCCGAAGACGGCATGACCATGCTCTGCGTGACCCACGAAATGGGCTTCGCACGGACCGTGGCCAACCGCGTGATCTTCATGGACAAGGGCGAAATCGTCGAACAGGCTGCGCCGAACGACTTCTTCGACAACCCGCAGAACGAACGCACCAAGCTGTTCCTGAGCCAGATCCTGCATTGATGCCGGGCTGACTCGCAAAAACAAACCCGGCCTCGTGCCGGGTTTGTTTTTTCGATCAGGAAACCGAGATTACTGGCGGACCACCGTCCGGGCGGCAGGTCACCTGGAGGTAAATCTCCACAAGGGGTGTGCTCTTTTCCATAAGAAACCCTGACCTCGCTCCTAAAATCACCCTTAAAGGGTAATTTTGAATAATCGAAAAGCCCGCTCCTTTTCCACTTTGTAACCCCAGCCCGTTGCCCTCTCGGACGAAGCTGACTAACATGTCAGAAAATTCATCCTATGATTGGATGACAGGGCGAATTCAATGACAGGCACATCCCCACTGGTTAAGCGTTCTCTGGTCGATCAGGCTCTTGAACAGTTGCGCCTGCGCATCAACAACGGCGCCTGGTCAGTCGGTCAGCGCCTGCCCACTGAACCTGAGCTGGCGACCGAGCTGGGTATCAGCCGCAACACCGTGCGCGAAGCCATGCGGGTGTTGGCGTTTTCCGGGTTGATCGAGATCCGGCAGGGCGACGGCAGTTACCTGCGGGCGGTCGTCGACCCGCTCGACACGATGAAAGCCTTGTCCCGTTGTTCCCACGAACAGGCCCGGGAAACCCGGCACATCCTCGAGGTCGAGGCCATCGGTCTGGCGGCGTTGCGTCGTACCGATGAAGACCTCATCGCACTGCGTGAAGCCCTGGGTGTCAGCGGCAGTCACTACCACGGCGATCTCGATAGCTACATTGCCTGCGACCTGGTGTTCCACCGGCGTTTGGTGGACGCCGCGCATAACCCGACGCTGAGCGAGTTGTATCGCTATTTCTCCAGCATCATCGGCGCGCAACTGCGCCAGACCCTCAACATCACTCCCAGACGTCAGGAGGTGTTCGATCTGCATATCGAACTGCTCGATGCCGTCGAGCAGCGCGATCCGGAACGGGCCAAAGCCATTTCCAGGCAGTTGATCAATGAACCTTGAAACCGAGAACCTCATGTCCAGCCAGCAGGCGAATACCAGCAGCACGACCCAACTCAAACGCGCGACTGAGCTCGAAGAGCTATTGATCGATGCCGAGGCTGATGACGAACAGGTCCAGCAAAGTCATCCGGTTTTACGTCGTCCGTGGTTGTTGCTGCTGGGGCTGATTCTGGTGGCGCTGAACCTGCGCCCGGCGCTGTCGAGCATGGCGCCGCTGCTCAGCGATGTGTCGAAAAGTCTCGGGCTGTCGGCGGCCCAGGCCGGTTTGCTGACCACCTTGCCGGTGCTTTGCCTTGGGCTGTTCGCGCCGCTGGCACCGCTGCTGGCGCGGCGCTTTGGCGCTGAGCGAGTGGTGCTGGGGATTTTGCTGGCGCTGGCCGGCGGGATCATTCTGCGCAGTTCGTTCGGTGAGATCGGACTGTTTGCCGGCAGCATTCTGGCCGGCGCGAGCATTGGCGTAATCGGTGTGCTGCTACCGGGCATCGTCAAACGTGATTTTGCCAAACACGCGGGCACCATGACCGGCGTTTACACCATGGCCCTGTGCCTTGGCGCGGCCATGGCGGCTGGTGCAACGGTGCCTTTGAGCCAGCATTTCGACGAAAGCTGGGCGCTCGGTCTGGGCTTCTGGGTGATCCCGGCGCTGGTCGCGGCGATGTTCTGGTTGCCGCAAGTTGGCCAGAAACACGGCGCGCACAATGTGGCGTATCGGGTACGCGGTTTGCTGCGTGATCCACTGGCCTGGCAAGTGACCCTGTACATGGGCCTGCAATCCTCGCTGGCTTACATCGTCTTCGGCTGGTTGCCGTCGATCCTGATCGGCCGCGGCCTGACCCCGACCCAAGCCGGGCTGGTGCTGTCCGGTTCGGTGATCATCCAGTTGGCCAGTTCGCTGGCTGCGCCATGGCTGGCGACGCGCGGCAAGGATCAGCGGCTGGCGATCGTCGTCGTCATGCTCCTGACCCTCGGCGGTCTGTTCGGCTGCCTCTATGCACCGATCGAAGGGCTGTGGGGCTGGGCGATTCTGCTCGGGCTGGGGCAGGGCGGTACGTTCAGCCTGGCGCTGACCTTGATCGTGCTGCGTTCGCGCGATGCCCACGTGGCGGCCAACCTGTCGAGCATGGCCCAGGGGTTCGGTTATACGTTGGCCTCAATGGGACCCTTTGCGGTCGGTTTGGTACACGACTGGACAGGTGGCTGGACTGCACTGGGCTGGATCTTCGGGGTTATTGGCCTCGGCGCGATCATCGCCGGTCTCGGTGCCGGGCGTTCGCTGTACGTACAGGTCACCAGCGAAAAACTCTAGGCTCACGCTATAAGTAAACAACCTCCAGTATCGCCGAACCGTCGAGCAGCACATCGTCACTCAGATCCAGGGTGGAGGTTGGCGCGATGACTGTTTGCAGGGTCACCCGACTGCTCAGGTGCTGAATCGCTATCGGGCCTGCGGTACTGCCTGACACATCGGTGAATCCCAGATAGCTTCTGGCGGCAATCGGTAGGGTGTCGGCTCTCGATGTGCTCCAGGCCAGGCCACCGGTGGTGGAGTCGGTTCGGTAGACCTGAGGCCAGGTGTTCACCACGGTACTGGCGGGATCGAAGTGCAGCGAATACAGGCCGACTTTGTTGCGGCTGTGGTCGAGGTTCAGGCCGTAATCGATCTCGCTGTTGACGATGGCTGAACCGTCACGGTTATCCCGCATGCGCAGTGCGAAACGTGCGGGTGCATTGCAATTGATGCTGAGTTCTAGCGTTTCATCGCGAAGTCGTGTGCGCTTGTCGACGCTCAGAGCCTGCCGGGATATTTTTCCGTAATCGACGAGGCCAGCGCTGGATAGCGTTGGTGTACAGGCAGTCGGAGTGATAAGGCCTTTGACGCTTAAGTCCACCTTCGACGTGGCGAAGGCGCAAGTCAAGGGGCTGATCAATAGAGCTGCCGCAAGGGCCGTGAGTGCATGTTTCACCTATAAATTCCTTTTTCGGGTGGTGGGTATTGACGCTGAACTGCTCTCTCGCATTACCGCAACGAGCGGTTCAGCGTCATAGCCTTACAGGTACTTCATTTCAAACGTCGCGGAGCCGTCCATGGTGACTTCGTCGGTCAAGGTCAGGCTGTCGGCGCGGGCGATAAAGGTGATGACCTCCAGGTCCATGCTGAGGTCCTTCACGGCAATCGGGATGCTGTTATCAGCAGTAGTGCCAACCGCTACAAGCACGCTAGGGTCTATGTATCTCGCACGTTCCCAACTGGTGCCGCTATCGTCCGACATGATCGGCTGGACCTCCTGTCCATCTGCCGAGGCATACTTGGTAGTTACATAAACGAAGCCGAGCTTTTCACCTGCGTCTGTCAATCCCAACCCAAAATAGCTAATTGTTGATCCTGTTCCGGCCTTGTTGTCGATTGATTTCAGTGCAAACACAATCGGTGCATCACAGGTGACGGTCAGTTGAAGAGGATAAGTTTTTAATTGGGTGCTTCTGACCGGATCGAGGTCTCTGGCCGATATCTTGCCGTTGTCGATGACCCCTCCATTGGACAGGGTCGGCGTACAAGCCACTGGGGTGATGGTGCCCTTGACGGTCAGGTCGGTGCTCGAAGCCGCGAGAGCATAAGGCGCGCTGCAGATCAGCGCGGTGGTCGAGAGTGCTGCGAAGTACTTTTTCATCAATGTTTACTCACTTTCAGGTTGTTTTCCTTGCTGGCCCAAGGTGCTCAAGAGCGCCCCGGGTTCGAAAGGATGGGGTGGGTGTTACAGGTAAATAATCTCGATCGTCCCCGAGCCGTCGAGGTCGATGGCAGTGCTCAGGTCCAGACTCCTGGTGGGGGCGATGACGGCCTCGACAGTCACAGTGGCGCTGAGGTTCTGGATCGCGATCGGGCCCGCGGTGCTGCCGGCGCTGTCGGTAAAGCCCAGGTAGCTGTTGCTGCCGATCGGAATCGGGCTCGAATTGGCCGTACTCCAGGCCGCGCCGCTGGTGGTGGAGTCGGTTCGATACAGGCGGGCGAAGCTGTCGGCAGTCGCTTCGGCCGGGTCGAAATTCAGCGAATACAGGCCAATCTTGTTCTTGCGGTTATCGACATTCAGGCCGTAGTAAATCTCGCTGTTGACCGTCGCCGTGCCGTCGCGGTTGTCCTGCATGCGCAGGGCAAAATGGGTCGGCGCATCGCAGCCGACCCGTAACGTCAGGGTCTTGGGCGGTAGTCGGGTGCTCTTGTCGGTGTTCAGGTCGTTCCTGGACAGTGTGCCGAAGTCCACCAGGCCAGCATTGGACAGCACGGGTACGCAGGCGGCGGGAGCGAAGTTGGCTCGCAGGGTGGTTTCCCGGGTGCGGCCCGCAGCGACTGCATCGAACAAGCCGGTGGTCTCCCAGACGACCGCGTCACGTACTTGCATTGCTTGCTCCTGAGCCCAGGCCGTCAGTTCAAGCTGCGCCGAAAAATTTCGCCCTTGCAGAGGGACGCCGGCCCTTACCGGAACGACCCCGTGCTCCGGTTTCCAGATCAGGCTCGAAGCGATTTCTGCGGGGGCCTGGCCGACACTGGCAAGCAACCCCAGATCTACCGATTGACTATCGAGTACGGCATCGCGAATACGCATTTCATAGCTGCCGTGCTCGGTAAAGCGAAAGCGCTCGGCGGTGGCGGCCATGGCTCGGTAGAACAGGCTCATGTCGACGGGCTGTGAACAACTCAGGTTCAGGCTCAGACGGCGCTCGCCCAAGGTGCGCATGGGTGTCGTATCAGGGCGAATCGCCCGGTTCATCAGCCCGTAATCGAGCACCGGTTGACTCAGGTTGAACTGACAATCGTCGGCGAGCGCCCAGGCGAATGGCATGAATCCACTCAGCGGCAGGGGCGCGAGGGTCAGCAGCAAATAACGGGACAGGTTCATGAAATCATCCTCAGAGGGCTCGGCACTTGGCGGCGGTAGTCTCGTAGTACGCCTCGGTGTCGGCCCTGGCCGGCAGTTCGAAACGAAGTTCGCAGCGGTCCAGCCCCGGCGCGGTTATCCACAGCGCACGGGGATCGAGGACGTTGGGCAGAAACACCAGGCCGCCGTCCTGCACCAGGGTGACGAACTCGCCATCCTCGGTATTCACGGTCGCGCCACGGGGCAGTGGCACGCCGTTACCGGTGGTGACCTTAAGCAAGGCCCTGCGGGTCATCGTGATTCCGAACTCGATCTTGTCGACGGCACCGCGACCGGCAGAAATCACCGCCAAGCCGTTGTTGATATCGGCGTTGCGCGGCAGCGAACGGGTGTCGACTTCCACGGGGCTACGGCCGTAAGCGGCAACCTGGGAGACCACCGCCTGGCCTTGCCAGTCGGTCCAGACCGGACCGCTGGGCGTCGAGACTTTGATAGCGCCCATGTCGCCCACCGATAGCAACGCGAAGGTGTCGCGCACGGGATACGGCGACAGCGTCAGGCCGCCGCTGTGCAGCACAGCAGCACCACGGGCGCTGGCCTGATAGCTGGAGCGTTCGGCATCGGAGCGGGTGTAGTTCAGGTCCAACTGGCTGTAGCGCGGCAGCAGCGAAACACCGGCGGAGGACTGGACCTGCTTGTCGCGTGTGTCGTGTTCGACGCCGACCCTGTAACTCAGTTGATCGTTGATTTGCTCACTCAAGCCCACACCACTGCGATATTCGCCACCGGAACTGCGCACCCAGGTTCGAGCCCGGCGGCTTTCGCCCAACGGAATGCTGACATTCAGGTAAAGGCTGTCGTCGCTACGATTCGTACCACTGACTTGCCATTCGGCGGTTGCCGAGACCGATACGTTGCCAATGCTGGTGCCCCAGGACGCGAGGGCACGGCTGCTGCTTTGGCCGTCGAAGGCGGTTGAACGGCTCATGCCGCTGCTGAATGCGCCTAACCAAGGGTGCGACCATGACACTGCTGCGCTTTGTTGGTCGCGGTAACGGGATTTGCTGCTGTCTGATTTGGCGTCGAAAACCGCGTCCTCGAGCTCACGATAGCCAAAGGTTCGGTACGAGCTTCCCGCATTAAGCGACCATTGTTCGTTCAAGCGTTGCGACAGGGTCAGGTCGGCCTGAAGCCCTCGAGTGTGTTCGTTGCGACTGGCTTGAGCGCCTTGAAGGGTGGCTTGAGCCTGCGTGTCGGGCCAAGGCAACAAACCCAGGCTTGCGCCCGCCGCGCGATAATCGGCGGCGCCTGTCAGGCCTGCGCTGAGCAGTGCCTGTGGATTGAGTGCGCCGCTCCAGCCACCACTGATCACCCAGGGGGCGCTGTCCTGTGCATCGCCGATACTGCGCACTTGGCCAGCCGCCAGCGAATAGCCAGGTGCCGACAGGCCGATGCCGAGCATGGCGGCGGGGACGGTGAAGCGTCGCTCGCTGCCATCAGCTTCCTTGACCGTGACTTCAACGTCGGAGCGACTGTTGAGCCGACGCACGTTGTTCAGGGAAAACGGCCCCGCGGGAACCACTGTAGAGTGGATCAGCGCACCGTTCTGCCGAACCTCGACCTGCGCCTGGCTGTGTGCAATGCCTTCGATGGCAGCACTTTGTCCCTCGACCTGCAGCGCCTGCTCGGTCATCACCTGTACACCGGTGATCTGCGCGCCGGCCAGTACCGGGTTATAGAGGTTGATCTGACCGGCCTGCAGCACCGCTTGCTGACTGGCGAACGTGCGTTGGGCGTAAGCCGCCAGGTGGGTGGTGCGGGAAACATCGTCCTGCCAGGTCTGCACCTGACGACTGCGCACGATCCAGTCACCGGCATTGAAACCGAGCTCGGTGTTCGCTGAGGCGTAGCGACTCGATTGGTCGCCATAACGGCTCTGTAAACCGGTGACGTCGTAGTTGAGCAAACCGGCAATGCCGCCAGTTTGATAGCCCGAGAAGTCCCGGGTAACCGGCCGTATGGCATCGGTGGGCACGATCAATGACAGGCCAAGGCTTGTCGGGTCCGCTTCGATCAGGGCTTGCGGCCAGGTTCCGAGGAAGTCGTGGCAGCGAATATCGTCCAGCGTACGAGCGGGGACACTCAAGTTTGCAGCGTCGAGCAGGGCACGATCAAAGCACAACCCGCCATCGCGATTGAACGTGACATCCACCCGGCCGTGGCGCTGGCCATTGACTGTGAGGGTGACCGGATGTTTTCCGGCGGTGAAGCGCGGTGCTGCCAGCAACAAGGTTGCCAGCGCCGGATCGATACCGCGCTGTTGCAACGTGTTTTTGTCGAACGATGCCGACGACGAAACTTCGCCATGGGCATCGAGCAACATCAGCATGTTGCTCAGCAGTAACGCTGCCTTGACCCAGAGCCGTGACACGTAAGGACGAGCGGTGACCCGAATAGCGGGCACGGCTTCGCCATCACGGTAAATCAATACTGTGTTCATGGGGTTCACTTGGGTTATGCCTGCGTGCTGGGCGATTGCGCTGTGGCTTCAGTCACGCGTTTGGCGACCGTCAAACGGCTGTCGCTCTGATACATCGGCGCTCGCTGTTCCTTTGTGGCGCTGTTGGTGGTGGTTGTTCAGGATTTGATCGGTGCGTCATAGTGCGGCACCGCAAAACCGTAGACGGTGGCCGGTTGAAAGCGCAGGTGCGTGGCTTCCCCTTCAGGCACCGAAACGCTGATGTGCTCGCCGGGCAGCACGTAAGTCCTCGGCAACATCGCTTGGCCCGCCGACGGAAGCAGTTGCACCTCCTGGGCCAGGCGCACCACGTACGGGGTGTCGTTGCGCACGGTCAGTTGGCCGTTTCGCAGTGACCATTGCAGGTCCGTCCACGGTGTGCGATTGGGCGCCAGGCCCTTGGGGTGAAGAATCAGCGGCAGGTTCTGGCGCACCGTCACCCCCACTCGGGCATGTCCGGCTTCTGCGGCGGGTTTTCCTTGTGGTATGCCCTCAAAGATCACTCGTTTCAAACGCTGCGTGAGCAAGGGTTTTTCCGATTGAAGAATGAAACGCACCAATTGTGTTTTCGAGGCTTCGACGCGGGCCAGTGGTGGGGTCACGAATACCAGGGATTCGGAGTCCTCCGGGATGTCTTCAATGGAGACGTGCAGCAGAGCAAGGCTGGTGTCGGAGTTGGTCACTGAGACAGAGGCCTCGCCGTCGGCCTCGTGGACGATCACCACCGAGGTGTTCGGGATCATGCCGTCGGCCTGAACCTGCGAGGCCAGCAATAGAGCGAACGCGCCGATACCGGTGTGGATCAGATGGAGCGCGAATGTAAAAAACATCGTCATGACGTGTCTCGTTGAGTGTTTCGAATTGAAAGGGGGATAGCGGGTGGCAGGCTGTTGTTGGTGTGAGCGACGATCTACAGGTACTTGACTTCGAGGGTCGCCGAACCGTCGATGAGCACTTCGTCGGTCAGGGTCAGGCTGTCAGCACGGGCGATAAATGTACCCACCTCCATATTCACCGTCAGATTCTTGATCGACACTGGCAACCAGGTTCCTGTGGAGCGATCGCCAAAGGCAGCCCACGTGGCGGGAGGGAATCCGCTACCGTCGTAGTTCTTCCATGTTTTGCCTTGATCGATGGAACCGAGCACTTCCTTCGATCCGTTTTCTGTGATTGCGCCGGTGTACGAAAGGTCGTAGCCGCCGAGCTTCTGGTTGGTGTTAATCAGGCCCAGGCCATACATACCCGAAACAGCTGTTGAGTTTGGGCGGTTGTCTGCCAGGTTCAGCGCAAACGGAGTTGCGGCATCGCAATCAACGTTCAGCTGCAAGGCGGTGCGACCTAGAAACGTCGTTTTGGTTGCGTTTAGATCCTTGGCCGAAATTTTTCCGTAATCAATGACACCGCCGTTGGCCAGGCTGGGTGTACAGGCTGTCGGAGTGATAGTGCCCTTGACGGTCAGGTCAGTGCTGGACGCTGCGAACGTAGATGACGCAGTGGTGAGCAGCAAGGCAGCGGTCAGGAGGGATAACTGCTTGTTCATGTGTTGGCTCTTCCGTGATGTGATAGATGGGAGTTGCCCTAAGCGGGCACGGCGCAATCTATCGGCCGGGGTAGCCGGGTGGAATGCAACTAATACGAAAACGGGAGGCTCGATGTATGAAGTAGTGTTGCAGGTGAAAGTTTGTCCTCTTTCGGAACGTTCCCGTGTGGGCTGCATAGCTTGAAAATGTAAGGTTCTTCTCTTTGTTTTATAGGGGAAAAGACTAGGCCCCGAAGTCATTGGGCGAAGCGGCATTGCGATCGAGAGGGGGCATTGTGGTCGGTTCGGGGCAGCGCTATTTTTCGCGTATTTCAGTTACCAAGCAGGATAAATCCGACAATGCGCGTAATTATTGCTGACGACCATCCTGTCGTTCTCATCGGCTTGCGAATGCTCATCGATCTGAGCAGAACCTGTGTGGTCGTAGGGGAAGCCGATGGTCCAGACAGTTTGTTGAGCCTTCTTTCAACAACACGTTGCGATCTGTTGATCACCGACTTCTCGATGCCAGGCAACCAACAGGCCGACGGGCTGACGATGTTGAGCATGGTGCGACGGCGCTATCCGTCAATGCCGATCATCCTGGTGACCATGTTTGCCAACGTTGCGACGCTGAGAGCGGCATTTGCTCAAGGGGTGATGGCAATCGTTGCCAAAGGTGCCTCCGCGACGGAGCTGCCCCTGGCTATCCGGGCCGTGGGCGAAGGGCAGCGTTTTGTCAGCGAGTCCTTGCGCACAGCAATGGCTCAGTCTGGCAGCGGCAGCGCATCACCGGAACCTTCACTGTCAGCCAAGGAACATGAGGTGGTGAGAATGCTCGCCAGCGGCATGACCGTCAGTGAAATCGCCGGCCACTTCAACCGCAGCGTTTCGACTATCAGCAAACAGAAAAACATGGCCATGCACAGGCTCGGTTTATCCACGGATGTGGATCTCTTTGCCTACGCTCGCGAGAGCGGCATAGTGCATTAGGTTTTCGGTGGGCCTGGGCAGTCACGGTATTCGGCTCACGAATGCCGATAGTCTTCCGCGCGTTTGTTGACTATCGTGCAGGCATCTTTCGACGCCATTTTTGCCAATGCAGGGAGCCTGCCCATGAGTGATGCCAACCGCGCCTTGATCACCCAGTTCTATCAAGCTTTCCAGCGGCTGGATGCCGAAGCCATGAGCGCCTGCTACACCGAGGACGTGGTGTTCAGTGATCCGGCGTTCGGCGAACTGCGTGGACGCGATGCCGGCGATATGTGGCGCATGCTCACGACTCGCGCCAAAGACTTTTCCCTGACCTTCGATAACGTCCGCGCCGACGAGCGTACGGGCGGTGCGCATTGGGTGGCGACCTACCTGTTCAGCCAGACCGGCAACACGGTGGTCAACGACATTCAGGCGCGTTTTGTCTTCCGTGACGGCAAGATCTGCGAGCACCACGACCATTTCGATCTGTGGCGCTGGTCGCGTCAGGCATTGGGTTTCAAAGGTCTGTTGCTGGGCTGGACACCGTTGGTGAGCAATGCCGTTCGCGCGCAGGCCTTGAAGGGGCTGAGGGCATTTCAGGCCAGTCGCTGATAAGATCTCGGCTTGTTTCCTACAAGCCTTGATCGTCACGTGAACACCCTGAGCGAAGTTTCCGTCAGCGAACCTGCAACCCTAGCCACGCAGAGCAAACCCTGGTTCGTCTATCTGGTTCGCGCGGCCAACGGTTCGCTGTACTGCGGGATCAGCGACGACCCTGTCCGGCGTTTTGCCACTCATCAAAGCGGTAAAGGTGCGCGTTTTTTCCTCTCCAGCCCGGCTGTTGCGCTGGTGTACACCGAAGCCTGCCGCGACAAGAGCGAAGCACTGCGTCAGGAACGTCTGATCAAAAAACTCAAGAAAAGCGCCAAGGAGTGCCTGGTGGCGAGTGCTGCTGCAGGCTTATCAATCTGACTGATAAGGGCTCATCAGGCGGATGGGTAGGCCGCTAATCGATTGCGCGCTAAGCTGCTGACTTCTAACACTTGCAGCGGGTTCCAGCATGTCAGAGTTGATTCTCCATAATTACCCGACTTCTCCTTTCGCGGAAAAGACCCGGTTGTTGCTCGGTTTCAAAGGCTTGTCCTGGCGTTCGGTGATGATCCCGCGTGTGATGCCAAAACCTGATTTGACCGCAC
Organism: Pseudomonas sp. H3(2019); assembly: GCF_007713465.1. GTDB lineage: Bacteria > Pseudomonadota > Gammaproteobacteria > Pseudomonadales > Pseudomonadaceae > Aquipseudomonas. Next base: position 64,769 of record NZ_VMSG01000021.1, on the reverse strand, counting down.
TGACCGGTGGTTACCGCAAGACCCCGGTGTTGCAGATTGGCGCCGATATCTACTGCGACACAGCGTTGATTGCTCGCCGTCTGGAGCAGGAAAAAGCTTCGCCTGCATTGTTCCCGGAAGGTCGGGAGATGATCGCTGCAAGCTTCGCCGCCTGGGCTGATTCGGTGGTGTTTCAGCACGCGGTGAGCCTGGTGTTCCAGCCAGAATCGGTGGCGGTGCGTTTTGCCAAGTTGTCTCCAGAAGCGATCAAGGCTTTTGTTGCTGACCGTGCCGGGCTGTTCAGCGGTGGCAGTGCTACGCGGTTGTCGGCCGAGCAGGCCATGCACCAATGGCCGACGATCATGGCGCGGCTTGAGCAGCAGTTAGAGCGCGAGGACGGTGACTATTTGTTCGGCGAGCCTTCGATTGCCGACTTCGCCATGGCTCACCCGTTGTGGTTCCTCAAGGGCACACCAGTGACGGCGTCGTTGGTCGATGTTTATCCGGCGGTGTCGGCGTGGTTGGCTCGGGTCATGGGCTTCGGGCATGGGGCGTTCAGCGAGATGACCTCTGAAGAGGCGCTGGAGGTTTCGCGTCATTCAACACCAGCGGCCTTGCCGGATGAACAATTCGATGAGCCCAACGGCTTCAAGGTCGGCCAGCAAGTGGTGGTCGCCGCGGTTGACTATGGTGTTGATCCGGTCGCGGGCGAGTTGCTGTTTGCAGGACGCGAAGAGCTGATCCTGCGCCGTGAAGATGAGCGCGGTGGGCGGGTGCATGTGCACTTCCCGCGGTTTGGCTTTCGCATCGACGCGAGCTGACCCGTAGGAGACGTGCGGGTTATTTCAGGGCAGTGAGGATCGCCTCAGGCTCATAACCGCGAATCAATGTGCCGTTCACGTCCAGCATCGGAATTCCACGTCCGCCCAGCGCTTCATAAGTCTTGCGTGCTTCGGCATCTTTCTCGATGTCGAATTCGCGGTAAGGAATGCCTTTCTGGTCGAGAAAGCGCCGGGTCAGTTTGCAGTAACCGCACCAGTCGGTGGCGTAGAGCACGACTCTGGCGTTGGCCTGGGTCTGCTCGGACACCACTTGCGAAGGATTGAACACCCGCTCGATCTTGCCCCAGTTCTGGTAGGCCACAACCACCAGCAGGATCAGCAGGAATTTCTTCAGTACTCCGTTCAGCATCAGTTGCGGCGCTTCAGCTGATCGGTCAGCTGGGTCGGCAGGCCCTTGATGATCAGCGTGCCGGCTTCTTCGTCGTATTCGATCTTCGAGCCCAGCAGGTGCGCTTCGAAGCTGATGGACAGGCCTTCGGCGCGGCCGGTGAAGCGGCGGAACTGGTTCAGGGTGCGTTTGTCTGCCGGAATCTCTGGCGACAGGCCGTAATCCTTGTTACGGATGTGATCGTAGAAAGCTTTCGGGCGTTCTTCGTCGATCAATTCCGACAACTCTTCGAGGCCCATCGGTTCGCCGAGTTTTGCCTGGCTGCTGGCGTAGTCGACCAGGGTCTTGGTCTTCTCGCGGGCGGACTCTTCCGGCAGGTCTTCGCTTTCAACGAAGTCACTGAACGCCTTGAGCAGGGTACGGGTTTCGCCCGGACCGTCGACGCCTTCCTGGCAGCCGATGAAGTCGCGGAAATACTCCGAAACCTTCTTGCCGTTCTTGCCCTTGATGAACGAAATGTACTGCTTGGACTGCTTGTTGTTCTGCCACTCGGACACGTTGATTCGTGCTGCCAGGTGCAACTGGCCAAGATCCAGGTGGCGGGACGGTGTTACATCAAGCTGGTCAGTCACTGCCACGCCTTCGCTGTGGTGCAGCAGGGCGATGGCCAGGTAGTCGGTCATGCCTTGCTGATAGTGCGCAAACAGCACATGGCCGCCGGTCGACAGGTTCGACTCTTCCATCAGCTTTTGCAGGTGTTCCACGGCAACGCGGCTGAACGCCGTGAAGTCCTTGCCGCCGTCGAGGTATTCCTTCAGCCAGCCGCTGAACGGGTGCGCGCCGGACTCGGCATGGAACAAACCCCAGGCCTTGCCTTGTTTGGCGTTATAGCTTTCGTTGAGGTCGGCGAGCATGTTCTCGATGGCCGTGGACTCTGCAAGTTCCGAGTCGCGGGCGTGGAGAACTGCAGGAGTGCCGTCGGGTTTTTTGTCGATCAGGTGGACGATGCAATGACGGATCGGCATGGGCTTCTCGGCTGATTGAAGAGAGGAGGGCGTGCTCCCCGAAAAAGTGCCCAGTGTACCGCACCTGCTGGTTTTGGCGGTGCTTGAAGGGTATTCGAGGCGTGTCTGATCGGGCTTATGCGCTTTTTTCCGGATTTAGAGCAATAAAGCTGACCAAATGGGTAGGTAGAGGCGGATATTTCCCCGTCTCTGTGCTAGTTTTGCCCGGTCTTACGCGAAGTCACTGCGTTAAGCGTGCATTCAGCATTTGTCAGGTCGAACCAAACCCTGATTTCGGCATCTATAACCCCGACCTGTCGGTGTTATAGCCGAGGGTGCCAGATCCAGAAGATCGGGCTCGATGGCTGACACTGCACTCTGCAATCCATATGAATTTGATAGGGAAGGAACACCACATGGCTCTTACTAAAGACCAACTGATCGCCGATATCGCTGAAGCTATCGACGCGCCAAAAACCACCGCGCGTAACGCTCTGGACCAACTGGGCCAAATCGTTGCTGATCAACTGGAAAACGGCGGCGAAATCACTCTGCCAGGTATCGGCAAGCTGAAAGTGACCGAGCGTCCTGCCCGTACCGGCCGCAACCCTTCGACTGGCGCTGCCATCGAAATCGCTGCCAAGAAAGTTATCAAGCTGGTCGTGGCTAAAGGCCTGACTGACGCTGTTAACAAGTAAGACCGCAGTAAAAAAAACCGTGCGCCGGGACAACCCGGGCACGGTTTTTTTGTACCTGCGATTTCTGCGATTGGTCCAGGGCCAATCGCTGTTCAGCCGCTACTCAGCTCTTGCGAACCCAGCGTTCGCGCCAGACCTGCTGCTCGGATTTAGTCTGGAAGGTCCAGGCGACAAAACGGCTTTGCTTCTGGCCCTGAGACATCTCCACAACCTGGCTTTCCAGCACGCCGGCCTTTTTCAGCGCGGTCTGGATCGCAGGCAGGTTTGAGGCTTTCGAGACCAGGGTGCTGAACCACAGCACTTTGTGTTGGAAGTGCGCGCTCTCGGCGATCAGTTGCGTCACAAACCGTGCTTCGCCACCTTCACACCACAGCTCGGCCGATTGACCACCAAAGTTCAGCACCGGCAGTTTGCGCTTCGGGTCGGCGCGGCCCAGCGCACGCCATTTACGCTCGCTGCCTCGGGTAGCCTCGTCCATCGAGGCGTGGAACGGCGGGTTGCACATGGTCAGGTCAAAGCGTTCGCCGGGTTCGAGCAGGCCCAGCAAAATGTGCTTGGGATTGCTTTGCTGGCGCAACTGAATGGCTTTGTTCAGCCCGTTGGACTGCACGATGGCTTTGGCGGCGGCGAGGGCCGTCGGGTCGATTTCCGAGCCGAGGAAGTGCCAGCGATAGTCGCTGTAGCCGATCAACGGATAGACGCAGTTGGCGCCCATGCCGATATCGAGCACCTTGACCGGTGCGCCCCGAGGGATCTCGCCATCGTTGACGCTGGCCAGCAGGTCCGCGAGGAAGTGCACATAGTCGGCACGCCCCGGCACCGGTGGGCACAGGTAATCGGCCGGAATGTCCCAATGGGCAATGCCGTAGAACGACTTGAGCAGCGCCCGGTTGAACACCCGCACGGCATCCGGGCTGGCAAAGTCGATGCTCTCTTTGCCATAGGGATTGATGATCACGAACTTCGCCAGCTCAGGCGTGGTCTTGATCAGCGCCGGGAAGTCGTAACGGCCCTGGTGGCGGTTGCGCGGGTGCAGGCTGGCCTTCTCGCGCGGTTCGACGGCTTTGGCCGGGGTCGCAGGTTTTGGCTTTTGGCGCGGGGCTTTGGGTTTGCTAGGGGCGGTCATGGGGAGTCGATTCAGGGTTTTGGCTCAAAGTGGGGGCATTGTCCCACATCAGCTCAGGATTGATGACAAAAGTGCAGATAGCACCGATCAAGTGTGGGAGCGGGCTTGCTCGCGAAGGCGGTTTAACATTCAACATTCATGTTGGCTGACACACTGCTTCGCGAGCAAGCCCGCTTGTATGTTTAGGGGAATGTGCAGGCAAAAAAAGGGAGGCCTTCGCAGGCCTCCCTTTTTAACCGCTGGAGTTACCAGTTACAAACTGGCAATCCGCGCATGCTGCTCGGCCAGCTTGCCCAAAGCCTGTTCGGCTTCAGCCAGTTTGGCGCGTTCCTTCTCGATAACGTCGGCCGGGGCCTTGTCGACGAAGCCAGCGTTGGACAGCTTGCCGCCGACACGCTGGACTTCGCCTTGCAGGCGCTGGATTTCCTTGTCCAGGCGCGCCAGTTCGGCGTTTTTGTCGATCAGACCGGCCATCGGCACCAGCACTTCCATCTCGCCCACCAGTGCGGTCGCAGACAGCGGTGCTTCTTCGCCTGCAGCCAATACGGTGATCGACTCGAGCTTGGCCAGCTTCTTCAGCAGGACTTCGTTCTCGGTGAGGCGACGCTGATCTTCGGCGCTGACGTTCTTCAGGAACAACGGCAATGGCTTGCCCGGGCCGATGTTCATTTCGCCACGAATGTTACGCGTGCCGAGCATCAGGCCCTTGAGCCATTCAATGTCGTCTTCGGCGGCCTGGTCGATGCGTGCCTCAACGGCCACTGGCCAAGGTTGCAGCATGATCGTCTTGCCTTCGATACCGGCCAGCGGCGCAATACGCTGCCAGATTTCTTCGGTGATGAACGGCATGAACGGGTGGGCCAGACGCAAGGCGACTTCCAGCACGCGAACCAGCGTGCGACGGGTGCCGCGTTGGCGCTCTACGGCTGCGTTTTCGTCCCACAGCACAGGCTTGGAGAGTTCCAGGTACCAGTCGCAATACTGGTTCCAGATGAACTCGTACAAGGCCTGTGCCGCCAGGTCGAAGCGGAACTGGTCGAGTTGACGGGTCACTTCGGCTTCGGTGCGTTGCAGCTGCGAAATGATCCAGCGATCCGCCAGCGACAACTCGTAGGCTTCGCCGTTCTGGCCGCAGTCTTCGCCCTTGTCCAGCACGTAGCGCGCGGCGTTCCAGATCTTGTTGCAGAAGTTGCGATAGCCTTCGACGCGGCCCATATCGAACTTGATGTCGCGACCGGTCGAGGCCAGCGAGCAGAACGTGAAGCGCAGGGCGTCGGTGCCGTAGCTGGCGATGCCGTCGGCGAACTCGTCGCGGGTCTGCTTCTCGATCTTCTTCGCGAGTTTCGGCTGCATCATGCCCGAGGTGCGTTTTTCCACCAGTGCTTCGAGCTCGATACCGTCGATGATGTCCAGCGGGTCCAGGACGTTGCCCTTGGACTTGGACATCTTCTGGCCCTGGCCATCACGCACCAGGCCGTGCACATACACGGTCTTGAACGGAACCTGCGGCGTGCCATCTTCGTTTTTCACCAAATGCATGGTGAGCATGATCATCCGGGCAACCCAGAAGAAAATGATGTCGAAGCCGGTCACCAGCACGTCGGTGGAGTGGAACTTCTTCAGGAATTCAGTCTGCTGCGGCCAACCGAGCGTGGAGAAGGTCCACAGGCCTGAGCTGAACCAGGTGTCGAGCACGTCATTGTCCTGTTGCAGCGCAACGTCGGGACCCAAGTTGTGCTTGGCACGCACTTCGGCTTCGTCGCGACCGACGTAGACCTTGCCCGACTCGTCGTACCAGGCCGGAATCCGGTGGCCCCACCACAGCTGACGGCTGATGCACCAGTCCTGGATGTCGCGCATCCACGAGAAGTACATGTTTTCGTACTGCTTGGGCACGAACGCGATACGGCCGTCTTCAACGGCGGCAATCGCAGGCTCGGCCAGCGGCTTGGTGGAAACGTACCATTGGTCGGTCAGCCACGGCTCGATGATGGTGCCGGAGCGGTCGCCTTTCGGTACTTTCAGGGCGTGATCGTCGACGCTGACCAGCAGGCCGGCCGCTTCGAACGCGGCAACGATTTCCTTACGGGCCTGGAAACGGTTGAGGCCGGCGTATTCAGCGGGCAGTGTGCCGTCGATCTCTTCGTTGACGCTGCCATCGAGATTGAAGACCTGGGCAACTGCCAGCACTTCGGCGTTCTTGTCGAAGATGTTCAGCAGCGGCAGGTTGTGGCGCTTGCCGACTTCATAGTCGTTGAAATCGTGGGCCGGGGTGATTTTCACGCAACCGGTGCCGAATTCAGGGTCGCAGTAATCGTCAGCGATGATCGGGATGCGGCGGCCAACCAGTGGCAGCTCGACATACTTGCCGATCAGCGCTTTGTAGCGTTCATCGTTCGGGTTAACCGCCACGGCAGCGTCGCCGAGCATGGTTTCCGGGCGAGTGGTCGCGACGATCAGGTAATCGTTGCCTTCAGCGGTCTTGGCGCCGTCGGCCAGTGGGTACTTGAGGTTCCACAGGAAACCTTTTTCGTCGTGGTTTTCCACTTCGAGGTCGGAAATCGCCGTGTGCAGCTTGGTGTCCCAGTTGACCAGGCGCTTGCCGCGGTAGATCAGGCCGTCTTCGTGCAGGCGTACGAAGGCTTCCTTGACCGCTTCCGAGAGGCCGTCGTCCATGGTGAAGCGCTCGCGACTCCAGTCGACGGACGAGCCGAGGCGGCGGATTTGACGGCTGATGTTGCCGCCGGACTCATCCTTCCACTCCCAGACTTTCTCGAGGAATTTCTCGCGGCCCAGATCGTGGCGATTCTGGCCCTTGGCTTCGAGCTGACGCTCCACCAGCATTTGCGTGGCGATACCAGCGTGGTCGGTGCCCGGTTGCCACAGGGTGTTGCGACCCTGCATGCGGCGGAAACGGATCAGTGCGTCCATGATCGCGTTGTTGAAGCCATGACCCATGTGCAGGCTGCCAGTGACGTTCGGCGGCGGGATCATGATGGTGTAGGACTCGCCCGCGCCTTGCGGGGCGAAGTAATTCTCAGACTCCCAGGTGTTGTACCAGGAAGTTTCAATGGCGTGCGGCTGGTAGGTCTTATCCATGCGCGGCGGGACCCTATTGGCATTTATTCAGGAAAAGCCGGGAAGTATAGCGGGGATGTTCCAATGCGCGTAGAGCGAGGTGATAAGCAGGCGCAGAAATGTGGGGGACAAGCCCCCTTGCCACAGGGAAATGCGCCCAGGTTTCAGGCTTCGTACTGACTCAACAACCGCTCCATTCGCGCATCCAGCCGGCGTTTGATCTCGGTTTCGATGTGCGGCGCGAAGTCGTCGATCACGTCTTGCATGATCATTTGCGCGGCAGCGCGCAGTTCGTCGTTCAAGTGCAGCATGACATCGGCGCCTTGCTGGACTGATGAGGTCGGAGCCGGAGCCGGAGCGGCGACAGGCGCGGGCGCAGGTGTCGGTGGTGGAGCAGGTGGTTCGATGATTTCAGCCTGCGGTTTGCCGCCGACCTGATCGAACAACATCGGAATCTGGCCCTCATCACTGCCTTGCTCGACGGTGTCGGTCAGCAGCGGTGGTTGCAGGTTGTCATCGCCGAGCAACTGGCGGATCGACTCGAGGTCGTCCAGCAGGTGTGCGGACTTTTGCAGCTGGTTTGACGTGTCCATCATGTGCTCAGAGTCGCTGTAAACGGTGATCTTGCAGAGGATAGCCCTGTTCGCGGTAGAAACGGAAACTCTCCCGCGCGGCCTGACGAATAGTCGGGTCTTCAACCACTACTTCGGCCACACGGGCAAAGCGCTGGGCAAAAGACGGGACTTTGAGATCAAGATTGACCAGCAAGTCCTGGTGTTGTCCTGGATCGTCTCCCAGACCGAGCACTACCAAACCGTCCGGTTCGTTTTCGGCGGGGCCGTGAGGCACGAAGCTTTCGCCTTTGAACGCCCACAGGCGTGCATCGAGATCGTCGCGTTGGGCGGCATCGCTGCAATGCAGGTAAATGCGGTGGCCCATGCGCCAGGCTTTTTCGGTGAGCTTGCAGGCAAAATCCAGCCGCGCGGAAGGATCGGCGCTGGGCAGGATATAGAAGTCGACTTTGGTCATTGCGGTTCCTGATGCCTGCGCGGCGTCATCCGTGGATGACGCCGTTCAGGATCTTCAGTTTCAGGCTTTGGCGCGGTCCAGCAGGTATTGGGTCAGCAATGGAACCGGACGGCCAGTGGCGCCCTTGTCCTTGCCGCCGCTGGTCCAGGCCGTGCCGGCGATGTCCAGGTGCGCCCACTTCAGGTTCTTGGTGAAGCGCGACAGGAAGCAGGCCGCCGTGATGGTGCCGGCTTTCGGGCCGCCGATGTTGGCGATGTCGGCGAACGGGCTGTCCAGCTGTTCCTGGTACTCATCGAACAGCGGCAGTTGCCAGGCGCGGTCGTCTGCCTGTTGGCCTGCGCTCAGCAACTGGCCGATCAGTTCGTCGTTGTTGCCCAGCAGACCCGAGGTATGGGCGCCGAGGGCGACGACGCAGGCGCCGGTCAGGGTCGCGATGTCGATCACTGCCTGTGGCTTGAAGCGTTCGGCGTAGGTCAGGGCGTCGCACAGCACCAGACGGCCTTCGGCGTCGGTGTTGAGGATTTCCACGGTCTGGCCGCTCATGGTGGTGACGATATCGCCTGGACGAGTCGCGCCGCCGCTTGGCATGTTTTCGGCACAGGCCAGGATGCACACCAGGTTGATCGGCAGTTTCAATTCGAGCACCGCGTGCAGGGTGCCGAAAACGCTGGCCGAACCGCCCATGTCGTACTTCATTTCATCCATGCCGGCGCCCGGCTTGAGGCTGATGCCGCCGGTGTCGAAGGTGATGCCCTTGCCGACCAGCACGTAAGGCTTCTCGGATTTCTTGCCGCCCTGGTATTGCATGACGATCAGGCGCGGCGGTTGATCGCTGCCCTGGCCCACGGCGTAGAACGCGCCCATGCCCAGTTCCTTGATCTTCTTCTCATCGAGGATCTCGACCTTCAGACCTTTGTTGGCCTTACCCAGGTTCTTGGCCTGTTCGGCGAGGAAGCTAGGGTGGCAGATGTTCGGTGGCAGGTTGCCCAGGTCGCGGGTGAAGGACATGCCGTTGGCGATTGCAGTGGCGTGAGTCACGGCGCGTTCGACTTCAGCCTGTGCAGCCTTGATGGTCAACAGGGTGATTTTCTTCAGAGCACGCGGATCGGACTTCTGGCTCTTGAATTGCTCGAAAGTGTATTTGCCGTCAACCAGGGTTTCGGCCAGCAGACGGGTCTTGCCGTAGCTGTCACGCCCTTTGACCACGACTTCATCCAGCGCCAGTGCGGCATCGCTGCCACCCAGGCCTTTGAGGGTGTTCAGTACGCCGGCGATGATTTTGCGGAACGGACGGTCGCCCAGTTCGGCGTCTTTACCCACGCCAACCAGCAGCACGCGTTCGGCTTTGAGGTTCGGCAGGCTGTGCAGCAACAGGCTCTGACCCACTTTGCCAGCCAGATCGCCACGTTTGAGGACTGCGCTGATCGCGCCGCCACAGAGCTCGTCGAGCTGCTTGGCGACAGTGCCGAGTTTGCGGTCTTCGCCGACGGCGACCACCAGAGTGGCGGTTTTCAACGTTTCTGGGCTAACGCTTTTTACAACCAGTTCCATGTCCGGGTCCCTGAATAAATGGTCAAAGTGCAGCGTGTTACGCAGTGTGCGCACACGTTTGCCTCTCTATAGAAAGACGCTGGTGCAGGCCAGCGACAAAGGCCGCAGTTTGAACCTCGCTCCGTGCGCCTGACAACCCTCGCGCAGGTGATCTTTACGCCATTGCGCGGCTGCTTGAGCGTGCGCAGTGACAGGCGCGTTCAATCACAGGATAATGCGCCATCTTTTTCGGCGGCTCAGCCCTGCGGGCCGCCCGATATGTTTGTTTGCTTGTTTGGCCGCCTTAGCCTGACAGCCCTGGAGTGTCTGGTTTGATCGTCTTCCGTTATCTGTCCCGCGAAGTCCTGTTGACCTTGAGCGCCGTCAGCGCTGTGCTGCTGGTCATCATCATGAGTGGGCGCTTCATCAAGTTCCTGGCCCAGGCCGCCTCGGGCGCCCTGGACCCAGGCTCACTGTTCCTGATCATGGGCTTTCGTCTGCCGGGTTTCCTGCAACTGATTCTGCCCTTGGGGCTGTTTCTCGGGATCCTGCTGGCCTACGGTCGCCTGTACCTTGAAAGCGAAATGACCGTGCTCTCCGCGACCGGCATGAGCCAGGAGCGTCTGCTGGGCATGACCCTGTTTCCGGCTGCGCTGGTTGCCGTGATCGTGGCCTGGCTGAGCCTGAGCCTGGCACCGCAAGGCGCCAATCAGTTCCAGTTGCTGCTGAACAAGCAGGATGCCATGACCGAGTTCGACACGCTGGTGCCGGGCCGTTTTCAGGCGTTGCGCGATGGTTCGCGGGTGACGTACACCGAGCAGCTGTCCGATGACCGGATCAATCTGGGCGGCGTCTTCATCTCGGAAAAGCGTCTTTCCGCCGATCAGAAGGATCGCGGTATTTCCGTACTGGTGGCCGAAAAGGGCCGTCAGGAAATCAAGGAAGACGGCAACCGTTACCTGATTCTCGACAACGGCTACCGTTACGACGGTCAGCCGGGGCTGGCCGACTACCGGGCCATCAAGTACGACACCTATGGCGTGCTGCTGCCTAAACCGGATGTCAGCGACGAGGTGACCGATCGCGATGCGATGCCGACCCGTACCCTGCTGGACAATCCGGATATTAGTGCACGCGCCGAGCTTGAGTGGCGTGTGTCGCTGCCGTTGCTGGTGTTTATCGTGACGTTGATGGCGGTGCCGCTGTCGCGGGTCAATCCGCGTCAGGGACGTTTCCTCAAGTTGCTGCCGGCGATTCTTCTATATATGGCTTATCTGACGATCCTGATCGCCGCACGCGGTGCTCTGGAAAAAGGCAAGATCCCCCCGGCACTGGGCCTGTGGTGGGTTCACGCAATATTCCTGGTCATTGGCCTGGGACTGCTCTACTGGGAGCCGTTGCGCTTGAAAATGGCGAGTCGCCGCAGTGCGCTGGAGGTGGCCCGTGGTTAAGCTCGATCGCTATATTGGTGGCAGTGTTTTCATGGCGATCCTGGCGGTACTGGGGATCATTCTGGGGCTGGCGACCTTGTTTGCCTTCATCGACGAGATGAGTGATGTCACAGATACCTACACCCTCACCGATGTATTGAGCTACGTGGCGCTGACAGCGCCGCGTCGGGTCTATGACATGCTGCCGATGGCGGCACTGATCGGCTGCCTGATCGGCCTGGGCAGCCTGGCCAGCAGCAGTGAGTTGACCATCATGCGCGCCGCTGGCGTGTCCATCGGCCGGATCGTCTGGGCGGTGATGAAGCCGATGCTGGTGTTGATGCTGGCAGGCGTGCTGGTCGGCGAGTACGTTGCGCCTGCGGCGGAAAACGTGGCCCAGGCCAATCGCTCCCTGGCTCAGGGCATTGGTGATGCGCAGAGCGCCAAGCACGGTATGTGGCATCGCCAGGGTGATGAGTTCATTCACATCAACTCGGTGCAGCCGGATGGCATTCTGTACGGCGTGACTCGCTATCGTTTTGACCGCGAGCGTCACATGCTGACCTCGAGCTTCTCCAAGCGTGCGCAGTTCGAAACAGATCATTGGCAGCTCAATGACGTCACCACCACGGTGTTCCATGACGGCAGTACCGAAGTGGTCACGGTCCCGCAAGAACGCTGGGACGTACCGTTGAGCCCGCAACTGCTGAACACCGTGATCATGACGCCGGAGTCGTTGTCGATCAGCGGATTGTGGGGTTATATCCACTATCTGGCGGATCAGGGCCTGAACAATGGCCGTTACTGGCTGGCGTTTTGGGTCAAGGTGTTGCAGCCACTGGTCACTGTTGCCCTGGTGCTGATGGCGATTTCCTTTATTTTCGGCCCGCTGCGCTCGGTGACCCTGGGGCAGCGCGTATTCACCGGTGTACTGGTCGGCTTTACCTTCCGTATCGCTCAGGATTTGCTCGGGCCTTCAAGCCTGGTCTTCGGCTTCTCACCGTTGTTCGCGGTGCTGGTTCCGGCCAGTATCTGCGCGGTAGCCGGTGTCTGGATGCTGCGCCGAGCCGGTTGATCGCAGGTATTTCCTGCCCCGGCTGACACTCAAACGCCCCGTTCGCAAGAGCGGGGCGTTTTTGTATCCAATACCGTTGACCTGTGAACGTGACGCTTGCGTCGTGTATCAGGTACAATTCCCGGCTATTTTTCGGCGGGCTATGCCTGCAGCCTTTTTGAGTGTTGATCCGTGAGTGATTTGAGTCATATCCGCAATTTCTCCATCATCGCCCACATTGACCATGGCAAGTCGACTCTGGCCGATCGCTTCATCCAGATGTGCGGCGGCCTGGCCGAGCGCGAAATGGAGGCCCAGGTACTGGACTCCATGGACCTTGAGCGTGAACGCGGGATCACCATCAAGGCTCACAGCGTTACCCTGTATTACACCGCCCGTGATGGTATCAAGTACCAACTGAACTTCATTGACACCCCCGGTCACGTTGACTTCACCTACGAAGTCAGCCGGTCGCTGGCGGCCTGTGAAGGTGCCTTGTTGGTGGTCGATGCCGGTCAGGGTGTCGAGGCGCAATCTGTTGCCAACTGCTACACGGCAATCGAGCAGGGCCTGGAAGTGATGCCGGTCCTGAACAAGATCGACCTGCCACAGGCTGATCCGGACCGTGTGAAGGAAGAAATCGAAAAAATTATCGGCATCGATGCCACCGATGCGGTCGAGTGCAGTGCCAAGACCGGCCTGGGCGTCGATGAAGTGCTCGAGCGTCTGGTACACACCATTCCTGCGCCGACTGGCAACATCGAAGATCCGCTGCAAGCGTTGATCATCGACTCCTGGTTCGACAATTACCTGGGCGTTGTTTCCCTGGTTCGCGTGCGCCACGGCCGCGTGAAAAAGGGCGACAAGATTCTGGTGAAGTCCACCGGCAAGATCCACCTGGTCGACAGCGTCGGTGTGTTCAATCCGAAGCACACCGCCACCGTTGATCTGAAAGCCGGTGAAGTAGGCTTCATCATCGCCGGCATCAAGGACATTCACGGTGCGCCGGTAGGTGACACCCTGACCTTGAGCTCGACGCCGGACGTCGACGTACTGCCAGGTTTCAAACGCATTCAGCCGCAGGTCTATGCCGGTCTGTTCCCGGTCAGCTCCGACGACTTCGAAGACTTCCGCGAAGCGCTGCAAAAACTCACCCTGAACGACTCGTCGCTGCAATACACCCCGGAAAGCTCCGACGCCCTGGGCTTCGGCTTCCGTTGCGGGTTCCTCGGCATGCTGCACATGGAGATTATCCAGGAGCGCCTGGAGCGCGAGTACGACCTGGATCTGATCACTACGGCGCCGACCGTTATTTTTGAGCTGTTGCTGAAAACCGGTGAAACGATTTACGTCGACAACCCGTCCAAGCTACCGGATCTGTCGTCCATTGAAGACATGCGCGAGCCAATCGTTCGGGCAAACATTCTTGTGCCGCAAGAGCACCTGGGCAACGTCATTACCCTGTGTATCGAGAAGCGTGGCATTCAACACGATATGCTGTTCCTCGGTAGCCAGGTCCAGGTGACCTACGATTTGCCGATGAACGAAGTGGTCCTGGATTTCTTCGATCGTCTGAAATCCACCAGTCGCGGCTATGCTTCGCTGGATTACCATTTCGATCGTTATCAATCAGCTAATCTGGTGAAACTGGATGTGCTGATCAACGGTGACAAGGTCGACGCCTTGGCGCTGATCGTGCACAAGGATAACGCGCACTACAAAGGTCGCCAGTTGACCGAGAAGATGAAAGAACTGATTCCGCGCCAGATGTTCGACGTCGCGATCCAGGCCGCCATTGGCGGGCAGATCATTGCGCGAACCTCCGTCAAGGCACTCAGAAAGAACGTATTGGCCAAATGCTACGGTGGTGACGTTAGCCGTAAGCGCAAGCTGTTGGAAAAGCAGAAGGCCGGTAAAAAACGCATGAAGCAGGTCGGCAACGTGGAAATTCCACAAGAAGCCTTCCTCGCTGTGCTCAGGTTGGATAGTTAGGTCCTATGTCACTAAATTTCCCGCTGTTGCTGGTCATCGCCGTTTTCGTTTGCGGCCTGTTGGGGTTGCTCGATCTGGTTTTCCTGGCGCCGCGTCGGCGTGCCGCCATTGCCTCCTATCAGGGCAGCGTCGGCGAGCCGGATATGATGGTGGTCGAGAAACTGAACAAAGAACCGATGCTGGTTGAATACGGCAAATCGTTCTTTCCGGTGCTGTTCATCGTGCTGGTCTTGCGTTCGTTCCTGGTGGAGCCGTTCCAGATTCCGTCTGGTTCGATGAAGCCGACCCTGGACGTTGGCGACTTCATTCTGGTGAACAAGTTTTCTTACGGGATCCGCTTGCCGGTGCTCGATACGAAAGTCATCCAGGTCGGTGATCCGCAGCGTGGCGATGTGATGGTGTTCCGCTACCCGAGCGACCCGAACGTCAACTACATCAAGCGTGTAGTGGGCCTGCCGGGCGATCAGATTCGTTACACCGCCGACAAGCGCCTGTTCGTCAACGGTGAGTCGATCGCAGAGCAGCTGGTCGGCTCCGAGCCGGGTACGTTGGGCAGTGCCGAGCTCTACAAGGAAAAACTCGGCGCTGCCGAGCACCTGATCCGCAAGGAAATGAGCCGCTACCGCGCAACCCCGGACCATCAATGGACCGTGCCTGCCGGGCACTACTTCATGATGGGCGACAACCGCGACAACTCCAACGACAGTCGCTACTGGGATGATCCAAGTATTCCCAAGGATCTGCTGGGCATGGTTCCCGACAAGAATATCGTCGGCAAGGCCTTCGCAGTCTGGATGAGCTGGCCGGAACCCAAACTCAGTCACCTGCCGAATTTTTCGCGGGTTGGCCTGATCAAGTAATCACCCACGGCGCTGTTGAACACAGCGCCGAATGCATTTCTGGAGCCCGCAGAAGGTTGCCGCAGATGCATGAAGCCAACGATATTCAGGATGTAATTTTTGAACACAGCGTTAATTGTCCAAGAGCCTTGCAGCGTTGCTGTGATGGACGTCGACCACGAACTCAGCGTGGGTAAACCGTGAGCGTCTCTTTAAGCCGTCTCGAGCGTCAGCTCGGTTATACCTTCAAGGACCAGGAACTGATGGTTCTGGCTCTGACGCATCGCAGCTTTGCCGGGCGCAACAACGAACGCCTGGAATTCCTCGGTGATGCCATTCTCAACTTCGTCGCCGGTGAAGCGCTGTTCGACCGCTTTCCGCTGGCTCGCGAAGGCCAGCTGTCGCGTTTGCGCGCACGCCTGGTCAAGGGTGAGACGCTGGCGGTGTTAGCGCGTGGTTTCGACCTGGGCGAGTACCTGCGCCTGGGATCCGGTGAGTTGAAGAGCGGCGGTTTTCGCCGTGAATCGATCCTCGCCGATGCCCTCGAAGCGCTGATCGGTGCGATCTACCTGGATGCAGGCATGGACATGGCGCGCGAACGCGTGCTGGCCTGGCTGACGTCCGAGTTCGACAGCCTGACGCTGGTCGACACCAACAAAGATCCAAAGACCCGCCTGCAAGAGTTCTTGCAGTCGCGTGCCTGTGAACTGCCGCGTTACGAAGTGGTGGATATCCAGGGTGAGCCGCATTGCCGGACGTTCTTCGTCGAATGCGAAATCACCTTACTGAACGAAAAAAGCCGAGGTCAGGGTGTGAGTCGTCGTATTGCCGAACAGGTAGCGGCCGCTGCAGCACTGATTGCCCTGGGCGTGGAGAATGGCCATGACTGATTCAACTGCAACTCGCTGTGGCTATGTCGCCATCGTCGGCCGCCCGAACGTGGGCAAGTCCACGCTGCTGAACCATATTCTGGGTCAGAAGCTGGCAATCACCTCGCGCAAACCGCAAACCACCCGTCACAACATGCTCGGGATCAAGACCGAAGGTGATGTGCAGGCGATCTACGTTGACACCCCCGGCATGCACAAAGGTGGTGAGAAAGCCCTCAATCGCTACATGAACAAGACCGCTTCGGCCGCGTTGAAAGACGTCGACGTGGTGATCTTCGTGGTTGACCGCACCAAGTGGACCGAAGAAGACCAGATGGTTCTCGAACGCGTTCAGTACGTGACCGGCCCGTTGATCGTGGCGCTGAACAAGACCGACCGCATCGAAGACAAAGCCGAGCTGATGCCGCACCTGAGCTGGTTGCAAGAACAGCTGCCGAACGCGCAGATCATTCCGATTTCGGCGCAGCACGGGCACAACCTCGACGCGCTGGAGCGGGTGATCGCCGGTCACCTGCCGGAAAACGATCACTTTTTCCCGGAAGACCAGATTACCGACCGCAGCAGCCGCTTCCTCGCTGCCGAACTGGTGCGCGAGAAAATCATGCGCCAGATGGGCGCCGAGCTGCCGTACCAGATCACCGTGGAAATCGAAGAGTTCAAGCAGCAGGGGAAAACCCTGCACATCCATGCGTTGATCCTCGTCGAACGTGACGGTCAGAAGAAAATCATCATTGGCGACAAAGGCGAGCGGATCAAACGCATCGGCACCGAAGCGCGCAAGGACATGGAGCTGCTGTTCGACTCCAAGATCATGCTCAACCTTTGGGTCAAAGTGAAAGGCGGCTGGTCCGACGATGAACGCGCCCTGCGTTCGCTGGGTTACGGCGACCTGTAATCGCTTAACCCTGGATACACAAAGTTCCAACTGTGGGAGCGAGCTTGCTCGCGATGAGGGCCTGATATTCAACATTGATGTTGACTGACTGGCCGCTATCGCGAGCAAGCTCGCTCCCACAGTGGTTTTGGGTTGTTTGTAAAACTGCGCTCTTTCATTGAGAACCCTGACTTTCATGTCTCAAGCTCCCCTCGGCCAACCCGCCTACGTGCTCCATAGCCGTGCCTACCGCGAAAACAGCGCGTTGGTGGACTTCCTGACGCCGCAAGGTCGGCTGCGGGCGGTGTTGCGCAGTGCGCGGGGCAAGGCCGGAACGCTGGCGCGGCCATTCGTGCCGCTGGAAGTCGAGTTCCGTGGCCGGGGCGAATTGAAGAATGTCGGACGCATGGAAAGCGCCGGCGTCTCCACCTGGCTCAATGGTGAGGCGCTGTTCAGCGGTCTCTACCTCAACGAACTACTGATCCGCCTGCTGCCGTCCGAAGATCCCCATCCTGCGGTATTCGACCATTACGCCGCGACCTTGCTGGCCCTCGCCGAAGGGCGCCCGCTGGAGCCGTTGTTGCGTTCGTTCGAATGGCGGCTGCTCGATGACCTGGGCTACGGCTTTGCGTTGAGCGCGGATATCCATGGCGAACCTATCGCGCCCGACGGCCTGTATCGCTTGCAGGTCGATGCGGGGCTGGAGCGGGTCTACCTGTTGCAACCCGGTCTGTTCAACGGCACCGAACTGTTGGCCATGGCCGACGCCGACTGGAGCGCGCGGGGTGCCTTGTCCGCCGCAAAACGCTTGATGCGCCAGGCGTTGGCCGTTCACCTGGGCGGTCGTCCGCTGGTGAGTCGCGAGTTGTTTCGAAAGCCATAAGCCTGACGTGTATGCTGTGCACCGAACTTTCTCTTCTTCTGGAGCGCTTCCGTGACCACCAGCAATCGCATTCTTCTTGGCGTGAACATCGACCACGTTGCCACCCTGCGTCAGGCCCGGGGTACGCGGTACCCTGATCCTGTGAAAGCAGCGCTGGACGCGGAAGAGGCCGGCGCTGACGGGATCACCGTGCATCTGCGTGAAGACCGCCGGCACATTCAAGAGCGCGACGTGCTGTTGCTCAAGGACGTGCTGCAAACCCGCATGAACTTCGAGATGGGCGTGACCGAAGAGATGATGGCGTTCGCCGAACGTATCCGGCCGGCGCACATTTGCCTGGTCCCGGAAACCCGTCAGGAACTGACCACCGAAGGCGGTCTGGATGTGGCGGGGCAGGAAGCGCGGATCAAGGCGGCGGTGGATCGTCTGGCGAAAATCGGCTGCGAAGTGTCGCTGTTCATCGACGCCGATGAGCGTCAGATCGAAGCCTCGAAACGCGTTGGTGCACCGGCCATCGAATTGCACACCGGCCGGTATGCAGACGCCGAGACGCCGACTGCGGTGGCTGAAGAACTGAAACGGGTGGCGGATGGCGTGGCGTTCGGCCTGACGCAAGGTCTGATCGTCAACGCCGGTCACGGTCTGCACTACCACAACGTCGAAGCCGTCGCGGCGATCAAGGGTATCAACGAACTGAACATCGGCCACGCGCTGGTGGCGCATGCGCTGTTCGTCGGGTTCAAGTCGGCTGTTTCGGAGATGAAAGCGCTGATTCTGGCGGCTGCAAAAGCTTAAAGCCAAACATAAAACACTGTGGGAGCGAGCCTGCTCGCGATGGCGTCTTACCATTCAACGAAAATGTTGGCTGCAAGACTGCTATCGCGAGCAGGCTCGCTCCCACATTTGGTTTGGGGTGGCCCGCTTAGAGCGGTGGGTTTTCTTCGGGCGGTTTGGTTTTGTCGATGCCCGGCACATGCAGGTTGCCTTGGGCGACCTGATCGCCCTCAAGCTGCGGCTGCGTCACCCACGTCAGAATGTCGTAGTAACGCCGGATGTTCGCCACAAAATGCACCGGCTCACCGCCACGGGCGTAGCCATAGCGGGTCTTGCTGTACCACTGTTTCTGCGACAGGCGCGGCAGGATCTTTTTCACGTCCAGCCACTTGTCCGGATTCAGTCCTTCCTTGGCCGCCAGTTTGCGCGCGTCATCCAGGTGACCGCTGCCGACGTTGTAGGCCGCCAGCGCAAACCATGTGCGATCCGGCTCCTGGATCGAGTCGTCCAGTTGATCTTTCATGTAAGCCAGGTACTTCGCACCGCCCATGATGCTTTGCTTGGCGTCCAGGCGATTGGACACGCCCATGGCCTGCGCGGTGTTCTGGGTCAGCATCATCAGGCCGCGAACGCCGGTTTTCGAGGTCACCGCTGGTTGCCACAGCGATTCCTGATAACCGATTGCGGCGAGCAGTCGCCAGTCGACTTTCTCTTCCTTGGCCGAGGCCTTGAAGTGCTTCTCGTATTTGGGTAGTCGTTGCTGCAAGTGCTGGGCGAAGGTATAGGCGCCCATGTAGCCGAGTACATCGACATGCCCGTAATAGCGGTCTTTCAGCCGTTGCAGGGTGCCATTCTTCTCGGCCTTGTCGAGGAAGTCGTTGATTTCGTTGAGCAGGCTGTTGTCATCACCGGCAGCGACCGCCCAGCGCTGGTTGCTGGCGTCGCCCAGGTCGAAGGCAACCCGGGCATTAGTGAAGTAGACCTGGTTCATCGCGACTTCGTTGGAGTCGACCAGTGTCAGATCGATCTGACCTTCATCAACCATGCGCAGCAGGTCAACAACCTCAACCGCGTCGGACTCTTCGTATTCAATGCCAGGGTATTTCTTTTTCAGCGCTGCCAGTTGGTCGGCGTGGGTGCTGCCCTTGAGCACCATGATTGTCTTGCCGACCAGATCCGCCGCATTGGTCGGCCGCGATTGGCCGTTGCGGTAGATGATCTGTGGGGTGACTTCCAGATACGAGTGGGAAAACCGGACTTGCTGCTTGCGTTTGTCGCTGCTGACCAGACCGGCAGCAGCCAGCACCGGGCCACCAGGTTTGCCTAACTGACCGAACAGGTCGTCGAGGTTGTCCGCGGTTTCGATTTTCAGCTTAACGCCCAGATCGTCGGCGAAGCGCTTCACCAGCTCGTATTCGAAGCCGGTTTCACCGTTGCGATCCTGAAAATAGGTGGCGGGGCTGTTGCGGGTAACCACACGCAGCACGCCATCCTCCTTTACGCGCTCCAGTGTGTTGGGTTTATCAACACAGCCACTGAGCATCAGGAAGAGTCCGGTTGCGATGAGCCATTTGGCTAATCGCGGACGCAAAGCCGTTGGGGAAAACATCTGCGCAGTATACGCAAAGGACCACGGCCGCCATATCTCGACAGTAGAGGGCTTGTCTGCTAGAGCGTTCAAAACCCGGCGAAAGCCCGCAAGAACAGGCGCTCGGGCCTGAATGTAACAACAAAAATAACCCCCGGCGCGCACCTTGATGAGCATTGGTTACAGGCTTTGGGCGCCGGGCCGACGTTCGGACAATACCCGGTGTAGCGTTTCGGGTGCTGTCGCGGGCGGTTTAGGCTAGAATGCACGGCCTCAAAGCACACCCCCTTCCGAGGCTGTCCCGAAGATGTTGATCCTGCGCGGCGCTCCTGCCCTTTCTGCCTTTCGCCACAGCAAACTCCTTGAGCAACTGAGCCAGAAGGTTCCGGCTGTCAGTGGCTTATATGCTGAATTCGCTCACTTCGCCGAAGTTACCGGCGTCCTGACCGGCGACGAACAGCAGGTGCTTGCGCGCCTTCTGAAGTACGGTCCTAGCGTTCCGGTACAAGAGCCGACCGGCCGTCTGTTCCTGGTGTTGCCGCGTTTCGGCACCATCTCGCCATGGTCGAGCAAGGCCAGCGATATCGCCCGCAACTGTGGCCTGGCGAAAATCCAGCGCCTGGAGCGCGGTATCGCTTTCTATGTGACCGGTGAATTCACCGACGCACAAGCACAGCTGATCGCCGACGGTCTGCACGACCGCATGACCCAGATCGTGCTGGAAAACCTCGAACAGGCTGCCGGCCTGTTCAGTCATTCCGAACCGAAGCCGCTGACGGCGATCGACGTTCTGGGTGGCGGTCGCGCTGCACTGGAAACCGCTAACGTCGAGCTGGGCCTGGCCCTGGCGGAAGACGAGATCGACTACCTGGTCAACGCCTTTATTGGCTTGAAGCGCAACCCGCACGACATCGAGCTGATGATGTTCGCCCAGGCGAACTCCGAGCACTGCCGTCACAAGATCTTCAACGCCAGTTGGGACATTGACGGCGAGAGCCAGGAAAAAAGCCTGTTCGGCATGATCAAGAACACCTACGTGATGCACAGCGAAGGCGTTCTGTCGGCTTACAAGGACAACGCTTCGGTAATCGTCGGCAGCGTGGCCGGTCGTTTCTTCCCGGACCCTGAGACCCGCCAGTACGGCGCGGTGCAGGAGCCGGTGCACATCCTGATGAAAGTCGAGACCCACAACCACCCGACCGCGATTGCCCCGTTCCCGGGCGCATCCACCGGTTCCGGTGGCGAGATCCGCGACGAAGGCGCTACCGGTCGTGGCGCCAAACCGAAGGCTGGCTTGACCGGTTTCACCGTCTCCAACCTGCAAATCCCGGGCTTCGAACAGCCATGGGAAGTGCCGTACGGCAAACCCGAGCGCATCGTTACCGCGCTGGACATCATGATCGAAGGCCCATTGGGCGGCGCCGCATTCAACAACGAATTCGGCCGTCCGGCGCTGACCGGTTACTTCCGTACCTTCGAACAATCCATCACCACCCCGCGTGGCGATGAAGTGCGCGGTTACCACAAGCCGATCATGTTGGCCGGCGGCATGGGCAACATCCGTGAGGAACACGTCAAGAAAGGCGAAATCCTCGTGGGCTCCAAGCTGATCGTGCTGGGCGGCCCGGCGATGCTGATCGGTCTGGGCGGCGGCGCGGCTTCCTCCATGGCCACCGGCACCAGCTCGGCGGACCTGGACTTTGCTTCCGTACAGCGTGAAAACCCTGAGATGGAGCGTCGTTGCCAGGAAGTCATCGACCGTTGCTGGCAACTGGGCGACAAGAACCCGATCAGCTTCATCCACGACGTGGGTGCAGGCGGTCTGTCCAACGCCTTCCCGGAACTGGTCAACGACGGTGACCGTGGTGGCCGCTTCGAACTGCGCAACATTCCAAACGACGAGCCGGGCATGGCCCCGCACGAAATCTGGAGTAACGAATCCCAGGAACGTTACGTTCTGGCGGTCGGCCCGGCCGACTTCGAACGCTTCAAGGCAATCTGCGAACGTGAGCGTTGCCCGTTCGCCGTTGTCGGCGAAGCCACTGCCGAGCCGCAACTGACTGTCACCGACAGCCATTTCGGCAACAGCCCGGTGGATATGCCACTCGAAGTGCTGCTGGGCAAAGCTCCGCGCATGCACCGTTCGGCGGTTCGTGAAACCGAGCTGGGCGACGATTTCGATCCGTCGACCCTGGCCATTGCCGACTGCGTCGAACGCGTTCTGCATCACCCGGCCGTGGCCAGCAAAAGCTTCCTGATCACCATTGGCGACCGCACCATCACCGGCCTCGTTGCCCGTGATCAGATGGTTGGCCCGTGGCAGGTTCCGGTGGCTGACGTTGCCGTCACCGCTACCAGCTTCGACGTCTACACCGGTGAAGCCATGGCCATGGGCGAGCGTACTCCGCTGGCACTGCTGGACGCTCCGGCGTCGGGCCGCATGGCCATCGGCGAAACCCTGACCAACATCGCGGCCTCGCGCATCGGCAAGATCTCCGACATCAAACTGTCGGCGAACTGGATGTCGGCTGCCGGTCACCCCGGTGAAGACGCGCGTCTGTACGACACCGTCAAAGCGGTCGGCATGGAACTGTGCCCGGAGCTGGGCATTACCATTCCGGTGGGCAAGGACTCGATGTCCATGGCCACGCGCTGGAACGACGAAGGCATCGACAAGACTGTGACTTCGCCGATGTCCCTGATCGTGACCGGTTTCGCGCCAGTGACTGACATCCGTCAGACCCTGACCCCGCAACTGCGCATGGACAAAGGCACCACCGACCTGATCCTGATCGATTTGGGCCGTGGCCAGAACCGTATGGGCGCTTCGATCCTCGCTCAGGTTCACGGCAAGCTCGGCAAGCAGGCACCGGACGTCGATGACGCCGAAGACCTGAAAGCCTTCTTCGCGGTGATCCAGGGCCTCAACGCCGACGGTCACCTGCTGGCTTACCACGACCGTTCCGACGGTGGTCTGCTGACCAGCGTTGTGGAAATGGCCTTTGCCGGCCACTGCGGCCTGAGCCTGAACCTCGACGGTCTGGCAGAAACTTCTGCCGACATCGCCGCGATCCTGTTCAACGAAGAACTGGGTGCGGTGATCCAGGTTCGTCAGGACTCGACGCCGGACATCCTTGCGCAGTTCAGCGCCGCAGGTCTGGGCGACTGCGTGTCGGTGCTCGGTCAGCCGATGAACAACAGCGAAATCAGCATCACTTTCAACGGCGACACCGTGTTCGAAGGTCAGCGTGGTTTGCTGCAACGTCAGTGGGCTGAAACCAGCTACCAGATCCAGCGTCTGCGTGACAACGCCGACTGCGCCGAGCAAGAGTTCGACGTGCTGCTGGAAGAAGACAACCCGGGCCTGAGCGTCAAGCTGAGCTACGACGTGAACCAGGACGTCGCCGCGCCTTACATCAAGAAAGGCATTCGCCCACAGGTTGCCGTACTGCGTGAGCAGGGCGTCAACGGTCAGGTGGAAATGGCCGCAGCGTTCGATCGCGCCGGTTTCAACGCGATCGACGTGCACATGAGCGACATCCTCGCGGGCCGTGTCGACCTGAACGAGTTCAAAGGTCTGGTGGCGTGCGGTGGTTTCTCCTACGGCGACGTGCTGGGTGCCGGTGAAGGCTGGGCGAAATCGGCGCTGTTCAACAGCCGTGCACGCGATGCGTTCCAGGGCTTCTTCGAACGCACCGACAGCTTCACCCTTGGTGTGTGCAACGGTTGCCAGATGATGTCCAACCTGCACGAGCTGATCCCGGGCAGCGAGTTCTGGCCGCACTTCGTGCGTAACCGTTCCGAGCAGTTCGAAGCGCGTGTAGCGATGGTTCAGGTTCAGGAGTCGAACTCGATCTTCCTGCAGGGCATGGCCGGTTCGCGTATGCCAATCGCCATCGCTCACGGTGAGGGTCATGCCGAGTTCGCCAGCGAAGAAGCGTTGCTGCAAGCCGATCTGTCGGGTTGCGTGGCGATGCGCTTCGTCGACAACCACGGCAAGGTTACCGAACGCTACCCGGCCAACCCGAACGGCTCGCCGCGCGGGATCACCGGTTTGACCAGCCGTGACGGTCGCGTGACCATCATGATGCCGCACCCGGAGCGGGTATTCCGCGCCGTGCAGAACTCGTGGCGCTCGGAAGAGTGGAACGAAGACGCGCCGTGGATGCGTATGTTCCGTAACGCTCGTGTGTGGGTGAACTAAGCGCTGTGTACAAGCTCAGTTTTTTTGTTCCGGCCAGTCATGTTGAGGTGGTCAAGGGTGCTGTGTTCGCTGCGGGTGGTGGGCGGATCGGTGCTTATGATCACTGTTCGTGGCAGGTGCTTGGGTTGGGTCAGTTTCGGCCTTTGGACGGCAGTCAGCCGTTTATTGGTGAAGCGGGGCAGGTCGAGCAAGTAGAGGAATGGAAGGTTGAGCTGGTGGTCAGCGATGAGTTGATTGGTTCTGTGGTGGCGGCTCTGAAACAGAGTCATCCCTACGAGACGCCGGCTTACGAGGTGTGGCGGTTGGAGGATTTCTGATCTTCCGCCGCTTTAACAAGAAACCCGCTGAAGCGTTTTCAGCGGGTTTTTTATTGCCCGGGATTTACTTGAAGTACTCGTTCCACTGTGGGAGCGAGCTTGCTCGCGATGGCGGCCTGACAGCCGACCCATCTCTTGCAGGTGTACATATCCATTCCTGCGGTAACGGCCGCTTAGGGTTCCGCCCCTACGGCGTGTCACTTGTGCGCCCAGCGCCGCTTTCAGCCACCGCTGTCCCCCCGGGACAGCGGTGTGATTTTTATCCTAGCTTTGAGGTGTTTGCAGGGCATGGTAGCCATAGTCTGCACGGGCTTGGCGCAAGGGGGTACCCGCCTCGATAGCAGCACGAATGTGCTCTTCGGCACGGTGAATTTCTTCAGCCACCTTCAGCACCTGCTCCAGCTGCTTGGCGGGAACCACCACCAAACCGTCACCATCTCCCCTGAGCCAGTCACCAGCCTCCACCCGTACACCGCCAAGGGTCACCGGCTCCTGAATCGCTTCGACTCGCACCCGGTCTTTGCCGGTGCGCATCCAATTGCCGCGGGAAAAAATCGGATAGCCCAGCTCCAGGGCCCGGTCTACATCGCGACAGACTCCGTCGATCACCGTACCCGCTAGTTTTTTTCGCGCAGCTGTGGACGTCAGCAAGTCGCCCCACACGGTGGTATCCAGACGGCCCTGGTTATCGATCACCACCACCTGCCCTTCTTCAAGGTCATCGATATAGTCACCAACCGTTCCGCCTTCCAGTCCGACGGGGCCGTAGCGGAGTGTCCAAGCCTTACCGACCAGGCTGAAGCACCGGTTAAGGGGCATGATGTTGCAGCACTGTCCATTAATTTTCAGGCGATCCATGGCATCGCTCAGGTCTGTGCAACTCAAGGCTTTCAGTCGTTCATGAAAACTGGTTTGCATGGGGTTATCCTCTTTTGAGTCAGATTCAACGGAGCGTGCTGCTCGTGATGAAGGCATGAAGCTTGCCGATGATTTCGGTGAACGCCGTGCGGATCGCGGCATCGGTATTGCCGGCTATATGAGGTGTCAGCACGGCATTCGCGATGCCTACCAAAGGTGAGTCGAATTGATTTTTCTCCTTGCAGAAGGTGTCGATGGCGACAGCCTTGATGTGCCCGGGTGACTGGGTCATGAAGGTTGCAAGTGCGTGTTCATCGACGATCCCGCCTCGGGCGGTATTGATCAGAATCGACCCCTGCCGCATTCGGGCAAAGCGCTCGTAACCAAACAATCCGCGTGTTTCGGCGCTAAGCGGGGTGTGAATGGACACCACATCAGCATCCTGAAGAAGCTGGTCCAGGGTTTCCCGTCGTTCAAGTTTCAAGGTAAGAGAGGCTTCCTTGTTGAAGCGTGCCGAACCGGTTGCGATTACTTTCATGCCTAATGCCCGGGCTTTGGCGGCCACCACCTGAGCGATTCGACCGGTACCTACCAAGCCCAGGGTGAGTTCGCCGATTTCCCGGCTGGGCGCCAGGCTGCCTTTGGACCAGCGCCCCTGGTGGGTTTCGGCACTGTAGTGATTGAGATCCCGGGATAAAAACAAGGTTTGGGCCAGCACGTACTCCGCCACCGCCACCGAATTGGAGCCGGGCGTATTGAGTACCGTCACCCCACATCGGGCGGCCTCCTGCCCATCAATATGGTTAATTCCGACTCCCGCCTGAGCGATGACCCGCAAAGGGTTGTTCAGGATAGGCGAGGCGCAGGCGTTGAGCACTTCGGCGTCGAGGGAAATATTCAAGCGGGTCTTGAACCCGTTATAACCTCCATCCTTGACCACGGCGGCAATAAACGCCGATTTATCGTGGCAGTCGATGTCAACGTAATGTATCCGTGCGCCGTAGTGATCTTTGATTAAATCCTTTTCGAAGAAGTAGTGGAGGTTGAGGGTTATCGCCAGATCCATTTCAATGAACCGGTCTATTTCCTCAAAGAGCAATGGTGGACCAGGGGCGTCAAGTATTAGGGTGAGAAACGCCATTAGCGTCGTCCTCTATATCAAGTGGCTGCAGGAGAAGACGACCGATACCTCACGTTGCCATGGATATCGGTCGCAGACTTACCAGGTGAAGAGTCGGGCGGACTCAGGGTCTACCAACCCGGTGTCGGTATTGGCAGCCGCCAGAAAGCCACTATAGAAGTCATTTAACGATGTGGACTTTATGAACTCGCAGTTCGTTTTCGAATAGATCAGGAACAGTCGATAAATTCGCAGATTCTTTTCCCGGCGGTATACCTCCGCTTTTAGTCCGGGCCATAAGTTCAGCAGGCTAAGTTCCTCGATTTTCCACGGGTCATCCGGCTCGGAACCCGTTAGCGCCTTATAAGCAAAACGTTTGCCCTCGATGACCTCCACATGCAAGCTGGCCAGCAGTTGCTCGGCGGTACCCACTGTCTCGGTTTTGAGTTCCTCGGCCAGGTTGAGGATGTGTTCTCTGTCGGGCAGGCTGCCGGTCAAGGTCAGCCAAGCGCATTTCAGATCGGTTCGAGCAATGGCATAAGCCATGCCTTTGACATAGTTGTGGAAACGATAGTCATCATTGAAGGCTGTTTGCAGTTCAGTCGCCGAATGCTTGGCGAACTGCCCGACTCCGATCAATTCGCTGTGTAAACCACTTGCCAGCAAGGCGCGTGTCCAGGGGATGGCTCGGATGGCATCCGGCCGCGACTCAAAGACCTTTATGTTGAAAATCCTCGATGGCGGACGGGTGCCCTTGGCTGTTGCCCGGACGACATCGAAACGCGCCATGTCCTGCAGCAAAGCGGGTAGCGCCGGGTGCTCAAAGAAGATCTGCTGATAACGGCGAACGACCAGAGTCCACAGTTCCACTTGTGAGGAGATCAAATCCTGGGACGGACTGATTTCGGGTTCTGCATGCATGAAAAACAACTGGCTGAGGAAATTCACCGCCTGGTTGGTCGTCAGCAAATGGCTACGCATTTCGGCGCAGCCGGCCAGCATGAAGCGGGTCTCCGAGCTCCAAAGGGCACCGAATTCTTTCATCGTTTCGGCGATGACTCCGTTACACCGTGCATGCTCACCGCCCATGATGACGTGGACCACCACATCAATCCCGTAGCGGGCACCGATTTGCCTGTGCTGGTTGGCGATAGCCATATTAAGTTTGTGCATCGCCTTCCCGCCTTGCTTACCGGTATCGCTGGGGCCAAAAGTGATGTACTGCCGATTGCCCCGTGTTTGCAGGTGTTTCCGGTAGACCGGGTTTTCATAGAGTTGGTGTACAAGGCGCAAGGTGGCTTGAGCCCCCTCAATGTCTTCAGGTTGCAAGGCGATATCGATGCCATCTCGCACCTGCGCGGCATGCATCAAAAACATGACTTCCAGGGCGCTGAGTGATGAGGTGTATTCGGCAATACCGTGGATTTTCATACGGTCGCGGTAGGTATCGATCAGCTTAAAACGCTCGATTGCGTTGCGGGCGTCGTACATACGGATGTATTCAGGATCTTGCTCCTGGAGCGCTATATAATCCTGGCCCTTATAGGCCTCGCTCTTCTCCTGATAAATGGCATCTGTACGTTGCAGGTATTCCTGCCAGAGCACAGCTGGCGAGGCGGCCTGTTGTTCCGCAAGTGCCTGGGTGAGTAACTCAGTTTTTGCGCCCTCATCCAGTTCGCGATAGTGCTGGTACTGTCCATTTCCCCTCGCATCCAGCCATGCGTGGTCTATGATCTCATCGACCACGCTGCTGAACATTTCGGCATTTTCCCGGAACTCGATCTCCAGATAATGAAAGCCAAAGGCACGTACTCGAATCAGCAACCGGTCGATGGCCGCTGGATGGGTGAACCGAATCCGGCCCAAGGCCTCAATCAACTGTACGGGATCGGTAAAGGCCTGGGGATGTGCTTCATCCAGCCGAGATCGAATCTCTTCCAGCCGCTGCCTGGCACCGCTGTCTTTAATCAGATGATCGATGTCGGCGATGTAGCGTTTGCGTATCGCTGACTCCAGCGCAATCACCAGCGTTTCCGTGTGCTGATTGGTATCGTATGGGCGACCATCCTTGTCACCGTACAGCCAGGTGTACAAGCTGAGCCATTGGTCGGTAGCCCCCAGCCCCAGTGTTTGCTGGACCTCGGGTAAAACGTCATACACGCTGTCGGCATAGAAAATTTGTGACTCGATGTCGACGCCGTTGCTGTCTGACCACACCGCGTTATACAGGTCCATCAACAAATGCTTGGTTAATGACTGTTTTTTCAGGCCTTGATCTTCAAGGTGCTGAGCAAGCT
Organism: Pseudomonas sp. H3(2019); assembly: GCF_007713465.1. Taxonomy (GTDB): domain Bacteria; phylum Pseudomonadota; class Gammaproteobacteria; order Pseudomonadales; family Pseudomonadaceae; genus Aquipseudomonas. The sequence continues at coordinate 36,035 of NZ_VMSG01000021.1, read as the reverse complement.
TCTGCAAGGACTGAACAACGGAGTGCTTGAGTTGATCTGTCTCTTTGCACAGTAGACCCAGGCTGATTCGAGTCGTAAATGCACCGGAGAAACGGGAAGCATCAAGAGGTCGAACTGGGCGAATGAAAGCAGCTTGAGCCGTCAAGGTCGTCGCCACGCTTCTGACCGACAGCTCGAACAACAGCTGCTTGATTAACAGCAACTTCCAGAACGCCTCAACGTCTTTAGTTGAGCGAGACTCAAAAAATGCTTTCCCCAAAGATGCCGCCAATTTTGAGTCGGCTTTGTCCAAGTACGAGAGAGTGTCTACTTCCGCATAGATTCGTAAACATACTTGGGCATGAGGTACTTCGGAATTGTCGGGTATCGCCTTCAGTACCTGCTCCAGCGCACGCCATAAAACATCATGCAATAAGGCTGGATTGGTATAATTGATGGAAGAGTGGGTTGATGAATCTTCAAGTATAGAGTTGATCAAACTGCTCATGGGTTCAAGCCTCAATAATTAGAGTTCATATCCATTGATTGCACGCCGTCCAGAAGCGGCTGAAAAACATCAATTATTTTCAGGCAAAAACCATATCGTCGATCAGAGGGATGTAGTCAGTCCGTCGACAAAGCGCCCCAGCAGCAGTACCGCAATGCGGTAAAAACGTAACAATTTGTTACGATTTCAATTTAATGGAACATGGATCCAATCTGTTCGGCAAATACCTTTTCGGAATAAAAAATAGTTTAAATAGAATAAAATTCTAAATAAATTTTCCGCGTCCGCCACTGAATCTCAGGCAAAAATCCAAGTAATTATTTGATTTTATTTAAGTATCTTTAATATCAACAACCATGGCCTCGCGGAGCTAGAGCTATGGTGCTGAGGATGCGCGTGTGAAAAAACCTTTCAAAAAAAGGCTAATGAATGAGAAAAATTGTTACAGCGACTTTTGACTCATCGCCCGGAAAGTAACGTTCTCCTTATCAAGATAGTTACGGGCTGTTTTCTATCGTGGTCGCTTTTTCCTACCATATCCGTTGTCGAGCGTTAGGTTCCAGTTCGCGGACTTTGCGCTCTATTTCATAAAGTGCGGCGATGTAATGCAGCGCTTTTTCGGCGATCTGCTCTTATTGGTCGCGTGCAAGTCGAAGAACTTACGGCGGGCATGTAGTCGAGCTTTTCGCTGGCATCTTCACCAATGCGTTTGGGGGCGCATCCGCATTGGCAATGGCTGTTGTCCGGTTCGTGGTGGATCAGCGCACGAGGAAACTGCGTTGGCAGCGGGGTATCGCTCAAAGCAATACTGGCGATCGGGGCGTCAGTCTGCGCACATTCGGCAATGACTTGAGCCTTGAAGGATATGGAATAAGAACGGCGTGTTGGCTGCATGGAAGATCTGCTTAAAAAGGTTAGAAGTGGTGTCCACTAAATTTAGTGCACACCATGTCTTGGCTTCGCGGAGCGGGAAAGATGACTTCGCCGGACGGGATACGGCCTGAGTGGTTGGGGCGCGTCACTTCATTGATGGTGGGTGATATCTGAGCTGCCGCAGGCTGCGATCTTTTGATCTTGTTTTTGTTGTTTCGGCCTGTGAATAACCGGTCACTGCCAAAAGATCGTCCGAACGCGGCCCGAACCCTGCGGCAGCTCTTACAGAATGCGCGGCGCGTCAATATGAAGGGCATGCCTGTGTTTATCCGGTGGGTTAGAAGGCAGATCATTCCCACACATCTTTCAGGTTGCCTGTCGGAAGCGCCGTCTCTAGCCTTTGATCGTCGCTGCCAATTCAGCGACCGGGACTGCAAGCCCGAAAAAATTGTTAGGCGCTTACAGGCGCCGCATCTACAAATGATGTCGGTCGCTCCAATTTTCTCAGGAGCTCCACAATGATCAAAGACAACTCCAACCCCCCCGAACACGACGACGTTTCCCCCTACGAATCCCTCGATTCAAAAAAGCTCCACGACGCCGCGCACCGCGCCCTGGATCACTACCTGAAACCCACCCTCGCCAAACTGCGTTTCAGCGATCTGCGCTCTGACCGCTTGTTCAGCGTTGCACCCGATGTGGGCCTCGAAAGTCTGTTGGCCAATGCCTCGGAGGATCTGGCCTCAGTCAAGGTGATGGCCGCCGACCTGGCATTCGAAATCGAGGGCTCGCGACGCAGCGTGGCGTTGGCGATTTGCCGGATGGTCGATGGCGCTCTGCTGTTGGTGGACAAGGCGCTGGATGACTACAACCCGTCGGAGTTGGACCAGTTTTACGTCAAGGAATAGCGGCGCTGCAGTTCATTCATGCGCCGCAAAACGAGAAAGCCGCTGAATCGGAAACGATCAGCGGTTTTTTGTATTCGGGAAAAGTCAGGCTCTGCCGTTGGTCTGAAACGCGTGCCTACCTGTCAACTATGACAGTAGTCACACGTGGAGGACTCAGGTTTGATAAGGCTTCAATCCGAGTCATCCACAAGGAGCATCACCATGACTTCAGCAGTGAAAGTGGCACCCGTCATCACCGAGGTTACCGATTCAAAGGGAAATCCAATCCCGAACGGCGGTGTCACGAAAGACACCACGGTGGATGTGAAAGGTAGGTCTGAGCCTGGCAAGAAAGTGGACGTGGTTGACAATAACACCCAGCATTTCTCAGTCATTGCGGACGCCACTGGCCAATGGGCTGCCCACCTGACCAAATTGCAGGTAGGGTCGCATGCCATTCACGCTCTCAGCGAGGGACATGTCTCCCCAACCCGGACGTTTACTGTGGAGCCTAAATAAAGGTGAATAAAAAACCGCTGAACCGGAAACAGTCAGCGGTTTTGAATTGCATCGAAAGGCTACACAGCCTGCGGTAGCTCCTGCATTGACCACACTCCCCCTAATGTAGGAGTTGCCGCAGGCTGCGATCTTTTAAGGTGCTAAACCTTCGCACTGACCTCGCTGCGATTCACCAGCGATTCGAGCGCCTCACTCAAACTCAACGCCTTGTCGCCAATCAACAGGTGCCACACGCCACCGTCCAGCGCGCTCACGCCCTGGCAACCCAAGTCCTTGAGCTGACATTCCGACAGCGCTTTACCGTCCGCCAGTTGCAGGCGAATCCGGGTCATGGCCACGCAATCCAGTTGCAGCACGTTATCGCTGCCGCCCACGGCGTTCAGCCATTTCTGTGCTTCCGGTGTGGCCACGGGCGCCGCTTTCGGTGCTTCTTCAACCACCACAACAACGGCCGTAGCCACTGAAACTGCCGTCGGCATCGCCTGGCGAATTTCATCGGCGATGCTGTCGGCCAGCGGCCCGACCACTACCTGCAAGCTGCCGCCCTTGCCAGGGCGGACCACAGCCATGGCGCCGAGGGCTTTCAACTCGCTGTCGGAGGCTTTGTTGCGATCGACCATTTCCAGGCGCAAGCGCGTGGTGCAAGCGCCGACGGTGATCAGGTTGTCAGCGCCGCCCAAGGCTTGAATGTACGCCCTGGCCCGCTGGTTTTCGCTCAGCACCACCTTTTCACCGACGACGACACCTTCACGCCCCGGCGTCTTCAGGTTGAAGCGGCGGATGCAGAAATCAAACACCCCGTAGTAGATCACCGCGTACGCCAGGCCTACCGGGAACACCCGCCAGCCGTTGATGGACTTGCCCCAGCCCAGCGCCATGTCGATGGCGCCGCCGGAGAAGGTGAAGCCCAAATGGATGTTCAGCGCGTTGGTGATCGCCATCGCCATGCCGGTCAGCAGGGCGTGCAGCAAATACAGCAGCGGTGCGAGGAACATGAAGGCGAACTCGATCGGCTCGGTGACGCCCGTCAGGAACGAGGTCAGGGCCATCGACAGGAAGATCCCGCCCATGACTTTGCGGCGTTCCGGCAGGGCGTTGCGGTACATCGCCAGGCACGCGGCCGGCAGGCCGAAAATCATCATCGGGAACATCCCGGTCATGAACTGGCCGCCCTTCGGGTCGCCCGCAAAGTAGCGCGCCAGGTCGCCGGTGACGATGGCGCCGGTGGTCGGGTCGGTGAAGCTGCCGAAGATGAACCACGCCATGTTGTTGAGGATGTGGTGCAGGCCGGTGACGATCAGCAAGCGGTTGAACACGCCGAAGACCAACGCGCCGAGGCTGCCGCTTTCCAGCAACAACACGCCGAAGCTGTTGATGCCGTGCTGGATCGGCGGCCAGATCAAACCGAAGACCACGCCCAGGCCGACCGCGCTGAACCCGGTGGCAATCGGCACGAAGCGCCGGCCACCGAAGAACGCCAGGTAATCCGGCAGCTTGATGTCCTTGAAGCGGTTGTACAGCGCGCCGGCCATCAGGCCGCTGATGATCCCGGCGAGCATGCCCATGTTGATGCTCGCGTCGAGCACCTTGAGCGTGGAGACCATCACCAGATAACCAATTGCTCCGGCCAGTCCGGCGGTGCCGTTGTTGTCCTTGGCGAAACCGACCGCGATGCCGATGGCGAAGATCAGCGCCAGGTTGGCGAAAATCACCTGCCCGGCGTCGTGGATGATCGCGATGTTCAAAAGGTCGGTGTCACCCAGACGCAGCAACAGGCCGGCAATCGGCAGGATCGCGATGGGCAGCATCAGCGCCCGTCCAAGGCGCTGCAAGCCCTCGATGAAGAGTTGGTACATGGCGTTTCTCCCTGGGTTCTTGTTCTTGTTGTTGTTCAGCTCAGAGGCCAATGTTGATGACAGGCGTGACGCACCGCCGTGGCGCTGCTCAGGTTGAGCAGGGTGGCGCTGAAGCGTCGGCAGTCGGCGGCGTCCAGTTGGCGGACGCGTTCCTTGATTTCACCGACTTGCGGCGGGCTGACGGACAGCTCGCGGATACCCAGGCCAATCAGCACCGGGGTCGCCAGCGGATCGGAGGCCAGAGCGCCGCAAACGCCGACCCAACGCTGATGCTTGGCGGCACCGATGCAGGTCTGGGCGATCAGCCGCAGCAGCGCCGGGTGCAAGGCATCGACCCGTGCGGCGAGTCCGGCGTGGTCACGGTCCATGGCCAGGGTGTATTGGGACAGGTCGTTGGTGCCGATGGACAGGAAGTCCGCGTGTTCCGCCAATTGCTCGGCGAGCAGCGCCGCGGCCGGGACTTCGATCATCACGCCCAGTTCCGGGCGGTGGGTCAGTTCCAGCTCGGCGCACAAGGCATCGAGGCGTTGACGGATGTGCAGCAATTCATCGAGCTCGCTGACCATCGGCAGCAAAATCCGGCAGCGCTGCAACGGGCTGACCTGCAGCAGTGCGCGCAATTGTTGGTCGAGCAGTTCCGGGCGTACCTGGGCCATGCGGATACCGCGCAGGCCGAGCACCGGGTTGGCTTCGGCCGGCAGGGGCAGGTAGTCGAGCTGTTTGTCGCCGCCGACGTCGATGGTGCGGATGATCACTGACTTGTCGCCCATAGCATCCAGCACCGCTTGATAGGCCTGGCGTTGTTCCTGTTCATCTGGCGCAGTCTGGCGATCGACGAACAGAAACTCGGTGCGCAGCAGGCCAACGCCATCGGCGCCGCCTTTCAACGCATCAGCCGCCTCATTGCTGGAGGCCACGTTGGCCGCGACTTCGATCCGCAGACCATCGCGGGTGTGTGCCGGGTTGTGGGCTTGCGCTTGTTGGCGTTCGCGGCGTTGCAGGTGTTCACGCTGGGCCTGGGCGACGTGCTCCAGGCGTTGGCTGTTGGGTGTCAGCTCCAGGCGTCCGCCGTCGGCATCCAGCACCACCGACTGGCCTTGCGGTAGATGGAGCAGTGAGAAGCCGAGGGCAACCAGGCACGGCAGGCCTTTGCCACGGGCGAGAATCGCCACATGGGAGGTCGCGCCACCTTCGGCCATGCACAGCCCGGCGACGCCTTGCTGGCTCAATTGCAGCAAATCCGAAGGAGTCAGTTCATGCGCGGCGACGATCGCGCCGGCCGGCACGTCGTAGTGCCAATCCTGACCGAGCAACGCGCGCAGTACCCGTTGCTTGAGGTCGCGCAGGTCGTTGGCGCGTTCGGCCAGCAGCGGGTTGCCAAGCTGTTGCAACACCTCGCATTGCACCTCGATCGACTGGCTCCAGGCGTGGGTGGCGGCGCTGCCCTGATCGATCGACTGGATGGCCGCTTCAATCAGCGCCGGGTCTTCGAGTAGCGCCAGGTGGGCGGCGAAAATCTGTTCTTCTGCGGTGTGCTGGTGCTTTTGGGCGTGGGACAGCGTTTCGCGGATTTCGCTGCGAACCTGTTCCAGCGCACGGTCGAGGGCTTGCAGTTGTTCTTCGGCGTTATGCTTGCCGGTGTCGTCCGGCAGGTGGATGGCCGCCAATTGGAACAGCGGGCCGCCGACCAGTCCCGGCGCTGCACAGACACCATTCAGCACGCCGGCTTCGGCGGTGCGGGTACGCTGGGCAATCGGTGTCGGTGCGGCCGCGTGGCTGTCGTCGTTGACCGCGGTGGACAAGGCGTTCAACAAGGCTTGCAGCGCCGCCTTGGCGTCCGCGCCCTTGCAACTGACCTGAACCTCGTCCTGCTCGCCAATCCCCAGGCCCATCAGTCCGATCAGGCTGTCGCACGACGCCGATTTACCGGCGAAATGCAGCTGTGATTTGCTGTTGAACAGGTGCGCGGTCTGGCGGATCAGCGCCGCTGGCCGTGCATGCAGACCGCCGCGATGGATGATGCGAATGTGCCCGTGAACCTCAGCACCTGAGCTGTCCGCCTCGACCTGTGCGCTGTGGGTGGTTCTTGGCACGATGTGCAGCAACGGCTCGCCGACCTTGACCGACTTGAGGGTGATCGGCAGCACTTGAAAGTCTTCGCTGTTGGTCAGGATCAACAGGCTGACCAGGCTTTTACAGCCTTGCGCGACCTGGTCCAGATCAAAGCGCAGCAGCGCCTGGCCATTGCTGACGCGGCTGCCTTCCTTGACCAGCATCGAGAACCCTTCGCCTTGCAGTTCGACGGTGTCCAGGCCCAGGTGCAGCAGCAATTCGGCGCCATTGTCGGCGCGCAAGGTCACGGCATGGCCGGTACGGGCAACGTGCACCACGACCCCGGCACACGGCGCGTGCAGGGTGTTGTTCAGCGGGTCGATGGCGATCCCGTCACCCATGGCGCCGCTGGCGAACACCGGGTCCGGAACCTTGGCAAGCGTGAGCACCGGGCCGCTGAGCGGGGCACTGAGGGTCAGGTCTTTATTGTTGTTATGCATGGCTCGGCACTCGATTCGGGCGTGTTAATGGGTGCGGGTCACTTTGCTCAAGTGACGCGGCTGGTCCGGGTCCATGCCGCGAGCGACCGCGAGGCCGGCCGCCATGACGTAGAAGCTCTGGATGGCGAGAATCGGGTCCAGTGCCGGGTGCTCGGCGCGGCTCAGCGTCAGGTCGCGTTCGCTGACGTCATCCGGGGCGGCCAGCAACACGCGGGCACCGCGTTGACGCATCTCGGCGGCGAGGCTCAGCAAGCCAGCCTGTTCGGCGCCGCGCGGGGCGAACACCAGCAGGGGGTAGTTGTCGTCGATGAGTGCCATTGGCCCGTGTTTGACTTCGGCACTGCTGAAGGCTTCGGCCTGGATCGCCGAGGTTTCCTTGAGTTTCAGCGCCGCTTCCTGAGCAATCGCGAACCCGGCACCACGGCCGATGACCATCAAGCGTTGGCAGTCACGCAGTACGTCGACCGCCAGGCTCCAGTCCTGCGTCGCGGCGTCGCGCAATCCTTCTGGCAGCGCGAGGCCGGCTTGCAGCAACTCGGGATCCTGTTTCCAGTGGGCGATCAGCCGCGCGCTGGCGCTGAGGGTGGCGATAAAGCTTTTGGTCGCGGCGACGCTGCGCTCAAGACCTGCACACAGCGGCAGACTGAATTCACAGGCGGCTTCCAGTGGCGAGTTCTCGGCATTGACCATCGAAATACTCAGAGCGCCACGCTTGCGCAGCAGACGCAGGCTGTTGACCAGATCCGGACTTTGCCCGGACTGCGAAAACGCAAATACCGCCTGACCGCTGACCTTCAGCGGCGCTTGCTGCATGGTCACCACCGACATCGGCAGCGATGCCACCGGAATACCGACGTGCTGCATGGTCAGGTAGGCGAAGTAGCTCGCGGCGTGATCGGAGCTGCCGCGTGCAACCGTCATTGCCACTTGCGGCGGCTGACGGTTCAAGCGTCCGGCGATCTCGATCATCAGCGGATCCAGTTGCCGCAACTGAGCGTCGACGGCCTTGTACGAGGACAGCGCCTCTTCAAGCATTTTTGAAGTCAATGTCTTCTCCTTCGACCGTTACGGCGGTCAGTGTGAGTGAGCGATCCAGACGCACGCAGTCAGCCCAGGCGCCGGGTTGCAGGCGACCGCGCTCCTGAATGCCGAGATAATCGGCGGGGAATTGCGACAGGCGTTGCGAGGCTTCGGCCAGTGGCAGGCCGATCTTCACCAGGTTGCGCAGCGCCTGATCCATGGTCAGGGTGCTGCCGGCCAGCGTGCCGTCGGGCAGGCGCACGCCGCCCAGGCATTTGGTCACGGTGTGGCTGCCGAGCTTGTATTCGCCGTCCGGCATGCCGGCGGCAGCGGTGGAATCGGTGACGCAATACAGGCACGGGATCGAGCGCAGGGCCACGCGGATTGCGCCGGGATGGACGTGCAGCAGGTCGGGAATCAGTTCCGCGTACTTGGCGTGAGCCAGTGCCGCGCCGACGATTCCCGGTTCGCGGTGATGCAGCGGGCTCATGGCGTTATAAAGGTGGGTGAAGCTGCTGGCGCCGGCCTTAAGTGCTGCGACGCCTTCTTCGTAGCTGCCCAGGGTGTGGCCAATCTGCATGCGAATACCGCGGTCGCTGAGGGCGCGGATCAGTTTGTCGTGACCGGCAATTTCCGGGGCGATGGTGATCACCCGGATCGGCGCCAGCGCCAGGTAGGCTTCGACTTCGGCCATCAGCGCGGTGTGGGCAAAGTTCGGTTGTGCACCGAGTTTTCCAGGGTTGATGTAGGGTCCTTCGAGGTGCACGCCGAGTACCCGGGCGCAGCCTTTCGGGCGCTGTTCGCAGAACTCGCCGACCTCGGCCAGCACCCGGGAAATTTCTTCCGGCGGCGCGGTCATGGTGGTAGCCAACAGTGAGGTGGTGCCGAAACGCACGTGGGTTTTGGTGATGGTGTCGAAGGCCGGCGTGCCTTCCATGATGTCCTTGCCGCCACCGCCGTGGACGTGCAGGTCGATGAAACCCGGCAGCAGGTAAGGCAGGTCGTTGTCTGCCGGGTCGCACAGCTGACCCTCGATGCGGACGATCTTGCCGTGTTCATGGATCAACCGGCCGCGGATCCAGCCTTGGGCGGTGAGGATGTTGTCTTCGGACATCAGTGGTTCTCCGGCTTCAGTGACGCAGGGCTTAGCATCGAAGCTATTAGCGACGAAGCTCTGCGACAAAGTCGTAGTAGTCGTTGCGGCAATAGGTGTCGGTGACTTCGATCGGGGTGTTGTCTTCGAGGTAACCGACCCGGGTCATCAGCAGCATGGCGGTGCCGGGGGCGATGCCGACCAGCGCGGCGAATTCGTCCGAGGCGTTGATCGCCTGAATATGTTGCAGGGCGCGCACCACCGGTTTGCCGATGGCGTCGAGGTATTCGTAAAGCGAATCCCCGACCGCTTGCGGCTGGGCGATGATCGAGGCGGGCAGGGTGCTCATCTCGATGGCCATCACGGTGTCGTCGGCTTTACGCAGGCGCTTGAGGCGCGCGACCTTGTCGTAGGGCGAGAGCGCGAGGCGGATCAGTTCTTCGTGGGTCGGCTGGGTGATTTCCCGCTCCAGCCATTGCGAGCTCGGCACGAAGCCTTTGAGGCGAAGCATTTCGCTGAACCCGGACAGCCGGGACAGTGGTTGTTCGAGGCGCGGGGTAATGAACGTGCCGGAGCCTTGGCTGCGACGGATCAGGCCTTGTTCGAACAGCACTTCCAGTGCCTTGCGGGCGGTCACGCGGGAGATGTTCAGCATTTCGCTGAGGTTGCGTTCCGACGGCAATGCCTGCTCGGCTTTCCACTGGCCGGCATGGATCGCCGCTTCCAGATTACGCGCCAGTTGCAGGTACAACGGCGTTGGCTGGGTGTCGTCAGGGCGCAGGGCCAGGATGTGGTTCATTGGGTTGGGTTCCGATGCGGGTATTGGAGTGTTGTCGCCCCGGTCATGGCGCAAAACTAATACCACTTAAATACCATGTCAACGCCAGTGGTTTGCTCGGGCCGAGCCAGTGCGCGCTGCGCTGGAGGGTGCCACGGTATTGGGTTTTAAGTGGTATTAGCGGTGGCGGTGGTAGTGGGTCAGATCACTGTCTGCGCCGGTGCTTCAGGAGGGAAGTGGTATTGCAGGTGGAGGCGTGGTTCGGGAGGAATATTTTTTTAATTTTTTGATGATTCTGGTGCAATACCCTTGTGGGAGCGAGCCTGCTCGCGATAGCGGCGTAACAGTCAACATAGATGTTGGATGTAATACCGCTATCGCGAGCAGGCTCGCTCCCACAGGTTTTGGTCCCTTCGCCGCAGGTCAAATCAGGGGCGGATTTCGATCATCGTGCCGTCTTTGACCAGGCCCCAGACTTCGCGCATGTCGACGTTGCGCATGCCAATACAGCCGTCGGTCCAGTCCAGGGTGTGGAACAGTTCTTCAGGGTTTTCTTCAGTGTCCGGGGTGCCATGGATCATGATCATGCCACCGGGCTGCACACCTTCGCGGCGCGAACGGACGGAATCGCTGATGTTCGGGTAGGAAATGTGCATGGCCAGGTTGAAGCGCTCGCTGACCTTGCGCCAGTCCAGCCAATACAAGCCTTCTGGTGTGCGTCGATCACCCTCCATCAGTTTCGGGCCCTTGGGGTTTTTGCCCAGCGAGATGCGATAGGTTCGCAGTGGCTTGCCATCATTGATCAGTTGTAACTGATGGGCAGATTTGAGCACCAACACTTTTTCGATGATTTTGCCGTCCAGGGTCTCCGTGGTGGCAGCGTGGGAAACCATGACAAACGACAGGCAGAAAACGGCAAGCAACCAGCGCATTAAAACGATATCCCTGAGAGTACGGCGTACTTTTGTTGTTTAAGTGATCGCAGGCTGAGCAAGCGGAGGAATGGATTCGGAGCGTACCGGGAAATTCTCTACCCGACGGTCTGCATAGAAACATTCTAGGGTACGGCCGACCGTGCGGAAAGCCAGCTCCGACCACGGGATGTCAGCTTCTTCGAAAAGTTTCACTTCCAGGCTTTCTTCGCCCGCGGCAAAGTCCAGGTCCGTCAGTTCAGCGCGAAAGAACACGTGCACCTGGCTGATGTGCGGCACATCGATCAGCGTATAGATGTTCAGGTTGCGCACCCGTGCACAGGCTTCTTCGGCGGTTTCGCGAATGGCCGCCTGTTCGATGGTCTCACCGTTTTCCATGAAGCCGGCCGGCAAGGTCCAATAACCGCGGCGCGGCTCGATGGCGCGCCGGCATAACAACACCTGAGTCCCCCAGATTGGCAGGCAGCCGGCGACAATATTCGGGTTCTGATAATGGATGGTCTGGCACTGGTCGCAGACGTACCGCAGGCGCGAGTCGCCTTTGGGAATGCGTTGGGTGACCGGGTTACCGCACTGGCTGCAGAATTTCATGCTGGGCTTCCGAAAATGCTGCGCCTATCTTGGCGTGCGGTGGTATCTGTCGGCAAGTTGTCGTTTAGCGACATGCCACGGTTCAGGGGGTTGGGCGGCCGATGTGTTTGGTGCATGATGCAAGATAGTGAATAGATCGAGATCACTCATGCTGGATGAGCTACTGCATCGGGTAAGCAACCACACGCCGCGCACACTGGAAACTGACCTGCGTTTTCCGGAGGCCGCGGTCCTGGTGCCTATCACCCGCAGTGACGAGCCGGAGCTGGTCCTGACCCTGCGTGCCAGCGGGCTCTCGACCCACGGCGGTGAAGTGGCTTTCCCCGGCGGGCGACGCGATCCGGAAGACCCGGACCTGATTTTCACCGCATTGCGTGAAGCCGAAGAAGAAATTGGCCTGCCACCGGGTCTGGTGGAAGTCATCGGCCCGCTGAGTCCGTTGATTTCCCTGCATGGGATCAAGGTCACGCCTTATGTCGGGGTGATTCCGGATTTCGTCGAGTACCGGGCCAACGACGCCGAAATTGCCGCCGTGTTCAGCGTACCGCTGGAGTTCTTCCGCAAGGACCCGCGTGAACACACGCACCGCATCGATTATCAGGGCCGCAGTTGGTATGTGCCAAGCTACCGTTTCGGCGAATACAAGATCTGGGGCCTGACCGCGATCATGATCGTCGAGTTGATCAACCTGCTCTATGACGCGCAGATCAGCCTGCATCAACCGCCGAAAAACTTTATCAATATTTGAAGCCATCGCGCGTATGGCTGAACCCTGCTTTTTGCCAGTGAGCCTGCCTGGCCTTGAGGACAACAAGATGAAATACCGCCTGGGCGGCGCCCGCGTCGAAACCCACCCGCAGAGCTGGGTCGCACCTAACGCCGTGCTGGTGGGCAAGGTCAAGCTGGAAGAGGGCGCCAACGTCTGGTTCAACGCGGTGTTGCGCGGTGACAACGAGCTGATCCTGATCGGCAAGAACAGTAATGTGCAGGACGGCACGGTGATGCACACCGACATGGGCTACCCGCTGACCATCGGCACCGGCGTGACCATCGGTCATAACGCCATGTTGCACGGCTGCACGGTGGGCGATTACAGCCTGATCGGCATCAACGCGGTGATCCTTAACGGCGCGAAAATCGGCAAGAACTGCATCATCGGCGCCAATTCGCTGATCGGTGAAGGCAAGGAAATCCCTGACGGTTCGCTGGTCATGGGTTCGCCGGGCAAAGTGGTGCGTGAACTGACCGAACCACAGAAGAAAATGCTCGAAGCCAGCGCCGCCCACTATGTGCATAACTCGCAGCGCTATGCCCGCGATCTGGTTGAGCAGGAAGAATGAACGACAACGAAAGACCCGTTCGCTCACCGTGCGTGAATATTTGCGCGCTGGATGAGGATGATATCTGCACCGGCTGCCAACGCACGGTGGAGGAGATCACCCGCTGGAGCCGCATGGACAACGACGAACGCCGCAAGGTGCTGGGGTTGTGCCATGAAAGGGCCAAATCCAGTGGGCTTCTCTGGATGTTGGGTAAAGCTCCGAACTCGTAGCAGCATTTGGGTTTGGCGGCTTTGTATGGCTGAAGTACCCTGTGCATAAAATTGACAGGTATCCCCGCGCGCCATGTTCTTCCTGATCGCTTACATCAGCAGCGTCGTGCTGATCAATTACGCCTTTTCCACTGCCCCGCACCTGGACATCATCTGGTCAGCCTGGAGTGGTTTGGTGTTCGTGCTGCGCGACATGGTGCAAACCCGTTTCGGTCACGGCGCGCTGGCCGCGATGCTGGCGGCGCTGGTGTTGTCCTACCTCACCTCCGATCCGTCCATCGCCCTGGCCAGCGCCATTGCCTTCGCGGTTTCGGAGTGTATTGACTGGCTGGTATTCAGCATTACCAAGCGTCCGTTGCACGACCGTCTGTGGATAAGTTCGGTGCTGAGTATTCCGCTGGATACCTTCATCTTCTTCGGCATGATCGATGCTCTGACGCCGGGCGTGATCCTTACCGCCCTGGGCTCGAAATTCGCCGGTGTGACCATTGTCTGGCTGGCCATGGCCTGGCGTTTGCGCAAGAACGCGCTGGCAAGCTGAGCCAAACCTTCAGGTTCATGTAAAATGCCGCGCTTTCTCCCTGAGGGAAGTGCGCCTGGCGTAGCGACCCTCGATGATCCGCTCCTTTGAGGACCTGAGATGACCCGTATCGGAACTCCATTGTCGCCAACCGCGACCCGCGTTTTGCTGTGTGGCTGTGGTGAGTTGGGCAAGGAAGTGGTGATCGAGCTGCAACGCCTGGGCGTTGAAGTGATTGCCGTGGATCGTTACGCCAACGCGCCGGCGATGCAAGTGGCGCATCGCAGCCACGTGATCAACATGCTTGACGGCGCGGCCCTGCGTGCCGTGATCGAAGCCGAGAAGCCGCACTTCATCGTGCCGGAAATCGAAGCCATCGCCACCGCCACGCTGGTTGAACTGGAAGCCGAAGGCTTCACCGTGATCCCGACCGCTCGCGCCGCGCAGCTGACCATGAATCGTGAAGGCATCCGTCGTCTGGCCGCTGAAGAGCTGGACCTGCCGACCTCGCCGTACCACTTCGCCGATACCTTCGAAGACTACCGCAAGGCGGTCGACGACCTGGGCTTCCCGTGCGTGGTCAAGCCGGTCATGAGCTCCTCGGGCAAAGGCCAGAGCCTGCTGCGTAGCGTCGATGACGTGCAGAAAGCCTGGGATTACGCGCAGGAAGGTGGTCGTGCCGGTAAAGGCCGGGTGATCATCGAAGGCTTCATCGACTTCGACTACGAAATCACCTTGCTCACCGTTCGTCACGTTGGCGGCACCACGTTCTGTGCGCCAGTCGGTCATCGTCAGGAGAAGGGTGACTACCAGGAATCCTGGCAGCCACAAGCCATGAGTCCGATTGCGCTGGCGGAATCCGAGCGCGTGGCCAAAGCCGTGACCGAAGCTCTGGGTGGCCGTGGTCTGTTCGGCGTTGAGCTGTTCATCAAGGGTGATCAGGTGTGGTTCAGCGAAGTCTCGCCGCGCCCGCACGACACCGGTCTGGTGACCCTGATTTCTCAGGACCTGTCGCAGTTCGCCTTGCATGCGCGGGCGATTCTCGGCTTGCCGATCCCGTTGATCCGTCAGTTCGGCCCATCGGCGTCGGCAGTAATTCTGGTGGAAGGGCAGTCGACCCAGACCGCTTTCGCCAACCTGGGTGCTGCACTGGCCGAGCCGGATACGGCACTGCGCCTGTTTGGCAAGCCGGAAGTCAACGGTCAGCGCCGCATGGGCGTTGCCCTGGCTCGTGACGAGTCGATCGAGGCCGCCCGCGCCAAAGCGACCCGCGCCTCGCAAGCAGTCGTTGTAGAGCTGTAAGGTTCGATGATCGTTCCCACGCGGGAGCGTGGGAACGATCTTATGAGACCTGATTCAGGTCGTTATGCCGCGTCTCTTTCAGGCACAGCACCGCGATCAAGCTGATCACCGCTGCTGCTGACACATACCCGCCGACCCAACTCAAGCCGCCCATCGCCACCAGTTTCTGCGCGAAGAATGGTGCAGCCGAAGCGCCAACAATGCCGCCCAGGTTGTAAGCCGCCGACGCGCCGGTATAACGCACGCGGGTGGGGAACAGCTCTGGCAGCAGCGCGCCCATCGGGGCGAACGTCACGCCCATCAAGAACAGCTCGATGCACAGGAACAGCGCCACGCCCCAGGTCGTACCGTGGGTCAGCAGCGGTTCCATGGTGAAGCCCGAGAGAATCGCCAGCACACTACCGATGATCAGCACCGGTTTGCGCCCGAAACGGTCACTGGCCCAGGCCGACAACGGGGTGGCTGCGGCCATGAACAGCACGGCGAAGCACAGCAGGCCGAGGAAGGTTTCGCGGCTGTAACCCAGGGTCGAAACACCGTAACTCAGGGAAAACACCGTCGAGATGTAAAACAGCGCGTAGCAGACCACCATCGCCGCCGCACCCAATAGCATCGGCGCCCAGTATTGGCTGAATAGCTCGACCAGCGGAATCTTCACCCGTTCCTGACGTGCCATCGCGTTGGCGAAGACCGGCGTTTCATGCAGTTTCAGCCGCACGTACAGGCCGACCATCACCAGCACGGCGCTGAGCAGGAACGGAATCCGCCAGCCCCAGGCGCGAAACTGCTCGTCGTTCAGGGTCATCGCCAGGGTCAGGAACAGCCCGTTCGCCGCGAGAAAACCGATAGAAGGGCCGAGTTGCGGGAACATGCCGAACCAGGCGCGTTTGCCCTTTGGTGCGTTTTCGGTGGCGAGCAATGCTGCACCGCCCCATTCACCGCCCAGTCCAAGGCCTTGGCCGAAGCGCAACACGCAAAGCAGGATCGGTGCCCAGGCGCCAATGCTTTCGTAACCCGGCAGCACGCCGATCAGCGTGGTGCACACGCCCATCAGCAACAAGGATGCGACCAGGGTCGATTTGCGCCCGATACGGTCGCCGAAGTGACCGAACAGCGCCGAGCCCAAGGGGCGGGCCAGGAACGCGATACCGAAGGTCAGGAAGGCCGAGAGCATCTGGGCGGTGCCGGAGGTCTGCGGAAAGAACACCGGGCCGATCACCAGCGCGGCGGCGGTGGCGTAGACGTAGAAGTCGTAGAACTCGATGGCGGTGCCAATGAAACTGGCCGTCGCGACCCGCGTGGTGGAGTTCGTCGGTTGGGCAGGCACAGCGTCGCTGTAAGTGGTGCTGGTCGTCATGCGGTAATCCCTGACAGTCATGTGCTCCGGTGGAGCGAATTATTATGGTCGAACACCCAGGGATGTGGGTTTTACAGCGGTTTTGCCATCGAGCGCAGGCTTGTGGCCTCGCCAGCGGCTACGTGCCAGATCAATACCCGGCTGACGCGGTTGTCTTCGGTTTCGAGGATTTCCAGGCGATAACGCCCGATTTTCAGGCACACCGCGCTGTCGGGAATGGTTTCCAGCGCTTCGGTAACTAGCCCGTTGAGGGTTTTCGGGCCGTCGCTCGGCAGGTGCCAGCCAAGACTCTTGTTCAGCTCACGAATCGAGGCCGCGCCCTCGATCACCAACCGGCCGTCGGCCTGCGGGTGAATATGCGGGTTGTCGAGGCTGTGCTGGCTTTCGAATTCGCCGACGATTTCTTCGAGAATGTCTTCCAGGGTGACGATGCCTTCTACTTCACCGTATTCGTCGACCACCATGCCCAGGCGGCGCTGCTGTTTGTGGAAGTTCAGCAGCTGCAGTTGCAGCGGGGTGCTTTCCGGGACGAAGTAAGGTTCGTGGCACGCCGCCAGCAAGGCTTCTTTGGTCAGGCTGGCGTCGGGCAGCAAATGGCGGATCTGCCGGGTATTGAGCACCGCTTCGACCTGATTGATATCACTGTGAAACACCGGCAGGCGCGTGCGTTTGTTAGCGCGCAGCTGTTCGATGATTTCCTCGATCGAGTCGTCCAGATTGATCCCGTCGACTTCGCTGCGCGGCACCAGAATGTCGTTGACGGTAATGTTGTCCAGCGCATGAATGCCCGACAGCGCGTGTGGGCGGCAGGCCGGGTGTTCGTGGTCGGTGCCGTCGCTCTGCGGGGCCGGTGGTTCGTCTTCGCTTTGCTGGACGACCTTGACCTTGCGTGCGAACGGCTTGAGCAGCAATTGGCTGATGCCGCCGAGCAGCCAGGCGGCCGGGTAAATTATTTTCAGCGGCACGCCGAGCAGGGTGTTGCCCAGCGCCAGAATGGCGTCCGGATAACGGCTGGCGAGGGTGCGTGGCAGATAATCGGCAAATACCAGTAGCACAGCAGTGGCGCTGAGGCAGGCCAGCCATGGGCCTTTTTCAGCCCAGCCGAAAATCGCCAGCAGCGTGCTGATGACCACCACCAGCGCGCGGCACAGGGTATTGCAGAAGATCAGGCTGTTGAGCGGGAAGCCGAGTTTCGCCACCGGCTTGTCGCCGGAGCGCGAGGCGGTGCGCTGGGTCAACAGGTGTTGCTGTGCGGCTTCGATGGCAGTGAACAGCCCTGACCACAAGATCAGCAGGGCCAGCACGGCGAGCAACGGCCCTATGGGCAGGTTATCCATAACGAGTGCCCGTCAGATGTGCAGGATGAATTCGCGGACCAGCTTGCTGCCGAAATAGGCCAGCATCAGCAGGCAGAAACCGGCGAGGGTCCAGCGAATGGCCTTGTGGCCGCGCCAGCCAAGACGATTGCGGCCCCACAGCAACACGCTGAACACGATCCAGGCCAGGCATGCCAGCAGGGTTTTGTGTACCAGATGCTGGGCGAACAGGTTTTCGACGAACAGCCACCCAGAGATCAGCGACAGCGACAGCAGGGTCCAGCCGGCCCAGAGGAAACCGAATAGCAGGCTTTCCATGGTTTGCAGCGGCGGGAAGTTCTTGATCAGCCCGGACGGGTGCTTGTGCTTGAGCTGGTGGTCCTGGACCAACAGCAGCAAGGCCTGGAACACCGCGATGGTGAACATGCCGTAGGCGAGGATCGACAGCAGGATATGCGCAAGAATCCCCGGTTCTTCGTCGATCACCTGCACCGTGCCCGAAGGCGCGAACTGCGCCAGCAGCACCGTGGTCATCCCCAGCGGGAACAACAACACCAGCAGGTTTTCCACCGGGATCCGTGAGCAGGCCAGCAGCGTCAGCGCGATAACGGCCGCGGCGATCAGGCTGGCGGCACTGAAAAAGTCCAGGCCCAGGCCAGTCGGCGTCATCAGGTGGGTGAGGAGGCTTACGCTGTGGGCCAGCAGGGCAAGGATGCCGAGCGAGACCAGCAGGCGTTTGTTCGCCTTGGCGCCTTGGGCCAGACGAGTGCCTTGATAGAGAGTCGCAGCGGCGTATAAGCAGGCGGCGGCGAGGGTACTGAGCAAACTGGGTGACAAAGGGAGCATAAATCCTGTTAGGCAAGCCCGAAAGAGGCTGAGTTTGGCATACAACCGACATGACACGAAAGACCACTCAACCAGACGGCGGGTGTGCGCCAGACGCAGTCTTCGCTATAATCCGCGTCCTGCCCACGCCGCAGGCTCGCCGAGCACATGTTTTTCACGGTCTGGGCCGCCATTACCTCGGTCTCCATAGGGCCTGAAAGGATCGCGCATGTTTGAAAACTTAACCGACCGTCTCTCGCAGACGCTGCGCCATGTCACCGGCAAGGCCAAGCTGACCGAGGACAATATCAAAGACACGCTGCGCGAAGTGCGCATGGCGTTGCTCGAAGCCGACGTCGCCTTGCCGGTGGTCAAAGACTTTGTCAATTCGGTCAAGGAGCGCGCTGTCGGCACCGAGGTGTCGCGCAGCCTGACGCCGGGCCAGGCCTTCGTGAAGATCGTCCAGGCCGAACTCGAAAGCCTGATGGGCGCGGCCAACGAAGATTTGAACCTGAGTGCCGTGCCGCCTGCCGTCATTTTGATGGCCGGTCTGCAAGGTGCCGGTAAAACCACCACCGCTGGCAAACTGGCGCGCTTCCTTAAAGAGCGCAAGAAGAAGTCGGTCATGGTGGTGTCGGCGGACGTTTACCGCCCGGCCGCGATCAAGCAGCTGGAAACCCTGGCCAACGACATCGGCGTGACGTTCTTCCCGTCCGACCTGAGCCAGAAGCCGGTCGACATCGCTGAAGCGGCTATTAAAGAAGCCAGACTGAAATTCATCGACGTGGTCATCGTCGATACCGCCGGTCGCCTGCACATCGACGAAGAGATGATGGGCGAGATCAAGGCCCTGCACGCGGCGATCAAACCGGTCGAAACGCTGTTCGTGGTCGACGCCATGACCGGCCAGGACGCCGCCATCACGGCCAAGGCCTTTGGCGACGCGCTGCCGCTGACCGGTGTGATCCTGACCAAGGTCGACGGTGACGCCCGTGGCGGTGCCGCGCTGTCGGTGCGTGCGATCACTGGCAAGCCGATCAAGTTCATCGGTATGGGCGAGAAGACCGAAGCCCTCGAACCGTTCCATCCTGAGCGTATTGCGTCGCGTATCCTTGGCATGGGCGACGTGCTCAGCCTGATCGAGCAGGCCGAGGCGACGCTCGACAAAGACAAGGCCGACAAACTGGCCAAAAAGCTGAAGAAGGGCAAGGGCTTCGACCTCGAAGACTTCCGCGATCAGCTGCAACAGATGAAGAACATGGGCGGCCTCGGCGGGCTCATGGACAAACTGCCAAACATCGGCGGGGTGAATCTGGCGCAAATGGGCAATGCCCAGGGTGCGGCAGAGAAGCAGTTCAAGCAGATGGAAGCCATCATCAATTCCATGACCCCGGCCGAGCGCCGCGACCCTGAGCTGATCAGCGGTTCGCGCAAGCGTCGGATCGCCATGGGTTCTGGCACTCAGGTGCAGGACATCGGTCGCTTGATCAAGCAACACAAGCAGATGCAGAAGATGATGAAGAAGTTCTCCGCCAAAGGCGGAATGGCCAAAATGATGCGCGGCATGGGCGGTATGTTGCCCGGCGGCGGCATGCCGAAAATGTAAAGAACTCGCGTCGGCAGTCATGTCGGCGCGGCCCCACACGGACGTGGGACCCACAGCAAGCCCGCATTGGCGGGAGCTGACTCGCCGTTGTTCGCAACGGCTCTATAGCAAATCTGGATGGCACACTGACAGGTGCCGGAAAAAGACATTTGCAAAAGTCCGGATATTCCTTAGAATATGCGGCCTTTCGGGCACCTATGCCCGCTGTGCATTTAGATTTGCAGCACCGACTACAGGAACTATGTTCACATGCTAACAATCCGTCTTGCCCTTGGCGGCTCCAAAAAGCGCCCGTTTTACCACTTGAACGTGACCGACAGCCGCAACCCACGCGACGGTTCGCACAAAGAACAAGTTGGTTTCTTCAACCCGATCGCTCGTGGTCAAGAAGTCCGCCTGTCCGTGAACCAAGAGCGCGTAGCCTACTGGCTGAGCGTTGGTGCACAACCTTCTGAGCGTGTTGCTCAGTTGCTGAAGGACGCTGCTAAGGCTGCGGCCTGAGCAATATGAACGCGACGCCGGCAAATGCTGATGATTTGATCGTTATCGGCAAGATTTATTCTATTCATGGCGTTCGCGGCGAAGTGAAGGTCTTTTCCTTTACTGATCCGATTGGAAACCTGTTGGACTACAAAACCTGGACGCTAAAGCGCGAAGGCGATGTACGGCAGGTAGAGCTGGTCAGCGGCCGCGTACAAGGCGGCAAGTTTCTGGTCACAAAGCTCAAAGGTCTCGATGACCGTGAAGAAGCTCGTCTTCTGGCCGGTTTTGAAATCTGCGTGCCGCGTAACCTGTTTCCTGATCTGACCGACGGCGAGTACTACTGGTACCAGCTGGAAGGTCTGAAGGTTATCGACCACCTCGGGCAATTGCTCGGGAAGATCGATCACCTGCTGGAGACCGGCTCGAACGATGTCATGGTGGTCAAGCCTTGCGCTGGCAGCCTGGATGATCGCGAACGCCTGTTGCCCTATACGGAGCAATGCGTGTTGGCCGTCGACCTGGCAGCAGGCGAGATGAAGGTGGATTGGGACGCGGACTTCTAAACGTGGCTAACTTGCGCGTCGAAGTGATCAGTTTGTTTCCCGAGATGTTTTCCGCCATCAGCGACTACGGCATCACCAGTCGTGCGGTGAAACAGGGGCTCTTGCAGCTGACCTGTTGGAATCCGCGAGACTACACAACGGATCGACATCACACTGTGGATGATCGCCCATTTGGCGGTGGTCCGGGCATGGTGATGAAGATCAAGCCCCTGGAAGATGCTCTGGTTCAGGCCAAGGCAGCAGCCGGGGAGGCGGCGAAGGTAATTTATCTGTCGCCCCAAGGCCGTCAACTGACTCAGTCGGCGGTACGCGAGTTGGCGAATGAGGAAGCATTAATCCTGATTGCCGGCCGCTATGAAGGCATTGACGAGCGTTTTATTGACGCTCATGTCGATGAAGAGTGGTCGATTGGCGACTATGTACTGTCTGGCGGCGAGCTGCCGGCGATGGTCCTGATCGATGCGGTTACACGACTGCTGCCTGGAGCTTTAGGGCATGCGGACTCCGCCGAGGAAGATTCCTTTACGGATGGTCTGCTGGATTGCCCGCACTACACCCGACCTGAGGTGTATGCGGATCAGCGTGTTCCCGACGTGTTGCTGAGTGGCAATCACGCGCATATCCGGCGTTGGCGTTTACAGCAGTCCCTTGGTAGGACCTTTGAACGACGCGCCGATCTTCTGGAAAGCCGCTCGCTTTCTGGAGAAGAGAAGAAGCTGCTCGAGGAATACATCCGCGAGCGGGACGATAGTTAACAACGTATCGATGGTAGATCCGACGATTTACCTTAGGAGCACAGCATGACTAACAAAATCATCCTTGCACTCGAAGCAGAGCAGATGACCAAAGAGATCCCTACCTTTGCCCCGGGCGACACCATTGTCGTTCAGGTGAAAGTGAAGGAAGGCGACCGTTCGCGTCTGCAAGCGTTCGAAGGCGTAGTAATCGCCAAGCGTAACCGTGGTGTGAACAGTGCTTTCACTGTTCGTAAAATCTCCAACGGTGTTGGCGTAGAGCGTACTTTCCAGACCTACAGCCCGCAAATCGACAGCATGGCTGTTAAACGTCGCGGTGACGTACGTAAAGCCAAGCTGTACTACCTGCGTGACCTGTCGGGTAAAGCAGCTCGCATCAAGGAAAAACTGGCTTAAGTCCAGCTTCCGATGCAGAAAAAAGCAGCCTACGGGCTGCTTTTTTGTTGCCCGTCATTTATTCCTCTCCCTGTAAAGTGCCATGGTTTCGCGAGCGGCCATGCTATGAAAGACTGTTCGCCACCTTCCCGTTGTTGCCTGTCTTGCTTGAGCCTTTATGCCTGCCATCGACCATCCATTGATAGACCAGTTTCTTGACGCCCTGTGGTTGGAGAAAGGCCTGTCCGATAACACCCGTGACGCCTATCGCAGCGACCTGACCCTGTTCAACGGCTGGTTGCTGGAGAAGGGCCTGGAGCTGGTCAACGCCGGACGCGAGCTGATCCTCGATCATCTGGCCTGGCGCCTCGAACAAAACTACAAACCCCGCTCGACTGCGCGGTTTCTCTCGGGGGTGCGTGGGTTCTATCGCTATTTACTGCGTGAAAAGCTGATTGCCGTCGACCCGACGTTGCGTGTCGACATGCCGCAACTCGGCAGGCCATTGCCCAAGTCGTTGTCGGAAGCGGACGTGGAAGCCTTGCTCGCCGCGCCGGATCTGAGTGAAGCGATCGGCCAGCGCGATCGCGCCATGCTGGAAGTGCTGTATGCCTGCGGTTTGCGGGTCACCGAACTGATCAGCCTGACGCTGGAACAGATCAACCTGCGCCAGGGCGTGCTGCGGGTCATGGGCAAGGGCAGCAAGGAACGGCTGGTGCCGATGGGCGAAGAGGCGATTGTCTGGGTCGAGCGCTACCTGCGCGATGCGCGCAGCGAGTTGCTCGGCGGGCGGCCCAGCGATGTGCTGTTTCCGAGCCTGCGTGGCGAGCAGATGACCCGTCAGACCTTCTGGCATCGCATCAAGCACCAGGCCAAAGTCGCCGGGATCGGCAAGTCCCTGTCGCCGCACACCTTGCGCCACGCCTTCGCCACCCATCTGCTCAACCACGGCGCCGATTTGCGGGTGGTGCAAATGCTGCTTGGCCATAGCGACCTGTCGACCACACAAATCTACACCCACGTCGCCCGCGCCCGTTTGCAGGACCTGCACGCCAAACACCATCCGCGCGGCTGAATATATCCCCTGTAGCAGCCTGCGTTCGGCAGCTGCTACAAGAGCGGTTCTGCGCTGATTGGCAAATGTCAGTCTTGCGTCAGGCGCATTCGGCCACGCGGGCCTTATGTGGTAGGCTTTGCGGGTTTGCACGATGGGCGGTTATGACCCGGTGTTTCAGTACCGGCGTTCTAGCCGATCCATTTGCCCGCCTTCAGGAGTTCTCATGCGTCTGACCCAGATTTTCGCCGCCGCAGCCATTGCGTTGGTCAGCACCTTTGCCATCGCCGATGATGCGGCTGATAAAGCCATTCGTAAAAGTCTGGAAACCCTCCAGCTCGACACCCCGATCGAGTCCATCAGTGCCAGCCCGCTGGCCGGTCTCTACGAAGTCAAACTCAAGGGCAGCCGTGTGCTGTACGCGAGCGCCGACGGCCAGTACATCGTTCAGGGCTATGTGTTCCAGCTCAAGGACGGCAAACCGGTCAACCTGACCGAGAAGGCCGAGCGTCTGGGGATCTCCAAACTGATCAACGGCATTCCGGTTGCTGAAACCGTGGTTTACCCGGCGATTGGCGAAACCAAGACCCACATCACCGTATTCACCGACACCACCTGCCCGTACTGCCACAAATTGCACGCTGAAGTGCCTGCATTGAACAAAATGGGCATCGAAGTGCGTTATGTTGCTTTCCCACGCCAGGGCCTCGGCTCGCCGGGTGACGAGCAACTGCAAGCGGTCTGGTGTTCTGCTGACAAAAAAGCGGCGATGGACAAAATGGTCGACGGCAAGGAAATCAAGGCTGCCAAGTGCGCCAACCCGGTTTCCAAGCAGTTCGCCCTGGGCCAGTCGATCGGCGTGAACGGTACACCGGCTATCGTTTTGGCCGATGGCCAAGTGATTCCGGGCTACCAGCCAGCACCACAAGTCGCCAAACTGGCACTAAGTGCGAAATAATCCTGCGTCGTCACGGTAAGCCTTTGACGATCATGGAGCGGCGACAGCAGTCGGCGTTCCATTAATAGAGAGCCGCACGCTGTGCGGCTGTTTTCCACGGCCGACCTTGAGTCGGCCGTTTTATGGGGAGTTCACAGTGAAACCGGTCAAAGTAGGCATCTGTGGGTTAGGGACCGTCGGTGGCGGTACCTTCAACGTACTTCAGCGCAACGCCGAGGAAATTGCTCGTCGTGCCGGGCGTGGAATCGAAGTGGCACAAATTGCCATGCGCACGCCAAAGCCTCAGTTCCAGACGACCGGTATTGCGATTACCAACGATGTCTTCGAAGTGGCCACGAACCCTGAGATCGACATCGTTATAGAGCTGATGGGCGGCTACACCGTTGCCCGCGAGCTGGTACTCAAAGCCATCGAGAATGGCAAGCATGTGGTCACCGCGAACAAGGCACTGATTGCCGTTCACGGTAATGAAATTTTCGCCAAGGCCCGCGAGAAAGGCGTGATCGTCGCGTTCGAAGCCGCGGTAGCCGGTGGCATTCCGGTGATCAAGGCGATCCGTGAAGGCCTGTCGGCCAACCGCATCAACTGGGTCGCCGGGATCATCAACGGCACTGGTAACTTCATCCTCACCGAAATGCGTGAGAAGGGCCGGACCTTTGAAGACGTGCTCGCCGAGGCGCAAGCGCTGGGTTACGCCGAAGCCGATCCAACCTTCGACGTTGAAGGCATCGACGCGGCGCACAAGCTGACGATCCTGGCATCGATCGCTTTCGGTATCCCGCTGCAATTCGACAAGGCCTATACCGAAGGCATCACCAAGCTGACCACCGCTGACGTGAATTACGCCGAAGCGCTGGGCTATCGCATCAAGCACCTGGGCGTGGCGCGTAGCACCGCTGCCGGCATCGAACTGCGTGTGCACCCGACGCTGATCCCGGCCGATCGCCTGATTGCCAACGTCAACGGCGTGATGAACGCAGTGATGGTCAATGGTGATGCTGCCGGTTCGACGCTGTTCTACGGTGCGGGCGCCGGTATGGAACCGACCGCTTCGTCGGTCATCGCCGACCTGGTGGATGTGGTTCGCGCCATGACCTGCGACCCGGAAAACCGCGTACCACACCTGGCCTTCCAGCCGGATTCGCTGTCGGCCCACCCGATCCTGCCGATCGAAGCCTGTGAAAGCGCCTACTACCTGCGCATCCAGGCCAAGGATCATCCGGGCGTGCTGGCTCAGGTCGCGAGCATTCTGTCGGAGCGCGGTATCAACATCGAATCGATCATGCAAAAGGAAGTCGAAGAACACGACGGCCTGGTGCCGATGATCCTGCTGACCCACAGTGTGCTGGAGCAGCACATGAACGATGCGATCGCCGCCCTCGAAGCCCTGGCGGACGTGGTCGGTCCGGTGGTGCGGATCCGCGTCGAGCACCTGAACTAAGTCGTTATTGTTCACCGGGCTCGTGCGCGAGCCCGGGTTTGCGAACTCTGAATAGTGGAGCCAGTCATGCGTTATATCAGTACCCGCGGCCAGGCACCGGCCCTGAATTTCGAAGACGTCCTGCTGGCCGGTCTGGCCACTGACGGCGGTCTGTACGTCCCCGAAAACCTGCCACGTTTCACCCAGGAAGAAATCGCTT
Source organism: Pseudomonas sp. H3(2019) (assembly GCF_007713465.1). GTDB lineage: Bacteria > Pseudomonadota > Gammaproteobacteria > Pseudomonadales > Pseudomonadaceae > Aquipseudomonas. Next base: position 10,141 of record NZ_VMSG01000021.1, on the reverse strand, counting down.
CCTGGGCCGGCCTGCCGTACCACGAGCTGGCTTTCCGGGTGATGCGCCCGTTTGTCACCGGCAGCATCCCGGATGCCGACTTCAAGAAAATCCTCGAAGAAACTTACGGCGTGTTCTCCCACAACGCCGTGGCGCCGTTGCGTCAGTTGAACGGCAACGAGTGGGTGCTGGAGCTGTTCCACGGCCCGACCCTGGCGTTCAAGGACTTCGCCCTGCAATTGCTCGGTCGCCTGCTCGACTACGTGCTGGAGAAACGCGGTGAGCGCGTGGTCATCGTTGGCGCCACCTCGGGCGATACCGGTTCGGCCGCCATCGAAGGCTGCAAGCACTGCGAAAACGTCGACATCTTCATCCTGCACCCACACAACCGCGTGTCGGAAGTGCAGCGTCGCCAGATGACCACCATCTTCGGCGAGAACATCCACAACATCGCCATCGAAGGCAACTTCGATGACTGCCAGGAAATGGTCAAGGCCAGCTTCGCCGACCAGAGCTTCCTCAAAGGCACGCGTCTGGTAGCGGTGAACTCGATCAACTGGGCGCGGATCATGGCCCAGATCGTCTACTACTTCCACGCAGCCCTGCAGTTGGGCGGCCCGGTGCGCTCGGTGTCGTTCTCGGTGCCAACCGGCAACTTCGGCGACATCTTCGCCGGCTACCTGGCACGCAACATGGGATTGCCGATCAACCAGTTGATCGTCGCCACCAACCGCAACGACATCCTGCACCGCTTCATGAGCGGCAATCAGTACGTCAAGGAAACCCTGCACGCCACACTGTCGCCGTCGATGGACATCATGGTCTCGTCGAACTTCGAGCGACTGCTGTTCGACCTGCACGGTCGTAACGGTGCCGCGATTGCCGGCCTGATGGACACCTTCAAGCACGGTGGCGGTTTCAGCGTAGAGCAAGAGCGCTGGACCGAAGCGCGCAAACTCTTCGACTCGCTGGCCGTGGATGACGCGCAAACCTGCGAGACGATCGCTGAAGTCTTCGCTCAAACCGGTGAACTGCTCGATCCGCACACTGCCATCGGCGTCAAGGCTGCGCGTGAGTGCCGTCGTAGCCTGGATATTCCGATGGTGATTCTGGGAACGGCCCATCCGGTCAAATTCCCTGAAGCCGTCGAAAAAGCCGGTGTAGGAAAAGCGCTTGAACTGCCTGCCCATCTTTCTGATTTGTTCGAGCGAGATGAGCGCTGCACCGTTTTGCCAAATGACCTGAAAGCTGTGCAGGCTTTTGTCAGCCAGCATGGCAACCGCGGCAAGCCACTCTGACAGGGTTTCCTGTCGCATGTTGAAGCCCGTCTCCTGACGGGCTTCTTCGTTTCTGCATGGCGCACTTGTCGTGGTTCCGCTCCTCCAGCACCCGTTTAACCTGCTGTTTTTTTCTTGTCATCTTTCCCATGCATGCTCTGACGACTCAGGGTAAAGCGACATACCGTCAGTCGAGTGCAGAACTTTCTTCTCGGGCCATTGGTCATTTACCACGCCCTTGGCACTTTGTTTTCGGACTATTGAATGGTGATCGAGATGGAAAGTATCAGCCTATTGCTGGGTGAGGCATTGAGCCCGTATCAGGTAACACTGACCCCGTCGGGTGCCCATGGCGAATGCCTGGTGACATTGAAGAGTGTCACTGGCGCCATCGTGGTCGAACGGGAGTTCAATCAGACGCAGTTCACGGACAAACGACTGCTGACGGACGTTGTCGACGGTTTGCATCGCGATGTGCTGATTGCTGAGGGACGGCTGGAACCCAGCGTGATTGCGGCACTGCGCAATGTTGCGCAAGACAAACGTCTGGTTGGCAGAAGCTGATTTGTCTTTTGCGGGAACCTTCCTGCAATCAGGTTAGTCAGACCCTGTATCAACAAGAGCAGGCATTGTGCTCCGGTGCTTGTCGCTTGTTGGGCGGGTCTTTGTAGGCCACGTTTAACCCCGAGTCGTCTCCCCACTTCTCGGGGTTTCTTTTGCCTGGCGTTTGGTCAGGGTGTTTCATTCTGGAAAAACCGCTTGGCGTCTTCCAGATACTCGCTGCGCATTTTCGGGTCGAACCACTGGGCGTAAAACTCGACCAGCCTGATCTGCCCCGGTCCGCGTAATATTTTGTTGATGTGAGTGATGGCCTGGCGGCCCTGCTCGGTATCCGAGCAAGCAATGTGAATCGACTGGTACTTTTCCGTGCCGCGAATCGGGAAAAACTCCAGTTCGTCGGGCGAGATTCCTTGCTGTTGCGCCTGATAACGAATTTCCGACCAGTACCCCAGCAGGGCGGTCAAACGACCCAGGCGCTGCATTTGCAGCAGACTGCCAAGAGCATCGTTACCGTAATGGGTTGCCAGGCTGTTGCTCGGTGCCTGTTGCAGCAGGCGGTCGACGACCTGGCCGTAACTGCGTTCGGCGACCACTCCCAGTTTTTTGTCCTGATGCGCCAGCAACCGCTCCAGATCGACACTGTCGCCAATGATGAAGGGTGCAAGCGCTTTGCGGTCCGCATGGCGTATCACAATGCCGTTGCCAGGGACTCGATAGGCCGCGATGGAATAGACAATCCGTTTCGCCCGTTCCGCGCTCCACAGCAGCGAAGGATCGCAGGTGAAGCTGGGTTCCAGGAGCATTTGCATGCCGCGTGCGCGGTTGACCCGAAATGTCGTGTGTTGGTACTCGGGCATGCTGGCGATCAACGCCGGTAAAAACTGGTCGATCACGCCCTGGTTTTTTTGCGGCCCGTCGAAAATCGTCAGCGGCGGTAAATCGCGCAGTAACCAGATCAGCGTGTCCTTGGCTTGAGCGGTCGAGGGGATTGCCAGCAGGCACGATAGCGTTGTGCCGAAACCCAGCACACGCAGGTACTGCACCGCGCATCTGCGAATGGCTGACAACCCTTGCAGTTTAGATAGCCCCATCTGCACGCAGTTGCGCGATCTGTTCCACGTCATAGCCAAGCTCGCTCAACACCTGCACGTTATGTTCACCGAGCTGCGCGCCAACCCATTCGCAAGCGCCCGGTGTTTCCGAGAGTTTCGGCACGATGCCCGGCATCTTGAAGTCTTTTCCATCGGGCAGCTTGGCTTGCAGGAACATTTCCCGTGCGAGAAATTGCGGGTCGCTGAACATGTCTTCGGCGCTGAAGATCCGGCTGGCCGGTACTTCAGCCAGGTTCAACTGCTCTATCACCGCATCCAGCGACAACGAACTGACCCAGCGATCAATGACCCCATAAAGTTCATCACGACGGCTGTCACGGCCATCGTTGCTGGCAAGCTGAGGATCGTTGGCCAGGTCGTCGCGGCCGATGGTCTGCATGAAGCGCTTGAAGATCGCATCGCCGTTGGCGCCGATCTGCACGTGTTTGCCGTCGGCGCTGGTGTGGATGGAGGAGGGCGTAATGCCGGGCATGATGTTGCCGGTGCGTTCGCGGATAAACCCGAACACATCGAATTCCGGGACCATGCTTTCCATCATGGCAAAGATCGCTTCGTACAACGCCACGTCTACCACTTGGCCCTGACCGCCGTTGACCTCCCGGTGACGCAGGGCCATCAGCGCGCCGATCACACCCCAGAGCGCGGCAATCGAGTCACCGATGGAGATCCCCGTGCGCACCGGCGGTCGATCCTCGAAACCGGTGATGTAACGCAAACCGCCCATGGACTCGCCCACCGCGCCGAAGCCCGGTTGATCTTTCATCGGCCCCGTTTGTCCAAAACCCGACAGACGGACCATCACCAGTTTCGGGTTCAGCGCATGCAGCACGTCCCAGCCCAGACCAAGTTTCTCCAGCACGCCGGGGCGGAAGTTTTCGATGAGGATGTCGGCTTCGCTAAGCAGTTGTTTGAGAATCGCCAGGCCGTCGGGGTGCTTGAGGTTCAGCGTCAGGGACTTCTTGTTGCGCGCTTGGACGAACCACCACAGCGAGGTGCCCTCGTAGAGTTTGCGCCACTTGCGCAATGGGTCACCGCCATCGGGAGATTCGATCTTGATCACTTCGGCGCCGAACTCGGCACAAATACGTGAGGCGAAAGGCCCGGCGATCAAGGTGCCGAGTTCGATGACTTTCAGGCCGGCAAGGGGTTTGGCGGTGAGCGGCATGGGCAATCCTGTAGGACAAAGACTGAATCAATAGAGCGTTTTAGCATAGCCCGAGCCTCATCGCCCACGCTTGATAGCCGTCATGATTCGTTGATTGACCCGGCATCGGTTAGACTTGCCGCCTTTTCTCGTATCAAGAAGCCCGTTCATGGCCCAGCCGTCCACGACCTACAAGTTTGAACTGAACCTTACCGACCTCGATCGCAGCGTATACGAGAGCGTCAAGCAGACCATCGCCCGTCATCCTTCGGAAACCGAAGAGCGCATGACCGTGCGGCTGTTGGCCTACGCCTTCTGGTACAACGAGCAGTTGTCCTTTGGTCGCGGCCTGTCGGACGTGGACGAACCCGCCCTGTGGGAAAAGAGCCTGGATGACCGCGTCCTGCACTGGATCGAAGTCGGCCAGCCAGACGCCGACCGTCTGACCTGGTGCTCGCGTCGTACCGAGCGCACCAGCCTGTTGGCCTACGGCAGCTTGCGCGTCTGGGAAGGCAAAGTGGTCCCTGCGGTAAAAAACCTGAAAAACGTCAACATCGCAGCGGTTCCTCAGGAAGTCCTGGAAACCCTGGCCAAGGACATGCCCCGCGTTATCAAGTGGGACGTGATGATCAGCGAAGGGACAATCTTCGTCACCGACGACCGTGGTCAACACGAAGTCCAGTTGCAATGGTTGGCCGGCGAGCGCGGCTGATTTTTTGCCGCAGGATCGCATCACCCGGTTTTATCCTACGTATTCAAGAGAAGCACCTGTCACCCCATGCGCATCGAACCTCGCCTATTGCCCGACACCCTGCCATTCCTCGGCGACATTCCACCCCTGCTGACCCGTTTATACGCGGCGCGGGGCGTGCAGTCGGAGGCGGAACTGGACAAGAGCCTGGCGCGCTTGATCCCGTATCAACAGCTCAAGGGCATCGAGGCGGCGGTGGACTTGCTGGTGGTGGCGCTGGAGCAGCGTCAGCGGATTCTGATCGTTGGCGACTTCGATGCCGATGGCGCCACTGCGAGCACCGTCGGTCTGTTGGGACTGCGTCTGCTGGGCGCGGCCCACGTCGATTATCTGGTGCCCAACCGCTTCGAGTACGGCTACGGCCTGACCCCGGAAATCGTCGCGGTGGCGCTGGAGCGCCAGCCGCAGTTGCTGATCACCGTGGACAACGGCATTTCCAGCGTCGAGGGCGTGACGGCGGCGAAAAAGGCCGGGCTCAAGGTTTTGGTTACCGATCACCACTTACCGGGTGACGAACTGCCGTTGGCCGATGCCATCGTCAATCCGAATCAGCCAGGGTGTGAGTTTCCGAGCAAGGCGCTGGCCGGTGTCGGGGTGATTTTCTATGTGCTGATGGCGTTGCGCGCACGCTTGCGTAGCTTGGGTTGGTACGAGAGCAAGCCGCAGCCCAATATAGGTGAATTGCTTGATCTGGTGGCGCTGGGCAGCGTCGCCGACGTGGTGCCACTGGATGCCAACAACCGGATTCTGGTGCATCAGGGGCTGGAGCGGATTCGCGCCGGCCGGGCTCGGCCGGGCATCAAGGCGATTCTCGAAGTGGCCAAGCGCGATCACTCGCGCATCACCTCCACCGACCTGGGGTTCATCCTCGGCCCGCGCCTGAATGCGGCGGGGCGCCTGGACGACATGAGCCTGGGTATCGAATGCCTGCTCACCGAAGACGTGGCGATGGCCCGTGAAATGGCGGCGCAACTGGACGGTATGAACCAGGACCGCAAATCCATCGAGCAGGGCATGCAGCGCGAAGCGTTGGCCCAGCTCAAGGACTTGCCGCTGGAGTCGATGCCGTTTGGCTTGTGCCTGTTCGATCCCGAGTGGCACCAGGGCGTCATCGGGATCCTTGCTTCGCGTATGAAAGAGCGTTATTTCCGTCCGACTATCGCCTTTGCCGATGCAGGCGACGGCATGCTCAAGGGCTCGGGACGTTCAGTGCAGGGCTTTCATATTCGTGACGCCTTGAGTGTGGTGGCGGCGCAGCATCCGACGCTGATCAGCAAGTACGGTGGCCACGCCATGGCGGCGGGCCTGACGCTGCCGGAAGCGAACTTTCCGCTGTTCGCCGAGGCCTTCGATGCAGAAGTGCGTCGGCAATTGCGCGACGAAGACCTGACCGGGCGGTTGCTGTCGGACGGCACCCTGGCGGTCGAAGAGTTTCACCTGGAACTGGCCCGCGCCCTGCGCCATGCCGGTCCTTGGGGTCAACACTTCCCGGAGCCGCTGTTTCACGGGGTGTTCCAGTTGGTCGAGCAGCGCGTGGTCGGTGAGCGCCACCTCAAAGTGGTGCTCAAAAGCGAATGTGGCTCGGTGAAACTCGACGGTATTGCCTTTGGCATCGACCGCGACGTCTGGCCGAACCCGACCATTCGCTGGGTCGAGCTGGCCTACAAGCTCGACGTCAACGAATTTCGCGGCCAGGAAACCGTCCAGCTGATGATTGCCCACATCGAACCGCGCTGAAAGATCGCAGCCTGCGGCAGCTCCTACGGTGGATGGCGAAAACCGTGTAGTAGCTGCCGCAGGCTGCGATCTTTTCTTCAACCCCCCCTCATCCGCCGATGTCGACTAGGCTCTAATCACTGCTTGATTGGCCTTGTGACGTTTTGTCGTTTTTATTACCCGCGGGGGCGGGTGCCGCATCCTTTCCTGTCACTCGTCGACTTTTCAAACAGAACCCTGGAGCCTGCCCACTGATTTGAGAGGTGCCCCATGAGTCTGCTGCTTGAACCCTACACTATTCGTCAATTGACCCTGCTCAACCGCATCGCGGTGTCGCCGATGTGCCAATACTCCAGCGTCGATGGACTGGCCAATGACTGGCACCTGGTCCACCTCGGTAGCCGTGCCGTGGGTGGGGCCGGCCTGGTATTTACCGAAGCCACGGCAGTCACCGCCGAGGGAAGGATCACCGCTCAGGACCTGGGCCTGTGGAACGATGAACAGATCGAACCACTGCAACGCATCACCCGATTTATCACCGCTCAAGGCGCCGTTGCCGGTATTCAACTGGCCCATGCCGGACGCAAGGCCAGCACTCACCGGCCGTGGCTGGGCAAACACGGCAGTGTCAAAGCGGAGGATGGCGGCTGGACTCCGGTCGGCCCCTCGCCGATCGCCTTCGACCCTCAGCACACGCCCCCCACACCACTGACCGAGGTGCAGATCACCGAGGTGATTCAGGCGTTCGTCGAGTCGGCCAAGCGTGCGCTGACCGCAGGTTTCAAAGTGGTTGAAGTGCACGCGGCTCACGGCTACCTGCTGCATCAGTTTTTGTCACCGTTGAGCAATCAGCGCCGTGATCAGTATGGCGGGTCTTTCGAAAACCGCATTCGTCTGGTGCTGCAAGTGACCGAAGCAGTGCGCGCGGTATGGCCTGAGGAGCTGCCATTGTTCGTTCGCGTATCGGCCACCGATTGGGTCGAAGATGGCTGGAACCCGGATGAGACCGTGGAGTTGGCGCGGCGTTTGAAAGCGTTGGGGGTCGATCTGATCGACGTGTCATCCGGCGGTACTGCGGCGAATGCGGAGATCCCGACCGGGCCGGGTTATCAGACGCGGTTTGCCGAGCGTGTGCGCAAGGAGTCAGGGATTGCCACTGGCACCGTCGGATTGATTACCGAACCTGCGCAAGCCGAACACATTCTGCGCACCTGTCAGGCCGACATCATCCTGCTCGCTCGTGAGCTACTGCGTGACCCGTACTGGCCACTGCATGCCGACGATGACCTGGGGGGGCGCAAAGCTATCTGGCCGGCGCAGTATCAACGGGCAACAAGCCGCGATCAGCCGATCCATGAGTCGGATTTGCGGGACTGAGTGAAGAGGGGGTTTTGATCGTTCCCACGCGGGAGCGTGGGAACGTTTGTCCTTTAAGCTGCCGGCCAATCCGGGTACTTGCGCTGGTCCGGCGCTGGCGGGAAATACTGATACAGCCAGGTTTCGCTCAACGTCCGGTCATGGGTGCGGATGAACAAGCGCAGTTCAACCGGCGCCACGCTGTCGTCGGTCGGGAACCAGTCAAAGGTAATCCGATAGCCTTTGATGTCATCCAGCGCCAGCACGTTGAAATCCTTGACCTGACCGTTCGACGCCGTGACCACCGGTTCGATCCCGGTGCCTTCAGGCAAGCGATCCAGCCCACCGCCAGTAAAGTCGATCGCAAAACGCCGCGCCCAGACGTTCGGATAGTGCTCACCGGGTGCCCAGCCTTCGACGAAACCGCCCATGCCTGAACGCGTGGCATTGACCCGCGCCAACGGCGTGCCTACCGGCGGCAGGGCACTCCAGTAGAGCTTGTAGCCGTAGCTCAGCGAGTCGCCTGCGGCCACCGGTTTTTTCGGGGTCCAGAAGGCCACGATGTTATCCAGGGTTTCGCCTGTGGTCGGGATTTCCAACAGATCGACAGAGCCTTCGCCCCAGGCGGTGGTCGGCTCGACCCACAGGCTCGGACGCCTGCTGTACCAATCGACGGTGTCCTGATAGCTGTCGAATTCATGGTCGGTCTGCACCAGACCAAAACCTTTCGGGTCGGTGTCGGCGAAGGCGTTGAATTGCAGGGTCGCCGGGTTGTTCAGCGGACGGCAGATCCACTCGCCATTGCCACGCCACATGGCCAGCCGATCCGAATCGTGGATCTGCGGGTGAAGGGTGTCGCACATGCGCCGCTCGTGAGTGCCGCAGCTGAACATGCTGGTCATCGGCGCGATGCCGAGTTGCTCGATGGCCGTGCGCGCGTTGACGTGCGCGTCGATGGCCATCACCACCTGATTGGCCTGACAGTCAATGTCAAAGCGGTAGGCACCGGTGGCACTCGGTGAGTCGAGCAGGGCATAGACCACGAAACGGGTGCTGTCCTTGTCCGGGGTTTCAAACCAGAACTTGGTGAAGTCCGGAAACTCTTCACGTTTTTTGGCATAGGTATCGATCGCCAGGCCACGAGCCGACAAACCGTACTGGCCGGTGTTATCCACAGCACGGAAGTAGCTGGCGCCGAGGAACGACACCACGTCGTGTTTATCCAGCTCCGGGGCCTTGAACAGCTTGAACCCGGCAAAACCCAGGTCACCCTTGAGCTGCGCAGTATCAACGTTGGAGTTCTGGTAATTGAACAGCGAAGGGTGGAAATGCACTTCCCGCGCCTGACGGCTCTTGGGGTCGACGCTGTACATGCGTACCGGTTGCTTGAAGCCCATGCCGACGTGGAAGAACTGCACGTCGAGTTGCCCGTTCAGGTCATTCCACAGCGAATGTCTGGCGTCGTACTGAATCGCGTTGAACTGCTGCGGCGTCATGTTCGCCAGCGTCGGCGGCAACACCTGCTTGGTGTCGGCATAACCACTGCTGGCCAGTTGCTTGGCTTGTGCCTGCAACGCCTCGAAGTCGAAGGTCTGGGCCTCGCCATCGGCCGTCCCGGCCCAGGCCCGTGCGGCCAGCAATCCAGTGGCCGAAAGGCCGGTGTAGGCAGCGATGGCCATGGAGGCTTTGAGCAAATTCCTGCGGTGCATAGGACAACCTGTGGTGGACGATCCCGCGGCGTTCCTGGCTGCGTTTTGGATCAAAATGTGAGGTTCGGACAAGCCTTCGGCCAAACACGTCGGATTTTAAACAGATGCCCAATAAGATAAAGCGTTCGAAATAACTCGAAAATGATGAGTGTGCGCTTCATGGAAAATTCCCACAGGCCGTGCCAGGGCTGCGTGTTACTCGCAACGCCAGGCGTGCAACTGAATGAGCGGGTCCCCCGAGATATTCAGCTGTCATTCAAGCCGACATAGCGTTTCAAATAAGTGTTTTCATTTATTTGACTAATTACTCTAAAAACAGCTCGCAAACGTTTTTTTGTTCCTATTCTTAGGTTCATGACCGGTCTTTGCCCTTGAGGCCGGTGAACGTTCAGCCGGACTCACGCAAGTGCCAGAGATGGTTGAAGCAGGAGCAGGGCGATGAGGTATCTGAAGTTTCAGTTCACGTGCAGAGGGACATCGTCTGGACTTGCCCCTTCAAAACCGGACACCAACTCCCCGTTAAATTGATGCCACTG
>NZ_VMSG01000020.1 GCF_007713465.1 Pseudomonas sp. H3(2019) | reverse complement strand
TATCCCTTATCGTAAGGGGGAAACGGTGTCCTGTCTTTCATGGGGCTCGTTCATGGGGCACTCGGTAACGCTTGCCCCATCAGTAGTGAAATCACTTCCCGTAGCTAACGATCTTTGTAATACCATGCCGCTGGATGTTTCGGACGAGGGTTGATTGATCCAATCCCAAAGCTCTTCGAACTTGGCCGGAACGCTGCGTCGTGGTTCTCCATTCCTTCCTTGATGACCATCGGTAACCATCCGGCCAACACATGTTCCCGAGGTCGCACTCAGGTCGAAACTCCGAATAGCCTTATCGACCGCCGAGACTTCCTCCGCCGTCGACACCAATCACTTGACCCGTGATGTAGGAGGCCCCATCACTCAGGAGAAACGCAATCAACGACGCAACCTCCGACGGACTGCCTAGCCGCTGCATAGGAATTGTCGAAAGTATTTTACGCTCCTCGTCCCCACCCGCAGGTCTTGTTTTTCGAAAAAGCTCGGTCTCTATCGGGCCCGGAGCTACGGCATTTACGGTGATGCCGAGAGGTGCTAACTCAAGTGCCCAGGTGCGAGTGATGCCTACCAACGCGCTTTTGGCTGCGGCATAAGACGTTCGATCACGGGCTCCGTAAATTGCCCGACTACACACGTTCACTATACGTCCGGCAGTAGAGCGTTTAAGGGATGGCAAGCATGCCTGCGCAATCTGCACCGAAGCTCGGACATTCAGGTCTAAGACAGCTTGGAGGGTCGCCAGATCTAGGGTTTCGAGACTTTGTGGTGCAGCAATGCCTGCATTATTGACGATTGCATCTATTGAAAATTCCTTTAGCAATTCTGAAAGAGCTTTATCCGTTTGTTGAATATCTGCCAGATCGCAGAGCAACAACTTTCCAGGAAAATTTTCAGTGGGATGCCTAGCGATGCCGATCACATTCCACCCTAAGTCTCTTAGACTAAAACTTAGGGCTCGGCCTATTCCTCTGGTCGCGCCTGTAATAAGTACTGTCTGCCCGCTTTTCATACGTACTCATCTGTGCTTAATGTAAATATATAGATAGCACAATCTATCTTGTGATTTCTATGCTGCTCAGGGCACCAAGAGCCCGTCAACATACCTTGAGATTAAACGAGTGCCCATTTGTACGGCAGCAACTGATCGATTTCACTCGCCCGCTGCGTCGGCAGGCGCGTGAGAACGTCTTTCAAATAAGCATACGGATCATGCCCGTTGAGTCGCGCAGACTGGATCAAACTCATGATCGCAGCCGCGCGTTTACCGCTGCGTAACGACCCTGCGAGTCGAGTCAGCCGAAAGGAATTCCCCCCCCTCGGCTGCTCACAGAACCGTACGTGACAGTCTCCCGTCATACGGCTCTTGATCACACATTCGATGCACGTAGTAAATACCAATGTGCGAACAGCTCCGGATTCTCTTTTCGAACAAGACGCAGCCGATGCTCCGCTTGACGTATAGAGATTCGGTACTTGCTCTTCATCCATTTGAGCAGTCGCGATTGCAACGCGCTCCACAATCGATAGCTGAAGTTTCTGTACCAGAATTTACCGTAGTATTCGATCCATCCTCGAATCACAGCATTGTACCTGCGAGAAAAATCCCTCAGGTCATCCGTCGTGGATCGATGGATGCGCCAGTGTTTGATCGTGTCTAGCGGCTGGCACTGTGCAACCACTGGCTGAATCCGCTGCGTCGATGAAGACTGACAGCCGTAGATCGGAAGTAGCAAGGCGATCACGCAGACGAGCCTGGTCTTTTTGAGCATGGACCAAAGCCTCGTAGTGGGTTTGGTCGCTGGCTGCAAGGCGCTGCTCGAGCGCCAGGCGTTTATCTGGCTCGGTGCGCTGCTGGGTAACGGCCGTCTGGGTCAGCTCATTCCGGGTCTCGCCGTGAAGTTTCGATTGCTCCCAGCTTCCACGCCGCCGCATTCACAGCAGAGCCCTGCGCAGCCCTTCCTCGAACACGGTATCCGGATGCCCACCACGCCGAGTGGACAGCATTTCGCAATGCTGGTGGCGTCAAGCAAGAACTCGAAAACGTCGTCCCATTCAAGGGCGCCTAACCCCTCTTCCACCTACCAGCCTGCCGGTGAACGGCAGGCAAGAAATAGTGTTCGCCCTGCACACATGACCTCGCCATCCGTGGGCCGGTAAAGAGTCATGTGGCTGGGTGAACAGCTGAAACGATACACCAACCAATTTAGACCTTCAAAGTTATATATTCGGCCTGCCGGTGAACGGCGGGCGAGGAATCGTTTTGTCCGCACTGAACCGCTTCCATGAAACAGCGAGCGATGCGCTGGAGAAGATCAGCGCCAGTCTCCCGGTTGGCGCCAAGCTTAGCCTGACCATCTACACCCCGGAAAAACCAGAACTCGACATCCTGCTGCAGGACAAAGGCCTCGACCTGAACGAAGTGGTTTCGACCCTGCGTCGACGCGGCCTCAGCATCGACGGCGACAACGCCTACAAGCGCGACCTGCCGGACTCCACCGTTGGCGCGCCGACCCTCGGCGCGCAGAACTCCAACCCGCCACCGTCCGACCACTGGGGAACGCGCTTTTGGGAGATTGGCCGGGAAGAGCGCACTGACCGAAGAGCTGGTCGAGGTACTGAAAGGCGTCCGGATGCCGTCATCGAGTGGATGTATGCCAACTTCACATCGAGAGCCAGGCAAATCCATGCGGCTTACTTCGAGTTCGCCGCGTAGCCAATATAACTGCCGACATACGTACGCTGCGATGTGCCTAATGGCAGGCATGAACCCCGCGTTCATCGCCGGACAACTGGGTCACAGCGTCCAGGTATTGTTGTCGACATATGCTCGCTGGCTGAGCTCCACCACCGACTGGTCAGAGATTGGGAAGCTGGAAAGCCGGATTGGTACAAAAATGGTACAGCATTAAATATATTTCACCTTTCCCCCCAGCCCCACGGGCGCCTTTCGCTTTCATAGCACATACTCATAAAATGTTACGTTTCACCCAGAAAGCCCGTTGCAGAACGGCATATTCATTTCTTACCGAGTCCGCCCGCGTGAAAATCCGCCTATCTATCCTGAGCCTATTTTTTGTACTTACAGGCCCTCTTGTCACCTCAAACGTCTACGCACGTGAAACCACCGCGGCACCTCGAGACACCTCACAACTGCGCATCGCCTCCGGCAGTGCGATGGTGATCGATCTGCAAACAGACAAAGTCATCTATGCCAGCAACCCGGACGTGATCGTGCCGATCGCCTCGGTGACCAAATTGATGACCGGGCTGATCGTGCTGGACGCCAAGCAGAACATGGACGAATACATTTCCGTGTCGATCAGCCAAACCCCGGAAATGAAAGGTGTGTTCTCCAGGGTCAAACTCAATAGCGAACTGTCGCGCAGGGAAATGCTGCAGATTGCACTGATGTCCTCGGAAAATCGCGCTGCCGCGAGCCTGGCCCACCACTACCCAGGCGGTTACGCAGCTTTTATCGCGGCAATGAACGCCAAAGCCAGGGCGCTGGGCATGACCAGCACCCATTACGTCGAACCGACCGGCCTGTCAGTCCACAACGTTTCCACGGCCCGCGACCTGAGCAAATTGCTCCAGGCTGCACGCAAGTATCCGATGCTGAGCCAACTGAGCACGACCAAGGAAAAAACCGTGACGTTCCGCAAACCCAACTACTCCCTGGGTTTTCACAACACCGACCACCTGATCAACAAGGCCGACTGGGACATCAGGCTGACCAAGACCGGCTTTACCAATCAGGCCGGCCACTGCCTGGTATTGGTGACGAGCATGGGTAATCGCCCGGTTTCGCTGGTGATTCTCGATGCCTTCGGCAAATACACCCACTTCGCCGACGCTGCACGGATTCGTCAGTGGGTTGAAACCGGCAAGAGCACTTCCGCGCCGAGTGTTGCCCTGCAATACAAAGCCGAGAAAAACCTGCAGCATCGCCAAGGGAGCGGCATGGCGCAGACCGGCAAATAAGCGCACGAAAAAAAGCCCGCGACGCGAGTCGGGGCCTTTATCGATAACGGCGCCTCAAGGCGCCGTTTTTATTCGGCTCGATTAATGGGCAGCCAGTGCTTTGGTCGCATTGGTTGCCGCCTGTTCCTGCCCAGCCCGAGCCAGTTCGTCAGCGGCTTTGAGCCAGCGCTGCGAATCAACCTTGGCCGGAATCTGGGTCGGCCCCTGAATCAGCACCGCCCAACCGCCAGCGTTCTGGAAGGCCGATTCAAACGACGTGAAGCTCATCAGCAAACGGCGGTCCATTCCGGAACGCAGCAGCACCGTCTGCTTGTGACGGTTGTAGCCGGCGAGAATCGCGTACCTCGGCTCTTTCCAGAATGCCGAACCCTCACTGAAGCGCAGCAACACCGGGTAACCCGCCGCGACCTGGGTCAACAGCGCCGGCAGATTGCTGTCCAGCGGATACACGACCATCCCGTATTCACGCGCCAGGTTCTGCATATTCTGCTGCAACTGCGCCTCGGCGCCCGGCAAATGCAGCGGCTTGTCGAGCAGCCCCGGGGTAATCACGATGCCTTGCTGGGAAAGCATGCTAGCGAGGGATTGCGGTCCGCTTTGGTAGGCTTCGCCACGGTAAAACGGCATGCCACTGAGCTCGACGCGCTCAGGCAGACGCTGGATTTCAGGTTGCACGCTCCCGGCACAACCGGCCAGGCTCAAGACGCAGGCCGCGGCCAGCAAGGCGCAGCGGAATCGGGGAAGTACTGGCAACATCATCACTCACTTGTTCAGGCGCCGGGCAATCGGTCTCCTGGCTTCGCCCATGATCATAGCAGCGGTATAGCCTTTAACGGCAGTCACGTGCAGCGGATAGAACGAACTGGTTGGAGACTCACGACCTTTGGTCAATTGCCTGCAACACATCAGCGACTAGACTGACCCTTGCACAGAGTGTGTGCCCGAAGCAGGGCAAAGAGGAGGCACTGAATGAGCCTGACGATGATAATCCTGATGCTGATCGGTGGCTGGCTGGCCGTTGCCGCCGCCATGCTGTGGGGGGTGCTGCGCATTACCCGCAGACACCATCATGCCTACATTCCACCTTCGGCACCTGGCAAAGCCGAGAAACCTGCCCGGCACCACGCTACAGCGCACTGATCGATTCGGTTGAAATCCACCACAAATCAAAACGGCCGTCTGCACGCTTTCGAATGCAGACGACCGTTGCGTTTTTACCTTACCGCTTACGCTTCAGCAGTTAGCCGCTTCTCCCGGGCCCGACGCGACAACATGTTCAGCCCCTCAATCGTTGCCGAGAATGCCATGGCCGCATAGATATAGCCTTTCGGTACGTGGGCACCGAAACCTTCGGCGATCAGGGTCATACCGATCATGATCAAGAAGCCCAGGGCCAGCATCACCACCGTCGGGTTGTCGTTGATGAACCTGGCCAGAGGCTCAGCCGCCAGCAACATCACCATCACCGACACCAGCACCGCGATGATCATGATCGGCAAATGCTCGGTCATGCCGACAGCGGTAATGATGCTGTCGATGGAAAACACCAGGTCAAGCATCAGGATCTGACCGATTGCTGCGGCAAAACCCAATGTCACGCCGGACGTTTGCGTTTTCGGATCTTCCGGTGACGGGTCCATGCTGTGATGGATTTCAGTGGTCGCCTTCCACAACAGGAACAGACCACCGGCGATCAGAATCAAGTCTTTCCACGAAAACGCGTGGTTGAACAGTTCAATCACCGGCTCCGTCAGTTGCACGATGAACGCGATGGTACTCAGCAAGCCCAGACGCAGGACCAACGCCATGCTGATACCGATCCGGCGTGCCTTGGCACGGTGCTGCACGGGCAGCTTGTTGGTCAGGATCGAGATGAAGATCAGGTTGTCGATGCCGAGCACGATTTCCATCACGATCAACGTAGCCAGGGCGACCCAGGCTGTAGGGCTTGCTGCAAGTTGTAAAAGATAGTCCATGGGTCAGTCCTGACTCGGTATTAGACGGAATGGAACAGACTTGGCCAAGGGAGTGGCCCGTCGATAGCGAGGCATTCTAAGGAGGCAAACACTTCAGGAAAATTCGTATTTTTAGCAGCTATACTTCGGTTTTTACGAATCGGCAAAACGCATGCTCAATTATCGGCAATTGCATTACTTCTGGGTCGTGGCCAAAACCGGCAGCATCGTGCGTGCGTGCGAGCAATTGAACCTGACTCCGCAGACCATCAGCGGGCAGATCAGTCTGCTCGAACAAACCTATGGGATAGAGCTGTTTCAGCGGGTTGGCCGGCAACTTGAACTGACCGAGGCCGGACGGCAGACGCTGCCTTACGCCGAGCAGATGTTTCAGCTGGGTGGCGAGCTGGAGGCCATGCTCCGGGCGCAGCCCAATGAACAGCAGATTCTGTTTCGGGTGGGTGTCGCCGATGTGGTGCCAAAATCCATCGTCTATCGCCTGATTGCACCGACCATGGAGCTGACTGAGCCGCTACGCATCACCTGTCGCGAAGACAAACTGGAGCGCTTGCTGGCCGATCTGGCCATTCAGCGGCTGGACCTGGTGATCTCCGACAGCCCGATGCCGTCGCACCTGGACATCAAGGGTTACAGCCAGAAGCTCGGCGAATGCGGCATCAGTTTTTTCGCCACGAAGGCGCTTGCGCAACGCTATGGCCAAGACTTCCCGCGTTGCCTGCACGGCGCGCCCCTGCTGATTCCAGGACAGGAAACCGTGGTGCGCAGCCGCTTGCAGCGCTGGTTCGCCGAACAGCAGATTCAGCCACGCATTGTCGGTGAGTTTGATGACAGCGCCTTGATGCAGGCGTTCGGCCAATCCGGTAGCGGGATTTTCATCGCCCCGAGCGTGATTGCCGATGAAGTGAGACGCCAGTATGGCGTCGAGTTGATCGGGCAGACCGATACCGTGACCGAGTCGTTTTACGCGATCTCGGTCGAGCGCAAGGTCAAGCACCCCGGCATTGTCGCGATTACCGAAGGTGCCCGACGCGAGCTGTTTACCGCGCTTTGAAGCCTCAGGCGCAGACGGCCGGGGCTTTGACCTTCATCAGCAACAATGCCAATACAATCGACACCAGGATAAAACCGGCCGCCGCAAACCCCAGGCTGCCCAGGCCCAAGGTGTCGATCACATGCCCACCAACCATCGCCCCCAGGCCAATCCCCAGATTGGCCCCGGCGATATTCAGCGACGCAGCAAAGGCTGGCGCTTGCGGGGCGGCTTTCATCAAGCGCACATGACTGACCAGGAACAATGCGGCCTGAGTCACGCCCCAGATACCCATCGCCGCGGCCAGTCCCAGCGTCGAATGGATACTCGGCACCAGAGCCACCATGCCGCCAATCATGAAGCCACAGAACACCATCGACGCGATCAATGGATGGCGATCGACCATGCGCCCGCCCAGCGAGTTGCCGATCAGCCCGACCGCACCAAAGCCCATCAGGCACCAGCCGACCACGGTGCCGTTGAAACCGGCCAGCCGTTCAAGGATGTCGGCCAGGTAGGTGTAAGCGGTAAACATCCCGCTGAACACCAGAATCGACAACAGCACATGCCCCTGCATCAGTGGGCTGCGCAGAATCTTGAACTGTGAACGCAAGCTCACCTGCTGGTTGTGCAGGTTGGTTTTCGGCAAATAGATAAACAGCAGCAGCGCCTTGGCCAAGGCAATGACCGCGAGAATGCCGAACGCCGTGCGCCAGCCGAACGCATCGGAAATCAATGTACCGACGGGAATCCCGAACACGGTCGCGCAGACAATCCCGAAACCGATCTTGGCAATCGCCCGCCCGGCATAGTCCGGCCCGACGATGTCCACCGCCGTTTCACTGGCCAGCGCCCAGAACACCGGCAAACCCAGCGCCGGTATCAGCCGCGCGACAGCCATCACACCGATATTCGGCGCCATGGCCGCCAGGGTGTTCGCCAGCCCGAACATGATCAGCACGCTGATAAACAGACGCCGACGTTCAAACCGCGCGAAGTACGCAGTCAGGAAGGGTCCGAAGGCGGCAACGGTAAACGCGAACAAGGTCACCAGCAGTCCCGCCTGGGAAACGCTGACGTCGAGGTCGCGAGCGATCGACGGTAACAGACCGACAATGATGAACTCTGTGGTCAGCACGGTGAAACCGGCGGCTGACAACAACAGGATGGGCAACAGCATGGGGTAACTCCAGAAAACGACAACGCCAGCGACAGCCCAAGGGCTCACTGAGGGGAGATGAAAAAGTGGATGGCGAAGCTTAACAGAGTGTGTCCGACAGCGCTGGCACGAACCTGACATATCGGTTTAAACACTCGGGTGGCAGATCGTCACAGGTCTGAAGGATCACGACTACGCTGTGATAAAGTCCGCGCCCGCAAAAAAGTTCAACCTTGCTCACTCGCCAACGCAGATGACGCAATGTGCGCTTGCCCGGACAGTCTGCCCGTTTGTTGCTGACCGGGTTTCTCGATTCACGGCACCTTAAAAAAATCAGAGATACCGCTATGACTGCTGCTCCGCCTACTCTTTTGCAAAGACTCAAACACACCAGCCTGGTCACGCAAATCGTCATTGGCCTGATCGCCGGTATTGCCTTGGCACTGTTTGCGCCTGAGGTGGCGAAATCCACCGCGTTCATCGGCAAAGTGTTTGTCTCGGCACTGAAAGCCGTCGCACCGATTCTGGTGTTCGTGCTGGTGATGGCCTCGATCGCCAACCACAAACACGGCCAGGAAACCCACATCAAGCCGATTCTGTTCCTGTATCTGCTGGGCACCTTTGCCGCAGCCGTGGTCGCGGTGGTGGCCAGCAGCCTGTTCCCTTCGAGCCTGGTGCTGTCCACCCATGACGTGGCGATCAGCGCGCCCGGCGGAATCTCCGAAGTCTTGCAAAGCCTGCTGCTGAGCGTGGTCGACAACCCGATCAGCGCGCTGATGAACGCCAATTTCATCGGCATTCTGGCGTGGGCAATCGGCATGGGCATCGCCATCCGCCATGCTGGCGAAACCACCCGCACCGTGCTCGGCGACCTGTCCAACGGCGTCACGGTGATCGTGCGCCTGGTGATTCGTTTTGCTCCACTGGGGATCTTCGGCCTGGTCGCCTCCACGCTGGCCACCTCGGGCTTCGGCGCGCTGATCGGTTACCTGCATCTGCTGGCCGTATTGCTGGGTTGCATGCTGTTCGTGGCGTTGGTGATGAACCCGGCCATCGTCTTCTGGAAACTGCGCCGCAACCCTTACCCGCTGGTGCTGACCTGCCTGCGGGAAAGCGGAATCACCGCGTTCTTCACCCGCAGTTCGGCGGCAAACATTCCGGTCAACCTGGAACTGAGCAAGCGCTTGGGCCTGCATGAAGACACCTACTCGGTTTCGATTCCGCTGGGGGCGACCATCAACATGGCCGGTGCCGCGATCACCATCACGGTGCTGACCCTGGCAGCCGTGCACACGCTGGGGATTGCCGTGGACATCCCGACGGCTGTGTTGCTCAGCGTCGTCGCGGCGATCTGTGCCTGCGGCGCTTCCGGTGTGGCCGGTGGTTCGCTGCTGTTGATTCCGCTGGCGTGCAGCCTGTTTGGCATTCCGAGCGAGATCGCCATGCAAGTGGTGGCCGTCGGCTTCATCATCGGTGTGTTGCAGGACTCGGCAGAAACCGCGCTGAACTCCTCCACCGACGTGCTGTTTACCGCGGCGGCTTGCCTGGCCCAGGAAGAGAAAACCGTACAAGCCGCGTAACAAACCACCCTCACAAAAAAACCCGCCAAGGTTCACACCTTGGCGGGTTTTTTGTTGCTGGCGGGTTTAGAACGCGCCCATGTAATCGCGCTTGCCGACTTCAACACCGTTGTGACGCAGGATCGCGTAGGCGGTGGTGACGTGGAAGAAGAACTGCGGCAGGCCGTAGGTCAGCAGGTAAGCCTGGCCACTGAAGCGTTTTTCTTTCGGGGTGCCTGGGCGGGTAACGATCTCGATACCTTCCTTGCCGTTGATTTGTTCAGGCTTGATGCCGTCGATGAAGGCCAGCACCTTGGTGAGCAGGGCTTGCAGCTCGGCGAAGGTCACTTCGGTATCGTCGTACTTCGGCAGTTCGACTTCGGCCAGACGGGCAGAAACGCCTTTGGCGAAATCAACGGCGATCTGCACCTGACGCACCAGCGGGAACATGTCCGGGTACAGACGCGCTTGCAGGAAGGCATTCGGGTCAATGTTTTTTGCCGTGGCGTGAGCTTCGGCCTTGTTCAGAACATCGCTCAACGCGTTGAGCATTTGCTTGAAGACCGGAACGGAAGCAGCGTACAGAGAAATAGTCATGGCAGTCTCGTAGGGTGGAGGGAGTTGTGAAAGGAGTGAAACGTGGGCGCGATTATAGCCCTGCTTGCAGCGCCGTGCGGCGTGTCTTTGATCCCGCAGAACCACCAACCGACCGGCAAGCGCATCCGCTCCCCCTAGCGCCCCCGAACAAACTGCACGATGACTTCAAAGCCGTCTTGTTTACCCGTCGCGGGCGACATGAGCGCCATCGTCGCGTTGACGCCTTGGGCAATCGTCAGCGCGATGGCCAGGCCAAGCCCTGAACCCTCAGTGCCGCTTTCACCTCGCACAAAACGCTCGGTCAGGCGTTTCAATATCGGCTCAGGCACCACCGGACCGGCATTGACCACCCTCAGGAGTGCCTGACTGGAAAGGCTCACCTCAATGGGTTGATCCGGCGCGCCGTGCTTCATCGCGTTCTCGATCAGGTTGCGCACAAGAATGGCAAAAGCGTCAGGATCAATTGCCGACAGCACGCTGTGCACGGCGGGCAGAACCAGATGAACCCGCTGACCGGCCGCGTGATTGCACTCATCCACCACATGCGCCAATACGGGAATGAGGTCTTGCGGGACTTCGGACAGAAGCCCACCGCCTTCGGCCTTGGCCAGTTGCATCAGCTTTTCCGAGAGTCGCGTCAGCGCCTGGAGAGAGGCCTCGATCTTCGCGGCGCGCACTTGAAGCGGGCCCTCTGGCGCCTCGCGGCGTAACCGCTGAATGTGTGCCAGCGTCGCCGCCAACGGGGTGCGCAGCTCATGGGCACTGTTGGCGGTAAAGCTGCGTTCCATCTCCAGTGCCTTGCGCAGTCGCTCCATCAGATGGTTGACCGCCTCGGCCAACGGATCGATTTCCGCCGGCAATCGATCCACCTTGATAGGGGACAAGTCACCGACCCCGCGCGTCTCGATGGCCCGACGGTACGCCCGAACGCTGCGCAGGCTGACGTGTACGAACAACCAGGTGCCCAACAAACTGATCGGAATCAGTGCCAGCAACGGCAGGAGCAACGCGAGCAAGGCCTCCTGAGCGGCTTCGCGTCGATGGGCCAAGGGCTCGGCCATCTCGATAAAAACGCCTTCGCGCGGAGCGCTGGTCCCGTATAAACGGTACCTGGAAGTGGTGGTGAAGCCCTCCACCGGCAGCGGATTGAAAATGTCAGGGTCGGCATCATGCGATTGCATCAGTATCTCGCCCCGGGCATCCCGGACCAGGTACGTCAGGTATTCTTTGCGCACTTTGAGCGGTGCAATATGCCGAGCCTGGCGAGGCTCGTCACGGCTGCCGATTTCGAGCACGGCCAAGGGCAGGATTCGCTGCGCCGTCTCCTCCAGTGCACTGTCGAAGGCCTCGTTCAATTCATGTTGCACCACGACCCAGGCGCCGACGGTCGCCCCCAGCCACAGCAGGGTCATGCCCAGCGTCAGTCCCAACCCCAGGCGTTTTTGCAGACTCGAGGCCGGCCTCATACCGGCATCAACCGGTAGCCCATCCCACGGACAGTCTCAATCATCTCGCGGCCCAGTTTCTTGCGCAGACGGCTGATATAGACCTCGATGGTGTTGCTTTCAATTTCGGCGCCGAATGCATACAGGCGATCTTCCAGCTGGGATTTCGATAACAACGCGCCAGGGCGCTGGATGAAGGCTTCGAACAATGCCCACTCGCGAGCGGTGAGGTCCACCGGCATGCCGGCGCGCAGAACCGTGCGAGCGGTCATGTCGATCTGCAGCCCGCCCACTTTGATCTGCGGATTGGGATTACCACTGTAGCGCCGCGCTACCGCCGCGACTCGGGCGGACAACTCGAAGAGATCAAAGGGTTTGACCAGATAGTCGTCAGCCCCCGCATTCAGGCCCTCGATGCGATCGGATATCTGGTCCCGAGCGGTGAGAATAATCACTGGTGTGACGTCCCCTGCCCCGCGTTGCTGGCGCAAAAAATCCAGCCCTCGCCCGTCCGGCAGCATCAGGTCAAGCAAGATCAGGTCATAACCCGTCGTTCGCACGCTGGTCTGAGCGTGATCGAGGCGCTGCACCCAATCCACCGCGTGGCCGTCATCCGCGAGTTGCTCACGTACTGCCTCGCCAAGCCCCACAGCGTCCTCAACCAATAAAACCCGCATCGACACCCTCCTGTGATGGTTCGCCGTACAACACCTTGGCTGACGAACCTGACAAAGGCCTGAATCACCCTTCAGGTTGCTGTCAGCTTACAGGCGCAGGATTCAGCCACAACGCTTGAACGGGAAATCCACCATGAAAAAGCTGACTGCTGCGATTTGTCTCGCCACCGCCATTGCGCTGCCGGGGTTGGCCCAGGCGCGGGAAGTCACCCTGACCACCCGGCTGAAAAACTACGACGGCAATGACGCGTACCTGGCGTTTTACCTGACCGACGCCAATGGTAAATACCAAAAAACCCTGTGGGTGGCCGGCAGAAAGGCCAAGTACTACAGGCATTTATCCGACTGGGCTCGCGGCAGCGGCTTGAACCCCAGCGAGTTTGACGGGGTCAGCGGCGCCAGCGTCGGTAGCGGGCGCACCCTGAAAGTGAGTGTTGAGCTGGCAGACACGCTGATGGATGCCGGCTATCAGATCCACGTCGACAGCGCTGTCGAAAATCAACGTGAGGCCCGCTCCGATATTGCCGTGCCATTGACCACCCAAGGTGCGGGAAAACCTTCGACCGGCAGCGGTTACATCGAGTCCTTTACCTACGACATGTGACACCGGCACCCCTTGGAGGCTGACCATGCTACGCCAGTTTCACTCACTGCCCGGCCTTGTCGCGGCCCTGCTGGTCATGCTGCTGGCGATCAGCGGCGCGATCCTGTCGATCAATCCGGCCCTGGAAAGACTGAACGCGACAGTACCTGCATCCGGTCAGATGAACGTTGCCGAGTTGGCCGGTCGAGTGGCGAACCACTACCCCGGGGTCGAAAAAATCCGCCGTACCCCCTCGGGTTCAGTCATCGTGTATTTCACCCAGGACGGTCAGACCGCTGCCGAGCGCGTCGACCCGCTGACCGGAGCAGGTGTTGCGCGCTATACGCCCTCCGCGTTCACCCGCTGGGTAAAAGACCTGCACCGGTCATTGCTGTCAGGTACGCCGGGGCATGCGGCAGCCGGCATCGGCGCGCTGTTCATCCTGATACTGTCGATTTCCGGGGCTGCGCTGCTGGCACAGCGCCTGGGCGGCTGGCGGCGCGTGATGCGGCCATTGCGTGGCAGTTTCAATCAGCGCTGGCACGCTGAAGTCGGGCGCTTGGCGATTCTGGGCTTACTGTTGTCCGCGTTGACCGGGCTGTACATGTCGGCCACCACCTTCAACCTGATCCCGGACGGGATGCAACGCGAGCCAGTGTTTCCGAGCACGCTCAGCAGCGGCCCGGCAGCACCGGTCGCGACCTTGCCAGCACTCCTGGCGACTGACCTGAACGACCTGCGCGAGCTGGCCTACCCCAGCGTCGGCCATCCCGAGGATTTCTTTTCGTTGAGTACCGCTCAAGGCGACGGTTATGTCGATCCCGTCAGTGGGGCGCTGTTGTCTTACGTGCCCCACGACCCCATGCGTGATGCCTACGAGTTCATCTACCAGCTGCATACCGGCGAAAGCCTCTGGTGGCTAGGCCTGTTCCTCGGCATTTGCGCGCTCAGCGTGCCGTTGATGAGCGTCACCGGTGCGCTGCTGTGGTGGCGTCGTCGTCAGTCGCTGCCGAAAATCCGTCACAACAGTGGCGCGCAAAACGCCGACACGGTGATTCTGGTCGGGAGCGAAAGCAACACCACCTGGGGCTTTGCCAAGACCTTGCATGAGGCTTTGCATCAGACCGGCCACCGGGTCCATACCGCGCCCATGAACCAGCTTGCGGTGGAGTATCGCAGCGCCCAACGGCTGTTCATCCTGACCGCCACGACCGGCGACGGTGATGCACCCGCCTCGGCCTCACAGTTCTTGAAACGACTGGCGAATGCCCGCGTAAAGCCTGGCCTGGGTTTTGCCGTACTGGGATTTGGCGATCGGCAGTTCCCGAAATTTTGTCAGTTTGCCAAGGACACTCAGGCGGCTCTGCTTGCTTCAGGCGGGACGCAGCTGCTGGAACTTGAAACCATCAATCGCCAATCCGCCCAAGCATTCACCCGTTGGGGCCGCGCCGTTGGCCGGTTGCTGGGCCATGAACTGACGCTGGTACACGCCCCGCGGCTGCCGGAGACCACGACCTTGGCGTTGATCGATCGCACACAGTACGGCGAACACGTGAACGCGCCCACCCAAATACTACGTTTCAACGCAGTCGCAACACCCCACTCGCCGGGCGAGCTCAAACACAAACTCAAGGGCAACGGCCTGCCCCGGTTCCAGGCCGGAGATCTGGTTGGCGTGCTGCCGCCCGGCTCCAGGGTGCCGCGCTACTACTCGCTGGCCAGCGGATCAGATGACGGCGTTCTGGAAATCTGTGTGCGTAAACACACCGACGGCGTGTGTTCGGGGTTGCTGCATGACTTGCCACTGGGAGGACAGATCGAAGCCTTCATACAGCCCAACCCCGAGTTCCGTCCCGGCCCTGGAAAACAGCCGGTGATTCTCATCGGTGCCGGTACGGGGATCGGCCCTTTAGCCGGTTTTATCCGCAACAACACAGCCAGGCAGCCCATGCACCTGTACTGGGGCGGACGTCACCCGGCGTCCGACTTTCTCTATGAACCCGAGCTCAACCGCTATCTGGCGGATCAGCGCCTCACCCGGTTGCGCGCCGCCTTCTCCCAATCCCATGAACGCAGCTATGTGCAGGACCGGCTCATCGCCGACGCCCTGGCACTACGCCGCTTGATTGAAAAAGGTGCCCACGTATTGGTGTGCGGGAGTCGCGAGATGGCCAAAGGGGTGATGAACGCCCTGGATGAAGTGCTGGCCCCACTCGGCTTGAATGTGCTGACGCTCAAATCACAAGGACGCTACCGTGAAGATGTCTACTGAACCCCGGCGCCATAGCCTGAACGGGGAGACCATGGGCACCCGTTACACTGCGGTGTTTTACGCCGAGCCACCGGTGGATGAGGCTGCCATCAACGAGAGTCTGTTGGCGGCGGTCGACAAGGTGGATCAACAGATGTCGACGTGGAAGACCCATTCCGCGCTCAACCGTCTCAACGCAGCAGCCGAACAGCAATGGCTGCCCATACCCGAGGAGCTGGCCAGCGTCCTGGCCACGGCGCTACGGGTGGGTCGTCAATCCAACGGGGCGTTTGATATCGCCGTGGGTGATCTGGTCAATGCCTGGGGCTTTGGGCCTGGCGATCAACAGCCCGGCGCAGCACCTATCAGTGCTTCGGATCGTCAGGCGCGCGTGCCAGCCACGCAAGCGCTGGAGATTGATCCACTGCGCAACCTGGCCCGCAAACGCTCAGCGACTACCCTTGATCTTTCAGGCATCGCCAAGGGCTTTGCGGTGGATGAAATGGCTCGTTGCCTCGATGGCTGGGGGATAACGAACTACCTGGTGGGGATCGACGGTGAAATGCGCGCGCGCGGGGTCAAGCCGGGAGGAGAGTCCTGGGTCGTCGCCATTGAAAGACCCCGCCGCGGCATTCGTGAAGTCATGGGGGTGATGGAGATCAGCGATGCGGCGATTGCCACGTCCGGGGACTATCGTCACTGGATCGAGGTCGCGGGTCGGCACTACTCGCATACGATGGATCCGGCTCTCGGAGCGCCCCTGTCCAACTCACTCGCGGCCGTGACCGTGGTCGCTGCCACCTGCATGCTCGCCGATGCATGGGCCACCGCGCTGATGGTCCTGGGAGAGAAAGCCGGTCCCGAACTGGCGCAGGAGCGCGGCATGGATGCGTTGTTCGTGGTACATGATGGTGAGCAGTTCAGGGAAATATCGGTTGTTGCCGGACGGCTCCAGGCGCAGATTGAAACTCGCTGAAACGACCAGGCCAGCGGTTGATGTATTCAGGCATTTTTTGATCGGCATCGATTCAACGACAGTGAGCAGAGTTCAACGATGAAGTTCTTTCGCAGACACGCTGAATCCCATAAGCACGAGCGGATCGGCTGGCTTCGGGCCTCGGTATTGGGGGCCAACGACGGCATTGTATCGACCGCCAGTCTGCTGATCGGCGTCGCCGCCGCCAATGCCACCCACAGCACCTTACTCGTCACGGGGGTGGCCGGGCTGGTGGCGGGCGCGATGTCGATGGCGGCGGGCGAATACGTCTCCGTGCATTCCCAGGCCGATACCGAACGGGCTGATCTTTTGCGCGAACAAACAGAGCTTGAGACAGCGCCGCTTGCCGAACACCGGGAGTTGGCGGCCATCTACGTGGATCGCGGTGTTGAACCCGAGCTGGCCAGTCAAGTCGCCACGCAGCTCATGGCACACGACGCACTGGGATCACATGCACGCGACGAGCTGGGCATTTCCGAAGCGCTCAGCGCAAAACCGCTGCAAGCGGCAATGTCATCGGCGGCCAGTTTTATTGTGGGCGCCGCATTGCCGCTGGGCGTAACCATCCTCGCACCGACGCACAATGTGATCCCGTGGATATCCGGTATGTCACTGGTTTTCCTGGGCGCTTTAGGGGGCATTGCCGCCAAGGCAGGCGGCGCCAACCTTCTGATCGGCGCATGGCGGGTGACGCTGTGGGGCGCACTGGCGATGGCCATTACCGCAGCAGTCGGTATTTCGTTTGGTGCTGCTGTCGGTTGAAAAAACAGAATCGCGCTTTCACAGCCGTGTCCATTCGACTGGTTGTCCTCCTTCTGATCTAAATCAAATCCCGACGGGTCATTCACGTAGAAATTGAGAACCAGTGTTCGCATCACTGTATTCGCGGTGAGCGCGAAATTTCTCGTCTCGTGGAGGCTTCCATGGCAACGCATGTGCAAGGCACCCAACCGACCATTCCAGGCATTTCGCCCCGCCCTGAAGCGGGAAGCTTGCGCCAACTGGAGCCCAGACGCCTGTCCTTGAGCCTGTTGATCGCTCTGGTGGTCGGCTCGATGATCGGCAGCGGCATTTTCAGTCTGCCGCAGAACATGGCTGCCAGCGCCGGTGCCGGCGCGATCCTGATCGGCTGGTTGATCACCGGCGTCGGCATGCTGTCACTGGCGCTGGTTTATCAAACCTTGTCCAACCGCCAGCCTGAACTGGATAACGGCGTGTTTGCCTATGCACGCGCATTGGGCGGCGAATTCCTCGGTTTCAACTCGGCCTGGGGTTACTGGATCAGTGCCTGGATCGGTAACGTCAGTTACCTGGTGATTCTGTTCGCGGCGCTGAGTTACTTCTTTCCGCTATTCGGTGAAGGCAATAACAAAGCGGCCATTGCGGCGGCGTCCCTGGTGCTGTGGTCCTTGCACTGGATGATCCTGCGAGGCATGCGCACCGCAGCGCGGGCCAATGCGCTCACGACCCTGGCCAAGATCGTTCCGTTGCTTCTGTTTATCGGCCTGGTGATCGCGGCGTTCCAGCGCGAAACCTTTATGGTCGATTTCTGGGGCGCACCGGCACTGGGCAGCCCCCTGGATCAGGTCAAAAGCACGATGCTGGTGACCGTCTGGGTGTTTATCGGTATCGAGGGCGCCAACGTGTTTTCTGCCCGCGCGGCGGAACGGGTCAATGTGGGACGCGCCACCGTCATCGGTTTTGCCCTCACCTTGTTGCTGCTGATTGCGGTGTCGCTGTTGTCACTGGGTATTCTCAGGCAACCGGCACTGGCCGCCCTGAAAAACCCGTCGATGAGTGGTGTGCTTGAGGCGGTAGCCGGCCCTTGGGGGGCGATGCTGATCAGTATCGGCCTGATCATCTCGGTCGGCGGCGCCCTGCTCGCCTGGACGCTGCTGGCGGCAGAGTCGGTGTTCACACCGGCCAAGGAAAAGGTCATGCCGGGGTCGCTGGCCCTGGAAAACACCCATGGCGCGCCTGCCAATGCCTTGTGGATCACCAACGGCTGCATTCAGCTGTTCCTGCTGCTGACGCTGTATTCGAGTGCCAGTTACCTGGCCCTGATCTCCCTTGCGACCTCGATGATTCTGTTGCCGTACCTGTTCAGCGGCCTGTATGCGTTGAAACTGACGTGGCAGGGCGCGACGTATGCCGGGCACAAAGCCCTGCAAGGGCGGGACATGGCGATTGCCTCGGTCGCAACCCTGTATTGCCTGTGGCTGCTGTACGCCGCCGGGCCGAAATACATGCTGCTCAGTGCGCTGCTCTATGCCCCCGGCTCGTTGATTTACCTGGCCACCAAACGGGCTCGCCAGGGTCAAGCGCTGAACGGCTTCGAGTGGGGACTGTTGATCGTCATCTGGGCCGCGGCAGCGTTCGCCGGCTGGATGTTGTGGTCAGGGAAACTGGCCTTGTAAGGCCACATGAAAGGATCTGTTTTTTCTTGAGGTGGGCCGGCGTTTGGCGCAGTCCACCCCGACATCACCCTGGAGGAGAATTGAAAATGGCCAACTCCGAAAAAAAAGTACCCGTCCATACCGAAGACAAAGCCAGTCAGCACCCCGTGACGTCTGAACTGTGGCGTCCTCTGCAAAAACTGCGGCAACAGGTCGACCACCTGTTCGAAGACTTCAATCGAGGTTCTTCGGGATTATCGCCATTCGGCCGTGGGCTGTTCGATGTCGAGCCACTCTGGCGTCGGGAACTGATCGGTCACAGCATTCCTGCGGTGGATATTGCCGAGAAAGAAAAAAGCTTCGAAATAACTGCCGAACTGCCCGGCATGGATCAGAAGAATGTCGAGATCAAACTGTCCAACGGCAGCTTGATCATCAAAGGCGAAAAACAGGAAGACAAGGAAGAAAATAGAAAGGGCTATCACTTGTCCGAGCGTCACTACGGTTCCTTCGAGCGGGTGTTCAACCTGCCCAAAGGCGTTGATGCCGAGAAGATTGAAGCGAGTTTCAGCAAAGGTGTGCTGCACATATCGCTACCGAAGAAACCCGAGGCCATGAAACCGGAAAAAATCGTGCCGATCAAAGCCGAATAGCCGATGACCGCCCTGCCCCTTGCCGGGAAACCGGCAAGGTTTTTTTGCATCAAATCCCCCGCCTTGCCAGCCCGTCTATCCGCTTGCCCGTTTGTATGCCTGTTTTCTGATGTGGATCAGATTCTCGCTATGACCGACTCCTATTCTCGAGTTGACCCCCACGGTATCGAGAGGAGCTGGAGATGAAGAAATCAGGCTTGATCGGCCAATGCATATTGATGGCGGCAAGTGCCTTACTGTTGCCATCAACCAGCGTTTTTGCCTACCCGCCCATGTCATCACCCGGCGGCATGTCCAGTCATCACTCGGATTTCGACTGGGTCAAACACACGCAGCAGACCCTGGATGATCTCAAGGGCAAGCTCAATCTCAAGCCGGAGCAAATGCCAGCGTGGGATACATGGGCCGCGGGGGTAATCACGGATGCCAATCAGCAACTGGAAAAGGACAAGCCCGGAGGCGATGAAACGACGAGCACGCCGAAAGCCCTGATTGATCAAACGACACCGCAAAGAATGGCCAGGGGGATAGAGCGTTTGCGCGCACAAACCGTCTGGATGCAGGCGCAGTTGGCGCGTCTGGATGCGGCTCAGGTGCGCACCAAAACCTTCTACGACGTTTTGGACCCTCAACAAAAGACCATTTTCGACCTGTTCTGGACGGTGATGCATCACCGTTTCTCCGGCCATGAAGGTGGGCAGATGCCAATGCATATGTTCAAACACCGAATGGAAGGCGACCAGGACGAAACCAGCAAACAATAAGCGGTACTCACTGCGCTATTGGGTAGACATCATGAATATCGACTCGGTAAAACGTTGCGCGCTGATCGGGGCGATCCTGATCGCCACAAGCCTTGCATTACCGGCCAACGCCGACCGACACGGAGGCGGTCATGGCGGCGCTCCGTTCTGGTGGGGCATCGGTCTTGGCTTGGGCCTGGGCTGGGAAGGTGCGTACCTTCGTGGTCCGTATTACTACCCCTCCTACCCGGTTTACTACTACCCACCCCCTGTTTATTACTACCCGGCCAACCCGCCCGTGGTGGCTGCGCCCCCCAACACCCAGCCTGCGCCAAGCTGGTATTACTGCCCTTCAGCCAAGGGCTACTACCCCAATGTGCGACAGTGTCCTGAAGCATGGCGCATGGTTCCGGGGACACCCTCCGGCCCTATACAGTGACAGGCGCAGCTGATTTCCAGACTGTATCTGGCACGTTGGTGGCGAAAAAGAGTGGATCGCCTCAATCCTCCACCAGCAGTGATTCATCGCAGGTGCCGCAGAGGCCCTCATTTTTTTGCCCCGAGTGTCGCAATGTAATGAGCGACAGCTTCGGCATCGGCATCAGACAGTGAATGAGTGACCTGCTTCATCAGGGCGCCACGCGGGCGCTGGTCAGTCTGTTGAAAAACCTTGATCTGGCGAATCATGTAGTAGGCATGTTGACCCGCCAGGCGTGGAAACTGACCATTGCCCTGGCCGTCGGCA
Organism: Pseudomonas sp. H3(2019); assembly: GCF_007713465.1. Taxonomy (GTDB): domain Bacteria; phylum Pseudomonadota; class Gammaproteobacteria; order Pseudomonadales; family Pseudomonadaceae; genus Aquipseudomonas. The sequence continues at coordinate 112,469 of NZ_VMSG01000020.1, read as the reverse complement.
CCGTGGCAGGAACTGCACTGAGCGATGCCCGACTCAGGCAAGCCCTTGCGAAAGATCAACTCACCGCGCGCATCAGGCTTGTCGTCGTCAGCCTTCATGGGGCTCTGACTGGAAAAATAGTCGGCCAGTTCGCTGATCTGGGTCTCTGTCAAATGGGTAAACCCCCACATGTATTGAGTCCCGGTTACATCGCTGCGTGCATGGCCCTTGAAGTCCGCCAGCTGCAACTTCAGGTACTCTTTTTGCTGGCCGGCCAACTTGGGAAACATCGGCGAGATGGACTCCCCCGTCAGCCCATGGCACATGGAACAAACCTTGTCGACCATGGCGATACCGGGCATGGGCGAGGTTTTTTCCGATGCCTGCTCGTTCGTACCGGTGCAGCCCGTGAGCGCAACCACGCAGAGGGCAAGAAAAAAATGCGATCGATTGAAAGTAGCCTTCATGCCCACTGCGTCCATGGTCTACACCCCTGCGTTCAACTGATCAAAACGCGTACCACATATAAAGATACGTGGTGTCGTTTTCACTGGCATCACGGCCATTGCCGTCATAGTTGTTCGTTGCGCCCAAATAGCGGGTGAAATAGTTGTATTGGAGCCCGACCCTCAGGTTCTGCATCGGTAACCAGAACACCTCTGGCGTCCACATTCGTGTATCGGGTGAAAAGTTGGCGCTGTCCGGGTACGCCGTGGCATCCGAGCTGCCATTGACATTGGTATACGCCAGACTCGCACCATATTTGGAACGGTACACATAACTGCCCTTCACCTTGAACGATCGCAGGGTTGCAGGTCCGTCGAAGAGGGTCTGGGTGTCATCCCTGATCTCCTCCTTGACATAGCGTATCTGTGCCGTGAAAGCATGGGGTTCAAGGAGGTACTGATACTGGCCATCGAAGCCGACGTCCCGGTACTCGGTGCTACCCTGGCCGTGGATCGGATTGTTGGAGTCATCCATGGGCAGAATTTTGGCATTCAGCGCAAAGGCGCCCACCATCACGTTTTGGGCCCCCCATTCGTAGGTATACGCCAGCCTTGCATAAGGGCTTGAGCCATCCAAGTACGTCAGCGGATGGTAGGTGTCACCCTTCTTGTTGCCCAGACTCAGAAACTGCCAGGTGTCTTTGGCGGTCTGGTAGGAGGTCAGCTCCAGATACAACGACTTGTTCAAATAAACATAGGCACCGATACCCGCCACCTGTTGAGCCAATCCCCCCTCGATCAGTGTCGAGGTCGGGACCCCGCCGAAGGCGCCCAAGGTTGAACTGACATAGGGATAGCCCCAGGCAGGCGTGCTGTTCCAGACATCCTGAACCGTGGGGTTGTTATTCAATGTAACCCCCCAGATGACATCACTCGAGGTATCCACCCGGCGGTCTGCATAACGCAGGTCAAAGTTGTCCGAGCCCAGGTGACTGACCCAATTACCCGAAGCATCCTGGTGGTCATACGAGCTGTAGGTGAACTGGGCGAAGCCGCCGATGACGTCAGTGATTTTTCCACCGAGGAACACGCTGCCGTAATCGATGATGAATTGCTTGTCTTTGGGTGAAATCGAGCTGCCCGCACCATCGCTGTTGTTGCGCGTTGAGGTGAAGTCGCCAACGATCATCGCTGCCAGAGGGTTGGTTCGGACGCCATTGGTGTAACCCGTCAGCTTGAACAGGCGCCCATAAGGTGTCAGCTCGGGAAATTGCCCACCCGCATGACAGGCAACGCAGCTTTGCCCTGTCTGACGTGCAAAGGAAGGCAGGGCCTGGGCTGACTGACAGAGCAGCAGGAGCACTAGCGCCCCCAACAGGGTTCCCGGTCGCCTGAATGACCTGAAAAAAAACGACCGCCCCACCGCCTTCTTCCCGCCTGCTTCGTCGTCCTTTGGATACATTTCAAGTCCCTCTGGGATGAGGCTGTCAAGTGACATGACCCTGGATGGAGCCTAGCCAGACGCTTGCCATTTACAAGTTCAGTCGAGCGTTTCGCCGTTCAAGCCTGCAACGCCATTGCGTCAGGTCATATTCAGCGGCCTGCGGGCGTGTGATGCAGACACTGTCTCTTGGGGCATTGCATCCTTTGGAGAGACTCAAGCATCGGAATTCTCCTGAGGGGCAGTGCCCGTACTGGACTCTCGTTGCCAGGCTCGCTGCAAAAGATCGATGACCTCCTCATCCGAGGTCTGGGTGAAGTTCATGTACCAATAGCCGATCGACATCAGCCACTCGGGAATCAGCGGACACACCAGCTCATCCACTTCGGTGCGCAGCGCCTCGACCGTCTCAAGCGGCGCCACGGGCACGGCAACGACAATGCGCGACGGCGCTTGCAGGCGCACAGCGTGGATCGCGGCCATCATCGAGGCCCCTGTCGCCAGGCCATCGTCGACCAGAATCACCACCTGGTCCTTGAGTACCACCGGCGCACGCGTTGCGCGGTACAAATGCTCGCGACGCAACAGCTCCCGGGTTTCCCGTGCGACCACGGCCTCGAACGTGTCCTGATCAATCGGGTGAAGCCGTAGCGCGTCTTCGTTGACAATTTGTATGCCGCCACTGGCAATGGCGCCCATGGCGAACTCCTGATGGGACGGAACACCCAACTTGCGGACCAGCATCAGGTCCAGGCGAACTTCCAGGGCCGTGGCCACTTCATAGGCCACCGGAACACCGCCACGGGGCAAGGCCAGCACGATGACATCGGGTCGATGAGCGTATTTGAGCAGCGGTTCGACCAAGGTTCGACCGGCAGCAGTCCGGTCGTGCAAGATGGTATTCAGTGAGGAACTCTGGGTCATTTGGAACCTCCTGAGGCAATCGGGCCAAATCCACACCGCCTGAACGCTGCAAGGCACCTGATACAGGACAGGTTCAGGCGTACTGCCGAGAAGCTTTTCCAGCTCATGAGCGCGTGGAAGGTGCTCAACCGTGCGTCAACACCCATTTTTATTCAGGTTCCTCCCATGAAGTCCCCCCGGCCTTGATTTATATCAAGTCCCCGTCACCACCATCGGCAACACAGTCCCTGCGCTATGATTAATCCATCGGCTCTCGACGGGAGACTGCTATCTGCGCGTATATGGCACAACCCGGCGCTCGTCGGGTCTACACAGCAGTAGACCGTAAGCCGTCCAGGCGAGGCGTGTTCGATGAGTGCCTCGAAGGAGCCAATACATGCTCACCGAACGCCCGCTTCTGTTTGCCTTGCAAGGCAGTGAGCATTACGCGAGCCGCGTCGCGCAGCGGCTTGGCTGTCAACTGGCGCACCATGAAGAGCGCGACTATGAAGATGGCGAGCACAAATGCCGACCGCTGGAGTCGGTCAACGGTCGCGAGGTCGTGGTGTTCCATTCCTTGTATGGGGATGACCGCCAGAGCGCACACGACAAGCTGTGTCGCCTGCTGTTTTTTTGCGGCGCACTCAAGGATGCCGGCGCTCGCCAGGTGCAGGCCGTGACGCCCTACCTCTGCTATGGGCGCAAGGATCGTCGCACCCAACCTCAGGACCCCACGATCACCCGCTACGTGGCGGCCATGATTGAAGCCTGTGGCGTGGACCGTCTGGTGGCCCTGGAGGTGCACAACCCGGCAGCGTTTGACAATGCGTTCCGCATCCCTACCTGGAACGTGCAGTGCACAGAGTTGTTCGCCCGGCATTTCGCCGGAATCGTCGGCGACGCCGAGGTGGTGTCGGTTTCCCCGGATGCTGGCGGCACCAAGCGGGCCGAGCAATTTCGCCAGGCCCTGGAGCAGCAACTGGGACGCGCGGTGGGCGGTGCGCTGATGGAAAAGCACCGTGCTCAAGCGACGTTCACTGGCACCCTGCTGGTCGGCGAAGTGCAGGGCAAGACCGCGATTATTTACGACGACCTGATCAGCACCGGTGAAACGCTGATGCATGCGGGCCTTGCCTGCCAGCAGGCCGGTGCCGCCCGGTTGTTTGCAGCCGCCACCCATGGTTTGTTCACCGGTGGCACCGATCTGCTCGACAAGCCACTGTTTGAACACCTTGTGATCGCTGACAGCGTGCCGCCGTTTCGCCTGCCAGCCGACTGTGTGACGCGCCGCTTGCACGTACTCGACAGCACGGCCCTGGTGGCCGCGTTATTGGCTGAATCTGCATCATTGAGCATCGTATGAACGTGCTCGGACCGGGTCCCTCTGAGCGCCCGTACGGCGGGTTGCTTATATGAACGGTTCGATCCGGCTTCTGGTGTGCGCTGTGCTGGTGTGCATCTGGGGTCAAGCCTTGGGCGCGGACAACACCGGGCAAAACACCGAACCGCGCGTCACGATCCTCGTTTACCACCGTTTTTCGCAGACACTGGACGACTCGATGACCGTGCGCATGAGCACCTTCGAAACCCAGTTACGCGTCCTGCACGAGCATGGCTACCACATCGTGCCGTTGCGTGAGGTGGTCGACTGGTTGCGCGATCCCAATGCGACGTTACCGCAGAAGCCGGTGGCGATCACCGTCGACGACGGGCATCGCTCGGTATTCGAAAAACTGCTGCCCATCGTGCTGCGCGAGCGTTTTCCGGTCACGCTGTTCATCTACCCATCGGCGATCTCGAACGCCTCCTATGCAATGACCTGGGAACAATTGCGCAGCCTGAAACAGACCGGGCTCTTTGACATCCAGGGGCATACTTACTGGCATCCCAATTTCAAGGTCGAGCGCAGACACCGTACACCGGAAGATTTCCAGCAATTCGTCCGTATGCAACTCGACAAATCCCGTCAACGCCTCGAGACGCAAACCGGTACCCATATCGACATGCTCGCGTGGCCGTTCGGGATCTATGACGACGAGTTGATCGCACTCGCCTCCGATGAGGGTTACGTCGTCGCCTTCACCCTGGACGCGCGCAAGGCGGACCGGCACGCCCGACTGCTCGCGCTGCCGCGCTTTCTGATGACCGATGCCTACGGCGCCAGCGCATTCGCGCACCTGCTTGGCGAACCGAACACCCCGGCGATACCCGCTACGGAGAGCGTACGATGACCTTCAATCGCGCAATGAGGCGCTATGCGATTCCGACGCTACTCGCCGTCACGGTCCTGCTGACCGAACGAGGCGCCCTGGCCGTCACCGGTGTCGTGCTCGACTCAAGTACGCAGAATCCGCTCGCCGACGCGATCATCACCACATCGGCGGGTGTGACGCGGACCGACGAACACGGCCAGTTCGAAATCGCTCAGGCGGTGGAGAGCGTTGCGGCCCGCGCTCCGGGGTACCTGCGCACCGAAGCCAAGGTGTCCGGCGATACACCCGTGACGCTCGAGTTGACCCCGTTTCGCCCGAAAGCGCTCTACCTGTCGGTGTTCGGCGTGACCAGCAAGGCGCTGCGCAGCAACGCCGTCAGCCTTGCCGAAAGCACCGAGATCAATGCATTGGTGATCGACGTCAAGGGTGATCGCGGCATGACGCCGTATCGCAGCGCGGCGCGCGAGGCGATCGGCGCGGCAGCCCGCGTGACCAAGCGCGCACCGCAGGCTCAGGACTTTCCGGCGCTGCTCGCCAGTCTGCATGCGCAACACCTGTACCTGATCGCGCGCATCGTGGTGTTCAAGGACGATCCACTCGCCGACGCGCACCCGGAATGGAGCGTGCACACCGCAGAAGGCCTGCCGTGGCGCGATGGCGAGAGCCTGCAATGGATGGATCCGTTTTCGCAGGACGTATGGCAGCACAATCTGGATGTTGCCGAGGAAGCGGCGCGGATGGGCTTCGACGAGGTTCAGTTCGACTATGTGCGCTTTCCCGACAAGAGCGGGCTGCACTTTGCCCTCAAGAACACCCGGCACAACCGGACCGAGGCGATCGTCGGCTTCCTGCAGGCCGCGCGCACACGGCTGGCGCCCTACAATGTATTCGTCTCCGCAGACATCTTCGGCTATGTCTGCTGGAATCTCGACGATACCGCGATCGGCCAGCAGATCGAATTGCTCGGCGAGCCGCTCGACTATATTTCGCCGATGCTCTACCCGTCCGGTTTTACCTGGGGGCTGCCGGGTTTGACCAACCCGGTCAGCGATCCCGGTCAAATCGTCAGACGCTCCCTGACAGAGGCACTGAAGCGCACCCATCTGTCGGGTGTGCGTTTTCGTCCGTGGCTGCAGGCCTTTCGCGACTATGCGTTCGATCATCGCCTGTTTGATGCGGCGGCGATCAGTGCACAGATCAACGCCGCCAATGCAGCCGGCACCGATGGATGGATGTTATGGAATCCACACAATCACTACAACGCCGCCGATATGCCGCACCGTTGATCGGTGTGCTGAAACGCTGGGCGATGCTGCTTGCAATGGTGGCGGCGCAGTTCGCGGGTGCCGCCGATTTCGATGCCGCGGCGCGCCTGCAAGCCACGCAGATCGTCGAGGGGCAGATCACCGCCGGACGCATTCCGGGGGCCGTCGTCCTGATCGGGGACGCCACGCACGTGTTCTATCGCCAGGCCTTTGGGCAACGCGCGACAACGCCCGACCCCGAACCGATGACGCTGAGCACCGAGTTCGATCTCGCGTCGCTGACCAAAGTCATTGCAACCACCACGGCGATCATGCAACTGGCCGAAGCCGGCCGCATCGACCTGGACGCACGCGTTGCACAGTATTGGCCGGCCTTTGCAGCCTTCGGCAAAGACGCAGTGACCGTTCGTCATCTGCTGGCCCACACCTCCGGGCTGCTGCCAGACCTGCCTGCGCGGCCACTGCACTTGGACCGCGAAGGCGTGTTGAGCGCCATCGCGGCGCAGCGTCTGCGTAGCGTGCCAGGTGAGCGCGTCATCTACAGTGACCTGAATTTCGTGGTACTGGGCGAACTGGTCGAGCGCATCACCCACCGCCCGCTCGACGCGTATTGCCAGGCTTACATCTTCGGGCCGCTCGGTATGCGCGACACGGTCTTTATACCGGACGCCGGGCGAGTGGCCCGCAGTGCGCCGACACTCGCCAACAAGGCCGGCATCCGCCGCGGCCGCGTACACGATCCGACGGCTGAATGGATGGGCGGCGTCTCCGGCAACGCCGGGTTGTTTTCCACCGCGGATGACCTCGCCCGCTTCGCGCAGATGATGCTCAACGAAGGGCGCGCGGGCGGCCTGCAGATTCTGCGGCCAGCGAGCATCGCCGCGCTCATGAGTGCCGCCTCGCCGCTCGCGACTCCACCGTGGCGCGGACTCGGCTGGGACCTGGCCGCACCGTTCGCGTCGAACCATGACCGTCTGCCGCCGATTGGCCTGATCGGCCACACCGGATACACCGGCACGGGCCTGTGGATCGATCCGCTGACGCGCCAATTCATCGTTATCCTGACCAACCGCGTGTACCCGGACGACCGCGGTGACGCTCGCCCGCTTCGTGCGCAGTTGCTCGCGCTGCTGGCAAGCCGGGCTCCGGCTGCGAGCGTCGGGCAAATCGGCCAATGGCTGCCATCGACGTTACCGGCGCTGAGTGCCGCCGATCGCCTGCCGACCTCGACGGGGCTGGTACAAACCGGCATCGACGTGCTCGAGGCGCAGCGGTTTGCGCCGCTCGCCGGCAAGCGCGTGGGCTTGATCACCAATCGCAGCGGCTTCGATGCCGAAGGCCGGCGCACCGTCGACGTACTCGCGCACGCGCCCGGCGTCAGGCTGACAGCGCTGTTCTCGCCAGAGCACGGGCTGAATATCGATATGGATGAGCGGGTCGGCGACACCCTCGACACCGCGACGGGCCTCACCGTACACAGCCTCTACGGCGCGGCGCGGCGCTTTCCGGCCGGTTCGCTCGCTGGACTGGATGCGCTGGTCTTCGACATTCAGGATGCCGGCGTGCGCTTCTTCACCTACGAGACGACGCTCGGCTACGCACTTGAAGCCGCTGCAGCGCGGCGCATTCCGCTGTTCGTGCTGGACCGGCCCGATCCGCTCGGTGCGCAGCGATTCGGCGGACCGGTGCTGGACAGCCGTCACGAATCGTTCACCGGTTATTTCCCGGCACCACTGCAGCCGGGCATGACGGTCGGTGAACTGGCGAGTCTGTTCAACCGCAACAAGCACATTGGCGCAGATTTGCGCGTTGTGCCGATGCAGGGCTACCGGCGTGAGATGACCTTCGCCGACACCGGGCTCGGTTGGGTGCCGCTCTCACCAAACCTGCGCACGCTGTCCCAACTGGACCTCTACCCGGATGTCGGATTGCTCGAAGGCGCGAATCTGAGTGTGGGGCGCGGCACAGCGCATCCGTTCGAGTGGATCGGCGCACCGTGGATCAACGCGACTCAGCTCGCACATGTGCTGAATGCGCTCGACGTCGGCGCACATTTCGAGCCGATCGACTTCGTGCCCACCGAATCGAACTGGCACGGTCAGCTCTGTCATGGCGTGAGCATCACTCCCAACCCAGTGCCTGAGCAACGTCCCGTCGCACGCCTGGGATTGACGCTGCTCGCCACACTGCATGCGCTCTATCCCGGCGCGTTCGATCTTGCGGCGACCCGCGGCTCAATCGGCTCGCAAACCGTGTGGCAAGCCATTCGCGACGGCGTAGCGCCTGACGCCGCGCAAGCGCTCGATGCCGCAGCGCTTGAGCGCTTCGCGCGACTACGGCAGGAGAACTTGCGCTACTGACCTCGACGCGACGCGCCACAGACCCTAAACCGCCAGAACGCTACAAGGCACCTGATACAGGATATGTTCAGTCGTACTGCCGAGTAGTTTTTCCAGCCCGTGGGACTGGACTCTGCCCATCACGATCACATCCACCTGTTGCTCGTTGGCAAACTCACTCAACACCGAGACGGGGCTCCCCGTCATGAAATGTCGACGGTCAGAGGGCACACCGAACCGACCGGCCACCCGCAGAAATGACTTTTCCAGGTCTCTGCGCAGTTCCCGGGTAAGGTCTGCCAGCGTCAGCCCGCCGCCGCCCATATCCCCGAGATAGGCCGCCGAAATGTCACAGGCATACAGCAAATGCAGCTCGGCATTGCACTGCAGCGCAAGGCTGTTGGCCTGCTGGATGATCCGGTCATTCAGTTCACTGTTCGAAGACTCGGTATCCGAAGCGTCAACCGCTGCCACCACCATGCGCGGCAAGGCGTGACCGCTCGCGCCCACCAGATACACCGGTATCGGACAGTGGCGCAGCAAGTACCAGTCCAGTGGGGTGAAAAATGCGCGCTTGAGCGCTGACTCATGCTGCACTTGCTTGATCAGCAGATCGGGCTGCATTTCGCTGACGTGATCAAGGATTGCCTGCTGCATGTCATCGGCCCATGCCACCTCGGCTGTCACCTCGATCCCTCTGCCGCGCATTTTTTCTTCCTGATCCTTGAGCCAATCGCTATGGTCCTTGAGGTAACTCTGCCGAGCCTTTTCCCGAATGCCTTCTTCAAGCAGTGCAAGAATGTCCAGCGATTGTACTAACGCGGCAATATGCAAGCTCGCCCCGCTGGCCTTGGCCAGGGCAGCGGCATGATGTATCGCCGGGGAGTGGCGCAGGACCGGGTTGATGATCAGCAATAACTTTTTATATTGGCTCATGATCTGGACTCCAGACAGGTGGGGCATCGACGCCTGCCGCTGCCCCTTGCCGGAGGTCAGCCATTGCGTCCTCGGGGTCTTGCAGGTCGATCCGCTTGGCAATCGTCACGCCGTCGTTGCAGACCGTCGGGTTAGCCTATTTGTTCTGAATCAACACCGATTTCGATTTCGGCCCAAGGGTCATCCGAACCGCGTCCGTCAGCTGTGTGGCACCGCAGAGGATTTTCTCGCGAGCAGCGGCACGGAACAGAATTTTACTGTGAGCCATCAGGTTGCTCTCCCGAGTCATTCTGCAACAGGCAGGTACATGCAGCTTCCTTGAAATGGCTCGCGCGACGTTGATTTTTATCAACAAAGTCACGACGTCGCGGGACCTTTACAGGTGCCTGCATGTCGCACGTTTTATCAGGACGGGACTAAACGCTGTCACGGTACTCCGCCACCGCTATACGCCATCAAGACCGCGGCTTGACGATCATCAAACTGCAAGGCGCCCGGTTCAGGGTGTTCTCGGCGGTACTGCCGAGAAAGACGTTGATTCCCCGATAGTGCACGGTTCCCATCACAATCATGTCGAATGCATTACTCGCCGCGAAACGCTCGATCATCTTATGCGGGACCCCGGCCAACAGATGCCGTTTCGCCTCTGGAATCTCATAGCGTTCAGCGAGCGTATCAAAGGCTTCAATCTGGGCGTCGCTGACCGCGTCTCTCAAGCTGTCTCGCATGGTCAGGTTTTGCAGGTTCACCCCAGAGTCGCCCGACACAATCCAGCCACTGACATTGAGCAGGTGCAACTTCGCGCCACAGGACACAGCCAGCGTCGACGCAATGTCGAGTATCTGGTCATTAAGCCCCTGCGTCAGCTCTTCAAGATGGGAAAGGTCGATAGCCGCCAGTATTCTCAAGGGCAACGGGTTTCTGGCATCGGTGACCAGGTGCAAGGGGGCCGGACAGTCGCGCAGTAACAGCCAGTCCAGGGGCTTGTAGAAAACCCGTTTGAATGCCGATACGCGCTGGACATCCTTGATCACGATGTCTGCCCCGAAGTCATTCACGTACTCAAGCATCTCCTCGATACTCGGTTTGGCCCAGACCACTTCAGTGGTCACGTGCAGGCCTTTGCACTGCCCGAACCGGGCCTGCTGCTCAAGCCAGTGACAGTGCACCTGCAAATATCCCTCGCGCGCCTGCGCCATCGCCTGGTGGTCAAACAGGCCAGCGACCGCCAGCGCTTCGACATAATCAAATGCCACGATGTGCAGCATCGCGCCTGTCGCTCTTGCCAGGGACTCCGCCCGATCAAACGCGGGGGTACGGGACATTTCGCTCGGAGCGATCAGCAGTAAACGACGAATTTCAAACATCACACACCTCGTCGGCATAAACGGCTCGACAAACAACATCACTGATTGAAGTCAATAGTGAGCGGGCAGGTGCTGGCTGAAGTTGATAAAAATCACAAAAAATTGTCGTCGTGCGCTCAAGACAAAATGTCCCGGGGTTGTCGGCCAGGAAGGCGGCGTAAAACCCGGCGCTTGAGCTAATGGCGTCTAAAATCCTATTCAAATGCCCATGGGGATCAAGGATTGAACCGCCACGCATCGTCCCCCTTATCCCTGAGCCCAGGCCATGAAGAAGAATCACCAGTGGAACCTTTCCTACTTCGCGATCACCTTTCTGGTACTTGCGTTCGCTCAGCTGTTTTTTGTTGACCGCCACTCGGTGCAGAGCATCCCCTACAGTCAGTTCCTGCAACTGTTGGGCGAGCACAAGGTCAGCGAGTTGCGGGTCGAGAAGGACCAGATCAGCGGCAAGCTGCAAGAGCCCATCGACGGCCACGACCTGTTCACCACCGTGCGGGTCGATCCCACGCTGGCGACTGAGTTGGCTCAATCGGGTGTCGGCTTTTCCGGCATCAGCGAAAACACACTGCTGAACGCGCTGCTGGGATGGTTGCTGCCCTTTGCCATGATCATGGTGCTCTGGCATTTCCTGTTCCGCGGCATGGCCGAAAAACAGGGCCTTGGCGGACTGATGAACGTCGGCAAGTCGCGGGCCAAGGTCTTTGTCGAACGTGATACCGGGGTGACCTTTGCCGATGTCGCGGGCATCGATGAAGCCAAGGCCGAGCTGGTGGAAATCGTCTCGTTCCTGAAGGACAAGGCCAAATACGCACGCCTGGGGGCGCATATTCCCAAGGGTACTCTGCTGGTCGGCCCGCCGGGCACCGGCAAGACCCTGGTGGCCAAGGCGATTGCCGGTGAAGCCGGCGTGCCGTTTTTCTCGATTTCCGGTTCCGAATTCGTCGAAATGTTCGTCGGGGTCGGCGCCGCTCGAGTGCGCGACTTGTTTGAGCAGGCGCGGCAGGCGGCACCGTGCATTATTTTCATCGACGAACTCGATGCCCTGGGCAAAATGCGCGGTGTCGGTGCATTTGGCGGCAACGACGAAAAAGAGCAGACCCTTAACCAGTTGCTGGCCGAACTGGACGGTTTCGACCCGCGCGAAGGTGTGGTCCTGCTGGCGGCAACCAACCGGCCGGAGGTCCTCGATCCGGCGCTGCTGCGGGCCGGTCGCTTCGACCGTCAACTGGTGATCGACCGCCCCGATCGAAAAGGCCGACAGGCCATCCTCAAGGTCCATCTGAAAAAAATCACCGTGGCGCCCGACATCGACTCCGAACGTATCGCCGAAATCACCACGGGCTTCACCGGTGCGGACCTGGCGAACCTGATCAACGAAGCTGCCATCGTGGCCACCCGCCGGGGAGGCGAGACCGTCAACCTCGACGATTTCACGGCGGCGGTCGAACGCATCGTCGCGGGGGTGGAACGCAAGAGCAGCCTGTTACGGCCGGACGAGCGCCTGGTGGTGGCCTATCACGAAATGGGCCATGCCCTGGCCGCTGGCAGCTTGCCGGGGATGGACCCGGTACACAAAGTCTCGATCATTCCCCGCTCCATCGGCTCGCTGGGTTATACCCTGCAGCGGCCGACCGAGGATCACTTCCTGATCAGTTGTCAGATGCTCAAGGACCGAATCGCCGTACTGATGGCCGGCCGGGCGGCCGAGTACATCGTCTATGGCCAGATTTCCACCGGCGCCGCCGACGACCTGACCCGGGCGACCGACATCGCCCGACAGTTGATCACCCGTTTCGGCATGAGTGCCGAACTCGGTCAGTCGGTACTGGAACGGCAAAGTCCGACTTATCTGGGCGAGAACATGCCCGGATTTGGCCAGAAGGACTATTCGGAACAAACCGCGCGGGAAATCGACCTGGGCATCCGCGCCTTGCTCGAAGAAGCCTATGGCCGTGCCAAAACGCTGCTCGACAGTCGCCGGGCCGACCTGGACGCCGGCGCCCACCTGCTGCTGGAAAAGGAAACGCTGACGCCAGAGGAGTTTGCGCCGCTGCTACCGCTCAAGGCCGCCCCCGATGGATCGCCATGATTGAGGTCACGCTGATCAATACGCTGGTGGTCATCGTGGCGGTGGTGATCCACTACGAATGCCTGTTACGCCTGAACGACTGGCTACCCACGCTCAGGGCGTGGAGTCGATTCAGAATTGTCGTCGGGGTATTTGGCGCGATGCTGGCCCATGCGCTGGAAGTCTGGTGCTTCGCGCTGGTCTATTACCTGATGACACGCTCCAGCGAATGGGGAAGCCTGAGCGGCAATTTTGACGGCTCGCTCATGGACTGTGTGTACTTTTCCTTCACCACCTTTACCACCATCGGTTTCGGCGACATATCGCCCTTGGGCAAGCTCAAGTACCTGACCGGGCTGCAGGGACTGACCGGCCTGGTACTGATCTCCTGGACTGCATCGTTTCTGTTTCTCGAAATGCAGAAATACTGGAAGAGCAAATAGCGGCCTCGCGGATACGGACCGCCTCCACGGGATCTATGGCCTCATCTCCGTTCGTCGTACACCCGCCTCCGGTTTCTGCATTAAGGACCAGATCAGGCTTTCCACGCCTATGCTTGATACATTCACAGAGGGGCGCGTCATGTCACCGTTTGAAGTCCAACCCCGTCAGGCCCATTACCTCAAGACTGCCTGCTCCAACTGCAGCGTGCTGGAGTTGTGCCTGCCGATTGGCCTGACCGGTCAGGAAGTCGAGCAACTGGACACCCTGATCGTCCAACGCGTGAAGGTGAAAAAAGGCGCCGCGCTGTACCGCACAGGTGACCCGTTGCGCTCGCTTTACGCGGTACGCATAGGGTCTTTCAAGACCAATGTGCTGACTATTGACGGTCGCGAGCAGGTCACCGGCTTTCAAATACCCGGCGAGATGCTTGGCCTCGATGCCATCAGTGCGGACCAGCACGCGTGCAATGCTTTCGCCCTTGAAGACAGCGAAGTGTGTCCCATCCATTTCGCCCAATTGGAGAAGCTCGCCCATGAGCTGCCGTCGCTGCAGCACAACCTGAACAAACTCCTGAGCCGTGAAATCGTCCGGGATCAGGGCATGCTGATGTTGATGGGCAACATGAACTCGGACGAGCGCCTGGCGGCCTTTCTGCTGAACCTGTCGCAGCGGTTTAACATGCGCGGCTACTCGTCCAGGGAGTTTGTATTGAAGATGCGTCGCGAGGAGATCGGCTCCTACCTGGGACTACGCCTGGAAACCATCTGCCGAGGCATTGCCCACCTGCGGGATCAGGCACTGGTCGAGATTTCCGGGCGTAACGTCACAATCCTCGACATCGACGGGCTCAAGCAACTGGTCACCGGCTGTCACCGGGACGCGCCACTTTGACAGCGTAGAGGCCTTTGCTTCTGGAGAATCGGCGTTTTTTCAAGAGATCCGGCACACGCCTGTGCACAGCGATGTCACCTGCTTTGCACTGGACGACGCCAATCAAGCGCTCGCCCACCTGAGGAGCGGTCAGGTCAAAGGCGCCATCGTGCTCACTCCCTGACCGCCCAACCGGGTGACCTGACCGCCAGAATGCTGCCAGGCACCGAGTAAAGCGCCCGTTCGGTGGTGCTGCCAATCAACCGATCCAGCCCGACCCGGTGCACGGTGCCCATCACCACCACGTCGGCCAGGTACTCTTCGACAAACTCAGTCAATGCCCGAACCGGCTGGTCCATGATGAAGTGCCGACGTTCGGGCGGCACACCATAGCGGTCGGCCAGGGTCACAAAGGCCAGGTGCAGGGATTCACGCAGTTCCTCCATGTAATCCAGGCCCCATCCGTCGCTGACCATCGCTACATCGCCATTGAACGCTGGCGACAGGTCATAGGCGTACAGCAAATGCAGCGGCGCATCGCACTGCAGGGCCAGGGCGTTCGCCGTTTGAATGATGGTGTCGTTGAGGCCACTGATCTGGGTTTGCGGGTCGAAGGGGTCGACCGCCGCCACGATCCGATGCGGCAAACTGTAACGGGCCTGGTTGACCAGGTGCACCGGCACCGGGCATTCGCGCAGCAGGTGACAATCAAGTGGCGTGATGAATACCCGTTTGAGCACCGGCTCCAGCGTGGCGTCCTTGATCAGCAGGTCAGGCTTGAACTCCTCGACATGCTTCAGGATATCCAGCAGCGGATGGGTGGTGAAGACCACTTCCACCGAGACTTTCAGCCCCTCACCGCTCAGTCGCTGGATTTCCTCCGACATCCAGCGGCGATAGCGACGCAGGTAACTCTGAAACGCCGCCTCATCGACTTTTTCATCCCACAAATGAACGATCGGCACCGGCTCGACAAAGGCACACACGTGCAAAACCGCCCCACTCGCCTTGGCCAGGGCGACCGCGCGCAGCAAGGCTGGAGATTGATGCAGGGTTCGGTCGGCGATCAGCAGTAAACGTTGATATTGACCCATCACACACCTCGGCTCGGCGCCGGTCGATCCCGCCGGCATGTTCCAAGACTGCGCTCATTGCCCCCAACGCGGTTGATTTACATCAAATCCGGGCCTTTGAGGACGCCTGTGCCGAGTGTCTGATCCAGATCAGATTCGAATGCCGCCGTTGGCGTAATAAAGGTATGAACCGCGTGACCTTCTACTACACGCGGACCTTTTTTCCATCAGATGGAGGATTGCACCATGCTCACTGTCAAGGACCACAACGAACGGGCTGCCGCCGCCTATGCCGCGGTCTCCGGGCAATACTGGATCGAAGCGCTCAGGGACGGTCGGCATGTACTGATCCGGCCATTGACGGAAAAGGACCGCGAGCGCGAATACGCCTTCATCAAGCGCCTGTCCCCGGAATCCCGCCATATGCGCTTTCTGGCGCAGATCAGCGAACCCGGTAAAGCCATGCTCGACCAGTTGATGGACACCGACTGCAAGCAGCGCATGGCTTACATCGCGCTGGTCCACGAAGACGGTAAATTGATCGAAATCGGCGTCAGTCGCTATGCCGCCACCGCCGAACATGAATGCGAATGCGCGATAACCGTCGCCGATGAATGGCAGCACCTGGGGCTGGGTACGCTGTTGATGGAGCACTTGATCAAGACCGCCCGCAAGAACGGTTTTCATCAGATGTATTCCATTGATGCCTCAAGCAATGCCCCCATGCGTGATTTGGCAAAAGCCCTGGGATTTGAAGTCCATAACGATCCTGACGATGCCCGCCAGGTCATTCACCGCCTCATGCTGTAAAAAAAACGCCCCTTGGCGCACCAGACACTGGCACGCCAAGGGGCAATTCAACACTACTGCAGCCGCTCGCCCGGCTTGATCGCCAGCACGCTGCACGGCGCCCGATGCAAGAGATGTTCGGCGGTGCTGCCCAAGAGTTTGTTCAAACCTTTATGGTGTACCGTCCCCATGACGATGACATCGATCTGATGATCCGTCGCAAACTCGCAGATGCTCTGCAGGGGCGCGCCTTCAATGAAGTGGCGACGATCAGCCGGCACGCCGTGGCGTTCGGCCAGGGCCGCAAATGCCTCATGTTGAGCATCCCCCAATGCTTCGTAGATGCCGGTGGCAAGGGGCAATGCACCAACGCCCATGTCCGTGGCGTACACCGCTGCCCAGTCATACACATGCACCAAATCAAGCTCGGCGTCGCACTGTTCGGCCAGCTTCACTGCCGCCTCGACAATCTGATCGTTGAACACCAGGTCCTGGTCTTCACTGCGCAACACATCGATAATTGCCAGAATCTTGTGCGGCCGTGGGTGGCTGGCGTTGGTGACCAGATGCACCGGCACCGGGCAATCGCGCAGCAACTGCCAGTCCAGCGGAGTAAAGAAGATCCGCTTCAACGCGGACTCCTCCTGAGCGTCCTTGATGATCAGGGCCAGAGGCATCTCGTTGACGAAGTGAAGGATCTCTTCATAGGGGTGCTGGACCCAGACCACCTCACTGGTGACCTCAACCCCATGCTTCTTAGCCATTGCGGCTTGCTGCTCAAGCCATTGTCGGTGGTTTTCCAGGTAGCCATCACGGGCTTGCCGGATTCGTTCGGGGGCGAACAGACCGGCCATCGCCAAGGCTTCGATGTAATCGAACGCCACGATATGCAAGGGTAATTGTGCCGCCAGAGCCAGGGCCGTAGCGCGTTCGAACGCCGGAGTACGGGTCATCGCGGGCGGAGCAATCAGCAATAAACGTTGAGTCTGAGACATAAGACACCTCGGCGCTCGGCCATTTCAATGCAGTCGGTAAGACGTTAGATTGAACGTTCCGGGTGCAGGCGACTTGATCTTTATCAGCTCTATGCACTGTTTGCAGGAGCTCGATTGATACAAGCCGCATCGAACGCTTCAGTGCAGCAAGGTGCCCGCCCACATCGCCGCCGTCATCAATACCTGACCTGGGATGACATAAGTGGCGAACGGCCGACCGCCGCTGACCCACGCCACCACGCACTTGCTCAGAGAATTGCTGCTCACCGCGATCAGCACAGGGCCGGCAATGGCATCGAAGGGTAGCTGACCGGCCTTGGCCAGGGAGGCAATGGACGCCGTTGAAGAGTGAGCATCGGCAAAACCGGTGAAGGCCGCCGTCAGCATCATACCCACCTGGCCAAAGTGACTCAGCATCGCAGAAGACAGGAAGGTAATGCCGGTCATGGCCAGTACCACGATCAAGGCCAGCCTGAGATTGAACGCACCACCGACCTTGATCGGCTCGTTGCCGTCCCCCGTCGATCTGGGAAACATCAAGCAAACGCCATACAACCCCGTGACGAAGAGTCCGGATAACAACGGCCCCCACATGCTGCGCAACAGGCCGGGATCGACCGTTCCCAGGATCAGGCCTACCTGAATCACGGTCGCCAGATTGGACAGCATCGCAGCTGCGCTCAGGACTTTTATGTGCGCCGGCTCCCTGGCACTGATATGCCCCATGGCCGCAATGGTCACCGTACCGGAAACGAACCCCGAAGCGATTGCACTGATCGGATAACCGTAGCGGGTGCCCACGGTGCGAACCGCGATATGCCCCACCGCCCCTATCGTCATCAACAGTACGGTCAAGGTACAAATGGTGCGCAAATTGATTGCAGCATAGGGCCCGATATAGCGATCCGGCGCCAGCGGCAGCACCACCAGTGCAGCGACCAACAGCACCAAACCATCGCGCATTTCCGCATTGGTCAACTGACTGCGTGCGAAATGATGCAGCTTCTGGCGATAGGTCAGCAGCCCTGCCATCACCACCCCAATGGCAGTGGCCAGCTCCGGTGCGGTACCACACAGCCCTCCCAGCACCAACACCGTGAGCAAGGCCACTTCACTGGTAATGCCAGGATCCTTTTCAAGGTTCCGCCAATAAGCCACAGTGAGCAGCAGCGCCACACAGATCGCCATGATCCCCAGCAGCAGACCATCGCCCACCTGCATGGCGACATAGCCCAGCAACGCAGTGATCGCGAATGTCCGCAACCCGGCACAGGCACGGCTGTCGCCCCCGCCCTTGTGGCGCTCGCGCTCAAGACCGACCAGCATGCCGATGCCCAGCGCAGCGGCTGCATTGGTCAGGTCGAAGGTTTCACTCATTGGATACGCACCCGGTCATCCCCCCTGACCTCGGCGCTTATCTCGCGAGGTCAGCCAGCACCCGTTGCTCGACCGCCGGGTCGGATCGCGCGCCGGCGGGCTGTCGGAGCAATGGCTTCGTGACAGTGTTTGCCGGCCAGGCATGCGGCGCATTGATGCGCGCCTTGAGTTGCCTGACGAACGCCTCTGCTTCATCCCGACTGTCGAAACCCACCTCCCACACATCCATCTGTACGAGCCAACGGTGTCTTGCCAGTTGTTCTGTTATCTCAATAATCATAGCCGGCCTCGGATCAAGCCTCGCAATCGGGTCTGGGGGTAATGCGTCCTGCGCGGTACGCAAGCGTGAAATGCGCACCATTTTCAGACTGCACCGGGTTCGCAAGCGAGAGATTGATCATGGTCAATAATCAAGAGATTGGAGGTGAAGCAAGCGACCGTATGTCGGACGACAAGACCGGCCTCTCGCCCGTTTGACACAGATCAAGCTCGGGCACCTGGCCAGCGACACGATCAAGTCATGGTTTCAGGAGCTGACAACTCACCGTGCCTACAGTACAGCCGCAGACTTTGTGTCTACCCAGGAGAGGTTTGTCATGTCTGGTCAATCACGTTTCATGCTGATCGTCTCGCCGCTGATGCAGCACAGCCCGGCCTTCGACAGGGCCGCCGCACTGGCCAAGGCCGAAGGTGCGGCGCTGCACATCGTGGCTTTCGACTACCTGGAAGGCCTCGCGACCGCCAGCCTGGTCAACGACCAGGCCCGCGAAGAGATGCGCCTGGGTTATGTCGAACGTCACCGCCTGTGGCTGGAGGAGCAGGCCAGGCCCCTGCGCAAAACTGGCCTGGAGGTCACCACCGAGGTGGTCTGGGTCGAACGCCCGCTCCAGGAAATTCTGATCCATCTCAAAGAACAACCGATCGAATTGCTGATCAAAGCGCTGCAGCACGAATCGCT
Organism: Pseudomonas sp. H3(2019); assembly: GCF_007713465.1. Classification (GTDB taxonomy): domain Bacteria; phylum Pseudomonadota; class Gammaproteobacteria; order Pseudomonadales; family Pseudomonadaceae; genus Aquipseudomonas. The sequence continues at coordinate 93,006 of NZ_VMSG01000020.1, read as the reverse complement.
GCTCTCGCGGCTGATGTTCACGCCGCTCGACGTGCATTTGCTGCGCGAATGTCCAGTACCGCTACATTTCGTCAGTAACGCCATCCATGCCTTGCCTCGCAAGGTTGTTGCAGCGGTCGATCCCTTCCATCGCGATAAACAGTACCAGGGCTTGAACGACCGGATACTCCACGAAGCGGTCAAACTGGCGAGCGCCTGCAATGCCGAGGTCGACGTCGTCTATGCCTATGACCTTTCCTCCATCAGTGCCGACGAATTCGACTTCAACAACGTTTCGACCTTCTTCTCTTCAGACAAAGCCAAGACCCTGTTCGACGCTCAGGGGGAGGCGTTCAACGAACTTGCCGAGCGCAACGGCATCCCGCCGGAACAGCGTCACATGATCATGGGCAACCCGGGCAAGGTCCTGGTCAACTATGCCAACGTCAATCAGGTCGATGTTATTGTCATGGGCCGGATCAGCCATCGAGGGCTGGACCGGCTGGTCGGCAGTACGGCAGAAAGCCTGTTGTACAAAATGCCCTGCAGTGTCTGGATCGTGTCGCCCGAAGAACTTGCTGAGTGAGGCAAATGGCACGCTCTACGATAGCGATGCCGACTGCGAGAAGAACCGTGACTGCGCCAGAAGATTGAGCAACAGTGCGCTAAGATTGCCGCACTCGCCTCCTCCGACGAGGTTCTGCGTCAAACAGAACGACGTGAAAGGAAAGCGATCTGACCCACAAACAAGGGTCTGTTGCTAAATTAGGGAGTCAACAATGGAAGAAACGGTTAACAAGGGCCCGGAAAACATGAGCGCAGAGCCAGAGACGTCCCCCGAGGCACTGCAGCTGAGCAGCACGGAGCTGCGCATTCTCGGCTCATTGATCGAGAAACAGGCGACCAGCCCGGAGACGTATCCACTGACCCTTAATGCACTGGTCATCGCCTGTAACCAGAAAACCAGCCGGGAACCGGTGATGAACCTCAGCCAGGGCCAGGTCGGGCAAAGTTTGCGCGCCCTGGAAGGTCGAGGCTTCACCAAACTGGTCATGGGCAGCCGCGCCGATCGCTGGGAGCATCGGCTCGACAAGGCGCTGGAACTGGTGCCGGCCCAGGTTATTCTGGCCGGCTTGCTGTTTCTGCGCGGTCCGCAGACGGTCAACGAACTGCTGACACGCAGCGGCCGCATGCACGACTTCGAAGATGCCGAACAGGTTGTGCATCAACTGGAACGCTTGATTGCCCGCGGGCTCGCGATGTTGCTGCCGCGCCAGTCGGGCCAGCGCGAAGACCGCTACATGCACGCACTGGGCGACCCGGCAGATATCGAAGCGATCCTCGCCGCCCGCCAGAACCCGACGGAACGTGGCGCCAGCAGCGGCGTGTCGGTGGAGCGCATCGAAGAACTCGAAGCGCGGATCGCGGCGCTCGAAGAGCGTCTGGCGCGCCTCGAGTAACCCTGCCACCCGGCCCCGCAGCGTCTGATCAGCTGCGGGCGAACGCCACGGCCTTGTGGAACTGCTCATCGCTGGGACGCACGCCGGTGTACAGCACAAACTGCTCAAGCGCTTGAATGGCGATCACTTCAAGCCCGGTGATGACCCGCTTGCCTGCGGCACGAGCACGCACGATCAGCGGCGTTTCCGAGGGGATCGCCACCACATCGAAGACAGTTTCCGCGGAATCGATGGCATCAGCGTCAAAAGCCAGCTGATCGGCCTCCGCGCCACCGCTCATGCCAATCGGCGTGACATTGACCAACATCCGCGGGCGCTCGCTGCCGAGCGCTGCTTGCCAGCGATACCCCAGCGAGTCGGCCAAGGCACGACCAGCGCTTTCATTACGCGCCACGATCAGGCCGTTTTGATAACCACCGTCGCGCAAGGCACTGGCCACCGCTTTGGCCATCCCGCCGCTGCCGCGCAAGGCGAACGTCGAGTCCTGCGGCACCGCATGGGTTTTCAGCAGTTGCTCGATGGCGATGTAATCGGTGTTGTAAGCCTTGAGGTGACCGTTGGTGTTGACGATGGTATTGATCGAGGCAATGGCTTGCGCCGACGCGTCCAGCTCATCGACCAGTGCGATGCAGGCTTCCTTGAAGGGCATCGATACGCCGCAGCCGCGAATACCCAGGGCACGAATCCCGCCAATCGCCCCCGGCAGATCCTGACTGCTGAACGCCTTGTAATAGAAATTCAGGCCCAGTTGCTCATACAGATGGTTGTGGAAACGCAGGCCGAAATTCCCGGGGCGCCCAGACAGTGACATGCACAGTTGGGTGTCTTTATTCGGGTTCATCAGCATGTGGTTCTCCTTCAAATTGCACTTTCAGATGGACGGGATTGGCCATCGCATCGGGTTTATCCGATGATAGCGAGGCCTCTGGCCCGGCGGGCATGTAAAGGTAAAGATGCCGGTACAGACCTTACACAATATTTACTCTGACGCGTCGCAGATTCGCCAAAAAACGCTGTCTTAGAGTTATCCCCGCAACTATCCTTGAATCTATTGAAGGCTCAAGCGCGTTGGGGCGAAAACACGAGGAATTATCATGATCCGCAAACTCCCTGTAATAGCCTTGCTGATCGGTGCATTTGCTGTCGCAGGACAGGCGCAAGCCCATGGCTACTATTATGGTCATGGCCGTGGCGGCGGCTGGGGCTGGGGTGCACCGCTCGCCGTCGGCGCTGTGGTAGGCGCGGTGGTCGCGGGATCAGTCATGGCCAACGAGCGTCCGGTTTACGTACAACAACAACCGGTCTACGTTCAACCGCAGCCGGTCTATGTTCAACCGCAGCCGGTGTACGTCCAGCCCGCACCGGTTTACGTCCAGCCACAGGGGTATTACGTTCAGCCCCGTTACTGAAACCCAGGCGGGTAATCACTGCCAGTTACACAACACAGGCTCCGTCTCGACGGGGCCTGTTTTCGTTCTGCGGTCAGAACAATGTCTGAATAAATCTCGCCAAGGTCGCTACCGGGACAGTGACTGCGGTTAAATTTGGCATGATTGATCCGACGAATGCCCTGGCTTGTGCGCTATAACCGTCATATTTATGTCATGACAGTTCAGCAAGCTTTGAATTGTCCGTAATAAACGGTTCATAACAACAAGGACGACCCTTATGCCCACGCAAAACCCGCACCGCATTGTTGGACTCTGTACCTCAAGCAAGGTCTATAACGCATTGACCGAGCTCAAACACCTGGAAGGCCATCGCAGTGCCAAGTTTCTCTCGCTGCTCGCCGAAAACCTGGTGCGCAAAGGCCTGCTCAATGATCATGAAGTGATGAACATGCTCGACCAGGTCGTCGACTGACAGCGGCCATTCGCCACGTTGTTGTCAATGTCCACTATCGAGCGCGTTGATTTTCCGTTGAACCGCCGGGTCAGTAAGGTAGCTCTATAGATTGATGGAGGTACTTATGCCCAAGGTTCAGATCATGTCCGTTATCGGCAGCGCCGTTCCTGCACCGCTCAGAGAGCTGGGATTGCTCGCCTGTTGGTATCTGGTTCAGGACGGCGTTGCGATCAGCGGCCCGCTCACTTCACTGCCCGCCGCCCAGGCTCTGTCGCAACGTATCGGCACCTACGCGCTGGGCGCTTAAGGCAACTGCACTCGCGGCCTGGTGTCGATGTACAAGTCCCAACTCGACATGAACAGCGCGGCGATCAACGGTCCAATGACAAAACCGTTGAGCCCGAAGATCGCCAGACCGCCCAAGGTCGAGATCAGGACCAGGTAATCCGGCATCCTGGTGTCCTTGCCCACCAGGGTCGGACGCAGAATATTGTCTACCAGACCGATCACAAACACCCCGAACAAGCCCAGCACCACACCCTGCCAGATCGCGCCGCTGAGCAGGAAGTACGCGGACACTGGCCCCCAGACAATCGCCGCCCCCACTGCGGGTAACAGCGACAGAAACGCCATTATCACCGCCCAGAGTAATGCACTGGGAATGTCCAGAAACCAGAAAACCAACCCACCCAGCGCGCCTTGCGTGATCGCCATCAGCAGGTTGCCTTTGACTGTGGCGCGTACCACGCGATTGAATTTGAGCTGCAGGCGGCGCTTTTGATGTTCAGCCAACGGCACGGCTGCGCGGACTTTGCGCGCCAGTTCGGCACCGTCGCGCAGAAAGAAGAACAACAGGTAGAGCATGACAAAAAAGCTCACCACTACGTCGACAGTGCCCTGACCGAAGCTGAACGCCTTACTGGCGAAAAACTCGCTGCCCTGCATCGCGCTCTTGACGATTTTCTCGCGCAAAGCGTTCAGCTCTCCCATGCCGAAGCGATCCAGCAGATGCTGAAAATACGGCGGCAGGCTGTGTTTGAACTGAGCCAGATAGCTGGCGATGTCTAGTTGGCCGCTCTCGATATCCTTGTAGATGTTCGCACCCTCCTGCACCAGCAAGATGCTGGTAATGATCACCGGCAAAATGGCAATGACCAGACAGATGCTCAAGGTGCAGAGGGCCGTCAGGTTACGGTGCCAGCCGAACTTCACTTGCAGCCGACGCTGCAGGGGTGCGAAGACAATGCCGAGAATCACTGCCCAGAACACCGCGCCGTAGAACGGCAGCAGAATCCAGATGAACGCGGCGGTCACCAGCACCAATAGCACCAACAGTGATTTGTCTCGCCCAACGGTTTCATTCATGTCCGATCCCTGCCAGTAGCACGCAGACACTGACTGCCTCTTCAAGGTCAGTCGACACGTCCGAGCGCCCTCTTTTGTTCACTCAGCATAGATCCAGATCAATAAACGCCCCGCGCAACTGCTCTACCCTCGCGAGCTTTTGTGATCGATGCCCTCATGACCCTCGCCACGCCTGAACTGCTTGCCCCTGCCGGCACCCTGAAAAACATGCGCTACGCCTTCGCCTACGGCGCCGATGCGGTCTACGCCGGCCAGCCGCGCTACAGCTTGCGCGTGCGCAATAACGAGTTCGATCATGCCAACCTGGCCCTCGGAATCCGCGAGGCCCAGGCCCAGGGCAAGCGTTTCTATGTGGTGGTGAACATTGCCCCGCACAACGCCAAGCTGAAAACCTTCCTCAAGGACATTGAGCCGGTCATCGCCATGGCCCCGGATGCGCTGATCATGTCTGACCCCGGATTGATCATGCTGGTGCGCCGGCATTTCCCGCAGATGCCGATTCACCTTTCGGTGCAAGCCAACACGGTGAACTGGGCCAGCGCCGAGTTCTGGCAGCAGCAAGGTCTGAGCCGGATCATCCTGTCACGGGAGCTGTCGCTGGAAGAAATCGCCGAGATTCGCCAACAAGTCCCCGCCATGGAGCTGGAAGTGTTCGTTCACGGCGCATTGTGCATGGCCTATTCCGGGCGCTGCCTGCTGTCGGGTTACATGAACAGGCGCGATGCCAATCAGGGCACCTGCACCAATGCCTGTCGCTGGAAATACTCCGCACAGCCCGCCATGGAAAACACCGCAGGCGAGATTGTTCAGGCGTTTATCCCGGAGCCAACGCTGGGCATCGGCGCGCCCACCGACCAGGTGTTTTTGCTCCAGGAAGCCAACCGCCCCGATGAACTGATGCCGGCCTTCGAGGACGAACACGGCACCTACATCATGAACGCCAAGGATTTGCGCGCGGTGCAGCATGTCGATCGCTTGACGCGGATGGGCGTCCACTCGTTGAAGATCGAAGGCCGGACCAAATCGCACTTCTACTGCGCCCGGACCACTCAGGTCTATCGCCGCGCCATCGACGATGCCGTGGCCGGCCGCGAGTTCGATCGCAGCCTGATGACCGACCTCGAATCGCTGGCCCAGCGTGGCTACACCGAAGGCTTCCTGCGCCGCCATGTGCACGACGAATACCAGAACTACCAGAACGGCAGCTCGGTCTCGGAGCGCCAGCAGTTCGTCGGTGAACTGACCGGCGAGCGCCGAGACCGGCTGGCCGAGGTCAAGGTGAAGAACCGCTTTGGTTTGGGCGATCACATGGAATTGATGACGCCCAAAGGCAATTTCCACTTCGACTTGCATCAGTTGCAAAGTGCCAAAGGCGAAGCGATTGAAGTAGCGCCGGGGGACGGGCACACCGTGTATCTACCGATTCCGGACGCGGTGGATTTGCGGTTTGGGTTGTTGATGCGGGATGTGCGTGAAGATTGAAACCCACTCTGATTGATCGTTCCCACGCTCTGCGTGGGAATGCATCTCGTGACGCTCCGCGTCACTTTCAAAGCGGACGCAGAGCATCCATGGCGGCGTTCCCACGCAGGAGCGTGGGAACGATCGGGAATAGCTGTCTGTCAGGCGCTTAGATCCTGAACTGCCCTACCAGCTTGCCCAACCGCTGGCCCAAATCCGCCAGGCTGCGGGAGGTTTGCGCGCCGAGCTGGGTTTCGTCGGCGACGCTGTCCACGGCGACGGCGATCTGATGCACGCTGCGGTTGATCTCTTCGGCCACCGCGGTTTGCTCTTCGGCGGCGCTGGCGATCTGCGCGTTCATCGAATTGATGGTGCCAATCAACTGGGCCATGGTGTCCAGCGAAGCGCCCGCCTGATTGGCCTGGGCCGAGGTTCCCTCACCGGCCTCGCTGGAGCGGCGCATGGCATCGACCGCCGACTGTGTGCCAGCCTGCAAGCGGTCGATCATGCCCTGAATTTCCTGAGTGCTTTGCTGAGTGCGACTGGCCAGCGCGCGCACCTCATCGGCGACCACTGCAAAGCCACGCCCGGCTTCACCGGCGCGAGCGGCTTCGATGGCGGCGTTCAGCGCCAGCAAGTTAGTCTGATCGGCAATCGAACGGATCACCCCCAGCACGCTGACAATCGACGACACGTCCTGCTGCAAACTGTCGAGAGAAACCCCGCTGCTGCGAATATCTTTCACCAAGGCATGGATCTGCGAAATGCTCCCGGCCACCACGCGCTTGGCCGCCTGACCTTCTTCGTCGGTTTGCTGGGCCGCAACCGCAGCGCCTTGAGCGCTTTTCGCCACTTCCTGCGCCGCCGCCGACATCTCGTTGATTGCCGTGGCCACCTGATCCGTCTCGTGACGTTGACGTTCCATGGCCTGATCCGAACGCTGGGCCTGATCGGAGACCTGATTGACCAGCCCGGTCAGCTGCGAGGTCATCTCGGTAATCTGCCGCACCAGGCCGTGAATCTTGTCGACAAAACGGTTGAACGAACCGGCCAGCTCACCCAGTTCATCTTGAGAGGTAATCGCCAGCCGCCGCGTCAAATCGCCCTCGCCTGCCGCGATGTCGTCCAGATTGGCCTTCATCAGGTGCAGCGGACGCAAAATGGTATTGGCCACAAACAGACCGACCGCCGCGATCACCAGCAGCACCACCGCCGCGACGCCGACGATGCTCAGCAGCACGCCTTCCATGCGCTCGCGAACCTCGGTCTGGACCACGGCGACCTGGGCTTCGACACCATCGAGATTTACTGAGGTCCCGATAGCCATGTCCCACTTGGACAGGTATTCGGTGTAACCCAGTTTGGGCACCAGGACTTTGCTGTCGCCCGGTAACGGCGAGCTGTATTGCAGGTAGTGCGTACCGTCCTTGGCGACGTTCACCAGGTCACGGTTGACGTACACGCCGTTCGGATCGCGGTTGTCCTTGAAACTCTGGCCAACGCCTTCCGGGCTGTTGGCCTTGAACAGGCGCACGGTGTTGGAGTCGTAGCCGAAGAAGTAACCGTCCTTGCCGTAGCTGATGCTCGAGAGCAATTTGACCACTTGCGCGCGAGCCGCATCGTCGCCAGGTGCTGCGGTGTCATACAGCGGCTTGATCGCCGTCATCGCCACCGCAACGTAACTTTGCAGGGTGGCCTTGGCATCGTTCATCAACCGCTGACGGGTTTCTTCAACTTCTTTGCGGGCCTGCTCTTGCAAGATGAATGCAGTGGTCAGACTGATCACCAGCGCAAAGAGCAACACCGGGAGGACGGAGAGGGACAAGACTTTGGCTTTAAGGCTCAGGCGCATGTGTTGTTCACTCTGGATATTATTGGCGTGGTTAAAGCATTAACGGCCGGCCTGCGCAAAACTGTAGGCGCAGGCCTGTCGGTGATGAAAACGATGCGGTCGATCCGTTACAACACCATTGCTGCCACCCAGCCAAACGCCAGCAGCGGCAGGTTGTAGTGCAAAAACGTCGGGACCACGGTGTCCCAGATATGGTGATGCTGGCCGTCGATATTCAGACCGGAGGTCGGGCCCAGGGTTGAATCGGACGCTGGCGAGCCGGCATCGCCCAAGGCGCCGGCAGTCCCGACGATGCAGACGATCGCCAACGGGCTGAAACCCAGTTGCACGCACAACGGCACGAAGATCGCCGCGAGAATCGGCACCGTGGAAAACGATGAGCCGATGCCCATGGTCACCAGCAGCCCGACCAGCAACATCAGCAATGCGCCGACACTTTTGCTGTGACCGATCCACGAAGCCGAGGCCTCGACCAGGGTTTTCACATCACCGGTGGCCTTCATGACCTCGGCGAAACCCGAGGCGGCGATCATGATGAAACCGATCATTGCCATCATCTTCATGCCTTCGGTGAACAGGTCGTCAGTCTCGCGCCAGCGCACGACACCCGATACCGAGAAGATCAGAAACCCGGCCAATGCGCCGATAATCATCGAGTCCAGCAGCAACTGAATGATGAACGCAGCGGCAATCGCCAGCCCCGCGACCATCAAGGTCAGCGGGTTGTATTGCACCGCGACCTGCTCGACCCGCTCGATTTTCTCCAGGTCATACACGCGCTTCTTGCGGTAGCTGACGAACGCCATCAACAACCCGAATACCATGCCCAACGCAGGAATCCCCATGGCATGAGTGACGTTGACACCACTGATGTCCACCCCGCTTCTACTGACGTTGGCCAGCAAAATCTCATTCAGGAAGATGTTGCCAAAGCCCACCGGCAAGAACATGTACGGCGTGATCAGGCCAAAGGTCATGACGCAGGCAATCAGTCGGCGATCCAGTTGCAGCTTGGTCAGTACATAAAGCAGTGGCGGCACCAGCAGCGGAATGAAAGCGATGTGAATCGGCAGGACGTTCTGCGAAGCGATAGCCACGACCCAGAGCAACGCGATCAGCAGCCATTTGACCTGCCCACCACCTGCGGCGTCCTGCCGGTCGACCAGCAGCAAGGCTTTGTCCGCCAGGGCGTGGGCCAGGCCGGATTTGGCAATCGCCACCGCGAAAGCGCCGAGCAAGGCGTAGGACAAGGCCACGGTCGCACCGCCGCCCAGGCCACTGTTGAAGGCCTTGAGCGTGGCATCGATGCCCAGGCCGCCGGTCAAACCGCCCACCAGCGCGCCGACGATCAGCGCGATCACCACATGCACGCGGGACAGGCTGAGCACCAGCATGACGCCGACCGCGGCAATTACTGCATTAATCATCGTTACCTCAAAACAGGGCGACGGGTAAATCCGGCGCAAACAGGATGAGTCCGTCCAGCCAGCTGCATGAGCCGACGGCGGATTGAAGAGAGGGTTTTATTAGAGGGCACGCACTGTGCCGCAGCAGGCCTGGCTTGTCAAAACCAACACCGATCCCGTAGCTGCCGCAGGCTGCGATCTTTCAGCGCTTTGGCAATAACACCACAACCTTCAACCCGCCCCACTCGCTCTCCTGCAACACCAACGCCCCGCCCCACGCCTCGACGATATCGCGCACGATCCCCAATCCCAGACCATGCCCGTCGGTCTGCTCATCCAGCCGCGTGCCACGACTGAACACCTGATCGCGCTGCGCTTCGGGAATCCCGGGGCCATCATCTTCTACCGCCAATTTAAACCCTTCAGCCGTCTCGACGATGCTCAAGCGCACCTCGGCATCCGCCCACTTGCAGGCGTTATCCAGCAGATTGCCGAGCAGTTCCAGCACATCCTCACGATCCCAAGGCAAGTGCAAACCGGACGGTGCCGTGTAGCCCAGATGCAGGTGGTCGCCGTGGATCATGTTCAGGGTCGCCAGCAGTCCCGGCAGCTCGGCAGCGCAATCGAACTGCGCACCCGGCAAGGCATCGCCCGCCAGGCGCGCGCGATTCAATTCGCGATTGAGTCGCTGCTGAACCTGTGCAAGTTGCTCACGAAGCATCTTGCGCAGTTCGGGATGGGCGTCGAATTTTTCGCACGACGCCAGACTTAATAGCACCGCAAGTGGCGTTTTCAGCGCATGACCGAGGTTACCCAGGGCATTGCGCGAGCGCTTGAGGCTGTCTTCGGTGTGCGCGAGCAAATGGTTGATCTGCGCCACCAAAGGCACCAGTTCCAGCGGCACTTGAGCGTCCAGTTGCGAGCGTTGCCCTTGTTGCAACTGAGCGATCTGCTCGCGGGCGTTTTCCAGCGGTCGCAAGGCGCGCCGCACGGTGACACGCTGCAACACCAGAATCAGCAGCAACCCCGCCAGGCCCAACCCGAGCCCGACCTGGCGCATGCGCTGGAAGCTCTCGCGCACCGGCGTGTAGTCCTGCGCCACGCTGATCGAAATGGACTGCCCCAATCGCCGGTAGTCCGCGCGCAGGACCAGCAATTGCTGGCCTTCCGGGCCCAGTTGCAGGTTGCTGTGCAGCCCGGGATGATCGAGCAACGGTAATTCCTGATCCCACAGCGAACGTGAACGCCAGTGGTTGTCGGCAAAGTCGATATGGAAATAATGCCCGGAGAACGGTCGCTGGTAAGCCGGGGCCAGACGTCGTTCGTCCAGCTGCAAACCCTGCGGGCCACGCACCAGCGCCATCAGCAGGTTTTCACTGTCATTGCGCAACCCGGCTTCCAGGTAACGCTGCAAGCCCACTTCGAACAACCACAGACTGGTTTGCGCCAGCACCAGACCGACCACCACCATGACGCTGATCAGTCCCAGGCTCAAACGCCGTTGAATCGACCTCACCGGGTTTGCCCACCGAACAGATAACCCTGACCGCGACGGGTATCGATCACGCTGCGGCCGAGTTTGCGGCGCAGGTGATTGACGTGAACCTCCAGTACGTTCGAGTCGCGTTCGGTTTCACCGTCGTAGAGGTGTTCGGCCAGGTGGCTTTTGGAAAGGATCTGCTCCGGGTGCAGCATGAAGTAGCGCAACAGGCGGAACTCGGCAGCGGTCAGCTGAATGTCGGCACCGTCGCGAATCACGCATTGACGGCCCTCGTCCAACTGCAACCCGGCCGCCTTGAGCGTCGGTTGATTAGCCTGGCCGTGGGAGCGGCGCAGCAACGCTTGAATCCGCAGGTGCAGTTCTTCCGGGTGAAACGGTTTGCTCAGGTAGTCGTCGGCGCCGGCCTTGAGCCCTTCGATGCGTTCGGCCCAGGAGTCGCGCGCGGTCAGCACCAGCACTGGCGTGGCCAGGCCCGCAGCCCGCCATTGGCCGAGCACCTCAAGCCCCGGCAACCCCGGCAGCCCGAGATCGAGAATGATCAGGTCGTAGGGTTCAGAACTGCCCTGATACAGCGCATCGCGGCCATCGGCCAACCAGTCGACGGCGTAACCCTGGCGATCGAGCCCGGCCATCAATTCGTCGGCCAGCGGTACGTGGTCTTCTACCAGCAGCAGGCGCATCAGTCATCGTCCTTGTCTTTGATCAAGCGCCCGGTGGCGGCTTCCAGGTCCAGCTCGCGTACCACGCCGTCGGCGCTCAGCAACTCGACTTCGTAAATGTAGATGCCATTCTTTTCTTCAAGCCCGGCTTCGAGCAATTTAGCGCCGGGGTGGCGGTCCATGGCCTGCTGCAACAGCTGTTCAAGCGGTAGAATCACGCCTTTCTGACGCAGGCGAAGCGCTTCGTCCTGATCCAGGTCACGGGCCACCACCGCCGAGCAAAATGCCAGGAGCGTCAGTGTCGCCAGGCCATAGGCGCGCAGATTAACCTTCATTACATATCCTGAGCATGGAGTGCCTGCGTATTCTTCATAAATTACCCGGGGCGTCACCCTAGCTGCATCAACTTAACTGAAACTGAATTGCCATCATTGATGCGTTTACACTTCATTTCTGTGCACACACCCTGCAAAAAATCGAGACCGGTATGACCGCCATCCATATCAAGTTCCCTGCCCTGACCCTCAAGGCCGGCCCACGAGCCTTTACGCGGATTCGCGAAAACGGCTTGAGCGCCCTGGAGGTCGGCACGCTGCCGGGTGCCGCCGGTGGACCGAAGGCCCTGGGGATTCAAGGTCTGGACCTGGCGCTGTTCGGCCAGTGGCTACCGGCCGCACCGCGCGAGCGCTCGCTGATCGGCGCTTCGGTCGGCTCCTGGCGCTTCGCCAGCGCCTGCTTGCCGGACGCTGCCGAAGGCATCAGACGTCTCGGTGAGTTGTACAACGCGCAGAGTTTTGCCAAGGGCGTGAGCATGGCGCAGGTCAGCCAGAGCTCGCAGCGCATGCTGCATGACTTGCTCGACGGGAACGATGCGCGACTGCTGGACAATCCGCTCTATCGGCTGAACATCATGGTGGTGAAAAGCCACGGCCTGCTCGCCGACGACCATCGTGGGCGGCTCGGGCTGGGCTTGTCATCGGTGATCGCCGACAACCTGCGCGGGCGCTCACGGTTGTCGCGGCACTTCGAACGGCTGATCGTGCATGACCCACGCCTGGCGCCGCCGCTCAATGCGCTGAACGACTTCCCGTCGCGCTTCGTCCCGCTGAATACCGGTAACTTGCGTCAGGCCCTGCTCGCGTCGGGTTCGATCCCGATGGTCATGGAAGGCGTACGTGACCTGCCCGGTGCAGGCGCGGGGACTTATCGCGATGGCGGCTTGCTGGATTACCACCTCGACTTGCCGTACAGCGGTGACGACATTGTGCTCTACCCGCACTTCACCGATCGGGTGATTCCCGGCTGGTTCGACAAAACCCTGCCATGGCGACGCGACAATTCCGGGCGTTTGCAGGATGTGCTGCTGGTGGCACCGTCGAAGGCCTACCTGTCGCGCCTGCCCTATGGCAAGTTGCCCGACAGGAATGACTTCAAACGCTTTATGGCTGACCCGGCCAGCCGCCAGAAATACTGGAAAACCGCCATGGACGAGAGCCAGCGGCTCGGCGACGAGTTCCTCGAAATCACTGCCAGCGGGCGTTTGGGCGAGCAGCTGTTGACCCTTTAGTCAGTGTTTTCCCGCAACCCCGAACCCAAGCTGTTAAACTCCCGATCTGCCCCATCGCCGCGGGCGATAGCCACCTGACAGAGCTCAAACACTGTGGAAATCTTCAAAGAATTTACCTTCGAATCCGCCCACCGCCTGCCTCACGTCCCGGAAGGCCACAAGTGCGGCCGCCTGCACGGTCACTCGTTCAAAGTGGCGATTCACCTGAGCGGCGACCTCGATCCACACACCGGCTGGATCCGCGACTTCTCGGAAATCAAAGAGATCTTCAAGCCGCTGTATGAGCGTCTGGATCATAACTATTTGAACGACATTCCCGGCCTGGAAAACCCGACCAGCGAAGTCCTGGCCAAGTGGATCTGGAACGAGTTGAAGCCATTGCTGCCGGAGCTGAGTGCGATTCGGATTCATGAGACTTGCACCAGCGGGTGCATCTACCACGGCGAGTAAGCCGGCGGAATAAAAATCTATGGTCACCCACACACCCTGCGAGGGCTTTGCTTTCACAGGGTGTTTTGTTTTCCTAGGCCGTCATCAGCCAGTCCGCTCTGCCAGGTATCGATTTCGGCAAACACAGGTTTCACCTGCATAGCCAGGACAAATCGCACAAACCCGAGGCAGACCTGATATCTCTTACCGATGCGTTTTCCTATGCCGGGTTAGTCTCTGTTACGCGCAAATGCTTGAAGACAACGTGGCTCAGTGCAAGGGAAGGGCCTCTCGCCGGTATGCTTTCGCCTATGTATAGCCAGATCGCCACTCTGCTTATACGCTCGACCACAATCTGGCTCAATGCAACGGAAGGGCCTCTCGCCGGTATGCGTTCGACTATGTTTAGTCAGATTGCTACTCTGCGCAAACACTCGACCACAATCTCGTACTGTGCAAAGGAAGGGCCTCTCGCCGGTATGCGTTCGCCTATGTCTAGCCAGATCGCCACTCTGCGTAAACGCTCGATCACAATCTCCCACTGGGCAAGGGTAGTGCCTCTCGCCGGTATGCGTTCGCCTATGTACAGCCAGATGGGCACTCTGCTTATACGCTCGACCACATTCTGGCACAGTGCAACGGAAGGGCCTCTCGCCGGTATGCGCTCGCATATGCCTGGTTACGTCGAGGCTCCGTGAAAACGCTTTACCGCAAGCCCCGCAAAAAAACCGTTTGACTGCAACTGACGAAACCGACGACGAAGGACCGGCAACCGGCTCTGGTGCACCTCGCACCGGCATTCCAGTCGACAGCACTATTTCATCAATGCCGGTGGGCGATTCATTTCCTACTAGCCCGGCAAATGACCGCAAACCGTCAATTGATCCGATGGAACTGACTGACGCTTGCGAGTCAACAGAGAAGTTTTCAACCATAGCCGACGACTCAAAAGAAGCGACGACCGGCTGAATCACCTCAGCGATATGACCCCACATCAGTCGACCGCCGTCAGACGCCAACTCCTCTCGTGTACGCAACTCCCCGCCACCGGCCAGAAAATCACTCACGCGCTCCTTCATCCGCCCATCACCATCCACATGCCCCACCGGCGAATTCCCGACAAACCCATACAGATTCAACCCATCCACCGCCCCCGCCGGGTCCGGGTTGATCCAGCGGCTCAGCCACGGCGCGTAGTAGCGGTAACCGTAGTAATACAACCCGGTGGCATCGCGCTCCTTGCCCGAGTAACGGGTGGTTTTGTAGGCGCCGGTCTGATCGCGGTGATCCTCCCAGGCCGTGCCGCCAAACGGGTAATACACTTCGCGGCTCTGCACGCTGGCCTGTTCGTCGAGTTCCAGCGTGCCGGAGCCCAGATGGTCGGTCAGCTGATAACGCAGCTGAAACCCGGGGGCATCCGGCCCGTGCAGCCATTTCACCCGATTGCGCCCGGCTTCGAGGTCGAGCACCTGGTGTTCCTTGTCGCCGTTGCGCTTATGGATTTCCAGCCCCGGCAGATAGCGCACCTCAGCTGTCACGGTGTGATCGACGGTCAATGCGGTGCGGACTTTGCGCAGGCGTTTGCCTCCTCCGCCGTAGATGTAGCGTTCGCTGTCGTCGTCTTCATCTTTGCGCACCACCGGTGACACGCGGGCCAACTGGTTGCGCAGGTCCCAATTCATCGCCTGGCCCCGTTGCAAAAACCGCGAGTTGCCGTTGCCGTCGAAGCCGTTCGCAAAGTCCGGGAGCCGGTCATCCTCAAGCAGGCTGCGATTGCTGTCAGGAGCGATGACCCAGCGACGGGTAAACGGTTGCGCGCCCAGGTGCCGCAGCTCGGTCATGTTGCCGGCCGGGTCGTAGTCATACTCTTCGCGGTAATTGGCCACGGCGTTGGGGTCGTTCGAGGCTCGATACTGGGCGATGGGATGCAAGGAGGGTTTCTCGGCCTCCCAACCGCTGGCGCTGGTCAATTGGCCAAGGCTGTCATAGCCATAGGTGCAATTGGGCTCGACACGCTGGTTCTTGAAGTAACGGGTCGGCAGTGCGTGGTCGTCGATCTGGAGGATATTGCCGACCGGGTCGACCTCGTAATGCAGGTCCTGCAGTGGCTCCGCATTCGGCAATCCGGCGAACAGTCGCAGCAACCGGCCATCGCTGAGTTCGTACTGCGCCTCGGTCACCACGCCGTTACCTGCTGTTTCCCGTTCGACCTTGTCACTGGGGGTGTAGCGGATATCGCGCACCAGGCAGCGCCCGGGCGATTGGGTGCCCGCCGGTTGCAGCCAGCCTTCCTTGAGCTGCCCCGCCACCGTGTAGATGAAATGCCGACAATGGTTCTTGGCATCGGTGAGGCTCAGCAGATCGCCGACAGGGTTGTAGGCCCAACGGCTCTCCAACCCAGTGCCGGGTTCCAGTAATAAGTCACGTGCCGGCTTTTCCAGCGGCCAGTCGGGCGAGTCCAGCGTCTTCAGAAAGTGGCTGATTTCCAGCTGCGCCAGCCCCAGCAGATCGTACGCCGGCATATACCGTGTACCGGCCGAGTCGTCGTGGCGAATCAACCGTCCACACTGATTGCCGGAATTGGCGGTGCCATACTCGAAGCGTTCCACGACACGCGCGGTCAACTCTACGCCCTGCTCCCGTACGGCCAAGGGCCGCAACGACCCGTCGTATTCAGTGTCCTGCCGAGTGCCACGGCTGTCCCAGTGGCTTAAGGTTTCGTCAGCCTGCCCGAGCAACGACACACGCCAACCGGCATCGACACTGTCGGTCGATATCACCTTGCCCGACAGGCTGTAATGATTGCTTAACGCCGCAGCGCCACCGTTCGCCCACAACCGCGGGTCCCACTGGGCGACCTCACGCCCCGCCGCATCGAACCCATGACGTGTCACCCGCGCCTCGAGTGTTTGCTCAACCTTCGAACGCCAATAAGTCACGCTGCGCACAGCAAGGCTGCGCGGATCGATGACCGCCAGGGCAGGCGTGACGTGATGTAGGCTGAGGTTGTCCATGGGTATTGGATAGCATCCAGCATCAGACACCGTCTACTGTCAGAGTTGACAGGTGCCACTGGCCGGTACGGTCACCGCTACGCTAACGTATTACCAACGACCAATGCCCTCCGAATACAGCACCTGCCCAAAGGACCTGACCCATGCACATCATCAACGCCCGCCTGCGCAACCATGAAGGCCTGCATGAGTTGCACCTGGAAAACGGCCTGATCGCCAACATTGCCCGGCAGACCGAAGCCCCGACGCTGGGGCCTGAAGACCTCGATGCGGGTGGCAATCTGGTGGTGCCGCCCTTTGTCGAGCCGCACATCCACCTCGACGCGACGCTGACCGCCGGCGAGCCGCGCTGGAACATGAGCGGCACGCTGTTCGAAGGCATCGAATGCTGGGGCGAGCGCAAGGCGACCATCACCGCTGAAGACACCAAGACCCGCGCCAAAAAGACCATTAACGCCCTCGCCGCCCACGGTATCCAGCATGTGCGTACCCACGTCGATGTGACCGATCCTGCGCTGACCGCACTCAAGGCGATGCTTGAAGTACGCGAAGAGAGTCGGCACCTGATCGACCTGCAAATCGTCGCCTTCCCCCAGGAGGGCATCGAGTCCTACCGCAACGGCCGCGATTTGATGGAGGAAGCCATTCTCCTGGGCGCCGATGTGGTCGGTGGCATCCCGCATTTCGAGTACACCCGCGATCAAGGTGTCAGCTCGGTAAAATTCCTGATGGACCTGGCCGAGCGCACCGGCTGCCTGGTGGATGTGCATTGCGACGAAACCGACGACCCGCATTCACGCTTTCTTGAAGTGCTGGCCGAAGAAGCGCGCAGCCGCGACATGGGTTCACGGGTGACCGCCAGCCACACCACGGCCATGGGCTCCTACGACAACGCTTACTGCGCCAAGCTCTTTCGCCTGCTCGGGCACTCGGGGATCAGTTTTGTTTCCTGCCCGACCGAAAGCATTCACCTGCAGGGGCGCTTCGATAACTTCCCGAAACGCCGAGGCGTCACCCGGGTCAACGAGTTGCTGGAAGCCGGGATGAACGTGTGTTTCGGCCAGGACTCGATCGTCGACCCGTGGTATCCGCTGGGCAACGGCAACATCCTGCGGGTGCTCGAAGCCGGCCTGCACATCTGCCACATGCTCGGTTACCGCAACCTGCAAACCGCGCTCGACCTGGTGACCGACAACAGCGCCAAGGCTATGGCCCTGGGCGATCGTTACGGACTGGAACCGGGGCGTCCGGCGAACTTGCTGATTCTGTCGGCGGACAGCGATTACGAAGTGATCCGCAGCCAGGGCTTGCCGCTGTATTCGATTCGTGGCGGGAAGGTGTTGATGAAGCGGCAGATGCCGGTGGTGGAATGGGCGGATAAATTCTAAAGAGGCCCGTCCGGCACCGCAGAATCAGGACATCAACCGCGCCGTACCAAACAAACTGACCCGGCTCAGTACACCGTCCAGCTCTTCGAGCAAGACCGGCGCCGTACCGCCGGGCATAACCACCGCCACAGCCCCCGCCGTCACCCAACCGACACTCCACGCCGCGCAAGCCACCGCGCTGGCGCTGGTGCCAGAAGATGCCGTCGGCCCTTCCCCACGCTCGAAGACCCGGGCGACAATGCGCCGCTCGGATTCCAGCCTCGCCCATTGCAGATTGACGCCCGCCGCACACGGCGCGCCAGCCCCGCTCGGTGGCGCGAAAGCGATGCAGGTCAGGTCGGCCGACAATCCGGATTCGCGCATCTGTTCGTTGCTCGGCAAGGCCTCGGCATCCGCCACCAGCGTCACACAATGGGGATTGCCGATCCGCACAAACTGACTGTGAGCCCAAAGCGGATTCAGTCGTGCGAGCGGCGGCACATGGCTCAACTCACGTTGATTCAATGTCCGCGCCTCGACTGCCTGAGCCCTCACTGCATTCGGCCCGAAGGCCGGTTTCCCCAAATCCAGCCAGAAACCCTGCACGCCGTCGACCTGCGCCGGCTCGACCGAGGTTTCGACAGGAGACACGGCATCGCCTTTGTCATGGTGAACCTTGAACAGGCAACGCCCCTGCGCCGGCATCAAGCCCTGTTCGGTCAGCGCCTGGGCAAAAATCGTCAGGCCGTTGCCACTGCGCTCGGCCAACGTCCCGTCGGTGTTGACGATCAACAGGTCAAACGGTGGCGCCGCCTGAAACGGGCCAACCAGCAAGCCATCCGAACGGTGCTCCTTGGCACCGGCCGGTTGGGTGCCGGGGGCCCAGCTGCAAATGGCCTCCACCGCAGACAGCGCCCAGTCGGCACGGTTTTGCGCCGCCTGGCTGGCATCCTCCGGCAGATCGATCCCGCGCTGGCGCAGATCGTGTGGGCTGACAACGGCGTAGATATTCCCGCGAGCATCGAAAAACGACGTCATGGACAGGTCCTGAGTGAGGTCTGGAACACGACGCTACTGTAAGCGCTGGCGACTCGAATCGCACCCGCAGAGCCTCAAGGTCGTCTGACGGTCACTGATGTGCAAGGATGTGACCCTGATCACAGCCTCCCCGAAGTACCAAGGATTTTCATGACCGCCATCATCCCTCCCGTCTCCGTCCGTCCCGGACGCCTCGAACAGAGGTCGACGCGCATCGCCTTCTTTATCGCCGGTTTCGGTATCGCCGCGTGGGCACCGCTGGTGCCTTACGCCAAAGCCCGCGCCGGGCTCGATGACGGCACGCTCGGTTTGTTGTTGCTGTGTCTGGGGGGCGGTTCGATTCTGGCGATGCCAATGGCCGGTGCGCTGGCCTCGCGCTTCGGCTGTCGACGGGTGCTCAGTGGCGGCACGCTGTTGATCTGCCTGGCACTGCCGCTGCTGGCGACGGTGTCGTCGATCCCGCTGCTGATTGCTGCGCTGTTCCTGTTCGGAGCTGGGTTGGGCACGGTGGATTCGACGGTGAACCTGCAAGCGGTGATCGTCGAGCGAGCCAGCGGCAAGACCATGATGTCGGGCTTTCACGGCTTGTTCAGCCTCGGCGGGATCGTCGGCGCGGCCGGTGTCAGCGCCCTGCTCGGCCTGGGTATTTCGCCGTTGGGCGCGACCTTGGTGGTGATCGTGTTTCTGCTGGTGTCGTTGCTCAAGGCTGCGCCGCACTTGTTGCCCTATGGCAGCGAAAGCGCGGGGCCGGCGTTCGCCATTCCCCACGGCGTGGTGCTGTTTATCGGCAGCCTGTGTTTTATCGTGTTCCTGGCCGAAGGCGCAGTGCTGGACTGGAGCGCGGTGTTCCTGACCTCAGAGCGTGATCTCGACACCGCGTATGCCGGACTGGGCTATGCCGCGTTTGCCTTGACCATGACGGTCGGACGGCTGACGGGCGATGCCATCGTGCATAAGTTGGGGGCCACGCGCGTGATCGTGTTTGGCGGTTTGACCGCGGCTGCCGGTTTGTTGCTGGCAATCTTGGCACCGACCTGGGAAGCCGCGCTGATCGGTTATGCGTTGGTCGGAGTCGGGTGTTCGAACATCGTGCCGGTGTTGTACACCGCTGTCGGCAAACAGAACGTCATGCCGGAAAGCATCGCCGTTCCGGCCATCACGACCTTGGGGTATGCAGGGATTCTGGCGGGACCTGCGGTGATCGGATTTATCGCCCACGGCAGCAGCTTGAGTTTTGCCTTTGGATTGATCGCGGTGTTGCTGCTGGCGGTGGCGATCAGTGGCAAAGCGTTGAAGCTTTAACAGCAATATCGCCGGAAGGTCCTGCGGACCTTATCGCGGGCAAGCCTTGCTCCTACACGTTCAGAGTCGGCCGAATATCCGCATACGACCGATATATGTAGGAGCAAGGCTGTAGTGGTCAACTAATCCCGAACACGACGTTAAGTTTTTTCTCGGCCTGAGCGGGTGCCAGCCCGCCGTTGAATTGATGGGGCCGAATCCAGTTGTACCGATGCATCAAATAGTGGCTGATGTCTCGGTGCGCTTCTTGGGCCGTTATGTGGAGGCATCGAGTCAGTCAACCTGAGTTAAGCAGTATTAAGGTCAGCGTTTCACCCCAAAGCAGTGCGAGAGTTCAGGAAAGCGGCCATCGCGGACATCAGATGCGTACAGGCCCACTGCATCGCGGATAACAGCATGGGCATCAACATAACGTTTAGCGAAACGCGGTACGAACTCGCCGCCAAGACCCAGGATATCTTCGATCACCAGCACCTGGCCATCGCACGCGGGCGAGGCCCCGATTCCGATCGTCGGCACGCGCAGTACCTCGGTCAACTCTCGGGCCAGCGACTCTGCTACCCCCTCCAGCACGATGCAAAAGGCCCCTGCAGATTCCATCGCCATGGCTGCCTCACAGATAGAGTCTGCCGATTGCTCATCCATACCTTGGGCTTTGAACCCCCCCATGGTGTTGACAAACTGAGGCATCAACCCGATATGCGCCATCACTGGAATGCCTCGCTCCACCAGAAACTGCACGGTGGGCGCCATGACCGCACTGCCTTCCAACTTTACCGCTGCGATATTCGCTTCCTTCATCAACCGCGCTGCACTGCGGAAAGCCTGAGCCGGCGACTCCTGATAGGAGGCGAACGGCAGATCAGCTACCACGCACGCGCGACGTGTAGCACGCACTACCGCGCGACTGTGTTGTATCGTCTGGTCCAAAGTGAAATCCAGCGTGTTGGGCTGCCCATAGGCAACCATCGCGGTCGAATCCCCCATCAGGATAACGTCGACAAATTCGTCAACGATTTCAGCGAGCGATCGATTGTGCGCGGTCAACGACACGATCTTGCGTTTGCCCTTGTAAGCCCTGATATCTGGCACGGTTAGACGGCGGGTCTCACTGACTGCGGTACTCATGAAGTTAGCTCCTCGCGAAAATAGCGTTGAAGGAAAGACCTCTTAAAACGACGCTGACGCCAGGTCGGCTTTGGGCGACGCGCCCATCATCTGCTCAAAGAATTCGACTATCAGATCAAGTGTGTGGTCCGTCTGATCAAGATGCGGCGAGTGTCCGCAATCGATCAGGCAATGCTGGGTGACCACTGCGGGTATCTTCCGTTGAATCGCGCTCAGCTGCGCCAGCGTTCCGTACTCGTCCCGATCTCCCTGCAACAACAAGACAGGGCAACGGATATCGGCCAGGCACTGCTCAATATTCCAGTCAAGAAAATGATCGGACCTCCAGACACTGCTCCACCCCTCGAAGACTGCTTTGGGATCGGGATGAAACAGAGCAAGTTGTCGTTCCAGGTTCCCGGCCAGGAACGAATTTCGCGCGGCGTCGATGCCGCTCAAGGTGATGGATTCGACGAAAACATGTGGAGCAAACAGCACCAGCCCCGAAACAGGGAATTTGCTCGCATGGAGCAGCGCGATAGACGCGCCATCGCTATGCCCCACCAGCACTGGATTGCGAAGCTGCAGTTTTTCCAGCAGTTCAGGCAATACCTGTTGCGCCTCCACGTGCATATAGTCAGAACGACGTGGCAGATCCGCTCGAGACGAGTGACCGTAACCATAGCGGCTATAAGTGAGCACTCGGCGTCCGGTCATTGCTGCCAGTCGATAAGGGAAACGTCGCCACATCGCAATGCAACCGAGCCCCTCATGCAGCAGTACAAGCGGAGGAAGATCTGACTCACCGTCGATCAGCAAATAATCAATTTCTCCGCCATTCAGTGAGATCGTCGCCATCATTCACCCCCTACTGCGATAGACAAACCGGGTACCGGGCCAAGCCCCAAAACCGCACGGCTGCTGAAAATCACCAATATCGTCACCAGTCCGCCGAACAGGCCAATGGTTGAAGACATATCCCATACGGACAAAAGCAAACCCACCCCGACCACGGGCACAATCAACCCCAAATAGGCCGCGACGAAAAAGCCTGAACTGACCTCCGCAATACGATCGGCAGGAGACAACATCGTCACCAGTCCCAGACCTGCGCGCAGCACCATGCCCGCCCCCATCCCTCCCAAGACCGCTCCCCCCAGGAACAAGGACAAGGATGCAAAATGAAAGGCCAGCCAGACACAGGCCAAAGCCAAGGGCAGCAGCCAGACACCAACGGGAACGACTCGACGGGGCGACAATCGCAACACCAACAACTGGCCGATTGCAGCACTGCAGAAAGTCAAAAAGACAATGCCTCCGCTCAACAGAAGGCCACTGTGATGCAATCCAACAGCGAGGAAACGACCTGCCAGTGCGGCGAACAAGCCAAGAAAGCTAAAGCCGCACAACACCGACATTGCCACGGCCATAAAGGCTTGCCCCATCTCACTCGGTATCCTCAATCGCTGCAATCGCAACGGTGGGCGAGTACCTCCGTGGATCACTGTTTCGGGTAGCCATGGCAACAGCAAACCTGGCAACAGCATGAACAGCAGCGCGATATAACTGGCATGGAGCGGCTGCGCGGCACTCTCTGCCACCCAGCCAGACAGTAACGCCCCAAGCCCCAGACCGCTCATGTTGCTCAAGCTGGAGATCAGAGCCGCGAGTGACCGATTGCTCAGCAACTCGCTCAGATAGGCAGTCGTGGCCCCCACCATCAACCCTACTGCCATCCCGGACAATATTCGCCCAACGAACAAACCGGCTAACGTGGGCCAGAGTAAAAAACTCAACAGACTGGAAAATGTCAGCCCGAGCCCGAGCCCCAGCACTGCTCGTCTGCCCAACAAATCAGACAATCGACCAAACACCATCAGTTTGAACAGGATGGCTAGTGCGTAGGACGCGAATACCAACGTCACCACAAATGGAGACAAGCCTAATTGCGTGGCATAGAGCGGATACAACGGTGTCGGCAAGGTACCCACCATCATCACCACCAACAACAGATAAGTGCTGAGCCAGGCGGCGCGTCTGAATTGGGTTGGAATTCGCATGAGCCACTACCAGTTAATCTGTCGCGCATCGAACAGATTAACCCCCAGTTGGGCCTTGCCTAAGTATTCCAGACAGTCCATTGGCTTGGCCGGCATAACACTGCAAAAGAACGATTCGCGCAGGAATCGTTCCAGCGGTCGGCTACGATTCAATGTGCTCGCACCACAAATCTTAACCGCCGCCATTGCCATCTTCGGCGCAAGCTCACCGATGAAGTACTTAGCAGCATGCACAGCGGCATTCGCCTCTATCGTTCCGCGCCGTTGCACGATGAGTGTGCCAGCCTCATTCAGCAACGCTCGACCCGCTTGTAATTCAGCCGATAGCCTGCCTACTTCCTGATGGATCGCGCTAGATTCAAGTTGGGAAGGCGTGGAACGCACGGCCTCGGTGATGTGTTGCAGCAACGCAGTAGCAATCCCAAGATAAACACCGGTATAACCGGAAATCATCCAATGAGGCTCACGTACCAGCTTGAATAAAGACATCCCTTCGACTGCCAGAAACAAACGCTGGCGGGTCAAAAGCACATTTTCAAAAGTCATGCTGGCAGTCTGGGTACCATTCATGGCAAACCCGTCCCAAACTTGGCCGTAACGCACACCTTCGTCATTGCGACCGACCACGAAGTGGCTGATTTCGCTGTCGCTGTCGTTACCCTCAGGTTTTGCCGTTACTACGATATAGTCTGCAGCGCCTGCCAACGACACGAAAGACTTGTTGCCATTGAGCAGGAAGCCGCCTTCATGCGGGCGGTAATGTGTCTGGATACCTCGCAACCGCGCACCACTACCCAGCTCTGACGTCGCAGATGCAAACATCTTGTTGTGCGCTATCACCTCATCAAATACCCAGGAGCGAAAGGCATCCGCAGCCGCTGACAGCGATTTCCCCGCCGACTCACATAACGAGCCAAGCGCCACATTGTGCATATTGAATCCCAGCGCAGTGGCCGCGTCATACTGAGCAAGTCGCGCCAGAACCTGGCTATATTCCAAATAATTTAGACCCGCCCCCCCAGCCTCGCGAGGGATCAGCAACCCCAACAGACCAGACTCCTTGATCAGTTGATAGCTCTCGCTACTATCCGATTGTTGGTTATCTACCAACGGAGCCAAGTCGACCAGCCGTGTACCGATGCGATCCACCAACGTGAGAATTTCATCGATTTGATGTGGCAAAGCCATATGCGTTGACCTTATGTATATGATTCAAAAACTCTAGCGCTCAGTTCTCGACTGGCAAACCAGCCTGGCGCGCCACAAACCAGCCTGGCGCGCCACGCTGATACGTAGCAGATCGTTCGCCCCCGCATAGGTCATTGAAGCCAATGAACTGATGAGATCGATCGCCCGACCGGAATCGGCGATGTAAGAACGCACACCACCTAACTGGGCTGCCAACTGCGACAGCCGCGTAAAGTCTTCAGAAACCGATATCTTCACCATCGCAGCCTCACCACTCAATTGACGGATCGTCACTCCGGCATCGATGCGCCGCGCAATGCCGTAGAGCAGTTTTCGCGAACGGTAAAGGTACATGCTCATGTCGGCCACATGCCCCGCCACCAGGTGACTGGAGCTCATGGATCTACCGAAATGAGTTCGCTCCCGGCTCCACTCCACCGTCTGATCCAGCATCCTGCGCATGGGGCCTAGCGCATACCCCATCAGCAGCGCTCGTTCCCAGGTCGTGGTCGCGGTCATTACAGAGAAACCCGCCCCCTCGCCTCCCAACAGGCTGTGCTCTTCCAACCGCACACCGTCAAAGGTCAACACCCCCATCGGTACGCCGGGCAACGCGGTCTTGTCCAGCGGCTCACTGCGCACTACGCCCGCATCCGACAGGTCAACCAATGCGACTGATAAATCGAATGGTGATCGGCCCTTGCCGGTACGAACGAACACCAACGCGTGATCGGCTACCGGGGCGGCGGTAATGAAGCGCTTCTCGCCCGTCAACCGATAACTACCGTCCGCCTGACGTTCAGCCACGGTTTCCATCGACTTTGGATCACTACCGCCCTGCACTTCAGTCAGCGCGTGACACAACAGCGTCTCTCCGGTTTCCAGGCCTGCCAGTTGTTTGCACTGTTCGGCATTCAGCCAAGGCTGCATAGGCAATTGCATACCGAACAACTGTGAAGCCAGCGCATAGCAAAGGGCAGGACTCAGACCGCTCATGCCCAATCCTTCCACCATCGCGAGCTTGTTTGTCACGGTGCTATTGGAGGTGCGCAGCAGCCCTGTAGCCGCTGCCAGCAACCATTGCTCGCGGAACGTTTTTCCTTCCAGCGCAGGCAACAAAGCCTGCCCCTGGATGCAACTCTCCTGCACCGCTTGTTCAACTAACTTGTCTTCGTCTGCGAACAGCATCACTCGCCCTCTCTGTTATCGGCACAGACTCAAGCGAGCTCGACCAGGCTGGCCTCAATGACGGCCCATAGCGCGGCCGGCGTGCGAAATGAAGCCGCGACAACTTTGTTTTCGGGGAACGCTATCTCGAACTTTTTCTCAACGTCGGCGACAATGGATATGATCGTGAGAGAGTCCAGCCAGCCTTCCTCCAATAGCGCCGTATCCGGCACCACAATAAGGTCTGCACCTTGATATTGAGTCAGCAGATTCGAATGAATCAGCGAGCACAGCGTTTCAATGTCCTTCATTACTTATCTCTTCCATGTTTAAACTCAACAGGCTCAAAGCACGTCGATCTATTTTGCCGTTGGCAGTAGCTGGCAGCGTTCGTGCCATACGAACTCCATCCGGTTGCATCCTCTTCGGCAATGTTCCGCTCAAGCCGCGAACAATCTCATCACGACCTGTACTTGCACTTACCACATGTACCCAAATCTCGCAGTCAGGCGCTGTGCCATGGCGAGCTACAACGGCGGCAGTTTCAACACCCGGCAACGCCAATACCGCACTTTCTATGTCCAGAAGATCAATGCGGTGGCCGCGACGCTTCACCTGATGGTCTCGTCGACCTTGCAGATGAAAGCGACCATCCGCCGCCTGATACCCGATATCCCCCGTGCCATAGGCCAACCTTTCCACTCCATCGCGGAAGTACACTGCACGGCGGGCATCGCGACAGATGCCATCAACCAAATAACCAGCGAATACCGTCGGCCCCGCAACGAAAATCTCACCCTCCGACGCTGCGCGACCGTCGTCACCGATGATGTCGACTTCCACTCCATCAATCGCCCAACCGATCGACGGCAAAACTGTCTCGATACTCGGCAAGCTCACCAGTTCTGCGGTGCACACATTGGTTTCCGTAGGCCCATACAGGTTGTAGAACGGCAAGTCGGGGAATGCAGTCAGATAGCGCTTAAGCAGTTGTGGCGGGAACGGTTCACCCGCGTACAACGCAGCGCGTAGTGCAGACGGCCTCGCTTGTTCAATCCCGCCCTGCTGTAGCAGCATCTGATACAAGGCGGGTACTGCGTAGAACACTGAGATACACTGCTCACCCAGCCAGCGCGTCACATCGCGAGGAAAAGTCTTGAGATAGTCTGGCAACAGACAAAGACAGGCTCCGGCCAGTGCGGTCGAGAACAGATCGAAGGTCGTCAGATCAAATGTGAGTGCCGCTTGTGATCCAACACGGTCCTCACAGTCCAGAGCAACTGCGCGTGCCGCCCAAGTAGAAAAATGCAGGACGTTGGCATGAGTCAGGCATACACCCTTGGGCGCGCCGGTACTGCCTGATGTAAACAAAACATAGCCACCCTCGCACCCGACATGTCGACGTGGTTGTCCTCGCAAGGGGAACAGCCATAGATCGCCCACTGTGCGAGCGTCGCCAGACTGGCCATGTATGGAAACCAACCTGGTTGCTGCTGCCTGGCTTGCAGGGGTGGCCAATAAAAAATCCAGGTCGGCGTTGGCCAACATCCGTGCGCCCCGCTCCGCGGGGTCCTTGACATCCATCGGAGCGACTAATGCCCCCAGCCTTAATGCGGCATAAATGGCCACAACAGCGGCTGCGCTCTTCGCAATATAGATGCCTATTCGATCACCGGCATGCACGCCTTCTGCACGCATCAACTCGCATAATTTATTAACCGCTTCGTTCAGTTGTTGATAGCTAAATGACGCATCTTCCGCTTGTAGCGCGGGCCTCTGTGGATAGCGCTGTGCAGATTCAACCAGCGTCTGATCAAGCCGAATACAATCACTGAACAAGGTTGGCCTCTACTACTAATTTGATGTTCCCCGTCTTGGCATCCGGACGTTTTTGGGGGGGCGATAGTAGAAGCATTTCTCCAACCAGAGTGAGTGAACATTTTTTATAAACTCTATGCGGAAATGGAATACAAGATGGATCTGAAGAACTTGCGCTATTTCGTGGAAGTGACAGAGCATGGAAGCTTCTCGAAGGCATCCCACACTATTCACGTCACCCAATCGGCGCTTAGCAAAGCCGTTCAATTGCTCGAAGAAGAACTGGGTACGACGCTATTGGTTCGCAGCCGTCCAGGCGTGCCGTCACGCTTGACCCCGTCGGGCGAAGTGGTATTCCACCACGCCAAAGGATTACTGAACCGCAGCAAGCAAATGCTGACCGACGTAAGTTTGCTTAATAGCCTCGTCACCGGCGTCCTTCGGCTGGGGCTACCTCCTTTAGGTAGTACCGATCAAGTAGCGGTCGTGTTGACCGAGTTTCGGCGACGCTTTCCCCAAGTGGAACTCCAATTGCGTGAACAAGGAGGACAAGCCCTGGAAGAGGCCGTTCGCAAGGGCGAGATAGAACTGGCTATCAGTCTGCGACCAGAGGGCGACGACCTGGCTTGGCTTCCGATTTGTGAGGAGCCACTCGTTGTCGTCCTGCCGCCTCGCCACCCACTCGCCAGCCGCCATCGACTGACTCTGCCAGATTTAGCGCATCACCCATGGGTACAGCTACAGGGTGCCTCTATCCTCAATCACCGCATTAAGCACTGTTGCCCTGCTCTGGACGTCAGCCGTCTACAGACAGCCAAGA
This sequence comes from Pseudomonas sp. H3(2019), assembly GCF_007713465.1. Classification (GTDB taxonomy): domain Bacteria; phylum Pseudomonadota; class Gammaproteobacteria; order Pseudomonadales; family Pseudomonadaceae; genus Aquipseudomonas. The sequence continues at coordinate 64,601 of NZ_VMSG01000020.1, read as the reverse complement.
GCGACAACCTGGCCTTTTGCCTGTCATTAGTGGCCGCGAATGCAGGCCTGATGGTACTGCCCAGGCTATTGGCTCAACACCATATCCCACCCGGTGTGGAAATCATCCCGCTCGAATGCGCCGAACTGCAGTGGCAACTCGTCGTAATCTGGCGCAAAAACTCACAGCTGTCGGTAGCGGCACAACAATGGCTTGAACTGTTGGCAACCGACGCAGGCCAATAACCTGGCAAATCCTCGACGTCGCTCCCTGCGCCAAAAACAAAGGTCTGAACAGAAATGCCCCACCGCTTTTGCTGAACAGGTGTTGGCCGATGCACGGCGGGGTGTATATAGTCGCCCCCATTGCAACCCGCCGGCCCATTCCAAGGAAGAGAATGATGAGTGACCTGCACACCCTTACGGCCGCCGAACTGCTGGCCCGATTCGCCAGCCGGCAACTCACTCCCATCGACTATTACGACCAGCTCCTGACCCACATCGACCGCTGGGAACCGCAGATCAATGCGCTCTACGCCTTCGACCCGCAACAAGTGCGTCAGCAGGCCCAGGCCTCCACCGAACGCTGGAACAAAGGCCAACCCAACGGCGCCCTCGACGGTGTGCCGGTGACCCTCAAGGAACTGATCGCCACCGAGGGCCAGCCCATCCCGTTGGGTAGCGCCGCCACCCGCCTGACGCCGGCGCTGAAGGATGCACCGCCCGCCGCGCGCTTGCGTGAAGCCGGGGCAATCATCCTGGCCAAGACCACCGTTCCGGATTTCGGCATGCTCTCTTCGGGCCTTTCCAGCTTCCACGGCATCACTCGCAATCCATGGAACACAGCCAACAACACTGGTGGATCGAGTTCCGGGGCCGCCGCAGCCGCAGCCGCCGGTTACGGGCCTCTGCACGTAGGCACCGACATCGGCGGATCGGTGCGACTGCCCGCGGCCTGGTGCGGGCTGGTCGGTTTCAAGCCGACGCTGGGGCGCATCCCCATCGACCCGTATTACACCGGCCGCACCGCCGGCCCCATGACCCGCACGGTCGATGATTGCGTGTTGTTGATGCAACACCTGGCCCGCCCCGACTCGCGCGACGCTACCAGCCTGCCACCGCTCACCACGCAATGGAGCAATCAGTCGCTGTCGGTAAAGGGCCTGCGTATCGGCCTGATGCTCGAACCCGGTGCCGGCCTCGCACCTGAAGATTTCGTCTGTAAAGCCGTGGAGCAAGCAGCTCGGCTGTTCGAAGCCCACGGTGCCAAGGTCACAGTGATTGCGCCGATCATGGACCGCGCCCAGCTCGACGGCCTCGACCAGTTCTGGCGCGCTCGCCAATGGGCCGAACTGTCAGCCTTGAGCAGCGAGCAATTCGACAAAGTCTTGCCGTACATCCGCGACTGGGCCGCCCCTGGCGCCGATATCACTGGCGTGGAAGCCGTACGGGGCTTCAACCAGACCTTCGAAATGCGCCGCCGCGCCGCTCAGTTGTTCGACACATTCGACCTGGTGCTCTCCCCCACCAACCAGATCAACGCCTTTGCGGCCGACTGGCCGTCACCGAGCAATGACCCGCAGCAACCGTTCGAACACATCGTGTTCACTGTGCCCTGGAACATGAGCGAACAACCTGCGCTGTCGATCAACTGCGGTTTCGCCGCCGACGGCATGCCCATCGGGCTGCAGATGATCGCCCCGCGCTTTGCCGATCAATGGCTGCTGCAAATCGCAAAAACCTACGAAAACTGGCGTGGTGCAATCCACTGCTGGCCGAATCCTGCCTGACTTCGCCCCCTCAAGAACTCCCCTCCCACCTTGTTGCTCCGGGCCGTCCTGGCCAGAGCCCTATCGACCTAAAAGGCAATGGAATGCCCACACAACAATTGACACGACCCGATCCTGCACTCGACACATCACCTCCGGACGTCGGCAAGAAGAGCATCTTCGCTGTAGTCCTGGGTAACGCCGTGGAATTTTTCGACTTTGGTGTATACGCAACTTTTGCGGTGATGATCGGCCACACGTTTTTCCCGTCCGACAGTGCCTTCGTCAGCCTGATGCTGTCGGTCATCGCGTTCGGCACCGGCTTTATCGTCCGGCCCCTGGGTGCGGTACTGATCGGCGCCTACGCCGACCGCGTCGGGCGCAAACCAGCGATGCTTTTGACCCTGGTGATGATGGCTGTGGGCACCGGCAGCATCGCGATATTGCCCGGCTACGAGACCATCGGCATCGCCGCGCCAATCCTGCTGGTGGTCACCCGCATGATCCAGGGCCTGGCCTGGGGCGGTGAAGCCGGCCCCGCCACCACCTACATCCTTGAAGCGGCGCCCCCCCACAAACGCGGCACCTACGCCTGCTGGCAAGTGGTTGCCCAGGGCGTCGCCGCCATGGTGGCCGGGCTGGTGGGGTTCATCCTGACAAAAGTCCTGTCCCCGGAAGACCTCAATAGTTGGGGCTGGCGCGTACCGTTCGTGTTCGGCCTGCTGGTGTTGCCGATCGGTATCTACATCCGCCGCAATCTTGCCGAAACCTTCCACGGCCATAGCGAGCAAACCAATACCGTCGACCTGGTACGGGAAATAGGCGGCAAACACCGGCGCGCTCTGGTGTTGGGGCTGCTGATTCTTTCCGGCAGCACTATCACCCAGTACTTCCTGAACTACATGACCACCTTCGCCCTCACCGAATTGAAGCTGCCCACCAGCATTTCCATGCTCTCGACCCTGGTGGCCGGTGCTGCCATGGCTGTGTGCGCGGTGGCGGGTGGCATGCTCTGCGACCGCTTCGGGCGTCGGGTGACCCTGATGACGCCCCGAGTGGTGTTGCTGTTGATCCTGTTTCCGGCCCTGCAACTGATGACCGAGCACCCCAGCCCGGCGACCTTCCTGCTGACCCTGGCGGTCCTCTCGGGTCTGCATGGCATGAGCGGCGCAGCGTTGATCGTGCTGCTGGTGGAGAGCTTCCCGAAATCGGTGCGCTCCACCGGTTTCTCCATCGTCTACGCCTTCGGTGTAGCTGCGTTTGGCGGTACGGCGCAGATCATCATTACCTGGCTGATCGGCACCACCGGTGACCCGATGTCACCGGTCTGGTACCTGCTGATCGCTAACCTTGTGTGCCTGACCGCCGCCTGGTTTGCCAAGGAAACGCGTCCGTCGCTGCCCGAACGCCCCGCCCGCGAAACCCGGCTTGCAGAAGCCCGGGTCCGCTGATAAACGCGCCCCCGAGGCCTTCGCGGGACGGTTGCCTTACATTCGATTTGTATGGGATTTACCATGTATCCACGTCTTTTGCTGGCCGTTACTTTGGCATCCGGCACCCAGGCTTTCGCTCAGCCATTCTCCCCAGAGCAGACCCAGGTCAACGCACCTGGCTTTCTGGAAGGCAGTACCCTGGACCTGAATCTGCGTCACTACTATTCCAACCAGCACACCAAACGCACCACTCACCTGATCATCAAGAAACCCGGCGGCATCGAGCCCACCCGTATTCGCGAAACCTGGGTGCAGGCGAGCATGCTCAAGTACAGCTCCGGCTATACCCAGGGCCTGATCGGCGTCGGCATGGATGCAGGGATCTTCAGTGCCGTAAACCTGGAGCGCGGCCACGGAAAGGTGGCCAACGGCGGCGACCGGGTGCTGGTAGACGGCGACGGCGATGCGATTCCCACATGGAGTCGCCTGGGTATAGGTGATGTGCGTGTTCGCCTGTCCAACACCGAGCTCAAGGCCGGCCGGCTAATGACCGACAATCCGATCCTGCGTTACAAGGACAACCGCGCCCTGCCCTCCAGCTTCCAGGGCGTGGGCCTGCTCAGCAACGAACTCGACTGGCTGTCGATACAGGGCGGCAGCTTCGAACGGGCGATTCCGCGCACCGGCACCGGCGCCGAAAAGCTGACCACCACCTTCGGCAACCGCGCCTACAGTGGCGCGCGCATCAGCTACCTGGGGGCCACGGTCAAACCGGGTTATGGGCTGGAAGCCAGCGTCTACGCGTCGCGTTTCGAAGACATGTGGGACCAGACCTACGTCGGCGTTACGCACCGCATGGGCGACCAAGGTGATCTGGCCCTCAAGACCGCCTTCAACTACTACCACACCAGTGATTCAGGCAAGAAGAACCTCGGCTACATCGACAACAACGCCGCCAGCCTGGCCTTCACCGCCACTCACCAGGCCCATAGCCTGACGCTTGCCTGGCAGCAAGTATTCGGCAACGAGTACTTTGACTATGTGTGGGAATCCACTGGCAACTACATGGCCAACTCGTTATACGCGGACTACAACGGCCCCAACGAAAAGTCCTGGCAATTGCGCTACGACCTGGACTTCGCGGCCTACGGCGTCCCTGGTCTCACCGCCAGCCTGTGGCACGCCAAAGGCTGGGGTATCGACGGCACCCACTACAACGGCGACCGCGACGGCCACAATACCGGCTACAACGTGCGCGGCCTGGACGACGCGAAACACAACGAAAACGGCTTGATGCTGGGCTACACCATCCAGTCTGGAAGACTCAAAAACTCGGCGCTACGCACCATCATCTACAACCACCTCGCCAGCGGCGGGCAGATTGACGGCAGTTACGACGAGTTCCGCATCGTCGCCAACGTGCCGATCAACCTGTTCTGAGGCTCTGACAAACCCGCATCTAGCGGGGAACGCGTGGGTTCTGACACCGGAGGGTCAGCAGGTGCTTAAAGAGCACAGGGAACGGATGGATAGGCAGATCGCTGCATATCTGCGGCAGCCGCAAAATGCCCCCCCTGAAGCCGTATAGAGCCAACTGAGCAGCGGGCTGTTTAAAAACGCAACGTGGCGCCGGTGACAAGCCACTGTTCACGGTCGTTGTTCAGGTGGCGTCCGAGCACCAGATCGACATCGACCCGCTTGCCCAGATGCAGACGAGGTCCGGCTTGCCAGCCCTGGTCTCCGCCCTGCTGACCGAAGCGCTCGGCAATCAGCGTCAGGGATTCGGCCAGCGCGTATTCAACGCCTGTGCCCCAGGTCCAGCTGCGGCGTTGCTTGCCGTCGTCATATTCGTGGGTCCAGCCGGTGCTGACGTTCAGGCGCAACGACTCGACAGGTTGATACGTCATGGGCAGAGTCAGGTCGGCGCCATCGAAGGAGTGGCGGCGGTTGAGGGCAAAGTTCGCGCCTGCGGCAAGGGCCACTTCCAGCCCCAGTTCGTCATCGCTGAACACCTGTGCCTTGATCTTCGGGCTGACTTGGGTCTCCCTGTCGCCATCGTCGTGGCCGTGGGACACCGCGGCGCCGAACTGCACCGAGGGCAGCGCCTTGAACGTGCAGTCCTGGGACAACTCCGTTTCATGGTTCGATTGTTGGTGGCGCTGGCTTTTGTACCAGACGTCGACGTTGCATTCGCCGGGGGCGTTGATCGAACCGTCGTCGACCACATAGGGGCCGCCGGCGGCGTGGGCTTTGGAAGCGAGAGTCAGCAGGAGGGAGACGCCAACGGCCACACCGACAAACACCAGGTTTTGCCGCATGACCCCGCGTTTGTGGGGAGACAGATCTTGAAGAAAAGCAGTGAATGAACCGGCCTCAACGGCCTGTGCAGTGGTTTTCGAATGGGCGGTCCGGACGGTGCGGCAAGGAGTGTAGTTTGGCATGATCGACCTTGAATACTTGTTCACGAAAACGCTCCTCATGTATATGGCGAGGAGGGTTTGCGACGGTTAAGGTTAATGTCTTCAACAATAAGTCAGCGTTCAGGTATTGAGAGTTACAACTAGGTTCTTCGGTCATCTTCGATGCTCCTGATCTTTCATTAACGGCCATAACAAGGCACGACTACCCAACTTGGCCGGACAGAATTTATTTCAATTTGTGACAACTTTATTTCATCCGAAAACGTCTACCACCGGCAACCCAGCCCACCTTGAAACCCATACAGGCCGCCACCAACAGCGTTCACTATCAAAAAACCAGTTACATACTCTGATACATATCACGAAACATCAGCGCACTTATTTCTGATAGGCGCACGCACAAACAAACACTATCCAAGTGCTTGATCAGCGATATCTTCTCAACTAAAGAGTCGTTCTTCGGATGCGCCGGAGTATATCCACCGAGTTACCGACTTGTCCGCACCCAACAGAGCACGCGCACTGTTTTCTGAATAATGTTCAGGTAGCCGACAGAAAAAACAAGTGAACTTATTAGTTACCGCAGTCGAAAGCAAAGCCCCCCTCCTGTTGCCAGGAGAGGGGCTTTATTGCTTGCGCAAGGCCCGTGACACAGTCACTGGCCTGAGCCGGCTTAGAGGGTTTTCTCGTCGATACCGGCTTGCAGCACCTGGGTCTCGTAATGGCCTCCGGCGCTCAGCGGGCCGAGGTTGAACTTGCGATCCTTGGCCGTGGCGGCGTCAGGCGTTTGGGTGAGTTCGTCCTTGGCGCCGGTCGCCAGGTTGACCGCTGACTTGGACAGATTGAGGCCAACATCGGCCCGGTAGTCGCTGCCGCTGAGGCTGGTACTGGTGACCCTGGAGCCACCCAGATCCACTGAACCTTCCTTGGCAGAAATCCGTGCGCCGGTCAGTTGTGTTTCTCCGCCGACCCGAAGGTCGACACCTTGGCTGCCGCTGATGCCGGACGCCTGGGTAACGCTGTTTTTGCTGGTGTGGCTGACGTCCAGGTACAGCGTCGGGGTGTACGAGGTTGCACCGCTCTTGTCGCCGAACAGCGCGCTTTGGGTCGCGTCGGCGACCTTGCTGCCGGTGGAGTCTTTCGCGTTGAGCGAGTAACTGCCACTGCGGGTCAGTGAGTCCTTGGCCGAAGCCAGCCCCTCGACACTTTTGTCGACGGCGGTTTCCAGCTTGTCGCGATGGCTGTCGAATGCCTCCTGGGCCTTGCCCTCAACCTTGTCCTTGAGCGGACCGGTGGTCTTAGCCAGTTTTCCGACGGCGCCCGGCTGGTTCTTCTCCGCGTTCAAACGCAGATCGATACCAACCTTGACGCCGCTCTCATGGTCTTGACGGCTTTCGACCGTAAGATCACCGCCGACCTGGCCGCTGACCTGTTTGGCATCGATGCGGGCACCGGCCAACCGGATGTCGCCTGCGCTGTTCAGCACCACGCTGTCGGCCTGGATGTGGCTATTTTTCTGGGTGGTGCCGGTGCGGTTGTCGACGTCGATTTTCGCCCGCGCGTCAAAGCCGTGGCCGCTCTTGGTCACGTCCTGATCGTTAGTCGCCGACGGTGTGGACTTGCTCGCATTACCGCCAGCGCCGAGGGTCAGCCCCCAGTTGTTGATGGCCTGAGTCGATTGCGCCGACGCCTGATAGATCCCGCCTCGTTGTGCATCAAGGGTCACACTTGGCGCATTGACCTGAGTGCCTTGCAGGTGGATCGCGTCAGCAGCGCTGGAGCCGCTGCTCAGCAGCACCGGGCCCTGACTGTTCAGGCTGCCACCCTTCAGGCTTTGGCTGTTTTCGCCAACCCGGCCGATGTTGAAATTGGCACTCAGGTTGCCGTTCAGGCCACTGCTTTGCTCAGTGCTGCTTTTACCGCCGCCGAGATTGAGGCCACCACCCAGATTGCTGCCATTGGCGCTGTGAGTCTGCGTTGCGGCTTGCAGATCAAGCTTGCCGCCGGCGTTCAGCGAAATGTCAGCCGCCTTGTTCACCACCGTGCCGATGGTGGTGCCTTGCAGCACTTGATCGCCACCGCTGCTCAGTTGCACCGGACCTTTGCCCTGAATGCTCGCGACCCGGGCCTGGCTATCGTCGGTCTGGTTGGCCTTGTGATCGAGTTGGAAACCGGCGCCCAGATTGACGTTGCTGCCTTCGGCGCCGGGGTTGGTGCCGACCGTCAGCGAGCCATCGCCACGCAGGCTGGAGGTGTTGCCGCTCTGATGGTCATTGGCCTGATTCAGCGCCAGATCGCCGCCGGTCTTGATCGCCACACCGCCTTGCCCACCGTCGAACTGACTGCCTTCGTACTGGCCGTCACTGTGCAAATCAATTTTCACGCCCGAATTGCCGGCGTAGCTGCCAACCACGGCTTTGGAGCTGGTCTCGGAAGTCTGACTGCTACCGCCCGCCCCGCTGCCGCGAACGTTCACGTCTTCGCCGGTGGTGGTGTAGACGCGAACACCCACTTTGGCATCCACCGATTGCTCGCTGCTGCTGTGAGTGTTGGCGGCGGCCGTCGCGACCTGACTGTCAGCCTTGATCGTCAACGCGCCGTCGGTTGCACGGTATTGGCTGCCCTGATCCTTCAATTCACCGGCCACCTGAACATCAACAGCCCCGCCTTTGAACTGGCTGACGACCGCGCTGCTGTTTTGCTCGGTGCGGCTTTTGTTCGAATGACCGACCTCGACATCGATGCCGACATTCGGCTGCGTGAGGTTATCCAGCAAGCCCGGTTGCTGAACCTTGCTCTGGGCCACGCCTTCAATGGCTTTGGCGATGGGACGGGCAATGCCTTTGTACTCGACGTTGGCACCGACATCGACCGACCAGTTGTTCTCTTTGTGGGAACTGCTGTCAGTGTTATTGGCAGCCTGATTGTCGACCCGCCCCGCTGTGACCTGAAGCGTCGAACCGGCGGCAACCTGCGCGCCCTGGGTGGTCAGCGTACCGTTGCCGGCGTTGATCTGCAGCTTGCCGCTGCTCTCGACACCGGTGGTGCGCGCTGTGGTTTTGGCGATGTTGTCCTGACTGCTGCCGTGGGCGAAATCGACGCCGCTACCGGCGCGATCCAGACCACCGGTGTAGTAGAAACCGCCAGCGTTGCGAGTGGTGTCTGTGGTGCTGGAGGTGCTGTCGTGTTCAGCCAACAGCGTAACGTTCTGCCCACGGAGGCTGACATCCCCGGCACTGGCTTTGACCTTGGCGCCTTTGAGGATCAGGTCGCCGCCCGCCGCCAGTTCGACGTTGGCGCCGGTCAGGCTCGAGCCCTGTTGACGGGTGTCGTTGGCAGTGGTGGTTTGTTGCTTGTCTTCATAGTGAATGCCGGCGCGGTACTGACCGGCACCCGGCGCATTCTCCTTGGCGTAGGCGTCGAAACCACGGTTCTGGCTCGAGGTGCTGCTGTCGGAAGTGTTCTGCGCCGAGCTGACTGTCAACTTGCCCGTCGCGTCCGCACTCAGCGAACCACCGGCCGAGACTGTGGCGCCGACCACATCAATGTCCTTGGCGCTCTTGAGCGCAAGGTTACTGTCGGAGCTCAGCTGACTGCTGACGGTGGTGCTGCCCTTGAGGTTCTGGCGGTTTTCATCCTTGGCAATGCCAAAGAATTTGCTGTCCTTGTCATGGCTGTTGCTGTGCGAGGTGTTCTGTACGCCATCGATGGTCAACGAGCCTTTGTCGCTGATGACACTGGCCTCGGTCCGGCCACGCACCTGGCTGCCGCTGATGCGCACGTCGTCAGCCTTGACGATCAACTTGCCGTCGGCGTTGATCTTGCTGCCCTGATTCAGGGTCTTGCCCTGATCGGCATCGCCGGTCTTGCCGAAGAACCCGCCACCGACCAGATCGCCCGAGTAACCGTTCCTGGTGCTGCTTTGCGTACGGCTGGCGCTGCCGATCTCGACCTGTTTGCCAGCGAGGTTAATGTCACCCTTGCTGATCAGCTCCGCGCCTTGGGAGGACAGCAACTCGCCGCTGCTGATGGCAATGTTTTTGCCGGCCTTCAATTGGCTGGTGACACTGCGCTGCTCTTCGCTGCGGTTGTCCCAATCGGCTTTCCACAGGTGTTTGCGGTGCTTGCCCTGATCGGTCTGGGTGCGGGTTTCAGTCGCTGCCGTGAGAAGCAGATCAGCACCGCTGTCGACCTTCAGGGTATCGCCGGCCTCGACCTTGGCGGCCTTGAGTTCGGTCCTGGCGCCGGCCTTGAGTTCGGCAGTGTGACTGGCCACGACCTGGCTGCCGTGCTGGCGCGAGTCGCTGTCGGTCTGGGTCCGGTCGTAGGTTTCCCAGGTGATGCCGATGGTTTTGTTGTCCCAGCTCTCACGTTTTTCCTGCAGCTTGCGCGTTTCGACACTGCTCAGCGTCAGGTTGCGCCCGGCGTCGAGTTTGACGTTGCGGCCACTGACATCTGCCGCCGCCAACGTCAGGTCCTTGTCACTGCGCAACGCGACATCACCCTGGCTGCTGCGTACCGCGCTGCGGGTAACGTCGAGGCTGTTGGGCAGCGCCTGGCCGCTGATCTGCAAGTCACCCGCGGATTGAATCTTCACCCCGTCACGGCCTTCAACCTGGACCGGGCCGACCCGCACACCGGCGCCTTCGGCGGTGCTGACAATGTTGATGCGCCCGGCTTGCATGGCGCCGAACAGGCTGGCATCGATGCGCGAATCTTGAGTGTTGCCGGCCGGGTCGACGTTGCGCACCTGGCCGCTCGCGTAATCCAGCTGATTGCGGCCGGCAGTCAGGTTCAATTGGTCGCGCGCATCGATGCGGCCCTGGCTGTCGATGCGCGGGGCGATCAGGTTGATGCTGCCTTCGCGGTTCGTCAGGCCCTGGCCCTGGATCTGCAAATTGCCGGTGGCGTCACGGGTGTTGAGCCCTTGCAATTTACCGTCGTTCAGCTCGGGACGACCGACCACCAGGTTGGCATTCGGGGTGTTGATGAAGCTGCCGCCATTGACCGAGATACCGTTCGGGTTGGCCAGCACGTAGTCGGCCGAGCGCCCGAAAATCTCCTGCGCGCCATTGAGGGCCGAGGCGTTACGGCTGATCACTTCGTTAAGGATCACGCTCGCAGCCTGACCCTGAAACTGCGGGTTGGCAGCCAATTGCCCGGCGAGTTGCGACTGCCCGGCTTGCAGCGCGTTGTTCAGCACCAGCCCCTGACGGTCGACGTTGTAATCGAGAAACTGGTTATGCGACAAACCGGCGCCATTGGGCGCAACGATATTGACGATCGGCACACCGGCCTGATTTTGCAGCTGCGGGGTGCCGCCCGGACCCGGCGCGACCGTCAAGCCACCGGCAAACGCCTGAGGCAGCTGGGCCGCGAGGAACAGGCTGGCAATCGCCCAACGCAGTTTGCCCCGAGGAGAAAGATGAAACGCGAACTTTTCTATCGGCATGAGAACCTCTCAATAAATTAGCTGAATCCAGTTGCGCGTTGGGGAGTACGCCGCTGCTGTCGCGCTCAGATACATCGGCTGTTTCAGGCTGTCGGGGGTGGCGGTTTTCATAGCTGCAGGCCCAGGCGCATCAGCCAGACGTCTGGCTCACGGGCAAATCTGGTGGGGGTATTGAGGCTGCGCTGGTAATCGATGTCGACTTGCAGGTTTTTCCAGCTCAGGTTGAGCCCGGCACTGGCACCGCTCAGCCGTTGGCCTGGAGCACCGTGGTCGGTCTTGAGCCATCCGTTGTCCAGGCCAAAACGCGGGGTGATTTGCACGGGCAAGCCGCTGTTGAGCGGCAAGCGCAAGGTGTTGCGCCAGATCGCCCCGCTGGCGCCGGATGCGCTGTTTTCGCGGTAGCCGCGGACAGCGGAATCATCGGTGCCCAGCAGTTGTTCGATGGCGGGAAGCGGATTGGGGCTGTATTGCAGCGAGAGCTGGCTCTGCCACTGCCAGGCTTGCCCGGTGAACTGGCCATCGCGCCACTGGCTGAGGTTCGCCCGGTATTTGCGAAACTGCGCCTTGGGCAGGTTGCTGTTCTGACGCTGGGCATCATCGTCCGCTCCCAACCAACGCAGCCCCTGGGCATAGTTGATGTCGAGGTTCCACACCGCGCTGTTGAGCCAGAACAGGTTCAACCCGGCTTCGGCCACGGTCAGGGTCGGGCTTTGAATGTCCAATCGAGTACTTGCGAAATAACTGTCGACGTCCTTGTGCGCCAGTTGCAGGTTGGCGCTGAGCTGATGGCCCTGATCGCGCCACAGCACACGGTCGGCACGCAGGCTCACCTGATCGGTTCGACCGCTGCCATAGAACGTGCTTTGGGGCAATTTGTACGGTGCGCGGTATTCGGCATGGCTGGCGAACAGGCTGTACGTCCAGTAACCGTAAGGAATCGCGTAATACAGGCTGGCGTTACGGCTGTAGCGCGGGCCATGGTTGAGGCTGTCGCTGAGATTGACGCTGAGCAGGTCGTTGAGCTGCAACGGGCTGTCCAGACTCAGGCTCAACGTGTCGCGATCACGTCCAGTGCTGGCGCTGCCGAGGTTGTCCAGGCCCAGCCCCAATGCCCAGCGCGAGGCGATGCTGCTGCGTGAACGCAAGATGATTCGCGAGGCGCCGGGCTGGCTGCCGGGGGCGACGTCGGCCGTCAGATCGAGCGAACGCAAGCGGTTCAACTGATCCAGGCCCTGTTCCAGATCACGCAGGTTCAGCGGCTTGCCGAGCATATCGGGAAAAGCCCCGCCCAGTGAGACCGGCAAGCTCTGATCCTGCAGCTCGATGGACTCGACATAACCTTCATCGACCCGGATATCCAGCGACTGGCCGGCCGCCGGAGCGCTGACCAGGTACGGCCGACTGGCGATGTATCCAGCCTCCACATACAAGCGAGTAATAGTCGCCAGCAGATGATTGATCTGGCCAACACCCATGCATGCAGCAATTTGCGGTTTGAGCCGTTCATTCAGCTCGCGACTGTTTAATAAGGTGACGCCGCCAATGCGCGTCCCGCTCAGCGGCCAGCAACGTTCATCGGCAGTGACCTGTGCGGGCAACGCCGGGGTAACCGGCGCCGGGCCAAAGCTTCCGCGCTCCAATTGCCGGCGGCGTTGTTCCAGTTGCAGTTGTTGCAGGTCGAGTTGTTGCTGCTGTTGCTGGCGCAGGACTTCCTGGCGGGGGGCCGAGGGTTCTGCGGCGTGGAGCGGAGCAATGTTCAGACTCAGGCTCAGCAGCGCGGCCAACAAACGTGGAAAGAACGGGGTGGAAAAACGCGGGACAACGGAAAGCGAAAACGGCACTCAACATCCTTGCATTCGATTAACCGGCCTAATGCCACGCTATCAATAAGCGTGATAGTCAGACCCGGACTACACAAATGCAAGGCACTGCCTACGCAGTATTTAATAATTAAACATCGCTACAGTTTTCGCCGATCAAGCCGTGCGCCGCCTACATCCGCTCAAGAACACCGCCAGCACAGCACAGATCAACAGCGTCCAACCCAAGGCCTGGCTCCACGCCGCGAGCATCAGTCCAGCGCCGATCAGCAGGTAATACATCAAGCCAAACAACGCACCGGCGGTGCCCAGCCGATCGCCATAACCGGTCAACGCTGAGCCGAGAATGTTCGGAATCGCCATCCCGAATGCCAGAACCACCAGCAGCATCGGCGCGATGAACCAGACACTTTCGCGCAATCCCTGGACCCCCAGCGCGCCGAGCAATGCCGCGATGGCCGCGATGACGATCAATTGCGTGCCCTTCACGCCGCGTTTGAGCAAGTGTTTGTTCAACCCCGCCCCCAGGCCTGATCCCAGTGCTAGAACCACACCGCTATAGCCGAACAACTCAGGGCCCAGTCCCAATCGCTGAAACTCGAAGGGCCCCAGGCTGTAATAGCTGAACAGCGCGATGTTGAACACCGCCACTAACAACGCCGCTCGCCAGATCGCCAGGTCTTGCAGCATCTGCCGCAAGGTCCCGAACAACGGGGGTGTCGAGACGTTGGCCGATCGGGTTTCCGGTAAGCTCCAGGCACTCCAGCCGAACAGGATCAATGCCAGCGTCAGCAGACAAACCAACACGCCTCGATAACCAAACCCGCTGACCAGATTCGCCCCGACAAACAGGCCCAACGCCGGACTGATGGCCAGGGCCATGCCCACCACCGAAAACACTCGGGCCAGATCCGGACCATTGAAGCGGTCGCGCAACAGGGTTTGCGTCACCACCGAACCGACTGCAGCACCGAAGGCCGCTAGCGCTTGCGCCACCAGCAGACTACTGAAGGTACTGACACTCAGCGCCATCACCGTGGCCAAGGCATATAACGCCAGACCACCAAGCATCGACGGTCGTCGACCGATGTGATCACAGGCCCGTCCCCACACCACGACGCCAGCGGCGAACGCCAGGAAATACACCGACAGAAGCTGTGCGGCAGCGGCAGGCGTCACCCGGAATGCCTGACCGATATCGGCCAGCGCCGGACTGTAGAGGGTTTGTGCTATCTGCCCGAACATCAGCAAGGCAATGGCCAAGCGCAACAGGTTGTTTGAATTCATCACGGCTTGCTCACCTGAAAGACTGGCGATGAGTTTAAGAAGCCGTCACTGACGTATTATCCTGATCCGGACAATAAACCACTGAAATCGGACAACTTCATGGCCTGGCTTGAAGCACAGACACCCTTCGACCCGGACGCTCATGAGGCCGATGTCATCGGCATTGCCGCAAACCTGGGCGACCACGACTCGGGGCTGCACCAGCATGAGCGCGGGCAATTGCTGTTCACCCGCCAGGGCTGCACCCGGATCACTCTGGCCGGGCAACTCTGCCTGCTACCCCCCTCGCGCGCGGCGTGGATTGCGCCCAGGGTGAGACATCGTGCGGTGATGCAACACAGCGTTGATTACCGGTCCATTTACCTGACACCACAACTCTCGACTCAATTACCCCATCACGTCTGCGTGATCGAAGTCAGCCCGTTGCTGCATGCGGTGTTGGAGCCGATTGCCATGGCCCCTTTCAACACCGACTGGCGTCACGGCAAGTTCATGCATTTGCTGGGGCTGTGCCTGAGTGAAATCCGCGAAGCCATCCACCAGCCGATGTTGCTGCCCTTGCCTCAGGACAGACGCCTGGCACCCTTGCTGAACGCCCCCGATCAACTGCCACCGCCATTGCAGGTACTGGTGACGATGGTCGGCGCCAGCAGCAAAACCATCGGGCGGATTTTCCAGCGGGAAACCGGCATGGGGTATCAGCAATGGCGACAGCAGTGGCGACTGATGCGCGCCATCGAACTGCTCGCGACCGGCCGCAACATCAGCTACAGCGCTTTTGAACTGGGCTTTGCCAGCGACAGCGTGTTCATCGCCTTTTTCAAGGCCATGACCGGCAAGACGCCTGGCGCGTATTTCAAATAGTCATCGGCAACCGACGAGTGGCCGGAAAATTCAATTGCAAGAAAATATTACTAGCGTCATATTACGTCCGTAATAACGACTGATATCCCATAGGGTATTGCCATGACCAGCCTGAACGCCGTAGATCCTTCCCTTGCTGTGAAACCTGTGCGCCCTCCTTTGCTCAAACGTTTACTGCTGACAGCTGCGGGCGTTGTCGCTCTGGTGTTGATCGCCCTCTACGGTTCGCACTGGTGGACCAGTGGCCGCTTCATCGAAGAAACCGACGACGCCTACATCGGTGGCGACGTGACCGTCATCGGGCCGAAGGTCGCCGGTTACGTCGAAGAAGTGCTGGTAACCGACAACCAGCGCGTCAAGGCTGGCGACCTGCTGGTACGCCTCGATTCACGCGACTACCGCGCCAGCCTGGACAAAGCCGAAGGGGCCGTGGCAGCGGAAGAAGCCCTGCTGGCCAACCTCGACGCCACCGAGCAATTGCAACACGCGGTGATCGGCCAGGCGCGTGCCGGGATCGACGCCGCAGGCGCGGAAACTGCCCGTTCGCGGGATGACAATGCCCGCTACAAAAAACTGGTCGGCAGTAATGCGGTGTCGGTGGAAAGTGCGCAACGCGCCGATGCCACCTTCAAGACGGCTCAAGCGCAGAGTGCCCGGGCACAGGCCGAGTTGCTCGCAACGCAACGGCAGCTGGACGTGATCGCTACCCGCAAGCAACAAGCCAAGGCTGCGTTGATGCAGGCGCGCGCCGAACGGGATCTGGCCCAGCTGAACCTCGGCTACACCGAACTGCGCGCACCGGTCGACGGGGTGATCGGCAACCGCCGGGCGCGGGTCGGCGCTTACGCCCAGGCCGGTTCGCAATTGCTCTCGGTGGTACCGGCCAGCGGACTGTGGGTCGATGCCAACTTCAAGGAAGATCAGCTGGCGCACATGGTGCCGGGGCAGCGCGTGAGCATTCACGCCGACGTGCTTTCGGGCCGCGAATTCCATGGTCATCTGGACAGCCTGGCGCCGGCCACTGGTGCGCAGTTCAGTGTGTTGCCGCCAGAAAATGCCACCGGCAACTTCACCAAAATCGTCCAGCGGGTGCCGGTGCGCATCCTCCTGGATCCGGCCGACGGCGTACTCGGCCAATTACGTCCGGGGTTGTCGGTGACCGCATCGGTTGATACCAAAACCGCGCCCAGGGAAACGACCGTTGCCATAACCCAGGCCAACGCACCATGAGCCGCGCCCTCACCGCCCAGGCTCAACCATTCAATGCCGCGAACATGGCGACGGCGACCAAAGTGTTTGCCTTCGCCACGATGTGCATCGGCATGTTCATCGCGCTGCTGGATATCCAGATTGTTTCGGCCTCGCTGCGTGACATCGGCGGCGGACTTTCGGCCGGCACCGACGAAACCGCCTGGGTGCAGACCAGCTACCTGATCGCCGAAATTATCGTGATTCCGCTGTCCGGTTGGTTGTCGCGGGTATTTTCCACCCGCTGGCTGTTCTGCGCTTCGGCAGTCGGTTTCACCCTCGCCAGCCTGCTCTGCGGCGCGGCGTGGAACATCCAGAGCATGATCGCCTTCCGGGCCCTGCAAGGTTTTCTTGGCGGCTCGATGATCCCGCTGGTGTTCACCACCGCGTTCTTTTTCTTCAGCGGCAAACAACGGGTCATCGCCGCCGCGACCATCGGTGCGGTGGCCTCATTGGCGCCGACCCTGGGGCCGGTGATTGGCGGCTGGATCACCGACGTGTCGTCCTGGCACTGGCTGTTCTACATCAACCTGGTGCCGGGGGTTTTCGTCGCCGTCGCGGTACCGATGCTGGTGAAAATCGACCAGCCGGAATTGTCCCTGCTCAAGGGTGCGGATTACCTGAGCATGCTGTTCATGGCGCTGTTTCTCGGGTGCCTGGAGTACACCCTGGAAGAAGGTCCGCGCTGGAACTGGTTCAGCGACCAGACGATTCTGATCACCGCGTGGATCTCGGGATTGGCGGGCCTGGCGTTCATTGGCCGGAGCTTGCACGTGGCCAACCCGATCGTTGATCTGCGGGCGCTGAAAGACCGCAACTTTGCCCTCGGCTGCTTCTTTTCATTCGTTACCGGGATTGGCCTGTTCGCGACCATTTACCTGACGCCGCTGTTTCTCGGTCGGGTACGCGGGTATGGCGCACTGGACATTGGTCTGGCGGTGTTTTCCACCGGGGTGTTCCAGATCATGGCGATTCCGCTGTATGCCTTTCTGGCCAACCGCGTCGACCTGCGCTGGATCATGATGGCCGGCCTTGGGCTGTTCGCGTTGTCGATGTGGGACTTCAGCCCGATCACCCATGACTGGGGCGCCAGGGAATTGATACTGCCGCAAGCCTTGCGCGGAATTGCCCAGCAATTGGCGGTACCACCGGCGGTGACGCTGACCCTGGGCGGGTTGGCCCCGGCGCGGTTGAAGCATGCTTCGGGGTTGTTCAACCTGATGCGCAACCTCGGTGGCGCGATCGGCATCGCAGCCTGCGCAACAATCCTCAATGACCGCACCAACCTGCACTTCACACGACTGGCCGAGCACCTGAACAGCAGCAATGAAGCGATGAACCAGTGGCTGTCACAGGTCGGCAGCAACTTCGCCGCCCTGGGTCAGAACGGCGACGCGGGCGTGACGGCCAGCCTGCACCAACTGTGGCTGCTGACCTACCGCGAAGCGCAGACGCAAACCTATGGCGATGCGTTTTTGATGATCATGCTGTGCTTTATCGTCGCCACCGCCATGGTGCCACTGATGCGCAAGGTGGCACCGCCCACGGCGCCCGTGGCCGATCACTGAGGCGTTTCAACTGGCTGGAATGTCGCCACCGGCGGCCTGCAAGTGCTGGTATTGCAGGCACAGGTAGTGGGCAATGATCAGCCGCGCCGGCACCCCGGCCTCCGGCGCCATGCGTTCAAAGGCGCTGTAGCCCGCCGCGCGCAGGGTCAGGCCGCGCTGCTGCAAGGCCTGGTCGACACCCGACGCCACTTGCGGGTCCACCCCGCGCTCGGCCTGCTGGCACAACCAGCCGGCGAACTCCGGCAGCAGGTGGCAGCTCGGCAGCAACACCTCCTGCACCGGCGCGTCCAGTGTCTCATCCACAGCCGCCAGCGGCGTCGCAGTGGCAGGTGCCAGATCGAAATGCAGCGCATCGAGCAACGGCTGGCCTGGGGCGGCATCGGCTCGAATCAGGCTCAAGGGCTCGGCAATCAGCCTGCCCGCGTGTTCATAGACCCGCGCCACCAGTTGTGAACCCTCGATCCAGGGTTCGCCAGCCACTTGCTCGATCCGGCCGATGGCGTGCCGGGTGTAGGCCGAATAGCGCAATTCGACCCACAGGGTCGCGCCCTGATGGTCGTGCAGCGGCCAGACCAGGGTCTGGCGTGTGCTGTCGAACTGCACTGTCCCCACGGCGGTCGGCTGCAACAACGCCCAGTCGTTCATCGGCCGCGCCGGGGTCAGCAGGCTGCGGCGCTGGGCCGAACGCGCCAGGAGCAAGGCGCTCCAATCCGCTGCGGCCGGCAGTTGCTGCCACTGCGCCGCGGTCAATGGCTCGAGCACTGCGGCCTGTACCGACTCGGCCACCGACAGGCGCCCGTCGCCATTGACCTGGGCGCCCATCAACGACAGCCGCCGGCCGCTGGCATGGGCCGGCGACAGCAGACCGCTCCAGGGGCCCGGATTGCGGTAGCGCAGCAACGGGTTGAAGCCGCGTTGCCGCTCGGGCCGGGCCTCGGTGCAGGACAAAAAACCCTGCTGCGCCGGGCTCCAGAACACCAGGCTCAAGCCCTGGTAACCGGACGCCGAGCGCCAGGCATTGGCGCCCAGCCCCCACAGTTCCAGGGCCGTCGACGGCGTGTACTGGCTGCGCGCCTGGCCCAGCAGGCGCGCCGGCTCTTCGCCACGTTGCGCGGCGCTGGCCAAGGCCTGGAGCAAGGCATAACAGCGGCTCAGTTCATCGAACAGGCGCTGGCCATCGGCCCCGGCCGCCCGCTCCAGCAGCAGTTGCACCTGATCCGCCAAGCGCCGCAGCGACAGGGCCAGGCGCGGGTAATCGGCGCCCTGGGCCCACACCGCCAGGGTCACGTAGCGCTGCTGCATGGCCTGGGACAAATGGGTCAGGCCCACCGCCACCGACTCTTCCAGCAACTGCCGCGCGCCCTGGCGCAAACGGCTGCGCGTGGCCTCCCGCAGGGTCGGGCTCGACTCGGCATTGGCGCCGCCCAGGGGGTCGGGCGCGATCAGCTCCAACCCTTGCAGGCGGCGCAGCGCCAGCACCGCCGCTACCTGGTACTTCTCCAGGGCGCCGCTGCGCTGGTCGGCGAGCATGCCGCCCAGGGGGCCGCCCATATAGCGCAGGGTCAGGGGTGGCGTGCCCAGGGTCAGGGTCAGGTTGTGCTCGCCACTCAGGTGCAGCTGCTGCTCCAGATCCAGGTCCATGACGAACTGCCAGGCCCAGCGATAACCCGGCTTGCCCCCATGCTTGAGCAACTCGGCATGGGGCAGCGCGAGCAAGCTGTTCAACAGCGCCTGACGCTGATCCGGCGCGGGTTCTGGCTCGGCTCCAGGCGCCAGCGGCGGGCCCTGCTCGGGCAAAATCTCGCGCAAGCCCAGGGCGCAGGCCAGGATGTGCTGGCACACGCCGCTGGCCGGGCAACTGCACTGGGCAAAGGCCGGCCCGCGCTGATCAAAGCGCAGTTGATAAGGGCCGCACTCCAGCAGCAAGTGCTCCGTGCCCTCCTCCAGCAGCCGTGGCGGGTTGCTTTCCAAATCTTTATAGGCGCGGCGCAACAGGCCGCGATTGGCCAGGGCAACAAAGGCTTCGTCGTCAAAACTCAGCAGTTGCGCCAGCAGCGCCGGGCGCAGGCTCATGAGATCACCTTGAGCAGCCAGTGGGCCAGGCGCTGCGGGCTCAGGGCGGCGATCTGCATGCCGCTGGCGGCAAGGCTGGTGGCCATCTGCCGGTCGTAATCGGGGTTGGCCTGTTCGTCGAGAGCGGCCAGCCCGAGCAGGGTCACCCGAGCCTCGGCCAGTTGCTTGACGGTGCGCAGCAGCTCATTGGGCGATGCCCCTTCATAGAAATCACTGACCAGCACCAGCACCGTGCGCTGGGGGTTTTCCAGCAACTGGCTGCAATAGCGCAGGGCCTTGCCGATATCGGTGCCGCCCCCCAGTTGCACGCGCATCAGGGTTTCCACCGGGTCGCCTGCGTGCTCGCTGAGGTCGACCACGTCGGTGTCGAACACCACCACCTTGACCCGCAGCGCCGGCAGCCCGGCGAGAATCCCGGCCATCACCGCGCTGTGGATCACCGAGTCGGCCATGCTCCCGCTCTGGTCCACGCAAAGGATGATGTCCCACGGCAGGCGCCGGCTGTTGCGCTGGAAAAAAAACAGCTTCTCCACCACCAGCTGCTGGCGTTCGACATCGTAGTGCTTGAGGTTGCGCCGCAGGGTGCCCAGGGCATCGAAATTGCGGGCCACGGCCATGGGGGAATGGCGCTGGCGGTAGAGGCGCCCGGACAGCACCTGGCGCACCTGCGGCTCCAGCCGCTTGCGAATCTCTTCCACCACCTGGCGAATGATGCGCCGCACCATCACCAGCACATCGCCCTGCAAGTGCCCGCGCAGGGCGAGCAAGGTGCGCAGCAGCTGTTGATTGGGTTCCAGGCGCTCCAGGGCCTGGGGGTCGGTGACCAGCTCGGTCAGGCCGTAGCGGTCCAGGGCGTGCTGCTCGATCACCTCCACGGTGTCCACCGGGAACAGCTCGCGCACCTCACCCAGCCAGGTCACCAGGGTCAATTGGGTCGGGTCGAGGGAACCGGCGCGAGCGTCTTCGCGCAGGCCCCGGCCCTGGTATTCACGGCCGTAGAGGTATTCCAGTGCCACGTCCATGCGCGCCGCCTGGCCTTCCAGCCCGGCACCGCCGGCGGCGTCACGCAGAGGTTTATCGGCGTATTTGCCCAGCACCAGGCGCCAGCGTTCGAGGGGGGTCATGGCGTCATCCAGGGGTCGAGGCCGTCGCCCTGCAACACCAGGGCCAGGCTTTGCGACAGGCGCAGGTTGGCCTGGACCTGATCGGCATGCAGCGTTGCATGGCGTAGCCGGCCCAGATCATCGGCGCCATGCAACTGGGCGACTCGGGTTGCGATACGGTCGGTTTCACGCGGGGTCATTTCGGCAAAGGCCAGGCGCAGCTCCGGCAGGCAGGCGACAAACTGCGCCTCGCCCCACTGGTTGAGCAATTGGTCCAGCACCTCTAGCAGACTGGGGATCTGCCAGGCGCTCTCGCGGGCGGTGGACAGTAAGCCGCGCAGGTAGGCCACGGCTTCCTGGGGTTGACGCAGGCCATGCAGGTGCCCGGCCAGTTCAGTGGCCAGTTGTGCTTCGGACAAGCGCCCGGCCAGGTACAGCAAGCCGGCACAGGCACCCCGCAACAGCAGGTTGGGCTGCTGGTGCAACTGGCTGACCAGGGCCCAGTACAACGCCTGATCCAGCTCCGCACCCGCGGCCCCGGCCAGCAATTCGCGCAACTGCACCAGGCAGGCCACATGGCCCGTGGCCTCGGCCTCGCTCACGCCCTGGGCGCCGAGGTAGGTGGCGCGCTGATAGGCACTGCGCAGCAACCCCGGCAAGCCCGGCAGGTGCGCGGCCTGCAACGGCTCGCGGGACTCCAGCAGCAGCGACAGGCTGGCCGTGGCCGCCACCAGCGAGGCGAATACCGGGTCGGCGCCAATGGCTTCCGCCAAGCGCTGCAAGGGCGTGGCCAACTGCTCATGCAGCCCCAGCACACAGGCCTGCACCAACAGCGCCGCCGCGCCCCGGGCATCGGCCACGCCGTCGCCTGCCTGTTGCCCCAGGCGCTGGGCGAAGCGATTGGCCACCGCCTGGGGCAGGGTCGCGCCATACACCGACGCTTCCACCAGCGCACCTTCGGTGCTGGCCGTCCAGGCGTACTCCCAGTGTTCCTGGAGCAGATGCAAACCGTGGCCGCCGACAAAATCCGGGCCGCCGGTGCGCCAGGCAAAGGGGATGCCCAACAACAGCAGGCCATGCAGCAACTGGCTGCTGCGCCGGTGTTCGGCGCGCCGGTACAGGTCCAGCACCACCCGGCGCGGCTGCGAGTCGTGCAGCTTCAGGCGCTGGCGCCGGGCACGGTACTCCACGTCCTTGACCAACGGCGGCGTGCCGGCCCCGGGCGGCACCCGGCCCAGGGCCTGGCCGGTGAAACAGGCGCGGGCCACTTGCCGCACCCGGACGCCGTCGGCGTCGGCATCGCCCTGGATAAAACAACTGAGGATGGCGTCGTCGACATCCACCCGGATCGGCGCATCGCGCCCGCGCAGGGTGGTCAGGCGCAGCATCTGTTCGTAGGCGGCGGTGAGGGTCGGCAAAGGCAGCTCCACGTCCTGCTCGCGGAGTTTTTCCGCGACCTCGAACAACAGCTCCAGGGCCGCTGCCTGCCGAGGCCGAGCCGGGGCCTGCGCGCTGCGTTGCGGGTGCTTGAGCTGGGCATGCCATAGCCGCTGGTGCCAGGCCGGCGCGGTCATGCCGGCGGCGTAGCCATTGAGGCGCTCCAGGCGGTCGAAGCTGTAGCGGATCAGCGCGCTGGCTTCATCGGTCAGCCCGGCGCGGCTGATGGCCGGCCGCTCGACCCCGGTCGCCAGCAAGCCCGGCAGCGCCACCGCGTGCAAGCCACCGACCACCACCAGCACCGGCCCCTCTCCCGGACGCCGGGCGGCCAGGGCCTGCTGGATATGCCAGGCCATTTCCGCCTCACGGGCCAGGGTGCCGTCGGCGTGCAGCTCGTCGTGGCTGCAATCCAGGCGCGCCAGTTGGCAATAGGCCGCGACCCGAGTCAGATGCTCGGGCCAATCGCCCTGGGTAGCCGGCACCTCGAACAGGTGCTCCCAGAGTTCTTCGTGGTCGCGGCAGCCCAGCTGGCTGGCCAGGCGTTGCAGGTGTTCGCTGCGCCGGTAATGACCCTCGTCGAGCAGCGAATCCTGGCGGAGTTCCACCTCGGGCGGCGACGCCTCCAGGGCGCATTGCTCGGCAAAGTCGAGGTCGATAAAGCGTGCGGGAATGCCCTGGGCCGCTGCGGCGCGCAGGGCCACCAGCTCCGGCGAATAGTCACAGAACGGGTAATAGGCCGCGCGCCGCGAATCCGCCGCCGCGCCGCCCACGGCGTAGGTATAGATCGCCAGGGGCATCTGCGCTTCGGGGTGTACCAGCAGCGGCAGCAACGGGTCGAAGGACCGCGGCCCTTCCACCAGCACCACGCTCGGCGGATGGCTGGCGAACAGTTGCTGCAATTGCCAGGCGCAACCGGGGCTGTGGTGGCGCACGGCAAACACAATCAACTCATCGCTGGCCAGGCTCTGGCCCAAGCCGCGCAGGCTGGCGCTGTCTAGCCCGGTGCCGGCCAGGGACGCATCAGCGATCAAGCTCACGCCGCGCCTCGAGCACCCGCTGCCATTGCGGTTGGCGCTGGGCCCGCTGGCGCACCACCACGTCGAAATAGTGGCGCAGCTTGCCGCCGTCCTCGGGGTTGTCCTTGAGCACGGTGCCGATCAGTTGCCGGGCAATATGCTCGCCGCCGACCACGCCGTTGCCGAAGTAGTGGGCATCCAGGCTGGCGGCGTACCCCACTGCCACCGCTTCGGCGGCCGACATCACCGCGCTGGGCTTCTCCAGCACCGTGCCTTCGGCGGTGGCACCATAGCGCAGGTCGTTGAACGCGGTCACCAGCAGTTCGAGCACGTCAGGGCTGAAGTCGACCTTGACCTGGGCCTGTTGCAACAAGGCTTCGGTCTGCTCGCGCACCAGCTGGGTTTCCAGGCGCCGGTCGCCGATGGGGCGCACGGTTTCGAAGTTGAAGCGGCGCTTGAGGGCGCTGGACATCTCATGCACGCCCCGGTCACGCAGGTTGGCGGTGGCCAGGATATTGAACCCCGGCGCGGCAAACACCGTGGCCTCCTCGCCCTTGAGTTCGGGCACGTGCAGCACTTTGTCCGAGAGCAGGCTGATCAGGCTGTCCTGGATCTCGGGCTGCATGCGGGTGATTTCTTCGATCCGGCACAGGCTGCCGCTGCGCATCGCCTCATACATCGGGCCGCGCACCAGGGCGCGCTGGGTCGGGCCTTCGGCCAGCAGCAAGGCGTAGTTCCACGAATAACGGATCTGTTCCTCGGTGGTCCCGGCCGTGCCCTGCACCGTGCACAACGACTGGCCGCAGATCGCCGCCGCCAGCAGCTCGGAGAGCATCGACTTGGCGGTCCCCGGCTCGCCCACCAGCATCAACCCACGGTTGCTCATCAGGGTCACGATGCAGCGGTCGATCAGGGCATCGTCGCCATAGAACTTGCGCCGCACCTGCAACGCCCCGTCGCCGAGGATAAACCCGCGCACCGCGCGCGGTGACAGGCGCCAGCCGATGGGGCGCGGGCCGCTGTCGTGCTGTTGCAGGCGCACCAGTTCAGCGGCGTGGGCCTGTTCGGCCGGAGCCTTGAGCATTGCGCCAGGCGCAGGGGTCATGGGCGTGGTCCTTTAAGGTGGCGTGCCAGGCTTTCAGTATTCACTTTTCTTTTCCCAGTCCGGGTCGAACCCTGTGCCCTGGGCGGCGATCGAGCGCAGGTCGTGGTAGCACTCCGAGAGCAGAATCGTCGGCACCTCGGCCAGGGGCATGCTGTAGCGGCCGCGGTAGAACGTCAGGTCGACCAGGGCCACGGTGCGGTTGCTCTCCGGCAGCGGGTTGCCGGTAAAGCGGATATCGGCCGACAGCCCGAGGCTGACAAAGGACTTTTCATAGGTGTAGAACCAGCCGGCATCCTCGGTCGCGCCCCGGGTATAGCCAAGCTTCAGCGCGCGGCCGCGCAGGGCGAAGGCTTCCAGCAGGTGGCCCTTGAAGTCCTCGATGGAATGGGCGTCGCCCTGCCCTTCGGGCAACTGATAGACGCCCTTGCCCAACTGCTGGAACAGCGGCGTCACTTCGTAGTCCACCAGGTGCTGCTGCCACTGGAGCAGTTCCTCGGCGCCCAGCAGCGAGTCATGAGCCAGGCGCACCTGGGCGCCGTCGGCCAGGGTCAGCGGGTTGTCCTCGCAATCGGTCAGGCTGCCATCGTCCAGCGGGCGGAAGCTGGCCAGTACCCGGTCCCCCTCGACCTGCACCCAGACCAGGCGCGGCAACAGCCGGCGCATGATCGGGTGCTGGTTGAGGTAACGCTGCCAGTCGGCGTACGGCCACTCGCGGCCGGTGCACAGGGCTTCGTAGAGGCGCTCAGTCTGCTGCTTGACGATGCTGGCCAGGGACTTCTTGGCACTGGCGAACTGCTTCTTCGCCTCCTTGGCTTCGTCGGCGTCGTCGTCCTGGCGCGGGTCGGGCAAGGCGGCGATTTTCTTGCCGTCGGGGTTGTACAGCTCGATCTTGAAGTCGGCCAGCAAGCGCGCGCTGAACAACCGTTCGCCGTAACTCAGCTCCAGCAGGCCGTGCTCGTCGAAGCCGGCCGAAGGCAAGGTGCGGTCCGCCAGCTGGGCCAGAGTCCAGTGGTTGCGTTCGGCCAGGGCCTTGGCTTGCAGGATGGCTTCTTCCTGAAAGCCTGCGGTGCGGAAGCGACTGGCAATGGACAGCAACAACTGGGTCGCGGACGGGTGCTCGATCCAGGCCAGCATGGCGATCAGCGCCTTGCCCTGGGACGCGCGGGTGCCATAGAACTCCTTGAGGTAACGCCCGGCCGGCGCCGCTGCATCAGCCCCGGCGCAGGCCGCCACCACCGCCAGCAAGCCTTTGCTGGCCGCCGCCGAGCCTTGGGGCTGGCGCATGAAACGCGGCAGGAAGCTCGCGCTCAGCTCGTCCAGGCTCTTGCCCAGGTGCGGGCTGTCCTTGTAGTCGTCCGGGTAGCGCTGGATGAAAAACAGGGTGCTCGTTGCATGCCGCTCGGCCAACTGCTGGGCCTGCTCCAGCGGGATCGGCCGGGTGTCTTCGGCCAGCCAGGTGTCCAGCACGAACTGGCCGAAACGCTCGCGGCCGCGGGCCTCGAACATCCCGCAGAAGCGCCGCAGCAACGCCCCCGGCTGCGCCGACTTGAGCTTGACCGCCTGGGCCAGCAGCCCCTGGGCCGCCAGGGCCGGAACCGGCTCCTGAGTATCGGCCCAGCGCAATTCGGGCAAGGCGTCCCACGGGAACCATGCCAGGTCCTTGGGCGCGCCCTTGGCCATGGCCCTGCTGGTGTCGATGACCCATTGCTCGCGGTCCAGGTACTGCTCCACCGGCTGGCCCATTTGCTCCAGAGCTTCGATCATGGCGGTGCGCACGCCGTCGTTCTTGTCCTTTTTCAGGGCCTGTTCCAGGGCCGGGATCGCCGGCTGGTGGCCCAGGTTGCCGAGCCATTTGGTGGCCAGCAGCCGGACCTCGGACTTGCCCGAGCCGAGGGCGGCAATCAGGTGCGCCTCCTTGCCCGGCAGCTGTTCCAGGGCGCGCTGGGCCAGGGCCCGCTCACCCTGGTTGGAGCCTAGGGCGATCTCGAACAGGCGGTTGATCAACGATGCGGGCGGCGGTGCCATCTTGACCACCGCGGCATACAACGCGTCGGTGTGATACACCTCCAGGGCCGCCAGCGCCTGCTCCAGCCAGCCCTGGTGCAGGGCAAAATACGGCACCACCGCGTCGGCATCCCAACCCTCGGCGAACCCGCCATTGAAGCAATCCTGCAGCAGGCTGTCGCCGTTGCGGCCACGGTCCTCGAGCATCTGCGCCAGGGCCATCAGGCTCAGCGAGTCGTCCTGTTGATAGGCTTGCTCCAACGCGCGACAGCTGATGTGGCTCAGGCGGCCCTCGCCACTGTCCAGAGCGTTGCAGAAATCCAGGACCTTGAACGCCATCACCCCCGTCAACTCATCGCTGTCGGCGAAGGCCTGCATCGCCGAGCGGGAAAAGTACTCGCTATGGTCTTGCGGCAGATCACGGGACGCCGGCGGCACCACCTCGGTCGAGGCCAAAAACGCCTTGAGCTGGTTCAGGGCTGCGACGCTGTAGTTGGGCCACAGCTCCGGCTTGCCGGCGGTTTTTTTCTCCGGGTGGGCGGCGTAGTACTCGATGTTGCTCTCGTTATGCCGGTCAATCAGCTGATTGAGGTCGGCCCACAGTTGGTCGACGACTTCCAGGCGTTCAGGGGTCAGCACCACCGCCCAGTCAATCACCGGGCCGCTGTAGCGGACCGGCCCCTGCTCGTGGGCAGGCTCGGCGTCCCACTCAGCGAGCAGGCCGCGCACCGAGGCCGCACGGTCGGCTTCGGCCAGGGCCTTGGCCTCGGCGCGCAGGGGCAGGTCAACCAACTGGTTGGCCAGGGCCCACAGCAGGCGCAGGGCATGGGCGCGCTGCTCGGGCTTGCCGCCCTGGATCATCAGGGTCAGGGGTTGCAGGGCGCCGCGCTGGCACTTGAGCAGCAGCGGAGCCGCCTGTTCACGCACTTCGCGATTGCCGCCACAGGCCATTTCACACAGCTCACCGGCCATGGCGGTCATGACCGGCGGATCGAGGTCGCTCATCAGGTTCAGGACCTGGTGCTTGAGGTACATGTCCCCCGCCAGCAGCAACGGCCGCAGCGCCTCGACATGGCGCAGCACCCACTGCGAATAGCCGTCCATATAGGGCGCCAGGTAGATGCCGTAGCCATGACGGTAGGCGTCATTCGAGCCGCTGAAACACGCGGTCAGCAGTGCCGAGGGCGGCAAGTGCGCCTCCAGCAGCAGGGTTTCCATCAAGGGTGCGCTGATGCGCTGGACGATGCGGGTTTCGTCGGTCTGCGGGTCGCGCAACAGCTCGACGCTGTGGGTCAGGAGCAGCTCCGGCCAATGGCTGCCGTCGGCCATGGTGATGCCGAAGCGGCGTGCCGGACAGGCTTGCAGCACCCGCGCCCAGCGCAACAGCCGGGCCGGGTCGACATCGGTCAGATCGTGATACAGCTGCGGCCCGAGGCTGCCGCCCCGGCACTCGTGCCCGCTCAATATGTGGAGGTAGTTGGCGACGGCGTAGCGCTGGCCCAGTTCGGCCAGGACCTGCGGCCCATCGCCCTGGCGCACATAGGTCAGGATCGCCTCGGCCAGGCCGGCGCGGCCGCCGTTATCGGGCAAGTGGTCAAGGGGTTCGAGGTAGGTCTGCAGGCGCTGCAGCCAGACATTGCCCGGCACGTTGCTCGCCGCTGCGGCCGGCGTTGCGCTGGCCCCACCCAATACCTTGCCTATCCATTTGAGCATGCGTCGTCCTGTTCGCTATCGGTCCGTTTCGGGCGCGCAGGATATAACACAATTTCCCTTGGCGGCAGGGCGGCAGGGCGGCCTGTGCAGCCGGTGCCCTGCCCGGGCCGGTTGCTTATGCCTGCGGCAGCTTGCGGAAGCCCACGGCCAGGCGGTTCCAGCTATTGATGGTGGAGATTGCCACGGTGAGGTCGACCATTTCGCTGGGGCTGAACGCGCTGGCCAGCAGCTCGTAGTCGGCGTCCGGGGCGTGGGTCTGGCTGATCAGGGTCATCGATTCGGTCCAGGCCAGGGCGGCCCGTTCGCGCGGGGTGAAGAACGGCGCTTCGCGCCACACCGACACCGCGTACAAGCGGCGCTCGGTCTCGCCACCTTTGCGCGCATCGGCGGTGTGCATGTCGACGCAGAAGGCACAGCCGTTGATTTGCGAAGCACGCAGTTTGACCAGCTCGATCAGCGATTTTTCCAGGGGCAGTTTCGACACCGCGTTTTCCAGGGCCATCATGGCTTTGAGGGCATCCGGTGAGGCGGTGTAGAAATCGACGCGAGATTGCATGGTCAGCTCCGTAGCAAGTGGGGATGCGCCCTACGTTAGCGCCACCGGTCATTGGCACAAATAGCCAATTATTCAGAAGTTGAGGTAGCCAATGACTGACCTGCCCGTCTTTTGGCGCGACCGTTTCTCCGGCCGAGTTGGCGGTGAATCGAGCGCTGGATCACCTCGATCCACCTGATTCACCGCAGTAGCACGCCAACACGCTGATCGTTCCCACGCTCCCGCGTGGGAACGATCATGTGAAGGCGTCGTCACGGGCTAAGCCCGGCTACGCAACCACTGCAGAAAGCCCTTCTTCTCCACCACCTTCGGCACTTCCTGAGTCAGGGTTTGTGCGGTGTGCAAGCGGAAATCCAGCAGCGCCTGCATCGCCTGATTGATGTCGTGGCGGGCGTCGAGACAGGGTTTGAGGTATTCCTTTTCGATCCGGTACAGGGTGCAGAAGGTCTTGGCCGTAAAGTCCGCCGGCACCGATTTATCCGAGAGAATCCCGGCTTCGCCGATCACCTCGCTCGGCCCCATGCGCCCAGCTTCGAACTTGTTGCCGCCACGGCTCAAGGCCACCGACACCACACCTGACTCGATGATGAACAAGTGATCACTGACCTCGCCGGCGGGCAGAATCATTTCCCCGGCGCGGAAGGTGATGAGCTTCATGTTCTGGCTGAAGGTGTCTTTTTCTTCCTGACGCAAGGTCGAGAAAATACTCGAAGCTTCCAGCAACGCCCGTGGTCGCGAAAGGTTCAGCGGTGTCGACGTTTCTTCCGTCGACAACAGGCTGACGCCCGATGCGCGCAAATGCCGGAATGCCAGATCGAACAGCAGATTACGCACCTCGCGTTTTTGCCCCATAGACGATACGAAACCGATGATTTCGTATTCCACGCCGCTTGCGGTGGAGCTTTTCAATGAGACGCTCGGCGCCGGTTTGCTGAGCAGTGGCCTGCAACCCTGCATCGCTCGCTCCAACGCTTCGATCACCGTATGCGGGCGTGCATGGGGGCTGAGTTGCAGGCTGATCGCAATACCAAATATGTCACTCGGCCGGCTGAAGTTGATGATCTTGGCCTTGGCCGCCAGCGAGTTGGGGATCACCGCCATGCTGCCCTGTGAGGTTTGCAGCCGCGTGGCCCGCCAGTCGATGTCGGTGACCCGGCCTTCGGTGCCGTCGATGGAGATCCAGTCATCCAGTTGATAGGGTTTGGTGGTGTTGAGCACGATGCCGGAAAATACGTCGCTGAGGGTGCTCTGCAATGCCAGGCCGACGATGATCGCCAGGGCGCCGGAAGTCGCCAGCACGCCTTTGACCGGCAGATCGAGCACATACGCCAGGGCGGCAATGATCGCGATCAGGAAAATCACCGCGCCGAGCAAATCCTGCAACAGCCGGCCGGTATGCCCGACCCGTTGCATCATCACCGTGCCGAGCAATACCGTCAGGGTTCGCGCGCCAAACAGCCACCAACCGATCTGCAATCCGGTCGCGGCCAGGTGCAACGGCACGTTCTCCGGCCAGGGCGCCACGTCCATCGGGTTCATGCCTTCGTTGAACAGCACAGCGCTGAACAACGCAAAAATCACCACCCGCACGACCAACTGCCAGTGACTGACACTGACCAACCGCCACAGCAGGATGTCGAGCAAAATCAGCGCCAGGGCGCAAAACAGCGGGTGATCGGTGAGCAGTGACAACATCAAGCAACTCCAGCAAGACCAATGGCGTGAAGATCGCACAGATTGGCACAGTGTAGGAGTGTTTGATTGCGAGGTGAACGCTACCCGCACACCACCACAAAACCAATGTGGGAGCGAGCTTGCTCGCGATGACGGTAGAACAGGCACTTATGCAGTGACTGTCAGACCGCTATCGCGAGCGAGCTCGCTCCCACAGTTAGTGAGTGGCGTATACAGAATCCGTGTACGCCATGCTGTTGGTCAGGGTGTTGTAGTGGGTCATCTGGTTGCGGTAATCCGACCGGACCGTTGCCTGGAAGCATGCAACTGCTTCCATGATTCGTGACTTTCAGTAAAAAGTGCTTTGCCGATACAGCGGTTTTTCTCAAGGATGCAGACCGGGATACTCGCGGCCATTCCTGTCACAACCCTTGGAGTCACACATGTCTGTTCCAGCCTTCGGCCTCGGTACGTTTCGCTTGCAAGGCCAGGTGGTCATCGATTCGGTGAGCACTGGCCTTGAACTCGGTTACCGGGTGATCGATACCGCGCAGATCTACGACAACGAAGCCGACGTCGGCCAGGCCATCGCCGCCAGCGGCATTGCCCGCGAAGAGTTGTTCATCACCAGCAAGATCTGGATCGCCAATTTCGCCAAGGACCAACTGATCGCCAGCTTGAAAGAAAGCCTGCGCAAACTGAAAACCGATTACCTGGACCTGACACTGATCCACTGGCCGTCCCCGGAAAACCAGGTGCCGGTGCACGAATTCATGGGCGCCCTGCTGGAAGCCAAAGCGCTGGGCCTGACCCGGCAGATCGGTGTGTCGAACTTCACCGTCGACCTCATGCAGCAAGCTATCGACGCGGTCGGCGCAGACAACATCGCGACCAATCAGATCGAGCTGCACCCTTACCTGCAAAACCGCACAGTGGTCGAGTTCGCCCAGAGCCAGGGTATTCAGATCACCTCCTACATGACCCTGGCCTACGGCGAAGTCCTGAAGGACCCGGTCATCCAACAGATCGCCGAGCGACATCAGGCGACCCCGGCACAAGTCACGCTGGCCTGGGCCATGCAGCTGGGTTACGCGGTGATTCCGTCTTCGACCCAACGCGCCAACCTCGACAGCAACCTCGCGGCCCGCGACCTGACGTTAAGCGCTGCGGACATGGCGCTGATCGCCGGACTCGAACGCGGCCAGCGCCTGACCAGCCCGAAAGGTATCGCTCCCGACTGGGATTGAGCAGAACCGCTCAGCGTTGCTCCAGGTGCAGAGCTAAACGCTCCATGGCGTCTTGCAAGGCCTGCACCGCCTGGCTCAACACGTTGTTATCGCGCTCGCCGCAGGCAGCTTCCAGCTGTTCGCAACAGTGGACCAGGCGCCGGGCCTTGACCATTTGCGCGCCGCCCTTGATCCGATGGGCCAACTCCCGCAAGCCCATGCGGTCACGTTGGCGGTAAAAGCCCTGTAACCGTGCCAGGTCCTCGGCGTTACTGGCGGCCAGCTCAGTCAGTAATTTATTGATCAGGCTACGGTCTGGGCCGGCCAGTTGTTCAAGGCTGCCAAGATCGATTTCGGCAGCGCTGACCGGCAACGTTTCGAGCGGTTGTCGCGTGTTGGTGTCCGGTGTCACACCGGCCAGACGGGCACTCAGGTCTTTCAGGCCGATGGGCTTGAACAGGCAATCGTCCATCCCGGCTTCCATGCAGCGGATCTTTTCTTCGGGCTGGGCATTGGCGGTGAAACCGAGAATCAGGCAAGGCACGTCCCCATTGGCCTGCTCCTCGTCACGAATCGCCATGGTCAACTCGTAGCCGCTGCGGTTCGGCATATAGCAATCGGTGATCACTACGTCGAACGTATCCTCACGCCAACACTCAAGCCCCTGCTCACCGTCCTGGGCATCAGACACACGGTGCCCAAGACGGCTCAGTTGTTGTACCAGCAACAGGCGATTGGCCGGGTAGTCGTCAACCACCAGAATGTTTAACGAGTGCCCCCGCTCCGGCGCTGCAGTCTCGACCGGCGACGCGGCCAGCGGCTGCAATGCCAGTACATCGAGGCTGACGTCGATTTGCGTGCCAGCGCCCAGCTTGCTGCTCAATTGCAATCGCCCCCCCATCATCTCGCACAGCGAACGGCTGATGAGCAAGCCCAGCCCGGAGCCACTGCGGCCATCCTGCGGGCTATTGCTGGCCTGTACAAACGGACTGAACAATCGCTGCTGGTCAAACTCGCTGATGCCAATCCCGCTGTCCTTGATACGCAGGCTGATCGCCAGGTACCCGTGAACGGCACCCGGCTCTGACCGCAGCGTCAGGCTGATCTGTCCGGTGTGGGTGAACTTGATCGCGTTACTCAGCAGGTTGGAAACGATTTGCTTGAAACGCATCGGGTCGATCACCACATCGCAGTCACTATGGGCGTCCAGTTCGACCTGCCAAAGCAGGTTCTTTTGCCGCGCCAGACCTTCGAACACCTTGCTCACTGACTCGACCAGCACCAACAGATTCGCGCGTTCCGGGGTCAGGGACAAATGCCCCGACTCGATCCGCGCGATGTCCAGAATGTCGCCGATCAACTCCAGCAACTGTTGCGCTGCATTCCACGCCACCTCAATCGAAAGACGGTCCGTGACGCCCTCTTCAGCACGCAACATCGCCAGTTCGAGCATGCCGATCACAGCGTTCATTGGCGTGCGGATTTCATGGCTCATGGTTGCCAGGAAGGTAGTTTTGGCACGGTTGGCATCGTCTGCCGCGTCCCTGGCTTGCCGCACCTGTTGCAGCAATTGCTGGCGCTTGCGGATCAGGCTGCGCTGGTAGGCAATCCAGCCCAGCGCCAGCAGCAACAACAGTCCTGCAGCCAAAAAACCCTGAAGAATGGACGTGCGGTGGCGCGACCAGTAGCTGTCATCCACCGGCAGTTCATTGCGCCAGCGATTGGCCAACTCGTCCATTTCTTCCGGGGGAATGCTTAACAGGGCTTTATTCAGAATCGAGTAGAGCTCAAGGGCTCCACGGTTGGTCGCGAAGCTGATGTGCGCAGGTTCAGTGCCGACCGTACTGGTGATATCCAGCGCGTGACGGTACTCCCGAGCAATCAGATAGCGCGCCATGATCAATGAGCTCACTGCCGCATCGGCTTGCCCCTTGACGACCAGTTCCATGCCTTGGGCGGGCGTTTGCACATCAACGAAGCGCACGCCGGGAACGCGCGCCAGAATGAACTCGCGCAGCGCATGATCGCTATAGATCGCCAATCGCTTACCGGCCAGGTCACCCAGCGTCGCAGGGGCCCCGGTGCCGCCTGCACTGACCAGGACAAAGGGATTGATCAGATACGGTCGGGTGAAACGCAGTTCTGCCTGGCGCTCGGTACTCGGGGTAATGACTGCCAGCAAGTCGATCCCGCCTTGCTTGACCTGCTCTATTTGCTGATACAACGAATGGCCGCGCACGAACTCGACCTTCAGCCCGGTATGCAGGCTGATCCGGTCCAGGACCTGGGCACTGAGGCCTCTGAACTCTCCTTTGTCGTCATAAAAGGACAACGGCGCAAAATTGTCGATGACCCCGACCCTGACCGATGGGTGGCTATCCAGCCAGCGCTGTTCGCTGTCACTCAATTGCAAGCGTTGCGCACCGCTGAAACTGCTGCCGACGTTCCAGCGGCGCTGGATGATCATGCGTTCCTGCACGGGAATCACCGCCAGCGCGGTATCGATAATCCGTCGTAATCGAGGGTTATCCGCACTCACTGAAAAACCGAATGCGTTGACATCCAGCCGGGCAAATCCCGCCAGCTGCACATTGTTCAGGTAACTGTTATTGATCAGGTAGCTGGCACTGATGGAGTCTCCCAGGTAGACATCGGCGCCGCCGAAGGCCACCGTGCCGATGGCACTCAATGTCGAGTCGTACAGTTGCAAGTGTGCCTTGGGATAAACCGCCTCGACCGCTTCGGGTCGCAAGTAATGGTCGAGCATCGCCACCCGCTGACCCGCAAGGTCGGCTGTCAGCCTGGCGCTATCGCCCGTGCGGGTGACCAGGGCCGGTGCGTCTTCGGCATAGCTACGCGACATCAACAGCTGCGGATCGGCCGCTTCAAAGTCGTTGGCGGTGCCCAGCAGATCGACATTGCCCTGCTTCAACGCGGCAATCACCTCGCCTCGGGACCGGTAGCGTTTCACCTCGACCGGGATATGCAGTAGCTGGCTGAGCAGGACCGCAAAATCGGCGGTGATGCCTTCCAGGTACGTGTCGCTGATGGTGACCTCGAACGGCGCGTAATCCGGCGCCGAAGCGCCCAGCCGCAAGCTGCCCTGCTCGCGCAGCCAGCGCCAGTCGGCCTCTTCCAGTTCGACCTGGTAACCGTCGACGGCCGAACGCCCTTGCAGTTTCAGCAGCTGTGGTTTTGCGGCGAAGCTGTCCAGCGACCAGAATGAACTGAACAACATCACCGCCACCAGCCAGGCTCGCACGCTCATGTGCATTCAGATCAGCTGATTACGTTTGGCGAATTCCCGCAGATAAACCAGGGACTGCACGTTGATCTTTGCGATCAACCGGGTTTTGTAGGTACTGACGGTCTTATGACTGAGGAACATGACCTCGGCGATCTCCTTGTTACTTAAACCAAGCGCCAGATACCGAAAGATGGTCAGTTCACGATCGGAGAGTTTCTCGATCATCTGCAGTTCGTTGAGTTGCAGCGGGTCCTGGCTCACTGAGCTGCTGTCCAGCCGAGGGAAATAGGTGTAACCGGACATCAACGCCTGAACGGCTTTACGCAACTCTTGCAGGTCATTGGTTTTCGAGACGAAGCCCAAACCTCCAGCTCTCACGCAGCGGTCGACATAAAACCTGGGCTCATAGGACGTGAAGACCACAACCCGAGAAGGTGATTGATCGCGCTGCAGACGACTCAGCAATTCCAGCCCGCCAAGCTTGGGAATATTCAGATCCAGCACCACCAGGTCAGGTGACTGGGCGAGGATCGTTTGCAGCGCCTCCGCACCATCGGATGACTCCAGAATGGTCTGAAACATCACCCTGTCGCCGGAATCCCTGAGTGCCCCAAGCAGCATTTTGACGGCGGCCACAACAACCGGGTGATCGTCCACGATCAGCGCTGAACTCATGGCAACTCCTGTAGAAACGCCCAAAAAACCCCGGCGTGCCGCCCACGGCATTTGCCAAGGCTGACACAACGGCTGCGCAACGACTGTTGCACAAGAAACGGAGCGGAACTACCTGTCAAAGTTGACAGTTCAGACCAACGGTCGTGTGGCTCAGGCGCGCAAACCACCCTGCTGCCGGGCGTGTCCACGCCGGGAACCGTGAGCTGGTATATCGACGCGACTCATCAGCCCTTCAAGGGTTTCCTGGTCCGGTACGCGCGCCTGGCTGATCCGCACGTTGTGCTGCTGGACGGCGAACAACGCGGGCAGGCCGGCTTTCTGGGCATCGTAGATCAATGTATGACAGATCTGCTGGTTGTCCTGGCAGAAGGCAACCAGGTCCAGGCCGGTCCCGGTACACAAGGTTGCATTGATGATCACCAGATCAAACGGCTCACAGCCGTATTCGACAACGCTGAGCATCTCTGCAAGGGAGTGCACGGGGGCAATTCGGTAGTAACCGAGCTGATTCAGCTTGCGCTCGATTTTCATCCGATGAAAATGCTGCTCATCGGCGATCAGGATACGTAACGATTTATTCGGCATGGTTGATTGACCCTACAATGACGGTGCGGCCGTTTTCGCCCACCCTTATCAAGAGCGCCTGAGACTAAGGGCAATGCCGCGGGGTTTCTGTAGGACCTTTCTGAAAGCAACAGTTCCATCTACTTTTAATTTTTTTGCTGTGATACCGATGACACCCGCCGCCAGCACGGCGCACGGGTGCCGCTTATCGGCTGCGGTCCTGGCAGCTTATTGCCAGCCAAACCGGCGGATATAGAAGCCTTTTACTGCCTGGGTCAGTGCCATGTACGCCAGCAGGATCACCGGCAGGAACACAAAGTACAGCGATGGCAACGCCTGAAGTTTGAAGTAATGCGCCAGCGGCCCCATTGGCAGAAAGATCCCCACCAGCATGATGATCCCGGTCATCACCAGCAACGGCATGGCCGCACGGCTTTGCAGGAACGGAATCTTCGGCGTGCGGATCATGTGCACGATCAGCGTCTGGGTCAGCAGCCCGACCACGAACCAGCCCGACTGGAACAGGGTTTGATGGTCCGGGGTGTTGGCATCGAACACATACCACATCAAGGCGAACGTCAGCAGGTCAAACACCGAACTGATCGGGCCAAAGAAGATCATGAAGCGTCCGACATCGGCCGGCTGCCAGCGTTGTGGCTTTTTCAGCATCTCGTCATCGACGTTATCGAACGGGATGGCGATCTGCGAAATGTCATACAGCAGGTTCTGTACCAGCAGGTGCATCGGCAGCATCGGCAGGAACGGGATAAACGCACTGGCCACCAACACCGAGAACACGTTGCCGAAGTTCGAGCTGGCGGTCATTTTGATGTACTTGAGCATGTTGGCGAAGGTCCGACGGCCTTCCAGCACGCCCTCCTCCAGCACCATCAGGCTCTTTTCCAACAGGATGATGTCGGCCGCTTCCTTGGCGATGTCCACCGCACTGTCCACCGAAATACCGATGTCAGCGGTACGCAACGCCGGCGCGTCATTGATGCCATCACCCATGAAACCGACCACGTGCCCATTGGCCTTGAGCAGACGAACGATGCGTTCCTTGTGCGTCGGCGTCAGTTTGGCGAAGACATTGGTGGTCTCTACCGCCACCGCCAACTCGGCGTCGCTCATGCGCTCGATGTCGTTGCCCATCAACAGGCCTTGCTGCTCCAGGCCCACTTCGCGGCAGATTTTTGCGGTCACCAGTTCGTTGTCGCCGGTCAGCACTTTGACCGCGACACCGTGGGCAGCCAGGGCTTTGAGCGCAGGCGCGGTGCTTTCTTTCGGTGGATCGAGGAACGCTACGTAACCGATCAGCGTCAGTGCCTGTTCATCGCCCAGGCTATAAGTGTCGCGACCGGCCGGCATTGAGCGCGCGGCCACCGCCACAACGCGCAAACCTTCTTCGTTGAGCTCGGCCGTGACCTGACGAATCCGTGCCAGCAGTTCATCGGTCAGCGCTTCCTCGGCCTCGCCGTGACGCACGCGCTTGCACACTGCCAACACTTCTTCCACCGCGCCTTTGCAGATCAGCAGATGGGGCTGATGCTGCTCGGCCACCACCACCGACATGCGCCGGCGATTGAAGTCAAACGGGATTTCATCGACCTTTTGGAACGCAGTACCAACCTGTAACTCGCGATAGACCTCAACGTGTTCGAGCACCGCCACATCCAGCAGATTTTTCAGCCCGGTCTGGTAGTAGCTGTTCAGATACGCCATTTCCAGCACGTCTTCGGACTCTTCACCCCAGACGTCGACATGCCGCGCCAGGAAGATCTTGTCCTGGGTCAGGGTGCCGGTCTTGTCGGTGCACAGCACGTCCATGGCGCCGAAGTTCTGGATTGCGTCGAGGCGTTTGACGATGACTTTTTTGCGTGACAGAAACACCGCGCCCTTGGCCAGGGTCGAGGTAACGATCATCGGCAGCATTTCCGGGGTCAGGCCCACGGCAATGGACAGCGCGAACAGCAGCGCCTGCATCCAGTCACCCTTGGTGAAACCGTTGATGAACAGCACCAGTGGGGCCATCACGAACATGAAACGAATCAACAGCCAGCTGACTTTGTTGACGCCGGTCTGGAAGGAGGTCGGCACGCGATCCGTGGCGCCGACACGTTGGGCCAGCGCACCAAAATAGGTGTTATTGCCGGTGGTCAGAATCACCGCCGTGGCCGCACCCGACACCACGTTGGTGCCCATGAACAGAATGTTATCGAGGTCCAGCGGGTTGCTGGTGTCGTTGTCCTGCTGGCGCGGGAATTTTTCCACCGGCATCGATTCACCGGTCATCGCCGCCTGGCTGACGAACAGGTCCTTGGCGCTGAGCACCCGACAATCGGCGGGAATCATGTCGCCGGCCGAGAGCACGATCAGGTCGCCCGGCACCAGTTGCTTGATCGGCAGTTCGATGCGCTGCGCACCTTTGACCCGGGCTGCCGCGCCATAGAGTTTGCCAAACACCGTCGCGGGTTCAGCGCTGAAGTCACGGCGCATCACGGTCGCGGTGTTACTCACCATCGCCTTGAGCGCATCGGCGGCCTTGTTCGACTTGGCCTCTTGCCAGAAGCGCAACAGGGTCGAGAGCACCACCATCGAGAAAATCACCGTGGCAGCCTTCAGGTCGTCGGTCAGCCACGAGATCACGGCCAGCAAGGTCAACAGCAGGTTGAAGGGGTTTTTGTAGCAGTGCCACAGGTGGGTCCACCACGGCAGCGGCTGCTCGTGCTCGACTTCGTTGAGGCCGAACTGCTCACGCAGCGCCTCGGCCTCGCTGTCGCTCAGACCGTCACTGTGGCTGCCGAGTTTTTCCAGCAGGCTGCCGGTGTCGCTGTTGGCGGCCGCCACCAGGGTTTGCGCCAGAGTGGGCGGCACCTCACGGTTGACCGGCGTGTCGGTGAAGCTTTCCAGCAGCGCCAGTCGGCGGAAGTGCCGGGCGAAGTGT
Organism: Pseudomonas sp. H3(2019); assembly: GCF_007713465.1. Taxonomy (GTDB): domain Bacteria; phylum Pseudomonadota; class Gammaproteobacteria; order Pseudomonadales; family Pseudomonadaceae; genus Aquipseudomonas. The sequence goes on along the minus strand of NZ_VMSG01000020.1, from coordinate 25,425 downwards.
CGGGTCCGCAGGAAGCCTGCGAAGAACTCTTTCAACAGAGTGAGTTTCATGGCGGTTCCCCCAAGGATCAGCCGGGAAACCCACGAGCAGGTACGGCCGACCTCACGCCTTGCCATCAAACGGGCAAAGCGGATCCGGCCCGCCCGTCAAAAAGACAGGCGCGTCGATAGGCTGCAATGACAACGCAAAGGTCGGCATCACACGCTGTTCAGTGTCGTTGAGAGGACGTCGGGACTCGGGCCGGGACTGGCCACGATCGGGATGCCGCTGCTCGCTTTGCGGCGAGACAACAGCACAGGAAACTGCGCGTTATCTTGCCGAGAATATGCCGGTTACCGTAACCGGCCGACTACTGTCACTCGAACAAGTACCCACGTGGGTCTCCGCTATTGATGAAAACGCGCGCAGCTTACGCCGCACTTTTAAGCGCGTAAACCTTGAAACAATTTTCGCTGGATGAAATCGGAAGTTCTTCAGGAAGGGTTCAGGTTAGGTGTTTTCGGGGCCTAGCAGGTCAATCGTCGATAGCCTTGCACTGCCGAACCCAGCACCACGGCCCCCGCCGCAATCGACAGCCAGAAACCGCTGCGTGCGCCGAAAGCATCCACCAGCCAGCCGGAACCGGCTGCGCCGATCGCCACGCCGATGCTCAGACCGGTGATCAGCCAGGTCAGGCCTTCCGTGAGTTTGGCCGGCGGCACGATGCGCTCCACCAGGCCCATGGCGACAATCAGTGTCGGCGCAAAAGACAGCCCGGCAACAAACACCGTCAGCGACAACCCGAGAATATTCCCCGCCCACAGCAATGGCAGCGTGGTCAGCGCCGTCGCCAACCCGCCATACAGAAACAACCTAGGCAACGGCGTGCTGAGTTTCAACGCGCCAAAGGCCAACCCGGCGAGGCACGAACCGATGGCATACACCGACAGCACAATGCTTGCCGCTGCCGGTTGGCCTTGCTGTTGGGCGAAGGCCACGCTGACCACGTCCACCACCCCGACGATGGCGCCCATAGCGCCCATCAACAGCATCAACAGGCGTATATCCCCCGAGCCAATAACCGAGCCCGGTTGATCGGCGTCATGAGGATGCACCGACGGCTCGGTGCTGCGCTGCAACACAAACGCGCTCACCCCAATCGCCAACATCAGCAACGCCACCAACGGCCCAGCCTCGGGAAACACCACCACGCACAGCCCCACCGACAGCGGCGGCCCGACGATAAAACACACCTCATCCAGCACCGACTCCAGCGCATAGGCGGTTTGCAACTGCGGTTGACCACGATACAGCTCGGTCCAGCGCGCCCGGACCATCGCCGACATGTTCGGCATGCAACCGGCCAGCGCGGCGAACACAAACAGTGTCCAGTTCGGCGCTTGCAATCGTGTACAGAGCAACAGCAGCAACAACGCGCAACCGCCGACCAAGGCCGAAACCGGCAGCACCCGGCCCTGACCAAAACGGTCGACCATGCGCGACACCTGCGGCGCGCAAAATGCCGTGGCCAAGGCGAAGGTCGCCGCCACCGATCCGGCCAACGCGTAACCGCCCTGCAATTGCGAAAGCATGGTGATCAGGCCGATGCCGGTCATCGAGATCGGCATGCGCGCGACCATGCCCGCCAGCACGAAGGCGCGGCTGCCGGGGGCGTTGAATAGCGCTTGATAGGGATTTGCCATCCGGTTCCATCCTCTGCTGAGGCGTGCAACTTGCCACAAAGCGTCCAGGTAGTAAAAAAACCACAAATAAGCCCGCCAAACATGAACTCAAGCCACCTTGCGCCAGTCACCTGATAAGCCCGCCCGTCGAAAGCTGAGTGATAGGCACATCTCGTCAGCAGCACACTGTTCATCGATGGCGGCATATGTCTCTATCCGGAGTGACGCAGCAATGGCTGATCATTACAACGAGCGACAAAGTGCTATCGACGCCCACGGCATCATCGGGGACATGCGCAGCGCAGCGTTGGTCAACGACAAGGGCAGCGTGGACTTTTTCTGCTGGCCGGAATTCGACAGCCCGTCGATCTTCTGCTCGTTGCTGGACACCCCGGACGCGGGGATTTTCCAACTGGCACCCGACCTGCCCGATGCCCGACGCGAGCAAATCTACCTGCCCGACACCAACGTGCTGCAAACCCGCTGGCTGAGTGAACAAGCCGTGGTGGAAATCACCGACCTGCTACCCGTCGGCGACAGCGACGACGCCCTACCCCTGTTGATCCGTCGCGTGCGGGTGGTCAGTGGCCAGGCGACATTGCACCTGAATTGCGCGGTGCGCCATGACTACGCCCGAGCACAAACCACGGCGCGGGCCGACGGCGCAGACATCTGCTTCGACGCCGCTCACCAGCCAGGTTTACGCCTGCGCGCCAATCAACCGATGCTGGTTGTACAAGACGCCGCCGTTGCCACGTTCAGCCTCATACAGGGACAGAGCGCCGAATTCCTCCTCGGCGCCCTCGACGACCCACGTTTCAAGGACGAAAACAGCGACCTGTGCCTGCAACGCACGCTGAAGTTCTGGCGCGACTGGATCGGTCAATCCAATTACCGCGGACGCTGGCGCGAAATGGTCAACCGCTCGGCACTGGCGCTGAAACTGCTGACCTCACGCAAACACGGCGCGATCCTCGCCGCCGCCACCTTCGGCCTGCCGGAAATACCCGGCGGCGCGCGCAACTGGGACTACCGCTACACCTGGATCCGCGATGCCTCCTTCACCGTCTATGCCTTCATGCGCCTGGGCTTTGTCGATGAAGCCAACGCCTACATGCGCTGGTTGCACGGCCGGATGAGCGACTGCCAGGGCAAAGCGATGAAGCTCAACGTCCTGTATGCCATCGACGGTCGTCAGGAGCTGCCGGAAATCGAACTCGCGCACTTGTCCGGTCACGGCAACGCCAAACCGGTGCGTATCGGCAATCAGGCCTACGAGCAGGCTCAGCTGGATATTTTCGGCGAGTTGATGGACGCGGTGTACCTGGTCAACAAGTACGGCGAAGCCATTTCCCATGAGAGTTGGCAACATGCCATCAAGGTGGTCGATCAGGTTTGCGATAGCTGGCAGCAAGAGGATGTCGGCATCTGGGAAATGCGTGGCGAGCAGCATCACTTCCTGCATTCACGGCTGATGTGCTGGGTGGCGCTGGACCGGGCCATCCGCCTCGCGTCGAAACGCTCGCTGCCCGCCCCGTTCGCCCGCTGGGATCAGACCCGCCAAGCGATCTACGCCGATATCTGGAGCAACTTCTGGAGCGACGAACATAGGCATTTCGTCCAGCACATCGGCGGCACCGCACTCGACGGATCGATGCTGCTGATGCCGCTGGTGCGTTTCGTCAGCGCCAAGGACCCGCGCTGGCTGTCGACCCTGCAAGCGATCCAGAAAACCCTGGTGCGCGACGGCATGGTGTACCGCTACCACAACGACAGCCAGATCGATGGCCTCGCCGGCACCGAGGGCGCCTTCGCCGCCTGCTCGTTCTGGTACGTCGAGTGCCTGGCCCGCGCCGGTATGGTCGAAAAAGCGCACCTGGAGTTCGAACAACTGCTGCGCTACGCCAACCCGCTCGGGCTCTACGCCGAAGGGTTCGACAGCCACGCAAGACACCTGGGCAACACGCCGCAAGCGCTGACCCATTTGGCACTGATCAGCGCAGCGAGTTTTCTCGAGCGGAAGTTGAGTGGGGAGAAGAGTTACTGGCAGCCATAAGGTGCTGGTGTGCTTGATGCGGCTCACTGACAATGACTAACTTCGGCTCGAACCTCAAGCACTGCGCAAACAGTCTTTCCATGTTGCGATGTGCACTAAGCGAAAACACAACGAGTATTTCATGACTACACGCAACCGCCTCTAACGTACTGTCCAACCTGGAATCGGTCGAATCGATAATCAATAGACGCTGCATCATAAACTTTTCACTCCAGTCCCAACCGACCAACTAAATCAACAGACTCCACCCTATAAGCTCCCTGATCAACACACAAACACGAGCAATGCCGAAAAGTAGCAAAACCCACAACAACGCCCAGTAGCGAAGACAAAATGGAATTTGCCCATGGAAGAAATCTTGATACTTGTCGATCCAGATGATCGTGAAATCGGCTTTGCACCGAAGTTGCAGGTCCATCAACAGGGGCTTTTACACCGAGCCTTCTCGATCTTCATTTTCGATGGCAACGGCCGTGTGCTGTTGCAACAACGCGCCTTGGGCAAATACCACTCTCAAGGTCTTTGGACCAACGCCTGCTGCGGACATCCGCGCCAGGGTGAACGGACCCGCGCCGCAGCCAAACGCCGACTTCGCGAAGAAATGGGGCTCACCTGCAAACTGACGCCGGTCTCCACCCTGCTCTACCACGAACGTGTGTCGAACCAGCTCATCGAGCATGAGTACGACCACGTGTTCGCCGGCATCTGCCGAACGGCACCGATTGCCAATCCCGAAGAAGCCCAAAGCTGGCAATGGCAGAAGCTCTCCGAGATTCCGGGACAGATCGCAACAACCCCTGAAGCCTTCAGCGTCTGGTTTCGCCGGATCTTCGAGCAGGTTGGGCCGGCCGGGGTCCGCAGGTGGAAAGAACTCGCGCACAGCCACCGCTGAGCACTGTCGCTTCGTCCATACCGTCACGAGAAAAGATCGCAGCCTGCGGCAGCTCCGCGGAGAAGTCGAATCCGTTCGCAAATCCGAGCTGCCGCAGGCCGCGATCTTTTAGGGCGCACAACGCAAAGCCCCCTCGCTACAGGCGGACCGCTAAGCGTCCGAGTCGTACGGATCGAAATTATCCAGCGCCCGGTTCACCAATAACTCGCCCAGCACCACCATCTGCTGAATCGCCAGCGCCACATGACGCCGCGAGCCTTCCAGTTCGAAGGCCAGATCGCTGGCCAAGACGTTCACCGATGCCAGGGTTTCGCTGGCATGGGCCAGCAGGGTTTCGTTATCGACATCGGGAATGACCATAAACATTTTGCCCGGCCGGGTATCGAGTTTTGGTGGCGGGGTGAATGGCGGCAAGTGGTAATCCAGCGCACGCTCGGCGGCTTCATGCAGCTTGCTGGGGTCGTGGGAATCGTACGGGGAAACGCTAGGGTTTTCGGGAGGGTTGGGGGTGATTTTGACCATGGGTAAAACTCCTGACATTCATGAAGCTCACCAATATCGTGACCAAACGATGGGTGGTGGGCGGTACGCAGGTTGGTCAACCGGGAAGTCAGGCACCCGGCGCACTCGAAAGTGCCCCGCGCACAGCCCACCGCGAAGCATAACGGCAAGTGCAAAAAAAAGCGCCGACATGCTTAGGTTGGCGCTCATGCGCCTGACATTGAACAGGTGACCAAACCTGGCCGCTGAATTGGCAGCGACCAACAAAGGCTAGCCCCGCGCCCTTCCCAACCGCAACCTTAAAACCCTGTCGGAGAACTCCCCGGCCAACACCACTTCTGTAGGAGCGTGGCTTGCCCGCGATGAACAATGACGCGGTCTGCCTGACGAAACGCGTTTAATGATGAAAGCCCCAAAAGATCGCAGCCTGGGGGGATCCCACATCCTGAAATATGCGGTTGCAAGCCAGTCACCGGCCTCATAACATCGCCCCCTCAACGGGTACAGCGGAGCTGTTCAACAAAAACCCGCATTCAAGGAACCAGAATGAGCCATCGCATCCACTGCAGCATCAAAGCACCTCCCCGCTCGGGCCTGACCCGGGATCAACTCTGGGAAGCCGACGACAAAGGCCTGATCAAGTGTTGGGAAATCGGCCGCGAACGTGCCGCTAAATTCCCCGATCTTTCAAAACGCTGCCTGGCCGGTGAACTCCCGGTACTCGGCTGGAAAGGTGGCGTCAGCCGCAGCCTGAAGAAGCGCGACAAATTCGGCTCCCTCAAATATCTCGCCCAATGGCAAGGCCTGCGCGGTGAAGACCTGGACATCGACTTGACTCAGGAACGATCGATAACCTGCTCCCGCACCAAAATGCTCGTGACATTCACCCCTGATCGCTCGAAATATTTCAACCAGCCGTCGGAAATGGAAGCCTAGGCGCCGACCTAATGGCCCGCCCACAAGTGGGCCAATCATCCTGATTCACGACCTTGCCCTAAAGTGCCCCGTTTGCCACGCCTCGCTTATCAGCAGTAAGCCGGGCAAAACATCGTTACACTTGCCGCCCCAAAGGACGCGATCAGGACAAGGAATGTTGCCCACCTCTTCTACCCTCCGGCGCACGCTGGTGGGTTGGCTGTATGCCGCCGCCATGGCGCATCTGCTCGTCAGCGTCATGCTGACCTGGGCTGGCCACTCGGGTTTGCTCGATGGCTATCTGCAAACCCTCGAACAAGCCTTCTGGGTTGACGCCGCGCCTGCTGCCGCCCGCGCACAACAGATCTGGTGGCTGGCGTTGTTCGGCGCCACCCTGCAAAGTTATTCGCTGTACATGCTGGCGCTGGTGCACATCGGCAATCGCCTTGAAAGCCCTATGGCGTGGGGCTGGTTAATTGCCGGGATCGTGCTCTGGGCCCCTCAGGACATGCTGATTTCGATTCAGGCCAACGTCTGGTCACACCTGTGGATCGACAGCTTTGCGCTGCTCACCCTGCTGCCGCCCCTGTTCTGGTTGTATCGCCATGACCGCCGCCCCCTCTCCCCTGTCAATGTATTGAGTGAATCCGACCATGGCTGATTTTTCCTTGCTGGACTGGGCGCTCACGCTGCTGATCGCCCAAGCGGTTCTGGGTGCACTGGATACCCTGTATCACCACGAACTGACCGTCGCCCTGCCCTATCGCCACAGCGCACGGCTGGAGCTGTCGATCCACGCGTTGCGTTCATGTTTCTACGGCATCCTGTTTCTGGGCATGGCGCACCTGGCCTTCCAGGGCACGTGGGCAATTGTCATTGCGCTGCTCTTCGCGCTGGAGATCGGCCTGACACTGTGGGACTTCGTGGTCGAGGATCGCAGCCGCAAGTTGCCGGCCATCGAGCGCATCATGCACACGGTACTGGCGGTCAATGGCGGTGCGTTTTTCGCGTTATACGGTGTGCAACTGGCGCAATGGGCAACGTTGCCTACCGCCCTGAGCCCTATCGATTTCGGCTGGCGCGGTTGGTTGCTGACGCTGTTTGCGATCGGCGTCACCGCTTCAGGTATTCGCGATGGATTGGCGGCGCTCCGCATGCAGCGCGAAGGCAAACCGGCTAACCCGTTCGCGGGGCTTGCCTATAAGCGTGTACTGGTCACCGGTGGCACCGGGTTTATCGGTGAAACCCTGGTCAATCAACTGCTCGACGCCGGCCACACCGTCAGTGTGCTGGCCCGCGATCCGTTGAAAGCCGCTTACCTGTTTGACGGCCGTGCTCGCTGCCTGCGTTCGCTGAGCAAACTTGGCTACAGCGAAACCTTCGATGTCGTGATCAATCTGGCTGGCGCGCCGGTTGCCGGTCCGCGCTGGAGTGCCAAGCGTCAGGCGCAATTGCTGGCCAGTCGGGTCAACACCACTGAAGCGTTGATGACCTGGCTGAAGAATGCCCGACATAAACCGGCGCTGTGGGTTCAGGCCTCAGCCATCGGGTTTTACGGCGTGCGTGACGCCAGTGAAAGCCTTGATGAAAGTGCCACCAAGGGCGAGGGTTTCATGGCTGAGCTATGCGCACGCTGGGAGGTCGCCGCACAACCGGCCAGCGAACTCGGCGTGCGTCAGGTGGTCATGCGTCTGGGTGTGGTGTTCGGCCCGGGCGGCGCGTTGTTGCCGTTGCTGATTCCATTCCGTTTGGGTTTCGGTGGGCGCATGGGCGATGGCCAGCAGATCATGAGCTGGGTGCACCGCGATGATGTGATTCAAGTGATCGCCCGTGCATTCGACGACAACAGCCTGAGCGGCACCTACAACCTGGTGGCACCGGATGCGGTGAGTCAGGCGGTGTTCGCCGACAGCGTCGGTAAAGTCCTGAAGCGCCCGGTGTGGCTCCACATCCCGGCGGCCCCGGTACGCGCCCTGGCTGGCGAAATGGCGCAGTTGTTTTTCGACGGTCAACGTGTGATGCCAGGTCGCCTGACGGAGGCTGGCTATACGTTCCGTTACCCGACCCTCGACGCTGCCCTGCGCGACCTGGCCTGAGGAGTGTCCATGAGCAAGCCCCTTCTGTACCTGCTGGCCGGCAACGGCAGCGCCGCCGATTGGTGGGATGATGCGCTGCCGTACTTTCAGCGCTATCAGGTGGTGCCGCTGGAACTGCCGGGTTTCGGGAGCAACCCTCAAGCCCCCTGCGAAGACCTCGCCGCCTATGCTCAGGCGTTGCTGACGGCGACCATCAAAGGCAGCGCGATCATGGCAGTCGGCGTGAATGCGTTGCTGGTATTGCATGCGCTGCAACGGCAACCGGGGCATTTTTGCAGGAGTGTATTGCTGGCGCCGGTGGGGGCATTTTTGTGGCAACGCCGCCTGCCGGCATTGATGTCACCACTGCCCATTCGCAAGACCATCCACTGGTTGCTGGCGAACAAGCCAACGCTGTTTGCACACAAGTTTTCCAGCCTGACCTGGACGCCCGCGCAGTACCGCCGCATGGGTGCCGGTTATGCACGCTGCCGCGCTTTTGTACCGCACTGGGATCTGGTGCGGGCAGACACCGCGTTGCCTTTGCTGGAGTGGATCAACGATCCGGTCGAGCTGGTCTGGGGCGATCAGGACAAAGTACTGGGCATCGAGCAAGCCGCCGCATGGTCGGCGATTCTGGCCCGCGCCGATTTGACCATCAGCCTGAAACCCGGATGGGGCCATTACCCATGGATCGACTCACCGGCCGAGTTCGCGGCGTGGCTGGAGTCGGGTGAGCGCGGATTCGTCGCGCACACCAAGGGCGGGCGTTTACGCCTGGCAACACTGGCCGGGCAAGCAGTTCCCCCTGCGCTGTCACTCAATGACTGCAACGATTCACGCTTGCCGGCGTTTCTCGCCAGCCAACCGAACGCCACTTGGGCGGTGCGCTCTTCCAGCTATGGAGAGGATCAGGCCGATGCGGCGAACGCCGGTTTGAGCACCACGTTCCTGCGTGAACCGACGCACAGCGTGCCTGCGCGGATTGCCGAGTTGAGTTCGTCCGGGGTCGAGGAAGTGGTGGTGCAACGTTTCATCACTCCCCTGCTGTCCGGGATTGCCTTTGTACGTCATCTATCGGTCGAACTGGAATGGGTCGAGGGTCACCTCGAGTCACTGGCCGACGGCCAGGTGAGTCCGCAGCGGGCGATTGTTTCGCGGCTCGGCGCCTCCTGGAGCAGCGACACATTCAAGCCATCCCACGGCTTGACCGCAGACTTGCTGTGGCGCTTTTTACAGAACGTGTTGCGGGTCTTCCACTATGTGCCCGGCGACGTCGAATGGGCCTGGGACGGTACGCAACTGTGGTTGCTGCAATACCGGCCGATCAGCGATTACGGCTGGCGTCGACACTTGACCGCCGCCAACATCGCCGAGATCCTGCCGCCACAACCCAGCCGTCTGGTGGAGTACGCCCAACGGCGTGCAGCGGCCAGTATTCCGGCGATCATGGCGCGCTGGGATTCACGCGTTTTGCAGGATAACGAGCCGTTCACTGCGGTGTTCGGCGGCGCCTCCTATATCAACAACGACCTGTTTCTCGCCCGCCTCGCGGACTGGGGGATCTCCGCCAGCAGCTACGCCGGTGAAGTCGGTGGCGCAACGCCGGATCTGCCTTGGCGGCCTCTGCGTCTATTGCGTTCGCTGCCGTTATTGCTGCGTATGCAACGCATCGCTCGCGGGCATTTGCTGACGCTGGAAAGACGATTGCAGCGCTTCGACCAGGAGCTGACAGACCTGATAGCGCAAAGCGCCGACGGCCAGCAACTTGCCGACTGGTTCACCCGGTTCTATGTGTTTGTGGTGCAGGGAAACCTGTGTATCGCCACGGCGTTGGCCAGCAGTGGTGGCGATCTGCTGGGGCGCCCACCGACAGCGTATGACGACCTTGAGCACTGCCCACATCGACTGCCATGGGAAACCGATCCGGCGACGCCACGCCCGGCACCGACCAAGCTGCCGTTGCAGGCATTCCCGCGATGGTCCCGGGCCATCCACCTGGCTCATTCAGCGGGTGCGCCAGGATTGCGCGGTTACTACCTGCAAGTGCGCGAGTGGTATCGCGACAACCTGATGCGGCTGTTCTTTCGCCTGCACCATGCCATGCCGATGGCGGATCGGGCGCACTGGTTCGGACCCCATCCGGACATTCGCACGCGTGACGGCAGCTTCTGGCAGGACGGTCGTGAAGGCACCGAGCAGGCCACGGGATTCATGATCTATCCGGGGCAGGTCCAGGGCATTCTGGGTGACGACATTCTGCTTGAAGACACCCTGGACCCCGGACGACACGCGCACTACCAGACCGCGCGGGCAGTGATCGCACGCATGGGTGGACGCTTGTCCCACGGCTCGACCTTGCTGCGTGAACTGCGTAAACCCTCAGCAGTGCTGCCCCAGGTCGATCTGGCGTGGTTAGGCCGTGAAGTGCGGTATTGCGATGGTGAGTTGACGTTGGTGAAGTAAGCGCAAGCCTTAAATCTCGAAGACCTCTGTAGCACAGGAGTCTTCGCGCGAAAACCGTTCGCGATACGCCTGCGGGGTCACGCCCATGGCCCGCAGGAAACTGCGGCGCAGGGTTTCTTCGCTGCCGAACCCGCATTGCACGGCAATCCGTTTGATCGGCACTCCGGTGTCACTCAGCAATCGTCGTGCGGTTTCGACGCGGATCAGTTCGATCGCCCGCGCAGGGGTCTGGCCAGTGTCGACGCGATAGTGCCGGATGAAGCTGCGCTCGCTCATACCCGCTTGCAGCGCCAGCGCCGGGATGCCGAGGTCCACGCTGAGGTTTTCGGCGATCCAGGCGTGCAACTCATCAAAGCGGTTGCCGTGCTGTTGCAGGTCCAGGGTCACGCTGAACTGCGACTGGCCACCCGGGCGCTTGAGGAACACCACCAGTTGCCGGGCGACTTCCAGGGCAATTCCGCGCCCAAGATCTGCTTCCACCAGCGCCAACGCCAGGTCGATGCCGGCCGTAACCCCGGCCGAGGTCCAGACCGGGCCGTCGTTGATAAAGATCGGGTTGGGCTCGACCCGCAGTTGCGGGTGCTTTTGCGCCAGCTGATCGCAGCGGGTCCAGTGGGTGACCACGCGACGACCGTCGAGCCAGCCGCTGGCGGCCAGTAAAAACGCCCCAGTACACACCGACGCCACACGCCGGGAAACCGCAGCCTGTTGACGCACCCAATCCACCAGCACAGCGTCTTCGGCCGCCGTGTAAACACCCCAGCCGCCCGCGATGATCAGCGTATCGGAAGACTCGCTCGGCAACGGTTCGGCCAACAGCGCCAAGCCGGCCGAGGACATCACCGCCCCGCCGCCACCAGCAATCACCGTCGGCGCATAGGGCGGCGGTAATCCTCGCTGCGCGGCCATGTCATTGGCCGAGGCAAACACCTGCAATGGCCCGGTGACGTCGAGCAATTGCACATTGGCGAAGGCCAGCACATGAACGGTTTTCGGTGAGTTCGGCATGATTGGCGTAATTCGAGGGCTGATTGGCGTATGCGCCAAATCCTACGAGCCTACAGTCAAACCGTCCACCCAATAAAGGTGTGAACACGCAGACCAAGGAGATAGCGTCATGACGTTGCAGATCGGTTTTCTGTTGTTTCCACAGGTGCAGCAACTGGACCTGACCGGACCTTACGATGTGTTGGCCTCGCTGCCGGACGTAAAGGTGCATTTGATCTGGAAGGACCTGGTCCCCGTGACGGCAAGCACCGGCCTGGTCCTGACGCCGACCACTACGTTCGATGACTGCCCCGACCTGGATGTGATTTGCATCCCCGGAGGCAGCGGCGTCGGGCCGTTGATGGAAGATCCGCAAACCCTGGCGTTCATTCGCAAATACGCCGCCCAGGCACGCTACGTGACCTCGGTGTGTACCGGCGCATTGGTACTCGGTGCGGCGGGATTGCTCAAGGGAAAACGGGCGACGACCCACTGGGCCTATCATGAATTGCTGAGTCTATTGGGCGCCATCCCGGTTCGGGATCGGGTGGTACGCGACGGCAATCTGCTGACCGGTGGCGGAATAACTGCCGGTATAGATTTTGCCCTGACCCTGGCCGCTGAGTTGTATGGCAATGACACTGCGCAACTGGTGCAGTTGCAACTCGAATACGCGCCCGCACCGCCCTTCAATTCGGGCAGCCCCGATACCGCGCCGCGTGAGGTTCTGGAAGAAGCCAATCGCCGCTCCGCGCCATCGCTGAAGCTTCGTACCGAGATAACCCAGCGTGCGGCAGCGCGTCTGGATCGGGTTTGAATTACGGCCTGCATTGAAGGAAGAGGTGAACCGACGTCGCTTATCTGGCCAGCCAACCAGACGTTGGTCACCTCCTCTTCTTAACGTTTAGGCCATGGCGGCGCTTTCACACGCCTGGCGGATGTAATCGATGCTCAGCTGAACGCTTTGCAGCCCATCGGCCTGGTCATCCGGGATTGTGATATCGAACTCGGCTTCAAGCGCCAGTACCAGTTCGACCCTCGCCAGCGAGTCCGCTTCCAGGTCTTCGCCAAAAGTGCTCGTGTTCTGAACGCGCGCTTCGTCAACGCCCAATTCCCGAGCCACCACTTTTTTTACACGTTGTTCGATCGTATCCATATCCATTCCCTGGCGTGTTGAATCAAGTGATCCGTTGGATTCTTTTACATCACTGTGAGGTGCATGAAACCACCTGAGAACCGCCCGCTTTCCGGGACGAAGCACAGAATTTTCTGACCTTTGCTCAGGCGCCCGGACTCGATCAGCTCATGGACCATGATGTAGATCGAGGCCGCCCCGGTGTTGCCCCGCTCCGCCAGATTGGTGAACCAACGCTCCTGAGGAATCGCCAGCTCGTTGTCTTCCAGGCATTGCGCTATCGGTTTACGGAAGTATTCCGAAGACATGTGCGGCAAGAACCAGTCAATGGCCTCCGAGGAGAGGTTGCGCTTGACCATGACTTGGCGCAGCGGTTTGCCAAGGGTGTAATTCACCACGTTTTCATTCAACAGACGCACGTCCTGCTTGATCGCGAACGTCGAGCGCTCGCCCCATTGCGCCGGGCTCAGCTGTTTCCAGCCCGTCAGTTCATCGCCGTCGGTTTTTTCCGCGCCGGCGTACATGCAGGTCGGGAGCTGATCGGCGTAGGAGAAGATGTCGATCCAATCGATTCGCAGCGAAGTGCCGCTGGCCCGTGGTTTGTTTTCGATGAGGAACGCACCGGCACCGTCTGACAGCATCCAGCGCAGGAAGTCTTTCTCGAACGCGATCTCTGGCCGCGCCGCCAACTGGGCGACCAACGCTTCATTTTCACTGTCGAAATTGCGCGCATGCAGCACCGGTGAAGGAACCTCGGAAGCGGTTGCAACCGCATTTTTTGTGGACCCCGAGAGTACCGACAGATACGCGTATTTCAGGGCCGTCAGACCCGCCAGGCAGATACCCGCCGTGGATACCACTTCACAGGGTTTATTGCCCAATACGCCATGCACCATGACGCCATGGTTAGGCATGAGTTGGTCAGGCAAGCTGGTGCCGGTCGACAAGCACTCGATGTTATCCAGCGCAAAGTCATCACCCACCAGGCCTTTGACCGCCAAGGCGGTGATGTCGGCGTTGGTAAACTTTGCAATACCGGTTTCCCGGTCAAGTACGTAGTAACGCTGTTTAATACCATTATTGCGCAGCACCACTTGCCGCGACCTCGAAGGACGCCCGCCCACATAACCGAGGATGCTTTCCATAGTATCGTTATCCACCGCCTCACCCGGCATGAACGTGGACGTCTTAGTGATATAGGCAAACGAATCATTCATAGCGCTTCACTCTTTCAGTTTTAAGGTTTAGTTGCGAGCCGGACGGCTGTTCATAATAGTGTTTCAATTGATCCAGGCGCGCCCGGATCAAGGGACTAAGCAAACGACGTAACACCAGCGATATCGGTAAAACAGTCATGATGACGAGCATCAAGTAGACGATAAACACGCCCAACAACAACGTTCTTAGCCAACGTCCGTATTGACCGTATCGGCAGATAAGTCCAGACCAGAACCTAAACCCCCGATAAGCCGCGCGCTCGCTGAGAATCAGTCCAGGATTGACAACAGCAGCCCCCAAACCGTTGAGCATGGGTGCATCCTGTGTTTCCTGATCGTTATAAAGTGCATTGCGTAGTGCCACGCCAAATCGCGAAGCTCCTTGAATATCGACGTCACTGACCCCCGCCCTGGGCAACCCGAGAAAGGACTCACGCCGCCCGGTAAACATCCAGCGCGGGGTGGTGATCAACGTCGCAAAAGTATTGGCGCGGTCCGTAAACACCACGTTGTCGCGCAGGTGTGCGCCCGCTTCCAGCAGCAGGCCCTTGACCGCTTCCTGGGCCATCAACCACATGTTCCGGCAGGCAATGACCGTGACCACCGGGCGACCCGCCAGCAGCCGCTTGCCCTCGACACTTTTCAAAAACGCCGTTATCAGCGGCGACGGCGACAGGTACCACACCTGATAAGCCAGAATGACCAGATCGAAAGGCTCTTCATATTCAAGGCCCAAGGGTTCTATGACAGGAGGTGCAAGTTGAACGGTTTCGGGAAACACATCGAAGAAGCGCGTGACCGGCCAGGGAAAAGGATAAGCCGTAGCCGGTTTTAATATAACTTCTTGAAGACTGACTTCTTGATCATCGCGCAGCGGCGCAATGAGACTTTCAATCACTGAAGTCAACTGCCCGCTTTGGGAATAGCGCACCACCAACACTCTTTTCATAAGCCCACTGACCTTCTTGATCCAAACCCTGAGCACATCGAAAGTACCGCCACCTTTTTCAAGTAATGTGACAGTTATGTTTTTTATAAACAGCCAACTAAAAAACTGAAGACAGGCACACCGCACTCCATTGCTGCCGGATTGAGCCTGTCATGACCGTAAAACTGAAATACCCACACGAGAAATAACGCGCTGACTGCACACTTTATTAGTTGACTTTAATAAGCCGGTACACGCCCACTCGAAAACGCAAATCCTTCCGCCCCTTTGCAGGCACGGAATAAATAAGGAGTGGTGTTAGAGTCGGAGTTGTCCCCGTCTTGTGATGACAGACTCTACCCGGAACAGAAGCGGTGTAAACCTACCTGATTTGGTAGGCACATACCTGTATTCGCAACTGGAGATTCATGTTCCTATTACCGGTTTTTTCTGGATTTACGCCGCTAGTTCAACGACTCAGACCGCGTGTGACATTCTGGTCCGGGCTCATCGACCGAATTTGAAGCGCTGCCGCAAAGTGCCGAGCCCGGCGATGTTCTGATACGGACTTTTACAGCGCTCATAAAAAAACCCGCCGAAGCGGGTTTTCCAAGACCATGACGACATCCTGTCGCTGCATTCCTTGCAAATGGTCGGTCATCCATGACCCTGAGCGCGTCCTGCGCTGCAGTTGATGGAGTCAGAATAGGCCGAAAACCACAGGCGCAAAAGACGACATACCATCTGCCGTGCGTAAGCCATTGGCTATGCGTCAGGTCAAGCTACAAACGGCCATTTCCCGCAGGCAAAAAAAACCCGCCGAAGCGGGTTTTCAAGACCATGACGACATCCTGTCGCTGCGATCCTTGCAAATGGTCGATCATCCATGACCCTGAGCGCGTCCTGCGCTTCAGTTGATGGGTGTAGATTACGCTTCGGATCCAATCTGAAACAGGAGACATAGCTACTACTTCGTGTAAGACATTCGCCATTGCAGCACTTCCGAAAACCCTTAGGCACCTCAAGCCTCAAGCCTCAAGCCTCCGAGTCGCGAGCAGTGCGTCAGATACGGCTCGCAATTCATTGTTCGACAAAGGATTTCAGATTCACCAACGCGTGGTCCCACTGCTGGCTGATCACTTCCAGCGAGCGGCGGGCCTCGTCCAGTTGCGTCGGCTCGAATACCCACCGGCGTTCACGCCCCCGCTTGGTGTCACGCACCAGGCCGGCGTCAGCCAGCACCTGCAAGTGTTTGGTCACGGCCTGGCGGCTGATGTCGGTGCCGGCTGTCAGCTGCGCGATCGACATCGCCCCGCCGCCGCACAACACGTCGAGCAACCGCAGCCGGGTTTCGTCGCCGAGTGCGGCGAAGGTCAGTGCCGAGCGGCCCAGCGCAGTAGTGGCCGACGGCATATCCAGCGTTAAGGCGTCAGGGGGTGGCAAGGTACGTCTCGATGTTGGTCATTTGATCATCCCAACCGCGACTGTTCATGCGGAAGGCTTTCAGACGGCGTTCTGCCGGAATGTTATCGAAACCGGACTCGACAACCTTCAGCAACGTGCAGTCCTTCATGTCCTCGAGCTCGAACAGCACCAGGGTGGTGGGCTCCGACGCATAGTCCACGGTCGGGTCCACCGGATACGGATGCCAACGGAACGCAAACACCCGCTCGGGCTCGACCCGCGCCACCTGCACGTCCCAGACCAGATGTTCATAGCCCGGATAAGTGATTTGCCCCCGGGTTCGCTCACCGGCAACAAAGCGTTTGCCTTCGAGCGCGACACCAAACCACTTGCCGAAGGATTCGGCATTGGCCAGGGCGCGCCAGACGGTGGAGCGTGGAGCCTTGAGCAGGATCTTTCTTTCGATGCGATCTGATGAGTGCATAGGTCACCTCCTTTGATGAACACTAGGCCCGGATGGCGGAATGCGCAACTTTCTGGTTGCATGAAACATTCGGACAGGCTTTACCTTTCTGTCATGACGCCTGGAAATGCTAACGTCGCCAGGGAACTGGCCCAAAACAAGGATGCTTCATGTTGCCTACCCTTTCGGAGCGTTATCGCGGCTGCCTGCTGGGGCTGGCTTGCGGCGACGCAGTCGGTACAAGCGTAGAGTTCAAACCGCGCGGGGCGTTCCCGGCGCTCACCGACATGGTGGGTGGCGGCCCGTTCAATCTGAAGCCGGGCCAGTGGACCGATGACACGTCGATGGCCCTGTGCCTGGCCGAAAGCCTGCTCACAAAAAATGGATTTGACGCCTTCGACCAGATGGGGCGTTATCTCAATTGGTGGCAATGGGGTTACCTGAGCTCGACTGGCGACTGCTTTGATATCGGCATGACCGTGCGCGAAGCCCTGACTCATTATCAGGAAACCGGCAATCCATTTGCCGGATCGACCGATCCGTTCAGCGCAGGTAACGGTTCGCTGATGCGATTGGCACCGGTGGTGCTGTTTTACTTCCCTGCTATAGGCCATGTCAGGACGTTTTCCAGCGATAGCTCTCGAACCACTCACGCTGCGCCTGAAGCCATCGAATGCTGCCAGTTGTTCGCTGAATTGATTTGCGAAGCATTGCAGGGCGCGACAAAGTCGGATTTGCAGCGCCTGAGCCACACACACTTTTCAGAACCAAAAGTCGCCGCGATTTCCGGTGGCAACTATCTCGCCAAACCAAAATCCGAGATCGTGGGTACAGGCTACTGCGTTGCCTCGTTAGAGGCGGCGCTGTGGTGTTTTCATCACACCGACAGCTTCGAAGACGCCATTCTGCAAGCCGCCAACCTGGGTGATGATGCTGACACAACCGCTGCCATTGTCGGGCAGTTGGCCGGAGCTTTTTACGGTGTAAAAGGAATCCCCAGGAGTTGGCTTGCGAAGCTGCACATGCACGATGAGATTGAAGCGACAGCCGACGCATTGTTACAGGCATCAAACACCCACCACACGCACGACTGATCCGGCCGCTAGGTTTTGCCGCCGGGTTCATGCGTCACCTCCTGTGATCAACACCAGGCCCCAATGGCGATTGCGCAGCCTTCAGGTTGCGCAATCGCCATTGTGGTCGATCTTCACCGCCTGTCTGCGTATCAGGTGTTGTTGCAACCCTTGGCGATGGAGTCTTCATTGGAGGTGTAAGGTCTGGAAGGTTCCAGGTTCCACTCAGGCTTGTTGCGGGCAATGTTGAAATGGCAGACCAACTGACGGCGCATGCTGCCGATGTTGCTGTCACGGTTGTCCGGGTTGTCTTTCCAGTTCGCGTCCAGGTAGTGATCGGCAGCCAGTTCGTTGAAGAAGTTGTTGGTCTGGCCGTCCTGTACCTTTCTGCCGCAATCGGTCGGCGTCACTTCTAGGGTCATGACCTTCTTGCCAAAGCCCGGGTCGTCACGCTCAACCCAGCTTGCGCTTTGTACGTAGCGATCACAGCCGTTCTTTTCAGTCGTGGGGTAGATCACCTGCTTTTTACTGTCGTAGACAAAGGCTGCGTCTTGTTGAGGGGTTTGCGGCAATTTCATGTTGATGACCGGCAAGTGCTGCTGCACCGCCTTGTACCATTGGATCTGATTAAGCCGGGCGCCCTCCAGGCCGCTGTCTTCGGTATAGAACAGTGCAAGGATCGATGGAGATTTCGGCGGACTCTCTTCCCACTTGGCCAAGCGCAGTTCGTTCTGGGTGCCGAACGATTCGGCAGCAATCTTGCTCATCGCGCGGATGCTTTGGTAGAAGGCCGGGCCCGAGGCACTGTTGCGTTCATCACGTACGTCGAATGAGCATTGGCGTGAATGATCCCCCCTGTTCTGCTGGTAATTGGCAGCCCATTGCTCGGCAGTGGCCACGCCTTGTTCGTGACAGAATTTTTCCACGTTGCCGGGGGTTCGCCGCGAGTCGGTGCAACCTTGTTGCCCGCGATCATCGGTGGCTGCATCGATCGGGAACGAACACACCACGGCGTAATCCTGATGGTCCTTGGGGTTACCGAAGATGGTGTCGAAAATGAAGCCGCTCTTGAGCCCATAGGCCAGCTTGCGGAACTTCGAATCCTTGCGCAGATACGAGGCGGATACCCCGCCACTCGCCTGGCTTTTCGGGCTGATGCTGTAGAACTGGTAATCGGTCGAAGGCCAGGTCGCCCGAAACAGCACACCCGAACACAGAAACGCCGGTTTGGATGGCCCGCCGCAATCTTGCCGGGTGTCGTTATAGAGTTGGTTGAGACGGGTGACCGTGTCGCTGCCCAAATCGGCATGGGCCGTGGAAAAAAATGACAGGCCAGCGATGGCGACTGCGCTGGCAACGGGTGCTTTGATTCCTTTCATAGAGATCCCTCGTGGTGGTTGAAACGGGACGGCCAGTGCTGGCCGTCATGTCCTTCTCGTTCAGCGCGGGACCGGGTTGCAACCGGCCGCTTTCGCTTCACTGTCTGAAACAGTGGGCCTGAAAGGCTCCAGGTTCCACGGCGTCTTGCTGCGGTAATTGACCAGCACACAGTTCAGTTGCTGACGCATGCTGCCGGCAGACTTTTCTTCTTCACGCCAGTTCTGGTCGCTGCCCTTCATGGCGAACAGTTCGTCGTACAACGCGCTCAATTGATTACTCGGCAGCGCCCGCCCCTCGGCGGTGGGCACGACGCTCAAGGTCCATTCATCCTTGCGAGTGCCGGGGTCGTAGCGTTTGACCCAGTTGGCCGACGCGATGTACTGACGGGGCGGTGTGCTGGCGACCGGGTCAACGGGGGCGTTGGCGTTCAGTGCGATCACCTGATCGGCGGCCACGTAGCTGAAGCGCTGCTCTGGGGGCTTGGTGAAGTCCAGGCGCAGAATCGGTACTGGGTAGCCTTGATCATTCAACTTTTTCTGGAAGTTGCGCGCACTCTTCAGACCGTCTTCCGGCTTGGGCGGCGCCTGGTCGCCTCGGGTGGCGAAGTTTTGCGTGCTGTTGACGTTGTAGATGAAGGCGTCGATGTACTTCATGTTCTCGCTGCCATCGTTGGTGGCGGAAGCGTTTTTGAGCATGAACTCGTTGACTTGGGTCTTGATCGAAAACGGGTCCTTCATGGTGGTGGTTGCACGGGACTCATGCACCCGGATCATGGCATTCCAATCACTGGGTTTTTCGGCATTCCAGGAACACTGGCTGGACTGGATGGGGCCCTTGAACAGCCCGGTGTATCGCTGGCTCCACTTTTCTGCGGTGGTGACCCCGGCTTCGGCACAGGTGCCGTAAGCCCACTGGGCATTCTTGTTGTTCAGCGTGCCCTGGGCGTTTCTGGGTGGCTCCTTACTGTCAAAGAAGCCGCAGCCATACCACTTGCGTTCCGGTCCGGTGCCGCCATCGAAAGCATAGATGCAGGTCCAACCCTGCTCCTTGACCGGCCGGTTCAACGCCGCCGCATCCGTTGGGGTGCGCATGATGAAACCGGCGGGATGAATCAGAATGCTGGTGCTCAGGTCCTTGCGAATCCAGGAGTAAGAGGTCCCACCGATCTTGATCGCATAAGGGCTGTAATCCCAGGGATTGAAGGGCCCGTCATTGACCATGCGCAGCGTCACGCCGCTGCAATAATAATGACCGCGCGCAGCCCCGGAATCGATTTCCTTGCAGTCGTTATTCAGCGTGTTGTAGTTGCGGTTGATTCGATTCAGGGTCTCGATCGGATCGAGGACGGGTTGTGCGGCTATCGCCGATAACGCAAAGGTAGAAGTGAACGCCAGAATAATTGGCGCACATGCCATAGGGCGCATGCAGACCTCCTTGTCGCAGTGCTGGATGATGATTTCCAGTTTCGCAGCGTAGACCAAACCCGGCATCTGTTCCTGTCACTGGAACTTTTTAGTCGGCACGTCTCGGACTTATCCGATCGCCCTAAAAGAAATACTCTACGCAAAGCACCACTTTTCAAAGGATGAATCAGCATGAAAACACTCCACGGCAGTTGCCTGTGCAAGACCATCACCTATGAACTCGACAGCCTCGACATGCCGATCAGCCACTGCCATTGCCATACCTGTCGCAAGGCGCATGCGGCGGCGTTCGCCTCAACGGCCGGGGTCATGCGGGAGCATTTTCGCTGGATCAAAGGTTTGGACAAGTTGTCATCCTTCGAGTCCTCGCCTGGCAAGCTGCGGCACTTCTGCTCGCAGTGCGGCTCGCACCTGGTAGCCGAGCGCTTGGCTCAGCCGCATGTGATTGTGCGGGTGGCGACGCTCGATGATGATCCGCAAATGACGCCGCAGGCGCACATTTGGACATCTCACGATGTGCCATGGCTAGCTTATGAAGGAATGACCAAGTCTGCCGAGTAGCCACCGCCACGGGTTGCACACGCGTAGCGATTGCACTTCAATCAGCCGCTCAACTCCTCGAAGACCCACACGAGCTTTCCATGCCTCCACGTTTTTTACTGGCACTTGCGCCGCTGCTGCTGGCGCCCTTCGCCCATGCCGACGACTGCACGAATGCCGCCGACCAACGCACGATGAACGAGTGTGCTGCCAAGGATTACAAGAAGGCCGACACCCAGCTCAACGCCCTCTACAAGCAGATCAATGACCGCCTGAAGGACAACGTCGAGAGCAAAAAACGGCTGGTCGGTGCACAGCGTGCCTGGGTGACGTTCCGCGATGCCGAGTGCGAGTTCTCGGCGTCCGGGGTGGCGGGCGGCAGCGCCTACCCGATGATCTATAGCAACTGCATGGCCGGGTTGACGCTAAAACGTGTCGAGGCCTTCAAGACTTACCTCGAGTGCCAGGAAGGCGACCTGAGTTGCCCGGTGCCTTGAACGAAAAAATCGCAGTCAACACCACCCCCCGTAGGAGCTTTAGCGGACAAACACCTGCGCCGTGGTGATCGCCATGTCGCCGCCCGGCATTTTGATGCTGCCGATCTGTTTCAGGCTCTCGGCATCAAAGATCGATACGTCGTTGAAGGTCCCGGCCAGGTAATCGATGGCCGGCATCGCGGCGTCGATTTCAGCGCGCAAACCCCGTTCGGGACTTTGCCTTCAAGGTGAAGCTTCTCCCAGGCCAACCGGGCTTCATGTTGCAGTTGTGGTGTTATTGCTTTTACAAGAGTCATCAAGCGCTCCTGATCCGTCTGCCCAGTCTCTGGCCGGGTCACTTCCAGACATGCGACGAAGCACGCACGTCATGGGGAAATATCTTCCCGGCTCAGAGTGCCGTAGAGCGCCTGACTCGGTGTTCATGAGCAATAGGATTCGCGTTGTGATTCGATCAGGGTCAATGCCGCCGACCAGGCCAGCTCGATGATGTTCTCGGCATCGTCCTGCTCGAACTGTTCAGCCGTGTGAACACAGACCTCCGGCGACGGAAAGTTCAGCTCACACCCACCCGCCAATGCCTGTACCTGCGCCTGGCAGGCACGCTCCAGGAAGTAAATTTCCTGGAACGCGTGAGCCACACTGGCACCGCCCACCAACAGTCCGTGATTGCGCAGGATCATCGCCTTGTGCAGTCCCAGGTCGGCAATCAACCGCTCGCGCTCGTCCAGCGACAAAGCGATGCCTTCATAGGTGTGATAAGCCAGCTTGCCGTAGAACTTCAGCGCATGTTGAGTGATCGGTAGCAGTCCTCGCTTCTGCGCAGCCACCGCCATGCCCGCCGCCGTGTGGGTGTGGATCACGCAGTTCAGATCGGGGCGCGCCATGTGGATCGCGGAATGAATCACGAAGCCCGCAGTGTTGACTCGATGATCCGCATACGCCGGATCGACAATTCGGCCCTGCTGGTCGATACGCACCAAATCCGAGGCGCGCATGCGATCAAATGGGGCTGGTGATCGAGAGTCCTCACGATGACGTGGTGGGCAAGGTGCGGATCCTGACCATCAGCAGAATCCAGTCCCCGCATTACGATAAGTCCCTGGCGGACGTCCATGAGAGCCATCCGAATGTCGAACTGGAAGTCGAGGTGATGGGCAGTTCGAACATCATCAGTGCTCTGCTGCAAAAGACTGCGACGGTCGGTGTTGGTTTATCCCGGCTGCCGCAGCCACGGCTGGAGCAACGGGTGCTGTTTAGCGAACGTTATGGGTACTTCTGCGGCCAACGCCACCGATTGTTCGGGCAGACGAATCTGAGGCTGGAACAACTCGCCAGCGAGCACGTCGTCAGTTTCACCAGCGACCAGTTGGGCGGCAATCTTTCACCGCTGACACTGTTTCGCGACCAGCAAGGTTTTACCGGCAAGATCGTCGCATCATCGACCAGCTTCGAAGAGATTCACCGATTGATCTGCGCAGGGTTTGGGATCGGCTGTTTACCCGTTCACCTGGTGCGGCGAGATGTCGAGCAGGGGTTGCTGTGGCGTTTGCCGCCTGAGGAGGGTGTGGTGGATCTGGATATTCGGCCGCTCAGGAATCGTGAGCAGAAAATGACTCAGGCCGAGACTGTGTTCCTGGAAAGCTTCCAGCACCTGCTCAGCAGGCATGAGCAGGTGCTGTAGCTTTCAGCGCGTCAAACGTGAGGATCGCTGGGTGGTTTGCTCGGGCTCGCGTATTGCGGCTTCAGGTGACCGTCCTTGTCCAGCAGCCATGCATCCATGATCTGTCGCACCACAGGGCCGGCAACACGACCGCCGGCCTCACCGTTCTCGATCATCACCGAGATCACGATTTTCGGATGCTCGGCTGGGGCGAAACCGACAAACAAGGCGTTGTCGCGGTTACGCTCGCGGGTCTTCAAGCGGTCGTAGCGCTCGCCCTGTTTGATTGCCACCACTTGTGCGGTGCCGCTCTTGCCTGCAATCCGGTATTGCGCCCCCACGGCCGCCGCACGGGCAATCCCGCGCGGATCGTGCATAACCATCTGCATACCATGGTTGACCTGCTCCCAGTCGTGTGGATTCTTCAGCAGGATGTTCGGCATCGGATGCTCATCCACCGGTGGCAGGCCATCGATCGTCTTGGCCAGATGCGGACGGTTCCACACGCCTTTGTTGGCGATCAGTGCCGTCGCCTGAGCCAGTTGTAGCGGTGTCACTTGCATATAACCCTGGCCAATCCCGAGGATCACCGTTTCACCGGGGAACCACGGCTGACGGCGAGTAGCGCGCTTCCATGCCTGGGACGGCATCAGCCCGGCGGACTCTTCGAACATGTCCAGCGAGACTTTTTCGCCAAGGCCGAACATCGCCATGTAATCGTGCAGACGATCAATGCCGAGTTTGTGCGCCAGGTCGTAAAAATAGGTGTCATTGGAGCGCATGATCGCTGCGTCCATGTCGACCCAACCGTCGCCGCTGTGATTCCAGTTACGGTATTTATGATCGAAGTCCGGCAGTTGGTAGTAACCCGGATCGAAGACCCTGGTAGACGCCGTGACCACACCAGTGTCGAGCCCGGCAATCGCCACTTCCGGCTTGATCGTCGAGCCCGGCGCATACAACCCGCGCAAGACCCGGTTGAACAGTGGGCGGTCAATGGAATCGTGCAGCGCCGCGTATTCCTTGAAGCTGATGCCGGTGACGAACAGGTTCGGGTCAAAACTCGGTTTGCTGACCATTGCCAGCACTTCACCGGTGGCCGGATCGAGAGCAACCACTGAACCGCGACGGTCGCCCAGCGCCTCTTCTGCCGCTTCCTGAAGCTTTACATCGAGGCTGAGCACGATGTTTTTTCCAGGAATCGGATCAGTGTGCTTGAGCACTCGCAGCACCCGACCCTGAGCGTTGGTTTCAACCTCTTCATAGCCGACATGACCGTGCAGCTCGGACTCGTAGAATTTTTCGATGCCGGTCTTGCCGATCGACTGGGTACCGCGGTACTCGACTGTGTCCAGTGCCTTGGATTCTTTCTCGTTGATGCGCCCGACATAACCGATCGAGTGGGCGAAATGCGCGCCCAGCGGGTAGTTGCGCACGAACTGCGGCTCAACGTCGATTCCCGGCAGGCGGAACTCGTTCACCGCCAGTATCGCAATCTGTTCTTCGGTCAGTTCGTAAAACAAGGTGACCGGAACAAAGGGATGGCGCCCCTGCTTCATCGCCTTGTCAAACAGCGTGCGATCTTCAGCAGGCAAGTGCAACAGACTGACCACCGAGTCCAGCTCGCCTTTCACATCGGTTGCGCGTTCACGGGTAATGATCAGGTTGTAGCTTGGCCGATTATCGGCCAGCAGTACGCCGTTGCGGTCGTAGATCAGACCGCGAGTCGGGGTAATGGGCAGGACATGCACCCGGTTGTTTTCAGAGATCGTCGAGTGATAGTCAAACTCGACTACTTGCAGGACGTATAGGCGTACAACCAGCGCGCAGGTGATGGCAACCACGAACAGCGCGCAGGCCAACAGCCTTTTGTTTACCAGGCGTGTTTCTGTTTCATGGTCCTTGATCGGGATCGGTTCGGGCATTTCTGCAGCAACTCTTTGACCGGATTAAACGCCATTCCCTGCGCGTGACATCAGTCCATTAAAAAACGAGCTGCACCATACCAAAAACGGCGCAGCCACTTTAAGGGTAATTTCCCAAGTGGTTGTCCTTGACGGCCAAAACGACGGTCGGACGTAGGTGCAGCCGAGAGCACTTTCTCGCAGGCAAAACAAAACCCCTACCTGCATACGCAGATAGGGGTTTCGG
>NZ_VMSG01000001.1 GCF_007713465.1 Pseudomonas sp. H3(2019) | reverse complement strand
CTTTTTCTCCGCTTTCGACCGAGATGATCGAACCGTTAAAAGAGCCAAACAGCACTACTCTTTCAACTCCTTCGGGCTTCGATGAACTGAAGCGTAACCGCTGCCGAAAACTGCGTAACTCTTTGTTTACCAAGGAGTTTTCCGTTTCGACTGCGCCGGAAGTGGGGCGAATTATAGACAGATATAATTGGCCGTCAACCCCTAATTTCAACCTTACTCGGTTTTAAGCGTAATACGCGCAAATGCCTTCTTTCCGGCCTGACAAACATGGGTCGCACCCAGTGCATATATAAAGGTGCGATCAACCACTTCACCATCTATACGCACGCCACCCGAACCGAGCAGATCACGCGCGACCGCCGAGTTCTTCACCAACCCCGCCTTATTAAGCACAGCCGCAATCGGCATATCCTCAGTCGCAGTCAGCTCGATCTCTGGCAAATCATCCGGTAACTCGCCTTCCTTCATACGGTTGCCCGCAGCACGGTGAGCATTTGCCGCAGCTTCTTCACCATGGAAACGCGCAACAATCTCTTCAGCCAGCTTGATCTTGATATCCCGCGGATTGGCGCCAGCTTCTACATCTGCACGCAGCGCATCGATCTCATCCATGGAACGGAAGCTGAGCAACTCGAAGTAACGCCACATCAGCACGTCCGGGATCGAAACCAGCTTGCCGTACATGACACCCGGCGCTTCCTGAATACCGACGTAGTTGCCCAACGACTTGGACATTTTCTTCACGCCATCCAACCCTTCGAGCAATGGCATAGTCAGAATGCACTGAGCCTCCTGGCCATAACTGCGCTGCAGTTCACGCCCCATCAGCAGATTGAACTTCTGATCGGTGCCGCCCAGCTCGACGTCCGCGCGCAACGCGACCGAGTCATACCCTTGAACCAGCGGATACAGGAACTCGTGGATAGCGATTGGCTGATTGGTCGAATAACGCTTGTCGAAGTCGTCGCGCTCAAGCATCCGCGCCACAGTGTATTGCGAGGTCAGACGAATGAAATCCGCAGGCCCCATCTGATCCATCCAGGTGGAGTTGAAAGCCACCTCGGTTTTCGCCGGATCAAGAATTTTGAACACCTGAGTCTTGTAGGTCTCGGCATTTTCGAGAACCTGCTCACGCGTCAACGGAGGACGGGTAGCACTCTTGCCACTCGGATCACCGATCATCCCGGTAAAGTCACCTATAAGGAAGATCACCTGGTGACCCAGATCCTGGAACTGGCGCAGCTTATTAATAAGCACCGTGTGACCCAGGTGCAAATCCGGCGCAGTCGGATCGAAGCCAGCCTTAATACGCAGCGGCTGGCCGCGCTTGAGCTTCTCGATCAGCTCGGACTCGACCAACAGTTCTTCCGCACCACGTTTGATCAGCGCTAGCTGCTCTTCAACCGACTTCATAACAGACCTGCAAGGCTCAGATTCAAAGGGAACCAACCATACAAGATCGCGCACCAAATACAAGTTTTGCCCGGCGCACGGACACCAATCCGCGAACGGAGCATTCGCGACTTGCTTAAGAGATGATTTGGTTATATTTTATACAGTTATTTCATCTTCATCATGTCATTCATCTTTTCCAATTCATCTTTTCCAAAGTCAAATTACTTATGACCACAGAACCGTCTAAAGCGCCGCCGCTTTATCCGAAGACCCACCTGCTCGCGGCAAGTGGCATTGCCGCCCTCCTCAGCCTGGCGCTCCTGGTATTCCCTTCCAGTGACGTTGAAGCCAAAAAGACAACCCTGAGTCTTGAACTGGAACGCCCCGCAGAACAACTGACACAAGATCAAGACGCTGCTGACGCCGTTCAAGCCACAAACGAGCCGGTCGAATCTCCATTCGCCCAGATCGAAGACAGTACCGACGATAGCAAGGAAACGGCTAAAGCAGCCCCGGTACCAGCCGTTGAAGAGAAGAAAGCGCCAGGCCACCGGGAAGTGATCGTTGCCAAAGGCGACACCCTCTCCACATTGTTCGAGAAAGTCGGGCTTCCAGCCGCTTCGGTGCACGACGTATTGGCCAGCGACAAGCAAGCCAAGCAGTTCACCCAGCTTAAACACGGCCAGAAACTCGAGTTCGAACTGGGCCGCGACGGCCAGCTGACCAATCTGCACAGCAAGATCAACGACGTTGAAAGCATCAGTCTGAGCAAAAATGCCAAGGGCTATACCTTTAACCGCATTACAGCCAAGCCAACCGTGCGCTCCGCCTATGTTCACGGCGTGATCAACAGCTCGCTTTCGCAATCCGCAGCGCGTGCCGGCCTGTCCCACAGCCTCACCATGGACATGGCCAGCGTGTTTGGCTACGACGTCGACTTCGCCCAGGATATTCGCCAGGGTGACGAGTTCGATGTGATCTACGAACAGAAAGTCGTAAACGGCAAAGCTGTCGGCAATGGCCCCATTCTTTCCGCCCGCTTCACCAACCGCGGCAAGACGTACACCGCCGTGCGTTACACCAACAAACAAGGTAACAGCAGTTACTACACGGCCGATGGAAACAGCATGCGCAAGGCGTTCATTCGTACGCCGGTGGACTTCGCCCGTATTAGCTCGCGTTTCTCCATGGGTCGCAAGCATCCAATTCTGAACAAAATTCGCGCGCACAAAGGCGTCGACTACGCAGCGCCTCGCGGCACGCCGATCAAGGCTGCCGGTGACGGTAAAGTACTGCTGGCCGGTCGCCGCGGCGGTTACGGCAACACCGTTATCATTCAGCACGGCAACACCTACCGTACGCTGTACGGTCACATGCAAGGCTTCGCCAAAGGCGTCAAGACTGGCGGTAACGTCAAGCAAGGCCAGGTGATTGGTTATATTGGCACCACCGGCCTCTCTACCGGTCCACACTTGCACTACGAGTTCCAGGTCAACGGCGTTCACGTCGATCCGCTGGGTCAGAAACTGCCAATGGCCGATCCGATCGCCAAGTCCGAGCGCGCACGCTTCCTGCAGCAAAGCCAGCCACTGATGGCGCGCATGGAGCAAGAGAAAGCCACCCTGCTGGCTTCGAGCAAACGCTAAGCCATGGCGCTCTATATAGGTGTGATGTCCGGTACCAGCCTTGATGGCCTGGACATTGCGCTGATCGAGCAAGCACCGGCGATCAAACTGATCGCCACGCACTACATTCCCATGCCCGAATCCCTGCGCGCCGAGCTGCTTGGCTTGTGCGCCAGCGGCCCCGACGAGATAGCCCGCAGCGCCATTGCCCAGCAAAACTGGGTAAAACTGGCCGCCAAGGGCATCAATACCCTACTTGCAGATCAACACCTGAAACCTGACGACATCCGAGCGATTGGCAGCCATGGCCAGACCATTCGCCACGAGCCGGCACGCGGTTTCACCGTGCAGATCGGCAACCCCGCCCTGTTGACCGAACTGACCGCAATCACCGTCGTCAGTGACTTTCGTAGCCGCGACGTGGCTGCAGGCGGGCAAGGCGCGCCGCTGGTTCCAGCCTTCCATGAAGCCTTGTTTGAACAGCGCAGCGGCAACCGTGCAGTCTTGAATGTTGGCGGTTTCAGCAATCTCAGCCTGATCGAGACCGGTAAACCCGTCTCGGGCTTTGACTGCGGCCCAGGTAATGTCCTGCTGGACGCCTGGATTCACCAGCAGCGCGGTGAGACCTTCGACCGTGACGGCCAGTGGGCTGCACGCGGCACCGTAGAGCCTGTACTGCTGAAAGCCCTGTTGAGCGATCCGTTCTTCCTGACCAAGGGCCCCAAAAGCACCGGCCGCGAAGTGTTCAACCTGCAATGGCTGACACAACACCTGGCGCGCCTGCCCGCATTTGCCGCACACGATGTGCAAGCCACGCTGCTTGAGCTGACGGCGTTGACCATCGTCGAATCGCTACAGGCCGCACAAGCCGATACGCAAGAGCTGCTGGTCTGTGGTGGCGGCGCCCACAACGCGACGCTGATGGCCCGCCTCGCCAACCTGCTGCCAGACGCCAAAGTCAGCAGCACCGCAGCCTACGGCGTAGACCCGGACTGGGTCGAAGCCATGGCCTTCGCCTGGCTGGCCCATTGCTGCCTCGAGAGCATCCCGGCCAATCGTCCAAGCGTCACCGGCGCTCGCGGATTACGCGTCCTCGGCGCCATCTACCCCGCCTGAACGCCAGACAGCAAAACGCCGCAAAGCCGTGAGGCCATGCGGCGCTTGGTGATGCGGTGAGGTGCGATCAGATCGAAAACGAAGAGCCGCAACCACAGGTCGTGGTGGCATTCGGGTTCTTGATCACGAAACGCGAACCTTCCAGACCTTCCTGATAATCCACCTCGGCACCTGCCAGGTACTGGAAGCTCATCGGATCGACGACCAGGCTAACGCCTTCGCGCTCGACGATGGTGTCGTCATCGGCCACTTCTTCATCGAATGTGAAGCCGTACTGAAACCCTGAACAACCGCCGCCCGTAACGAATACGCGCAGCTTCAAGCGATCATTACCCTCTTCATCGACCAGGCTCTTCACCTTGTGCGCGGCACCGTGGGTGAATTGCAAAGCCGTGGGGGTGAAGGATTCGACGCTCATGCTGACTATCTCCCGGTGTTACACCGCCATAATGCGTGATGACGCGCATTATCCGCTTCTCCCAGAAAATCGGTCAACTATTGTTACGGTATATCAATCGACACAATTGTCAGCCCGGAATACAAAAAGGCCCGTTAAACGGGCCTTTCTGCTGAGCGGAATAAAGCCTTAGGGCAGCATGCCCGCATGAGACAGACCCAGGCGCTCGTCCAGACCAAACAGGATGTTCAGGTTCTGCACCGCCTGACCCGACGCGCCTTTGACCAAATTGTCGATCACCGACAGCACCACCACCAGATCGCCGTCCTGCGGACGATGAACCGCAATACGGCAAACGTTGGCACCCCGCACGCTACGGGTTTCCGGATGACTGCCAGCCGGCATGACATCGACGAACGGTTCGTTGGCATAGCGCTTTTCAAACAACGCCTGCAAGTCCACGGAGCGGTCGACCACGGTTGCATAGAGCGTGGAGTGAATGCCACGAATCATCGGTGTCAGGTGCGGCACGAAAGTCAGACCGACGTCCTTGCCAGCAGCACGACGCAGCCCCTGGCGAATCTCCGGCAAGTGACGATGCCCTTTGACGGCATAGGCTTTCATGCTCTCGGAGGTTTCGGAATACAGCGAACCAACGCTTGCACCACGACCTGCACCGCTGACACCCGACTTGCAGTCAGCGATCAGGCGCGAAGTATCGGCAAGACCTGCTTCGAGCAACGGCAAGAAGCCCAGTTGCGTAGCGGTTGGGTAGCAACCCGGAACCGCAATCAGGCGCGCTTGTTTGATCTGCTCGCGATTGACTTCCGGCAAGCCGTAGACCGCTTCTTCCAGCAACTCTGGCGCACCGTGTGGCTGACCATACCACTTGGCCCATTCGTCCGCGTCCTGCAGACGAAAGTCTGCCGACAGGTCGATGACCTTGGTCCCGGCGGCCAGTAATTCACCGGCCAGCGCATGCGCTACACCGTGCGGAGTGGCGAAGAACACCACGTCGCAGGCACCGAGAGTTTTGATGTCCGGAACGCTGAACGCCAGGCCGTCGTAGTGGCCTCGCAGGTTCGGGTACATGTCGGCAACAGCCAGGCCTGCCTCGGATCGGGAAGTGATCACTACCACTTCAGCTTGCGGATGTTGCGCCAACAGACGCAGCAGTTCGACACCGGTGTAACCCGTGCCGCCGACGATACCGACCTTGACCATAAACCTGCCCTCAACGAACCTACTGGAAAGCCGTCGATAATAGGGCGCGCACCGCCCTGCGACAACCGTCAAGGTGACGTGCGGCCATTCAAGCCTCTACTATTCGGGCTACCGTGAACCTGGGAATAATCAAAAATGCTTTATCTGTGGCTCAAAGCGCTTCATATCGTCAGCATGGTCTGCTGGTTTGCCGGCCTGTTTTACCTGCCGCGCCTGTTCGTCTACCACGCGCAAAGTGAAGACAGCATCAGCAAGGAACGCTTCAGCATCATGGAGCGCAAACTGTACCGCGGGATCATGGGCCCGGCGATGATCGCCACGCTGGCCTTCGGGATCTGGTTGATCAGTCTCAACCCCA
This sequence comes from Pseudomonas sp. H3(2019), assembly GCF_007713465.1. GTDB lineage: Bacteria > Pseudomonadota > Gammaproteobacteria > Pseudomonadales > Pseudomonadaceae > Aquipseudomonas. The sequence goes on along the minus strand of NZ_VMSG01000001.1, from coordinate 494,991 downwards.
GCGCCTACTTCGGACAAGGTGCCTGGATGCATGCCAAGTTGACCCTGGTGGTGATCCTGATCGGTTATCACCACATGTGCGGCGCGCAGGTAAAGCGTTTTTCCCGTGGCGAAAACACCCGCAGCCATGTCTTTTATCGCTGGTTCAATGAAGTGCCAGTTCTGATATTGCTGGCTATTGTAATTCTGGTCGTCGTACGGCCGTTCTAACCATAATTAGCCGCAACTTATCGGGGTACTTCCAATGTCGCTGCCCGCCTTGCTCGAACAACGTTTGCGTCTGCCTGTCGTGGCAGCGCCGATGTTCCTGATTTCCAATCCACAACTGGTGCTCGCCTGCTGCCGCAATGGTGTGGTCGGCAGCTTTCCAGCGCTGAACCAGCGTGAAAGCAGCGGTTTCAAAGCCTGGCTGGAGGAAATCGAAGAGGGTCTGGCGCTATTGGAAAATCCCGCACCGTATGCAGTGAACCTGATCGTTCACAACAGCAATCCGCGCCTGCAAGCGGACCTGGCAATCTGCATCGAACACAAGGTCCCGATCGTGATCACCAGCCTTGGCGCAGTGAAAGAGCTGGTCGATGCGGTGCACAGCTATGGCGGCCTGGTATTCCACGACGTGACGACCCGACGCCATGCGGAAAAAGCTGCCGAGGCCGGCGTCGATGGCTTGATCGCCGTAGCAGCAGGCGCTGGTGGCCATGCCGGGACCTGGAGCCCGTTTTCGCTGATTGCCGAGATTCGTCAGTTCTTCGACAAAACACTGCTGCTGGCCGGCTGCCTGAACCACGGCCACGAGATTCTCGCCGCGCAACTGCTCGGTGCGGATCTGGCCTACTTCGGCACACGCTTTATCGGCACCACCGAAAGCCACGCCCCTGAAGCCTACAAAGAGATGCTGCTGACTTCCAGGGCCGCCGACATTGTCCATACGCCAGCGGTGTCCGGGGTGCCGGCAAGCTTCATGCGCCAAAGCCTGATAAATGCCGGTTTTGACATAGACGCACTGCAAGGCAAGGGTGAAGTCAACTTCGGCGCCAAACTCAAACCCTTGAGCGATGAAGCCAAAGCCTGGAAAACCGTCTGGTCCGCTGGCCAGGGCGTGGGGGAAATCGACGACCTGCCAAGCGTCGATCAACTGGTCGCAAGGCTGGACGCCGAGTACCGCAAGGCGCAGGAATTCGCAGCTCAACTGCCCAAACGCTGGCCGCGCTAACGCACAAGGTTTGGTCAGCCGATTCTGGCTGGCTTAAACTGTCGAGCACAGCCCCCAGACTCGCGACAAGGATGCCCCGGCATGAGCGAACACCGTTTCAAGATCGTCTTCGACGGATCCCTGCTTCCGGGCGTTGACATCTCCACCGCGAAACTCAATCTCGCCCAGCTGTTCAAAAGCGACGTCGCGGCCATCGAACGCCTGTTCAGCGGAAAACCTGTCGCGCTCAAGCACGGCCTGTCCCACACAGACGCACAAACCTATCTGAATGCCCTGTCGAAAACCGGCATCGATGCACGCATCGAAGCCGAGCCGTCAATCGAGCTCAATCTGACCGACGTTCACGATTCGTCGTCCGCCGCTTACACAGCGCCCACGCTCAGTGACAACGAATCCCCCTATAGCCCTCCTCGCGCGCCCGTTGGTGAAGCGCTGCCAGAATTTTCGGAACTCAAGGTGTTTAGCCTGCAGGGCCGAATCGGGCGCCTGCGTTTTCTCGCGTGGTCATTGGTGGCGCTGCTGATCATGGGAGCTATCGCCGGCGTTTTTGGACTCAGCCTGTTGAGCGGCAATCAAATCGTGCTGAGCACAATTGTTTGTGTCGTTGCATTCGTGGCGTACCTCTACATAAACATCACCATCAGCGTGCAACGTCTGCACGATCTTGGCTGGTCCGGTTGGCTATGGTTTCTGAATCTGGTGCCCTTTATCGGCAGCCTGTTTCCATTCGCGCTCGCGGTGCTGCCAGGAAACGTCGGGGCGAATCGCTATGGCGCGCCGCAGCCACCTAACAGCACGGCCGTCAAAGTCCTGTGCGGGCTGTGGCTGGTGGTGATTGCAGTGATTTTTGTCGGCGCGCTTGCCGGTGGTCTCAGCACCCTGACCGAAGAATACGAAAGCACCTCGACCAGCAGTTATGGAAGCAGTGAACCGGCTGATGCGGTTGAGGCAGACGATGCGGCGAAAGCAGCTCAGCCACCTGTAGACTATGAGAAAGAATAAACGCGCTCGCTTCCTGTGACATCTCTGTCCACAGGCTGCGAGCCGTTGCGATGGAGAATTGCATGACCCGTTACGCTCTGATCACTGGCGCCTCCAGCGGCATCGGCCTGGCGATGGCCGAAGCGCTGGCGCGACGTGGCCGCAGCCTTATTCTGGTGGCCCGTCAACGTGATCAGCTGGAAAGTATTGCCATCGAACTGACCCAGCGCTTTGGCGTCGAGGTGCTGTTCCGCGCCTGCGATCTGGGCGAACCGCTGCGCCTGTCCGGGTTTCTGCTGGAGCTCGAAGAGGGTGACCGCCAGATCGACCTGCTGGTCAATTGCGCCGGCATCGGTACCTGCGGCCCGTTTCTGGCTCAGGACTGGATGACCGAACAAGACTTGATCGAAGTGAATATCCTGGCCCTGACCCGCCTGTGCCACGCCATTGGCAACAGCATGGCATTGCAGGGCGGCGGGCAGATTCTGAACGTCGCCTCGATGGCCGCTTTCTACCCTGGCCCCTGGATGAGCACCTATTACGCCAGCAAGGCGTATGTACTGCACTTCTCCGAAGGCTTGCGGGTCGAACTGAAAAAGTGCGCGGTCAAGGTCTCGGTCCTCTGCCCAGGCCCGACACGCACGGCGTTTTTCCGCACCGCGCAACTGGACACCGACAAACTGGCCAATAGCAAAATGCTGATGAGCCCCGAGGAAGTGGCCCTCTACACGGTGCGTGCGCTGGAGAAGAACCGCGCAATCATCATTCCCGGACGCCGCAATCGCTGGTTCGCGCTTTTGCCACGCTTCGGCTCGCGCTGGCTGACCCGAACCATCGTGGGCATGGTCAACAAGGCGCACTGTCCGCGCTGAGCGTCACTAAAAGTAAAGGTCACAGGCTGGGCTCGGGCATCTCCCGTGAGTACACTCAGCCCGGACCAACACAATGGAGAAACAGCTGTGGATACTCTGTTCACCAAAATCATCAACAGAGAAATACCCGCCAAGATCATTTACGAGGACGACCAGGTCCTGGCCTTTCACGATATCGCCCCGCAGGCGCCCGTGCATTTTCTGGTAGTCCCGAAAAAACCGGTGCGTACACTCAACGACCTGACCGAGGACGATAAGGCTCTGGCCGGGCACATTCTGTTCACTGCCCAACGCTTGGCGCTGGAGCTGGGCTGCGAAGAAGGCTTTCGCGTGGTCATGAACTGCAATGAACTGGGTGGCCAGACCGTCTACCACATTCATATGCACGTGCTGGGTCAGCGCCAGATGCACTGGCCGCCGGGCTGATCCACGCCCCACCCCTGTAGGAGCAAGGCTTGCCCGCGATAGGGGCAACTCGGCTTCCCGGATAGACTGTGTCGATTCTATCGCGGGCAATCCTTGCGCCTACAGAATGTCCCCGCTCCCACATGACCCAGCGTAAACCTAACCCGGCCGATTGCGGTAAACTGGCCGCCGAGATTCTTCCCGGAGGTCAGCATGACTACCCAACGTCACTACTCGCCGATTGACCGTCTTCTGTTGCAAGCCGACGCCGCGATGCGCACGTTACTGCCCTTCAGTGGCCAGCCATATCGCCCGTCGCCGGCCATCGTGCAGCCAGAAGCGAAAATGAGCGACGAAGACACCCGGCACGTCGCCGGCCTGATGCGCATCAACCATACCGGTGAAGTCTGTGCCCAAGCGTTGTATCAGGGCCAGGCCCTGACTGCCAAGCTGCCGCGAGTGCGTGAGGCAATGGAACACGCAGCCGAAGAAGAAATTGATCATCTGGTCTGGTGCGAACAGCGCATCCGCCAATTGGGCAGCCACACCAGCATCCTCAATCCATTGTTCTACGGTATGTCGTTCGGTATCGGCGCCGTCGCCGGGCTGATCAGCGACAAAGTCAGCCTGGGTTTCGTCGCTGCGACTGAAGATCAGGTGTGCAAACACTTGAATGAACACCTGGAGCAACTGCCGGTCGAGGACGAGAAGTCCCGGGCCATTCTTGAGCAGATGCGCATCGATGAAGAGCAGCACGCCGAAAGCGCGCTGGATGCAGGAGGCTTCCGCTTCCCGGCGCCGGTGAAATTCGGCATGAGCCTGATGGCCAAGGCCATGACCAAAAGTACCTACCGGATCTGACCCATAAAACCTTCAGGCACAAAAAAGGGCGCTATCTCAGCGCCCTTTCTTTTGCCTTCGATCTTTATTTCAAAGATCAGCTCGACATGTTGCGCGCGTAGAAAATTTCGAGCATTTCGTGTTTCACCCGCTCAGTCACCTGAGCACGTTGCTCAGAGGACAGGTTGCTGGTGGCGTCGCCGAACAGGTAATTATCCAGTTCGAAGTTCTTCAGCAGCATTTTGGTGTGAAACAGGTTTTCCTGGTACACGTTCACGTCGGTCATCTGATACGCGTCGCGAGTGTCTTCGGAGAGGTAGTTCTGAATCGAGTTGATCTCGTGATCGATGAAGTGCTTCTTGCCTTCGATATCACGGGTGAAACCGCGCACGCGGTAATCCACGGTCACGATATCCGAATCGAACTGGTGAATCAGGAAGTTGAGCGCCTTAAGCGGTGAAATGACGCCACACGTCGACACATCAATATCCACACGGAACGTTGCAATACCGTCCACCGGATGGATTTCCGGGTAGGTGTGCACCGTGATGTGGCTCTTGTCGAGGTGGGCCAGGATGATTTCGGGCAACGGGCCCGGTGACTCTTCAATCTGACTGTCGGTCGGGGTCACCGGCTCTTCAGAGATCAGAATCGTGACGCTGGCGCCCTGGGGTTCATAGTCCTGACTGGCGATGTTCAGGATATTGGCACCAATGATATCGACAACTTCTGTGAGGATCTGCGTCAGGCGCTTGGCGTTGTACTCTTTATTGATGTACTCAACGTAAGCCTGCTGGTCTTGCGGAGTTTCCGCATAGCAGATGTCGTAGATGTTGAAGCTCAAGGTCTTTGTCAGGTTATTGAACCCATGGAGCTTGAGTTTGCTTTTCACCGTTTAAGAACTCTCTATGTATGCGGCCCGGCCGCGTGATCAAGCATGCCCGTCAAATGCGAACGACGCACCTGCGTAGGACGGTTAACACCTCTTCGCGATGGCGATTTTGGTTGTCTGTTCGGGTGTGTGATCTTTCGGTTGACCGATCACGGCCCTGAAAAAAGTGGCGCATTATGCAGACCTGGGCCAATGATCGCCAGAGTCTGCACTGCATTTATGATAGTTGAATGTCGATTCAACCGAGTTCGATGATTTCGTAGTCGTGGGTAATGGCGACACCGGCCGCACCGAGCATGATCGACGCCGAGCAATACTTCTCGGCCGACAGCTCGATGGCGCGTTTTACCTGGGCTTCTTTCAGTGCCCGGCCCTTGACCACGAAGTGCATGTGAATCTTGGTGAAGACCTTGGGATCTTCAGTCGCACGCTCGGCTTCAAGGAAGGCTTCGCAGCTCTCCACGGCCTGGCGGGACTTCTTCAGGATGCTGACCACGTCGAAATTGCTGCAACCACCCACACCGAGCAGGAGCATTTCCATCGGACGTACACCCAGGTTTCGACCGCCGGCATCAGGCGGACCGTCCATGACCACCACGTGACCGCTACCGGACTCACCGAGGAACATGGCTTCGCCAGCCCATTGGATGCGTGCCTTCATCGCCAAGACTCCACTGTTAAAAAAGGGTCGCCAGCTTAGCACAGGGCCTTCAGTTGACAGCGACCGGTATCAGCGCAAGCAACACACTTACAGTATTGATAAATTATCGAATAACGACGGAATGTGTCTGCTAAGCTGGCGCCAATTTCATGGCACTTAGCCTGCTTTTTTTTCGGCCGCCATCAGCGATTCATAAAAAACCACAACACACCGTGCAGTCTTTTCGGGATACAACCATGGTTGCTATTACCCCAACACCCAAAATCAAGAACCTCGACAAGTTATTGATGCATTGCCAGCGCCGTCGCTATCAGACCAAGAGCAATATCATTTGCGCTGGCGATCGTTCGGATACGCTGTTTTTCATCATCAAGGGCTCGGTCACCATTCTCATCGAGGACGACGATGGCCGGGAAATGATCATCGCCTACCTCAACGCCGGGGACTTCTTCGGCGAGCTGGGTCTGTTCGAACAAGCCGGGCAGGAACAGGAGCGCAGCGCCTGGGTTCGCGCCAAGGTCGAATGCGAAGTGGCAGAGATCAGCTACTGCAAGTTCCGCGAGCTGTCCCAGCAAGACCCGGACATTCTCTATGTGCTCAGTGGCCAGATTGCCCAGCGTTTGCGCAATACCACACGCAAGGTCGGCGACCTGGCGTTCTTCGACGTCACCGGCCGGGTTGCGCGCTGCTTGCTGGAGCTGTGCAAACAGCCCGACGCCATGACGCACCCGGACGGCATGCAGATCAAGGTTACCCGCCAGGAAATCGGCCGGATCGTCGGTTGCTCGCGGGAAATGGTCGGGCGCGTGCTCAAGGACCTGGAAGAACGCAACCTGGTCAACGTCAAAGGCAAGACCATGGTGGTCTTCGGTACCCGCTAAGCCGACATCACCTCGGCGAGCATTTGCCGATACAGGGTGTCCAGCCGCGCGATGGCATCCGGGGCGGCGAATTGTTCATGCAGGGCGATATGGCTCTGCGCGCGAACCCGCTGCTCCAGACTGCAAGCCTCGTTAAAACGGTTCACCGCCTCAACCATTGACTCCCGCTCGTCGTCCAGCAACAGCGCACCATGCACCAAACCCACCGGGCGCTGACCACCCTTGCTCTGGCGCCAGCGCTGAGCGGTGCCGACCATTTTGCGGCCATCGAGATTGACGTTGAAACGCCCATCACAGAAAGCGCCCTCGACTTCACCCAATGAAGGCGTGCCGCCGAGCTCCGTCAGCAGCGCGCAAATAGGGTCGCACAGACGCCGATAAGCGGTTTCGATCCGACCGTGGTCACCTTCGCTACGCGGCGGTGCATACACCAGCGCGATATTGACCGTCGCGGCAGACTGCGGCACCGGTTCACCGCCGGTTTCACGCAACAGAACCGGCCAACCATTTGCCGCCGACGCTTGGCAAGCAGCCTCGAACCCTGGCAAACGGCTCAAGCGCCGGGGCATGACCAGCGCGCGATCGCTCGGCTGCCAGAACAACAAACCAAACTCCTGGTCGCCGGCACAGACCGTCGCCAACAAATCCTGCTCGGCACGCAGACCGGCTTCGACAGTCAAGGCAATGGGGTGAGTCATGGCAGTGCGAATCCTTTGCTGTGGATACAAAAAAGCCGGCAACGCCGGCTTCTTCATTGAATCAGGTTCAGTCGAGTGTGGAACCGCTGACCGCAATGCCACGCTCTGGAAAGAACAAGCGTTGCAGTTCAGTACCCGGGTTTTCGGCGCGCATGAATGCTTCACCGACCAGAAACGAATACACCTCGCTGATTTCCATCAGCTCGACATCGGCGCGATTGAGGATGCCACTTTCAGTAATGACCAGGCGATCGCGCGGGATGCGCGTCAGCAGATCGAGCGTGGTTTCCAGGCTGACATCAAAGGTGTGCAGATTGCGATTATTCACGCCGACCAGCGGAGTATCGAGAACCTTCAAGGCCCGCTCCAGCTCATCACCGTCGTGGACTTCGACCAGCACGTCGAGGCCAACACCTTTAGCGACGGCTGCCAGTTCGGCCATTTTCACGTCATCCAGCGCGGAAACGATCAACAGCACGCAATCGGCGCCCAGCGCACGGGCTTCGACGATCTGATAAGGATCGATCATGAAGTCCTTGCGAATCACCGGCAGCATGCACGCGGCACGCGCCTGTTGCAGGTAGAGGTCGGCGCCCTGGAAGAAATCGACATCGGTCAGCACCGAGAGGCACGTTGCCCCGCCCTTCTCGTAGTCCCTGGCGATTTCGGCCGGCACGAAGTGCTCGCGAATCACGCCCTTGCTCGGTGAAGCCTTCTTGATTTCAGCAATCACCGCCGGGTGCTTGAGCTTGGCCTGGGCGATCAGCGCCTTGGCAAAACCCCGCGGAGCATCGGCTACCCTGGCCAGTGCTTCCAGCTCGGCAAGCGTCACACGAGCGCTACGCTCGGCCACTTCCTCGACTTTGCGGGCGAGGATCTTCTCCAGAACCGTCGGTACACTCATGCCTCATTCTCCACTCTGAATACCGCGGTAAACGCACCCAATTCTTCAAGTTTTTCACGCGCAAGGCCGGTGTGCAGCGCGTCATGAGCCAGGGCAACGCCCTCTTTCAGGCTGACCGCATGATCAGCAGCGTACAACGCAGCACCGGCATTGAGCACAATCATTTCTGCGGCTTTCTGACCGTTCTCGGTTTTGCGGCGCCCCAAGGCATCGCGAATCAGTTCGAGCGAGGCCTCCGGGCTTTCCACCGCCAGGCCGTGCAGGCTCTGGCTCTTCATGCCCAAGTCTTCAGGCTCGATCCAATACTCACTGATCTGGTCATTCTTCAATTCCGCCACAAAGGTCGGCGCCGCCAGACTGAACTCGTCAAGGCCATCCTTCGAATGCACCACCAGCACATGTTTGCTGCCCATGCGCTGCAGGACTTCGGCCAATGGGCGACACAAAGCCTGACTGAACACGCCCACCACCTGATGCTTCACGCCGGCCGGATTCGTAAGCGGGCCGAGCATGTTGAACAGCGTGCGCAAGCCAAGATCACGGCGCGGGCCGGCAGCGTGTTTCATCGCACCATGGTGCGATTGGGCGAACATGAAACCGATGCCGACGTTGTCGATGCAACGCGCCACTTGAACCGGCGTCAGGTTCAGGTAAATCCCGGCCGCCTCCAGCAAGTCGGCGCTGCCGCTTTTACCCGATACCGCACGGTTACCGTGCTTGGCCACGGTGCAACCCGCCGCCGCCACCACAAACGAGGAAGCCGTCGAAACGTTGAAGATGTTCGCACCATCACCGCCGGTGCCGACTACATCGACAACACCGTCGAGGGTTTTCAGCTCGACCTTGTCCGCCAGCTCACGCATGACCGAGACTGCGCCGACGATCTCGTCGATGCTCTCGCTTTTCATGCGCATGGCCATCATGAACGCGCCAATCTGCGCGTCTGTGCATTGCCCGGTCATGATTTCGCGCATCACATCGCGCATTTCATCAGTGCTCAGGTCCAGATGGCCGACGATACGGCTCAGGGCAGTCTTGATATCCATGGAAAGTCCTTAGCGCGTGCCGCCGGTTTGTTTGAGGAAGTTGGCGAACAGCTCATGGCCCTGCTCGGTCAGGATTGACTCGGGGTGAAATTGCACCCCTTCGATGTTCAATGTCTTGTGGCGCAACCCCATGATCTCATCGACCGAACCGTCTTCGAGCTGAGTCCAGGCGGTCAGCTCCAGGCAGTCGGGCAAGGTTTCACGCTTCACAATCAGCGAGTGATAGCGGGTGACCGTCAGTGGACGGTTAAGACCTTCGAACACGCCCTTATCCTCGTGGAACACCGGGCTAGTCTTACCATGCATAACCTGGCGGGCGCGCACTACATCACCGCCGAACGCCTGGCCGATGGATTGATGCCCCAGGCAAACGCCGAGAATCGGCAGCTTGCCGGCGAAATACTTGATGGCCTCGATGGACACGCCGGCCTCAGTCGGGGTGCATGGACCAGGAGAGACAACGATGCGCTCGGGTTTGAGCGCTTCGATTTCGGCGATGGTCAGCTCATCGTTGCGCACAACCTTGACCTCGGAGCCTAGCTCACCAAGGTACTGCACAACGTTGTAGGTAAAAGAGTCGTAGTTATCGATCATCAGCAACATGGTTTGAAACCTCTTGAATTCACTGACTTTTGAGACGGCCTTCGAATGATTTACCCGCAGTCTTGCAACGCTCGGTCAGTTGCTGGAATGGAACCGGCAAAAGCGGCATTTCATACGGGTAAAGAAGGCAAACAGGCACAGGTCCGGCCGGGCCGGCAGAGAAAGTTCAGGCGCGCCAACGCCAACGGGCGTGGGCCTTGATGACTTGATCCAAGAGTTTGCTGACGATCAACACGGGGAAGGTCTCATTCATACGTTCCCGCACAGTAACTTAGCTGAGCAGTGGGTGCAATATGGCGCAGAGCAAGCCATCGATGCAGCCTTTAACCATAGCTAAAACGCGAAAGTTTTTGGTACTGTCGTTCCGTTAACTACAACAATAAATAAATGGACTTGCTCATGATCAAACAGACGATGTTTGTACCGCTCGCCAGTTGTGTTCTTGCAATGGCCTGCGCCCAGGCGATTGCGGCCCCCGCTCCCTATACGAAATTCATTGTCTTTGGCGACAGCCTGAACGACGCCGGGCAATTTACCGATACAGGAGGCCCCGCAGGCGCAACCGAGCGCTTCACCAACCGCGTCGGACCGACCTACAAGGATGGCAACGGCGAGGTTCGCGCCGCCAACTCGACGCAGTTACTGGGAGGGAAACTGGGATTTTCACCCGATCAAACGGCCGCATCGACCTCGGCGGTCCGTGCCAGTGAAGGCCTGCCAGATGGTAACAACTGGGCGGTAGGTGGATACCGTACCGATCAGATCCTCGACTCGATCACCACCACATCGGACACCGGTGAGCGCAGTCGGCCCGGTTATCTGCCGAGCAACAACTTTCGCGCTGACCCGAACGCGCTCTATTACCTCTCCGGTGGCGGCAATGACTTCCTCCAGGGCCGGGTAACGAGTCTTGATCAGGCCAATGCCGCAGCCGATCGGCTGGTCAGCAGTGTGCAAACGCTGCAACAGGCCGGCGCCAAATACATCATGGTCTGGCTACTGCCTGACATCGGGCTGACCCCGGCGATCAATGGCAGCCCGCTCCAGGCCTTTACCTCCCAACTCAGCGCCCAGTTCAACACTGAACTGGTCAGCCAGTTGCAGCACATCAATGCCGAAGTCATCCCGTTGAATATTCCGGTGCTGCTCAAAGAGACCTTCGCCAACCCGGCGCAATTTGGCCTGGCCACCGACCAGAACCTCACCGCAACCTGCTTCAGCGGTGACAGCTGTACGGAAAACGCCCGGTACGGGATCAACAGCGCCACGCCGGATCCGACCAAGCTGATCTACAACGACTCGGTGCACCCGACCGAAACCGGACAACGCCTGATCGCCGATTACGCGTATTCCATACTGGCAGCCCCGTGGGAGATGACGCTGTTACCGGAAATGGCCCATGCCACCCTGCGCGCGCATCAGGATGAACTGCGCAACCAATGGCAATCCGACTGGGAAAACTGGCAAAACGTCGGTCAGTGGCGTGCGATTGTCGCCGGTGGCGGTCAGCACCTGAGTTTTGACGATCAACGCAATGCAGCCAGTGCCGATGGCAACGGTTACAACCTGAACATTGGCGGCAGCTACCGTCTCGACGAGGCCTGGCGTGTTGGCGTGGCTGCCGGTTTCTATCGTCAGAAGCTGGAAGCGGGCAACGACAACTCGCAGTACAAACTCAACACGTACATGGGTACGGCGTTCGCTCAATATCAGCAAAATCGCTGGTGGGCTGACGCGGCAATGACGGCTGGGCATCTGGACTACGACAGTCTCAAACGCAAGTTCGACCTGGGCGTCAACGAACGCGGGGAGAAAGGCAATACCAGCGGCACTGTGCTGGCTGTCACCGGTCGCCTGGGTTACGACATCGCGCAGCAGGCAAGCAGCCCGTGGCACTTGTCGCCATTCATCAGCGCCGATTACGCCAAGGTACAAGTCGATGGTTACTCAGAGAACGGCAACGACTCCACGGCACTGACCTTCGGTGACCAGAAGCGCACCTCAAAGCGCCTCGGCGTCGGTTTGCAGGGCAAGTATCAAATCACTCCGCAGACTCAGGTGTTCGGCGAGTTCGCCCACGAACACGAATATAAAGACGACACCCAGGACCTGACCATGAACCTCAACAGCCTGCCCGACAACCATTTCACCCTGCAAGGCTACACCCCGCAAACCAACCTGAACCGCCTGAACCTGGGCGTCAGCCAGAAGTTGACCCCAGACCTGGCGCTACGGGCCAGCTACAACATTCGCAAGGATGACGACTTCACCCAACAAGGCATCAACGTGGGTGTCAGCCTGGACTTCTAAACCGCAGGTAATAAAAAACGCTGCCTCCTCACGGGGGCAGCGTTTTTTGGATGTTCTCTGATGTGGCGAGCGAGCTTGTTGCTCGCCACAACAAGCTCCGTCGTTACAGCTCAGTCTTGTGGGGTTTGCTCGGCCAGGGCCACGGCGCGGAACATCGCGCGGCGCTTGTTCAGGGTTTCTTCCCATTCGAGCGCAGGCACCGAATCAGCCACGATGCCGCCACCGGCCTGCACATGCAGTTCGCCGTTCTTGATCACTGCGGTGCGAATTGCAATCGCGGTGTCCATGTTGCCGTTCCAGGCGAAGTAACCGACCGCACCACCATAGACGCCTCGTTTGACCGGTTCCAGTTCGTCGATGATTTCCATCGCGCGAATCTTCGGCGCACCCGACAACGTACCTGCCGGCAGAATCGCCCGCAGTGCGTCCATCGCGGTCAGGCCGGCTTTCAGCTGGCCGGTGACGTTGGAGACGATGTGCATCACGTTGGAATAACGCTCGATAACCATTTTCTCGGTGAGTTTCACCGAACCGATTTCCGACACGCGACCGGTGTCGTTGCGGCCAAGGTCAATCAGCATCAGGTGCTCGGCAATTTCCTTGTCGTCCGACAGCAGGTCTTCTTCAAGCGCCCGGTCGGCTTCCTCGTTGGCACCGCGTGGGCGGGTGCCGGCGATCGGGCGTACGGTAATCAGGTTGTCTTCAACCCGCACCAGCACTTCCGGCGAACTGCCAACGACATGGAAGTCGCCGAAGTTGAAGAAGTACATATAAGGCGTCGGGTTGAAGCAGCGTAGCGCCCGGTACAGATCGATCGGCGCGGCCTTGAAGTCGATGGACATCCGTTGCGACGGCACCACCTGCATGCAGTCACCAGCAAGGATGTATTCCTTGATGGTATCCACCGCCCGCTCGTAATCGTCCTGGGTGAAACTGGAACGGAACACCGGATCAGCCGCTTGCTGCTTGCTGAAATCCAGTCCGCGGCGTGGAGTGATCGGCTGACGGAGTTTTTCCAGCAGTTCCTCCAGACGCGCCTGACCTTGCTCGAAGGCGTTGTCCTGCGAAGGGTCGGCCAGCACGATGGCGTGCATCTTGCCGGCCAGGTTGTCGAACACCACCACCGCATCGGAGACCATCAGCAGAATGTCCGGTACACCCAGCGGATCCGGGTTCGGGCACTTGCCCAGACGCTTCTCCACATAACGCACGCAGTCATAACCGAAGTAACCCACCAGGCCACCGTTGAAGCGAGGCAGTCCGGCGATCGTCGGCACGTTGTAGCGCGCCTTGAACGTTTCGACGAAAGCCAGCGGGTCTTCAACCTCGTGGCTTTCCACTTCGGCGCCATCGACGGTCACACTGACGTGGTGATCATGCACCCGCAGCACCGTGCGGCACGGCAGGCCGATGATCGAGTAACGGCCCCATTTCTCGCCGCCCTGCACCGACTCCAGCAGATAGGAGTTGGGCTCGTCGGCCAGCTTCAGGTAGATCGACAGCGGTGTGTCGAAGTCGGCAAGGGTTTCGCAGGCAAGCGGGATACGGTTGTAGCCGGCAGCGGCCAAACGCAGGAATTCTTCGCGGATCATGAGGTGCCTCGTGGCGTGAGGGTCTAACAGTCAGGTGTGCAAACGCGCCGGATAACCGGCCAGGATCGAGTCAGGCGCGCCAACGCCAGCGGGCCAGGGCCTTGATGACTTTCATCCAGAGTTTGCGAGTGACCACCACGATGGAGTTTCCAGGAGGGGATTGAACAGCGTCGGGCAACGTTATCTCAGCGGCTGGATCCAGGCAACCGGGAATTAGCTTGCGCAGATCGTCGATCACCAACGCCGGGGACTCTTCGGCAATCGGCCGGCCATGGTTGTAGCCATAGCTCAGGGCTACGCACTTCACGCCGGCCGCCTTGGCCGCCAGCACGTCGCTGCGCGAGTCACCGACAAACAACGATTGCGAGGCCGGTATATTGGCCATTTTCATCACGAAAAACAGCGCCGCCGGGTCAGGCTTCTTCTGCGGCAGGGTGTCGCCGCCGATGATCCAGCGGAAGTAGCGACCGATCTTCATCTGATCCAGCAAGGGTGCGACGAAGCGCTCCGGCTTGTTGGTGATCAGCGCCATTTCGACGCCCTGCTTGTGCAACCACTTCAGGGTATCGCGTACACCAGGGTAAACCACCGTCAGTTCATGGCCATCCGCGTAGGCTTCCATGAAGAGCTCCAGCGCGTGCTCCGCCTCGACATCATCGACACTCGCGTGATCGATATTGCCCGCCAGTGCACGACGGACCAGCACCGGCGCACCGTTGCCCACCCATTCGCGCACTGCGTCTAGACCTGCCGGGGCACGCCCGAGTTTGAGCAGCATGTTATCCACAGCCACTGCGAGGTCAGGGACCGAATCGATCAGCGTGCCATCCAGATCGAACATCACCAGCCGCGGCAGATGCCCCGGGAACAGCTGCTCAAAACCACTCATGGGCGAGCCAGCGCCAGTTCGGAACGCATCTTTTCAATCACTTCCTGGTAGTTCGGCGCATTGAAGATGGCCGAACCGGCGACGAAGGTGTCAGCGCCAGCAGCAGCGATTTCGCGGATGTTGTTCACGTTCACGCCACCGTCGATTTCCAGACGAATATCACGGCCCGACGCATCGATCAGCGCGCGTGCTTCACGCAGCTTGTCGAGGGTGCCAGGAATGAATTTCTGCCCGCCGAAGCCCGGGTTGACGCTCATCAGCAGGATCATGTCGACCTTGTCCATCACGTACTTGAGCACGTCCAGCGGGGTTGCCGGGTTGAACACCAGGCCCGCCTTGCAACCGCCTTCGCGGATCATTTGCAGGGAACGGTCGACATGCAGCGTGGCTTCCGGGTGGAAGGTGATGTAGGTCGCGCCGGCGTCGATGAAGTCGCCAATGATGCGGTCTACCGGGCTGACCATCAGGTGCGCGTCGATGGGTGCGGTGATGCCGTACTTGCGCAACGCCGAGCAAACCATCGGCCCGATGGTCAGGTTTGGCACGTAGTGGTTGTCCATGACATCGAAGTGAACGATGTCGGCGCCAGCGGCCAGAACGTTGTCTACTTCCTCGCCCAGACGGGCGAAATCAGCGGAGAGAATCGACGGAGCAATAGCGAAGGGCTGCATGACGCACCTTTTTTGAGCAGAATCACGATGGCGCGCATTGTATACCTCATGCTTTGACGCGCGCACCGTGACCGCGATGATCAGTAGGCCGCTCGATAAATCTTCTCAATATCGGCGGTGCTCAATTTACGCGGGTTGTTGCGCATCAATCGCTCTATTCCCGCGGCCTCCACAGCCATCGCCGGGATTGCATCTTCCGGTATGCCAAGGCTGTGCAGGCCTTGGGGAATTTCCACTGCGGCACAGAGTCGCGCCATGGCCTCGACCGCTTTATCCGCCGCCTCTTCAGCGCTCAACTGCGCCGTTCTCACTCCAAGCGCCTCGGCGATATCCTGCATGCGTTCGATGCACGCCATTTTGTTCCAGGCCATGACATACGGAAGCAGCAAGGCGTTGCTGACACCGTGCGTCACGTTGAAACGTCCGCCCAGCGGATACGCCAAGGCGTGCACCGCGCCGACCCCGGCGTTGCCAAACGCCATGCCGGCCATCAGGCTGGCGGTGGCCATGTCTTCACGGGCCTGCAGGTTCGAAGGATTGGTGTAGGCCTTGGGCAATGCCTTGATGATCAGCTTGATAGCGCCGATGGCCAGTGCGTCGGTGATCGGCGAGGCGTTGAGCGAGAGGTAGGACTCGACAGCGTGCACCAGCGCATCGACGCCACTGGCGGCCGTCACGCTGCGTGGGCACGTCAGGGTCATTTGCGGACTGACCAGCGCCACGTCCGGCAGCAGATAATCGCTGATGATGCCTTTTTTCAGCTGCGCGACCCTGTCGGACAGTATCGCCACGTTGGTGACTTCCGAACCGGTGCCGGCAGTGGTCGGAATCGCAATCAGCGGCGGGCCTTTGCGCGGCACCTGATCGATACCGAACAAGTCTTCGAGCGCGCCGTGGTAACCGGCATAGGCTGCAACACTTTTGGCGATGTCGATGGCGCTGCCGCCACCGAGGCCGATCAGGCCGTCATGCCCACCGTCGCGGTAGACGCGCATGCAGTCTTCAACGATGGCGATTTCCGGGTCGGGCAACACCCGATCGAAAATTTCGTAAGTACGTCCATCCAGGTGCGCCAGCGCCAGCTCCACCGTGCCGGACTTGACCAGCGCGGCATCGGTGACAATCAGTGGGTTATCGACATCCAGACGGGTCAGCTCGGCGGCCAACTGCTCGATGGCGCCAGCACCGGTGAGCAGTTTGTGAGCAATTTTGAAAGAGGAAATACTCATGTGCGCAGCCTCTTATGAATAGGGGAGCTGGGCACAATAGTAGCTGGGGATTGGGGTTTGTCTGTTATTGCGCGAATGAATGAGCAGACGCTCACAGAAACTCCCCCTGTGGGAGCGAGCCTGCTCGCGATGACGGCCTGACATTCACTCTTGATGTCGACTGACAATTCGCTATCGCGAGCAGGCTCGCTCCCACAGTTGGTCGAGGCGTAGCGTTAAACCTGTGCGGTACGCAGTTTCTCGCTGCGGCCACGCAGCCATTCCAGGGTCAGCAGCAGGAACACCGAGAAGACGATCAGCAGCGTTGCTGCAGCGGCGATGGTCGGGCTGAGGTTTTCGCGAATACCGCTGAACATCTGCCGTGGCAATGTCGCCTGTTGAGGGCCGGCAAGGAACAACGTGACCACCACCTCATCGAACGACGTCGCGAAGGCAAACAGCGCTCCGGAAATGACCCCCGGTGCGATCAACGGCAAGGTCACACGGCGGAACGCCGTCAGTGGCGAAGCCCCCAGGCTGGCGGCCGCACGCACCAGGTTCTGGTTAAAACCTTGCAACGTCGCCGACACGGTAATGATCACGAACGGCACACCCAACACCGCATGCACGACGATCAGCGAGATAAAGCTGTTGCCGAATCCCAGCGGCGCGAAGGCCAGGTAACTGGCCACACCGATGATCACCACCGGCACCACCATCGGCGAGATCACCAGCGCCATTACCAGGGCCTTGCCGGGGAAGTCGCCACGGGTCAGGCCAATCGCCGCCAGCGTGCCGAAGACCATCGCCAACACCGTCGCCGCCGGGGCGACGATCATGCTGTTCTTCAGCGAGCGCATCCATTCGGCCGAGGCGAAGAAGTCCTGGTACCAATGCAGCGAGAACCCTTGCAGCGGGTAGACCAGAAAACTCCCCGAGTTGAACGACAGCGGGATGATCACCAGCACCGGCAAAATAAGGAACAACAGGATCAGCCCGCAGAGAATGCGCAAGCTGTAGAACCACACCCGTTCGATGGGCGACACATAAGGACTCAGCATTTCGATTCTCCCCTTAGCTCAAGCGCAGGCGGCTTGCGCCTACCAGCCAGCTGTAAATCAGATAGAGCACGACAGTCGCCAATAGCAGCAGCCCTCCGAGTGCGGTCGCCATGCCCCAGTTGATGCTGGTGTTGGTGTAGAAGGCGACGAAGTAACTGACCATCTGATCGTTCGGGCTGCCGAGCAGCGCCGGGGTGATGTAGTAACCAATCGCCAGGATGAACACCAACAGGCAACCGGCGCCGACACCGGCATAGGTCTGCGGGAAATACACCCGCCAGAAGCTGGCGAACGGATGACAGCCCAGCGAGATTGCCGCACGCATGTAGGTCGGAGAAATGCCTTTCATCACGCTGTAGATCGGCAGAATCATGAACGGCAACAGGATGTGCACCATCGAGATGTAAACCCCGGTGCGGTTGAACACCAGTGCCAACGGCTTATCGATGATGCCCATGGCCATCAACGCGCTGTTAATCAGCCCGCCCGATTGCAGCAAGACAATCCACGCCGCCACCCGCACCAGAATCGAGGTCCAGAACGGCAACAACACCAGAATCATCAGCAGGTTGCTTTGACGTGACGGCAGGTTGGCCAGCAGATACGCCAACGGATAGGCGAGCACCAGGCAGATCGCGGTGATGATCAGGCCCATCCAGAAGGTCCGGGCAAAGATCTCGAGGTAGATCGCCTGATCGGGGGTCGCCGGGGCGATTTCGCCGAGGTCATCGATCCGGTGGTCGACCGCCGCCAACAGGTAATACGGCGTGATGCTGCTGGTGTTGCGGCGTACCGCTTGCCAGTAGGCCGGGTCGCCCCAACGCTCATCCAGCGCTTCGAGTGCATCTTTATAGGAGGCTGGTTCAGTTTTGAACGGCAGCGCTCGCGCGGTTTTGGTCAGCAGGCTGCGATAGCCGGCCAGTTCCATATTCAGTCGCTTGGACAGATCGCCCAGGCTTTGATTCTTGCGGGCCTCCAGGAGGTCTTCGCTGGCAGCCTTGAAGACCGGATCCGCCGGCAAGCCTCGGCCATCCCAGCTTGCAATGGCAGCCACGGTGCGCGGCATCCCGCCGACCACTTCCGGGTTACCGACACTTTTGTAGAGCAGCGCCACGATCGGCACCAGAAACACCAACAACAGAAACAGCACTAATGGCGCGATCAGGGCCTGGGCCTTCCAGCGGTTGACCCGCTCGGCACGCGCCAGGCGCTGCTTCAAGGTGCGATTGGTGCCCTCGTTCAGGGGAACGGCGATGGCCATGGCGAACTCCGAAATTCTTTAAACGATGCGGCGCCCCCACCGGGAGGACGCCATGTTGATCGTTCCCACGCTCTGCGTGGGAACGATCAAGCCTGCGGCAGCTCTTACTTCGCAGCCCACGAGTTGAAACGCTGTTCCAGTTGCTCACCGTTGTCAGCCCAGAAGCTGACGTCGATCTGCACCTGGTTGGCGATGTTTTCCGGGGTGGTCGGCATGTCTTTCAGAATGTCTTTGGACAACAGCGGTACGGCTTGGATATTGGCCGGGCCGTAGGCGATGTTTTCCGAGTAGGTTTTCTGCTGTTGCGGCATGACCGAGTACGCGATGAATTTCTTCGCGGCTGCGGCGCGGGTTTTATCCAGGCCTTTTGGAATCGCCCAGGCATCGAAGTCGTAGATGCCGCCGTTCCATACCACTTTCAGGTTGCTTTCTTTCTGCACGGCAGCGATCCGGCCGTTATAGGCCGAGCTCATGACCACGTCGCCGGAAGCCAGGTACTGCGGCGGCTGTGCGCCAGCTTCCCACCACTGAATGCTTGGCTTGAGCTCATCGAGTTTCTTGAAGGCGCGGTCCTGACCGTCCTTGCTGGCCAGCACTTTGTAGACGTCTTTCGGCGCGACGCCGTCGGCCATCAAGGCGAATTCCAGGGTGTACTTGGCGCCTTTACGCAGGCCACGTTTGCCCGGGAATTTCTTGGTGTCCCAGAAATCCACCCAACTGGTCGGAGCGCTTGCCAGTTTGTCGGCGTTGTAGGCCAACACGGTCGACCACACGAAGAAACCCACGCCGCATGGCTGGATGGCGCCCTTCACGTAGTCTTCGGACTTGCCGAACAGCGCCGGGTCGAGCGGCTCGAACATGTCTTCGTCGCAACCACGGGACAGCTCTGGCGATTCAACCTCTACCAGATCCCAGGACACGCTCTTGGTGTCGACCATGGCTTTGACCTTGGCCATCTCACCGTTGTATTCACCGGCGACGATCTTGCCGTTGCCCGCGGCTTCCCACGGTGCGTAGAAGGCCTTGACCTGCGCCGCCTTGTTCGCGCCGCCAAACGACACCACGGTCAGGTCGGGACCGGCCATTGCGTGCGCTGCGCCCATCATGCCCATAACGAGGGCGGTGAATTTCAGGGATCTCAACATTATTGTTCTCTCCACGTGCAGGGTTGGTGTTGGTAAAGCGGGGGGCGATCAGTTCGCCTCTAGAAGTGGGTCGAGCGCGCGAACGTGTTCGACCTGCCAGCCAAGCGGTACCACGTCTCCGACCGCCAGCGCCGGATCAAGCTCGGCAATCGGCTGTTTCACGAAGAAGTCGGTCTTGCCGCAGACTTCCAGGCGAACACGGACGTGGTCGCCTAGATAGATGAATTCCGCCACCCTTCCCGAGAAGCGGTTGACGCACGATTCGCTGGAACCATTAAGGCTCACGCGCTCCGGACGAATGGACAGCGTCACTGGCTCGCCGGTCTTGCCGACATTCACCGCCAGCGCTTCGACCTTTTCACCACGCCCCAGCTCAACCACGCAGCGGTCGCCAGTGTGGCTGTGCAAACGGCCGTTGAGACGGTTGTTCTCGCCAATGAAGTTGGCGACGAAGGTATTTTTCGGCTTTTCATAGAGTTCGCGCGGTGGCGCGATCTGCTGTATTTCGCCTTGATGGAAGACCGCCACGCGATCGGACATGGTCAGGGCTTCCCCCTGGTCGTGAGTCACGTAGACCACGGTGACGCCGAGGCGCTGGTGCAGGTGTTTGATCTCCATCTGCATGTGTTCACGCAGCTGTTTATCCAGTGCACCCAGCGGTTCGTCCATCAGCACCAGTTGCGGTTCAAACACCAGCGCCCGGGCCAAGGCCACACGCTGTTGCTGACCACCGGAAAGCTGCGCCGGATAACGCTGGGCGAACGCGTCGAGCTGAACCATGCTCAGCACGCGCTTGACCCGGTCACTGACGTCGCTTTTGTTCAGACCACGAACGGTCAGCGGGAACGCGAGGTTCTCGGCCACCGTCATGTGCGGGAACAATGCATAGTTCTGGAACACCATGCCGATGTCACGCTTGTGCGGCGGCACGTTGTTGATCGCACGTCCGGCCAGCAGGATTTCGCCGGCGGTCGGCGTTTCAAAACCGGCGAGCATCATCAGACTGGTGGTCTTGCCGGAGCCGGACGGCCCGAGCAAGGTGAGGAATTCGCCTTTGCGAATCTCCAGGTTGAGGTCTTTGACGATCAGGTTCTCGCCGTCGTAGCTTTTTTGCACTCCACGAAAGCTGACCAGAACATCATTCGCTCCAGCGCTTGAATCGACCTCGCTCATACCCGCACCTTTGTATTCTTTATATGTAGGACTGCTGAGGACTAAGCCTAGTGGAGCCTGGAGACCGCGCAAATCGGGACGCAGGAGAGAATCGCCTCAGCCGGATGGAAGGTTGGGTGTAGGGATTGCCCTACAAGGATGGCGGGATTGGGTATGTCGATAAGCGATAGTGGCCAGCATCAGGCTGCAAGCCACAAAAGCCGGTGGGACCGGGCTTTCCGTCATGTCGCAAATGGACATGCCAACACGTTACCCTGTAGGAGCAAGGCTTGCTCCTACAGGGTAAACAGGGAGCTCAGAGGAGCTTGTGCTCCATCGCGTACTTCACCAGTTCGGCAAGGGAGGTGATGTTGAGTTTCTGCATCAGCCGCGCCTTGTGGGTGCTGATGGTTTTGCTGCTCAACGCCAGTTGCTGGGCGATGTCATTGACGTTGGCGCCCTGGGCCAGACGCTCGAACACCGAAAACTCACGCTCCGAGAGCAACGAATGCAGCGGTCGTGAATCCGTCAGGCCGACCTCGAAGACCATTCGGTCTGCCAGCTCCGGATCGATGTAGCGCCCGCCTGCCGCGACTTTGCGAATCGCCGTCAGCAGCAACGCCGGATCGCTGTCCTTGGTGGCATAACCGGCAGCTCCGACCTTCAGCGCACGAGCCGCCATCTGCGCCTCGTCGTGCATCGACAGCACCAGGATCGCTGGTGGACTGTTCAGTGCGCGAATCCGCGGAATCGCCTCCAGCCCGTTAACCCCGGGCATGGAGATATCCAGCAACACCACCTCGCAGGGAATATGGCGCAAGGTCTCGAGCAGTTGCTCGCCATTGCTCGCCTCCCCCACCACCAGCAAATCCTTGGCGAGGCCGATCAACTGTTTGATGCCTTCACGGACGATGGTGTGGTCTTCGGCTACCAGTACACGGATCACGCGTTTCTCCTCATTGATGGGTTGAGCGCCGTTAAAGATCGCAGCCTGCGGCAGCTCCTACAGAGGTACGCCCCGATCTTTCATCAATCCAGCGGCACACATACGCGCAGGGTCGTGCCCTCGCCCGGCTCACTCTCCAACGACAACTGGCCGCCCATGATCAGCACCCGTTCACGCATGCCGACCACCCCGAAGGAAGTCGGCCTGCCTTCGGGGGTGACAAAGCCTACGCCATCATCGCTGACCGTCAGGCACAACTCGTCGCCTTCCAGCACCAGTGTCAGTTCAACAGTATGCGCCTGTGCATGGCGCATGACATTGGTCAGCGCCTCCTGAAGAATCCGGAACAGACCGATAGCCTTGGCGTCGCTGAAGGTCGGCAGGTTATCCGGCACTTGCACCAGACACGGGATCTGCGTGCGCGCTTCGAAACGCCGGGCCTGCCACTCGATGGCTGACGCGATCCCGGCGTCGAGAATCGGCGGACGCAAGGCCGTGGCCACGTCCCGCACCAGCTGGAACAGTTGGGCGATCAGGCGCTTCATACTGTTGAGACGGTCACTCAAGCCCGGATCGAGTTCGGCGTAGGCCAATTCGCACATCGAGGTTTCCAGCTTCAGCACCGTCAGCATCTGACCCAACTCATCGTGAACTTCCCGGGCAATCCGGGCCTTTTCCTCTTCCCGCACACTTTCCAGGTGCGCGGACAATTCACGCAATTGCTCGGTAAGTCTCTGCAACCGCGCCTCGCTTTCCTGCAGCGCGGCCAGAGCCCGACGGCGCTCGGTGACGTCGTTGAGGTAAACCACCAGGTATTCGCCGTCGCGAAACCGCAGAAAACTCAACGACACATCGGCCGGGAGAATGCTGCCATCGGCGCGCACGCAGTTGGTTTCGAAACTTTGTGGCGCGTCCTCGCTGGCCCGGGCACTCTTCCACAGGCTCAACCAACGGTCCATGTGCAGCCCGGGCTCGAAGTCGATCAGTGGCCGATCAATGACGCCACCCGGTGCATAACCGAGCATCGCCTCCGCCGCACGGTTGGCGTAGCGCACATGGCTGTCCCAATTGACCCAGAGGATCCCGACCGTGCTTTGATCAATCGAGAACTGCGTCAGGCGCAACGCCTCTTCGCTGGCCTCGCGCAGGGCAATGTCTTCGCGGGCCGCCAGTAAACGCTGCTCGAGGGTATGTTGCTGACGGCGCTGCCACAGCACGATGGCCATGCTGCTGAGGAACAACACGGCCAACAACAGGCAAAGGTTTTGCCAGAACCCCGGCGACTCGGTCAGACGCGGGTATTTGGGTTGCAGCCAGCTCGCGTGCAACTGCTCAAGATCCTTGGCGGGAATCGCATGCAAGGCGCTTTCGACGATGCCGGCCAACTCCGGCCAGTCGCGGCGGGTCGCCACCCGTAGCAATTGCGGCAGGCCAATATCGCCGACCACCACCAACCCGGAGAATTCGGGTTCGATCGACAAACGGCCTAGTTGGGCTTCATCAACGACAGCGTAGCGGGCCTGTTGAGCCAGCAGCAGTTGCAGTGCCTCACGCTCCGTCGGCACGCCTTGCAAGTTGAGATTGCCGTAAGTGTTGCGTAGATAATCGGCAATCGCACCAGGCATGCGTACAGCGACCCGCGAATGGCTGTCGATTTTTTCCAGTTCGATGGCACCGGCGCCCTTCTGTTCGCCGACCACCAGTTGCGGCACACGCATGTACGGGTCGCTGAATTGCCATAGACGCAAGCCGGCGGGGGTTTGGGTCATGCCCGGCGCAAGGTCGACTTCACCTTCGCGCACGGCTTCTTCCAGTTGCGCCACATCAGGAAAGTGGCGCCACGAGAACTCGATATTCAGCGAGCGGGCCACCCACTGCATCAATTCGATATTGGCTCCGGACAACCGCTGCAAGCGCCGGTCGTACTGTGCAAAAGGTGCTTGCAGCACCACACCCACGCGCAGTTCGCTGTGCTCGGCGAGCCACTGGCGCTGCTCGGCGTTCAGTGGCGCACCCTGCGCAGGCAACGCCGGTGCCGCCCATGCCATCAAGGGAAGCCAGCAACAGCCGATAACCAACAGGCAGCGAAAACGCATCATCCGAAGTCTCACACACTGACAAATACTGACCAACCCATTAGGCTGCCGGGATTACTTCTGGCCTGGAATATCCGATGCCCCCTGTCTACCGCTTGGCACTGCCAGCATTGTGCCTGTCGCTGATCCTGCCTTGTGCCTTTTCAGCTCAGGCCGCCGACCCGGCACCCGCCACCACGGAAAAGTCCGCCGCAGAAAAACCGGTTGAACGCCAGCCTCTGCCAGAGCGAAGTCAGGAAGAAGCCGCGGCCCTGGAGCGGACAGTCCCCGCGCAAGAGCAACAGTCGTTGCAGGCCGGCAGTGACAGCTTTCTCGCGCTGTGGAAACCGGCCAATACCAGCACCCCAAAAGGTGCGGTGATTATCATCCCCGGCGCTGGGGAAACCGCTGATTGGCCTCAAGCGATCAGTCCCTTGCGGCAAAAACTGCCCGATGCCGACTGGGGCAGCCTGAGTCTTACTCTGCCAGACCTGCAAAGCAATGCCCCGCAAGCGCGCGTCGTCAACGTCGCACCCGCGCCGGCCAAAACCGAGACCGGCAGCAAAGATGCCAGCACTGCTGCCCCCATCGAGCAAGTGGCCGGCGGTGAAGGGGAAATCGCCGATCGCGCAGTTGCCGAGACCAGCGAAGAGCAAGCCAAGGCTGACGCCGAGCGGATCTACGCACGGATCGACGCAGCCATTGCGTTCGCCGAACAACAAAATGCTCGCAGCATCGTCTTGCTCGGTCACGGTACGGGGGCTTATTGGGCCGCGCGCTACCTGAGCGAAAAACAGCCCTCGCACATCGAGAAATTCGTGATGGTTGCCGCACAGACACCCGTGACCGCAAAGCCCGGTCTGGCCGAACTGACCACCACCTTGAAGCTGGCTACCTTCGACATCTACTACAAGGACAAGGCACTGGTGCAGAGTGCTGCCCTGGAGCGCTTGCAGGCCAGCAGACGCCTGAAGGCCTCGACGTTCAGTCAGCTTGCACTCAAGACCTTGCCCGGTAACAGCGCTGCCGAACAGGAGCAGTTGTTCCGGCGTGTACGCGGTTGGTTGAATCCGCAGAACGCTGGTAGTTGATTGATCTGCGGCGCGCCCATCGCGGGCAAGCCTTGCTCGCGATGAGGCCAGTCGCCAATTACCGAAAATCCCGTCGCTCGCGAATCAACGTATAGGCACTGTGCAACTCGCGGGTTTTGTCGGTTGCTTCGCGCACCTGGGCAGGTGTCGCCCCCGTGCCGGCAATCTTGTCCGGGTGATGGCGACTGAGCAGGCGTCGATACGCACGCTTGATTTGCGACGGCTCACTGGTGGCAGACACCCCGAGCAGCCGCAACGCGTCCTGATATGCCGCCGCGCTGTTAACCAGAGTCTTCTTTTGTGGCTCGTAATCGCTGGCCAGGGCCTGCACTTGCTCCGGCGTCCAGCCCAGCCACTTGCCCCACTGCGAAATCAACTCACGCTCGGCGCTTCCGGCACGCCCGTCGGCCCAGACCATCCGCCAACAGGCGCGCAAGACACCTTCTGCGGCATGCGGCTGCGCGCTTAAGCGGCGCAGGTAGCCGCGCAAGCGATCATGTCCCGACTTGCCACGGTTGAACGCCGCGATTGCGCGCTTCTGCGCCGATTCGCTCATTTCCAGCGAACGCATTTCCTGACGCGCCTGGTAGATATGACCATCCACCACCCGGCCATCGCTCTTGGCCAGACGCCCCAGCAATACAAACAACAATTCATCGTTGCGCAACATCGGCCGACCGCCGAGTCGCTCACGCAACTGCCCGAGGCTTTGCAGCTGCAAGCGCCGGTCCAGCGCCTGCCCTAACAATGCGCCGAGCATGGCCCCCGGAATGCTGGCTATGGCAAAGCCCGCTCCGGCTCCGATCAGAGTCCCTGGCCACAACATGTCAGTAGCTCGCTTCTATCAAGTGTTCAACTTCGGCCAGACGTTCGTGAGTGCCGACATCGACCCAGTGCCCGTGCAGGCGCTCGCCACTCACCTGCCCTTTCGCCATGGCATCGCGCAACAGCGGAGCCAGTTTGAAGGCGCCGGCCACGCACGCTGCGAAGAGTTTCGGATGCAGCACGGCAATGCCACTGTAGGTGAGCGTCTGCGTACCTGGCTGGCCGTCCCGCACCTGGCCATCGACCAGGCTGAAATCACCGCTCGGATGGTGCGCCGGGTTATCGGCAAGCACCAGGTGGGCCAGGCCTGCCATCGGTTGACGCAGAGAAGTGAAGTCGTAATCGGTCCAGATATCACCGTTGACCACCACAAAGGCCTCATCCCCCAAGAGCGGCAAGGCGCGGAAGATCCCGCCGCCCGTCTCCAGCGGTTCACCTTCCGGCGAGTACTGGATGCTCAGGCCATAACGCGAACCATCGCCCAGGTAATCTTCGATCTGCTGTCCCAGCCAGGCGTGATTGATTACCACCTCGCTGAAACCTGCCGCCGCCAGCGCTCGCAGCTGGTACTCGATCAGCGGCACCCCGCCAACGCGCACCAGCGGCTTGGGTGTGGTCAGGGTCAGCGGGCGCATGCGCTCGCCTTTACCGGCTGCCAGAATCATTGCCTTCATGCAGTCACTCCGACCGACTGACGCAAACTGGCCAGCAACACATCCAGTTCCACCAGCTCAGGACGACGAGTGACCACTGCTTCTATATAAGCAAAGAAGCGCGGTACATCGCCGAGGTAGCGCGGCTTGCCGTCGCGGTGGCAGATGCGGGCGAAAATGCCGATCACTTTCAGGTGACGCTGCACACCCATCAGGTCGCTGGCACGCAGGAAGTCTTCGAAATCAGGCTGAACCGGAATACCGAGCGCAGCCGCTTGTTGCCAGTAGTCCGCCAGCCAACCGAGCACACGCTCTTCGGGCCAGCTGAGGAAGGCGTCCTTGAACAGGCACGTCACGTCATAAGTCACCGGCCCGTACACCGCGTCCTGGAAATCCAGCACGCCGGGGTTAGGCTCGCTGAGCATCAGGTTGCGTGGCATGTAGTCGCGATGCACCAGCACTTGGGGCTGGGCCAAAGCGCTGTCGATCAACCTGTCGCTGACTTGCTGCCAGAGCATTTGCTGCGCCGAATCGAACTCGATGCCCAACTCGCGCTTCACGTACCACTCCGGGAATAGCTCCAGCTCGCGGCGCAACAGTGCCACGTCATAGCTGGGCAGTGGCGCATCCATCGGCAACTGCTGAAAAGCCAGCAACGCTTGCAAAGCATCCTTGAACAAATCGTCGGCATTTTCGCTGTCGATCACGTCCAGATAGGTCTTGCTGCCCAGGTCATTGAGCAAAAGAAAACCGCGTTCAAGGTCTTGTGCGTAGATTTTCGGTACGTTAATTCCGGATTTCGCCAGAAAAAAGGCGATATCCA
The DNA here is from genome assembly GCF_007713465.1 of Pseudomonas sp. H3(2019). GTDB lineage: Bacteria > Pseudomonadota > Gammaproteobacteria > Pseudomonadales > Pseudomonadaceae > Aquipseudomonas. The sequence continues at coordinate 467,294 of NZ_VMSG01000001.1, read as the reverse complement.
CGAACGGTTTACAGTTTTCCTGGGGCGGCGGAGCATCCATCACGACGAAGCTTCTACCGTCACCTTCCCAACGGAAGTAACGGCGGAAACTCGCGTCGCTACTGGCCGCGGTCAACGTGGCCGGGGGCACGGCACCCCATCCTTGCGCGGCAAACAGCGTTGCCAATTGCTCATCGAGCCAAACTTTCAGGTGTTGCAAGCGTACATCTTGGTCAGGCATTACAAGGGTCTCCGACGGCGCTAGCCGTCAAGCGGGTCATGCTTTATTATCCAGCATCTTTTTCAGACCATCGAGAGGCGTGCGGCCCACACCGCGGGCAGATGGCACGCAGGAAGCCCGGACTAATAAGATGGCATTGAAATCCCCCGCGTTTCGTAAAAAATTTCCGTTGTTGGTCACCGGCAGTTTGCTGGCCCTGCAACCTCTAGCCACTTCGTTCGTGGTCGCCGCGGAACAGTATGACTGCTCAGTCTCTGCTTCGGGTGCCTGGGACTGCGCGCCAAAAGCCAACGCAGCCCAATTACCACCGCGCCCTGTACATGAGGGCAGCGCGGTCAGTTCGGGCAACGAGTCAACAGCCGAGAGCAGCACTGCAGGCGGCGAAACCGCCAACAAGCCTGTGCTGGTCACCGAAGCCAAGGGCCGCGCCCTGAAGTCGCGTAGCGCCGACTACAGTCACCTCGACTGGGTCCCGCGTGACAAGCTCACCGCTGCCCAATTGGCCGAAACAGGTCCTTATTGCTCTGGTTCCTATATCGAACCAATTCGTCCTGGCATGAATGACACGACGAATAAAAGTGACGCTCCGACGTTTATCGGCGCCAAAGCCTCCCGCTATCAGCAGGAAGAACAGGTGGCGACCCTCGCCGGTGACGTGGTCATGCGTCAGGGCAGCATGCAGATCGAGTCCGATGAGGCCAGCCTGCATCAAGCCGAAAACCGTGGCGAGCTGAGTGGTAACGTTCGCGTGCGCGACAACGGTGCACTGATCGTCGGCGACCATGCTGAAGTGCAGCTCGACACCGGTGAAGCCCAGATCGACAACGCCGAATACGTGATGCACAAATCCCGTGTCCGCGGCAGCGCGCTGTATGCAAAACGCGCCGAGAACGCGATCATCCGCCTCAAGGATGGTACGTACACCACGTGCGAACCGAACAGCAACGCCTGGCAGCTCAAGGGCAACAACATCACCTTGAACCCGGCGACCGGCTTCGGTACCGGGACCAACGTGACGCTGCGGGTCAAGGACATTCCGGTGTTCTACACACCGTATATCTATTTCCCGATCGATGACCGTCGCCAGTCCGGCTTCCTGCCGCCAAGCTTCGGCACCAGCACCAAAACCGGCTTCATGCTGGTCACACCGTACTACTTCAACCTGGCACCGAACTACGATGCCACGTTGTATCCGCGCTACATGAGCAAGCGCGGCCTGTTGATGGAAGGCGAGTTCCGCTACCTGACCAAATCCAGCGAAGGTCAGTTCGGCGCCGCGTACCTCAACGATGACGACACCGAACGCAGCAAGCAGACCGACTACGAAAAAACCCGCTACCTGCTCAACTGGCAGCACAAGGGCGGGCTGGATTCGCGGGTAATGACCGAGGTCGACTACACCAAAATCAGCGATCCGTATTACTTCCAGGATCTGCAAAGCGATCAGATAGGTATTCAAAACCGTGACTTCGTGAATCAGCAAGGTGCGGTCACCTACCGGGGCGACACCTACACCGCCCGCGTGAATGCGCAGGCGTATCAGCTGGCAACGATCTCCAACATTACGCCCTACAACCGCCTGCCGCAGATCACCTTCAATGGTTTCCTGCCGCAACATCCTGGCGGCCTGGACATGACCTACAACACCGAGCTGGTGCGATTTGACCGGAACCTGAGAACCGGCAACTTCACTGACGAAAATGGTATCCAGTCACCGTTCCTGGATACCAACGTCCAAGGCCTGGCACGTGCCACCGGTGATCGCCTGAACCTCGCACCGGCAATCAGCCTGCCGATGAACTGGACTTATGGTTTCCTGAAGCCGTCGCTCAAGTATCAGTACACCCAATATGACCTGGATCTCGACGGTACCGGCAAGAGCCAGATCGCTGCGCAAAGCGCGGATGCAGATCGCCTGAACGGCACCTACAGCCGCAATCAGAACCGCGGCGTACCTATCGCGAGCATCGACAGCGGCCTGTACTTCGACCGTAACACCCAATGGTTCGGCAAGAACTACCGCCAGACCCTGGAACCTCGTCTGTACTACCTTTATGTACCCGAGAAAGACCAGTCTGATATCCCGGTATTCGACACCAGCGAAAGCACGTTCAACTACGCCTCGCTGTTCCGTGACAACCGCTTCTCGGGCTCCGACCGCGTCGGTGACGAGAACAAGTTGTCGCTGGGCGTGACCAACCGCTGGATCGAAGACAATGGTTTCGAACGTCAACGCATCAGCGTTGGCCAGGCCATGTACTTCAAGGACCGCGAAGTCCAGTTGCCAGGTATCGATGCAAGAACCCGTGCCGATGCGCACTCCAACGTCTCGCCGTACGCTCTGGAATACGAATATCGCTGGAACCGCGATTGGCGGACCACAGCCGACTACAACTGGGACCCGGACAGCCGCAAACCTCGCTCGGGTAGCGCGATGTTCCATTACCAGCCGGAAGACAATCCGAACAAGGTCATCAACGCAGGTTATCGCTATCGTAATGACCAGATTCGTTACGACCAGACGACGGGTAAATGGGCTGTGGGTGGCGGTGACTACGGCACCCCTGGCCAACCTGGCTACGTGAAGGATTACTACAAGATCAAACAGCACGACTTCTCGGTGATCTGGCCAGTCGTGCCGCAATGGAATGCCATCAGCCGCTGGCAGTACGACTACAACCGCAACCGCACCCTGGAAGCCTTCGGTGGTTTCGAGTACGACAACTGCTGCTGGAAACTGCGCCTGATCAACCGTTACTGGGTTTCATATGACGAGTTCAGTCAAGAAGCCCCGCAAAACGAAAAAGGCGACCATGGCGTCTTCCTCCAAATTGTTCTGAAAGGTCTCGGTGGCGTCATGGGCACCAAAGTAGAGAGCTTCCTCGACAAAGGCATTCAAGGTTATCGTGAACGTGAAGACCAAGCTTTCTGATTGTCTGCGCCCGCTGCTGCTGGGCGCGTTGTTCCTGGGTTCCGCGGCTAGCGCCGCGGTACAGTCCATCGACAAAGTGGTGGCTATCGTCGACAACGACGTGGTCATGCAGAGCCAGCTGGACCAGCGGGTTCATGAAGTTCAGCAAACCATCGCCAAGCGCGGTGGCGGCACACCACCAACCAGCGTGCTGGAACAGCAGGTGCTCGAACGCCTGATCGTCGAAAACCTGCAACTGCAGATCGGCGAACGTTCCGGCATCCGCATTACCGATGAAGAACTGAACCAGGCCGTCGGCACCATTGCCCAGCGCAACAACATGACGGTGGATCAGTTCCGTGCGGCACTGACTCACGACGGCCTGTCTTACAACGACGCCCGTGACCAGATCCGTCGCGAGATGATCATCAGCCGTGTTCGTCAGCGTCGTGTGGCCGAACGAATTCAGGTGTCCGAGCAGGAAGTGAAAAACTTCCTCGCCTCCGACCTGGGCAAAGTGCAACTCTCTGAAGAACTGCACCTGGCCAACATCCTGATCCCGACCCCGGAAAGCGCCAATTCGGAAGCGATCCAGACCGCTGCACGTCAGGCCATGGAGATTTATCAGCAACTCAAGCAGGGTGCTGACTTCTCTCAACTGGCCATCGCCAAATCCGCGAGCGACAACGCACTGGAAGGCGGCGACATGGGCTGGCGTAAAGCCGCTCAACTGCCACCTCCGTTCGACCGCGAGCTGAGTGCCATGTCAGTGGGCGAAATCACCCAACCGGCACGTACACCGGGCGGTTTCATCATCCTCAAAGTGTTGGAAAAACGCGGCGGCGGCAATCAGGTGCGTGACGAAGTACACGTTCGCCACATCCTGATCAAACCAAGCGAAATCCGCAGCGAAGAAGAAACCAGGCGTCTGGCGCAGAAACTCTACGATCGTATTTCTGCGGGCGAAGACTTCGCTGAACTGGCGAAAAGCTACTCGGAAGACCCGGGTTCTGCCCTTAACGGCGGCGACCTCAACTGGATCGATCCGAACGCGCTGGTACCGGAATTCCGCGAAGTAATGGCCAAGACCCAACAAGGTCAGCTGTCCAAACCGTTCAAGACTCAATATGGCTGGCACGTTCTGGAAGTCCTTGGCCGCCGCGCCACCGACAGCACCAGCCAGGCCCGTGAACAGCAGGCCATGACCGTACTGCGTAACCGCAAATACGACGAAGAGCTGCAAACCTGGTTGCGTCAGATCCGTGACGAAGCCTACGTTGAAATCAAGCTCCCTGGCGTCGACCAGGCGGCGAAGTGAACCCCAAGCGTTTTGCGCTGACACCCGGCGAGCCGGCCGGCATAGGTCCTGACCTGTGCCTGCTACTCGCCTCGCAAGCCCAGCCACACCCCCTGATTGCCATTACCAGCCGCGACCTGCTCCTTGAGCGGGCCGCGCAGCTGGGTGTGGTCGTTGATCTGCTGGCCGTAACGCCGGACCATTGGCCGGACGTTCCGGCGCCCGCCAATAGTCTTTACGTCTGGGATACGCCGCTCAGCGCACCGGTTACCGCCGGACAACTGGACAAGGCCAACGCCGCCTTTGTCCTGGAAACCCTGACCCGCGCAGGCCAGGGCTGCCTGGACGGGCATTTCGTCGGAATGATCACCGCTCCCGTGCACAAAGGCGTGATCAATGAGTCGGGCATTGCGTTCTCCGGACACACCGAGTTCCTCGCAGAGCTGACTCACACCCCCCAAGTGGTGATGATGCTCGCCACACACGGCTTGCGAGTCGCGCTGGTTACCACACACCTGCCATTGCGGGAGATTGCCGATGCAATCACTCCTGAGCGCCTGGAGCGAGTCACACGGATTCTGCACACCGACCTGCAACAAAAGTTCGGCATCGCCCGGCCACGCATCCTCGTTTGCGGGCTCAACCCGCATGCCGGCGAAGGCGGACACCTGGGCCACGAAGAAATCGACATCATTGAACCAACCCTGGAGCGTTTGCGCGCTGAAGGCATGGACCTGCGTGGTCCCCTGCCCGCCGACACTCTGTTTACCCCCAAATATCTGGAGCACTGCGACGCGGTGCTGGCGATGTACCACGACCAGGGCCTGCCCGTGCTGAAATACAAAGGCTTCGGCGCGGCAGTCAATGTGACCCTCGGCTTGCCGATCATCCGTACCTCAGTCGACCACGGCACTGCCCTGGATCTGGCTGGCAGCGGAAAAATCGACACCGGCAGCCTGCAAGTCGCCCTGGAAACCGCCTACCAGATGGCCGAGACCCGTTTATGACCGAGCATTATCAACACCGGGCGCGCAAGCGTTTCGGCCAGAACTTCCTGCACGATGCCGGCGTTATCGACCGCATCCTGCGCTCCATTCACGCCAAGCCCGATGACCGCCTGCTGGAAATCGGCCCGGGCCAGGGAGCACTCACCGAAGGCCTGCTCAACAGCGGCGCCCAACTGGACGTGGTTGAGCTGGACAAGGACCTGATCCCGATCCTCAACCAGCAATTCGCCGGCAAGAGCAATTTCAACCTGCACCAGGGCGATGCACTGAAGTTCGACTTCAATAGCCTGAATGCCGCCCCCAACAGCCTGCGCGTGGTCGGCAACCTGCCGTACAACATCTCCACACCGCTGATTTTCCACCTGCTGAACAACGCAGGCATCATCCGCGACATGCACTTCATGCTGCAAAAGGAAGTGGTCGAGCGTCTGGCGGCAGGTCCTGGCGGTGGCGATTGGGGGCGCCTGTCGATCATGGTTCAGTACCACTGCCGGGTCGAACACCTGTTCAACGTTGGCCCTGGTGCGTTCAACCCACCACCGAAAGTCGACTCGGCGATCGTCCGCCTGGTGCCGCACGCCGTGCTGCCGCACCCGGCCAAAGACCATCGCTTGCTGGAGCGCGTCGTTCGCGAAGCCTTCAACCAGCGCCGCAAGACCCTGCGCAACACCCTCAAGTTACTGCTGAGCAATGCTGAAATCGAAGCCGCTGGCGTCGACGGCAGCCTGCGTCCCGAGCAGCTCGACCTTGCTGCCTTTGTACGACTGGCTGACAAACTCAGCGAACAAGTCGCACAAAAACCTGCCGACATCTGACAGGCCGGAAGCGTTATCGGGTAGGACACCAGCGCCCATGTCTGGTTTACTACCCGATACTTGGCCTAGACTGACCTCAATCAGTTACGCCCCGCGTCCCGCTTTGCTTTTAAGGCCTCTTGCATGTCCGATCCTCGTTATCAGGTCGACGTCAGCGTCGTCACCCGCTATCTGGCAGAACAATCGCAACCCGAGCAGAACCGCTTTGCCTTCGCCTACACCATTACCGTACAGAACAACGGCCTGCTACCGGCCAGGCTACTCTCGCGGCACTGGGTGATTACCGATGGCGACGGGCATGTCGAAGAGGTGCGCGGTGCAGGTGTCGTGGGTCAGCAACCGCTGATCGACGTCGGCCAGAGCCACACCTACAGCAGCGGCACAGTGATGACCACCCGCGTTGGCAACATGCAGGGGACTTATCAAATGCTCGCCGAAGACGGTAACCATTTCGACGCGATCATCGCGCCTTTCCGCCTGGCGGTGCCCGGAGCCCTGCACTGATGGCGACGTACGCCGTCGGCGACCTGCAAGGCTGCCTCGAACCCCTGCAATGCCTGCTCAAGCGGGTTGCCTTCGACCCTGCAAAGGATCATCTGTGGCTGGTCGGCGACCTGGTCAACCGTGGCCCGCAATCGCTGGAAACCCTGCGCTTCCTCTATAGCATTCGCGAATCGCTGGTATGCGTTCTGGGCAACCATGACCTGCATTTGCTGGCTGCCGGCTACAACATCGAACGTTTGAGGAAAGCCGACACCCTGCGTGAAATCCTCGAAGCCCCGGATCGCGAGGACCTGCTTGAGTGGCTGCGCCAGCAAAAGCTCATGCACTACGACGAACAACGCGATATTGCCTTGGTCCATGCCGGCATACCGCCGCAGTGGTCCCTGCGCAAAGCCTTGAAGTGCGCCGCTGAAGTCGAAGAAGCATTGCGTGACGACAACCGCATCGCGCCCTACCTCGATGGCATGTATGGCAACGAACCGCTTAAGTGGGACGGCGACCTTAAAGGGGTAGCCCGCCTACGGGTGATCACCAACTACTTCACCCGCATGCGTTTCTGCACCAGCGACGGCAAGCTTGATCTCAAAAGCAAGGAAGGCCTCGACAGTGCGCTACCGGGTTACGCCCCCTGGTTTTCACACCAGCAACGCAAGACCCGCGGACAGAAAATCATTTTCGGCCACTGGGCAGCACTTGAAGGTAAATGTAACGAACCCGGCATCTTCGCCCTGGACACCGGTTGCGTCTGGGGCGGTTCGATGACCTTGATGAACGTCGACACCGGTGAGCGCCTGCATTGCAAATGCAATGCTCCGGGCCGCGCCGCGCCACACGCCACCTCAACTACCCCCGAACTATTGTCGGCCAGCGCCAAGCGCTAGGCTGCGCTTTCAGCCAGGCCACAGGAGCCCGCCATGAGCGAATTCAAACGCATCCCCCCAGAACAGGCCCAGGCCCTGCGCGAACAAGGCGCGGTGGTGGTCGACGTCCGCGATCCCCAGACGTTTGCCTTGAACCACATCAGCGGTTCGAAGCACCTGGATAACCACTCCATCTCCGACTTCATCCGCGCTGCCGACCTCGACGCGCCGACCGTGGTGGTCTGCTATCACGGTAATTCCAGCCAGAGCGCTGCGGCTTACCTGATCAGCCAGGGCTTTTCCGACGTCTACAGCATGGACGGTGGATTCGAGCTTTGGCGTACGATTTATCCTTCGGAAATCGCGCAAGGCACTGCTGAATAATTTTTTTCACCCGCTCCAGCCCACGCCCGCCGTGGGCTGACGAACGGTCAGTCACAACAAATTACGCATTGCGCCTTTACCTTGCCGATTCCGAACTATCCTTAGCTTCAGGCCATCCAAAACAGGGGAGAGCCGGTACACCGGCGCACGGATCATCGGGAGTAGCTTTCAGGGTTGATAGCTTTGAAGGTGTTCAGGGGGGTAAAAGGCAACTGCACTTTCAGTTGCTTGCCAGCATCCACTGATTGATCCGACGTCGGCTCCACGTATCGAGCGAGGTGACGTCATGAGTATCTTTAGCCACTTCCAACAACGCTTCGAGTCCACACGGCAGGAAGAGCTCACTCTGCAAGAGTATCTCGAACTGTGCAAAAAGGACCGCAGCGCTTACGCGTCCTCCGCCGAGCGTCTACTGCTGGCAATCGGCGAGCCCGAACTGCTGGACACCTCGACCAACTCGAGACTGTCGCGCATCTTTTCCAACAAGGTGATCCGTCGGTATCCGGCCTTTGAAGACTTCCACGGGATGGAAGAATGCATCGACCAGATCGTCTCCTACTTCCGCCATGCAGCCCAGGGCCTGGAAGAGAAGAAACAGATCCTCTACCTGCTCGGCCCCGTCGGTGGCGGTAAGTCTTCGCTGGCCGAGAAGCTGAAACAGCTGATCGAAAAAGTGCCCTTCTATGCGATCAAGGGCTCTCCGGTGTTCGAGTCTCCGCTGGGGCTGTTCAACGCCACCGAAGATGGTGCAATCCTCGAAGAGGATTTCGGCATTCCGCGGCGCTACCTGAACACCATCATGTCGCCTTGGGCAACCAAGCGCCTGGCCGAATTCGGTGGCGATATCAGCCAGTTCCGAGTGGTCAAACTCTACCCGTCGATCCTCAACCAGATCGCCGTGGCCAAGACCGAACCGGGTGACGAAAACAACCAGGACATCTCGGCGCTGGTGGGCAAGGTCGATATCCGCAAACTGGAAGAATTCCCGCAGAACGACGCCGACGCCTACAGCTACTCAGGGGCACTTTGCCGCTCCAACCAGGGCCTGATGGAATTCGTCGAAATGTTCAAGGCACCGATCAAGGTGCTGCACCCATTGCTGACCGCCACCCAGGAAGGCAACTACAACAGTACCGAAGGCCTGGGCGCGATTCCGTTCACCGGGATTCTGCTGGCGCACTCCAACGAATCGGAGTGGCACACCTTCCGCAACAACAAGAACAACGAAGCCTTCATCGACCGGATCTACATCGTCAAAGTGCCATACTGCCTGCGGGTCAGCGACGAAGTGAAGATCTACGACAAGCTGCTGTTCAACAGCTCCCTGGCCAAGGCCCACTGCGCACCCGACACCCTGAAGATGCTCGCTCAGTTCACTGTGCTCTCGCGCCTCAAAGAGCCGGAGAACTCGAATATCTACTCAAAAATGCGCGTGTATGACGGTGAAAACCTCAAGGACACCGATCCGAAGGCCAAATCGATCCAGGAATACCGCGACACTGCAGGCGTCGACGAAGGCATGAACGGTCTTTCGACCCGGTTTGCCTTCAAGATCCTGTCGAAAGTCTTCAACTTCGACCCGCATGAGATCGCCGCCAACCCGGTGCATCTGCTCTATGTGCTGGAACAACAGATCGAACAGGAACAGTTCCAGGCGGAAACTCGCGAGCGCTATCTGCGCTTCCTGAAAGAGTACCTGGCGCCGCGTTATATCGAGTTCATCGGCAAGGAAATCCAGACCGCCTACCTGGAGTCCTACAGCGAATACGGGCAAAACATCTTTGACCGCTATGTGCTCTACGCGGACTTCTGGATTCAGGATCAGGAATACCGCGATCCGGAAACCGGTGAGATCCTCAACCGCGTAGCCCTCAACGAAGAGCTGGAGAAAATCGAGAAACCGGCGGGCATCAGCAATCCGAAGGACTTCCGCAACGAAATCGTCAACTTCGTCCTGCGTGCCCGGGCCAACAACAACGGCAAGAATCCGACCTGGCTCAGCTACGAGAAGCTGCGGGTGGTCATCGAGAAGAAAATGTTCTCGAACACCGAGGATCTGCTGCCGGTCATCAGCTTCAACGCCAAGGCCAGCAAAGAGGACCAGCAGAAACACAACGACTTCGTTACACGGATGGTCGAGCGCGGCTACACCGACAAACAGGTACGACTGCTCTCCGAGTGGTACCTGCGAGTCAGGAAATCGCAGTGAAGCAGTGAGTCAGCTGCAAGCTACAAGCTACAAGCTGCAAGAACGCCCGCCGCTCTTGCGCTTCTGGCTTGCAGCTTGAAGCTAAAAACTTGAAGCTGCCCGGAGGGCTCCCCATGAGCTATGTGATCGACCGACGTCTCAATGGCAAGAACAAGAGCACAGTAAACCGTCAGCGGTTTCTGCGGCGTTACCGTGATCACATCAAGAAGGCCGTCGAAGAGGCGGTCAGCCGGCGTTCCATTACCGATATGGAGCACGGTGAGCAAATCAGCATTCCTGGCCGCGATATCGACGAGCCAGTGCTTCACCATGGTCGCGGTGGCAAGCAGACCATCGTGCATCCCGGCAACAAGGAGTTCACCAGCGGTGAGCATATTGCTCGTCCGCCGGGAGGTGGCGGCGGCAGAGGCCCCGGCAAGGCCGGCAACTCCGGCGAGGGCATGGACGAGTTTGTGTTCCAGATCACCCAGGAAGAATTTCTCGAATTCATGTTCGAGGACCTGGAGCTGCCAAACCTGGTCAAACGCAACCTGAGCGGCACCGACACCTTCAAAACCGTGCGCGCCGGCATCAGCAACGAAGGCAACCCTTCGCGGATCAACATCATCCGCACCCTGCGCTCGGCCCATGCACGGCGCATCGCGCTGTCGGGCAGCAGCCGGGAGAAATTGCGGGTAGCAAAAGAGGAACTGGCGCGACTTAAACAGGAAGAACCAGACAACTTCGGCGATATCCAGGAAATCGAGGCAGAAATCGAGCGCTTGAGTGCGCGCATCAATCGCGTGCCGTTTCTCGACACTTTCGACCTCAAGTACAACCTGCTGATCAAGCAACCCAACCCCAGCTCCAAGGCGGTCATGTTCTGCCTGATGGACGTTTCCGGCTCCATGACCCAGGCCACCAAGGACATCGCCAAACGGTTCTTCATCCTGCTGTACCTGTTCCTCAAGCGTAACTACGAGAAAATCGATGTGGTGTTCATCCGCCACCACACCAGCGCCCGGGAAGTCGATGAGGAAGAGTTCTTCTACTCTCGCGAAACCGGCGGCACCATCGTTTCCAGCTCCCTGAAACTGATGCAGGAGATCATGGCCGAACGGTATCCGAGCAACGACTGGAACATTTACGCCGCGCAGGCTTCCGACGGCGACAACTGGAACGATGACTCGCCGATCTGCCGCGACATCCTGATCAACCAGATCATGCCATTCGTGCAGTACTACACTTATGTGGAGATTACCCCCCGCGAACACCAGGCCCTGTGGTACGAATACGAGCGTATCGCCGAAGCCTTTTCCGACACGTTTGCCCAGCAACAGCTGGTTTCGGCCGGGGATATCTATCCGGTTTTCCGTGAACTCTTCCAGCGCAGGTTAGTGACATGACCGCCAAAGAGCAGAAGCGCCAACCCATATCCACCGGCTCCGAATGGACGTTCGAGCTGATCCAGGCCTACGACCGGGAAATCAGCCGTCTTGCGGCACGCTACGCGCTGGATACCTACCCCAATCAGATTGAGGTGATTACCGCCGAGCAGATGATGGACGCCTACGCCTCTGTCGGCATGCCGCTGGGCTATCACCACTGGTCCTATGGCAAACACTTCCTCAGTACCGAGAAGTCCTACAGTCGCGGCCAGATGGGACTGGCCTACGAGATCGTGATCAACTCGGACCCGTGCATCGCCTATCTGATGGAAGAAAACACCATCTGCATGCAGGCACTGGTGGTGGCCCACGCCTGCTACGGCCACAACAGCTTTTTCAAGGGTAATTACCTGTTCCGCACCTGGACCGATGCCAGCTCGATCATCGATTATCTGGTGTTTGCCAAGCAGTACATCATGCAATGCGAGGAACGCCATGGCATCGATGCCGTGGAAGACCTGCTCGACTCCTGTCATGCCCTGATGAACTACGGTGTCGACCGCTACAAACGTCCTTATCCGATTTCCGCGGAAGAAGAGCGACGCCGGCAAAAGGATCGTGAAGAACACCTGCAAAAGCAGATCAACGACCTGTGGCGCACCATTCCAAAAGGCGCAGACAAGTACAACGAAAAGGACAACGCACGCTTTCCGGCAGAACCGCAGGAAAACATCCTCTACTTCATCGAAAAGCACGCCCCGCTGCTGGAGCCATGGCAACGGGAAATCGTACGGATCGTGCGCAAGATCGCGCAGTACTTTTATCCACAGCGTCAGACTCAGGTCATGAACGAGGGCTGGGCGACGTTCTGGCACTACACCCTGATGAATGACCTGTATGACGAGGGCCTGGTGACTGACGGCTTCATGATGGAGTTTCTGACGTCACACACCAGTGTGGTCTTCCAGCCTGGGTTCGATAGCCCTTACTACAACGGCATTAACCCCTACACCCTGGGTTTTTCCATGTACCGCGACATTCGGCGCATGTGCGAATCCCCCACTGAAGAGGATTACCGCTGGTTCCCCGAAATCGCCGGGACCGACTGGCTGTCGAGCATCAAGTTCGCCATGAGCAGCTTCAAGGACGAAAGCTTCATCCTGCAGTACCTGTCACCCAAAGTGATTCGAGACCTGAAACTGTTCAGCATTCTCGATGACGACCAGAAAGACGACCTGCTGGTGCCCGCCATTCATGACGAAGAAGGCTATCGGACCATTCGTGAAACCCTGGCAGCGCAGTACAACCTGGGCAACCGCGAACCGAACATACAGATCTACAGCATCGACCGGCGCGGCGACCGCTCGCTGACACTGCGCCATCAGCAACATGATCGCAAACCGCTCGGGGACTCCACCGAGGAAGTGCTCAAGCACCTGCACCGCCTCTGGGGCTTCGATATTCACCTGGAAACCCTGCAAGGCGACCAGGTAATGAAAACCCATCATGTTCCGCCAAAAGGCGAGCATAGCGAGGGCGAATACGGCCGGATGGACCTCGCCGTCATTCATCTTTGATGTCAGCCGGACCTCCGGAAGTTCGACGCAAGGGTTATCCTGTCGGACTAACGGAGGTTTTTTATGCAGATTTATAAAGTCGGCGGCGCGGTCCGTGACCGCCTGCTCGGCAAGCCTGTTACCGACATCGACTGGGTGGTGGTGGGCGCCAGCACCGAAGAAATGCTTGCCAAGGGCTATCGCCCGGTAGGCGCCGATTTTCCGGTATTTCTTCACCCCAAAAGCGGCGAGGAATACGCACTTGCCCGCACCGAACGCAAAAGCGGACGCGGCTACGGCGGCTTCACCTTCCATGCCAGCCCGGAAGTCACCCTGGAAGAAGACCTGATTCGTCGCGATCTGACGATCAATGCCATGGCCGAAGACGATCACGGTCAATTGACCGATCCGTATCACGGCCAGCGCGATCTTGAAGCACGCCTGCTTCGTCACGTATCCCCCGCGTTCACCGAAGATCCTCTCCGAGTTCTGCGCGTCGCCCGTTTCGCCGCGCGCTATGCCGGGCTCGGGTTCACGGTAGCCCCCGAGACCCTGGAACTGATGCGTCAGCTCAGCGAATCAGGTGAGCTTGAGGCCCTGACCGCAGAACGCAGCTGGAAAGAAATTTCCCGCGCCTTGATGGAAGATCAGCCGCAAGTATTCATCCAGGTTCTGCGTGACTGTGGCGCCCTGAAAGTCTTGATCCCCGAGATTGAAGCGCTGTTCGGTGTGCCACAACCCGAAGCCCACCACCCGGAAATCGACAGTGGCGTACACACCCTGAGCGTTCTTGAACAGGCCGCCCTGCACAAGCAGCCGCTGACCGTGCGCTGGGCCTGCCTGCTGCATGATCTGGGCAAAGGCCTGACACCTGAGAGCCAGTGGCCCCAACACATCGCTCACGAGCACAAGGGCCTGAAGCTGATCAAAGCGGTCAACGAGCGCTTCAAGGCGCCGCGCGACTGCCAGGAACTGGCGTTGCTGGTGGGCGAATACCACACCCATGGTCATCGCGCGCTGGAACTGAGGCCGTCGACATTGCTGGAGTTGCTGCAAAGCTTCGACGTTTACCGACGGCCGCAGCGCTTTGAAGAATTCATCAACGCCTGCGAAATGGACGCCCGTGGCCGCAAAGGCCTTGAGCAGAGAAGTTATCCACAAGCAGATTATTTGCGAGGCGCGGCGACCGCCGCACGAACCGTGGTGGTTCAGCCTTTGCTGGAGCAGGGATTCAAAGGCCCGGAGCTGGGCGAGGCCTTGAAGCGCGAACGGCTCAAGGCGCTGAAGGCTTACAAAGAGGCGGCGTCCGCTTGAAAAGCACGCGGGCAAGCCTTGCTCCTACGAGACCTATGCCGAGCGCGTAAATGGCGTACGACACAATACTGTAGGAGCAAGGCTTGCCCGCGATGGCGTCATCAAGGTCACAGCAGATTCGAAGGGGTCAACTGCTCACCGCGCCACTCAAACGCAACTGGCGCCAATACCTGATCAATCTTCGCCTCACTCCACAGGAAGGCAAAACTTTTACCTACGCCAGGATGCACCCTGTCCGGCGCTATCAGCGACAACGGCCACAGCACAAAGGCATTTTTCAGGATTTCCGCTCGTGGCAGGATCAATCCGTCGAAATTACCCACCAGATCGCCATACAACAGCACGTCGATATCCAACGGCAAACCCTTGCGATCAGGGGCATAACGACCGTTGTCGGCCTCGATACACTTCAAACGACGGTCCAGCTCCATCAACGGCAGATCGGTAAACGCCGACACTACGAAATTGAAAAAAGGCCCGCTCTTGATCCCCACCGGCTGACTTTCGAACACCGCCGAACAGCGTATATCCACCAGAAAACCGGCAAGCGCTTCCAGCCCCGCCTGCAAATGAGCTTCGCGCTCGACATTGCTGCCGAGCCCAAGAAATACCTGAGTTAGCGACATCCGCGCTCGATCTCCACGCCCACGCCCGTTGCAGCCGGGATAGCCCCCGGCTTGGTCAGCTTGAGACGCAGCCAGGTAATCCTGAATTCGCTCATCAAGACTTCGGCCAGACGCTCGGCAAAGGTTTCAACCAGTTGGTACTGCGCCTGCTCGGCGAACGCTTGAATACGTGCCGTCACGCTGGCGTAGTCGAGCGCCAGAGTCAGGTCATCACCGGCCGCTGCCGGGCGATTGTCCCAGGCGAAATTCAGATCAAGACGCAGGCACTGACGGATGCCGCGCTCCCAGTCGTAGGCACCGATCACCGTGTCGACTTCCAGGCCCTCGATAAACACTCTGTCCAAGCACTCTTCTCCGCAGCACGACAAGGGCGCAATGCGCCGTTAGAATCAGGGCGTCCTCGCCCGGAATAGTTAGCATGTTTTGGTTACTGGCGATCCTCGCCTACCTGCTTGGCTCTCTGTCCTTTGCCATTTTGCTCAGCCGCCTGACCGGTAACCCCGATCCGCGAATGAGTGGCTCGGGTAATGCCGGTGCCACCAACATGTTACGCCTGGCCGGCAAAAAACTCGCCGTCCTGACCTTGCTCGGCGACCTCTGCAAAGGCCTGCTGCCCGTGTTGGTTGCAGGACTGGCGGGCCTCTCGGTACAGCAACAGGCCTGGGTCGGTGTCTATGCCGTGATCGGCCATCTGTATCCGCTGTACTTCCGCTTTCGCGGTGGCAAAGGTGTTGCAACGGCTGCCGGCATGCTGCTGGGGCTTTACCCTCCGGCAGCGCTTCTGGCTATCGGCGCGTGGCTATTGACCTTCTACCTCACACGCACCAGCTCGCTGGCCGCCCTGATCGCCACGCCCCTGACCCTGCCACTGCTGGCCTGGCAGGAGCCGGGAGCATTGCTGCCCATGAGCGCGCTGACAGCACTGATCGTCTGGCGCCATCGCGGCAATCTACGCGACCTGTTTGCCGGGCGCGAACGGCATTTTTAAATACTCTCGCCGAGCACGCCCCTGACTCACCCGTCTTTACACGGGCGACAACTGTTCCATCGGCCAACGCGCCTGCACGCTGATCGCCAGACTTTCCTGCTGACCGGCCTGTAACCGCTGACACCCGGCAAAAGCGATCATCGCGCCGTTATCGGTGCAGAACTCCGGACGTGCGTAGTAAACGTCGCCCTTCATATCGCCAAGCATTTTCTCCAGGGAAACGCGCAAAGCCTTGTTCGCACTAACGCCGCCAGCGATCACCAGACGCTTGAGACCCGCCTGTTTCAGGGCACGCTTGCACTTGATGGTCAAAGTCTCCACCACCGCCTGCTGGAAGGCCAGCGAGATGTCGCTGCGTGTTTGCTCGCCGTCGTCCCCAGCACTGACGCACTGCTGCCAGGTGTTCAAGGCAAAGGTTTTCAAGCCGCTGAAACTGAAATCCAGACCTGGCCGGTCGCACATCGGACGCGGAAACACAAAGCGTCCGGCAACGCCTTGCGCGGCCAATCGCGCGATTTCCGGACCGCCAGGGTAATTGAGGCCCATCATTTTCGCGGTCTTGTCGAACGCCTCACCGGCAGCGTCATCCAGCGTCTCGCCCAACAACTCGTATTGACCGATACCATCGACCCGAACCAGCTGGGTATGACCACCGGACACCAACAAAGCGACGAACGGAAATTCAGGCGGTTGCGGCTCCAGCATCGGCGCCAGCAAGTGGCCTTCCATGTGGTGCACGCCCAAGGCTGGAATACCCCAGGCAAACGCCAGCGCCTGAGCGCAGGAAGCCCCCACCAGCAAGGCCCCGACAAGCCCGGGACCCGCGGTGTAGGCGATGGCATCGATCTCGGTCGGCACGCAGTCGGCTTCAGCCAACACCTGACGAATCAAGGGCAGCATACGTTTGACGTGGTCACGCGAAGCCAGCTCCGGCACCACGCCACCATAGGCGCGATGCAGGTCGATCTGGCTGAACAGTGCATCGGCCAACAGACCTTTTTCACTGTCGTAAAGCGCGACGCCGGTTTCGTCGCAGGAGGTTTCTAATCCCAGTACTAGCATGGGTTTGCGCCTTGTTTAGGCTAAATTCGAAGGCGCGCATAATAGTCGCCACGTGATGCTCCGACCAGCGGTTTTCGATCAGAGGCTTTGCATTCCGAGCGATGAGGGGTTAACATCCGCAACCCTTAAAAACCGACGTCTTCAAGTGCACTTTTGCCGCGAGGATGTTGACCCCGGTAATGAATGAAGGTAGCTCTGGATGCCAGCCGTCAAAGTTAAAGAGAACGAACCCTTCGACGTAGCTCTGCGTCGTTTCAAGCGCTCCTGCGAAAAAGCCGGTGTTCTGGCTGAAGTTCGTAGCCGCGAATTTTACGAGAAGCCGACTTCTGAGCGTAAGCGTAAAGCAGCAGCCGCTGTTAAGCGCCACGCCAAGAAAGTTCAGCGCGAACAGCGCCGCGCCGTTCGTCTGTACTAATACACAGACGTTCGTAGCAAGCTTCTGCCAAGCCCGGCCCTCAGCCGGGCTTATGGCATTTGCGGATATCGCTTGATGCTTCACTGTCAAAGCCGCAGACGCGACCGAGACAAACCTGCTTCACACGTCAGACCTGGCTCTTTTGCCAGCGGTGCACGTCTCTTCTGACGAGCCTTCCAAGGCTACTGACGAGCACAACCTTTTACTGATTCCTCTCACGACGATCAGCCCAAGGCACGATTTTGCGTGCCCACTTATGAGCTATCCGAGGCCTCCCTTTGGCCAATGCGGACTCAGCGCAACACTTTCAAACAGTCGAATACCGATGAGCACTAACGTCAGCGGATTTTCGGCAGATACACTTCCCGACAGCGAATACGCAGACGATACCTGGTCGAGCCGCACATCCTCCGCGCCTCAACATAATGACCAGCATCAGGCCGCCTTTCGCGCGGGTCAGATTTTCAGCGCAGTGATGACGAGAACGCCATGGCCGGGCTAATTCCCCAGAGCTTTATTGACGACCTTCTGAACCGCACCGACATCGTCGATGTGGTCAGCTCGCGCCTGCAAATGAAAAAAGCCGGCAAGAACTACACCGCCTGCTGCCCGTTTCACAAAGAAAAAACCCCCTCCTTCAGCGTCAGCCCGGACAAACAGTTCTATTACTGCTTTGGCTGCGGCGCTGGTGGCAATGCCCTCGGCTTCATCATGGACCACGACAACCTGGATTTCCCCCAGGCTGTCGAAGAACTGGCCAAAGCCGCCGGCATGGAAATACCTCGCGAGGAAAGCGGTCGCCCGCACAAACCGCGACAACCGACCGACTCGCCACTCTACCCACTGCTGACCGCCGCTGCTGACTTCTACCGCCAGGCACTGAAAAGCCATCCGGCGCGAAAAGCGGCTGTCGACTACTTGAAGGGGCGCGGCCTGACCGGCGAGATCGCCCGCGATTTCGGCCTCGGCTTCGCACCTCCAGGCTGGGACAACCTGTTCAAGCATTTGAGCAGCGACACCCTGCAACAAAAAGCCATGATCGACGCCGGCCTGTTGATCGAGAACGCCGAAACCGGCAAACGCTATGATCGCTTTCGCGACCGCGTGATGTTCCCGATTCGCGACAGCCGTGGGCGCATTATCGCGTTTGGCGGCCGGGTACTGGGCGATGACAAACCGAAATACCTGAACTCACCGGAAACCCCGGTATTTCATAAAGGCCAGGAGCTCTACGGCCTGTATGAAGCACGCAAGAACAACCGCAATCTCGACGAAATCATCGTGGTCGAAGGCTACATGGACGTCATCGCCCTGGCCCAGCAAGGCTTGCGCAATGCCGTCGCCACGCTCGGCACCGCCACCAGCGAAGAACACTTGAAGCGACTGTTTCGCGTGGTGCCCAACGTGCTGTTCTGCTTCGACGGCGACCAGGCCGGCCGCAATGCCGCGTGGCGCGCCCTGGAGTCAACGCTTTCGAGCCTGCAAGACGGACGGCGCGCGCGCTTCCTGTTCCTGCCCGAAGGCGAAGACCCGGACACATTGATCCGCTCCGAAGGCACTGACGCCTTTCGCGCACGAATCAATCAGCACGCCCAGCCATTGGCAGACTATTTCTTCCAGCAACTGACCGAGGAATCCGATCCGCGCTCGCTCGAAGGCAAGGCCCACATGGCCACCCTCGCCGCGCCGCTGATCGACAAAGTCCCGGGAGCCAACCTGCGCACCCTGATGCGTCAGCGCCTGACCGAAATTACCGGCCTGAACAGTGAAGCCGTCAGTCAACTGGTGCACAGCGCGCCACAGGATGCCCCCCCTGCCTACGACCCCGGCATCGATTACGACGCCATGCCGGACTATTCCGACTACCACCAACCGCAAGAGGCCTATGCACCTCAGCAGGAGTGGACGCCGAAAAAACCGGGCAGCGGCGGCAAGAAGTGGGACAACAAACCCTGGGACAAGAAAGGCAAACGCGGCGGCGATCGCGATCAACCTCGCGCGCCACGCATCCCGGCCGCAGTCGAGCCGCCAACACTGGCGGCCCTGCGTACCTTGCTGCACCACCCGCAATTGGCCGAAAAAGTTGAAGACGCCGGGCACTTCGCGGCCGAGGACCACTCCAACACGCAATTGCTGGTAGCACTGCTCGAAGCCGTGCAGAAGAATCCCAAGCTAAACTCATTTCAACTGATTGCGCGATGGCACGGCACCGAACAAGGACGACTGCTCAAAGCATTGGCGGAAAAGGAATGGCTGATTGAAGGAGATAACCTTGAACAACAGTTTTTCGACACCATTACTAGCTTGTCAGCCCGCCAACGCGAGCGAAATCTGGAACAACTTCTGAGAAAAGCACGTCAAAGCGAGCTGAGTACCGAAGAGAAAAATCAACTGCGCGACCTACTAAGTCGCAATGTTTCCGCATCAAACCCGACCTCAAGTGGCGCGTGAGGTCATAGCTAAGGTATAATCCTCGGCTTGTTTTTTGCCCGCCAAGACCTTCAGTGGATAGGGTGTTATGTCCGGAAAAGCGCAACAGCAGTCTCGTATCAAAGAGTTGATCACCCTTGGTCGTGAGCAGGGTTACCTGACTTACGCGGAGGTCAACGACCACCTGCCGGAGGATATTTCAGATCCGGAACAGGTGGAAGACATCATCCGCATGATCAATGACATGGGGATCAACGTATTCGAGGTTGCGCCAGATAAGGATTCCCTTATGCTGGCCGACGCCGATACCGACGAAGCAGCCGCAGAAGAAGCGGCGGCAGCGTTGGCAGCGGTTGAGACCGACATTGGTCGCACTACCGACCCAGTGCGCATGTACATGCGTGAAATGGGTACCGTAGAGCTCCTCACACGTGAAGGCGAAATCGAAATCGCCAAACGTATTGAAGAGGGCATCCGTGAAGTGATGGGCGCAATTGCGCACTTCCCTGGCACGGTTGACCACATTCTCTCCGAATACACTCGCGTCACCACTGAAGGTGGCCGCCTGTCCGACGTCCTGAGCGGTTATATCGACCCGGACGACGGCATTGCGCCGCCTGCAGCAGAAGTGCCGCCGCCTGTCGATCCGAAAGCCGTGAAAGCGGATGACGACGCCGATGACGACGACGCTGAAGCCAGTGACGACGAAGAAGAAGCCGAAAGCGGTCCGGATCCGGTCATTGCAGCGCAGCGTTTTGGCGCAGTGGCCGATCAAGCGGAAATCACCCGCAAGGCGCTGAAAAAGCACGGTCGTGAAAACAAGCAGGCCATTGCCGAGATGTTGGCGCTGGCTGAGCTGTTCATGCCGATCAAACTGGTTCCGAAGCAATTCGAAGGCCTGGTTGAGCGTGTGCGTAGTGCCCTGGATCGTCTGCGTCAGCAAGAGCGCGCGATCATGCAGCTTTGCGTTCGTGATGCACGCATGCCGCGTGCCGACTTCCTGCGCCAGTTCCCAGGCAACGAAGTTGACGAAAGCTGGACCGACGCACTGGCCAAAGGCAAAAGCAAATACGCTGAAGCCATTGGTCGCCTGCAGGCCGACATCGTTCGCTGCCAGCAGAAGCTGACCGCACTTGAAGTCGAAACCGGCTTGAAGATTGCCGAGATCAAGGACATCAACCGTCGCATGTCGATCGGTGAGGCCAAAGCCCGCCGCGCGAAGAAAGAGATGGTCGAAGCCAACTTGCGTCTGGTGATCTCGATCGCCAAGAAGTACACCAACCGTGGTCTGCAATTCCTCGATCTGATTCAGGAAGGCAACATCGGTTTGATGAAAGCGGTAGACAAGTTCGAATACCGCCGCGGCTACAAATTCTCGACTTATGCCACCTGGTGGATCCGTCAGGCGATCACTCGCTCGATCGCCGACCAGGCCCGCACCATCCGTATTCCGGTGCACATGATCGAGACGATCAACAAGCTCAACCGTATTTCCCGTCAGATGCTGCAGGAAATGGGTCGCGAACCGACTCCGGAAGAGCTGGGCGAACGCATGGAAATGCCTGAGGACAAGATCCGCAAGGTATTGAAGATCGCTAAAGAGCCGATCTCCATGGAAACCCCGATCGGTGATGACGAAGACTCCCATCTGGGCGACTTCATCGAAGACTCGACCATGCAGTCGCCAATCGATGTTGCTACCGTTGAGAGCCTTAAAGAAGCGACTCGCGAAGTTCTCTCCGGCCTCACTGCCCGTGAAGCCAAGGTGCTGCGCATGCGCTTCGGTATCGACATGAATACCGACCACACCCTCGAGGAGGTTGGTAAGCAGTTCGACGTTACCCGTGAGCGGATTCGTCAGATCGAAGCCAAGGCGCTGCGCAAGCTGCGCCACCCGACGAGAAGCGAGCATTTGCGCTCCTTCCTCGACGAGTGATCACAAAACCCCCGGCCCTGCCGGGGGTTTTGCTTTCTGTAGATTAAATCCCCTTCGCTTCGCTCCTGCCGCATAGCCCGTCTACACTCGAAACATTCCCCCCAAGCCATAACGAGACCGTTATGCCCAGACTGCCGGCCATGCTTTTGCTATTGCTGATGACCTGGACCGCAACGGCTGGCGCGCTGACTCTGACCGACGAAGAACGTGCCTGGCTTGCGGCTCACCCGGAACTGCGACTGGGTGTCGACGCTTCCTGGCCACCATTTGAATTTCGCGATGAACAAGGTCGCTATCAAGGTCTTGCCGCTGACTACATCAACATCGTGCGTGATCGCCTGGCAATCAAAGTCACACCCATTGAGCCTGTGAGCTGGACCGAAGTCCTGGAACAGGCCAAACAGGGCAAGCTGGACCTCTTGCCCGGCGTCATGTCGACGCCCGAACGGCAGAGCTACCTCGCGTTCACGCGGCCCTATCTGGACTTTCCGATCGTCATCCTGGCCCATGTGAAAGGCGCACAGCCGCACAAACTGGAAGACCTTTACGGCCTGAAAGTTGCCGTCGTGGAAAACTACGCCCCCCATGAACTGCTGCGCACCCACCATCCTGACCTCAATCTGGTCCCTATGCCCAATGTCAGCTCGACCTTGCAGGCACTGGCCACCGACGAGGTGGACGCGGTAGTCGGCGATCTGGCCTCAAGCGTCTGGGGCCTTCGCCAGCTCAAGCTTGACGGGCTCTACGTCAGCGGCGAAACGCCGTATCGCTACCAACTGGCGATGGGCGTGCCGCGAGATGACAAAATTCTGGCCGGCATTCTGGATAAAGTGCTGGCGGACATGAGCCCCGGAGAAATAAGCGCCATCCAAGAGCATTGGGTCGGAAACGTCCTCGACCACCGCACCTTCTGGTCCGATTTGTTGATGTACGGCCTGCCCGGCGTACTGCTGCTGGTCATCGTGTTAGCCGCGGTGATCCGCATCAATCGCCGCTTGAGTTCGGAGATTTCCCGCCGGGTAGCCCTGGAACAGGAACTGCGCACCAGCGAATACCACTACCGCGGTCTGGTGGAGAGCCTTTCGGCGATAGCCTGGGAAGCGCGAATCAGCGATTTTACGTACAGCTACGTGTCTCCCCATGCCGAAGGCCTGCTCGGCTACCCTTTGTCCCATTGGCTGATTCCGGGCTTCTGGCGCAATATCATCCATCCTGCCGACCTCACACGCGCCCAGGCATTTTGCGATCACGAAGTACTCGCCGGACGCGATCACAGCCTCGATTACCGGGTGATCACTGCCGACGGGCGCTGCCTCTGGGTACGCGACATCGTCAGCCTGATAGAGCACGGCCACGAGCCGATACTGCGCGGGCTGATGATCGACATCAGCGAAGCCAAAAGAACCGAAGAAGCCTTGCGCCTCTCCGAGCAGAAGTTTGCCTCGGTGTTCCAGCAATGCCCGGACATTCTGGTCATTGCACGTCTGTCCGACGGTTGTCTGCTGGAGGTCAACGAGGCGTTCGAAGAGCAAATCGGCCTCACTGCCGAAGAAGTGATCGGACGGACCGCCACCGAGCTGAACATCTGGGGCATCGCCGGTGTCGGCCCCGGGCTCTTGCAGCGCTTGCAAGCCGGCAGTATTCGCAATCTGGAGATGCCCTTTCGTCGCAGCAATGGCCAGGTGTTTACCGGCCTGATTTCCGCCGAACCCTTCCAGCTCGACACCACCCCGGCGCTGGTCGTGGTAGTGCGTGACATCAGCCAGCTCAAGGAAACCCAACAACAACTGCAAACCTCTGAAGAGAAATTTGCCAAAGCCTTCCATGCCTCCCCTGACGGCTTATTGCTGTCACGCGTGAGCGACGGCCTGCTGATCGAGGTCAACGAAGGCTTCAGCCGCATCACCGGCTTCAACAGCGCAATGTCACTGGACCGCTCGACCTTCGACCTCGGTATCTGGGTCAACCTGAATGAACGAAGGCAGATGCTCGACCTGTTGAAGCGCGACGGCTTCGTGCGTGACTTCAGTTGTCATATACGCCGTAACGATGGGCAGATCCGTCTCTGCGAGATGTCCAGCCGGCCGCTGCCGATTGGCGATGACGATTGCATGCTGACCATCGCCCGGGACATCACCGAGCGACATCTGATGCAGGAAAAACTGCAACAGGCCGCCACGGTATTCGAGAGCACCGCAGAAGGTGTATTGATCACCGACACCCAACAGCACATCAGTGCCGTCAACCGCGCGTTTACCGAGATCACCGGCTACAGCGAAACCGAAGCCCTGGGCCACACGCCAAGGCTGCTCGCCTCAGGCCTGCATGACAGCGCCTTTTACGCGGCGATGTGGCATCAACTGACCGCCGAAGGGCATTGGCAGGGCGAAATTTCCAACCGCCGCAAGAATGGCGAGCTGTACCCCAGCTGGCTGACCATCAGCGCGGTGCGCAATAAAGACCGCTTCATCACTCACTTCGTCGCGGTATTTGCCGATATCTCCAGCCTCAAGCACGCCCAAGCCAAACTCGACTATCAGGCCCACCACGATCCGTTGACGGGACTGCCAAACCGGACGCTGTTCGAAAGCCGGCTGCTGACCGCACTCAACAGCCAGCAAGAAAACGGTGGTCAGGGCGCCGTACTGTTTCTGGACCTCGATCGCTTCAAGCACATCAACGACAGTCTGGGTCATCCGGTCGGCGACCTGTTGCTCAAAGGCATCGCGGTGCGGCTCAAGGAGCAACTTCGGGACATCGATACCGTGGCGCGGCTAGGGGGTGATGAATTCATCATCCTGCTGCCGGGCCTGCAACAAGCCAGCGACGCCGACCATATTGCCTACAAGCTGCTGAACTGCTTCACAGCGCCCTTCCAGGCAGGCGAGCACGAGTTCTTTATCAGTGCCAGCATTGGCACCAGCCTCTACCCCAGGGACGGCAACGACGTCGCCACGCTGGTCAAAAACGCCGATGCCGCGATGTACCGCTCCAAAGCCAAAGGTCGCAACAGGGTTGAAAGCTATACCCGCGACCTGACCGCACAGGCCAGCGAACGCGTGGCACTGGAGCATGAACTGCGTCGCGCTATCGAGCGCAATGAACTGACGCTGTTCTATCAACCCAAAGTGAGCCTCAACCACCCGCGCCTGGTCGGCGCCGAAGCCCTGATCCGCTGGCGGCATCCAGCCTTCGGCGATGTGCCGCCCGAGCACTTCATCCCGCTGGCCGAAGAAAACGGCATGATCCTGCAAATCGGTGACTGGGTACTGGAGCAGGCCTGCCTGCAGATGCACGAGTGGAACCAGCGATATGAAGGTTTCGGCCCGTTGTCAGTCAACCTGGCCGGAGCGCAACTACGCCAGCCGAACCTGCTGGTCCGCATCGAACAACTGCTCAAGGACAACCGCCTCAAACCGGGCTTCCTGCAACTGGAAATCACCGAAAACTTCATCATGAGCCAGGCCGAAGAGGCACTTGAAGTCCTGCATCAACTCAAACGCCTGGGCGTGCAGTTGGCCATCGACGACTTCGGCACCGGTTATTCCTCGCTGAGCTACCTCAAACGCTTGCCGCTGGATTTCCTGAAAATTGACCAGTCCTTTGTCCGCGGACTACCGGACGACCCACACGATGCCGCGATCGTCCGCGCAATCATTGCCCTGGGCCGCAGCATGCAATTCACGATCATAGCCGAAGGCGTTGAAACCCACGCGCAGCAGCAATTCCTGACGGCCGAAGGCTGCGAACAGATCCAGGGCTACATCGTCAGCCTGCCTCTACCCGCCGATGAATTCGCCGCAACCTTTCTTCGTATCGCAATTTCAGACTTTTCGGATAGCACAGCCGAGAAACCGTCGCTATAATCCGCGGCCTACTGAGGGCCTATAGCTCAGTTGGTTAGAGCAGAGGACTCATAATCCTTTGGTCCACGGTTCAAGTCCGTGTGGGCCCACCATACTCAAAGCCGCGCATTGCGCGGCTTTCGTGTTTTTGGATCGGCCAACGCGGATGCGGTCCTAGGGGCTAAATTAGGCACAGTGCTGGCTCGCCAGCCGCCTAGGAGCACCCTCTCATGGCAACTCTCGTCAAAACTCCGTCAGACACCTGGAAGGCTCTGATTCGCAAAACTGGCTGGCCAACCGCAGCTAAAACCTTCCGTACCGAGCGTGATGCGGAGGACTGGTCTCGGCGTATCGAAGACGAAATGGTCAGAGGTGCGTACATACAGCGCAGCGGCTCCGAGCGCATGACACTGGAAGCAGCCCTCAAGCGCTACCTGAGCGACATTACCCCCACCCAGAAGCCCACCACTCAGCGTGGCGAAACCTCGAAAGCCAAGAAGCTCATCGAGCACCTGGGCAAATACTCACTGGCTGCGCTCTCCGCTGAAATCATCGCCGGCTATCCCCCAATCAAAAAAAGGTAGTCAGCTACTCGCAGCCTATCTCGCTACGTGCCACCTCTTCGTTAGCCAGTTTTTTGCCAGTCTGCACGGAAATGCGTTTTTGAATTCCCGATAAGGTGGCGGAACTGAAGCGTTCGCAGCTTTCTGTTTCCCACACATCCCCGGTTAAGATGTTAACCGCGAAATGGCCCAGTACATTGGACGCCGCGCCTTTTGGGTTATTGAACACCAAACCGAAGTCATAGTACCCCGCACGAAACAAAGTCCCTTTCTCTTCGCCCTGCCATGGACCGTCAATCCACATATCCGGGTTTGACATCTTGTAGTGCTGGTGTTTCAGCACCACAAGCAGAACCTGTTTGGCTTGATCCGCTGTCAAGCCGGAAGGCCGAATGTTCTTTGCGTTGAGTGATTCCGCAAGCACGGACGAGCAGGCCAACAGGGCAGCAGCAACCACCAATGCTTGCAGCCGACTTATGTACCGCATTGCATTCTCGCTTTCACCATACCAATTGCGTCTTCCACAAGTTTCGCATACCCAAAGCGCCCGCCCGTCTTCGCATCGCCTGTGTTGAAGTGGCTTGTAACAAGGGCTCTGCTAAACTCGCCGGGATCTTTTTTACCGCGTACTGCACTCCCAAATCGCGCCAAAAAAGACTGCCCTGACTGTAAAAATGAGGCGAAAGCAGCAACTTTCATTTTTGGATCGCCCAATGCCGTTATCGTGCCGCTCTGTAAAGGCGCTGGCGCGTGCATCGAGAAAAAATTGTTGCCCTCGGTAGCGAACCGACCTTTCCCGTATTGACTCTCATGTGCGGCAAGGCCAAGAATGTTTTCGATCGGGACGTCAATCTGCCTGGCTAGAGTTTCCGCAGCGATACGGTGTTTAACTACGAACATTACAGCCGATCCAGCATTACACGGATTGCCCAAAACTCTCTCCTTAAGTTAGGTTTATTCAATATGCCATTATGCTCCTACAGCATCAACAGCGCGATCAATTCGCGCCTTCATGGCATAACGCCCCCATTCGGTCGTGCTTAAAAGTTTTCGCTAGTGTGCTGTTTTGAAAATAACTTACCCGCCAGCCTGTGAGGCCATTGCCTCACGGGCTCGCTGTATCTTGTTCAAGATATCCTCTCCCTTCGCATTCCACACATAGCGGGTTGGCTGCGCATTTCGCAATGCCAGGAACGTGGTAATCGAACTCTCCAATTCGCGAACCGAGCTGAAACTGCCCTCGCGTAAGTACACCGTGATGTCACGTGAAAACGCTGGCACCAACAGGTGATTGTGGGGAGTGAGAATCCGGTCAAACGAGCGATCTCTATCCGCAAACAACCTTGGGCTGCCAGCAGGATCAGCCGGGCGCGACGGCCGTCGCGCTGACTGATGGTAGCCGAGCGTACTCGTCGGCTCAGTTCGGCTTGTTCTTCTGGGCTGAGGACGATCTCTTGGGCGTTCACTAGCGTTCCCCCGAGCGCTGAATGACAGAGAAAGTGTAGTATCAGTGGCCGATCAATCCGCTGATTTCTGATACCCAATATGCATGCAGTCAACAGAACATCGAACCGCTATGACGGTAAACACATTGTAATTGTGCATGGTTATACTGCCTCGCCCAATGTGAACTGGTTTCCTTGGTTGGCGGAGGTGCTACGGGCGCAAGGAGCGCGAGTTAGCATTCCAGCTATGCCTGATTCGTTCAATCCCGATCCAATAAAGTGGGCATTGGCGTTGCAGCAATCACTGCCAGCAGCCGACACAAACACAATCCTCATAGGGCATAGTCTTGGATGCATCACTGCTCTACGGCATTTGTTGTCCTTACCCGCACACACCCTAGCTGGCGGAGTCTTGCTGGTCTCCGGCTTCGATAGAACGGTGTCTAAGTTGCCAGAACTACACGCCTTCACAGATGCACCGCTAGACCACGCGGAGGTTTGCCGTCGTACGCAGAAAATCATCTCGCTGTTTTCCGACAACGATTCAATTGTTGAGCCGGCAGCATCGATCGAACTTTCCCGCAATCTCAACGCCGAGCAACAAGTCGTTAGTGGCGGCGGACACTTTCTCGATCGCGAGGGATTTGTACAGTTTCCAGAAGTACATGCAACTGTTGCGAGGCTTCTTGAGCACGAGACACAGGTTTAGCCGCTGGGGTATCCCAGTCAGTGTTTGCGTTCGCCGAAGACATTCGACAGCTGCCTTGGAATGAGAAACGGAGATTCACATGGGAGTTCTGTGAGCCTGCTCCCCTTTTCCGGCAACGTGTAACATGCTCGCCCACCGAAACGTGCCGCCGGAGATGACCTTGCCTGATACACGCCCTCCCGTCCTCGACGAAATCGACCGCCAGTTGATCGCGGCCTTGCAGATCAATGCCCGTGAAAGCGTGGCCATGCTCGCCCGGCAATTGGGGATTGCACGCACCACGGTGACCTCACGACTGGCACGGCTGGAAAAGGCTCGGGTCATTACCGGTTATGGCGTGCGGCTTGGGCAGCGGGTGGTCGATGGCGGTTTGCAGGCTTATGTCGGGATCACCGTGCAGCCGCGCTCTGGCAAGGAAGTGCTGCGTCGGCTCAGCGCCATGGCGCAGGTCCAGCAGTTGTGTGCGGTCAGTGGCGAATTCGATTACGTGGCCTGGCTGCGAACTGATTCACCGGAACAACTCGACCAGTTGCTCGACCAGATCGGCAGCGTCGATGGCGTAGAAAAAACCACCACTTCGATCATCCTCAGCAGCAAGATTGACCGCGGCCAGCCAGTTTGACCGATACACTCGTCACATTGCATCAACAACCTGCAGAACGACGACACATTGCGTCTTATTAACGTGCTCTACGCTCCCTAGAATGGCGACAGTCTTTTCCTATACTCAGCACCGAGTGCGAGTCGCCAGCAAGGTCAGCCATGAACAAGAACAATCGCCATCCTGCAGACGGTAAAAAACCAGTCACCATTTTCGGCCCGGACTTTCCATTCGCCTTTGACGACTGGATCGAACACCCAGCCGGTCTAGGCAGTATTCCTGCGCACAACCACGGCGCGGAAGTAGCGATTGTCGGCGCCGGCATCGCAGGTCTGGTAGCCGCTTACGAGCTGATGAAGCTGGGCCTTAAACCGGTCGTGTACGAAGCGTCGAAAATGGGCGGCCGTTTGCGCTCCCAGGCCTTCGAAGGCGCTGAAGGGATCATCGCCGAGTTGGGCGGCATGCGCTTCCCGGTGTCGTCCACAGCGTTCTATCACTACGTTGACAAGCTCGGTCTTGAAACCAAGCCTTTCCCTAACCCGCTGACGCCTGCCTCCGGCAGCACCGTCATCGACCTGGAAGGCCAGACCCATTACGCACAGAAGCTCGCCGACCTTCCTGCACTGTTCCAGGAAGTGGCCGACGCCTGGGCGGATGCACTGGAGGACGGCTCACGCTTTGGCGAGATTCAGCAAGCGATCCGCGATCGCGATGTACCGCGCCTCAAAGAGCTGTGGAACACCCTCGTTCCGCTGTGGGATGACCGGACCTTCTACGACTTCGTCGCCACCTCCAAAGCCTTCGCCAAGCTGTCGTTCCATCACCGCGAAGTGTTCGGCCAGGTCGGCTTCGGCACCGGCGGCTGGGACTCGGACTTCCCGAATTCGATGCTGGAAATCTTCCGCGTAGTCATGACCAACTGCGACGATCACCAACACCTGGTGGTCGGCGGTGTGGAGCAGGTGCCGCTGGGCATCTGGCGCCATGTGCCGGAGCGCTGCGCTCACTGGCCGGGAGGCACCAGCCTTAGCTCGCTGCACAACGGTGCACCACGCACCGGGGTCAAACGCATCGCGCGCGCCGCCGACGGCCGCTTCAGCGTGACCGACAACTGGGGTGACACCCGCGAATACGCCGCTGTGCTGACCACCTGCCAGAGCTGGCTGCTGACCACTCAGATCGAGTGCGAAGAGTCGCTGTTCTCGCAAAAAATGTGGATGGCCCTGGACCGCACTCGCTACATGCAATCGTCGAAAACCTTCGTGATGGTCGACCGGCCATTCTGGAAAGACAAAGACCCGGAAACCGGTCGCGACCTGATGAGCATGACCCTCACCGATCGCCTGACCCGTGGCACCTACCTGTTCGATAACGGCGACGACAAGCCAGGCGTGATTTGCCTGTCGTATTCGTGGATGAGCGACGCGCTGAAAATGCTTCCGCAACCGATCGAAAAACGCGTGAAGCTAGCGTTGGATGCATTGAAGAAGATCTATCCAAAAGTCGACATCGCCGCGCGCATCATCGGCGACCCGATTACGGTGTCCTGGGAAGCCGACCCGCATTTCCTCGGTGCATTCAAAGGCGCCCTGCCCGGCCACTATCGCTACAACCAGCGGATGTACGCGCACTTCATGCAACAGGACATGCCTGCTGAGCAGCGTGGGATTTTTATCGCTGGCGACGACGTTTCGTGGACACCGGCCTGGGTCGAAGGCGCGGTACAGACCTCGCTCAACGCGGTATGGGGCATCATGAATCACTTCGGCGGTAAAACCCACGTCGAAAACCCAGGCCCGGGCGATGTGTTTCATGAAATCGGCCCGATTGCCCTGCCCGAGTAAGAGGACTCCGAAATGCGCGTAGCGCTCTACCAATGCCCGCCGCTGCCGCTCGACGTTGCCGGCAATTTGCAACGCCTGCAAAAGCTTGCGACAGAGGCCAAAGGCGCCGATCTGCTGGTGTTCCCGGAGATGTTCCTGACCGGCTACAACATCGGCGCCGAAGCGGTTGGCGCATTGGCCGAAGCGCAAGACGGCGCATCAGCGCAGTACATTGCGAGCATCGCCAAGGCTTCCGGTATTGCCATTGTGTATGGCTATCCGGAACGCGCCGAGGACGGGCAGATCTATAACGCCGTGCAGTTGATCGACAGCCGGGGCCAGCGTCTGGCTAACTACCGCAAGACTCACTTATTCGGCGAACTCGATCATTCGATGTTCAGCGTTGGGCCGGATGAGTTTCCATTGGTGGAGCTCAATGGCTGGAAGCTGGGCTTTTTGATCTGCTACGACCTGGAGTTTCCGGAAAACGCCCGGCGCCTGGCGCTGGCCGGTGCCGAGCTGATTCTGGTGCCGACGGCGAACATGATTCCCTACGACTTCATCGCCGATGTCACCGTGCGCTCGCGGGCCTTCGAGAACCAATGTTACGTGGCGTACGCCAATTACTGTGGCCATGAGGGTGAGATCCACTACTGCGGTCAGAGCAGCATCGCCGCACCGGATGGCAGTCGCATCGCCCAGGCCGGCCTGGATGAAGCGCTGATCGTTGGTACGCTGGATCGGCAGTTGATGCTCGATTCTCGCGCCGCCAATCGCTACTTTCTCGATCGTCGGCCAGAGCTCTACGGCGAGCTGAACAAGCGCTGATCCTATGTTTTCGCTAGCATGAGCACTTCTTAAGTAGCGGAAGTGCTCATGCCTGCGCCGACCCACCTTCACCCTCATGGAGAAACCCTTGCCAACGGCCTGCGGGTTTCACTTCGTCATGCGCCCGGTTTGAAACGCTGCGCCGCTGTTTTACGGATTGCCGCCGGCAGCCACGATGCGCCGCTGACCTGGCCCGGGTTGGCGCATTTTCTTGAACACTTGTTCTTTCTCGGCACCGAGCGTTTTCCGGCAAGCGATGGGGTGATGGCCTACGTGCAACGTCATGGCGGGCAACTGAACGCCAGCACTCGCGAACGCACCACCGACTTCTTCTTCGAATTACCGCCTCAGGCCTTTTCTGGAGGGCTTGAGCGCTTGTGCGACATGCTCGCCCACCCGCGTCTGGATCCGGACGATCAGTTGCGTGAACGGGAAGTCCTGGAAGCCGAATTCATCGCCTGGTCTCAGGATCCTGAGGCGCAACGACAGGTCGCATTGTTCGACGGGCTTGCATCAGATCATCCATTGCGCGGTTTCCATGCCGGCAATCGCGACAGCCTGGCGGTGCAGCAGCCTGAGTTTCAACAGGCGCTGAAGACCTTCTATCAGCGCTTCTTTCAGACTGGCCAAATGACCTTGAGCCTTGCCGGTCCGCAGTCTGTGGATGAATTGCGTAGCCTGGCCGAACGCTTGAGCGCCGACTTCGCCGTCGGTAAACAGCAACCGCAAAGCGCCCCGCCCGCGTTGATGGCAACCGCAAACCATCGTTATCAACTGGCTGATGAACGCCGACTCAACCTGCTGTTTGCATTCGAAGCCTTACCGAACGTATCCCGTGAGGCGCTGGATTTTCTCTGCACCTGGCTGAATGCGTCGAAACCGGGAGGTTTGTTTGCCGAATTACGCCATCGCCAACTGATCGACAGCCTGAAGGTGGCGCCGTTGTACCAATTCGCCGGGCAAGCGCTGCTGCAGGTCGAGTTCAACCTGACGGCCAGTGCCGCAACGCAGACCGGGATAGTCCGTGAGCTGCTGGGTGATTGGTTGAGCTTCTTCGCCGACGCTGCCGACGGGTCCGAACTGCGCGAAGAATATGCCCTGCTGCAACAGCGCAAGCGTCAAACCAGCAACGCCTTGGCACTTGCCCGACTGGACAGTGAGAATTTGGAGCAGGAATTGTCGGAGTCGGCTGTCATTGCCCTTAAAGCCATAGTGCAGCAGATAAACCCGACACCTGTGGATAACCTGGATGTCGTTTGGCAACTACCGCCCTCCAATCCGTTCCTGCGTTCGGCCGAAGCCCAGGCACCGGCCGGTTTGATCCGTGGACAAACCAGCGCCCATCGCGGCTTGCGCACGTTTGCCCAGGATCGCACGCGCAGTCGCCGTGAACGCTCGCCGATGCAGTTCAGTCAGGCTCTCGCAGACGATAACGGCGAAGCGGTGGTTTGCCTGCGTTGGCGCCTCGACTCCGCACCGCCAGCCAATCTTCAGCCGACACTGGCCCGCAGCCTGCAAGGCCTGTGCGATGACGCCCGTCAGGCGGGCGTTGAGCTGTCCTTCAACGAAACAGGCAATCAATGGTTGCTGAAGATGAGCGGATGGCATGAGCCGATGCCGGCGATTCTCGAACAGGCGTTGCAGTGCCTGAGCAACCCCGCCGCCGATGCCTGGCTCAATACCGAATCGTCAGCGCCGCTGATTGCGATTCGGCAGTTGCTTAAGGTATTGCCGGTACATTGCCTGGGACAGGATTCACAGCCGACATCGCAGCCGGCCAGTGCTGATGACCTACAGCAAATCTGGGCCGGTGCACGCTGGGATGGATTGGCCGCAGGTCTGCCGACAACCGTTCAAACGGCAATCACCCGCGCCCTGAGCCGCGTGCCTGGCATTCCCGACGGCGAGATGACCGCGCCGGTCTCCATTGCCGGCCAGCACCTCTGGAGCGAAGTACCGAGCAACACCCACGAGCATGCACTGCTGCTGTTTTGCCCAACACCCACTCAGGAACTGGCCGACGAAGCTGCGTGGCGCCTACTGGCGCAACTCTGCCAAACGCCGTTCTATCAGCGCCTGCGAGTCGAACTGCAATTGGGCTACGCGGTATTCAGCGGTGTCCGTCAGATCAACGGACAAACCGGGCTGCTATTCGGCGTGCAATCGCCGAACGCGCCGGTGAAAGAGATCCTCGAACACATCGAAGCGTTCCTGAAGCAACTGCCCGAACTCATCTCGACGCTCGATGGAGCGTCCTTGATCAATCAACGCCAGACCCTGGCCGAACAACTCGACGGCAATGCCATGCCACTTGCCCAGGCCTTTGACCTGCTGTGGCAGGGCAAGCTGGGTGGCCATTCGTCGGATTACCTGTCGCAGTTGCAACAGGTCGTGTTGCTGCTGGATCGCACAGCGTTGCTCGACGCGGCAAGGCGCTTGATGGATGCAGCAGGTGGCCGCCGATGCTTGGCCACTGATGCCTGCCCGGATGGCACCTGGCAACCGACAGTCCGATCATTACCGGGGCTGTAATGGGCTTTCTTCGAGAGATGTCTCCAATTTGCAGAAACGTTTCAGTAACATAGCCCGGCAAGCCTCTGAACATCTCCTGCAGGAGGTGGACTATAGGTATAGAGTGAATTTTCTCACGAGCCTGAAGGAACGTTTTTATGACTTGGTCCAAACCTGCTTACACCGACCTGCGTATCGGTTTTGAAGTCACCATGTACTTCGCCAGCCGTTGATACTGCCCTTGGGTAGAACATGCGGTACAACGCCTCGGCCCGTCCGGGGCGTTTTTATTTTCAGCGTTGAAGTGATGGAGCAACCATGTTTGTCCAGATTCTAGGTTCCGCCGCTGGCGGTGGTTTTCCGCAGTGGAACTGCAACTGCGTGAACTGCGCAGGTTTTCGCGACGGTAGCCTGCGGGCTGAGGCGCGCACCCAGTCGTCCATCGCGATTTCCGATGACGGCGTGAACTGGGTCCTGTGCAACGCCTCGCCGGACATTCGCGCGCAGCTCCAGAACTTCGCCCCGATGCAACCGGGCCGCGCCCTGCGTGACACCGGCATCAGCGCGATCATCCTGATGGACAGCCAGATCGACCACACCACCGGCCTGCTGAGCCTGCGCGAAGGTTGCCCGCATCAGGTCTGGTGCACCGACATGGTCCATGAAGACCTGAGCACCGGCTTCCCGCTGTTCACCATGCTCACCCACTGGAATGGCGGGTTGAACTGGAACCGCATCGAGCTCGACCAGAGCTTCATTGTCCCGGCCTGCCCGAACCTGCGTTTTACCCCATTGCCACTGCGTAGCGCTGCACCGCCCTACTCGCCACATCGCTTCGACCCACACCCGGGCGACAACATCGGGTTGATCGTCGAAGACCTGCATACCGGCGGTAAATTGTTCTACGCGCCAGGGCTGGGCAAGGTCGATGCACCGCTGCTGGAAATCATGACG
The DNA here is from genome assembly GCF_007713465.1 of Pseudomonas sp. H3(2019). Classification (GTDB taxonomy): domain Bacteria; phylum Pseudomonadota; class Gammaproteobacteria; order Pseudomonadales; family Pseudomonadaceae; genus Aquipseudomonas. The sequence continues at coordinate 432,114 of NZ_VMSG01000001.1, read as the reverse complement.
GGCAGCGATTGCCTGCTGGTGGACGGCACGCTGTGGGACGACGATGAAATGCAGCGCCGTGGCGTCGGCACCCGCACCGGCCGGGAGATGGGCCATCTGGCACAGAACGGCCCCGGCGGTATGCTCGAAGTGCTGGAGCAACTGCCACAGCAGCGCAAAGTGCTTATCCACATCAACAACACCAACCCGATCCTCGATGAGGACTCGGCCGAGCGCGCCGAACTGGTTCGACGCAATGTTGAAGTGGCCTACGATGGCATGAGTATCGAGTTGTAAGAAATGGCCCCTTCGCGAGCAGGCTCGCTCCCACAGGGGTCCGAATCGGACCCGACTTTCTGCGCACAGCAGGTCTACTGTGGGAGCGAGCTTGCTCGCGATGAGGTCGGCAACAACACCCCATATCTACGGTTGTTCCCCCGGAGAACCGAAATGACTGACACACCACTCTCCCCCGCCGAGTTCGAACAGGCGCTTCGGGCGAAGGGCGCCTACTACCACATCCATCACCCGTATCACGTGGCAATGTACGAAGGCCGGGCGACCCGCGAGCAGATCCAGGGCTGGGTCGCCAACCGCTTCTACTATCAGGTGAACATCCCGCTCAAGGACGCTGCGATTCTGGCCAACTGCCCGGACCGTGAAGTCCGTCGCGAGTGGATTCAGCGCCTGCTCGACCACGACGGTGCACCGGGTGAAGACGGCGGCATCGAAGCCTGGCTGCGCCTCGGCCAAGCCGTTGGCCTGGACCCGGAGCAACTGCGCTCCCAGGAGTTGGTGTTGCCCGGTGTGCGTTTCGCGGTGGATGCCTACGTCAACTTCGCCCGTCGGGCCAGTTGGCAGGAAGCCGCCAGCAGCTCGCTGACCGAACTGTTCGCACCGCAAATCCACCAGTCACGCCTGGACAGCTGGCCGCAGCATTACCCGTGGATCGATCCGGCCGGTTATGAGTATTTCCGCACCCGGCTGGGCCAGGCGCGACGTGATGTCGAGCACGGTCTGGCGATCACCCTGCAGCACTACACCACGTATGAAGGCCAGCAGCGCATGCTGGAAATTCTCCAGTTCAAACTGGACATCCTTTGGAGCATGCTCGATGCCATGAGCATGGCGTATGAACTGAACCGCCCGCCTTATCACAGCGTGACCGCGCAACGGGTCTGGCATAAAGGGATCGCCTTATGAGTTTCGACCGCAGCAAGACCCCGAGCTGGCGTCCCGGCTACCGCTTCCAGTACGAACCGGCGCAAAAAGGCCATGTGCTGCTGTACCCGGAAGGCATGATCAAACTCAACGAAAGCGCCGCGCTGATTGGTGGCCTGATCGACGGAGAACGTGACGTCGCAGCGATCATTGCCGAACTGGATGCCCGGTTCCCCGGCGTGCCCGAGCTCGGTGACGACATCGAGCAATTCATGGAGGTCGCCCGTGCAGAGCACTGGATCGAGCTTGCCTGAATCAGCGGCGCTGCCATTGCCGCCCAAACCCGAGATCGGCCTGCCGCTATGGCTGCTCGCCGAGCTGACCTACCGTTGCCCTCTGCAATGCCCCTACTGCTCGAACCCGCTGGACTTTGCCGAGCAAGGAAAAGAACTCAGCACCGAGCAGTGGCTCAAGGTGTTTCGCGAAGCGCGGGAAATGGGTGCTGCACAGTTGGGCTTCTCCGGTGGCGAGCCGCTGGTGCGTCAGGACCTCGCCGAGCTGATCGCCGAGGCCCGCAAACTGGGCTTCTACACCAACCTGATCACCTCGGGGATTGGCCTCACCGAGCAGAAAATCAGCGACTTCAAGAAGGCCGGTCTCGATCACATCCAGATCAGTTTCCAAGCCAGTGACGAACAGGTGAACAACCTGCTGGCCGGCTCGAAAAAAGCCTTCGCGCAGAAGCTCGAGATGGCCCGCGCGGTAAAAGCCCACGGCTACCCGATGGTGCTGAACTTCGTCACCCATCGGCACAATATCGACAAGATCGACCGCATCATCGAGCTGTGCATCGCCCTGGAGGCCGATTTCGTCGAGCTCGCCACCTGCCAGTTCTACGGCTGGGCCCAGCTCAACCGCGTCGGTTTGCTGCCGACCAGGGAACAACTGGTGCGCGCCGAGCGCATCACCAACGAATACCGCGCCAAGCTCGAGGCCGAAGGTCACCCGTGCAAGCTGATCTTCGTCACCCCGGACTACTACGAAGAACGCCCCAAAGCCTGCATGAACGGTTGGGGCAGCATCTTCCTGACCGTGACCCCGGACGGCACCGCCCTGCCGTGCCACGGCGCACGACAGCTGCCGGTGCAATTCCCGAACGTGCGCGATCACAGCATGCAGCACATCTGGTACGACTCGTTCGGCTTCAACCGCTTCCGCGGTTACGACTGGATGCCCGAACCGTGCCGCTCCTGCGACGAGAAAGAAAAGGACTTCGGCGGCTGCCGTTGCCAGGCCTTCATGCTCACGGATGACGCGAGCAATGCCGACCCGGTGTGCAGCAAGTCAGAACATCACGGCGTGATCCTCAAGGCCCGCGAAGAAGCCGAGCACGCCACCCAGACCATCGAGCAACTGGAATTTCGCAATGAACGGAACTCACGCCTCATCGTTAAAAGCTGAACCCTTGAGCGCCCTCAAAGCCGTAGCGGCCGGCGTCGATTTCACTGACTTGTGCGTTGGCGCTCAGGGTGTGTTCTGGAATGAGTACCGCCCCGAAGATGGCGCCTGCCGAATCTGGCACTGGCGCGACAACACCGCCCGTTGCCTGACCCCGCCGGGGTTCAGCGCACGCAGTCGGGTTTATGAATACGGTGGCGGATCGTTTTGCCTGAGCGATGACGGCGTGGTCTTCGTCAACGAGACAGATCAGCAGTTGTATCGGCAATCGTTGGCCGGTGAAATACCGCAGGCGCTGACCGTTGGTGAATGCCGTTACGGCGATCTGCAATTTGCCGGCGGGCAGGTACTCGCCGTCGAAGAACAAGGCAATCAGCATCGCCTGGTGGTCATTGATCCGGCAGACGGCAAACGTCAGCTGTTGGCCGAAGGCGCAGACTTTTACTCGGCGCCGACCCTGAGTCCGGATGCCGGGCGGTTGGCCTGGATCGAATGGAGCCGGCCGCATCAACCCTGGACCGCGACCCGCTTGATGATCGCCGAGCGCGACACCAACGGCGCTTTCGGCCGGCCGCGCTGCGTAGCGGGTGACGCGTCTGAAGAGTCCTTGCAACAGCCTCGCTTCGATGATGCCGGCCGCCTGTATTGCCTGACCGATCGCGCCGGATTCTGGCAGCCGTGGGTCGAAACCGGATCTGGTTTGCAGCCGTTGCCCAGCTGCGACGCCGATCATGCTCCGGCGCCGTGGCAGCTTGGCGGTTGCACCTGGTTGCCGCTTGACGAAAAGAGCTACCTGGCGAGCTGGACCGTGGAGGGTTTCGGACGCTTGGGGCTGTGCTCTGGCAATTCCACCGAGGATTTCACCGGCGACTACAGTCGCTTCCGAAATCTGGCGCTGGATCAGGAGTCTGTCTACTGCATCGCGGCTTCGCCGGTCAGCCCCTCCGCGGTGATCGCCATCAACCGCAAAAGCCATCAAGTCCGGGTGTTGGCGGGCGGAGTGGCACCGCTGCCCGCCAAGCACATCAGCCAGCCGCAAACACTGCGCTACCCCAGCGGTGCCGGCGAGGCCCATGGTTTCTTTTATCCGGCCATGACCGATGTCGCCAAACCACCGTTGCTGGTGTTTATTCATGGCGGGCCGACATCGGCGTGCTACCCGATGCTCGATCCGCGAATCCAGTACTGGACACAACGCGGCTTCGCGGTCGCCGACCTTAACTATCGCGGCAGTAGCGGTTACGGTCGCGCCTATCGGCAGGCGCTGCACCTGAGCTGGGGCGAAGTGGATGTCGAAGACGCCTGTGCGGTGGTCGCCTACCTCGCCGGGCAAGGTTTGATCGACGGCGATTACGCGTTCATTCGTGGTGGCAGTGCCGGCGGTTACACCACGCTCTGCGCGCTAGCATTTCGGGACGTCTTCAGCGCGGGCGCCAGTTTGTACGGCGTCAGCGACCCGGCGGCACTGAGCCGCACCACCCACAAATTCGAAGGTGACTATCTGGACTGGCTGATCGGCGATCCGCAGCAGGATGCCGAGCGCTACGCCACCCGCACACCACTGCTGCACGCGAGTGAAATCCGCGTGCCAGTGATCTTCTTCCAAGGCGAACTCGACGCTGTGGTGGTGCCGCAACAGACCCGCGACATGCTCAAGGCTCTGCAAGACAACGGCATTCCCGCCCAGGCCCATTACTACCCGGAGGAACGCCACGGTTTTCGCAAGGCAAATAATCAGGCCCATGTACTGGAGCAGGAATGGCTGTTTTATCGCGCGGTGATGGAGCAGAAGAACGCGTGAAAAAAACGCCCCATGCCAAAAGAGTCAGGCATGGGGCGCTGCGTTATACCGCGAGACGGTTAGGGAATTAGAGAAGGGCTGGTCTGTTCAGACCGCGATGCCTTTGCGGCATTGGAGTTGGGCCGTGCGCACCCGGGAGAAAGCTCGAGCCAGGCGCAGGAGCATTTCGTCGATATTGGCCTTGCTGACTGTCAGCGCCGGCGTAAACCGCAGGCAATCGGGTTTCGGGGCGCTTAACAGCAAACCTTCGTACAGCGCCGCGTTCACCACGGCGTCAGCCGAATCGTCACTCAGTGTCAGCCCCCAGAGCAGCCCCTGACCACGCAGTTCACCCTGCCCATAACGGTTGGCCAATCGGCTCAAGCCTTCGCGCAGGTGTTGAGCGCTATCGCGAACCTGTTCGAGGAAGCCGTGATCCAGCACGCTGTCCAGAACCGCCAGCGCTGCCGTGGCCATCAACGCGTTGCCGTGATGGGTGCCATCCAGCTCGCCCGACTCGAGGCAGCAGGCTTCACCACGTGCCAGAAGCGCCGCCACCGGCACCCCGCCGCCCAACCCTTTGCCCAGCACAACAATGTCGGCACGCACGCCGTAAAACTGTTCGGCAAGCAGACTGCCGCAACGACCAGTCCCGGTTTGCACTTCGTCTAGAATCAGCAGAATTCCCAACTCACGGCACAGGCGTTCGACACCTTTGAGGTAATGCTCAGTCGCCGGAACAACACCGGCTGAACTCTGGATAGGTTCGAGCATGATGGCGACGGTCTGCGCATCCACCGCCGCATGTAACGCTGGTAAATCATTGAACGGAACGTGGCTGAAACCCGGAAGCTGCGGCTCAAAGCGATTGCTCTGGCAGTCCGACGCGGACATGGCCGCAAAGCCGTGACCATGGCAGCTACCACTCGCGGTGATAATTCGCGAAGCACCGCCACGATGCAGTTGCCCCCATTTGCGCACCAGCTTGATCGCCGCTTCGCACGCTTCACTGCCACTGTTGAGCAGGTAAACCTGGTCGCTGCCGGTACTGACGCACAACCGCTCGGCCAGATTGAGTTGGCTACGGTTAAGCAGACCCGAACCCGGATTGATCAGTGTTTGTGCTTGAGCGGCAATGGCGTTGATCAGCACTGATGGGCTGTGGCCGAGGCTGTTGGCCGCGCCGCCTTGGGTAAAATCCAGATACGCGCGGTCGCCACTGTCCCAGAGCCAGGAACCCTGGCCGCGAACGAAAATGTGCAGAGGTCGCTCGACACTGGGCATCAGGCACTCGCTGGAAAGGTTGTCGTGCCTGGAGGGCCGAAAATGCTCCACCACCAGATCATCCAGACTCGGCTGTTGGCGACGCAGGTTGAACAGGTTCATGCGCGCATTCCCTCAAGCGGCGAACCCAGCAGACGCGAAGACCAATCCTCGACGCGCCCGGTGCGCAAACGTTTGAGTGCAATATCACGCCAACGCGAAGACAACGCCGGGCAGTCGACAAGTTTTTTCAAACCGGCATGCTCAAGCGGCTCCCGATAAAAACAGCGCAAGGCCCAGGCCACTGTCAGGCCGGGGTAGCTGCGCTGAATCAGCTCGAACGGCTGATCGGCGCTGACGAAACCGGGTTTGAGAACGCGGTAGAACCAGCCACAGCGCCCTGTGTCCTGCGCTAGTTGCGGCAAGATCGGCACACCCCAGCGGTGGCTCAACCGATAGCACGGCGAGCGCGGCTGGCTGACCTGCAACAACGCACCGCCCCAGCGAAACATATCGCCGAGGCACACCTGCTCTTCAGTCAGGCCACGGGTGGAAAGGTTTTCACCGAAGGCTGGCGCGCTCCAGTCGACCTGTGGATAACGTTTACGCCAGTAAGCGTAGTGCTCGGCCGGGTAATGGTGCAGGGCACGTTCGGGGCCGGTATGAAAACGCGGATCGCCGTGCTCATCGTTGCCCAGGCCTTGCGGCCACAACCAGAGTCGATTGGCAATCCGCTGTTTGTCGGTATCGCTGATCAAACCTTGTCCGAGGTTTTTTGCCTTGCCTATGTAAACACCATCAACGTAAACGGTATTCATCGCGCTTTCTGGCCCTGTAAGCCTTGTGAATGCGATTAGACTAGGCTTCTGCCAGGCGCTGAGCCATTTCGATTTTCCAGCTTTTTCGATAAGAATTACTTATGGATTTTAAGCAACTGCGTTATTTCGTCGCGGTGTATGAAGAAGGCCATGTCGGACGGGCCGCCGAACGCCTGTCGATCTCCCAGCCCGCGCTGTCGCAACAGATCCGCCAACTGGAACAAAACCTCGACGTGAGCCTGTTCGAACGCAGCAGTAAACGCCTGTTGCCCACTCTGGCCGCGCATACCTTGTACAACCACGCCCTGCCGTTGCTCGACGGTCTGCAGCGCGCGCGCGAGGCCTTGGGTAACTTCAAGGGCCAGGCGTTGCGCACTTTGGCCATCGGTGTGCTGCAAACCGTTCACACCAGCCTGGTGCCCAAAATGCTGGAGCGTGTGCGCAAGGCGCAACCGCACCTGGTGGTACAGATCTACGAGCTCACGGGGCTGGAAATCGAACGTCGATTGCTCAATGGCTCACTCGACATCGGCATCAGCTATCTGCCGCCGCGCCAGCCCGGACTGCATGGCGTTTTGCTGTATGAAGATGAACTGACCCTGGTCATCCCTGCCGATCATCCGTTGCGTGAATTCAAGAAAGTATCCATGAGTCAGGCAGCGGAGTTGCCGATGCTGTTGCTGGGGGAAGAGTTTCAGGTCCGACAGATCTGGCAGGGTCAATTGGCCAATCTCGGACGCCGCCCGCAAGTGCAGGCAGAACTGAACAACATGGCGGGAATTCTCGACAGTTTGCCCCACACCCGACTGGCCACCGTCTTGCCTGGTCGCTCACAGCAGGAACACGGAAAGAAGGCGCTCTTGTGGAAGCCCTTGAGTGAGCCGCGGGTCCCCCTGAAAGTAGGATTGGTCTGTCGCGACGCTCAACGTCAGCAAGCGACGCTGGAGTTGCTGCGCAACCTGCTGGAAGACGTGATGAGCGGCCCGGCCGGGCGAATGACGAGCCCGACGGTACTCGATGTTCAGGGCTGAATGGCAAAAACATAAATCGCAGGCAAAAGAAAACCCCGCCGAAGCGGGGCTTTGCAGACTGTTTCCCTGACATCCATTTCACTCCGCCGTCCTGGCAGAATCCTACGTGTCCGTGTTATTGCTTTGCGCTTCCTGCGCGACGTCCATGTGAAGTAGATTAGCTCTGGATCCAATCTTGTAACAGGGGAAAACAGCAGCACGTCACGTAAGCAAATGCTTACATGACGTTACACTTCTCAGAATTGCGCCGCATCCAACAGAAATAGCGACTCACTACCGGCCCTGACCGAAGCGCTCAGCGAATGAATCCGTGGCAGCAGGCGAGCGAAATAGAAGCGTGCGGTGCCCAGTTTGCTGGCGTAGAAGTCATCCTGCGCCTCTTTACCGAAAGCCGCCTTGGCCATCAGTGCCCACATGTAGGCGTAGGATACATAGCCAAACACTTGCAGATACTCGACTGAGGCCGCGCCGATTTCGTTCGGGTTGTTTTTCACACTGTCCAACAGCCAGGCGGTCAGTTCGTCCAGCGTATCGACCGCATCGTTCAAAGGCTGGGTGAACTCGGCCAGATCAGCGCTCGCAATGGCGGTGAAATGACGAATCTCATCAGCAAACAACTTGTAGTACGCCCCGCCGCTGCCGACGATCTTGCGCCCGACCAGGTCAAGCGCCTGAATGCCGTTGGTGCCTTCGTAGATCTGGGTGATCCGCACGTCACGCACCAGTTGTTCCTGGCCCCACTCGCGGATATAGCCGTGGCCACCGAAGACCTGCTGGCCGTGGACGGTGGTTTCCAGGCCCAGATCCGTGAGGAATGCCTTAGCGACCGGCGTCAGCAAGGCCACCAGGTCTTCAGCGCGTTTGCGGGTGGTCGCGTCTTCGCTGAACTTGGCGGTGTCCAGTTGCATGGCCACGTAGGTCGAGAATGCCCGGCCGCCTTCGTTCGAGGCCTTCATGGTCAGCAGCATGCGACGCACGTCCGGGTGAACGATGATCGGGTCGGCGACCTTGTCTTTGTTCTGCACACCCGTCGGCGAACGGCTTTGCAGGCGATCACGAGCGTATTCAACCGCGTTCTGGTAAGAGCGCTCGCCACTGGCCAGGCCCTGGATACCGACACCCAGACGCTCGTAGTTCATCATGGTGAACATGGCCGCCAGGCCTTTATTCGGCTCACCCACGAGGTAACCCACGGCTTCGTCGAAGTTCATCACGCAGGTAGCGGATGCCTGGATGCCCATTTTGTGTTCGATCGAACCGCAGTTAGCCGGGTTACGCGCGCCGAGACGGCCGTCGGCGTTGACCATGAACTTCGGAACCAGGAACAGCGAAATACCTTTCGGACCCGCCGGCGCGTCTGGCAGTTTGGCCAGCACCAGGTGAATGATGTTTTCGGTCAGGTCATGTTCACCGCCGGTGATGAAGATTTTGGTGCCGCTGACCTTGTAGGAACCGTCCGCTTGCGGTTCGGCCTTGGTACGGATAATCCCCAAGTCAGTCCCCGCGTGCGGCTCGGTCAGGCACATGGAGCCTGCCCAGACACCGGCGTACATGTTTGGCAGGTAAGCGGCTTTCAGTTCTTCGCTGGCGTGAGCGTTGATCGACAGGCAAGCCCCGGCAGTCAGCATCGGGTACAGACCGAATGACAGGCTGGCGGAGTTGACCATTTCTTCGACCTGAGCCGAAACCGCTTTCGGCATGCCCATGCCACCGTAGGACGGATCACCACCGACACCGACCCAACCGCCCTCAGCATAGGTCTGATAAGCCTGTGGGAAACCTGCTGGTGTGGTGACGGCGCCGGCGCTCCAGTGGCAGCCTTCTTCGTCGGCAGCGCGGCTCAGCGGTGCGATGCTTTTGCTGGTGACTTTGCCGGCTTCCTCAAGGATTGCCTCGACGGTCTCGGCATCGACGGTGTCGGCCAGGGCGGGCAATTCGGCCCACAGTTTGGCAACCTCGAAAACTTCATTGAGGACGAAGCGCATATCGCGCAAGGGCGCTTTGTAGTCAGCCATGGCAAACCTCGTGAGAACTTGAAAAGTGATTCGTAGGATCGGGTTTCAGCAAGGTGTTGAGTGTACCCGAACAACTTTTATGACACATAGGGTCAGCTAGTGACCTGTTTGTAATTTTTAGTCACTGAAAAGTTATCGGGAAAATTCTACGCCTGCCAGAACGCAATCGCGGGCAAGCCTTGTTCCTACAGGTCAAAGTAGTCTGTAGGAGCAAGTCTTGCCCGCGATTACGATGTCGAATGTCCTGCCGTCAGAGCGCAAACAACTCCGCCGGCAGTTTCATCAGGCAATCACTGCCCGCTTCCACCGCCACCTGATGGGCGGCCGCTTCGGGCGCGCTCATCACTCAACCCGCAGCGCCCTCCATGCGCACGGCACCGCGACGGCTTTGACCGAATGCCATCACGCAGTTTCGCCCCGCGCCCTTGGCGCTGTAGAGCGCCTGGTCAGCGGATTTCAGGACTTCTTCCGGGGTCCGCTGTTCCAGTCGCTCGGCGACGCCGATACTCACCGTGACCGAAACGCTTGAGGCGCCAGAGCCCACACGGCGTTGCCGACCTTGCTGATCGTCTTGCGGACGGCTGTCCTGATTACGCAACTGAATGTTGTAGGTGGCAATCGACTCACGGATGACTTCCAGGTGCGGCATGCACTCTTCGAGAGTTTTGGCGGCGAACACCAAGGCGAACTCCTCGCCCCCGTAACGATACGCCCGGCCACCGCCGCCGATCTTCGACAACTTGCTGGCCACCAGCCGCAACACCTGGTCGCCGACATCGTGCCCGTGGGTGTCGTTGAATTTCTTGAAGTGGTCGACGTCGCTCATGGCCAACACATAGTTGCGGCCCAGACGCTGCATGCGCTCGTTCAAGGCACGGCGCCCCGGCAGGCCGGTCAGCTCATCACGAAAAGCCATTTGATAGGCTTCGTGAGCGACCGCCGCGGCAATCATCAACATCACCTGGCTGCACATGATGTTCAGGGTGAACGGCAGGATGAAGGTCTTGGGCAACATCCAGAACAGTCCGAGCAGGCCCACCAATTGCGCCGCATGCAGCGGCCGTGGGTTGCGCCAGTATTGATACGCCAACAACACAAAGGAGGCGAAGAACACCGGATACGACAACTGGATCAAACTCATCCAGGCACCATGCAATGCCGGCCAGCGTATTTCCGACAGCCACATCAGCAACGCTTGCGGGTAACTCTGCTCAAGCCCCAGTGCAACACTGCCGAATGCCAGCAGTACGGCGAAGCGCGCAACCATGTCCTGAAACAGGTGGGTGCGTTCCTGCCAGGCAGCAAACAGCCCGTACAACAAAGGCAGCAGTAAACAGCAGAGATGGAAAACCACCGCCGCGTCGTCACGCACCTTGCCGTAATCACGGTAGTAATCGGTTTGGGTGTCGAGCAGGAAGTAGGCGATGTACACCGTGACCATCAGAAACAGTTCACGTTGGCGTCGGTAAACCGCGCAATACGAGCCGCCGAGCAACAGCACCAAGGTTGGCAGCACGTTGAACAGTGAAGTGAAAAAGACGTTGAGATCCTTGACGTAGGCAGCCGCGAGCCCAGTAAGCAATAACAGTAATGAGGGTAAAAAGTGACTGAGACGTACAGCGGAAGAACGCGGCAAGGGTAGAGCTCCGGCCCGGCAAATCAATGGATGGCATTGTGCCTGCATTCCTGACAATTAAGCACATGCAATGTGACGTACATCACGCCGCACACTCTTTAACGGCAGCAAAAGCGTTCTACTTAGCGTTTTAGTCGGGAATATTTGCAGCCGTATACAGCGGGCAGAAAAAAGCCGCTGCTCCCGAAGAAGCAGCGGCTGTTTGAAGCGCTCCGCAGGGCTTAGTAGCCCAGTGAGAAGTCTTCTTCTTTCATGTCCATCAGGTTGTTAGCACCCGACAACATGGTTGCAACGTGAGTACGGGTACGCGGCAGGATGCGCTGGAAGTAGAAGCGCGCGGTCTGCAGCTTGGCGGTGTAGAACGCCTCTTCGGTGGTGCCGGCAGCCAGTTTCTCGGCAGCCAGGCGCGCCATGTCAGCCCAGAAGTAGGCCAGGCAGGCGTAACCGGAGTACATCAGGTAGTCCACCGACGCAGCACCGACTTCCTCGCGATCTTTCATCGCGGCCATACCGACCTTCATGGTCAGCTCGCCCCATTCCTTGTTCAGTGCAGCCAACGGCTCGACGAACTCTTTGACCGCTTCGTTGCCTTCGTTGGTCTGGCAGAACTTGTGGACGATCTTGGTGAAGCCTTTCAGAGCCTCGCCTTGAGTCATCAGTACTTTACGGCCCAGCAAGTCGAGCGCCTGGATACCGGTGGTGCCTTCGTACAGCATCGAAATGCGGCTGTCGCGAACGTTCTGCTCCATGCCCCATTCGGCGATAAAGCCGTGGCCGCCGTAGATCTGTACACCGTGGTTCGCGGATTCAAAGCCGACTTCAGTCATGAAGGCTTTGGCGATCGGCGTCATGAAAGCCAGCAGTGCATCGGCTTTCTTCTTCTCTTCTTCATCCACACCGTACTTGACGATGTCGACCTGCTTGGCCGTGAAGTAAACCATCGCACGGTTGCCTTCGGCGAATGCCTTCATGGTCAACAGCATACGACGTACGTCAGGGTGCACGATGATCGGGTCAGCGGCTTTGTCTGGCGCTTTCGGGCCAGTCAGGGAACGCATTTGCAGACGATCGCGAGCGTATTTCAGACCGCCCTGGAAGCCGATCTCAGCGTGAGCCAGACCTTGCAAGGCCGTCCCCAGACGCGCGGTGTTCATAAAGGTGAACATGCAGTTCAGGCCTTTGTTCGCCGGGCCGATCAGGAAACCGGTGGCCGCGTCGAAGTTCATCACGCAGGTGGCGTTACCGTGGATGCCCATTTTGTGTTCCAGGGAACCACAGGTCACAGCGTTGCGTGCACCGATGCTGCCGTCTGCGTTCGGCAGGAACTTTGGAACGATGAACAGCGAAATGCCTTTGGTGCCAGCAGGCGCATCCGGCAGGCGAGCCAGAACGATGTGGACGATGTTGTCGGCCATGTCGTGTTCACCGGCCGAGATGAAGATCTTGGTGCCGGAAACTTTGTAGGAACCATCAGCCTGAGGCTCGGCCTTGGTGCGCAGCATGCCAAGGTCGGTGCCGCAGTGCGGTTCGGTCAGGCACATGGTGCCAGTCCATTCGCCGGACACCAGTTTGGTCAGGTAAGCCTCTTGCTGCTCAGGCGTACCGTGCTCGGAGATGGTGTTCATCGCGCCATGAGACAGGCCTGGGTACATGCCCCACGACCAGTTGGCTTCGCCGACCATTTCGCTCACAGCCAGACCCAGAGACTCCGGCAGGCCTTGGCCACCGTGCTCTACGTCGTGAGCCAGGCTTGGCCAGCCACCTTCGACGAATTGTTTGTAGGCTTCTTTGAAGCCAGTCGGGGTCTTAACGCCGGACTCGCTCCAGGTGCAGCCTTCGGTGTCACCCACGCGGTTCAGCGGAGCCAGCACCTGCTCACAAAACTTGGCGCCTTCCTCGAGAATGGCGTCAACCATGTCCGGGGTAGCGTCCTGGCAAGCCGGAAGGCTCTGATAGTGCGCTTCGTAGCCGAGCAATTCGTCACGAACGAAGCGAATATCACGCAAGGGGGCCTTGTAGTCAGGCATAGCGATAAACCTCTGCTGATGTAACCGGGAATGAACGACCGCAATGAATTGTTGTGACGGTCAAACAGTTGTTTGAAACATACGTTTACGCCGAAATCTTGTCAAGCGTCGATCTTTTGCCGTTCGTCATACCCCACATAAAACGCGCACACGCAAAGGCCCCCAGCCGGTGCGCAAGGAAACAAACCGTGTAGGAAAGATTAGTTGAGCGAGAAGGACATGCCCGACAGAACACCGCGCCAAGGGCGGTGTTCAGGCAAAAGGTTCAGCGAGGAATCAAGCGAAAGTATCGATCAACGTACCGAGCATTTCGTCAGAAGCCTTGGCGACTTTGACGCCCAGCTCTGCCTGGATTTTGCCTTGGGACATATCGACCATATTACTGGCCAGATTCGATTGCTGGCTGCGATCGACCGAACGCAATCGGTCGATCTGAGCGTCGGAGGACTGGCTGGAGGCCGAACGATCAACTGTGGTGCCGGCGATCTGGCTGGCGGCCTGATCAACACGGTTCTGCCCAGCCTGAATCGAACTCAGACCTGCATAAAACGCGGTGCTTCCCGAAATGTCCATGGAGCAACTCCATCCTGCAAAGGATAAACAGCGCCCATTGAACCAGAGACACCGACAAAAGGCCCGACAAAAACACTAATGGCACAGTGCCTTGTCATAGGCAAAACCTAGTCGAGCAAATCCAGCTGAAGATGCTCCGCCACCGCTTCTGCCGTGACCAGTTTGAGTTTCGGCACCCGCCCCAGACACGGTGCCGGCAGCCGTTCTGCCAACGTGGCGAGGTTCTCTTCCAGCCGCGAAGTCTTAGGGTCAATGATGTTGGCCACCCAACCCGCCAGTTGCAAACCATCCCGGGCAATCGCCTCGGCCGTCAGCAACGCGTGATTGATGCAACCCAGGCGTACGCCAACCACCAGAATCACCGGCAGATCCAGCGCCATCGCCAGATCCGAAAGATTGTCCTGGTCAGCCAGTGGCACCCGCCAACCACCCGCACCTTCGATCAGCGTGAAATCGGCCTGCTTGTCCACGATGTGCCGCATTGGCGCCAGCAACGACTGGACCGTCAGCGCGAAACCCGCCTCACGTGCAGCCAGATGCGGTGCGATGGCCGGTTCGAAGGCCACCGGATTGACCTCGGCATAGGTCAACGGCAACGAACATTGCGCCAACAGCGCCAACGCGTCGGCATTGCGCAATCCTTTGGGTGTCACCTCGCAGCCAGAGGCCACGGGTTTCCCGGCCGCCGTGCTCAATCCCGCCAGCCGCGCGGCGTGCAGCAGGCCGGCGGCGATGGTGGTCTTGCCGACGTCGGTATCGGTACCAGTGATGAAATAGGCTGCGCTCATAGTGGCTTCTCCAACACGGCGTAAACCACCTGATAAGTCGCGGGCAGCCCTTGCGCCTGACGAAACTGCTCATAGGCGTCGATCAACCCCATGATCCGCGCCCGCCCTGTCAGCCCGCCCGGCCGACCAGGATTGAGATTATGCGCACCCAAGGCCTTGAGTTCGTGAGTCAGGCTACGCACATCCGGATAATGCAGCACGTGCGGGCAACTTTGCAGACTGATCACGTTCATGCCGCTGGCCGCACACCGCTGTTGATAGGTGCTGAACTCGCGGAAACGGTTGACGTGTACCAGGCCATCGACCTGGCGCCAACTGTCGCGCAATTCATACAGCGTACCCACGCAGAGACTGGCAAACGCCAACACACCGCCAGGTTTCAGAACCCGATTGGCCTCGCTCAGCACCGCCCTGAAATCGGCGCACCACTGCACCGCCAGGCTGGAAAACACCAGGTCGCAGCTTGCGTCCTGCAACGGCAAGCGCTCGGCATCGCCGGCTATGAAATGTGTCGCGCCGCCCAAGGGCCGTGCGTGCTTGAGCATGCCTTGCGCGATATCCAGCGCGAGCCCTTCGCTGGCGTTGAACCGCTCACCCAGCACACGACTGAAATACCCTGTGCCACAACCCAGATCCAGCCAGCGAGCGGGCGATCGATCAGCCGGCAAACGCCCCAGTAATTCACTGCCGACAGCCCGCTGCAATTCGGCAACGCTGTCATAGCTGGCCGCTGCACGGGAAAAGGATGCCGCGACCTGACGCTTGTCGGGCAAGCCTCCGGGCAGGTTGGGAAGGGCTAAATCAGTCATCACCGGACTCATGCAAAAAGGCCTGGATGGCCCCCGCCACACCGTGGGGGTCCTCCAGAAGAAACGCGTGACTGGCCTGTTCAATCAGACCAATTTCGATATCGGGGAGTAACGCCAGAAGCTCACTGGCGGCTTCGGCCGGAACCAACCCGTCAAGCCCGGCGAACAGGTGCAACTGCGGACCTCGAAAGGCCTGCAAAGCTTGCCGGCTGTCCAGTTGTGCGAGTACTTCCAACCCGCTCATCAACTGCGCCTGCGGGGTATTCGGCGCACCCGCCAGCAACAGCCGCGACAACCCGCGCGGGTCTTCGGCACCTTGGGCGCAGAGCAGGCTGAAGCGCTTGAGAGTCATGCGCGGGTCCGCATTGCACCCAGCCAGAAACGCATCGAAGGTCTCACCCGACATGGCGCTCGACCATTCGGCATGCGCCACAAACGAAGGGTTACTCGCCAGCGTCAGCAATCCGCAGCAACGCTCGCCACGTCGAGCCGCCAGCTCTGAGGCGAGCATCCCGCCGAGCGACCAGCCACCGAGCCAGGCATCTTTCGGCAAGGTCGAATCCAGTTCGTCTAGCCATTCTTCGAGGTCGCTCGACTCCAGTTCCGGCAGCGGTTCGATCTCGACGTGCAGGTGTTCGTCCAATCCCTGCAAGGCCGCTGCCAAAGGCTCCAGCGGCGAAATGCCAAGTCCCCAACCGGGCAACAGAATCAGACGATCACGCATGGTTCGGCTCCGCTCCCAGTTGCTGAAGACAATCGGCCAGACCTTCTAACAATAGCTGCACCTGCGCTTCGCTGTGCGCCGCTGTCAGGGTCACGCGCAAACGAGCACTGCCGGCCGGCACGGTGGGTGGGCGGATCGCGGTCACCATCAGCCCGCGCTGACGCAGCATCTGCGAAAAAAGCACTGCGCGTCCGGCATCGCCGATCATGATCGGCTGGATCGGCGTAGCACTGTCCATCAACTCCAGCCCCATCTGCTCGGCGCCCTTTCGGAATTGGCGGATCAGCACGTTCAAGTGCTCGCGTCGCCAATGTTCGCTGCGCAGCAACTCAAGACTTTTCAGGGTCGCGCACGCCAGGGCCGGTGGCTGACTGGTGGTGTAAATATACGGTCGGGCGAATTGGATCAGGCTTTCGATCAGGTCATCGCTGCCCGCGACAAACGCGCCCGCGGTGCCGAACGCTTTACCCAGGGTGCCGACCAATACCGGCACATCCTCCAGACTCAAACCGAAGTGTTCGACGATCCCGCCGCCATTGGCGCCCAAGGGACCAAAGCCGTGGGCATCATCGACCATCAGCCATGCGCCTTTGGCCTTGGCCTCGCGAGCCAGCGCCGGCAGGTCGGCAATGTCACCGTCCATGCTGAACACCCCGTCGGTCACCACCAGCGTATTGCCGGTAGCCTTCTCCAGACGTTTGGCGAGGCTGACCGCGTCGTTGTGCAAATAGCGATTGAAACGTGCGCCCGACAACAGCCCGGCATCCAGTAGCGATGCATGATTGAGCCGGTCTTCGAGCACCGTGTCGCCCTGCCCGACCAACGCGGTGACCGCGCCCAGGTTAGCCATATAACCGGTGGTAAACAGCAACGCGCGCGGGCGCCCCGTCAGATCGGCCAAGGCTTCTTCGAGCGCGTGATGCGGACTGCTATGGCCGATCACCAGGTGCGAAGCACCGCCACCGACACCCCAGCGGGCGGCACCGGCACGCAAGGCTTCGATCACTTGGGGATGACTGGCCAGGCCCAGGTAGTCGTTATTACAGAACGCCAGCAATGGCTGGCCGTCGACCACCACTTGCGGACCTTGCGGGGTCTCCAGCAAGGGACGCTGGCGATAGAGGTTTTCGGCACGACGGGCAGCGAGACGTGCGGCGAGATCGAAAGACATGCAGGCCTCGCGGGGTCAACTCACAAACTCAAGGTGGGCACAATTTATGTGGGAGCGAGCTTGCTCGCGATGGCGGTCTGACAGTCAACGTAGAGGTTGAATTTCCCGGCCTCATTGCGAGCAAGCTCGCTCCCACATTCAATATGTGTCGGATCAAACAGCGGCGTTGTAGAACTGCTCGCTGCTTTTCTGCTCGACCAGCGCTTGCTCGATGGCCGCCTGATGCACTTCGTCGGCGTGCTCTTCGCGGGCTTCCGGCAGGATCCCCAGACGCCCGAACAGTTGCATGTCCTTGTCGGCCTGCGGGTTGGCGGTGGTCAGCAGTTTGTCACCGTAGAAAATCGAGTTGGCACCGGCGAAGAATGCCAGGGCCTGCATCTGATCGTTCATGGCTTCGCGGCCGGCAGAGAGGCGCACGTGGGATTTCGGCATCAGGATACGTGCGACAGCGAGCATGCGGATGAAGTCGAATGGGTCGACGTCATCGGCATTTTCCAGCGGCGTACCGGCGACTTTCACCAACATGTTGATCGGCACCGACTCCGGATGCTCCGGCAGGTTGGCCAGCTGGATCAGCAGGTTGGCGCGGTCGTCAAGGGACTCGCCCATGCCGAGAATACCGCCCGAGCAGATCTTCATCCCCGAATCACGAACATACGCCAGGGTTTGCAGGCGCTCGCTGTAGGTGCGGGTGGTGATGATGCTACCGTAGAACTCCGGCGAGGTATCAAGGTTGTGGTTGTAGTAATCGAGGCCGGCTTCGGCCAGGGCTACGGTCTGGTCCTGATCGAGACGGCCGAGGGTCATGCAGGTTTCCAGGCCCATGGCCTTCACGCCTTTGACCATTTCCAGCACATACGGCATGTCTTTGGCAGAAGGATGCTTCCAGGCGGCGCCCATGCAGAAACGGGTCGAACCGATGGCCTTGGCGCGAGCTGCCTCTTCGAGGACCTTCTGCACTTCCATCAGCTTTTCTTTTTCCAGACCGGTGTTGTAGTGACCGGACTGCGGACAATATTTGCAATCTTCCGGGCAAGCGCCGGTTTTGATCGACAGCAGGGTCGACACCTGGACGCGATTGGCGTCGAAGTGCGCGCGGTGCACCGTCTGCGCCTGGAACAACAGATCGTTGAATGGCTGAACGAAGAGTGCTTTGACTTCGGCCAAAGACCAGTCATGACGCAGGTTTGCAGTGGTGCTGGCGCTCATGGGCGTTTCCTTGTTTATGCTTGGCAAGCGGCTGTGGAACGGAATATCCACAGACGCGACACGGATGTTCGGCATATTTAAGGAAGAGCCATGCGCTGTCAACCACGATACAAAGGGTCGGTTTACATCTGGTCAAAAAATGAACAGAGCTGTTTGCTTTGCGATGAACTGTCCGACACCCCTCAACCGATTTGTACTTCCTGTGAAACCGAGTTGCCCTGGCTCGGCGATCATTGCCAGACCTGCGCCCTGCCGTTGCCCGTGGCCGGCCTCACCTGCGGCCAGTGTTTGAAAGAACCACCGGCCTTCGAGCAGGTGATCGCGCCCTGGACCTACAGCTTCCCGCTCGACAGTTTGATCACCCGTTTCAAGCATGCGGCAAAGTGGCCGTATGGTCGCCTGCTTGCCGAACTTCTTGCTCAATGCCTGCAACATCGCTTCGATGAAGGCCTCAAACGCCCCGACGCATTGGTAGCGGTGCCCTTGGCCCGCAAACGGCTGCGTGAGCGGGGTTACAACCAGGCAGCGATGCTCGCCCGCTGGCTCAGCGACAGCCTGACGATCGACTGCGACGCAAACCTGCTGCTACGCATCCAGGACACCACTGCGCAACAGGATCTGGACGCCAAGGCGCGCAAACAGAACCTGCTCAGCGCTTTCGCACTGATGCCGGGTGCGCACATCAAGGGTCGCCATCTGGCGCTGGTCGACGACGTGCTGACCACCGGTGCCACCGCGCAAAGCCTGGCTCGCTTGCTGATCGGGGCGGGCGCGGCACGGGTCGACGTTTATTGCCTGGCGCGCACGCCAAAACCCGGGGAGCTGACTTGACTCTCACGCGCCAAGCCGCCAACGTCCAAATCCATCACTACCCGCTCGCAGCCCCTTGCCATGTCCTTGCCTACTTTGTTGTCCCAACACATCGTCCGTCGTCCGCAGCGCATCGCCTTGCTGCAACACATCGCCGAACAAGGCTCGATCACCCGCGCCGCGAAAAGCGCCGGGCTGAGCTACAAAGCAGCGTGGGATGCGATCGACGAGTTGAACAATCTGGCACAGAAACCACTGGTGGAACGCAGCGTCGGCGGCAAGGGCGGTGGTGGCGCAAAACTGTCCAGTGAAGGTGAACGGGTGCTGCGGCTCTATCAGCGCTTGCAAGCCTTACAGGCACAGGTGCTGGAAGCCGCCGAAGACGCCAGTGACCTCGACTTGCTAGGGCGCCTGATGCTCAGGACCAGCGCACGCAATCAGCTGCATGGCACCGTTGCGGCCATCGACACTCACGGTCGTAACGATTTGATCAGCCTGGAACTGGCTGCCGGGTTGACCATTCAGGCGCAGATCACCCACGACAGCACCCTGCGTCTGGAACTCGAAACGGGCACTGAAGTGGTGGCGTTGATCAAGGCTGGCTGGCTCGATTTACTCGGTGTCGAGCAACGCGCAACACCCGGACACAATTGTCTGAAGGGCACTGTCGAGGAGATTCTCGACGCCGAAGATGGCCCCAGCGAAGTCCGAATCGCCCTGCCCAATGGTCAGACTCTATGCGCGCTGGCCGAGCCGCAGCACCTCAAAACCCTGGGTTTGAGCGCCGAAAAAGCCGTTCAGGTGCAGTTCTCGCCCTCCAACGTTTTACTCGGTACCCCGCTCTGACTCGAGCCTGCTGCTACGGATTGGCAGCGTTCCTCAGACGTGCAACTGCAACATTTGTGTCATAGACGCTCCTTAAGGTGGCTGCAAAAACCAGCAGGGAGCCTGATGTGAGCCTATTAGAAGAAAACCAAGCCACCGACCTCGAAAAAATCGTCGGCCTCAGTCGTCGTAGATTTATCAGCGCTGGCGCCCTCTGCGGTGCGGCGATGTTCCTCGGTGGCAACCTGCTGAGCCGTAGCGCACTGGCCGCCAGTGTCAACTCAGCCTCGAGCAAATTGCTGGGTTTCGACAGCATTGCGGCCGCCACCAGCGACACCATCACTCTGCCGCCCGGTTACAGCTCTTCGGTGTTGATCAGTTGGGGCCAACCGCTGCACAAGAACGGCCCGGCCTTTGACCCGAGTGGCAATGGCAGCGCCCAAGCCCAGGAAGTCCAGTTCGGCGACAACAACGATGGCATGAGCCTGTTCGCTTTCCCCGGCGACGACAATCGCGCGCTGATGGCGATCAACAACGAATACACCAACTACCGTTACCTCTACGCCCATGGCGGCATGCCGCAGTCGGCCGAAGAAGTCCGCAAAGCGCTGGCCTGCGAAGGCGTATCGGTGATCGAAGTGCAGCGTAAAAACGGCCAATGGCAATTCGTTCAGGGCTCGCGCTACAACCGCCGAATCCACGGCAACGCGCCGCTGCAGTTGAGCGGCCCGGCCGCTGGCCATGAGCTGATGAAAACCGCCGCTGACAAGACCGGCAAAAAAAGTGTTCGGAACCTTCCAGAACTGCGCCAATGGCAAGACGCCATGGGGCACTTATCTGACCTGTGAAGAGAACTTCACCGACTGCTTTGGCAGCAGCAATCCCGAGCACAAGTTCGACGCCGCACAAAAGCGCTACGGCGCATCGGTCGCCAGCAAAGAGATCAACTGGCATCAACACGACCCGCGCTTTGACCTGGCGAAAACCCCCAACGAACTCAACCGTCACGGCTGGGTGGTGGAAATCGACCCGTTCGACCCGCAATCGACCCCGGTCAAACGCACCGCCCTGGGCCGTTTCAAACACGAGAACGCGGCCCTCGCGGAGACCCACGACGGTCGTGCGGTGGTGTACATGGGCGACGATGAACGCGGCGAGTTCATCTACAAGTTCATCAGCCGCGACAAAATCAATCACGCAACACCCAAAGCCAACCATGACCTGCTGGACCACGGCACGTTGTACGTCGCGCGTTTCGATGCCGGCGACAGCAACCCCGACCATCCAAAAGGTCAGGGCCAGTGGATCGAACTGACTCACGGCAAGAACGGTATCGACACCAGCAGCGGCTTTGCCGATCAGGCCGAGGTGCTGATTCACGCACGCCTGGCCGCCAGCGTCGTCGGTGCCACGCGCATGGATCGCCCGGAGTGGATCGTCGTCAGCCCGCAAGACGGCCAGGTCTATTGCACCCTGACCAACAACGCCAAGCGCGGCGAGGACGGGCAACCGGTGGGCGGGCCGAACCCACGGGAGAAAAACGTCTATGGGCAAATTCTGCGCTGGCGCACTGATCACGACGACCACGCGTCGCTGACGTTCGCCTGGGATCTGTTCGTGGTCGCGGGCAATCCGACCGTGCACGCCGGGACAGCGAAAGCCGGCTCGTCGAACATCACACCACACAACATGTTCAACAGTCCGGATGGTTTGGGCTTCGACAAGGCCGGTCGTCTGTGGATTCTCAGCGACGGGGACTACAGCAACGCCGGCGACTTCGCGGGCATGGGTAACAATCAGATGCTTTGCGCTGATCCTGCGACCGGTGAAATCCGCCGATTCATGGTCGGCCCGGTGGGCTGTGAAGTGACCGGCATCAGCTTTTCGCCAGACCAGAAGACCTTGTTTGTCGGCATTCAGCATCCGGGGGAAAACGGTGGGTCGACCTTCCCCGAGCATTTGCCTAACGGCAAGCCCCGTTCCTCGGTGATGGCGATTACCCGGGAAGACGGCGGGATCGTCGGCGCCTAAAAATCGCTCCTCCCCTGAAGATCTCCCACGCTCTGTGTGGGAGTGCTTCACTGGACGCTCTGCGTCCGCTTCTGGGACGCGGAGCGTCCCTGGCTGCATTCCCACGCAGAGCGTGAGGAACGATCCCACTAAAGTCGCCCCGTCTGCGCTACCATGTTTGGCCGGACGCGGCAGCCTGCTGCGCGCAGGAGTCAGCATGTCTCACCCGTTTGAAACACTTACCCCCGATCTGGTGCTCGACGCCGTAGAAAGCATCGGCTTTCTCAGCGACGCCCGTGTCCTTGCGCTCAACAGCTATGAAAACCGTGTCTATCAGGTTGGCATCGAAGATAGCGAACCGCTGATTGCCAAGTTCTACCGTCCGCAACGCTGGACCAACGCCGCCATTCTCGAAGAGCACCGCTTCACCTTCGAACTTGCCGAGTGCGAAGTGCCGGTGGTTGCGCCGATGATTCACAACGGTGAAAGCCTGCACGAACACGCCGGTTTCCGCTTCACCCTGTTCCCGCGCCGGGGGGGTCGTGCGCCGGAGCCGGGCAATCTCGATCAGCTCTACCGTTTGGGGCAATTGCTTGGCCGCTTGCACGCAGTGGGTGCCACCCGCCCCTTCGAACACCGCGAAGCGCTGGGCGTCAAAAACTTCGGCCATGATTCGCTGACCACCCTGCTCGAAGGCAACTTCATACCGCGCAGCTTGCTGCCCGCTTACGAGTCAGTCGCCCGCGACCTGCTCAAGCGTGTGGAAGAGGTCTACAAAGACACGCCGCACCAGAACATCCGCATGCACGGCGATTGCCACCCCGGCAACATGATGTGCCGTGACGAGATGTTCCACATCGTCGACCTTGACGACTGTCGCATGGGGCCGGCGGTGCAGGACCTATGGATGATGCTCGCTGGTGATCGTCAGGAATGTCTCGGTCAGTTGTCGGAACTGATGGACGGCTACAGCGAGTTCCACGACTTCAACCCCCGTGAACTGGCGCTGATCGAACCACTGCGTGCCTTGCGCCTGATGCACTACAGCGCATGGCTGGCCCGTCGTTGGGATGACCCGGCGTTCCCTCACAGCTTTCCGTGGTTTGGCAGCGAACGTTATTGGGGCGACCAGGTGTTGGCATTGCGTGAACAACTGGCGGCCCTCAACGAAGAACCGTTGAAGCTTTTTTAATTTAAAGATCAAAAGATCGCAGCCTTCGGCAGCTCCTACACAGGGATCGACGTTTAACCGATCACGTAGGAGCTGCCGAAGGCTGCGATCTTTGTTTTTGAATGCAGGACACAGCCAGACAAATCTCCTTACAATCCCCCTTTGTTAGCTGCCTAAGCAAGGATTCTGCATGCAAGCCGCCAACCTGCGTCGCGGGTACATATTGGGCCTGAGTGCCTACATCATCTGGGGATTGTTCCCGCTCTACTTCAAAGCCATCGCTGACGTACCTGCCGTGGAAATCATCATCCACCGGGTACTCTGGTCGGCGCTGTTCGGCGCCTTGCTGCTGATGGTCTGGAAGCATCCGGGCTGGTGGCGTGAACTGCGCGAGAACCCACGACGGCTGGCAGTCCTTGCGCTGAGCGGCACATTGATCGCGGCCAACTGGCTGACCTACGTCTGGTCGGTGAACAACGGACGCATGCTCGAGGCCAGCCTCGGTTACTACATCAACCCGCTGGTGAACGTGCTGCTGGGTATGCTGATCCTTGGCGAACGCTTGAGACGCCTGCAGTGGGTCGCCGTCGGGCTGGCCGCCGTTGGCGTCGCGCAGCAAGTCTGGCAAGTCGGCAGCCTGCCGTGGGTGTCGCTGGTGTTGGCGCTGACCTTCGGCTTCTACGGGTTGATCCGCAAACAGGCTCCAGTCAAAGCATTGCCCGGGCTGGTGGTGGAAACCTGGATGCTGGTGCCGATTGCCCTTGCCTGGCTGCTCTTCAATCCAACCGCTACCAGCGCGCAAGCAGCGTTCTGGACTACGTCCGAAGCGTGGTGGCTGGTCGCCGCCGGCCCGGTAACGCTGGTGCCGCTGGTCTGTTTCAACGCTGCTGCTCGGCACCTGCCCTACACCACCCTAGGCTTCCTGCAATACTTGGCACCGACGCTGGTGCTGCTGCAAGCCGTACTGCTGTTTGGCGAACACCTGTCGTCCACCACGCTGGTGGCCTTCATGTTTATCTGGGCAGGCCTGGCGGTTTACAGCATCGACGCCTGGATGAGTTTGCGTCGCCGCCGCTGATCAAAAAACGTACAAACCCTTGCAGGCCACGACCGACGTGGCCTGCAAGCATCCTTCCCAAGGTTATCCACAGCGTGATCCCCGCCGTTTGTGCACAAGCCCTTGAAACTGCTGGTTTTTTGATCAGCTCCTGATAAGCCCCGGCCGACGTGGGCTGGCGACGTGTCTCTACAGGTTATCCACAGGCAGGTGCACGCTTTACTTGGATAACCTTTCCTCCCGCTTTACGGCTCGCTGCGCAGCACCAACTCCACCATCAAATCATCGGCCAGAGTCTCCAGCCGCGACTGCAGCACGTCCAGGGAAAGGGTCAGCGGCACCGCAAGAATCGCTTCAGCGTGGAACAGCGGCTCACTGCTCATCGGCGCCGGACGCACATCGGTCACCAAGCGTTCAAGGTTGACCCCCTGCTCACTCAGCAGTCGCGTGATGTCACGGACTATTCCCGGTCGGTCGTTGCCGACCAGCTCCATGGCAATCGGCTTCCAGGTGCAGGATTGCTCGATACTGCTTTCGGCGATCAACACCCGAATCCCTTGAGCAGACAACGCCTGAAGTGCATCGACCAGTTCGTCGTAGCCCTCGGCTGGCACGCCAACCCGAAGGATCCCGGCAAACTGCCCGGCCATCCGTGACATGCGGCTCTCCAGCCAGTTACCACCATGCTCGGCAATACATTGGGCGATGCGTTCCACCTGGCCGGGCTTGTCCGGGGCGAATACGGTGAGTACGAGGTGGTCCATGGCGCAGCCCTCTTGTCATGACTTTTGTTATGGAAAGGCAAGTATAGGCAAGGGACCCAATTCAGCGCGGCAGCAAAAAAATCAAAGCCCCGTAGCAGTGAATTCAATATTATGTGTACAAGTTTTTAGTTTTATCTGGAACAATCCAATAGTTTTTTGAGAACATCCTGTCCCCCGGCGTGACCGGATAGCCTGACCGGGTCGCTAAACGACGTAATTAGTCTAATTTTCACAAGCGCAATTCATCATGTAGTATGCCGCAGCGCGCACTACATAACGTTGGATCGATGTCTGCCCAGGCGCCATCGCAACCCTCAAAGCCCCGTCAGCAAGGCTTTACGCCGTTGATTGGAACCACCCAGCCGCCAGTAATGGCATGTACTGGTAGAGGGGTTTGTGGTTTAAATGGCCAGAGGCTTCATTGTCAAATTGAAGAGCTGAAAAGCGAAATAGCTGAGCAGAGTGAGGCAAGCAATGACTGAACACGTTCAAGTCGGTGGCCTGCAGGTCGCCAAAGTCCTGTTCGACTTCGTGAACAACGAAGCCATTCCCGGTTCCGGCCTCACCGCCGACAAGTTCTGGGCCGGTGCCGACAAGGTCATTCACGACCTGGCGCCGAAGAACAAAGCCCTACTCGCCAAACGCGACGACCTCCAGGCGAAAATCGATGCCTGGCACCAGTCCCGTGCTGGTCTTGCGCACGACGCTGTGGCCTACAAAGCCTTCCTGCAAGACATCGGTTAT
The DNA here is from genome assembly GCF_007713465.1 of Pseudomonas sp. H3(2019). Lineage (GTDB taxonomy): Bacteria > Pseudomonadota > Gammaproteobacteria > Pseudomonadales > Pseudomonadaceae > Aquipseudomonas. The sequence continues at coordinate 406,291 of NZ_VMSG01000001.1, read as the reverse complement.
CTGCTGCCAGAAGCGGCCGATTTCCAGGCAACGACGCAAAACGTCGACGACGAAATCGCCCGTATGGCCGGTCCGCAACTGGTGGTTCCGGTGATGAATGCCCGCTTCGCCCTCAACGCCTCGAACGCCCGCTGGGGTTCGTTGTACGACGCGCTGTATGGCACTGACGCCATCAGCGAAGCCGACGGCGCGGAAAAAGGCAAAAGCTACAACAAGGTTCGCGGCGAAAAGGTCATCGCCTTCGCCCGCGCCTTCCTCGACGAAGCCGCGCCATTGGCTGCCGGCTCTCACGTCGACTCCACCGGCTATAAAATTGTTGACCGTAAACTGGTGGTCGCACTTAAAGGCGGCAGCAACACTGGCTTGCGCAACGACGCACAGCTGATCGGCTTCCACGGCGATGCGGCGGCGCCGACCGCGATCCTGCTGAAAAACAACGGTCTGCATTTCGAAATCCAGATCGACGCCAGCACACCGGTCGGCCAGACCGACGCCGCCGGCGTCAAAGACCTGCTGATGGAAGCTGCGCTGACCACCATCATGGACTGCGAAGACTCCGTGGCCGCCGTCGATGCCGATGACAAAGTGGTGATCTACCGCAACTGGCTCGGCCTGATGAAAGGCGATCTGTCGGAAGAAGTCGCCAAGGGTGGCAAGACCTTCACCCGCACCATGAACGCCGACCGCACCTACACCGCGCCCGACGGTAGCGAACTGAGCCTGCACGGCCGCTCGCTGTTGTTCGTGCGCAATGTCGGCCACTTGATGACCATCGACGCGATCCTCGACAAGAACGGCAACGAAGTGCCGGAAGGTATCCTCGACGGCCTGGTCACCAACCTCGCGGCACTGCACAGCCTTAACGGCAACACCACTCGCAAGAACAGCCGTACCGGTTCGGTCTACATCGTTAAACCGAAAATGCACGGCCCGGAAGAAGCGGCGTTCACCAACGAACTGTTCGGGCGCATCGAAGACGTGCTCGAGTTGCCGCGTAATACCCTCAAAGTCGGCATCATGGACGAAGAGCGGCGTACCACAATCAACCTCAAGGCCTGTATCAAGGCTGCCAGCGAGCGCGTGGTCTTCATCAACACCGGCTTCCTCGACCGTACCGGCGATGAAATCCACACCTCCATGGAAGCCGGCGCGATGGTGCGCAAGGCCGACATGAAGGCTGAAAAGTGGATCGGTGCCTACGAAAACTGGAACGTCGACATCGGCTTGAGCACCGGCCTGCAAGGTCGCGCGCAAATCGGTAAAGGCATGTGGGCCATGCCTGACCTGATGGCCGCCATGCTCGAGCAGAAAATCGCTCACCCGCTGGCCGGCGCCAACACCGCCTGGGTCCCTTCGCCGACCGCCGCCGCGCTGCACGCGCTGCATTACCACAAGGTTGACGTGTTCGCCCGTCAGGCCGAACTGGCCAAGCGCGCTCGCGCATCGCTGGACGACATCCTGACCATCCCGCTGGCAAGCAACCCCAACTGGACCGCGGAACAGATCCAGAATGAACTGGACAACAACGCCCAGGGCATCCTCGGTTATGTGGTGCGCTGGATCGACCAGGGCGTGGGCTGTTCGAAAGTGCCGGACATCAACGACGTCGGCCTGATGGAAGACCGTGCAACGCTGCGTATCTCCAGCCAGCACATCGCCAACTGGCTGCGCCATGGCATCGTCAGCGAAGCCCAGGTGCTGGAAACCCTCAAGCGCATGGCGCCGGTGGTTGACCGCCAGAATGCCAATGACCCGCTGTACCGTCCGTTGGCACCGAACTTCGACAGCAACATCGCCTTCCAGGCGGCGGTCGAACTGGTGATCGAAGGCACCAAGCAGCCAAACGGCTACACCGAGCCGGTCCTGCACCGTCGCCGTCGCGAGTTCAAGGCTGCCAATGGCCTGTGAATAAGCGCTAGAGGTTATTAAAAGGAAGGCCCTGATTGTGAAATCAGGGCTTTTTTTCATGGTAACGTCCCTTTTTTCACTTCGCCTTGACGCGATTTTTTACCGGCGTCGAAGAAAATACCCTCCTCACTCCATCTGAGAATTCTTTACAAATAAGAAATATTTATTACACTTCATTACCGAAAAAAATCTTATGATGGCGAATATAATGTTGAGCCTATAGGTATTTTTTAAAGCTAAATACCCGCACCGCCTCAGGGGAACAGGGTTCCATGAACACTCGAGTCATCCGCAAGAAAGCAGTCTCGGCAGTCACCATTCTCGGTATTGCTGCCATCATTTATTGTTTTCCCGTTGCCACGTTGTGGTTTCTTATTGTGCTTTGTATTTGCGGCATCTATGACTTCCTGCGCAATGGCATCTTCGATACCGAGATCATCAAAAAATATTTTATAGGTGGCGGCCGTAATACATGGTTGCTCGCGCCTCTGAATACCTTTTTCGATCTACTGTGCAAGCCAAGCCGTTATGTTTACACGTTGCGCGATCTTCCCGAAAGCCATCAGCAAGACATCAACTACGTGATTGAAACCGCGATGGCTCACAAGGAAGAGATCATTGCATTCCTCGATGCGCGCATGGCCCAGAAAAAGCGTGGCATGTTGTTCTTCCAATGGTATGGCCGCAAGATCGATACCGAACTGAACATCCCCGCACTCCAGAAGAAACTGCCTTATATAAAGACCATCGGCGTATCGGTTTTCAATGAAAATCAGTCAACGTCCTTTCACTTCGGGCCATTGCGCATGATGTACCGCGTGCTCTACAACATCATGCCGGCCGCCCATCATGACGGTGTGTACATTCAGGTCAGGAAGCAAAAACACTACTGGCACGACGATCCGCTGTTCATCTTTGACGACACCCTGCTGCACGCCTCCTTCAACAAGAACGACGCCAAGCGCTACTGCCTGTTTCTCGACATACTGCGCCCGTCCTGGGCCTCTTTTATCCTGAACGGCATCGTCGCTTCGTTTGCAGGAGTAGCGTTCGCCTTGCGCCGATTCTTTTACAAAAACTGGAAACTTATTCAGTAAGCGTAAACAACGGGAAAAGCCTGCTTACTCCATCGCGAGCACCCAATAAAAAACCCGCCTCTCGGCGGGTTTTTTATGAGTGCAATTAAACGTTCGGGTCTTAGTTAACCTTGGCGTTCAACTCACCCTTCAAATAACGCTGGAACATCGCTTCCAACGAGATCGGTTTGATCTTCGAAGCATTACCGGCAGTCCCGAACGCTTCATAACGTGCGATGCACACATCACGCATCGCAGTAACAGTCGCGCCGAAGAATTTACGTGGGTCGAATTCGCTCGGGTTGGTGGCCATCAGGCGACGCATTGCGCCGGTGGATGCCAGACGCAGGTCGGTGTCGATGTTGACCTTGCGCACGCCGTGCTTGATCCCTTCGACAATTTCTTCAACCGGTACGCCGTAGGTTTCTTTGATGTCGCCGCCGTACTGATTGATGATCGCCAGCCACTCTTGCGGTACCGAAGACGAACCGTGCATCACCAGGTGGGTGTTCGGAATGCGCTTGTGGATTTCCTTGATGCGGTCGATCGCCAGCACATCGCCAGTAGGTGGCTTGGTGAACTTGTAAGCGCCGTGGCTGGTGCCGATGGCGATGGCCAGGGCGTCGACCTGAGTGCGTTTGACGAAGTCAGCGGCTTCTTCCGGGTCGGTCAGCATTTGGCTGTGATCGAGCACGCCTTCTGCACCGATACCGTCTTCTTCACCGGCCATGCCGGTTTCCAGCGAACCCAGGCAGCCCAGCTCGCCTTCTACCGATACGCCGCAGGCGTGAGCCATGGCTACGGTTTGTTGGGTTACACGGACGTTGTAGTCGTAGTCGGTCGGGGTCTTGCCGTCTTCGCCGAGGGAGCCGTCCATCATCACCGAGCTGAAGCCCAGTTGGATCGAGCGCTGGCAGACGTCAGGGCTGGTGCCGTGGTCCTGGTGCATGCACACCGGGATGTGCGGGAACTCTTCGATCGCCGCCAGAATCAGGTGACGCAGGAATGGCGCGCCAGCGTATTTACGGGCGCCGGCCGAAGCCTGGACGATCACCGGGGAGTCAGTCTTGTCAGCGGCTTCCATGATGGCGCGCATCTGCTCAAGGTTGTTGACGTTGAAGGCTGGAACGCCGTAGCCGAACTCGGCTGCGTGGTCCAGCATCTGGCGCATGCTGATAAGTGCCATGGTGTGTGTGTCTCCCGGTTGAGGGTCGTTAATCGTGCAAGCCTGCCGTAGCGGCGGCTGCTATTCAAGTTAATGCAGATCGGGGGTTAGGCCGGCCTGCGAATTCGGTGTATCTCCTGTAGGAGCAAAGCTTGCTCGCGATGGGGTCATCACATTCAACATTTTGGTTGATGGACAGATCGCTATCGCGAGCAAGCTTTGCTCCTACAGGTCCTGCATTCGGCGCCGTGTTACTTGGCTTTACAGCCGCGGCCGATCAAATCGTTGGTGGCGACCCAGTACACCAGGCCTTCCTCACCTTTTACGTGAAACGCCAACTGGTCGTCGCTGTACAGCGAACCACCGCCTGCCGGATCAAGCTTCAAGCGATGAACCTGGTCGTCGCTGAGCCGCACATCCACGGTGTTGTGCGTGGCGTCGGTGTAGCGCCAGTGCACGGGGGCCTGGCTATCGCAAACCCAGTTCGTCCAATTATCGGACGCAACAGGCGACGACGCGAACGGGTTCATAGTGGCGCAACCGGCAAGTACTGCCAGCGACCCCACGGCTATCAAGCCTTTCATCCATTTTCCTCGGCAGTCGGCACACGCCAACTGCGCTGGGTATCAGTGAGTCAGACCGGTCAAGGGCAACCATGTTCCTTGGCCGGGGTCCGTGTCTCGTATTTATCCAGGCCATCCGGCCCGGAACGCTTGTTGAGCACCGGGTTGGTTTCGGCTTGCCAGTCGGCCTGGTAACAGCCTTTGTCCGGCGCGCCGGTATCCGATTCCTGCGCGGCTTTCGGGGGGCTCCCGCAGCCGGCCAGTACACCCGCTGCGATCAATGTCGCTAACGTCTTGACCATGTAAACACTCCTTTGCCTGGCCAATGGATGACCCTTAGGCCTTTGCGCGGCTTTCCAGAATTTCAACCGCTGGCAGCACTTTGCCTTCGACGAACTCGAGGAACGCGCCACCGCCGGTAGAAATGTAGGAGATCTGCCCGGCAACGCCATACTTATCGATGGCTGCCAGGGTGTCGCCGCCGCCCGCGATGGAGAACGCCGAGCTGTCTGCGATGGCCTGAGCCAGGACTTTGGTGCCGTTACCGAACTGGTCGAATTCGAATACGCCGACCGGGCCGTTCCACAGGATGGTTTTCGACGATTTCAGTAGCTCAGCGAAGTGCGCCGCAGTCTGTGGGCCGATGTCGAGGATCATGTCGTCTGCTGCTACGTCAGCGATCAGCTTGACGGTCGCGGTAGCGCTTTCAGCGAACTCCTTGGCAACCACCACGTCGACTGGCAACGGCACGCTGACTTTGGCAGCGATGGCGCGGGCGGTGTCCAGCAGGTCTGGCTCGTACAGCGATTTGCCGACCGGGTGACCGGCAGCGGCCAGGAACGTGTTGGCGATACCGCCACCGACGATCAGTTGGTCGCAGATCTGGCTCAGGCTGTTCAGCACGTCAAGTTTGGTCGAGACCTTGGAGCCGGCGACGATGGCTGCCATTGGCTGGGCCGGGGCGCCCAGGGCTTTGCCCAGTGCGTCCAGCTCGGCAGCCAGCAATGGGCCAGCCGCAGCGACTTTGGCAAACTTGGCCACGCCATGGGTCGAACCCTCGGCACGGTGAGCGGTGCCGAAGGCGTCCATCACGAACACGTCGCACAGGGCAGCGTATTGCCGGGCCAATTCGTCAGCGTTCTTTTTCTCGCCTTTGTTGAAGCGTACGTTCTCGAACAGCACGATGTCGCCGGCCTTGACGTCAACGCCGCCCAGGTAGTCGGAGACCAGCGGTACTTCACGGCCCAGAGCCTTGCTCAGGTAGTCAGCAACTGGCTTGAGGCTGTTTTCGGCCGAGAATTCACCCTCGGTCGGACGGCCCAGGTGCGAGCAGACCATCACCGCCGCGCCTTTTTCCAGGGCCAGCTTGATGGTCGGCAGCGAGGCCAGGATTCGCGCATCGCTGGTGACAACACCGTCCTTGACTGGGACGTTGAGGTCTTCGCGGATCAATACGCGCTTACCTTGCAGATCGAGGTCGGTCATCTTCAACACGGTCATGGGTCGCATTTCCTGGATAGCTGTTTTAGAGAGCAGGTTTTTTAGAAGCAGAGAGCTGAGAGACAGAGAGCTTAATAGCTGTTTGCAGATAGTGTTCTGCAACATCCAGCATTCGATTGGCAAACCCCCACTCGTTGTCGAACCAGGCCAGCACGTTCACCAGCCTTGGGCCAGAAACGCGGGTCTGACTGGCATCGACGATCGCTGAATGTGGGTCATGGTTGAAATCACAACTGGCATGAGGCAATTCGGTGTAAGCCAAAAGCCCCTTGAGCGGGCCGCTGGTGGCAGCCTCGCGCAGGATCCGGTTGACTTCACTCGCGTCAGTGTCGGTAACGGTTTGCATCGTGATATCGAGGCAAGACACGTTGACCGTCGGCACGCGTACAGCTTTGGCCTGAATTCGCCCGGCAAGTTCCGGCAGCAGGCGTTCGATACCGCGCGCCAGGCCAGTGGACACCGGGATCACCGACTGGAACGCCGAACGGGTGCGGCGCAAGTCTTCGTGGTGGTAGGCGTCAATGACCGGCTGATCGTTCATCGCCGAGTGAATCGTGGTGATCGACACGTAATCCAGGCCAAAGGCCTGATCCAGCAGGCGCAACAGCGGCACGCCGCAGTTGGTGGTGCAGGACGCGTTGGACACCAGCCGTTCATCGCCGGTCAGGCACTCCTGATTGACGCCGTAGACGATGGTGGCGTCGACATCCGCTTCGCTGGCCATCGGCTGGGAAAACAGCACACGCGGGGCACCGGCATCGAGGAACCGCTGGCCGTCTGCGCGCGTGTGGTAAGCGCCGGAGCACTCCAGCACCAGATCGACGCCCAGCGACGCCCAATCGATGCCTTCGGGGGTGGCACTGCGCAGGACCTTCACGCAGTTGCCATTAATATGCAGACAATCGCCATCGACCTTCACCTCACCGGGAAAACGCCCGTGGGTGGAGTCGAAGCGTGTCAGGTATTCGATGCTGGCCATGTCGGCCAGATCGTTGATCGCCACAATTTCAAAACCGGCCGCCGCCCCTCGCTCGAACAAAGCACGCAAGACGCAACGACCAATCCGGCCGTAGCCGTTGAGTGCAACTTTGTAAGGACGCGGTTGAGGCATGGGGTTCTCGATTACCGTGGTGAATCCTTCAGTTCAGCGTTGAATGTTCCATTGTCATCGCGAGCAAGCTCGCTCCCACAGGGATATACACCGTCCATGTGGGAGCGAGCTTGCTCGCGATAGCATCAGAACAGACAACGCAACTGTCGGACTTAGTCTTCCAGCAGCTCTTCAGCCTGACCCAGGATGTTTTCCAGGGTGAAGCCGAACTCTTCGAACAAGGCAGGCGCAGGCGCCGACTCGCCGTAGGTGGTCATGCCGATGACGCGACCTTCCAGGCCCACGTACTTGTACCAGTAGTCCGCGTGAGCGGCCTCGATGGCGATACGGGCGCTGACCTGCAACGGCAGAACCGCTTGCTTGTAGCCGGCATCCTGAGCATCGAACACGCTGGTGCATGGCATGGAAACCACGCGCACCTTGCGGCCCTGTTCAGTCAGCTTGTCGTAGGCCTGAACGGCCAGGCCGACTTCCGAACCGGTGGAGATCAGGATCAGCTCAGGCTCGCCTGCACAATCCTTGAGCACATAACCACCGCGGTTGATCAGTTCGATCTGCACCGCGTCACGGGTTTGGTGCTGCAGGTTCTGACGCGAGAAGATCAGTGCCGTAGGACCGTCTTTACGCTCCAGGGCGTTCTTCCAGGCCACTGCCGATTCAACGGCATCGGCTGGACGCCAGGTGTCGAGGTTCGGCGTGCAGCGCAAGCTGGCCAGTTGCTCGATTGGCTGGTGAGTCGGGCCGTCTTCACCCAGACCGATGGAGTCGTGGGTGTAGACGTGGATCACGCGCTGCTTCATCAGGGCGGACATGCGCACGGCGTTGCGGGCGTATTCCATGAACATCAGGAAAGTTGCGCCGTAAGGCACCAGGCCGCCGTGCAAGGCAACGCCGTTCATGATGGCAGTCATGCCGAACTCGCGAACGCCGTAGTACATGTAGTTGCCGCTGGCGTCTTCAGCGCTGACGCCTTTGCAACCTTTCCACAGGGTCAAGTTGGAACCGGCCAGGTCAGCCGAACCGCCGAGCATTTCCGGCAGCAGCGGGCCAAACGCGTTCAGCGCGTTCTGGCTGGCTTTACGGCTGGCGATGGTTTCGCCTTTGGCCGCGACTTCAGCGATGTAGGCCGAGGCTTTTTCAGAGAAGTCAGCCGGCAGATCACCGCTCAGACGACGAACCAGCTCGTTGGCCAGCTCAGGGAATTCAGCAGAGTAAGCAGCGAAACGCTGATCCCACTCGGCTTCGACAGCGCGACCGGCTTCCTTGGCGTCCCACTCGGCATAAATGTCGGCCGGGATTTCGAACGGGCCGTAGTTCCACTTCAGCGCAGTGCGGGTCAGGGCGATTTCCGCGTCACCCAGTGGGGCACCGTGGCAATCTTCCTTGCCTTGCTTGTTCGGCGAACCGAAGCCGATGGTGGTTTTGCAGCAGATCAGCGTCGGTTGCGCGCTTTTGCGTGCCGTCTCGATCGCGATCTTGATCTCTTCCGGGTCGTGACCGTCAACGTTGCGGATCACTTGCCAGTTGTAGGCTTCGAAACGCTTCGGGGTGTCATCGGTGAACCAGCCTTCGACTTCGCCGTCGATGGAGATGCCGTTGTCATCGTAGAAGGCGATCAGCTTGCCCAGGCCCAGGGTACCGGCCAGGGAACTGACTTCGTGGGAAATGCCTTCCATCATGCAGCCATCACCCAGGAACACATAGGTGTGGTGGTCGACAACGTTGTGACCTGGACGGTTGAACTGCGCCGCCAGGACTTTTTCTGCCAGGGCAAAGCCCACGGCGTTGGCCAGGCCCTGACCCAACGGGCCAGTGGTGGTTTCAACACCCGGGGTGTAACCGAGTTCCGGGTGGCCCGGTGTGCGGCTGTGCAGTTGGCGGAAGTTTTTCAGGTCATCGATCGACAGGTCGTAGCCGGTCAGGTGCAGCAACGAGTAAAGCAACATCGAGCCGTGACCGTTGGACAGGATGAACCGGTCGCGGTCGGCAAATGATGGATTGCTCGGGTTGTGCTTGAGGTAGTCACGCCAAAGCACTTCGGCGATATCCGCCATACCCATAGGGGCACCGGGATGGCCGCTGTTGGCTTTTTGCACGGCATCCATGCTGAGGGCACGAATGGCGTTGGCACGCTCACGACGGCTGGGCATCGCTGTTCTCCTGCTGATACTGAATCGAGAGTGAATAAAACGAAACGGAAAAAAGGCGAGCATTTTCCCTCAGCGGACAGCCTCGGGGCAATGACAGATAGTCATCTGGAGACGTTTTTCCCACGGATAACGACGGTTTCGGGTGATGAAACCTTTCCGCTGTACGTTTGTAGAGTTAATCATCCCGTGAGAAGTGCCATCCATCGAGCAATATCAAAACTTTTTGATATTGACCTTGCAGGGATTTCGACGCATCACTAGACTGCTGGCCTTATGAACTTACGCGTGCCTTCCATTCGCCATGACGATTGCGATGAGCTGGCGGCCTTGTGCAAGGCCGGCGGCGATCCGTTGCGGCTGAACGTTTTGCGCGCACTGGCCAACGATTCGTTCGGCGTGCTGGAGCTGGCGCAAATCTTCGCCACCGGCCAATCGGGCATGAGCCACCACTTGAAGGTGCTGGCCCAGGCCGACCTGGTAGCGACCCGCCGTGAAGGCAACGCCATTTTTTACCGCCGCGCCCTGCCCCACACCGAATTGTTGGGCGGCAAGCTGCACGCGGCACTGCTCGACGAAGTGGACAACCTGACCCTGCCCAGCGATGTGCAGGCGCGGATCAGCCAGGTCCACGGGCAACGAGCCGCTGCCAGCCAGGACTTTTTCTCACGGGTTGCGGAAAAGTTTCGCGCCCAGCAAGACTTGATCGCCGGCTTGGCACAGTACCGCGAAAGCGTGCTGGCCCTGCTCGACAAGTTGAGTTTCAGCGAAGGTGCCACCGCCATTGAAGTCGGCCCCGGCGACGGCAGTTTTCTGCCGGAACTGGCGCGCCGCTTCAGTCAGGTCACGGCGCTCGACAACAGCCCGGCGATGCTCGAACTGGCGCGTCAGGTCTGCGAACGTGAAAAGCTGGCTAACGTCAGCCTGCAATTGGCCGATGCATTGGATGGCGTAAGCCTTGAGGCCGATTGCGTTGTACTGAACATGGTCTTGCACCATTTCGCCGCGCCAGCCGATGCGCTCAAGCACATGGCCGGTTTGCTGCAACCAGGCGGTAGCCTGTTAGTGACAGAGTTATGTAGCCACAACCAAAGTTGGGCCAGGGAGGCCTGCGGTGATCTTTGGCTGGGGTTTGAACAGGACGATTTGGCCCGTTGGGCCACCGCTGCGGGACTCGTTCCCGGGGAAAGCCTCTATGTAGGCTTACGTAATGGTTTCCAGATCCAGGTCCGCCACTTTCAGCGACCGGCTGGCGACACTCACCATCGGTAAATTCAGGAAAACATCGAGATGAGCGAATACTCCCTTTTCACCTCCGAGTCCGTGTCTGAAGGGCATCCGGACAAAATCGCCGACCAGATTTCTGATGCGGTGCTGGACGCCATCATTGCTGAAGACAAGTTCGCCCGTGTGGCGTGCGAGACTCTGGTGAAAACGGGCGTGGCGATCATCGCCGGCGAAGTCACCACCTCGGCCTGGGTCGATCTGGAAGACATCGTCCGTAACGTAATCCTCGACATCGGCTACAACAGCTCGAATGTCGGTTTCGACGGCGCGACCTGCGGCGTGATGAACATCATCGGCAAGCAGTCCCCTGACATCAACCAGGGTGTTGACCGTGCCAAGCCTGAAGACCAGGGCGCCGGCGACCAGGGCCTGATGTTCGGCTACGCCAGCAACGAAACCGACGTGCTGATGCCAGCACCGATCACCTTCTCGCACCAACTGGTTCAGCGCCAGGCCGAAGCCCGTAAGTCCGGCCTGCTGCCTTGGCTGCGTCCAGACGCCAAGTCGCAAGTGACCTGCCGCTACGAAAACGGCAAGGTTGTCGGTATCGACGCCGTTGTACTGTCGACCCAGCACAACCCGGAAGTATCCTACAAAGACCTGCGCGAAGGCGTGATGGAACTGATCGTCAAGCACGTGCTGCCTGCCGAGCTGCTGTCCAAGGACACCCAGTTCCACATCAACCCGACTGGCCAGTTCATCATCGGTGGCCCGGTGGGCGACTGCGGCCTGACCGGTCGCAAGATCATCGTTGACAGCTACGGCGGCATGGCCCGTCACGGCGGCGGCGCGTTCTCCGGTAAGGATCCATCGAAGGTTGACCGTTCGGCTGCTTACGCTGGTCGTTATGTCGCCAAGAACATCGTGGCTGCCGGCCTGGCCGAGCGCTGCGAGATTCAGGTTTCCTACGCCATCGGCGTCGCTCAGCCGACTTCGATCTCGTTGAACACCTTCGGCACCGGCAAGATCAGCGACGACAAGATCGTCAAACTGGTCCGCGAAGTGTTCGACCTGCGTCCATACGCGATCACGACCATGCTCGACCTGCTGCACCCGATGTACCAGGAAACTGCAGCCTACGGCCACTTCGGTCGTACTCCGCAAACCAAGACTGTGGGTGACGATACGTTCACCACCTTCACTTGGGAAAAAACCGACCGCGCCGAATCCCTGCGCGCCGCTGCCGGTCTGTAAGACTTTCCTGGCTGCACAAAAAGCCCCGCACGGTTCGCCGTGCGGGGCTTTTTCATGGGCGCTGATCCGGTCTGGACACACCCTGAAAACCACCTGCGCTCGCAAGCCTCCCTGATGATCTAGCCTTCAGGCATCCCCCTCGAGCAAGGATGCTCATGATGCTGCCCACGCTTCGTCTGTTGATCGGTTTCTGGCTGCTAATTACTTGCTTGAACGCTAGCGCCAATACCTGCCCCGACTGGCTCCCCTCCCGGGCTCAAGCCGAAATCGCCGCACTGCAAGAGCAAATCGAACGCTGGGACGACAGCTATCACCGACGAGGGCATTCGCTGGTCGCCGATGAGCTTTACGACCAGTCCCGCGCCCGCCTTAACGCCTGGCAAGCCTGCTTTGCCCCGGCCACGACCGCTGAAAATCCGCTACGTACCGCCCGTGGCACGGTGACCCACCCGATTCCTCACACAGGCCTGGAAAAACTCGTCGACGGTGAGGCCGTCGAAGCCTGGCTCAAGACACGCGACGATATCTGGGTTCAGCCCAAAGTCGATGGCGTTGCAGTCACGCTGATTTACCGTGAGGGCCAGCTCCAGCAGGCGATCAGTCGTGGCGACGGTATCGACGGCCAGGACTGGACCGCCTCGGCGCGCAAGATCGCCGCGATTCCCCAGCAACTGCCGCGGCCACTGGACTTGCTGTTGCAAGGCGAACTCTATTGGCGCCTGACGGATCATGTGCAAGCCCAACGCGGCAGCCTGAACGCCCGCAGCACCGTGGCAGGGTTGATGGCCCGTAAAGGACTGAGCCCTGTGGACGCCAAGGGGATCGGGCTATTCGTCTGGGACTGGCCGCAAGGTCCGGCAAGCTTGCCGGAGCGCCTGCTCGCCCTGAAAGCACTGGGCTTCCCTGACAGCGAGTTCTACAGCCAGCCTGTCAGCGCATTTACCGATGCCGAACGTTGGCGCGATCACTGGTATCGCACCCCCCTGCCGTTTGCCAGCGACGGTATTGTCTTGCGTCAGAGCCAACGTCCGGCGGCAGAGCGCTGGGAGGCGAAAACTCCGTTCTGGAGCGTGGCCTGGAAGTACCCTTTCGCCCAGGCGTTGGCTGAAGTGCGCAAGGTCAACTTCAAGATCGGGCGAACCGGGCGCATCACCCCGGTGCTCGAGCTCGCTCCGGTCATGCTCGATGACCGACAGATCAAACGTGTCAGCGTGAGTTCGTTGCAGCGCTGGCAGGCCATGGATATCCGCCCCGGCGATCAGGTCGCCATCAGCCTTGCCGGGCTGACCATCCCGCGACTCGACAGGGTCGTGTTGCGCAGCACTGAACGACCCGAGGTGAGCGCGCCGCGTGCGGAAGACTTTCATCACCTCAGCTGTTGGCAACCGACACCGGGCTGCGAAAGCCAGTTTCTCGCGCGACTGACCTGGCTCAGTGGCAAGCAAGGCCTGGCGCTACACCATATAGGCCCCGGCACCTGGGAAAAACTGATCAGTGCCGGACGCCTCAAGGGTTTGCTCGATTGGTTGACCCTCGACGCCCAAGAGCTTGCTAACATTGACGGCTTCGGCGAGCGCAGCAGTGTCCGCTTGCTGAACAGTCTGCAAAGCGCCCGACAACAGCCCTTTTCACGCTGGCTGAAAGCATTGGGCTTGCCGCCTACCGGTGAGGCCAGACTTGCAGACTCATGGCAATTACTGGCGCAACGAGACACTGAGCAATGGCAGACCGAAGCCGGAATCGGCCCGGGGCGCGCAGCGCAATTGAGCGCATTTTTTCGCGACCCACAGGTGCTGGCCTTGAGCGAACAATTACACGCTGCCGGGATAGACGGTTTTTAGTTATGCAGAGAGCCGGCAGTTTTGAACCCAATGAGTATCGATGCGCTCCAACAGCCCATCTGCTGCCGACCTGATGTTTTTTTAAACGGAGCCTTTATGAAATTTCTTTCACCGCTCGTCATGCTGGCGCTTTGTGGCGTCATGGCGACACCGCTGATGGCTGCCGAAGAAACTCCGCAACTCACTGGCTGCGCCGCCAAGCGCCAGTCCATCAGCAACCAGATCGAACAGGCCAGGGCACATGGCAATGCCGGACAACAGTCTGGCCTGGAAAAAGCCCTGAGCGAAGCCACCGAGCACTGCAACGACGCCGCCTTGAAGAAAGAGCGCGAGAACAAGGTGCTCGACGCCAAGCACGAAGTCAGCCGCCGTCAGGCCGACCTCGACAAGGCCATGAAACAGGGCGACGCCGAGAAGATCAACAAACGCAAAGACAAACTCGCCGAGGCCCGTAAGGAATTGCAGCGAGCACTGGATGAGCTGGACAAGTAAGAAGAAAGATTGAAGTCATGCTCCGGGCAGCCTTCGCGAGCAAGTCGGATCGCGAAGACGTCAGCCGGGGCAACACCAATCAGTGATCACGAAACTGTTTATGGCACGCACTACAGGCGTCTTCGACTTTCTGCACGGCCGGGCCAAGGTTACTGGCCTTGTACGGCTGAACCTGGCTGGCAATCACCAGCTCACCGGTGGCGGCTTCAAGTGTCCGGGCCATGTCCTGGAAACGTGCCTGCTGCTGCCAGACACCGTCTTTGGCGCTGGTGTTGCCGTCCTCACGAACCTGTGGGAAATGCTTCCACGGCTCATGGGACAAGGCGTCGAGCTTGACGGCGCCTGCGTTAAAACGCGGGCCATCGAACGGGATACGTCCCCGCAACATGCCACCCAGGTCTTCGCCGGTCTTGAGCATTTGCTTGAAGATCGCCTTGCGCTGACCCAGCGGCGAGTTCGGATCGACACCGCCACAGGCGGACAGCGTCAGGCAGGCCAGCAATACAACAGAAAGTCTTTTAAGAGTCATGGTGGCTTCAGGTCACGGGAAACGGCGGCCAGTATCCTCGCGTCGTCGGCAAAGACCAATAGCCCTATTAACAATAAGGGTTGCCTGAACGCTGGAAGCGCTCGGGCAACCTGCACAGGAAATACTGCATGAACAGCCGTTTCAAGGCCTGGCGCAACACTCTGCTCTGGACCGTACCGATGGTCGCCCTGCTCGCCGGTTGCAACAGTGGCGACACCGCAAAACCACAAACCCACGCCATCGCCACCTATTCCAGCGCGACCTGGGAAGCTTTGCCGGCGGTATCTGATAATGACTTGCTGGCCGGCTTCGGTTCCTGGCGCAGCGCCTGTATTCGCCTGAAGTCCGACCCGGTCTGGGGCGCAACCTGCGCAGCGGCCGCCAACGTGCCGCAAACCGCAGACGCCATCCGTGGCTTTCTCAAGGAACAGCTGGCGGTCTACGGCCTGCGCTCCTCCAGCGGCAATGCCAATGGCTTGATCACCGGCTATTACGAGCCGGTCTATCCGGGCAGCCTGACGCAGAACCCGGTGGCCAATGTGCCGGTTTACGGCGTACCGGACGACATGATCATCGTCTCGCTTGAGAGCATTTACCCCGAACTCAAAGGCAAGCGCCTGCGCGGTCGCCTTGAAGGCCGGGTGCTCAAGCCTTACGACGATGCCGCCGCCATTGAAACCAAAGGGGTCAAGGCGCCTGTGCTGGCGTGGCTGACCGATCCGATGGACCTGCAGTTTCTGCAAATCCAGGGCTCGGGCCGCATTCAGCTGGAAGATGGCCGCCAACTGCGCATCGGTTATGCCGACCAGAACGGCCACCCCTACCGTCCTATTGGCCGCTGGCTGGTGGATCAGGGCGAGCTGAAAAAAGAAGACGTGACCATGGGTGCCATCAGCGCCTGGGCCAAGACTCACCCGACGCGCATTCCTGAACTGCTCGGCAGTAACCCGAGTTATGTATTCTTCAGCCGCAATCCTGACAGCAACGAAGGTCCACGCGGCTCGTTGAACGTGCCACTGACCTCGGGTTACAGCGTGGCGGTGGATCGCAAGGTGATTCCGCTGGGCAGTCTGCTCTGGTTATCCACCACCCGCCCTGATGGCAGCGCACTGGTACGCCCCGTCGCCGCACAGGACACCGGTGGCGCGATCACCGGCGAAGTTCGCGCCGACCTGTTCTGGGGCACCGGCGATGCCGCCGGGCAACTGGCCGGCGACATGAAACAGCAAGGGCAAATCTGGATGCTCTGGCCAAAAGGCGCAGCGCTGCCGCAACTGCCACAGGTGACCGACACAAAGTAAGTTGCACCCAACACGCTGTTGATTCCTGTAGCAGCAGGCTGCGCCAGCTGCTACAAAAACGATTCCGCATCGCGTCAGATCGACACAAAAAAGAAGGCGGCAATCAGCCCCATGCCGACAAACCACACCAGCGAACGCAGGATCGCCCAGTCTGCCAGGTAGCAGATGATGTAAAGCAGGCGGCTGGTGATGAACAGCACCGACAGCACGTTGATCGTCACCAGTTCGGCATTGCCGACCAGGTGCGCGACGATGACCGCGGCGGCAAACGCCGGGGTGACTTCAAAGCTGTTCAACTGGGCCCAGTGGGCACGCCTGGCGAACCCTTCGAGGGACTCAAGAAAATCGCGCGGATCATGATTATCCCGAAGCCCGAACTTGCCGCCGATCTTGGCAATGGCGGTGCAAACGTACGGCAAGAAAATCGCGATCAATACACACCACAGGGCAACATTCATTGCAGATTCCTTTTTAGAGTTTCGTAAACGCTCGCTCAGAACTTCATCACAAGCATACCGGCCAGCACCAGCCCACAGGCCAGGAGTCTGGGTCTGCCAAAAGGTTCTTTGAGGTAACGCATGCCGAACAGCACCACCAGAATCACACTGATCTCGCGCAACGCCGCCGCTTCGGCAATTGACCCCAACTGCATGGCCCAGAGCACCAAAGCGTAGCTGAACAACACACAGAACCCGACGCTCAACCCCAGTCGCCACTGCTCACGCCAGAACAGTATAAAAGCCGGACGCTTGCGCACCAGCGCTAACAGCGGAAACGGCCAGGCGCTGAGCAATGTGACCCAGACCAGGTAATCGAGCGGGTGCGACCAGCGCCGCAACGCCTGCCCATCGATAAAGGTGTAACCGCCGATGCACAAGCCGATCAGCACCACTACCGGCAACATCGACCACGGCAAACGCTCCCCCCCACCGCCCTGCCAGAGCAGGCACAGCATGCCGAACGGGATCAGCAAAATGCCGAGGATCTGCTGGGTCGTCAGCACTTCGCCGGCAAAGATCAGTGTCAACGCCAGGACCACCAACGGCGACAAACCGCGCATCAGCGGATAGACCAGCCCGAGATCGCCGACCCGATAGGCCTGGATCAGTAGATAGCGATAGAGCAACTCGAAGGCGGCCGAAGCGAGTATCCACGACCAGATGTCCATCGGTGGCAGCGCGACGAAACCCAGCATCAGCGCGACAAACAGCATCGCTACACTGTCCATGCAGGCCACGACCAGTAACCGCTCAGCGCTGAATTTGATCAGGGTATTCCAGGCTGCGTGTAATAGCGCCGCCACCAACACCAACGCCGTCGCAAGCACGACACACTCCTTGTTTTGTCCCCGCCCCTCGCAGGGGCTCGCATTACTCGCCGCCAGCATCATCCTTGAACTGGTCTTTGACGTACTTGATCTCGGTCCGGCCATGGGGCGCAGGCAAACCGTCTTCGCCCAGGTTGACGAAGACCATCTTCTCGACCGTGAGGATGCTTTTGCGGGTGATCTTGTTGCGCACTTCGCAGGTCAGGGTGATCGAGGTACGACCGAACTCGGTAGCGGTGATACCCAGCTCGATGATGTCGCCCTGGCGCGAGGCGCTGACGAAGTTGATTTCGGAAATGTACTTGGTGACCACGCGCTGGTTGCCCAGCTGGACGATTGCGTAAATGGCGGCCTCTTCGTCGATCCAGCGCAGCAGGCTACCGCCGAACAGCGTGCCGTTGGGGTTAAGGTCTTCGGGTTTTACCCATTTGCGGGTGTGGAAATTCATGCTCGCTCCTGACCGTCTTGCCGATTGATGCCGGCCATCATGGCAGACCGGGCAGTCATGCTCCATGAGGCTTCGACTATGGTCGCCATTAACGACTTTCATTTGGCCGACAGAAACCCTTTGGAAGATCAGCTTAGCCCGCTATAATCGCCCCCGTTTCAAAACGGTCATCTTCGATTGGTACCGTTTTCCCGCCACCTGTCCGAGGGGCGCTGCAGCAGGTTCGACCTGTCAGGCTCGGATGGGGCGTTGCCCGGCCATGATCGGCTGGACACTAAACGCACAACGGCGCCCATTCGCATACTTACGAATGGAGGCTCTTCATGAGCGCTGTTATCACGCCTGTAGATTTTAACGATTACAAAGTCGCCGACATGTCCTTGGCTGCCTGGGGCCGTCGTGAAACCATCATTGCCGAATCGGAAATGCCGGCCCTGATGGGTCTGCGCCGCAAGTACTCCGTCGAGCAACCGCTCAAGGGCGCGAAGATTCTCGGCTGCATCCACATGACCATTCAGACTGCCGTGCTGATCGAAACCCTGGTTGCCCTGGGTGCCGAAGTACGCTGGTCGTCCTGCAACATTTTCTCGACTCAGGACCAGGCCGCTGCCGCTATCGCCGCTGCCGGCATTCCGGTTTTCGCCTGGAAAGGCGAAACCGAAGAAGAGTACGAGTGGTGCCTGGAGCAAACCATTCTCAAGAATGGCGCGCCTTGGGATGCCAACATGATCCTCGACGACGGCGGCGACCTGACCGAGCTGCTGCACAAGAAGTACCCGGCGATCCTCGACCGCGTCCACGGCGTGACCGAAGAAACCACCACGGGCGTACACCGCCTGCTGGACATGCTGGCCAAGGGCGAGCTGAAAATCCCGGCCATCAACGTCAACGACTCGGTCACCAAGAGCAAGAACGACAACAAGTACGGCTGCCGTCACAGCCTGAACGACGCGATCAAGCGCGGTACCGACCACCTGTTGTCCGGCAAGCAAGCACTGGTCATCGGTTACGGTGACGTGGGCAAGGGCTCGGCCCAGTCCCTGCGTCAGGAAGGCATGATCGTCAAAGTCTCCGAAGTTGACCCGATCTGCGCCATGCAAGCCTGCATGGACGGTTTCGAACTGGTTTCGCCGTTCATCGACGGTATCAACAACGGCACCGAAGCAAGCATCGACAAGGCCCTGCTGGGCAAGATCGACCTGATCGTGACCACCACCGGCAACGTGAATGTTTGCGACGCAAACATGCTCAAAGCCCTGAAGAAGCGCGCCGTGGTCTGCAACATCGGTCACTTCGACAACGAAATCGACACGGCTTTCATGCGCAAGAACTGGGCATGGGAAGAAGTGAAGCCACAGGTACACAAGGTACACCGTACTGGCGCGGGCGATTTCGACCCACAGAACGACGACTACCTGATCCTGCTGGCCGAAGGCCGTCTGGTTAACCTGGGCAACGCCACTGGCCACCCAAGCCGTATCATGGACGGCTCGTTCGCCAACCAGGTTCTGGCGCAGATCTTCCTGTTCGGCCAGAAGTACGCCGACCTGTCGCCGGCCCAGAAAGCCGAGCGCCTGACCGTTGAAGTACTGCCGAAGAAACTCGACGAAGAAGTGGCCCTGGAAATGGTCCGCGGTTTCGGTGGCGTGGTCACTCAACTGACCAAGCAACAGGCTGAATACATCGGCGTGACCGTCGAAGGCCCGTTCAAGCCGCACGCTTACCGCTACTGATAGGCGCTGACTGACCGCTCCCCGTAGGAGCCGCCGCAGGCTGCGATCTTTTGATCCTTGAAAGATCGCAGCCTGCGGTAGCTCCTACGGGGGGCCAGCGTCCGGCTTACGAGTTCTAAAGGGTATTCCTATGTCCCAAGACCGCCGCTACAGCTTCGAGTTCTTCCCTACGAAGACCGATGCCGGGCATGAAAAGCTCATCGCCACTGCCCGTCAGCTGGCCACGTACAACCCCGATTTCTTCTCCTGCACCTATGGCGCTGGTGGTTCGACCCGTGATCGCACCCTCAACACCGTGTTGCAGCTCGAAAGCGAAGTCAAAGTCCCTGCCGCACCGCATCTGTCTTGCGTGGGCGACAGCAAGGCTGACTTGCGCGGCCTGCTGGCTCAATACAAGGCGGCCGGCATCAAGCGGATCGTTGCTTTGCGCGGTGACCTGCCTTCAGGCATGGGCATGGCCAGCGGCGAAATGCGCCACGCCAATGACCTGGTGAGCTTCATTCGTGAAGAGACCGGCGACCACTTCCACATCGAAGTTGCCGCCTACCCGGAAATGCACCCGCAAGCCCGCAACTTCGAAGACGATCTCACCAATTTCGTGCGCAAGGCCAACGCCGGCGCCAACAGTGCGATCACCCAGTACTTCTTCAACGCCGACAGCTACTTCTACTTCGTCGAGCGTGTACAGGCGATGGGCGTGAACATCCCGATTGTTCCGGGCATCATGCCGATCACCAACTACAGCAAGCTGGCACGCTTCTCCGACGCCTGCGGTGCGGAAATCCCGCGCTGGATCCGCAAGCAGCTGGAAGCCTACGGTGACGACACCCAAAGCATTCAGGGCTTCGGCGAGCAGGTGATCACCGAAATGTGTGAACGCTTGCTGCAAGGCGGCGCGCCAGGGCTGCATTTCTATACCCTGAACCAGGCTGAACCTAGCCTGGCGGTATGGAGCAACCTGAAACTGCCGCGTTAAAAGTCGTACAGGCAAGATCAGAAAATCGCAGCCTGCGGCAACCCCTACGCGGATAATCCGTAGGAGTTTCCGCAGGCTGCGATCTTTCGATTCCCGGATCACATTCCCAAATCCCTTGTGCTAGAGCACCCACTTCCAACATCCGCTTCTGGCTATTGCCCAAATCTCGTCGTAATCTCCAGCGATGCCCGTCATTGCCCAATTGCTGACAGCCGTGCTTTTTGCTTGCCTGAGCTTTACCGCTCGGGGCGAGAAACTGCGCCTTGTCACCGAGCCTTGGGCCCCCTACGTCTACGAGGAAAACGGTCAGCCCCTCGGACTGGACTACGAAACCACCGCGATCGTCTTCAAGCGCCTGGGGATTGAGGTTGAGTGGCAGTTCCTGCCATGGAAACGCTGCCTGGCCATGCTTGATCAAGGGCTGGCGGACGGCGTACTGGACATTTTCCATAGCAACGAACGCGACGCTACTCTGCTCTATCCCGCCGAACCGCTCTCGGAAGTCGAGTTCGTGCTGTTCTATGCCAACGATCGCCCTCACCCCTTCCGCACCCTTGAAGACCTGCGCGGCCTGACCATCGGCACTTCGCCCGGCTACCTGTACAGCCAGGACTTCAGGGACTCGCCCCTGTTCACCCGCGAGCCTGCGCCGACCCATGAAGCCAACTTTGGCAAGCTGCAACGTGGCCGTATCGACCTGCTGATCACCGACCGCCGGGTTGGCCAAACCCTGCTCGACACCTTGAAACTGCGCGACCAGATCAGCGAAAGCCCCACGGTCATCAGTCACCAAAGCCAGTTTCTGGCCCTGCGTCGCAATGCCGGCATGGACCTGCTGGTGCAACGTTTCGGCGCCGAGCTCAAGCGCTTCAAACGCGAACCGGCCTACGCGCAATTGAGTGCGCGATATGGCGCCGGCCCGGCACCTGACGCTGTGCAGATCACGCCGCAAGCCAGCAACGGGAAAACCGTTGAGCAGCAGGAAAGCAGCGCTCCGTGATTGCTCTGTTATACTCCGGCCTTCCCGCCAGGCTTACGCCCGGACGCTCGGTCTTGTTTAAGGCATCCCGACACTGCTACAGCGCAGCTTTTCAGCCCGCGCGAGTAATCGAAGATGAGCCTTCAAGCCCCAGCAGGACCGGACGCGATTGCGCTTCTCCATAAACGCCATTCGCGCCAGGCAAGACTATCCCATTGGGCCAAGCCCTAACTAAAACAGGATTACTCATGTCCTTTGCTTCCCTCGGTCTCTCCGAGGCTTTAGTCCGCGCCATCGAGGCAGCGGGCTACACCCAGCCTACCCCGGTGCAACAGCGGGCCATTCCCGCCGTGTTGCAAGGTCGCGACTTGATGGTTGCGGCGCAGACAGGTACGGGTAAAACCGGCGGTTTCGCCTTGCCGATTCTGGAGCGCCTGTTCCCTAACGGTCACCCGGACAAATCCCAGCGTCACGGCCCGCGCCAACCACGCGTCCTGGTCCTGACCCCGACTCGCGAACTGGCCGCCCAGGTGCACGAGAGTTTCAAGGTCTACGCCCGTGACCTGAAATTCGTCAGTGCCTGCATTTTCGGCGGCGTTGGCATGAACCCACAGGTTCAAGCCATGTCCCGCGGTGTTGACGTGCTGGTAGCCTGCCCGGGCCGTTTGCTCGACCTGGCTGGCCAAGGCAGCGTCGACCTGTCCCACGTGGAAATCCTGGTATTGGACGAAGCGGACCGGATGCTCGACATGGGCTTCGTCCATGACGTGAAAAAAGTCCTCGCCCGTCTGCCGGCCAAACGTCAGAACCTGCTGTTCTCGGCAACCTTCTCCAAGGACATCACTGACCTTGCCGGCAAGTTGCTGCACAACCCGGAACGCATCGAAGTCACGCCGCCGAACACCACGGTCGAGCGCATCGAGCAACGGGTATTCCGTCTGGCCGCCAGCCACAAGCGCTCGCTGCTGGCGCACCTGATTACTGCCGGCGCCTGGGAACAGGTTCTGGTCTTCACCCGCACCAAGCATGGCGCCAACCGCCTGGCCGAGTACCTGGACAAACACGGCCTGAGCGCCGTCGCGATCCACGGTAACAAGAGCCAGAATGCTCGCACCAAAGCCCTGGCCGACTTCAAGGCCGGTGACGTGCGCATCCTGGTGGCCACCGATATCGCCGCTCGCGGCCTGGATATCGATCAGTTGCCACACGTGGTCAACTTCGAGCTGCCAAACGTCGACGAAGATTATGTGCACCGTATCGGCCGTACCGGCCGTGCCGGTCGTTCGGGCGAAGCGATCTCGCTGGTTGCCCCGGACGAAGAAAAACTGCTGAAAAGCATCGAGCGCATGACCAAGCAGAAAATCGCCGATGGCGACCTGATGGGCTTTGATTCCAGCAGCGTCGAAGCCGAGAAACCGGAAGTTCGCGAGCGTCCGGATGTGCGTAACCCGCGCAACCCACGTGGCCCGCGCGGCGACGGTCCAAACGGCAGCGGCGGCGGTCGTAAAGACAAGGGCAAGGACAAGGGCGGCAAGGAAAAACCGGCTGCCGGCCGTGGCGAACGCCCGGCTCAAAAGCCGCGTGAAGGCACCCCGGCCCGCGAACAGCAGCGCCCGGCACCCCGCGCCGCCGCTGACCGCGCACCGGACGAGTTCCTCGACGATGATGTCGATAACTTCGGTAACCGCGTCGACTACGTTCCGCAGCAAAAGGCCCCTCAAGGTCGTGGCCGCCGCCCGGGTGCTCCGGCGCAAGGCGCTGGTGCAGGTGCAGGTGCTCCACGCGCCGGCCAGCCACAGGGTCGCCAGAACGGTCCGCGTAACAGCAGCGGCGCCAGTACTGGCACTCCGCCTGCCAAACGCAGCGGTCCACGCAGCGGCGCTCCACGTGACGGCCAGGCCCGTCGCGAAGAATCGCGCAACCGCCGCCCGGCCCGTGACGACCAGTCGCGTCAGGAACCCGCCGTGCAAAACCCGCGCGGTACCCAGCCGAAGATCATGCACAAGGAGTCCAAGGCCGATCGCTTCCCGACACCTGAGCAGCTCGATCAACTGCCAAGCCGTCCACGTGGCGAGAAACCGGCGTTGCTGACCCGCAACCGCTGATTTCTCCCGCTAACAAAAACGCCCCTGATCGCAAGATCAGGGGCGTTTTTGTGTCAGCCGCGAAAATTATTTCGCTTGAACACCTTCAAACGTGATGTCCAGGTCCAGGGTCTGGGAAGTAGGACCTGGGCCTTTGATGCCGAACTCGCTCAACTGCAGGGTAGTCGTGCCGTTGAAGCCGGCACGGTAGCCGCCCCATGGATCCTTGCCTTCGCCGTTGAAGGTTGCCTTGAACACGACTGGCTTGGTCACGCCGTGCAGAGTCAGGTCGCCGGTCACGTCAGCGGTTTTTTCGCCAGTGGATTTAACACTGGTGGAAACGAACTTGGCCTCAGGGAATTTCGCTGCGTCCAGGAAGTCCGGGGTACGAATGTGCTTGTCACGTTCAGCGTGGTTGGTATCAACGCTGGCGGTTTTCAGCACAACGTCGATTTTGCTGGCTTCTGGAGCCTTGGCGTCGAAGCTGAACTTACCGTCCCAGTCCTTGAAAGTACCGTGGATGAAGCTGTAGCCCAGGTGGCTGATCTTGAAGTCGACGAAAGCGTGATTGCCTTCTTTGTCGATTTTGTATTCCGCGGCCATCGCCTGACCGGCTGACAACAGCGCAGTACCGATTGCCAGAGCGGCGAGAGTCTTTTTCAACATGCTTTCTATTCCTTGGAGTCGAGGTTGAACATCAGGCTTTGCGTCCCAGCATTCGTGTCAGGGTCGCATCACGGTCGATAAAGTGGTGCTTCAGTGCTGCCAACGCATGGAGACCGGAAAAAATAACCAGTGCCCAGGCCAGATACAGATGAATCGCACCGGCGGTGTCTGCCTGGTCCGGTAGACCGGAAATCAGTGCAGGAATTTCAAACAGACCAAACACCGGAATCCCGACACCGTCTGCGGTGGAAATCAGGTAACCGGCAATCATCACAGCGAACAGGCTGAGATAGAGGAAGGAATGACCGAGCTTGGCGCCGAGGCGCGTCATGCGGCTATAGCTTTGCAGCGTCGGCGGCGGTGGGCTGATAAAGCGCCACAACGCCCGCAGCAACATGATCGCGAACAGCGTCAGGCCGATGCTTTTGTGCAAGTCCGGCGCTTCTTTGCGCCAGCTGCTGTAGTAGTCGAGACCGACCATCCACAAGCCCAGAGCAAACAGACCGAAGACCGCCAGCGCCACACCCCAGTGCAGAAAGATGCTGACCCCGCCGTAGCGGGAGGAAGAGTTACGTAGCTGCATTGCTCAAATCCTGTAAGAACTGCGACCAAGACTATCGAGTTATCTATCGATTTAAAGCCGAAAATTTCGCTTTGAAATATCGAGAAATACGATCAAGAGTCTGAAAGAGACGGGTTAAGGAAAGATTAACCTCCAACGTGCGACGCAAACATCAGGCGCTCTAGCGTGCCCTGTCAGCGTAAGTGCACGTCAATACAATCACGTAACGTACCTTTGTTTCCATGTGCAAACGCCACAATAGGTTGTCCGCTCGCCTGGCATTGCATAGGCTTGCGCGACTGTATGTCCGCGCATCTCACGGACCGCCTCGAGGAGAGTGACAATGGGCTTGAATAATCAGTGGATGCAGCGCGATCTCGCGGTTCTGTGGCATCCCTGTACCCAGATGAAAGACCACGAACAGCTGCCGCTGATCCCGATCAAGCGCGGCGAAGGCGTATGGCTCGAGGACTTCGAAGGCAAACGCTACCTCGACGCGGTCAGTTCCTGGTGGGTCAACGTGTTTGGCCACGCCAACCCGCGGATCAACCAGCGGATCAAGGACCAGGTCGATCAACTGGAACACGTGATCCTCGCCGGCTTCAGCCATCAACCGGTGATCGAGTTGTCCGAACGCCTGGTGAAGATGACGCCGGAAGGCCTGACGCGGTGTTTCTACGCCGATAACGGTTCGTCCTGCATCGAAGTTGCGCTGAAAATGAGCTTTCACTACTGGCTCAACCGCGGCCAGCCGAACAAGAAGCGCTTCGTCACGCTGACCAACAGCTACCACGGCGAAACCATGGCCGCGATGTCGGTCGGCGACGTGCCGCTGTTCACTGAAACCTATAAAGCGCTGCTGCTGGACACCATCAAGGTGCCGAGCCCGGACTGCTACCTGCGTCCCGAAGGCATGAGCTGGGAAGAACACTCGCGCAACATGTTCGCCGCGATGGAACAGACCCTCGCCGAAAACCACGAAACCGTCGCCGCGGTAATCGTCGAGCCGCTGATTCAGGGTGCTGGCGGGATGCGCATGTATCACCCGGTGTACCTGAAACTGCTGCGCGAAGCCTGTGACCGTTACGGCGTGCACCTGATCCAAGACGAAATCGCCGTCGGCTTCGGCCGCACCGGGACGATGTTCGCCTGCGAACAGGCCGGCATCCGCCCGGACTTCCTGTGCCTGTCCAAAGCCCTGACCGGCGGTTATCTACCGCTGGCAGTGTGTGTCACCACGGATGAGGTCTACAGCGCTTTCTACGACGACTATCCGACCCTGCGCGCCTTCCTGCATTCCCACAGCTACACCGGCAACCCGCTGGCCTGTGCAGCGGCGTTGGCGACGCTGGATATCTTCGAAGAAGACAACGTCATCGAGAATAACAAGGCCCTCGCCCAGCGCATGGCCAGCTCGACCGCACACCTGGTTGACCACCCGCATGTTTCGGAAGTACGTCAGACCGGCATGGTGCTGGCCATCGAGATGGTTCAGGACAAGGCGAGCAAAACCGCTTATCCCTGGCAGGAGCGCCGCGGGCTGAAAGTGTTCCAGCACGCACTGGAACGTGGCGCGCTGTTGCGGCCATTGGGTAGCGTGGTGTATTTCCTGCCGCCGTACGTGATCACCCCCGAGCAGATCGACTTCCTTGCCGAGGTGGCCAGCGAAGGGATCGATATCGCCACCAGCAACAAGGTCAGCGTGGCGGTGCCAAAGGACTTCCACCCGGGCTTCCGCGATCCGGGCTAAGAAGAACTACTCGTTCCCACGCTCTGCGTGGGAATGCATCCCGTGACGCTCCGCGTCACAAGAGCGGACGCAGAGCGTCCATGGCGGCATCCCCACGCAGAGCGTGGGAACGATCAATACGAGAACCAGAATGAGACTGTCCCGCTTCTTTATCGACGCCCCCTTGAGCCTCGGCGAGCATGAATTGCCAGAGGCCCAGGCGCACTACATCAGCCGCGTACTGCGCATGGCGGAGGGTGATGCGCTGCAAGTGTTCGACGGTTCAGGTCAGGAATTTCGCGGCACCCTGGCAGAAGTCGGCAAAAAGCGCGTGCGCGTGGCGTTGACGGAAAGCTTCACCGGGCAAATCGAATCGCCGTTACAGATTCATCTGGGCCAGGGCTTGTCTCGCGGC
Source organism: Pseudomonas sp. H3(2019) (assembly GCF_007713465.1). GTDB lineage: Bacteria > Pseudomonadota > Gammaproteobacteria > Pseudomonadales > Pseudomonadaceae > Aquipseudomonas. The sequence continues at coordinate 379,258 of NZ_VMSG01000001.1, read as the reverse complement.
GAGCGGATGGACTGGGCGATTCAGAAAGCCACTGAACTGGGCGTAACTGAAATCACCCCGATCTTCAGTGACCGCTGCGAAGTCCGGCTCAAGGACGAACGCGCCGACAAACGCCTGCAACACTGGCGTCAGGTCGCTATCAGCGCCTGCGAACAATGCGGTCGTTCGCGAGTACCGGTGATCCACCCGCCCCTGTTGCTGGCCGACTGGCTCAAACAATCCGAGGCCGAGCTGAAACTGGTGCTGCACCCGGTGGCCGAGCCGCTGGTCAGCCATGCGAAACCGACGACACTGGCGTTCCTGATCGGCCCGGAAGGCGGGTTGTCGGACGTGGAAGTCGATCAGGCTCAAAGTGCCGGTTTCCATTCCGCCCGCCTCGGCCCGCGAGTGCTGCGCACCGAAACCGCGCCCGTGGTGGCGTTGGCCGTGGCTCAGCAGTTGTGGGGCGATTTCTAACGACCCAGCCATGATCGTTCCCACGTGAGCATGGGAACGATCACCGCTAAGGCTCCATCCCCAACTGATGCTTGACCAGTGCCAGCAGCTCTTTGCTATCGATTGGCTTGAGCAGAAAATCCACCACGCTCAAGTGCATGGCATCGATGACATCACGGGCTTTGGCGTCACCGGAAACGATGATGATCGGCAATGCCGCCCGTTCCGACTCCCGCACCTTGCTGACCAGCTCCAGGCCGTCGAGCCGCTGCATCCGCAGATCAGTGATGAGCAAACCGATCGACTTGTTCAACTCCAATAGTTTGAGTGCGCTTTCACCACTGGCTGCTGTCATGCAACGGATGCCGTCCAGAGCAAGAATCTCCGAAAGCAGGTCCCGCGCGTCCTTGTCATCATCGACGATCAGCACACGTTGTGCTGGCAAATCCGGTTCGTGCATGACTGCACTCAGCGCTTCACGCTCGGCATCGCTCAAAATATCGTGGTCGGACATAAATCTCTCTACACATGTTCAGATCAATCCCCTAGCACCATGGTCGGACATCGCTAAGCAGAGCTTAAATGTGCGCTTCGTCAGATAGTTTTCCAAGTGGGCTAACCAGCGCTTTTGCGCATTAATAGCGTAGGGCATTTCCGAAATCTCGCTTCGAGAACTGCGACCTAGACTTACGTCCAATGGGCACGCTTCGCGCAGGGGCCGACCATGGCAGTGACTCCGACAACAACAATTCGAAAAAGACTGCGGTAATGGTTATGAGTAAAGCGGATGCCTTCACCCAGGCCGGGAAAACAGCGGTGCTGCAGAACATCCAGGGCACCTTGCAGTTCCTTCAGCGTTTCCCGCCGTTCAATCAGATGGAACACGCGCACCTGGCCTATCTGGTCGAACAATGCCAACTACGCTTCTACGGTCCGGGCGAGAGCATCATCAAGCCCGCGGACGGACCGGTTGAGCATTTTTACATCGTCAAACAGGGCCGGGTGGTCGGCGAACGTCCGCACACGGCCAAGGGTGGCACTGAAACCACCTTCGAAATCACCACCGGCGAGTGTTTTCCCCTCGCCGCACTGCTGGGTGAGCGCGCGACCCGCACCGAACACCTGGCCGCCGAAGACACCTTTTGCCTGCAGTTGAACAAGCTGGCCTTCATCAAGCTGTTCGCCCTTTCCAGCCCGTTTCGCGACTTTGCCCTGCGCGGCGTCAGCAGTCTGCTCGATCAGGTCAACCAGCAAGTCCAGCAAAAAGCCGTGGAAACCCTCGGCACCCAGTACTCGCTCAATACCCGCCTCGGCGAATTGGCCATGCGCCATCCCGTGACCTGCAGCCCGGCGACCCCGCTGCGTGAAGCCGTGACCCTGATGCACGAGCAGCAGGTCGGCAGCATCGTGGTGGTCGATGAGCAGAAAGCCCCGCTGGGAATTTTCACCCTGCGCGACTTGCGTCAGGTGGTCGCCGATGGCACCAGTGACTTCAATCAGCCCATCGACCGGCACATGATCCACGCGCCGTTCTTCCTGACGCCGGACCACAGCGCGTTCGATGCGGCCATTGCCATGACCGAGCGGCACATCGCTCACGTCTGCCTGGTCAAGGACCAACGGTTGTGCGGCGTGGTCTCGGAACGCGACCTGTTTTCCCTGCAACGCGTCGATCTGGTGCACTTGGCACGCACCATTCGCAGCGCGCCACGGGTGGAAAACCTGGTGGCGATGCGTGGCGAAATCGGCCAACTGGTCGAGCGCATGCTCGCCCACGGCGCGTCCTCGACCCAAATCACCCACATCATCACCTTGCTCAACGATCACACCGTGTGCCGGGTCATCGAGTTGACGCTGGCCGATAAAGGCGATCCCGGCATACCGTTCAGCTGGCTGTGCTTCGGCAGCGAAGGCCGCCGCGAGCAGACACTGCACACCGATCAGGACAACGGCATTCTCTTCGAAGCGCGCGATGCGGTGCAGGCGGCCGAGATTCGCAGCAAGCTGTTACCGATCGCCCAGCAGATCAATCAGAGCCTGGCGCTCTGCGGCTTTACGCTGTGCAAGGGCAATATCATGGCTGGCAACCCGCAGCTGTGCTTGTCCCGTGCCGAATGGGCGCGGCGTTTCGCGGCGTTTATCCGCGAAGCAACGCCCGAGAATTTGCTCGGCTCGAGCATCTACTTCGACCTGCGGGTGGTCTGGGGCGATGAGCAAGGCTGTGAGCAATTGCGCCGAACGATTCTCCATCAGGTGGCAGACAATCGGCTGTTCCAGCGCATGCTGGCCATGAACGCCCTGCGCCAACGGCCGCCTGTCGGGCGTTTCCGCGAGTTCGTGCTGGCGAAAAAGAACGGTGAAAAAGCCACCCTTGACCTGAAAGTCCAGGGGCTGACCCCGTTTGTCGACGGTGCCCGGCTATTGGCGCTGGCCCATGGCATAGAGGTCAACAATACCCTGGAGCGCTTTCGTCAACTGGTGGCCAAAGAAGTCATCGACCCACTGGACGGTGCGGCCTATGAAGAGGCCTATCACTTCATCCAGCAAACCCGCATGCAGCAGCATCAGCGACAGACCCGTGAGAACCTGCCCTATTCCAATCGGGTCGATCCGGACAGCCTGAATCATCTGGACCGGCGCATCCTGCGCGAATCCCTGCGTCAGGCTCAACGCCTGCAAAGCAGCCTGACCCTGCGGTATCAGCTATGAAGCTGTTTTCCTGGCTGCGCCCCGCCGGGCCGGCATTGACGGCCGCGCAGCAACAACGCCTGAATCAACTGCCGAGTGTCCCGACGCTGGGCGAATGCAGCCTGCGCGAGCAACGCTGGGTGGTGGTCGACCTGGAAACCACCGGGTTGAACCTGAACAAGGACGTGGTGCTGTCGATCGGTGCCGTGGTGATCGAAGACGGCGCGATTGATTTCAGTCAGCAGTTCGAGCGAACCTTGCAGCGCAGCGACCATAAGCTCGGGCCTAGCGTGTTACTGCATGGCCTGGGCCCAAGCGCGATTGCCGCTGGCAGTGATCCGCGGGACGCGTTGCTGGATTTCATGGCGTTCGTCGGTGACAGTCCGTTGTTGGCGTTTCATGCGCCGTTCGACCAGCACATGCTCGGTCGCGCCTTGAAGGACAGTCTGGGTTATCGCTTGCAGCATCCGTTCCTCGACGTCGCCGACATGGCGCCGCTGCTGTGTCCACAGGCGCACATCCGCGAAGCCGGGCTGGACGACTGGATCAAGTGGTTCAAGCTGCAAGTCTTCGAGCGCCATAACGCCAGCGCCGACGCCATGGCCACGGCTGAGTTGGTGTTGATCCTGTTCAACCGCGCGCAAATGCAGCAGATTCACAGCCCACTGAATCTGCAACAGCGGTTGAGCCAGTGGAAACGCCGGCAGCAAAGCCATTCCTTCTAGGTGTTCAGCGTCTGGTCTGGCGTCATCACACCGTCAAACCCCTCGCCAGCCGCTCCGGAACTTACTAGGCTAGATCTCTGCCCCATGCCCCCTGAATACAGCCGAGGAATGTCCATGTCCGCCCCCAGCATGACCTTGTTCCATAACCCTGCTTCGCCTTACGTGCGCAAAGTGATGGTGCTGCTGCATGAAACCGGTCAACTGGACCGCGTGGCGCTGCAACACAGTCAATTGAGCCCGGTCAGCCCTGATGCCGCGTTGAACCAGGACAACCCGCTGGGCAAGATCCCGGCGCTGCGCCTGGACGACGGTAACGTGTTATACGACAGCCGGGTGATCCTCGAATACCTCGATCAGCAGCATGTCGGTAATCCGCTGATCCCTCGTGAAGGCACGGCGCGCTGGCGGCGCCTGACCCTTGCCGCACTGGCCGACGGGATCATGGACGCCGCGGTGCTGATCCGTTATGAACTCGCCCTGCGCGCCCCGGAGAAACACTGGGACCAGTGGCTCGACGCCCAGCGCGACAAGATCCGCCGGGCCTTGACGGTGCTGGAAGCCGACGCCATCGCCGAACTGACCAGCCATTTCGACGTCGCGGCCATCAGCGTTGCCTGCGCCCTTGGATATCTGGATTTGCGTCATCCGGACCTGGAGTGGCGCAAGAGCAATCCGCAACTCAGCGCCTGGTATGCCGAAGTAAGCCAGCGGCCGTCGATGCTGGCGACCCTACCGAAGGTTTAGCAGCACCGGCTGACCTGAGGGAGCGGGGCTTGCCGATAAGGGCATCACCCCGCTCCAACGTAAACAGCCCGGCAATCTGCATCGCCAACCATTCACCCTGCAACTGATCCTCGCGCAACCCCAGCGACCTACTCATACACCACCTCTGGCTTGGCGATCCTGCCCTGGCCAATCCCGTACCAGTCGAGTTTACGGGTCAGCACCATAAACACGCCCAGCAAGCCGAACAACAGCAGCGAGCCCATCAACAGCGCGTAATCCTCGGCACTCAACAAGCCGTAAAGCAAACCGTAGAGCGCCGCCAATCCCGCCGAAAAACTCAACCCGTGGCGCGCACTGCGCAGCACATGGCAAACATAGAAACCGATCAACAACACGCAGGCAGCGGCCGACAGCAGATACGCCAGGGCAAAGCCGATGTGCTCGGAGAGTGACAACAACAGCAGGTAGAAGAACGCCAGCGCCACGCCCACCAAGGCGTATTGAACCGGGTGTACCGCGAGGCTTTTCAGCACTTCGAAGAGAAAGAACCCGGCAAAGGTCAGCACGATAAACAGCAGCGCGTATTTGATCGCCCGATCGCTTTTGAGGTACTGATCCACCGGGTCGATAAAGCTGACGCCGAAACTGCGGCTTTTGAACTCTTCACAGCTGGAATGGGACAAGCAGCTATTGAGTGCCTCTTCCAGATTGGTGGAAAAGAACGAGGCCTGCCAATTGGCGCTGAAACCTTCAGCACTTATCTCACGCTGGGCCGGCAGGTAGTTGCCGATAAAGCTTGGATGCGGCCAGTTGGCTTTCAAACTGACTTTGCTGGTTTTACCCACCGGGGTGATCTGCAACTGACCGGTGCCTTGCAGACGCAGGTCAAAACCGAAGGCCAGTTCTGTGGCGTTGTTCGCATCCAGCACCGGCAGCCTGGCGTGCACGCCCTCGCCCAGCCAGTCCACTTGCGTACCCGGCACAAAGTCCAGGCTTTGGTCATCGAGTTCAAGCTTCAAGGCGTTTTCGATGCCACGAATATCGCTGATGCCCACGGCCAGGAACGGCTGGTCGAACTGGTAGTCGGAAAAGTCCTCCTTGATGCCCAGGTGCTCCGGGATAGAGAAGTGCCCGCTGATCCGGTTATCCGCGTGAAACAGCCGCGCCTCGTAAATGCCACGGGCGCGCAGTTCGGTTTGAACCTGACCATCGAGTTCGAAACGTTCAGGAAGGAAATACAGTCGCCCCCGTTCCTGAGTCGTTTCCTGATAACGCTCGCTGGTTTTTTCGTTGGTTTTCCAGGTCCTGACCACCTTGCGATACGGCACCACCATCAACGGCCCGCTCAATTGCTGGCTGTAGCTGGAACTACGGGCGATGTCCTCAAGGACACCGTTGCGCAGTTGCTGGCGGTCAAAAATCACCCCGCTGATCATCAGCAACGGGATCATCAACAGCACAATCAGAAGGGCAATTACCCCAAGTTTTATGGCCAAGCTGCGGTTCATGGGTTCTCTCCCTGTTCGAATGAGGGAGAGTCTGGAAGGTGGGTGTGAGGGTTTTATGGGGGAAATGTGGAGAGTGTGTGGAGAAAAGCCCTACTGACTGATCGTTCCCACGCTCTGTGTCACTGGACGCGGAGCGTCCCTAGAGGCGTTACCACGCAGAGCGTGGGAACGATCATCTGGGCAGACACAGCGTCACCTCGACGCCGCCCGGCACATTGCAGACATGCAACTCACCCCCATGCAACTTGACTACTTCTTCAACGAAGTTAAGCCCAAGGCCGGTACTTTTACGTCCACTGTCCGGGCGTGGCAGTGAATAGAAGCGTTCGCTCAAACGCCCCAGGGCGTAATCCGGAATCGATTCGGCCTGATTGAACAGTTTGAATTCGACCTGCTCGGCATGCCGTTCGGCGGTGAAGCGCAAGACGCCGTGGGACGGGGAGAAATCCAGAGCGTTCTCCAATAGATTGCCCAGTGCCTGACGCAGTAAGAACGGCTCGCCCAGCACATCCAGATCGGTTGAAATCTGCTTTTCGATCTTCAACTGCTTGCGCTCGATACGCGCATGCTGACCGCTGAGCAACTCATCGACCAATGCTGCCAACGGCACCGGTACACGCTCTTCCAGCCCTTGACGCTGTTCGACCTGCGCCAGGTTCAACAAGCGCTCGATCAACTGCTGCATCCGCGCACTTTCGCTGTCGATATTGCGGACAAAGCGCTGTTGTTGTGTTGCCGGCATCTCGCCTTGCAGCAACTCGGCGGCACCGCGAATCGCCGCCAACGGGCTCTTCAGTTCGTGGGTCAGTGTATGCACGTATCGTTCGACGTAAGCCTTGCCTTCCAGTTGCGTGCGCATGCGCTCCACCGCCGTGGCCAGTTGCTCCAGCTCTGCGCCGCGATAGTGCGGCAGCTCGGCCCGTCGACCTTCACTGACCGCCTGGGCGTAAGCGGTCAACTGCCGTAATGCGACACTCAGCCACCAGGACAACGCCGCACCGAACAACAAGCCGAGGCCGATCAACCCGGCGCCGTACCAAAGCAATCGACGTTCGGTGCGGTCGACGTAAGGCTGCAATGAGCTGTTGGGCTTGGCCACGGTGACCACGCCGATAATCTGCCCGTTATCGCGGATCGGTGCGCCAACGTGCATCACCGAAGAAGTGGCATCGTCAGCGATGCCGCGGGTCGAACGTGCGCCGTATTCGCCGCGCAAGGTCAGGTACACATCGTTCCAGCGCGAATAGTCCTGGCCCACTGCTACGCCGCTGGAATCCAGCACCACAATGCCCTTGGCATCCGTGACGTAGATACGGTGGTTGACCGAATTTTTTGGCAACCCCCAGATTATCGCCGCCGGCTGCCGCTCACCGTAAGCCTTGAGCAACTCGGGCCAGCGATTCTGGTTGAGGGTGCCAGCCTTGAAATCGTCACGCAGGATTTCGGCCATCAGATTGGCGGTGTCCACCAGCGTTTCTTCGGTGGACTGTCGAACGCCTGGACGGATTTCCTCCATCACCGTGTTGAGCACGAAGTAACCAGTCAGGCCGATGAACAGTACATAAACCAGGAAAATCCGGATTCCCAACGGCATCAGCTATTCCCCGGGCTGTAGCTGTAACCGAGGCCACGGTGAGTCTGGATCGGCTCCGCACTGGCAGCCACCAGACGCAACTTGGCGCGCAGGCTTTTGATGTGGCTGTCGATGCTGCGCTCGTAACCCGCATCGGCGGCGACCCCCAGCGCATCGAGCAATTGCTCGCGGCTGAAGACCCGCTCGGGTTGCTCCAGCAAACACTGCAACAGACGAAACTCGTGGCGAGTCAGGCCCAGGGGTTGACCGCGATAGCTGATCTGCACGCGATCAATGTCGACCTGGAACACGGCGCTGGACGACTCGTTCACCCCGCGCGGCGCCATGCGTTTGAGAATCGCCCGGACTCGCGCCGCAACTTCCCTAGGGCTGAATGGCTTGACGACGTAATCGTCGGCGCCGATCTCCAGCCCCACGATCCGATCGATCTCGCCGTCGCGGGCACTGAGGAACATCACCGGCACTTCGCTGAAGCGCCGCAACTGCTTACAGGTCTCGAAGCCGCTGATATCCGGAAGGCCGATATCCAGAATGATCAAGTCTGCAGGTGTCATGCGCTGATGCTCGAGCGCCGCCGCGCCGAGGCTCAACCACGTGGTGGTGAAGCCTTCGCCCTGCAAGGCAAAAATCAGCGTATCGGCAATTGCCGCTTCGTCTTCGACAATCAGGATATGAGGCATGGCATCCAAGCCCGGCAATTAAGTGGGCGAACGGTGCCCCAAGGCTGATTCGGCGTCAATCAGCAGTCAGGCTTATCCGCGACAAAGCGTCTGGCCGGGTTCACCGCCGCACCAAACTCACGTAATGCCTTGGCACCGATCAGCAGCGGGTAATTGAAACTGCTGCGGTCGGTCAGGTTGACCTCGACCGTGCGCTTGATGCTGCCCAGGCACAGTTCAAGCTCGACGACCGGACGCTTGGCGACGTCCGCCGTGTCCTTTTCATCTTCCTCGTCGGCGCGGCTTTTGATTTTGCTGATGCGCAAGACTTTGTGTTCGAAAACCTTGCTGCTCGCATCCTTGGTACCCAGACGGAAGCGCACCCAATCTTCGCCATTGCGGGTGAAGGTTTCGATGTCCTTGGCCGACAGGGAAGCCGTCAGCGCACCGGTATCCATCTTGGCCTTGAGGACCTGGCCACCGATTTCCGGCAGCTTGATGTATTCGTAACGACCATAAAGGGTCGGCTCGGCGGCCATGACCGGCAGGGCCACAAGGGCTAACAATGCGAGGATGGATTTCACGTAATGGATTCCCTGGGAGTAGGACGACGGGATTTTAGACCTTTGTTAACTCGATCGTTCCCATGCTCTGCGTGGGAACAATCAATCAACGGCAGTCGCGGGAGCATACCCAGACAAAAGTGAAACATTCGTCAGCCACCCGGATTTGGCCTCTGGGCCGAAGCTGCTTATCATTGCGCGCCCTTACGCTTCCAAGAGTTATTTATGCGCCGCCTGCTCACCGGCTGTTTCGTCACCTTGCTGCTGTTACTCAACACCCTGGTCCTGTTCGGCCCGTTGATGGTGTTTGCCCTGCTGAAACTGCTCTTGCCGGGGCGCTTTCGTGATGATGCCAGCGCGGCGGTGATGTGGATCGCCGAGACCTGGGCCGAAATCGACAAGCTGATTTTCGCCCTGTGCATCCCCACACAATGGGACATTCGCGGCGGCGAAGGCCTGCGGGTCGACACCTCTTATCTGGTGATCAGCAATCACCTGTCCTGGGTCGACATCCCGGCGCTGATCCAGACGCTCAACCGGCGCACGCCGTTCTTCAAGTTCTTCCTGAAGAAAGAGCTGATCTGGGTACCGTTTCTGGGCCTGGCCTGGTGGGCACTGGATTACCCGTTCATGAAGCGCTACAGCAAAGCTTTTCTGGCCCGGCACCCGGAACTGCACGGCAAGGACCTGGAGATCACCAAAGCCGCCTGCGAGCTGTTCAAGCGCCAGCCGGTGAGTGTGGTCAATTACCTCGAAGGCACTCGCTTCACGCCAGTCAAACGCACCGAACAGCAGTCGCCGTTCAAGCATTTGCTCAAGCCCAAGGCAGGCGGCGTGGCGTTTGTATTGGCGGCGCTGGGTGAACAGCTGGATGCGGTGCTCGATGTGACCGTGGCGTATCCACAGGCGAAGATTCCGGGTTTCTGGGACTTGATCAGCGGCGCGGTGCCAACGGTGATCATCGACATCAAGACCCGCGAGCTGGATCCGACGTTGTGGCAGGGTGATTACGAAAACGATCCGGCGTTTCGCCAAAGCGTCCAGAACTGGGTCAACCAGCTCTGGACCGAGAAAGACTCATGCATCGACGCCTTGCGCGCCGAGCGGGTTGAATCAGCCGCCGGCGCCCCAGATCCCGCCGAGGCTATTGAGTAGCGAACCGCCAACGCCCTGCTGACCGAGGTATTCCAGCAGGATCGGGGCAAACTGGCCGATCATGCCGCCGTCCATGCCCAGCGCGCTGAAGGCGCTGTTCAGGTCATTGGTGTTCTTCACGTTGTCCAGGTTGCCCAAGGCGCTGTCCAGAGGCGACGACTTGCCGGATGAGCCACCGAGCAGTCCGCCAAGCATACCCAGACCACCGTTACCCGACAGCATGCCCAGCCCCGGCGCGTCTTTAGTCAACTGCGAATAATCGGTCGAGCTCAACTGATTCTTCGCCAGCCCCAGCATGGCACCCGTGCCACCGATGGCCTGCTCCGGGGTCACGTCCAGCGCACTCAGCGCGCTCAGCAAGCCGGCGGTTTGTGACGTCGGTGCTGCGGCAGCCGTATTGTCGCCACCCTGCATGCCGGAAACGGCACCCGCCACATCGTTCAGGCTGAAGCCGGCAGCGAAGACCGGGCTGGTCGCCAGGGTCATGAGCGAAGCCAAAGCAAAACCGCGTGAAATCTTCATCGAAACCAACTCCTGAACCCTGAAAGCCACCCGAATGCGGGCGGAAAACTGCTGGTTTGACCGGAACGGGTCAGGCATTGTTCCGTGGCGACGCCAGCCTTTTTCAGCACTGCAACGATCCGGCGTTTCGCCAGAGCGTCCAGAACTGGGTCAACCAGCTCTGGACCGAGAAGGGCTCATGCATCGACGCCTTGCGCGCCGAGCAGGTTGAATCAGCCGCCGGCGCCCCAGATCCCGCCGAGGCTGTTGAGTAGCGAACCGCCAACACCCTGCTGACCGAGGTATTGCAGCAGGATCGGGGCAAACTGGCCGATCATGCCGCTGTCCATGCCCAACGCGGTGAAGGCGTTGTTCAGGTCACTGGTGTTCTTGACGTTGTCCAAGGCGCTGTCCAGGCCTGCCGACTTACCAGGCGAACCACCGAGCAGACCGCCCACGCCACCCAGGCTGCCCAATGCATTGCTGCCCGATAGCTGATCAAGACCCGGCACTTTATTGGTCAACTGGGAATAATCGGCCGCGCCCAACTGATTCTTCGCCAGCCCCAGCATGGCTCCCGTGCCACCAATCGCCTGCTCCGGTGTGACGTTCAGCGAACTCAGCGCACTCAACAAGCCTGCTGCCTGCGGGGTCGGTGCGGCGGCTGCCGTCTTGTCGCTGCCCTGCATACCGGACACGGCACCCGCCACATCGTTCAGGCTGAAGCCTGCGGCGAAGACCGGGCTGGTCGCCAGGGTCATGAGCGAAGCCAAAGCAAAACTGCGGGAAATCTTCATCGAAACCAACTCCTGAACCCTGAAAGCCACCTGCAATCAGGTGGCGGAAACCAGCCGTTTAACTGGTCGCGACATTAATTGTTCCCGGCCATTGTGCGCCGCACCGGCTTGCGTGAAATCTAGCCGAAAAATATTTTTCCTGCGCTGCATCCGATCTCCGGCCGACTGCGTATATCCGAAAAGCTAAGCGCTGACGCCGGCCCTGTAGATCAGGGCCGGCGTTGCCTTGAGGGCTGTCGCCGTGAATGGAACAACAACGCACCGTGAACTAACCTCAGCCTGCAACCGACAGCGCATACCAACCGGATTACTTGGAGAATGGTCATTTCCACCGCCGACGCCGAACCGCTCAGACAGTTACTCGTCCAATGTTCACTGGGTGACCGCCGTGCGTTCGAGACGCTCTACCGCAGCGTTGCACCACGCCTGCATAGCGTAGCGCTACGCTTCATGGGACGCAGCGACCTGGCCGAAGAAGTGCTGCAGGAAAGCTTCGTGCGCATCTGGAACAACGCCTCGCGCTACCAGGCGCATTTGTCGGCGCCAATGACCTGGATGATCAACATCACCCGCAACCAGGCCATCGACCAGTTACGCAAACACCGTGACCACCGCCTCAGCGAACCGGAAGAACAGACGCTGGTCGACGAAGCGCCCTCGGCCCAGGAGTTACTCAGCAGCGACCGTGAAGCCAGTGCGCTGAACCGCTGCCTCGAGACCCTTGAAGGCATGCAGCGTCAATCGATCACCGTGGCCTACTTTCAGGGCTTGTCCTGCGCGGAACTGGCCGATCATCTGGCGGCGCCCCTGGGCTCGGTCAAGTCCTGGATCCGCCGTGGCATGGAGCGCCTGCGCAGGTGCCTTGAATCATGAACTATCAATCCGGAAGCCTGCGCCGTGCCCTCGCCGCCGACTACGCAATTGGCCTGATGCCCGCCGCCGCGCGCCGCCGCTTCGAACAGCTACTGCTGGACGACGCCGAACTGCGCATCGAACTGGCCAAGTGGCAAGAAAGCCTGGCCAGCCTCAACGAACCGCTGGTGGCAGTGCCCGTGCCCGACCGGGTATGGACCGCCATCAATGCGCGGATCGAGCCGCAAGAACTGCACGTGCCGGCCAAACGTCCTTTCTGGAATTGGTTGCGCGTGACAGTGGCGGTCTGCTCGCTGCTGGTGGCAGTGACTCTTGGCATTCTCTACAACCGCGACAGCAGCCAGTACAGCGCCACCTTGCTCAGCGCCAGCGCGCAGCCTGCCTTGCGAATCAAGGCTCACGACGATTACCTGCAAGTCGAACCGCTGGCCCTGGCCGCCGTCGATCCCGGACGCAGCCTTGAGTTGTGGGCGATTCCAGCGGATGGCAAACCGATCTCGCTAGGCGTAATCCCGGCCGGCGGTAAAGGTCGAGTGGCGTTGAGCGATGAACAGCATGCGCTGCTGGGTAAACCGATAGCGCTGGCGGTCAGCCTTGAGCCTGAAGGCGGTTCGCCGACGGGCCAGCCGACCGGGCCGGTGTTGTATCAAGGGGCGTTGGCGGGGTTGTGAATCTGTTAACCCATCAACCATAAAAAAGGGCGACATCACTGTCGCCCTTTTTTCCGTCTTGCCCCAAGCCTTACGCCGCACTAAACAACTTGTGCGGGTCGATCACAAACTTCTTCGGTACGCCGGCATCGAATTCGCCGTAACCGCGTGGCGCGTCGTCGAGGCTGATGACTTCGACACCCACGATATCGGCAATCTTGATGCGGTCCCACATGATCGCCTGCATCAGTTGGCGGTTGTACTTCATGACCGGGGTCTGGCCGGTGTGGAAGCTGTGGGATTTGGCCCAGCCCAGACCGAAGCGGATGCTCAGGCTGCCCATTTTCGCGGCGGCATCGACTGCGCCCGGATCCTCTGTCACGTACAGGCCAGGGATACCGATTTTGCCGGCAACCCGAACCACGCCCATCAGCGAGTTGAGTACGGTGGCCGGTGCTTCGTGTTTCACGCCGGCATGGCCGTGACCACGGGCTTCGAAGCCCACGGCGTCGACGGCGCAATCCACTTCTGGCTCGCCCAACAATGCAGCGATCTGTTCGTGCAACGGGGTGTCCAGGGACAGGTCGGCGATTTCGAAACCCTGGGCCTTGGCGTGAGCCAGGCGGATCGGGTTGACGTCACCGATGATCACCACTGCCGCGCCCAGCAGGCGAGCGGAAGCGGCAGCCGCCAGACCCACTGGACCGGCGCCCGCGATGTACACGGTGCTGCCAGGGCCAACGCCGGCAGTCACTGCGCCGTGGTAACCGGTTGGCAGGATGTCGGAGAGGCAGGTCAGGTCACGGATTTTTTCCATGGCCCGGTCACGATCCGGCAGTTTCAGCAGGTTGAAGTCGGCATACGGCACCATCGCGTATTCGGCCTGGCCGCCGGTCCAGTCACCCATGTCGACATAACCATAGGCACCGCCCGGACGAGCCGGGTTAACACTGAGGCAGACACCGGTGTGCATTTCTTTGCAGGAACGGCAGCGCCCGCAAGCAACGTTGAACGGCACTGATACCAGGTCGCCGATTTTCAGGTTCTCGACATCACTGCCCTTCTCGATCACTTCACCGGTGATCTCGTGACCCAGTACCAGACCGGTTTGAGCCGTGGTGCGACCACGCACCATGTGCTGGTCGGAACCACAGATATTGGTGGATACCACACGCAGGATGACACCGTGTTCGATCTTCCTGCCGCGTGGGTCCTGCATTTTGGGATAGTCGATTTTCTGTACTTCGACCTTGCCAGCGCCGAGATACACCACACCACGATTACCAGACATGCTTTCACCTCGCTGTTGTTTTTATGTAGCGGTCGCATCGCCAGAAAACGGCGGCGCGTTGATTGCTCGGGTAGATCATTTGGGCAGTTAAAGAACAACCGTTCTGTTGGCGTTTAAAAACACTCGTCTTTCAATGTGATACCCCACCGCCCGGGCCAACGTCAGCCCCTCGATATCCCGGCCTTTGGCAATCAGGTCTTCGGGGTAATGGCTGTGATCCACCGCTTCCACGCCCTGGGCGATGATCGGGCCTTCGTCGAGGTCGTTGTTGATGTAGTGCGCCGTGGCGCCCACCAGTTTCACGCCCTTGTTGTACGCCTGGTGATACGGCTTGGCGCCTTTGAAACCGGGCAGCAACGAGTGGTGAATGTTGATCGCCTTACCATCGAGCTTGCGACACAGCTCCGGCGACAGCACTTGCATGTAGCGCGCAAGCACCACCAGTTCCGCACCGGAGTCTTCGATCACCTGCCAGACTTGCCGCTCTTGCGAGGGCTTGTCGTTCGGGTCGAGCGGGAAGTGGTAATAAGGAATGTCATGCCAATCAGCCAGCGGCTTGAGGTCCGGGTGGTTGGACACCACCGCGACTACATCCATCGCCAGTTGGCCGATGCGCTGGCGATAGAGCAAATCGTTGAGGCAGTGATCGGCCTTGGACACCATGATCACCACTTTTGGCCGGTGGTGCGGCGGAGTCAGTTCGAACACCATGCCGAACGCGTCGGTCCGTTCGGCCAGGCCTGTGCGGAATGCCTGTTCGTCGAAACTCGACGGCTGACGGAACTCCACGCGAATGAAGAAACGTGCAGACAGCCGATCATCGAAGGAGTGGTGCTCGGTGACGTAGCAACCCTGTTCGAACAAAAAGCGGGTCACCGCATCCACCGTGCCCAGGACGCTTGGGCAATGGGCAGTCAAAATCCATGTGTCTGGGGCGCGGCTCATAGTGCGGTGACTCCTCGTTTACTGATCGTTCCCACGCGGAGCGTGGGAACGATCATCAGTGTCAGGCCTGAACGCTAAGGCCATACTCAGCAGCCGCATCCTGCAACCACAGCCACCAGTAATCCGAGAAGCTGCGACGGATCAGCAGTTCCCAGGTGTCTTCAGCGGTGTGGCGGATCACCAGTTGCGACTTGGCGAACACGGTGCCCACGGCTTTGCCCACCGGAAAGTTGTTGGGGTGTACGTCGTAGCTGGTGGACTTCATCAGCACTTCGCGGACTTTCGGGCCGCTCAGTTCAAGAATCTGCTGGCCGCCGCTGACGTTGACGATAGCGATATGCAGATCGCCCAAGGCTTCACGCAGTTTCTTCTCGGCGGCAAATTCTTCGCCGCTCGGCACGATCAGCAGCCACTCGTCCGGGCCCATCCATTGCAGGCTGGTTTCGCCTTTGGCGACCACGGTCAGCGCGACCGGCAGTTCAAGGCCCAGGGCCTTGTGCACGCCAGCAGCGAATGCCGGGTTGTGGGCATCGCCACGAAGGGTCAGGTGACCCAGGAGTTTTTTCTCACGCACGGTGACACCGGCGTTTTTACGGCCCTTGCCCACCAGGCTTTGCAGGCCCGCGTGGTGCAGCGACGACTCGGCCTTTGCCCCAGTGGTCGGGCGCTGTTGGTAAACGTTGGCTGTGGTCATAAAGCACCTGTCTTGAATTCTGTTGATTCCGGCCCTTGTGGTGGCTGTTCTGCCGTCTTCGCGAGCAGGCTCGCTCCCACAAGGGTTACGCGATCTCCTGTGGGAGCGAGCGTGCTCGCGATGCAGTCAACGCGGTGCAGCTGCCACCCCACAGGATTCGAGGCCACTAGATGTTCTGGCGATCGCCTTTCGGATCGAAGAACACCGAAGAAACGATTTCCGCTTCGATCACGCTGCCATCGGCCAACGGCGCGAACACGCGCTCGCCGATACGCTTCAAGCCGCCTTTGACCACACCCATGGCAAACGAATAGCCAAGGGAGTTGTGGGCGTAGCTGGAGGTCACGTGACCGACCATGCTCATCGGGATCGTTTGCTTGGTGTTGAACACCAGTTGCGCGCCTTCCGGCAGCCATTTGGTCGGGTCGATCGGCTTGAGGCCGACCAACTGTTTGCGCTGATCACGCACACAGTCTTCACGGTTCATGCCACGCCAGCCGATCCACGAGAACGGTTTGGTGCGACCGACGCACCAGCCCATGTTCAGGTCGTCCGGGGTCATCGAGCTGTCAGTATCCTGGCCGACGATGATGAAACCCTTCTCGGCCCGCAGGACGTGCATGGTTTCAGTGCCATACGGCGTCAGGTTGTACTTCTTGCCCGCCTCGACGATTTTTTCCAGAACGCCCATGGCGTAGTCGGCCTGCACGTTGACTTCGTACGACAGCTCACCGGTAAACGAAATCCGGAACACCCGCGCCGGTACACCGCCCACCAAACCTTCTTTCCAGGTCATGAACGGGAAGCCGTCCCTGTCCAGATCGATGTCGGTGACTTCGCTGAGCAGCTTGCGGCTGTTTGGCCCGGACAGGGTCATGGTCGCCCAGTGGTCGGTAACCGAGGTGAAGTACACCTTCAGGTCTGGCCATTCGGTCTGGTGGTAGATTTCCAGCCATTGCAGCACGCGCGCAGCGCCGCCGGTGGTGGTGGTCATCACGAAGTGGTTGTCGGCGAGGCATGCGGTAACGCCGTCGTCGAAGACCATCCCGTCTTCTTTACACATCAGGCCATAGCGAGCCTTGCCCACATCGAGTTTGGTCCAGGCGTTGGTGTAGACGCGGTTGAGGAACTCACGCGCATCCGGGCCTTGAATGTCGATCTTGCCGAGTGTCGAGGCATCCAGCAGGCCAACGCTTTCACGCACGGCCAGGCATTCGCGTTTCACTGCGGCATGCAGGTCTTCACCGTTTTTCGGGAAGTACCAAGGACGTTTCCACTGACCGACGTCTTCGAACTCGGCGCCGTTCTTCACGTGCCAGGCGTGCAGTGCGGTGTAACGCACTGGCTCGAAGATGTGCCCACAGTGACGACCGGCTACCGCGCCGAAAGTCACCGGCGTGTAGTTCGGGCGGAACATGGTGGTGCCCATCTGCGGGATGGTCACGTTCAGCGAACGAGCGGCGATGGCCAGACCGTTGACGTTGCCGAGCTTGCCCTGGTCAGTACCGAAGCCCAGTGCGGTGTAACGCTTGACGTGCTCGACCGACTCGAAGCCCTCGCGGGTCGCCAGTTCGATGGCGGCAGCGGTGACGTCGTTCTGCAGGTCGACGAATTGCTTCGGCGCACGTGCGGTAGCCTTCTCATGCGGCACCTGGAACAGCGCCAGAGTCGGCTCTTCGACACGGCTCAGGGCTTTTGGCAGGACGCCTTCGACCGCTTTGAAGCCGGCTTCGCTGGCCGCGCGCACGCCGCCTTCAAAACCGTCGGCCAGGGAATCGCCGAGGCTGTAGACGCCATTGATGCCGCCAACGCAGACGCGTTTTTGCGGTGCTTCGCCGGGGATGAAACCGAGGATGTCTTCACGCCAAATTGGTTTACCGCCCAAGTGCGACGCCAGGTGAACCACCGGGCTGTAGCCGCCGGAACTGGCAACCAGATCGCATTCAAGCCATTCGCCAGGGCTGGTGACGGTGTGCGCCTTGACGTCGATCGCGGCAACACGAGCGGCGGAGACGCGCTTGCTGCCGCGTGCTTCGATGACGGCGCTGCCGGTCAGGATGCGAATGCCTTTGGCGCGTGCTTCTTCTACCAGCGCACCGCGAGGATTGCTCCGCGCATCGGCGATGGCCACCACTTGCAGGCCGGCGTCGAGCCAGTCCAGCGCCACGCGGTAGGCGTGATCGTTGTTGGTCGACAGCACCAGTTTCTTGCCCGGTGCGACGCCGTAACGGCGGATATAAGTCGAGACGGCACCGGCGAGCATGTTGCCCGGTACGTCGTTGTTGCCGTAGACCAGTGGACGCTCGTGAGCCCCCGTCGCCAGCACTACACGCTTGGCGCGAACCCGGTGGATGCGCTGACGAACCTGGCCAATCGGTGCGCGGTCGCCGAGGTGATCGGTGAGGCGTTCGTGAATGGTCAGGAAGTTGTGGTCGTGGTAACCGTTGACGGTCGCACGAGGCAACAGCAGCACGTCCGGCAAACCTTTGAGTTCAGCGATAACGCTGGCCACCCATTCAGTCGCCGGTTTGCCGTCGAGGCTTTCACGGGAATCGAGCAGGCTGCCGCCAAACTCTTCCTGTTCATCGGCCAGAATCACTCGGGCGCCGCTGCGCGCAGCTGCCAGGGCAGCCGCCAGACCGGCCGGGCCACCGCCGACGATCAGCACGTCGCAGTGCTGGTTCATGTAGTCGTAGGTGTCCGGATCGTTTTCGGTCGGCGAACGGCCAAGACCTGCGGCCTTACGAATGTACTTCTCGTAGGTCATCCAGAACGATTGCGGGTACATGAAGGTTTTGTAGTAGAAACCCGGTGGCATCAGCTTGCCGCCGACCTTGCCGAGAATCCCCATCATGTCGTTGTTCACGCTCGGCCAGCCGTTGGTGCTGGTGGCGACGAGACCCTGGTACAGCGCCTGTTGAGTGGCGCGCACGTTAGGAATTTGCGTGGCTTCGGTGGCACCGATCTGCAGCACGGCGTTCGGCTCTTCGGCGCCTGCGGCGAAGATCCCGCGAGGACGCGAATACTTGAAACTGCGACCGATGATGTCGACGCCGTTGGCCAGCAATGCAGCGGCCAGGGAGTCACCTTCAAAGCCTTTGTAGCTCTGGCCGTTGAAGGTGAAGCTCAGGACTTTGTTGCGGTCGATCCGTCCACCGTTGGACAGGCGATTGATCTGGCTCATACCTTCGCTCCCAGAGCCTGCGCGGCCGCTTTCGGACTTTCAGTCTTGTCGGTGAACTGTGGCTTGGTGCCGATCTTGTAGGTTTCAAGAATCTCGTAGGTCACGGTGTCACGGGTGGCGTTGAAATACTGACGGCAACCGGCGACGTGATCCCACAGCTCATGGTGCAAGCCGCGAGGGTTATCGCGGAAGAACATGTAGTCGCCCCACTCCTCGTCGGTGCAGGTGTTCGGGTCCAGTGGGCGCGGGATATGCGCCTGGCCGGATGCATGGAATTCCTCTTCAGAGCGCAGCTCGCCGCAGTGAGGACAGAAGATGTGCAACATAGGAAATTTCTCCTGTTAGTGGGCGACGGCAGCAGCGCCGTGTTCATCGATCAACGCACCGTTGTGGAAACGGTCGATGGAGAAAGGTGCAGCCAATGGGTGCATTTCACCCTTGGCAAGACTGGCGGCAAACACGTTGCCCGAGCCTGGAGTTGCTTTGAAACCACCAGTGCCCCAACCGCAGTTGAAGAACATGTTCGGCACCGGTGTTTTCGAGATGATCGGGCATGCGTCCGGCGTGGTGTCGACGATGCCGCCCCACTGGCGGTTCATGCGTACGCGGGACAAGACCGGGAACATCTCGACGATGGCCTGGATGGTGTGCTCGATCACCGGGTACGAACCGCGCTGGCCGTAGCCGTTGTAACCGTCGATACCGGCACCGATTACCAGGTCGCCCTTGTCGGACTGGCTGATGTAACCGTGTACGGCGTTGGACATGATCACGCTGTCGATAATCGGTTTGATCGGCTCGGACACCAGCGCTTGCAGTGGGTGCGATTCGATCGGCAGACGGAAACCGGCCAGTTTGGCCATGTGCCCGGAGTTACCCGCCGTGACCACGCCGACGCGCTTGGCGCCGATGAAGCCCTTGTTGGTTTCAACGCCGATGCACACGCCGTTTTCCTTGCGGAAACCGATCACTTCGGTCTGCTGGATCAGGTCCACGCCCAAGGCATCGGCCGCACGGGCAAAGCCCCAGGCCACGGCATCGTGACGGGCCACGCCGCCGCGACGCTGGACGGTAGCGCCCATCACCGGGTAGCGCGTATTTTTCGAGCAGTCGAGGTATGGAATCTCGTCAGCCACTTGCTGAGCGGTCAACAGTTCGCCATCGACGCCGTTAAGGCGGTTGGCGCTGACCCGACGCTCGGAATCACGAATATCCTGCAGGGTGTGGCACAGGTTGTAGACGCCACGCTGGGAGAACATCACGTTGTAGTTCAGGTCCTGGGACAGACCTTCCCAGAGTTTCATCGCGTGTTCGTACAGGTGCGCCGATTCGTCCCACAGGTAGTTGGAACGCACGATGGTGGTGTTGCGCGCGGTGTTACCGCCGCCCAGCCAGCCCTTCTCGACCACGGCCACGTTAGTGATGCCGTGTTCCTTGGCCAGGTAGTAGGCGGTCGCCAGACCATGCCCGCCGCCGCCGACGATGACCACGTCGTAGACTTTTTTCGGAGTCGGCGTGCGCCACATCCGCTGCCAGTTTTCGTGGTGGCTGAGGGAGTGTTTGAAGAGGCCGAAGCCTGAGTAGCGTTGCATAGTCATTTACTCCAAAACCGCGCTCAGCGATAAACCGGGAAGTCTGCGCACAGGGCTGCCACATGCTTGGCAACATTGGCCTCGACATCGGCGTCGCCGAGGTTGTCGAGGATGTCGCAGATCCAGCCGGCCAGTTCAACGCACTGGGTAACCTTGAAGCCGCGGGTGGTGACCGCCGGGGTGCCAATACGCAGGCCGGAGGTGACAAACGGCGATTGTGGATCGTTCGGTACGGCGTTCTTGTTCACGGTGATGTGGGCACGACCCAAAGCGGCGTCGGCTTCCTTACCGGTCAGGCCCTGACGGATCAGGCTCACCAGGAACAGGTGGTTATCAGTACCGCCGGACACTACATCGTAGCCACGTTTGATGAAAACGCCGGCCATTGCCTGGGCGTTGTCGATCACTTGTTGCTGATAGACCTTGAAGCCCGGCTCCAGCGCTTCCTTGAAGCACACGGCCTTGGCGGCGATCACGTGCATCAGCGGGCCGCCCTGGGCACCCGGGAAAACGGCCGCGTTGAGCTTCTTCTCGATTTCTTCGTTGGACTTGGCCAGGATCAGGCCGCCACGTGGACCACGCAGGGTCTTGTGAGTGGTGGTGGTCACCACATCAGCGTACGGCAGCGGGTTCGGGTACAAACCGGCAGCCACCAGACCGGCGACGTGCGCCATGTCGACGAACAGCAGCGCACCGACTTTGTCGGCGATCTGACGGAAACGCGGGAAGTCCAGAGTCTTGGAGTAAGCCGAGAAGCCGGCGACGATCATCTTCGGCTTGCATTCGACGGCCAGACGCTCGACTTCGTCGTAGTCGATCAGGCCGGTTTTGGTGTCGATGCCGTACTGCACGGCGTTATACAGCTTGCCCGAGGACGACACCTTGGCGCCGTGGGTCAGGTGACCACCGTGGGCCAGGCTCATGCCGAGGATCGTGTCGCCAGGCTGGATCAGAGCCAGGTACACAGCACTGTTGGCCGAAGAGCCGGAGTGCGGCTGGACGTTGGCGTAGTCGGCACCGAACAGCAGTTTGGCGCGTTCGATGGCCAGGGCTTCAACCTTGTCGACATGCTCGCAGCCGCCGTAGTAGCGCTTGCCCGGATAACCTTCGGCGTATTTGTTGGTCAGGCCACTGCCTTGCGCTTCCATGACGCGTTTGCTGGTGTAGTTCTCTGACGCGATCAGCTCGATGTGATCTTCCTGGCGCAGCTCTTCGGCATTCATCGCCGCCAGCAGTGCATCGTCGTAACCCTTGATCTGGTCTTGCTTGCTGAACATCGCGTCTCTCCCAGCGGCGGCTTGTGCGCCTTTCGTCTCGGTGAGGCACGTACCTTACGGCAGTGCCCTTTGGATGCGATGGTATGGCCGGCGCAGACAGGTCAAATGCCTATGGACGCCACGTAAAGGTGCGTTTACGACATACGCCCAAAGAGCGACCACTGACCAGCAGTCGCGACACGCTCGGCGTAGCTGCCGAAGGCTGCGGCAGCTCCTATAGAAGGTTCAGCGCACCGTCGCGTGTAGTCATGTGCATAATTGCCTAACGTCTTTGTATTTTTCTGACAGACACATCGCGTGTGCTCCCCCGCCAATCTTGGGTACAGTGCGCACCATCATCGACCACGGAGCCGGCCATGACCGACAAGAGCCAACAATTCGCCAGCGACAACTATTCCGGTATCTGCCCGGAAGCCTGGGCCGCCATGGAACAGGCCAATCAAGGCCACCAACGCGCCTATGGCGACGATGAGTGGACGGCACGCGCCTCGGACGATTTCCGCAAATTGTTCGAAACCGACTGCGAAGTGTTCTTCGCCTTCAACGGCACCGCCGCCAACTCCCTGGCGCTGTCGTCACTGTGCCAGAGCTACCACAGCGTGATCTGCTCGGAAACCGCCCACGTCGAAACCGACGAATGCGGCGCGCCGGAATTCTTCTCCAACGGCTCCAAGCTGCTGATCGCACGCACTGAAAACGGCAAGCTGACTCCGGAATCGATCCGCGAAATCGCCCTCAAGCGCCAGGACATTCACTACCCGAAACCGCGCGTCGTAACCCTGACCCAGGCCACCGAAGTCGGCAGCGTCTATACCCCGGAAGAAATCCGCGCCATCAGCGCCACCTGCAAGGAACTGGGCCTGAACCTGCACATGGACGGCGCACGCTTCTCCAACGCCTGCGCGTTCCTCAACTGCTCGCCCGCCGACCTGACCTGGAAAGCCGGCGTTGACGTGTTGTGCTTCGGCGGCACGAAAAACGGCATGGCGGTGGGTGAGGCGATTCTGTTCTTCAACCAGAAACTCGCTGAAGACTTCGACTACCGCTGCAAGCAGGCCGGGCAACTGGCGTCGAAAATGCGTTTCCTCTCGGCGCCATGGGTCGGCCTGCTGGAAAACGACGCCTGGCTCAAACACGCTCGCCACGCCAACTACTGCGCGCAGTTGCTGGCCGAACTGGTGAGCGACATTCCAGGCGTTGAACTGATGTTCCCGGTACAAGCCAACGGCGTGTTCCTGCAACTCTCAGAATCGGCCGTCGCAGCACTGACCGCCAAGAGCTGGCGTTTCTACACCTTCATCGGCAAAGGCGGCGCCCGCTTCATGTGCTCGTGGGATACCGAAGAAGAGCGGGTCCGGGAGTTGGCGGCGGATATTCGCGAAGTGATGTCCCGCTAACCCCCACCACTCTGATCGTTCCCACGCGGAGCGTGGGAATGCAGCCCGGGACGCTCTGCGTCCCTTCCCCCGGAGTAACGGGTTAAAACTCGATCCGCACATCCCCCTTCGGCACGCTGCAGCACGACAGAATATAACCCTCGGCTTCGTCTTCTTCGGTGATCCCGCCGTTGTGCTCCATCTCGACCTCCCCGCCCAGCTTCATCACCTTGCACGTTCCGCAGATCCCCATGCCGCAGGCTTTCGGAATCAACAGGCCAAGCTTGGCGGCGGCGGCGTGGACGGTTTCGCCCGGTGCCACGCGGATGCTTTTGCCGGATGCGGTGAATTCCACCTGATGCAGATCCGCCACATCGACTTCCGGGGCGTCGGCCGCTTGTTCGGCTTGCTCCACCGCATCGGCACGGGCCTCGGGCGGTGTAGCACCGAAAGACTCTTCGTGGTAACGCTTCATGTCGAAGCCCGCGGCTTCCAGCAGGCGTTTGACCGCATGCATGTAAGGGGTCGGGCCGCAGCAGAAGACCTCACGCTCAAGGAAGTCCGGCGCCATCAGCTCCAGCATTTTATGATTCAGGTAGCCGCGATAACCGGCCCAAGGCTCACCCAGTCCGTGCTTCTCACAGATCAGGTGCAGGCTGAAGTTGTCGATCCGCGACGCCATGTGCTCCAGCTCGCGGTGGTAAATGATGTCTTTCGGCGAGCGGGCGCTGTGGATAAACACCATGTCGACGTTGCCGTTGGTGTCGTAGAACCAGCGAGCCATGGACATTACCGGCGTGATCCCGACGCCACCGCTGAGATAGAGCACTTTCGGTGCGGTGAAATCCATCGCGTTGAACAGCCCGACCGGCCCGTGCACCGCCAGTTCCTGACCTTCGTGCAGGGTGTCGTGCAACCAGTTGGAAACCTTGCCGCCCGGCACGCGCTTGATGGTTACCGAAAAGCTGTAAGGCACCGACGGCGAACTGGAAATAGTGTACGAACGCATGATCGGCACACCGTCGATTTCCAGCTCCAGGGTGACGAACTGTCCCGGTTTGAAGAAGAACATGATCGGCTGGTCGGCCATGAAGCAGAAGGTCCGCACGTCCCAGGTTTCCTGGATGACTTTGACGCAACGGACAATGTGCCGACCATTGGCCCAGGTCTGGGTGGTTACCGGGTTCAGGAAACTATTGGACATACTGATCTCCACGGCCGACTGTCGGCCTCATGTTGCCAATTCTGCGTATAGCGCAGATTGCCCATTTACCTATCTGCGACATTCACATGCTTATCGCGACCAGCCCACAACCACCGGGGGTTGAGCGTCGGGAACAGATTGGGGCATGTCGCCCATGGATAAGGTTCTGGCCCGCGTCGGGCCCACACTCGCTCCAACAGATAAACGCTGTTTTCTGCCTTGCGTTGCACTAACCGTAGCCACTATTCGCCGGCCACACAGATGGCCATGAGGACTTAAACGATGGACGTCACCACTACCCTGAGCTTGGGCGATCCACTGGAACCCGCACGCAAGGCCACCGCGCAGATGCTGCAAGAGCGCGAGCGTACGTTTTCGCTGCCACAGCCGTTCTACTCTGATGAGCGGTTGTTTGATATCGACATGCAGGAGATCTTCCAGAAAGAGTGGCTGATCGCCGGCATGACCTGCGAAATCCCGACCAAGGGCAACTACCTGACCCTGCAGATCGGCAAGAACCCGATCATCGTGATTCGCGGTGCAGAAGGCGTGGTCCATGCGTTCCATAACGTCTGCCGCCACCGCGGCTCGCGCCTGTGCACCAGCGAAAAAGGCAAAGTCGCCAAGCTGGTCTGCCACTACCACCAGTGGACCTACGAACTCGATGGGCGCCTGCTGTTCGCCGGCTCCGAGATGGGCGACGACTTCGACATGAAGCAGTACGGCCTGAAACCGGTCAACGTGAAGACCGCTGGCGGCTACATCTTCGTCAGCCTCGCGGAAAACCCGCCGGCCATCGATGACTTCCTGTCGACACTGAACCATTACATGGAACCGTACGACATGGAGAACACCAAGGTGGCGGTGCAAACCACCCTGGTGGAACAGGCCAACTGGAAACTGGTACTGGAAAACAACCGCGAGTGCTACCACTGCAACGCGTCGCACCCGGCACTGCTGAAAACCCTGCTGGAATGGGACGACGTCACCGACCCGCGTGCCGACCAGGCGTTCAAGGACCACGTAGCCGCTTCTGCCGCTGCCTGGGAAGCCGAGAAGATTCCTTACGCACACGCCAGCTTCGGCCTGCGTAACCGTATCGTGCGCATGCCGCTGCTCAAGGGCACCGTGTCGATGACCCTCGACGGCAAGCAAGCCTGCAAGAAACTCATGGGCCGGATCCAGAACCCGGACCTCGGCTCGATGCGTATCCTGCACCTGCCACACTCGTGGAACCACTGCATGGGCGATCACATCATTGTGTTCACCGTGTGGCCGATCAGCGCACAGGAAACCATGGTCACCACCAAATGGCTGGTGCACAAGGACGCTGTCGAAGGCGTGGATTACGACGTCGAGCGCATGCGTGAAGTCTGGGATGCGACCAACAACGAAGACCGTCGCCTGGCCGAAGAGAACCAGCGCGGGATCAACTCCACGGCGTACCAGCCAGGCCCGTACTCCAAGACTTACGAGTTCGGCGTAGTGAACTTCGTGGATTGGTACAGCGAGCGCCTGTTGAACAACCTGGGGGCCGAGCCTGCGCCTTACCTCAAAGGTGTGCCGGTTCACGGTTAAGATCCTCAAGATCAAAAGATCGCAGCCTGCGGCAGCTCCTACGGAATCACATGATCCCTGTAGGAGCTGCCGCAGGCCGCGATCTTTTTTTTGCTCCAATCTATAGAACTGTACGAAATATGATCTATCGCGTTCCAGCCTATAAGGGACGTGGCGTGCAGCCTTCAGCAAACAAGTTATCCACACCTCCACCCACAGCTAATGGGGACAACTGTGGAAACACTGAAAGTTTTCTCCACAGAAACTGAAGAAAATCCGTGACTTATTCAATTGATCGGTTTTCGACAGCCATTGACTATTTTTTAATCAAAACCCTGTAAGGCACGTTATTCATGGCTCACAGAGGACCGCAAACACCTTATCCACAGAAGCGCCAACAGACTTTGGGGGCAACTGTGCAAACTATTCAGTGCGCTGTGGAAAACCACGTCCAGGCTGCATATTTCGTGGGTTTGAACAGTCAGCGGAGGGTAAAAACCCGCATTTGGTCATTTATTAACCAAAAGCTTGAAAGCCAAGACCTGCATGGCTTACAGCGGACAGCAAACATCTTATCCACAGAAGCGCCAACAGAGATTGGGGGCAAGTCGTGAACCAGCGATTCCCTTACCCACTGAAAAAAGCTCGAAAAAACGCGGGGTCAGGCTGGTTGTTTTTCGTACAAGGGCTTACAGGGCTTGATGCGCGTGGGGTGCAGCGAGGGGTGAACATGTTATCCACAGAAGCGCTAACAGGGATTGTGGGTAAATGCATAACAACTGTGGGAGAGCGCTTGCTCCCACAGGGATTTGCTTATGCTTAAGGCCGATACATCAAATAGGCTTCACCCGTGACCCGAATCATCGGGTGGGGTGTGATCCGGCAGGTATCGACGATACGAAAGCCATGTCGCTCGTAAAACCGACGGGCGCCAGTGTTCGCCGCATAGTCGATCAAGCTCAAGCCATTGAGCCCCAACTGGTTGGCACGGTCATAAGCGTAGGCGAGGAATTGTTGGCCCAGGCCCTGATTGCGCCAGCCCTCATGCAGCGCCAGGCTCGAAATATAGAGGGTGTCGGGGATTTCCAGCTTGGCATACGGCGCCAGGACCGGATCGGTGACGGGAGCTGCCAGCGGATCGTGACGCATCACGTAACTGTGCAGCATGCCAATGACCTTCCCCTCTGCCTGCGCGATCAGGCAGTTTTGATAGGAGAAATCGACGTCTTCACGGGCGTAGCGACTGGCACCGACCTCCAGCAGGTCCTGGCCGGGCTCCGCCAGTTGACTCCAGATGTAATCCGCGGCGCCTTCTGATGAAATCTGAAACAAGCGAGCAATCTCCCGCGCATCCGCGCGCAGGGCTGCACGAAACTCAACGGTCATTATTTTTCCTTGTGGGAGCGAGCTTGCTCGCGAAAGCGGTGTATCAGCGGCATGTATATCAACTGACACACCGCATTCGCGAGCAGGCTCGCTCCCACATTGATTTGTGATGGTTGTGAGTCAGCGAACCACGCCTTCTTCAATCAGCAACTTGAGAATCGCCTCAGCCCCGGCCTCGGCACTCAAGCCCTTGAGCACTTGCCCACCGCCACCGCTGGCCTTGGCCGTTGCGGCTTTCATCCGGTCGGCACCGCTCTTGGCCTTGATCACTTTCAGGCGTTTGGGCCGTGGCTTGGCCGGTTGCAACGTTGCAACCGCGAGCAATTCATCGTTGATAATTTCAACGTCTTCGGCGTGTAACACGCCGCGTCGAGCCGGGCCGAAGGCACTTTGCCGAGGTTTTGGCGCGGCGTTATCCACCGTGGCGAGAAACGGCAGGCGCACTTTCAAGCGTCGACGCTGGCCACGCGGCAAGGCTTGCAGCACCAGGGCCGAACTGCCGTCGATGGACTCGACCTGTGCCAGCCCGACCACCAGCGGCCAGCCCAGGCTTTCCGCCAGCAGGAACGGCAACATGCCCGAGCCTTCACCGGTTTCCGCCTGACTGCCGGTCAGCACCACCTGAGCGCCGGCATCGCGCAAATAAGCGCTCAACGCTGGCAGCGCATCAGCGCCTTGGGGCTGTTCGAGCACGAGCAGCTGTTCCAGGCCCATGCCCAGATAAGCCCGCAGCGCAGGTTCCTCGACATCACCGGCGTGCAGCACTTGCAGGTTATCCCCAGCCAATTGCAGACCGAGTTCAACCGCCCGCGCATCCTGCTCGGCGCGGCGTGGCCGGCCCGAAGTCGGGTGGGCGCCGATCGACACCAGGCTGATTACATGAGTACTCATAACCCTTTCCTTCTCTTAAGCCGCATCGCGCTTGGCGTCGTTGCGGTAAGCCTCTACCGCTGCGATCAAGGCCTGAAGAATGTCTGCGCTCTCACCTATCACCGACAGGTCGGCGCGTTTGATCATGTCGCAGCCAGGATCGAGGTTGATCGCCACCACCTTGTCGCAGGCACCGATGCCTTGCAGGTGCTGGATCGCCCCGGAAATCCCCACCGCCACGTAGACCCGCGCCGTGACCCAGGTGCCGCTGGCGCCGACCTGACGGTCGCGGGCCATGAAACCATCGTCCACCGCTACCCGCGATGCGCCTTCGGTCGCGCCCAACGCCGCCGCCGTCCTGTGGAAAAGATTCCAGTCCTTGACCCCGTTGCCGCCCGAGAAAATGAACTCGGCCTCGGCCATCGGAATCGCTGCCGGGTCGACTGCCACTGCACCCAGGTCCTCGATCCGCGACAGACTGCGCGCAACCGTTGTGGATAACTCCACCGGCAACGCTTCGTGACGGGTTTCGCTGACCGGCTCGGCACACTCCACCGCCGCCAGAATCAACCGTGCGACAGGCCGTGCCAAGTCTTGCAGACCGGCACCGGCGCGGCCGATGCACGCTTGATCCTTGACCTGCCAGACCCGCGTGGCCGGGCGCTCGCCGAGTGCCGCGGCAAAGCGCCGACCCAGCTCACCGCCACCGGTGCGGCTGTCCGGCAGCAGCCAGTGACGAGGGCTGAACTGGTTATCCACAGCCCGTAGACCCTGCACCCGCTGTTCCGGTGCATAACCCTCGAATTCTTCGCCATCCAGCACCAACAGGCGGTCGACGCCCGCTGTGGCGAAGGCGGTTTCCTTGTGGTCGCCAAAGACCACCGCCAGCACCGCACCGTCCTTGCCGGCCAGTTGATGGGCCAGGCCCAGCAGGTCGCGGTCGTGGCTGCTCAAACGGCCGCCGACCATGTCCGGCACCACGCTGATGTAGAACGCCGGTGCAGCCACCTGATGCAGCGGCAATTGCACTTCAACGGCGGCCGTACGCTTGGTCGCCCCGCCCTGCTGTGCACCACTGCGGTCAATCCGCTTGATGCCATTGGGGCCGATGAAACCAATGCCGTGAGGATTCTTGCGAATGATCCCGTTGGGCCCCATCCAGCTGTGTTCCACCGGTTGCATGGCGGCATGCAGCGGATGCAGACGGTTGCGGGCGATCCATTCAGCGCGCGGATCGCGGCGGATAATGTCGCTCATCAGTGGGCCTCCGCAGGTTGACGTTTAGTCGGTGCCGGTGACTTGCTGGGCGCCGCGTCTTCGAGCAGCGCGTCGGCCACCAGTTCGGCGATGTCCTTGATCAGCGGCCGTGGTTCGACCACGCCTTCGAGCATCGCAGTGCACTGCGGGCAACCCACGGCCACCAGTTCGGCGCCGGTTTCGCGAATGTCGTCCATGCGCATGTCGGGGATCCGTTGCTTGCCCGGAATGTCGGTGATCGGCGCACCGCCACCACCGCCGCAGCAGCGCGAGCGGAAACCGGAACGTTGCATTTCCTTGACCTCGATCCCCAGCGCACGCAGTACCTGGCGCGGCGCCTCGTATTCGCCGTTGTAGCGGCCGAGGTAGCACGGGTCGTGATAGGTCACGCTGTCGCCTTTGTGCTGCCCCAGATTGAGTGCGCCAGCGTCGATGATTTCCGCCATGTAGGTGCTGTGGTGCTGCACCAGGTAGTTGCCATCGAAGGCGCCGTATTCGTTCTTCAGCACGTGAAAGCTGTGCGGATCGCAGGTGACGATGCGGTTGAAGCTGTATTTGGCCAGGGTCTGGATGTTGCGTTTGGCCAGCAGCTGGAAGGTCGCTTCGTCGCCCAGACGGCGAGCCACATCGCCGCTGTCACGCTCTTCGAGACCGAGCACGGCAAAGTCGACTTTCGCGGCTTTCAGCACTTTGACGAAGGCACGCAAGGTGCGCTGGTTGCGCATGTCGAACGCACCGTCGCCAACCCAGAACAGCACGTCGGTGGATTTCTTCTCGCTGAGCAGTGTCAGGTTCAGGTCCGCCGCCCAGTTCATCCGCCCGCCCGGAGCGAAACCGCCAGGGTTGTCGGTGGCAATCAGGTTTTCCAGGACTTCGGCGCCCTTGTTCGGGGTCGCGCCTTTTTCCAGGGTCAGATGGCGGCGCATGTCGACGATGGCGTCAACGTGCTCGATCATCATTGGGCATTCTTCAACGCAGGCACGGCAGGTGGTGCAAGACCACAGGGTTTCTGCGTCCACCAGACCGTTGACGATCGGTTGATGCGGATTGCCCGCGTGCTCGCCAATTGGCTTGCCTGGATACGGGCTGCCGGCGAACTTGGCATCGGTGCCACCGGCCAGGCCGACGACCATGTCCTGAATCAGTTTTTTCGGGTTCAGCGGCTGGCCAGCGGCAAACGCCGGGCACGCGGCTTCGCATTTACCGCACTGCACGCAGGCGTCAAAGCCGAGCAGTTGGTTCCAGGTAAAATCCTTGGGTTTTTCCACACCCAAGGGGGCTTGCGGATCGTTCAGGTCAAGCGGTTTAAGACCCGTAGAACGACCACCGCCAAAACGTTCGGCGCGACGGTGCCAGGCCAGGTGCAAGGCACCGGCGAAGGCGTGCTTCATCGGCCCGCCCCAGGTCATGCCGAAGAACAATTCGGATACGCCCCACAGCACGCCAACACCGAGGATCGCCGCCAACAGCCAGCCACCGAAGTTTTCCGGAAGGATGCCCGCCACCGGCAAGGTCACCAGGAAAAACGACACCGAGAATGCCAACAAGCTTTTCGGCAGGCGCATCCACGGACCTTTGGATAAACGCGCCGGCGGGTTGCGCCGACGCAGGTAAACAAAGACCGCACCGACGAACATCACGGCCGTCATCAGCAACAGTGCATAACCGAGGAAGCGGTTATGCAGGCCAAAACCGTGAACCAGAATCGCCAGCACGATGGACGCCACCGCACCACCCGCCGTGGCGACGTGGGTGTTGGCGATGTATTTGTCCCGCGCCACCACGTGGTGCAGATCGACCATATAGCGTTTGGGCATGGCCAGCAGGCCGCCGATCAGATCGACCTTGGACGCACGGCCCCGGCGCCACATGGCCACCCGCCGCAACGCGCCCAGGACAGCCAGGCCCAGGGCAGCAAACAGCAGGATGGGAAGAAGGGTGTTTAGCATGGTGGAGCTCCCAAAGACCTCGGGGTCTATGATCGTTCCCACGCTCTGCGTGGGAATGCAGCCCGTGACGCTCCGCGCCACATCAAAAGCGGACGCGGAGCGTCCATTGAGGCATTCCCACGCGGAGCGTGGGAACGATCAATTCGGTACTTAAAAATCCTTGCAAAGCCGCAGTGCGTCGTAGATCGCCGCATGCGTGTTGCGCTGGGCTACGCAGTCACCGATGCGGAACAGCAAGTAGCCGTCACCTGCCTGGCTCAGCGAAGGCTGAGGCTTGATCGCGAACAGGGCTTCGATGTCCATCTGGCCTTTGTTGCGCGAGCCTTCCTTCAGTGCGTAGTAGATTTCTTCGTCCGGCCGCACGCCGTTCTCGACCACGACCTGGTCAACCACCCGCTCCTCTTTGGCGCCGGTGTATTCGTTTTCCAGCACCGCCACCAGCTTGTCGCCTTCGCGGTAGACCTTATCGAGCATCATGTCGCCAGTCATGATCACTTCTTTCGGGTACATGCTGCGGTAGTACGTCGGGAACGACGTACCGCCGATGGCCACACCCGGCTTGATGTCGTCGGTGACGATCTCGACCTGGCTGCCCTTGTCCGCAAGGAAGTCGGCAACCGACATCCCGGTGAACTCGCAAATGGTGTCGTAGACCAGCACGTTTTTACCCGGCGCAACCTTGCCGTCGAGCACGTCCCAACTGCTGACCACCAGGCCTTCAGCCGCGCCCCAGTGTTCGTTCTGCTCAAGGAACGGATGACCGCCAACGGCGAGCACCACGATGTCCGGACGCAGGTCGAGAATGGTCGCCGCGTCGGCGGCCACGCCCAGGCGCAGGTCGACTTTCAATCGCGCCAGTTCCAGCTGGAACCAACGGGTAATACCGGCGATCTGGTCCCGTTGCGGGGCTTTCGAGGCGGTAGTGATCTGTCCGCCGATAAATTCTTTTTTCTCGAACAGGGTCACGTCGTGGCCACGTTCGGCGGCTA
The DNA here is from genome assembly GCF_007713465.1 of Pseudomonas sp. H3(2019). Taxonomy (GTDB): domain Bacteria; phylum Pseudomonadota; class Gammaproteobacteria; order Pseudomonadales; family Pseudomonadaceae; genus Aquipseudomonas. The sequence continues at coordinate 346,813 of NZ_VMSG01000001.1, read as the reverse complement.
CACGTGCGGCTTCCATCCCCGCAGGGCCGGCACCGACCACCACGACTTTACGTTTCACACCGGTCGATTTCTCGATGATGTGCGGTACACCCATGTATTCACGGGAGGTCGCGGCGTTCTGGATGCACAAAACGTCCAGGCCCTGGTACTGACGGTCGATGCAGTAGTTGGCACCCACGCATTGTTTGATCTGGTCGATCTGGCCCATCTTGATCTTGGCGATCAGGTGCGGGTCGGCAATGTGCGCACGGGTCATGCCGACCATGTCGACGTAACCGCCTTCCAGAATACGGGTCGCCTGGTTCGGGTCCTTGATGTTCTGCGCGTGCAGCACCGGGGCCTTGACCACTTCCTTGATACCGGCCGCCAGGTGCAGGAACGGCTCCGGTGGATAACTCATGTTGGGGATAACGTTGGCCAGGGTGTTGTGGGTATCGCACCCCGAGCCCACGACGCCGATGAAGTCGATCATGCCGGTGTCGTCGTAATACTTGGCGATCTGCTTCATGTCCTCATGGCTCAGGCCATCAGGGTGGAATTCGTCACCGCAGATACGGATGCCGACGCAGAAATCCGGACCGACTTCCTTGCGCACAGCCTTGATCACTTCCAGGCCGAAACGCATGCGGTTTTCGAAGCTGCCGCCCCATTCGTCGGTACGTTTGTTGACGCGCGGGCTCCAGAACTGGTCGATCATGTGCTGGTGCACGGCCGACAGTTCAACGCCGTCCAGGCCACCGGCCTTGGCACGCGCGGCGGCGCTGGCGTAGTTGCCGATCACCCGCCAGATTTCTTCCGGCTCGATGGTTTTGCAGGTCGCGCGGTGCACCGGTTCACGGATGCCCGACGGCGACAGCAGGGTCGGCCAATGCTCGCCGTCCCAACGCGAACGACGGCCCATGTGGGTAATCTGGATCATGATCTTGGCGCCATGCTTGTGCATGGCATCGGCCAGGTTCTGGAAGTGCGGAATAATCCGGTCGTCGGCCAGGTTGACCGATTTCCACCAGCCTTGCGGGCTGTCGATGGCCACGCTGGAAGAACCGCCGCAAATCGCCAGGCCGATCCCGCCCTTGGCTTTCTCTTCGTAGTACTTCACGTACCGATCGGTGGTCATGCCGCCGTCGGTGGCGTAAACCTCGGCGTGCGCGGTGCTGAGCACGCGGTTGCGGATGGTCAGTTTGCCGATTTGAATCGGCTGGAACATTGCTTCGAAAGCCATGGCAGGATCCTCGACTTACAACGGCTTGACGGTGAACAAGCCGTCGTCGTGGCCTTCTTCGGAGCCACCGTAAACCTGTTCGGCAACAGTGCGAATCTTGCTGCCGCGCGCTTGCAGGATCTGGTCCATGGCACCGGCAAACCAGCCAGTGAACATGTAGTCGACCTTGCGTCCGACCTTGCCGTAGACGTAGACGAACGCCGAGTGTTCGAGCTTGACGCTGGCGGTGCCTTTGTCGAGGTCGATGTCCTGGATCTTGAACAGGCCCCAGCCACGTTGCGACAGGCGCTTCATGTAGTGCTCGAACACCGCAACGCCTTCCAGGCCGTGGCATTCCGCTTCTTTTTCACACCAGTGCCAGGCGGACTTGTAGCCGGCCTTGTAGAGGATCTCGGCATAGGCATCGCTGCCCAGCACTTCCTCGATGCCCATGTGGTTGTTGACGAAGAAGTGACGCGGCACATACAGCATCGGCAGGGCGTCAGAGGTCCAGACACCGGTTTCGCTGTCGACTTCGATTGGCAGTTGAGGGGCGATCTTGGCCATGAAAACTTAACTCCGGAAAATTCGTTGTGTTGCCCGCTGCACGGATGGCAGCGGGTAAGGATTCAGAGGTGTGGCGGCTTATTCGCCCCAGACGTCCTTGAGAACGTTGACCCAGTTTTCGCCCATGATCTTGCGCACTACCCGCTCGGAATGGCCGCGCTTGAGCAGCGTCTCGGTCAGGTTCGGGAACTCGCCCACGGTGCGGATGCCCAGCGGGTTGATGATCTTGCCGAAGTTGGTCAGACGACGGGCATAGCCCTTGTCGTGGGTCAGCATTTCGAAGAAGTCCTGGCCATGACCCTGGGTGAAGTCGGTGCCGATACCGATCGCGTCTTCACCGACGATGTTCATGGTGTATTCGATGGCTTCGGCGTAGTCGTCGATGGTCGAATCGATGCCTTTGGCGAGGAATGGCGCGAACATGGTCACGCCGACAAAACCGCCATGGTCGGCAATGAACTTCAGTTCTTCATCAGACTTGTTGCGCGGGTGCTCTTTGAGACCCGACGGCAGGCAGTGGGAGTAGCACACTGGTTTTTTCGATTCGAGGATGACTTCTTCGGACGTCTTGGAGCCGACGTGGGACAGGTCGCACATGATGCCGGCGCGGTTCATCTCCGCGACAATTTCACGACCGAAACCGGACAGGCCGCCGTCACGCTCGTAGCAACCGGTGCCCACCAGGTTCTGGGTGTTGTAGCACATCTGTACCACGCCAACCCCGAGCTGCTTGAAGATCTCGACGTAGCCGATCTGGTCTTCAAACGCATGGGCGTTCTGGAAGCCGAAGATGATCCCGGTCTTGCCCTGTTCTTTGGCCAGACGAATGTCGGCAGTGGTCTTGACCGGAATCACCAGGTCGCTGTTCTCGCGAATCAGTTTCTGGCTGGCAGCAATGTTGTTGATGGTCGCCTGGAACCCTTCCCACACCGACACGGTGCAGTTGGCCGCGGTCAGACCGCCCTTGCGCATGTCTTCAAACAGCTCGCGGTTCCACTTGGCAATGATCAGCCCGTCGATAACGATGCTGTCGGCGTGCAATTCGGCTGGGCTCATCAGGCAGTCCCCTATTAGCGATTCATGCGCCGAATCGTCTGCCGGCGCTTTGGGTCAGCATATGCTTGAGGGGCGGGGCAGCCGGGTGCAAAAACGACAGGGGAATTGCCGAAAGCGTCAATACGCGACAAAGGGTCTCACCAAGTGCCTTTTGCCCTCCTGTTCTTTCCCGAATACTTGGGCCAGAATTCGCCGCATCACTGGATGTTTCACTGGAACAAGGGGCGGCAACGCAATGAAATCGATCTTCCTGGCTTTGGCACTGATAGCGACCGGCGTACAGGCGGCAGAAGAAGCCGACAAAAACCCGTGCGATGCGGTGGAAAACGACGTCCAGACCCTGGAATGCTCGACCTATAGCAAAAACACCGCCGAACAACTGCTCAAGGACAATTTCCAGGGATTGCTGGATCGGATGAAAACCCAATATGCGAACAACAAGGCGCAGTTGGCAGACATCACCGGCAAACTCCAGACCGCCGAACAGCTCTGGATGAAATCGCGGGATGCCGATTGCGCGATTGCAGCGTTCCCGGCAGCGGTAGGCAGCAAGACCTACACCATGGACCTGAACGATTGCCTGGCGAGCAAGAGCGACGAACGGTCGGAGTTTTTGGAGTCGATCGGGCAGCAATAAACGCGACTCTACTGCCCTGCAACAGCACCATCATCTGAAGGCGTGTTCATGAAATTCTGCGGCATCGAAATCAAAGGCAGCGAGGCGATCTTCGCCGTCGCCTCCCTCGACAATCAGGTGCTGACTCACGTCGCCCTGAACACCAAGAAAATCGCCCTCGACGACGATGACGAAGCCGCCAACGTCAAAGCTTTCGCCGCGCAGGTCGGCACCTTTGTTCGTGACAACGGCATCGAGCGCATCGCAATCAAGAAGCGCAGTAAAAAAGGCGAGTTCGCCGGCGGCCCGACCACCTTCAAGATCGAAGGGGTTTTCCAGTTGCTGGACAACTGCGAAGTGACGCTGCTGTCACCGCAGACCATCAATGCGCAGAACAAGAAGTTCGACTTTGAATTGCCGGCGACGCTGAACAAGTATCAGCATGAGGCGTACAAAGCGGCGTGTTCTGCCCTTATGAAGAAATAAGCCCGCACACCACCACTGATCGTTCCCACGCTCCCGCGTGGGAACGATCATGCCTTGACGGTACGTCGATCCTCGCGCGGGCAGCGGGCAAACCGTGTCCGATAACTGCGGGTGAAATACGACGGCGACTCGAACCCGCAGGCGATGCTCACTTCCAGCACGCTCATGTCGGTCTGGCGCAGCAGTTGCCGGGCTTTTTCCAGTCTTAGCCCCAGGTAGAAATTGCTCGGGGTGTCGTTGAGGTGCAAGCGGAACAGGCGCTCAAGCTGACGTCGCGTCACCTTGATCGACTCCGCCAGCTCCAGCGTGCTGAGCGGCGGCTCGCTGTGCTGTTCCATCTCGCCAATCACTTGCACCAGTTTCTTGTTGCTGATGCCATAGCGCGTGGCGATCTGCATGCGCTGGTGGTCTTTGCGCGGGCGGATGCGCCCGAGCACGAATTGTTCGCTGACCTGGATCGCCAACTCGGGGCCGTGAGCCTGGGCGATCAAATCGAGCATCAGGTCGATAGAGGCTGTGCCACCAGCCGAGGTGATACGGCGACGGTCGATTTCGAACAGCTCCTGGGTCACGCTGAGCTGTGGATAAGACTCCTTGAAGGCATCGATGGCTTCCCAGTGCAGGGTCACGCGATGGCCATCGAGCAGCCCTGCTTCGGCGAGAACAAAACTGCCGGTGTCGATGCCGCCGAGGGTCACGCCGTCGTGATCGAGGCGGCGCAGCCAGTGCGCAAGTGCCGGGTTGACGAACTTCAGCGGTTCGAACCCGGCAACCACCAGCAAAGTCGCGCCTTTTTTCAGCGGTTCCAGCGCCGCATCGGCGTTGAGCGACATGCCGTTGCTGGCCAATACCGGGCCGCCGTCGGCGCTCAGCACATGCCAGCGGTACAGCTCGCCGCGAAAGCGGTTGGCCACCCGCAACGGTTCGATCGCCGAGATGAAACCGATGGCCGAGAAACCCGGCATCAACAGAAAGTAGAAATCCTGGGACATGGAACGCACTCGGATGGCGGGCAGCGTGTGGACGTTGATACGCCAGTTGCAAGCGACAGACAAGAGCACAGGTCGCTGCAGTGCAAGAGCTGGTCGCCGCTGTGCGTTTTCCGCCCTGTTCAGCTGCGTAACGTGACATCACCGGTGCACAGAGATACCGGAACCCACAATAACGACCTGCCGAGGATCCCACCATGAAACGACTGATCAGCAGCTGCGTTCTCGCACTCAGTGGTACCGCTTTCTTGAGTTCCGGCGCGATGGCTGCCGACCCCACCGCCTGCCAGAACGTGCGCATGGGTGTGGTGAACTGGACCGACGTGATCGCCACCAGCGCCATGACCCAGGTTCTGCTCGATGGCCTCGGCTACAAGACCAAACAAACCAGTGCTTCCCAGCAAATCATTTTCGCCGGCATCCGCGACCAGCGCCTGGACATGTTCCTTGGCTACTGGAACCCGTTGATGACCCAGACCATCACCCCGTTTGTCGCCGGCAAGCAGGTGACCGTCCTGAGCGAACCCAGCCTCAAGGATGCCCGCGCCACGCTGGCCGTGCCGACTTACCTCGCCGACAAGGGCCTGAAAACCTTCGCCGACATCGCCAAGTTCGAAAAAGAACTGGGCGGCAAGATCTACGGCATCGAGCCAGGTTCGGGCGCCAACACCCAGATCAAGGAAATGATCGCCAAGAACCAGTTCGGCCTGGGCAAATTCCAGCTGGTCGAATCCAGTGAGGCCGGCATGCTCGCAGCGGTGGATCGCGCCGTACGACGCAACGAAGCCGTGGTGTTCTTCGGCTGGGCACCGCACCCGATGAACGTCAACGTGAAAATGACCTACCTCACCGGCAGCCAGGACGCCCTGGGCCCGAACGAAGGCTCGGCCACCGTCTGGACCGTGACCGCCCCGAACTATGCCAGCCAGTGCCCGAACGTCAGCCGCTTGCTCAGCAACCTGACCTTCACCGCCGAAGACGAGAGCCGGATGATGCAGCCGCTGCTCGATCACAAGGACGCTTTCGAATCGGCCAGGCAATGGCTCAAGGATCACCCGCAAGACAAGCAGCGCTGGCTTGAAGGCGTGACCACGTTCGACGGCAAACCGGCCGCCCAGAACCTGCAACTGACCAGTCAATAACATCGAAATGAATACCGATTCGCAGCCGGTTCGGCTGCGAGCGGGCCCGCTACGCCCAAAAACCACGCCCAGAAAATCAGGCCTGAAGGAAAACCCCACCATGAACCACGACGTCATCATCACCTGCGCACTCACCGGTGCTGGCGACACGACCGCCAAAAGCCCACACGTGCCGGTCACCCCGAAACAGATTGCCGCCGCCGCGGTAGAAGCCGCCAAAGCCGGCGCCACCGTGGTCCACTGCCACGTACGCAACCCTGAAACCGGCAAGTTCAGCCGCGATGTGGCGCTGTACCGTGAAGTGATGGAGCGCATTCGCGAAGCGGACGTCGACATCATCGTCAACCTGACAGCTGGCATGGGTGGCGACCTGGAAATCGGCGCTGGCGAGAACCCGATGGAGTTTGGCCCGAACACCGACCTCGTCGGCCCGCTGACCCGTCTGGCCCATGTCGAAGCGCTGCTGCCGGAAATCTGCACGCTCGATTGCGGCACCCTGAACTTCGGCGACGGCGACACCATTTACGTCTCCACCCCGGCTCAGCTGCGCGCTGGCGCCAAACGCATTCAAGAGCTGGGCGTAAAAGCCGAGCTGGAAATCTTCGACACCGGTCACCTGTGGTTTGCCAAACAGTTGATCAAGGAAGGCCTGCTCGACGACCCGCTGTTCCAGCTGTGCCTGGGCATCCCATGGGGCGCACCGGCTGACACCACCACCATGAAAGCCATGGTCGACAACCTGCCGGCCAATGCGGTCTGGGCCGGGTTTGGCATCGGTCGCATGCAAATGCCAATGGCGGCTCAAGCGGTGCTGCTGGGCGGCAACGTGCGGGTCGGACTGGAAGACAACATCTGGCTGGATCGCGGCGTACTGGCGACCAACGGCCAACTGGTCGAACGCGCCAGCGAAATCCTCAGCCGCCTCGGCGCCCGCGTCCTGACCCCAGCCGAAGGCCGGGCGAAGATGGGCCTGACCAAGCGCGGTTAAACCCAACACCAACCCGTAGCAGCAGCCGAACGCAGCCTCGTAAAACTCGTCAGCTGCTACGGGTACAGGAAATTCCATTTTTAACTTCCAGGAATTCACCATGAGCTTTATCACCGAAATCAAAACATTTGCCGCGCTGGGCAGTGGTGTCATCGGCAGCGGTTGGGTGTCCCGCGCCCTCGCCCATGGCCTTGATGTGGTGGCCTGGGACCCGGCGCCCGGCGCCGAAGCCGCGCTGCGCAAACGTGTCGCCAATGCCTGGGGTGCACTGGAGAAACAGGGCCTGGCACCCGGTGCATCACAAGATCGCCTGCGCTTCGTCTCGACCATCGAAGAATGCGTACGCGATGCCGACTTCATCCAGGAAAGCGCCCCGGAACGCCTTGAACTGAAACTCGAACTGCACAGCAAAATCAGCGCGGCGGCCAAACCTGATGCACTGATCGGTTCCAGCACTTCAGGGCTGTTGCCGAGCGAGTTCTACGAGGGCTCGACCCACCCGGAACGTTGCGTGGTCGGCCATCCGTTCAACCCGGTTTATCTGTTGCCACTGGTGGAAGTGGTCGGCGGCAAGAACACTGCGCCAGAAGCGGTGCAGGCAGCGATGAAAGTCTACGAATCGCTGGGCATGCGCCCGCTGCATGTGCGCAAGGAAGTACCGGGTTTCATCGCTGACCGTCTGCTCGAAGCACTGTGGCGCGAGGCACTGCACCTGGTCAACGATGGCGTGGCGACCACCGGCGAAATCGACGATGCAATCCGGTTTGGCGCCGGGCTGCGCTGGTCGTTCATGGGCACGTTCCTGACCTACACCCTGGCCGGCGGCGATGCCGGTATGCGGCACTTCATGGCGCAATTCGGTCCGGCGCTGCAACTGCCGTGGACTTATCTGCCAGCTCCGGAACTGACTGACAAGCTGATCGATGATGTGGTTGACGGCACCAGCGATCAATTGGGCAAACACAGCATTTCGGCACTGGAACGCTATCGTGATGATTGCCTGCTGGCGGTGCTTGAGGCGGTGAAGACCACCAAGGAAAAGCATGGCATGACGTTCAGCGAGTAACCCACCAGCAGGTCCGCACCCATCGCGAGCAGGCTCGCTCCCACAGGTGACCGAGTTCTATCAGAGGCATGCGGTTGAATGTGGGAGCGAGCTTGCTCGCGATAGCGTCAGTCCAGTCACCACCAATGTCGGAACACACATCATGCCCGCACTAACCACCTACCAAACCACCATCGCCCCCGACTGGGTCGACTACAACGGCCATCTGCGCGATGCGTTTTACCTGCTGATTTTCAGCTACGCCACCGATACGCTGATGGATCAACTGGGCATGGACAGCAACAACCGCGAAGCCAGCGGCAATTCGCTGTTCACCCTCGAACTGCACCTCAATTACCTGCACGAAGTGAAGCTCGGCGCCGAGGTCGAGGTGCATACCCGGATCATCGGTCACGACCGCAAACGCCTGCACCTTTATCACAGCCTGCACTTGGTCGGCGACGCGCAGGAACTGGCGGGCAACGAACAAATGCTGCTGCACGTCGACCTCGCGGGGCCGCGCTCGGCACCGTTCAGCGAACCGGTACTGAACAAACTGCTGGCCATGACTGCACTGCAATCGGACCTGCCCACCCCAGCCTACATTGGCCGCGTGATCGCACTACCGCCGGAAAAATAACAATCAAAACAAGGAGCTCGCATGAACACCGCCGCCGCTGTTGCCGACTTCCGCAGTTACCCGCTAATCAGCGCCTTGACCGCCGTACAAACCCTGGCGGACCAAGTGCTGGTGACATGGGCCGATGGCCGGGCCAGCCCCTTTCATCATCAATGGCTGCGCGACAACTGTCCGTGCCCGGTTTGCGTGTATGCCGTGACCCGCGAACAGGTGCTGGAAATCGTCGATGTCGCTGAAGATCTGTGCCCCGTCATGGCCCAAGTGGATACGCAGGGCTGTCTGTCTATCGACTGGCTGGACGGCCATACCAGCCGCTTCGATCCCGGCTGGTTGCGCGCTCACGCCTATGACGATGAATCCCGCGCCGAGCGCAGCGCCGGCAAACCGAAAAGCCAGCTGTGGAACAACCAACTGAAGCTGCCGGTGTTCGACTATCAGGCGGTAATGGAGGATCCCAAAGCCTTGCTGCAATGGCTTCTGGCACTGCGCGATATCGGCCTGACCCAAGTACGCGGCGTCCCCACCGAACCCGGCTCGCTGACGCACATCGCCCAGCGGATTTCGTTTATCCGCGAGAGCAATTTCGGTGTGCTGTTCAACGTGCAATCCAAGGCCGACGCCGACAGCAACGCTTACACCGCATTCAACCTGCCGCTGCACAGCGACCTGCCGACGCGCGAGTTGCAACCGGGGCTGCAATTCCTGCATTGCCTGGTCAATGACGCGGACGGTGGCGAGAGCATTTTTGTCGACGGTTTCGCCATTGCCGACGCCTTGCGTCAGGAAGACCCCGAGGCCTTCCGTGCGCTGTGCGAGATCCCCGTGGAGTTTCGCAACAAGGACCGCCACAGCGACTACCGCTGCCTGGCACCGATCATCGCCCTCGATACGCTGGGGCAAGTGTCGGAAATCCGCATGGCGAATTTCCTGCGGGGGCCGTTCGATGCCTCGGTCGAGCAGATGCCCAGGTTGTATCGGGCCTATCGACGCTTTATCGCCATGACCCGCGAAGCGCGTTTCCGGCTTATCACCCGGCTCAGTCCTGGTGAAATGTGGTGCTTCGACAACCGCCGAACCCTGCACGCCCGTAACGCTTTCGACCCCGCCAGCGGCGCCCGGCATTTCCAGGGCTGCTACATCGATCGCGATGAATTGCTCTCGCGCATTTTGGTGTTGCAACGCTAGATCGCTCATCGCGAGCAAGCTTTGCTCCTACGAGGGTATCTGATTACCCCTCTGTAGGAGCAAGGCTTGGCCGCGATGGCGTCGCCTCAGACAACACACCCACACCTGATTCACAGACAAAAAAAACCCCGATCAAGCCGTGACAGGATCGAGGCAGAATTTACTGTTGAGGAGCTGTTGCGCGAGGGTGACCAAACCTTCGTGAAGCCAGCTGAATCCAGTGTGCCCACTCCTCTCTCCCGCAAGTTAGCCGAAAACGACCTGTTCATAGGTATAGCGGCCATTGCGACAAATCGTCCTTGCCCCGCCCCATCACCCCTACCAGAATCGAACCACGACACCGTTCCCTGAAGAAGGATTGCGTCATGATGTACGCTGATTTGATAGACCAGGAAGACCTGTTGGGCCAGCTCAAGGCGCTTGGATTTGAAGTTCCGATTGGTGCTACTGCGGAGCAGGCCTGTGAGTGCGCAGTACGCGGTTTGAACGATGTACGGGCCTCGACCCTGAGGACCATGGTCAAGCAGATGTACACCAGCAGCGCGACGATTCTGCCTGCTGTGCGCCAGGCGATCGACAAGCAACTGCTGCCGGCATTGGCGCTGTACCAGCAGAGCCGTAGCGCCTGATAAACCCAATCGCGAGCAGGCTCGCTCCCACAAGGACCGCGTAAATCCTGTGGGAGCGAGCCTGCTCGCGATGAAGGCGCTGCGGTTTAGAGCCTTACGCTAGCGAAAGTCGACTCATTACGCGCCTGACTCAGCGCCGACATCGGTCCGGACAACGGTGCCAATACCAGTGCCTGCGGGATCGGCATCATTGCCACCTGTTGGGTGGTGTTGGAACCGACGCGTTCGTCACGCGGTGGAATGCCGAAGTATTCGCGGTAGCACTTGGAGAAGTGCGGGGTCGATACGAAGCCGCAGACCGAGGCCACTTCGATGATCGACATCGGCGTTTGCTTGAGCAATTGCCGGGCGCGGATCAGTCGCAGCTTGAGGTAGTAACGCGACGGCGAGCAGTGCAGGTATTTCTGGAACAGCCGCTCCAGCTGACGACGCGATACCGCGACGTACACCGCCAGCTCATCAAGGTCGATCGGCTCTTCAAGGTTGGCCTCCATCAGCGCGACGATTTCCTGCAACTTCGGCTGATTGGTGCCCAGCATGTGCTTGAGCGGCACGCGCTGGTGATCCTGTTCGTTACGAATACGCTCGTAGACGAACATTTCCGAGATCGCTGCCGACAGTTCACGGCCGTGGTCGCGACTGATCAGGTGCAGCATCATGTCCAGGGGCGCGGTGCCGCCGGAGCTGGTGAACCGGTTACGGTCGAGGGTGAACAAGCGAGTGCTCATGGCCACCCGCGGGAAAGCTTCCTGCATCGACGCCAGGCACTCCCAGTGCACGCTGCAATCGAAACCGTCCAGCAGACCGGCACATGCCAGAGCCCAGCTACCGGTGCAGACCGCACCTAGACGACGCGACTGACGGGCCTGGCTTTGCAGCCACGACACGTGTTCACGGGTCACGGTACGTTGAATGCCGATGCCACCGCAGACAATCACGGTGTCCAGGGCCGGGGCTTTGTGCATGGAAGCGTCGGGAGTGATTTGCAGACCGTCACTGGCCCAGACCTGGCCGCCGTCAACGGTGAGGGTGCTCCAGCGATACAGCTCGCGACCGGACAATTGGTTGGCCATGCGCAGGGGTTCTACTGCGGAAGCCAGAGAAATCAGCGTGAAATTGTCCAGCAGCAAAAAGCCGATGGATTGAGGCGCACGGTTCTGGGGCTGGGCCCCTGAGTTGAACGACGTCATCGCGGTATCTCCTCACACAAAGCGGGTGATGGCCTCAGGCGGAGGCTCTTGTTATGGCCATCGTTCTCGTGCCGTGAGACGGGGCTTTGTTATGACAGAGCAATTGCCATGCCTAAAATTGAATGCGCATTCAATAACTCCTGAAAACGACGTCGCGATGTGTCTATATGTGTCTATAGAGCTCAGTCGACGCGTAAGGGTTATCAGGCTGGCAGGTGCCCTGCCCCGCGGGGTGTGAGCAAATCGGTAGCACTTGTGGGAAGCGCATCAAAAGTGCCGGGAAAGAGTGTCACCCCAGGCACAGGTGACGAGCGGTCAGCGCCCGGAATGACGTCTGACCGCTGGAGATATTTGTTGCCTGTTTGCGACGCGCTAAAAGGTGGCGCTCAGTTGGATCAGTGTTCACTTAGCGCGCAGATTTGACTGGTCTGGCCCCATCGCGGTCTCAGCACTCAACCGCGCTGACCGCCAACCCGCCGCGCGATGTCTCTTTGTATTTGTCGTGCATGTCGGCGCCGGTATCGCGCATGGTGCGGATCACCCGGTCCAGCGAGATGAAGTGCTGACCGTCACCGCGCAAGGCCATTTGCGCCGCATTGATAGCCTTCACCGCGGCAATCGCATTGCGCTCGATGCACGGCACCTGCACCAGCCCGCCGACCGGGTCGCACGTCAGGCCAAGGTTGTGCTCCAGACCGATTTCCGCGGCGTTGCAGAGTTGCTCCGGCGTCGCGCCAAGAATTTCCGCCAACCCGGCCGCCGCCATCGCGCAGGCCGAACCGACTTCGCCCTGACAGCCGACTTCAGCGCCGGAAATCGAGGCGTTCTTTTTACACAGGATCCCGACCGCTGCCGCACCGAGGAAATAGTCGACGACGTTAGCGTCCGTCACCACCTCGCTGAACTTCATAAAGTAGTGCAACACCGCCGGGATGATCCCTGCCGCACCGTTGGTCGGTGCCGTGACCATCCGCCCGCCCGCCGCATTTTCTTCGTTGACCGCGAGGGCGAACAGGTTGACCCACTCCATGGCGCTCAAGGTCGAGCCGATCACGTTGGGCTTGTTCAGCTCTTGCAGGCTGCGATGCAATTTAGCGGCGCGGCGGCGCACATTCAGACCGCCAGGCAGGATGCCTTCGTGCTTGAGGCCCTGCTCGACGCAGTCCTGCATGGCGCGCCAGAGTTTCATCAGGCCGCTGCGGATTTCCTCTTCCGAACGCCAGACCTTCTCGTTCGCCATCATCAACTCGGCGACGCGCAGGTTGTGCTTCTGACACAGGGCAAGCAGCTCCACCGCGCTGGAAAAATCGTAAGGCAACACGGTGCGGTCCAGATCGACCACGCCGCTTGAGGCCTGCGCCTCATCTACGACAAAACCACCGCCGACCGAATAGTAGGTGTCGCGATGCAATTCGCCATGCTCACCTTCAGCCACCAGGGTCATCGCATTCGGATGGAATGGCAGGTTCTCGTCGATCAGGCGCATGTCCCGCGCCCAGATGAAAGGCACCGGAAAGCGACCGTCGAGCAACAGGGTGTGGGTTTCACGCAAGGTGTCGATGCGAATGCCGATTTGCCTCGGATCAATCGCATCCGGCCATTCGCCCATCAAGCCCATGATCACCGCATTGTCGCTGCCGTGACCGATGCCGGTAGCCGACAACGAACCGAACAGCTGGACCTCAATGCGGTGCACCTGCTCCAGCAGCGCTTTCTCGCGCAGCGACTCGACGAACAATGCCGCAGCGCGCATAGGGCCCACAGTGTGCGAACTAGAGGGGCCAATACCGATTTTGAACAGGTCGAAAACACTGATAGCCATGACGTGCGAGACTCCTCGATGAGCAGATTCCAGGCGTCAAAGCACCCGGTGACGGAGCTGCTACGCTCAAGCTGCAATCCGCCAAGATGACCGCATCATCGGGCTTTTGCGATGTCGCTCGACGTCTCACACCGACGTACCCATGCCCACCAACGCCGCCGGCCGCAGACGGCACATTTGGGCCGTTTTTTTACAGTTCAGAGGACTAAAAAGCGCTGAATAAAGCTGTAAACGACCTCACCGACACTGGATGCGACCATCCCTGTACTGGATACGACGCACCCTGTAGGCGTCAGAAATTCACTGGTCCATGATCAGTCTCGACTCGATTGCACGGCGCCGTGGCAGAGCAGTCGTCACACGCCCTCCAACCGCAACACCCATAAGTGCGGTCAGAACACCGCCAAAAAAACACTCAGGAGTCCACCCATGAAAATAGGTTCCCCGTCGTTGTTGTTGGCCGCCATGCTGAGTCTGCCGCTTCTGGCTCACGCCACAGAACCGGCACAGTGCAGTACCGTGAACTTCTCCGATGTCGGCTGGACCGACATCACCGCCACAACGGCGACCACCAGCGTCGTGCTCGACGCCTTGGGCTACAAGACCAAGACCACCATGATTTCCGTACCGGTGACTTACAAGTCCCTGGCTGACGGCAAGAACATGGACGTGTTCCTCGGCAACTGGATGCCGACCATGGAAAACGACATCAAGGCCTACCGCGATGCGGGCACCGTGGAAACCGTGCGCACCAACCTCAAGGGCGCCAAGTACACCCTGGCGGTGCCACAAGCGCTTTACGACAAAGGGCTGCATGACTTCAAGGACATTGCCAAGTTCAAGAAAGAGCTGGACGGCAAGATCTATGGCATCGAGCCGGGTAACGATGGCAACCGCCTGATCCAGAGTATGATCGACAAGAACGCCTTCGGCCTCAAAGACGCTGGTTTCAAAGTGGTCGAGTCCAGCGAAGCCGGCATGCTCTCGCAAGTCGACCGCGCTCAGAAGCGCGATACCGCAGTGGTGTTCCTGGGCTGGGCACCGCACCCGATGAACAAGCGCTTCAAGATCCAGTACCTCACCGGCGGTGACGACTATTTCGGCCCGGACTTCGGTGCGGCGACAGTCCTGACCAACACCCGCAAGGGTTACAGCCAGGAATGCAGCAACGTTGGCCAGTTGCTGAAAAACCTGGAGTTCAACGTGGACATGGAAAGCTCGCTGATGGGCAACATCCTGGACGACAAGATGAAGCCTGAAGCCGCCGCCAAGGCCTGGCTGAAAAAGAACCCACAGGTACTCGATACCTGGCTCGCTGGCGTGACCACCATTGACGGTAAACCTGGCCTGGAAGCCGTGAAAGCCAAGCTTGCGCAGTAATCGTTGACGCCGGGCGAGTTCGCTCGCCCGGGCTGTTTTTTTCCTTGCATGCGGACGTTCACTACCATGCTGATTGATCAGAAAATCCCTTTAGGCCAGTACATCGCTGCCTTCGTTGAATGGTTGACGCAACACGGCGCCAGCACATTCGATGCGATCGCCACGACACTGGAAACGATGATCCACGGCGTGACGTTTGCGCTGACCTGGTTCAACCCGCTGGCACTGATCGGATTGATCGCATTGCTGGCTCACTTCATCCAACGCAAATGGGGCCTGACCGTTTTCGTCATCGCCTCCTTCCTGCTGATCCACAATCTGGGTTACTGGCAGGAAACCATGGAAACCCTCGCCCAGGTGTTGTTCGCCACCCTGGTCTGCGTGGTCATCGGCGTGCCGTTGGGCATCGTCGCCGCGCACAAACCGATGTTCTACACGCTGATGCGTCCGGTACTCGATCTGATGCAGACCGTACCGACGTTCGTGTACCTCATTCCTACCCTGACCCTGTTCGGTCTGGGTGTGGTCCCGGGTCTGATTTCAACGGTAGTGTTCGCGATTGCCGCGCCTATCCGTCTGACCTACCTGGGCATCCGCGATGTGCCGCAAGAACTGATGGACGCCGGCAAGGCCTTTGGCTGTTCGCGCCGTCAACTGCTCTCCCGTATCGAACTGCCCTACGCCATGCCAAGCATCGCGGCCGGTATCACCCAGTGCATCATGCTGTCGTTGTCGATGGTGGTGATCGCAGCACTGGTGGGCGCTGATGGTCTGGGCAAACCCGTGGTCAACGCATTGAACACTGCTGATATCGCCCTGGGCTTCGAAGCCGGGTTGGCGATCGTACTGCTGGCGATCATGCTCGACCGTATCTGCAAACAACCCGACGCTAAAGTAGTAGGGGGTGACGCATGAGCATAATTCGGTTCGACAAGGTCGACGTGATCTTCTCCAAAGACCCGCGTGAAGCCCTGAAACTGCTCGACCAGGGCATGACCCGCGACCAGATCCTGAAGAAAACCGGGCAAATCGTTGGCGTTGAAAAAGCCAGCCTGGACATCGAGAAAGGCGAAATCTGCGTGCTGATGGGCCTCTCCGGCTCCGGCAAATCCAGCCTGCTGCGTTGCATCAACGGTTTGAACACGGTCAGCCGTGGCAAGCTGTTCGTCGAGCATGAAGGCCGCCAGATCGACATCGCCTCATGCACCCCGGCAGAACTGAAAATGATGCGTACCAAGCGCATCGCCATGGTGTTCCAGAAGTTTGCCCTGATGCCTTGGCTGACAGTGCGCGAGAACATCAGTTTCGGCCTCGAAATGCAGGGTCGTCCCGAGAAGGAACGTCGCCAGTTGGTCGACGAAAAGCTCGAACTGGTCGGCCTGGCCCAATGGCGCAACAAGAAGCCCGACGAACTCTCCGGCGGCATGCAGCAACGTGTGGGCCTGGCCCGTGCGCTGGCGATGGACGCCGACATTCTGCTGATGGACGAACCCTTCTCGGCACTTGACCCGCTGATTCGCCAGGGCCTGCAAGACGAACTGCTGGAACTGCAACGCAAGCTGCACAAGACCATCGTCTTCGTCAGTCACGACCTTGATGAAGCGCTGAAACTCGGCAGCCGTATCGCAATCATGAAAGACGGCCGGATCATCCAGTACAGCAAGCCGGAAGAAATCGTCCTCAACCCGGCCGATGACTACGTGCGGACCTTCGTCGCGCACACCAACCCGCTGAACGTACTGTGCGGTCGCAGCCTGATGCGCACGCTGGACAACTGCAAACGCATCAACGGCTCGGTATGCCTGGATCCGGGCGGCGACTCGTGGCTGGACCTGGCCGAAGGCAACACCATCAAGGGTGCACGCCAAAACGGTTCAAGCCTGGACCTGCAGAACTGGGTACCGGGGCAAGCGGTGGAAGGCCTGGGCCGTCGCCCAACGCTGGTGGACTCGAACATCGGCATGCGCGACGCGTTGCAGATTCGTTATCAGACCGGCAACAAGCTGGTGCTGCACGACAACAATCATGTGGTGGGGATTCTCGGCGACAGCGAGCTGTATCACGCGCTGCTCGGCAAGAACCTGGGGTAAGACAGGATGAAAAAGGGATCACGGTGAGCGATCCCTTTTTTATTGGGCCTTGTTTTTTGTTGATTGAGCGTTCAATAAAAACAAAATAGACTGGCCCTCAATCCGGTAGCCATTTTTCGCCCACCGGAAAGCCTAAGGAGATGTGCAAGATGCCCAAGGTCGGTATGCAACCCATCCGCCGTCAGCAGTTGATCGAAGCCACATTGCAGGCCGTCGATCGGGTCGGGATGGGGGACGCCAGCATTGCGCTGATCGCCCGTTTGGCCGGTGTCTCGAATGGCATCATCAGTCACTATTTTCAGGACAAGAATGGCCTGATCGCCGCCACGATGCGGTATCTGATGAACGTCCTCAGCGAGAACGTCACCGCGCGCCGCCTGGCGCTGGGAGATAACAGCCCGCGGGCTCATCTTCAGGTGATTATCGAAGGCAACTTCGACGCCAGCCAGGTCAATGGCCCGGCAATGAAAACCTGGTTGGCCTTCTGGGCAACCAGCATGCACCAACCGTCTTTACACAGGTTGCAGCGGATCAACGATCACCGCCTGTATTCCAACCTGTGCTGCGAGTTCCGCCGAGTGCTGCCGCTTGATCAGGCACGCAGCGCAGCACGCGGGCTGGCGGCTCTGATTGACGGTTTGTGGTTGCGCGGCGCGCTGTCGGGAGACGCTTTCGACACCGAGCAGGCGCAACGAATCGCTTACGAATATATGGATATCCAACTGGCTAAACAGGAGCTGCTAGAGCACACATAACCGCTCGGCCCCTGAACGGCGACTGATCAACGTGCCCAGGCTTTACGGCACGCCCAGTGGCTCACACCAATCACCAATGCACTTGCGAGGACTCTATGGCCCGTTTCGAACTGCAAAAACTTTACATCGACGGCGGTTACTCCTCTGCCAGCGGCGACGCCACCTTCGAAGCCATCAACCCGGCTAACGGTGAAGTTCTCGCCACAGTGCAACGTGCAACCTTCGCCGACGTCGAGCGCGCTGTCGTCAGCGCCGAAAAGGGCCAGAAAATCTGGGCAGCGATGACGGCAATGGAGCGTTCGCGCATCCTGCGTCGTGCCGTTGAAATCCTGCGCGAGCGCAACGATGAACTGGCCGCCCTGGAAACCCTGGACACCGGCAAGGCGTACTCCGAAACCCGCTACGTCGACATCGTCACCGGCGCTGACGTGCTGGAATACTACGCAGGCCTGGTGCCGGCCATCGAAGGCGAGCAAATCCCGCTGCGCACCACCTCGTTCGTTTACACCCGTCGCGAGCCACTGGGCATCGTGGCCGGTATCGGCGCGTGGAACTACCCGATCCAGATCGCCCTGTGGAAATCCGCTCCAGCCCTGGCAGCCGGTAACGCGATGATCTTCAAGCCAAGCGAAGTCACTTCCCTGACCACCCTGAAACTGGCTGAGATCTACACCGAAGCGGGCCTGCCAGCGGGCGTGTTCAACGTTCTGACCGGTAGCGGCCGTGAAGTCGGCACCTGGCTGACCGAGCACCCACGCATCGAAAAAATCTCCTTCACCGGCGGCACCGACACTGGCAAGAAGGTCATGGCCAGTGCTTCCGGTTCGTCCTTGAAAGACGTGACCATGGAACTGGGCGGCAAATCCCCGCTGATCATTTTCGACGACGCCGACCTCGATCGCGCCGCCGACACCGCGATGATGGCCAACTTCTACAGCTCCGGTCAGGTCTGCACCAACGGCACTCGCGTGTTCGTACCGAGCCACCTGAAAGCCGCTTTCGAAGCCAAGATCGTGGAACGCGTTGCGCGCATCCGCGTCGGCAACCCGCAAGACGAAAACACCAACTTCGGCCCGCTGGTCAGCTTCGCCCACATGGAAAGCGTGCTGGGCTACATCGCCAAAGGCAAGGAAGAAGGCGCGCGCCTGCTGTGCGGCGGCGAGCGTCTGACCCAAGGCGAATTCGCCAAAGGCGCGTTCGTGGCACCGACCGTGTTCACCGACTGCACCGACGAGATGACCATCGTTCGTGAAGAAATCTTTGGCCCGGTGATGAGCATCCTGACTTACGAAACCGAAGAAGAAGTGATCCGCCGCGCCAACGACACCGAGTTCGGCCTGGCCGCCGGCGTCGTGACCCGCGACCTGAACCGCGCGCACCGCGTGATTCATCAACTGGAAGCCGGTATCTGCTGGATCAATGCCTGGGGCGAGTCCGACGCCAAGATGCCGGTCGGCGGCTACAAGCAATCGGGCGTGGGCCGTGAGAACGGGATCAGCTCGCTGAACAACTTCACCCGCATCAAATCGGTACAGGTCGAGCTGGGCGATTACACATCAGTGTTCTGATCAGCCACAAGCGGCAAGCTTCAAGCTGCAAGTTAGAAGCAAGATCAACAGCAGCCTGTGCTTGCCGCACCTCATCCGAAGAAACACCGCTCGCTGCTTTTTCTTGCAGCTTGAAGCTTGAAGCTTGCAGCTCCCGGAGATCTCATGACCACAGAGTATGACTACATCATCATCGGGGCCGGCTCTGCCGGTAACACCCTGGCGACCCGTCTGACTGAAGACCAAGGCGTCACCGTCCTGCTGCTCGAAGCCGGTGGCCCGGACTACCGTTTCGACTTCCGCACGCAAATGCCTGCGGCACTGGCGTTCCCGCTGCAAGGCCGTCGCTACAACTGGGCCTACGAGACCGATCCAGAGCCACACATGGACGGCCGCCGGATGGAATGCGGTCGCGGCAAGGGCCTCGGCGGTTCTTCGCTGATCAACGGCATGTGCTACATCCGCGGTAACGCCATGGACTACGACGGCTGGGCGAAAAACCCTGGCCTGGAAGACTGGAGCTACCTGGACTGCCTGCCGTATTTCCGCAAAGCGGAAACCCGCGACATCGGCCCGAACGACTACCACGGTGGCGAAGGCCCGGTCAGCGTGACCACGCCTAAAGCCGGCAACAACCCGCTGTTCCACGCGATGGTTGAAGCAGGCGTGCAGGCCGGTTACCCCGCGACTTCCGACCTGAACGGTTACCAGCAGGAAGGTTTCGGCCCGATGGACCGTACCGTGACGCCTAAAGGCCGTCGCTCCAGCACCGCACGCGGCTACCTGGACATCGCCAAAAAGCGTTCGACCCTGAACATCGTCACCCACGCCCTGACCGACAAGATTCTGTTCGAAGGCAAGCGTGCAGTCGGCGTACGTTACCTGGTGGGCAGCGCCGAAGAGCCGGTTGAAGCCCGTGCACGCAAAGAAGTGTTGCTGTGCAGCGGCGCGATTGCTTCGCCGCAAATCCTCCAACGCTCCGGCGTCGGCCCGGCCAAGCTGCTCAAGAGCCTCGACATTCCGGTGGTTCACGATCTGCCAGGCGTCGGCGAGAACCTGCAGGACCACCTGGAGCTGTACCTGCAATACGCGTGCACCCAGCCGGTTTCGCTGTACCCGTCGCTGCTCTGGTACAACCAGCCGGCCATTGGCGCCGAGTGGTTGTTCAATGGCACCGGTATCGGCGCCAGCAACCAGTTCGAAGCTGGCGGTTTTATCCGTACGCGTCCGGACTTCGAATGGCCGAACATTCAGTACCACTTCCTGCCGGTGGCGATTAACTACAACGGCAGCAACGGTGTGAAAGAGCACGGCTTCCAGGCGCACATGGGTTCCATGCGTTCGCCAAGCCGTGGCCGCATCCAGGTCAAGTCCAAGGATCCGCGCCAGCACCCGAGCATCCTGTTCAACTACATGGCCACCGAGCAAGACTGGCAGGAATTTCGCGATGGCATCCGCCTGACCCGTGAAATCATGCAGCAGCCGGCACTCGACGCGTTCCGTGGTCGCGAGCTGAGCCCAGGCATCGAGGTGCAAACCGATGAGCAGCTCGACAAGTTCATCCGTGAACACGCCGAAACCGCGTTCCACCCGTCCTGCTCGTGCAAAATGGGCACCGACGAAATGGCTGTGGTCGATGGCCAGGGTCGCGTCCACGGGATGCAAGGCCTGCGCGTAGTCGATGCCTCGATCATGCCGCTGATCACCACCGGTAACCTGAACGCACCAACGATCATGATCGCCGAGAAAATCGCCGACAAGATCCGTGGTCGTCAGCCACTGCCTCGCAGCAAGGCCAAGTACTACGTCGCGGGCGACGCCCCGGTACGTGGCAAGCCGTTGCGTGAAGTGGGCCCTACGGCGCAGTAATCGAGTTCCCAGATCGTTCCCACGCTCTGCGTGGGAATGCATCCCGTGACGCTCTGCGTCACCGGCGGACGCAGAGCGTCCATGGCGGCATTCCCACGCGGGAGCGTGGGAACGATCACTTCACCCCCTTCCCCCTTTCACCCTTGATCCTAGCCCCCGCGCAGGCCTACTCTAGTCACCGCGCAAACGTTTCACCCCCCGCCCCCCATCGACAAGCCGCCACTTGGCTGGCCACGAGGCTTACTCATGTTTGATGTCGTGTCTTCGAGCAAATGGCCCACCGGCTACCTGATCAATCCCAACGTAGAACCCCTCGATCCGAAGTGGCTGAAGGAATTCAGCAAGATCCCCGCAGCGGCCGTCAGCGACTGTCTGGGTCGCAACGTCGGTGGCCTGGGTTTGAAAGCCTTCCACGGCAATGCGCCGATGCTCGGCAGTGCCCTGACGGTTCGCGTGCGTCCCGGCGACAACCTGATGATCCTCAAAGCCATGCAGATGGCCCGCCCGGGTGACGTGCTGGTGATCGACGGCAGTGCCGACCTGACCCGCGCCGTGTTCGGCGGCATCATGCGCGCCATGGCCCTCAAGGCCGGGATCGTCGGCGTGGTGATCAACGGCGCCCTGCGTGACCTCGACGAGTGGCAAACCGGTGAACTGCCGGCCTACGCCATCGGCGGCGTACACCGTGGCCCGAGCACCGACGGTGGCGGCGAAATCAACGTACCGATTTCCTGCGCCGGCATGCTGGTTGCCCCTGGAGACCTGATGATTGGCGACGGTGACGGCGTGGTGGCTGCATCGCGCAGCGAACTGCCGGAACTGCTGGTGCGTTGCCACGACCTGCTGGCCCGAGAAAAGGCTACGCTGGCGGCTATCGAAGCCGGAACGCTGGACCCGGATCGGTTTGACGCCATCCTGCGCGCCAAGGGATGCCCGGTTTAACTGACCGATGATCGTTCCCATGCTCCGCGTGGGAATGCATCAATGGACGCTCAGCGTCCGCTCGTGATCTGTGACGCGGAGCGTCACTGGCTGCATTCCCACGCAGAGCGTGGGAACGATCTAAATAGGGAGGTCCCCGCATGTTCGATTTCCACCCCCAGCTCAAGCAGCGTTTCGCTGCCTTGCGCACGGGCGCCGAGTTTTTTTCGCTGCGCTATGTGCGCGAATCGGGTCAGTACCTGTCGGTACGCAAAAACGTTGCCGAGCCTCCAAGCCTGAGCCGTGACGAAGGGGCGATGCTGACTGCACGGGTCAATGGCGTCGAAGCCTATGCCGCGACCAACGACCTGTCGCCATCAGGCCTGCAAGCCGCCCTCGACCGCGCCGAACGACAGGCTCGCTCGATTGCCGCCCACGCCCTGCTCGACCTGCGCCAGCAAACGGTTTCCAGCGAGCGCGCCGATTACCTTTCACCGAATCTGGAACAACCCTTCCCGTCCCTCAGCGATTGCTACCAACTGCTCGGCGCCGAATCCGCCGCCGTGCCCAAGGACGAGCGACTGGTGAACTGGCAGGTCAGCATCGGCATCACCCATGTCGAGCAGATCTACCTCAACAGTGCCGGCGCCGAACTGCGTCAAGCGCAACGCTTCGTCTACCCAGGACTGGATGTCACCGCCTACAACGGTAACGACAGCCAGACCCGCAGCCTGGGCCGCGAAAACTTCGGCCAGCAAGGCGGCGCAGACGTAATCAGCCGCTGCGGCCTGATCGGCGCCGGCCCGCACGTCGCCGACCAGGCGCTGCAATTGCTGCTGGCCCCCAACACCCCGCAAGGCAAACGCGACCTGCTGCTGATGCCGGACCAGATGATGCTGCAGATCCACGAGTCCATCGGTCACCCGCTGGAACTGGACCGCATCCTCGGCGACGAGCGCAACTACGCCGGCACCAGCTTCGTCAAAACCAGCGATTTCGGCAGCCTGCAATACGGCTCCGAACTGCTCAACGTGACCTTCGACCCGGACATTCCCGAGCAACTCGCCAGCTATGGTCATGATGACGATGGCACGGCGGCGAGCAAACAATTCCTGATCCACGAAGGCTTGTTGATTCGTCCGCTGGGTGGTGCGCTGTCGCAATTTCGTGCAGGTCTCGACGGCGTCGCCAACAGCCGCGCCTGCGGCTGGAACCGTCCGCCCATCGACCGCATGGCCAACCTCAACATCGAGCCCGGCGACCAGTCGCTCGAACAGCTAATCAGTGGCATTGAACACGGCGTGCTGATGTCGACTAACCGCTCATGGTCAATTGACGACGCACGGAATAAATTCCAGTTCGGCTGCGAATGGGGTCAGTTGATTGAAAACGGCGAACTCAAAGGCGTGGTGAAAAACCCGAACTACCGGGGAATTTCTGCGCAGTTCTGGCGCAACCTCAGCGCCGTTGGCGACGTCGGCACCTTCAAGGTGCTGGGCACGCCGAACTGCGGCAAGGGCGAACCGAATCAGGTGATCCGCGTCGGCCACGCTTCGCCGGCCTGCGTGTTCAGCAACATTGACGTGTTTGGAGGAGACGCCTGATGAGCACGGCATTGAGTCAGGTCGAGCAATTCAAAGGACTGGTGGCCTGGTTGCGCAGCGCGGTGCGCGAGCCTGAGCAGTTCACCCTGAGCTACGCCGCTGAATCGTCGGCGTTTGTGCGCTTCAACCACGCCAAGGTGCGTCAGGCTGGCCAGGTCCAGCAGGCCAGTGTCGGTTTCAAACTGATCAATGACGGTCGGCACGCGGACCTCAGCATCACCCTCGCCGGTGATCCCGAGGTCGACCTTCAGCGTCTGGCCGAAGGTCTGCAACAACTGCGCGAGACCCTGCCGTTGTTGCCGCAGGATCCGTATCTGCTGCTCAACCACGAGAGCTGGCAGAGCAAAAACGTGCAGGATCACCCGTTGCCGGACACCGAGCAGGTGGTTGCCGAAATCGCCCGCGCCGCCGAAGGTCTCGATCTGGTCGGCTTCTACGCCGCCGGGCCTGTCAGCCGGGGTTTCGCCAGTTCGTCCGGCGCCTTTGGCTGGCATCAGGCCAACAGCTTCAATTTCGATTTCAGCCTGTTCCATGCCAACGGCCAAGCGGTGAAAGCCAGCTACGCCGGGCACGACTGGAACAGCGAAGGTTTCGCCAAACGCTTCCAGCAAGCTCGCGAGCAACTGGAGTTCCTGGGGCGGCCACTGCGCACGTTGGCGCCGGGTCAGTACCGCGCCTATCTGGCGCCGGCCGCGCTGGAAGAGATCGTCGGCATGCTCTGCTGGGGTGGTTTCTCCGCGCAGTCGATTGCCAGCAAAAGCAGCCCGCTGCAAAAACTCTACGCCGGTGATAGCGCCTTCAGCCCCTTGCTCTCGCTGGATGAAAAAGTCAGTGGTTCCCTGAGCCCGGCGTTTTCCGGCGAAGGCTACCCGCGCAGCGATCTCGGGTTGATTGTTGCGGGCAAGGCTGGCGAACGGCTGGTGGGTTCGCGCAGCGCCGCCGAATACGGCCTGACCGCCAACGGTGCCGGTGGCGGCGAGTCGCCAAGCGCCTTGAACATGGCCGCCGGTGTATTGCCTGAAGCCGAGATTCTCAAACAGCTCGGCACCGGTCTGTACATCAGCAACCTGTGGTACCTGAATTACTCGGACCAACCGGCCGCACGCTTGACCGGCATGACCCGTTTCGCGACCTTCTGGGTCGAAAACGGCGAGATTCAGGCACCGGTCAGTACCATGCGCTTCGATGACAGCGCCTACAGCCTGCTCGGTACGCAGCTGGAAGCGTTGACCCGTGAGCGTGAGCTGATTTTGTCGCCCAGCACCTACAGCCAACGGGCCACGGCCTCGGCGGTGTTGCCGGGAGCGCTGGTCAGCCGCCTGACGTTGACCCTGTAAACACAATTGATCGCTCCCACGCAGAGAGTGGGAACGATCATCTCCAAAACACGAGGTCCCATGCCCAACCGTCCGACTCTTGATGCCATCACCGCCCGCTGGGTCCCCTGGGTGGTGGCGATTGCGTTTTTCATGCAGTCCCTCGACGGGACCATCCTCAACACCGCCCTGCCCGCCATGGCCCGTGACCTGGCCGAAGACCCGCTGCGCATGCAGGGTGTGATCATCGCCTACATGCTCACGGTCGCCTTGCTGATTCCGGCGTCGGGCTGGATCGCCGACCGCTTCGGCACCAAGAAAATCTTCTTCGGTGCGATCCTCTTGTTCAGCCTCGGTTCCTTACTCTGTGCGCTCTCCAGCACCTTGACCATGCTGGTCGGCGCCCGGGTGATTCAGGGGCTGGGCGGCGCATTGATGCTACCGGTCGGGCGACTGGTGGTGCTGCGCGCTTACCCGCGTTCGGAGCTGGTGCGGATCTTGGGCTTCATCACCATTCCCGGCCTGCTCGGGCCGTTGATCGGTCCGACCATGGGCGGCTGGATGGTGCAATACCTGACCTGGCACTGGATCTTCCTGATCAACCTGCCGGTCGGGCTGGTCGGTTGCTACGCGGTCTGGAAGTTCATCCCGGACCTGCGCGGCAGTGAGCGAACGCGCTTCGATGGCTTGGGTTTCCTGCTGTTCGGCGCGGCGATGGTGCTGATCACCATTGCCATGGAGGGCCTGGGCGAGTTGCACCTGCCGCACCTGCGGGTGATGTTGCTGCTGTTTGGCGGTATGGCGTGCCTGGCGGCTTATTGGCTGCGGGCCGGGCATATCGACAATCCGCTGTTCGCACCCGCACTGTTCAAGACCCGGACCTTTGCCGTGGGGATTCTCGGCAACCTGTTCGCCCGGCTCGGCAGCGGCGCCCTGCCGTTTCTGGTGCCGTTGCTGCTACAGGTTGCCTTGGGCTACTCGCCCTCCCTGGCGGGGATGAGCATGTTGCCGCTGGCCGCGGCGGCGATGTTTGCCAAGTCGATCGCGCGACCGCTGATCGAGCGCCTGGGTTATCGCATCGTGCTCACCGGCAACACCCTGGCGCTGGGGATCATGCTGGCGAGCATGGGGCTGGTCAGCGAGCAGACGCCTTATTGGTTGCTGCTGGTGCAGTTGGCGATACTCGGGGCGATCAACTCCTTACAGTTCACGGCGATGAACACCGTGACCCTGATCGACCTCGACGACGCCAGCGCCAGCAGCGGCAACAGCCTGCTGTCAGTGGTCGCGCAGTTGTCGCTGAGTCTCGGCGTTGCCTGCGCCGGCGCCCTGCTGGGCGGCTTCACGGCAGAGGTCGGCAATGATGGCGTGAACACGGTGTTGGGCGCGTTCCAGCTGACCTTTGTGACCGTCGGCATCATGGCAATGCTCGCCGCGACGATCTTCTCGCAACTGTCGAGAGAAGACGGACGGCGCGTCAAGCGTCCGGAAGAACACATAGAGCCTTAGGGCGAATGGCCACAGGGCTGGTACACTGCGCGACATTTTGTTTTGCAGGCCAGTCCCGTGACCACCATCGCCACCGCTTTTAATACTTTGCCGCTGTCCGCCGCCATGCTGGCTAACCTCGACTCCCTCGGTTATGCCCAGATGACGCCGATCCAGGCGCAAAGCTTGCCGGTGATCCTCAAGGGGATGGACCTGATCGCCCAGGCCAAGACCGGCAGCGGCAAAACCGCCGCCTTCGGTATCGGCCTGCTGAACCCGATCAATCCGCGCTTCTTTGGCTGCCAGGCGTTGGTAATCTGCCCGACTCGCGAGCTGGCTGACCAGGTTGCCAAGGAAATCCGTCGTCTGGCCCGCGCCGAAGACAACATCAAGGTCCTGACCCTGTGTGGCGGCGTGTCCTTTGGCCCGCAGATCGGCTCGCTGGAGCACGGCGCGCACATCATCGTTGGCACTCCGGGGCGCATCCAGCAGCACCTGCGCAAGGGTTCGCTGGTGCTCCACGGCCTGAACACGCTGATCCTCGACGAAGCCGACCGCATGCTCGACATGGGTTTCTACGATTCCATCGAAGAAATCATTGCCCAGTGCCCTGAGCGTCGCCAGACCCTGCTGTTCTCCGCCACTTACCCGGTGAGCATCAAGCAGTTGGCATCGAAGTTCATGCGTAACCCGCAGCAAGTGAAAGCCGAGGCGTTCCACGACGACACGCAGATCGAACAGCGCTTCTTCGAGATTTCGCCGGAAGAACGCATGGACGCGGTGGTCAAGGTCCTCGCCCATTACCGCCCGCAATCCACCGTCGCTTTCTGCTTCACCAAGCAGCAAGTGCAGGAAACCGTCGACCACCTGACCGCCAAAGGCATCTCGGCCGTTGGCCTGCACGGTGACCTGGAACAGCGTGATCGCGACCAGGTCCTGGCAATGTTCGCCAACCGCAGCACCTCGGTATTGGTCGCCACCGACGTCGCCGCCCGTGGTCTGGACATCGATGCGTTGGACATGGTGGTCAACGTCGAACTGGCCCGCGACTCGGAAATCCACATCCACCGCGTTGGCCGTACCGGTCGTGCCGGTGAGAAAGGCATCGCCATCAGCCTGGTAGCGCCGTCCGAAGCCCATCGCGCCCAAGCCATCGAGCAACTGCAGAAGTCGCCGCTGAGCTGGGATCAACTGGACAGCCTGACCTCACAGGGCGGCGCGCCGCTGCTGCCGGCCATGAGCACCCTGTGCATTGGTGCTGGCCGTAAAGACAAGGTTCGCCCGGGTGACATCCTTGGCGCACTGACCGGCGACGCCGGCGTTCCAGGCGCCCAGGTCGGCAAGATCGCGATCTTCGACTACCAGGCCTATGTCGCCGTGGAGCGCGGGATCGCCAAGCAAGCCTTGCAGCGCCTGAACGACGGCAAGATCAAAGGCCGCTCGCTGCGCGTACGTATTCTCTGATCCTGATCGTTCCCACGCTCTGCGTGGGAATGCATCCCGTGACGCTCCGCGTCACAAAGAGGACGCAGAGCGTCCATGGCGGCATTCCCACGCAGAGCGTGGGAACGATCTGAGTACTATGTGAGGACACCGTTTTGCGCTCTACCGAAGTCGTGATCATTGGCGCTGGCGCCGCTGGGTTGATGTGTGCGCTGACTGCCGCCGGGCGCGGGCGCAAAGTGATGTTGCTCGACCACGCAAACAAGGCCGGCAAGAAAATCCTCATGTCCGGTGGTGGCCGCTGCAATTTCACCAACATGTACACCGAGCCGAGCAATTTTCTCTCGCAAAACGCGCATTTCTGCAAATCCGCGCTGGCGCGCTACACCCAATGGGATTTCATCGGGATGGTGGCCAAGCACGGCGTGCCGTACCACGAGAAAAAGCTCGGCCAGCTGTTCTGCGATAACAAATCCAGCGACATCCTCGGCATGCTCCTCGACGAGTGCGATCAGGTCGGCGTCAGCCTGCACCTCGACACGTCGATCCAGCAGATCGAGAAACTCGAAAGCGGTTACCTGCTGGAAACCACGTTGGGCCAGTTGACCTGCGAGTCGCTGGTGATCGCCACCGGCGGCCTGTCGATTCCGACCCTGGGCGCGACCGGTTTCGGTTATCAGGTGGCCAAGCAGTTCGGCCACCAGTTGCTGCCGACCCGTGCCGGCCTGGTGCCGTTCACCATCACCGACCAGCTCAAAGAGCTGTGCACCGAGCTGTCCGGTACGTCGGTGGATTGCCTGGTGAGCTGCAACGATCAGAGCTTTCGCGAGAACATCCTGTTCACCCACCGCGGCCTTAGCGGCCCGGCGATTTTGCAGATTTCGTCATTCTGGCAATCCGGTGACGCAGTCGAAATCAATCTGATGCCCGACCACGACGTGCCGAGCTGGCTGCAACAGCAGCAAGCCGAGCGCCCGAACAGCGAACTGAAAACCCTGCTCGGCGAGATTTTCACCAAGAAGATGGCCAACCTGCTGGCCGACAACTGGTTCGTCTCCAAGCCGATGAAGCAGTACACCCATGCGGAGCTGGCCGATATCGCTGCCAAACTGGCGAGCTGGACACTGGTCCCGGCCGGCACCGAAGGCTATCGCACTGCCGAAGTCACGCTCGGCGGCGTCGACACTCACGAAGTCTCGTCCAAAACCATGGAATCGCTGAAAAGCCCTGGCCTGTACTTCATCGGCGAAGTGCTGGACGTCACCGGTCACCTGGGTGGTTTCAACTTCCAATGGGCCTGGGCCTCGGGTTATGCGGCGGCGCAGTACGTCTGATCCAAAGTCGTACACATTTTGTTTTGTGTGGATCTCCTTAGGAACAGTTTTTGCTGTCAGATGTGATCGGCGCCATTGCGTCGTCGTCATTACTGGCTCAATTTAGCTGCATTGCCCCGGAAGGCCTCCGCACGTCATGCCATCGACCTCGTTTCGTCAGACTCTGCGTCGCCTTTGGGCGCTGGATAAATTCAGCTACAGCGTGCGGGTGTTCATCGCCCTGACCGGCACCATGGCGCTGTGTTGGTATCAAAATGAAATGGGCCTGCTGATCCCGCTGTTCCTGGGGATTATCGCCAGCGCCCTGGCCGAGACCGACGACAGTTGGCAGGGCCGTCTCAATGCGCTGGCCGTGACGCTGGTGTGCTTCAGCGTTGCCGCGTTCTCGGTCGAGCTGCTATTCCCCTATCCGTACATTTTCGTGTTCGCCCTGGCTCTGGCCAGTTTCGGCCTGACCATGCTGGGGGCCTTGGGCGAACGCTATGGCGCAATTGCCTCGGCGACGTTGATTCTGTCGGTGTACACCATGATTGGTGTCGACCAGCGCGGCGGCGCAGTCACCGATTTCTGGCATGAACCGGTGCTGCTGGTGGCCGGCGCCGCCTGGTATGGCTTGCTCTCGGTGCTGTGGCAGGCACTGTTTTCCAACCAGCCGGTGCAACAGAGCCTGGCGCGGTTGTTTCGCGAGCTGGGGTTTTACCTGAAGCTCAAATCATCGCTGTTCGAGCCGATCCGTCAGATGGACGTCGAAGCCCGGCGACTGGAACTGGCGCAGCAGAATGGTCGCGTGGTCGCGGCGCTCAACGCTGCCAAGGAAATCATCCTGCACCGGGTCGGCAACGGTCGGCCGGGGTCGAAAGTCAGTCGTTACCTGAAGCTGTATTTCCTCGCCCAGGACATCCACGAACGCGCCAGTTCTTCGCACTATCCGTACAACGCCCTGGCCGAGGCCTTTTTCCATAGCGACGTACTGTTTCGCTGCCAACGCCTGCTGCGCCAGCAAGGCAAAGCCTGCCGGGCATTGGCCGAGTCGATCCAGATGCGCCAGCCGTTCGTCTATGACGACAGCTTTGCCGAAGCCCTGAGCGACCTGCACGCCTCCCTCGAACACTTGCGCATCCAGAGCAACCCGGCCTGGCGCGGTTTGCTGCGCTCATTGCGCGCACTGGCAGCCAACCTCGGCACCCTTGACCGCTTGCTCAGCGACGCGAGTAACCCCGACAGCCTGGCCGACGCCAGCGACAGCAGCCTGCTCGACCGTTCACCGCGCAACCTCAAGGACGTCTGGACGCGCCTGCGCACGCAGCTGACGCCGACCTCGTTGTTGTTCCGGCATGCCCTGCGTTTGCCTCTGGCCCTGACCGTCGGCTATGGCATGGTGCATTTGATCCACCCATCGCAGGGCTATTGGATCATCCTCACCACACTGTTTGTCTGCCAACCGAACTATGGCGCCACTCGGCGCAAACTCGGTCAGCGGATCCTTGGCACGGCGATCGGCCTGACCCTGGCCTGGGCGTTGTTCGATCTGTTCCCCAACCCACTGGTGCAGTCGAGCTTCGCGATTGCCGCCGGCGTGGTGTTCTTTATCAACCGCACCACCCGCTACACGCTGGCGACTGCGGCAATCACCTTGATGATCCTGTTCTGCTTCAACCAGGTCGGCGACGGCTACGGGCTGTTCCTGCCAAGGCTGCTCGACACCTTG
This sequence comes from Pseudomonas sp. H3(2019), assembly GCF_007713465.1. GTDB lineage: Bacteria > Pseudomonadota > Gammaproteobacteria > Pseudomonadales > Pseudomonadaceae > Aquipseudomonas. The sequence goes on along the minus strand of NZ_VMSG01000001.1, from coordinate 315,802 downwards.
CTCGGCGGCCTGATTGCGGGGCTGGCGGTGCTGCTGTTCCTGCCGGACTGGCAAGGTCGACGGCTGAACAAAGTGCTGGCCAACACCCTCACCTGCAACAGCATTTACCTGCGCCAGATCATGCAGCAATACGCTGTCGGCAAACGTGATGACCTGGCCTATCGGCTGGCTCGACGCAACGCCCACAACGCCGATGCGGCGCTGTCGACCACCTTGGCCAACATGCTCATGGAGCCGGGGCATTTCCGTAAGGAGGCCGACGTCGGTTTCCGTTTCCTGGTGCTTTCCCACACCTTGCTCAGCTACCTCTCGGGCCTCGGCGCCCACCGCGAAATCCAGCTACCCACTGACATTCGGGAACAGTTGATCAACGGTGCCGGCGTTAGCCTGGCGACCAGCATCGACGAAATTGCCCAAGGGTTGGCGAGCAAATCGCCGATTGCGATTCAGAGCGACGACGAAGAAGCCCTGGCCGCCGAGCTCGAACAAATGCCTGACGAGATCGATGAAGGTCAGCGGCTGGTGCAAACACAACTGGGGTTGATCTGCCGGCAATTGGGACCGTTAAGAACGTTGGCGGCGCATTTGATCAAGGATACGAGCGAGGATTGAGAGTATGCGCGCGCCCCTGGGGCGAGCGAGCTTGCTCCCTCGCCACAACAGCAGACGTCACATCCCATGCTGCCTGAGCAATCGCTCATAGCTGCCATCAGCCTTCATCGCTGCAATCTCGCGGTCGAATCCGGCAACAATCTGCTCATGGTCGGGGTGCTTCAGGCTGACCAGAATGTGCAGGCTGTTTTCGCTCAGAGGGTTGGGCAGAAACTCCACGGCATTGCGCACCTTGGGTGATTCGCGCGCCAGGTAATAACGGGCGACGTATTCATCTTCCAGAGTCAGCTTCACCCGGTCAGCGGCGAGCATGCGTACCGCCATGGGGAAGCTGTGCACCTGAACTTTCTGCAAGGCAATGTCGCCGTCAAACTCGGGCGAATAGGCGTAGCCGCGCACCACAGCAACCGGATAGGTGTGCAGTTGCTGCAAGTTGTTGTATTCGATCGGCGTGTCTTTACGCTTGAGGAAACGTATCCGATTGAGCAGATACTCACTGGAAAACTGCCCGATGTGGGTTCGCTCTTCGTTGAACCAGGCATTGACCAGCACGTCGTAACGCCCTTCGCCTACACCCAGCAAAGCCCTGGCCCAAGGTACCTGCTCGAAATCACTGGCATAACCCGCCCGCGCCAGCGCGGTACTGACAATGTCGGTTGCCACTCCGCCATTGACCAGCGTGGCATCGGTAAAGGGTGGCCAGGCATCGGCCACCAGACGCAGTTTTTCCGCTGTGGCGCTCTGGGCCAGCAACAGCAATCCAATCAAAACAACAGCTCGATGCAATCGCGGCATGCTAAAACATCCTTAGCGGGCGGGCAGCCCAGCGTGTTTTTAGCCAAAACTCGAAGGGCGGTGTGTCGAATCACGGCCACAACCCCGGCCCTAACAGTAGCTCATTGAAGCCACAACAAACCGCTGAAAATCAGATTACACAAAGAAGACAACGTCGCGAGAAATGAATGATGGCATTTTGGCCTTTTTCACAGTTTTTTATGCCACAAGACATCCGGTAACGGGACGCTTAGTATCGAAGCGACGTTGTTCAAGGAGTGTGAAGATGACAATTGATTGGGTCTGCAAACACCACAGCGATCTGGGTAAAGAACAGCTGTACGCTATTTTGCAGTTGCGCACGGAGGTGTTCGTCGTCGAGCAGAAATGCGCCTATCAGGAAGTCGATGGGCTGGATCTGGACGGCGACACCTGCCATTTGATGGCTTGGGACGGTGATCGGCTGGTGGCCTACCTGCGTTTGCTCGACCCGATCTCACAGGGCGGCGACGTGGTGATTGGGCGAGTGGTGATTGCTCCACAGGCGCGAGGCCAGGGCCTGGGTCATGAGTTGATGAGTCAGGCGTTGATACAGGCTGAGAAATACTGGCCTGAAGTGCCGATCTTTCTGTCGGCCCAGGCGCATTTGCAGGGGTATTACGGGCGGTATGGGTTTGTGGTGGTGGGTGAGGAATATCTGGAAGATGACATTCCGCATATCGGGATGCGTCGCCCCGAATGATCGTTCCCATGCTCTGCGTGGGAACGATCAAGCACCTCCGTCAGGGATACTCCAGCACCGCTTTGATCTGCTGCACATGCTGTTCGATCCAGCGCGGATCAATCGCCCCCCAGCTCAGGATCCGATAACGCCCGGCATGATTGCGCGCGCCCTCTTCCTGCTTGAACTCGCACACGATATCCAGATCGGCCAACGCGGCGATGGTGTCCTGAGCCGTACGCCGCGGCATACCGGTCACTTCGGTCAGCGCCGGTACATTGCTGGCCAGACCGCTGTCGATCAGGTACGCCACGTACAGGCGGCGGTAGAAGCTGCTCTTGGTCTTGCTGACGTCCATTCACCCGCTCCATGTTTAAAAGATCTGCTATTGCATATCCCGCCAGGTGAGATACACCCGCAAGTCGAACTCCAGCTGGTGATAGCCCGGCAGCATATGCTCGCACAGCTTGTAGAACGCCTTGTTGTGATCGGACTCCTTGAAGTGTGCGAGTTCATGCACCACGATCATTTTCAGGAACTGCGGTGCGGCGTCCTTGAATAACGAGGCGATGCGAATTTCTTTCTTGGCCTTGAGCTTGCCACCCTGCACCCGCGAGATCGCCGTGTGCAAGCCGAGGGCACGGTGGGTCAGGTCGAGGCGGTTGTCGAACAGCACCTTGTCGATGGCTGGCGCATTGCGCAGGTATTCCTGTTTCAACTCCAGCGCGTAGCTGTACAGCGCCTTGTCACTCTGCACCGCGTGCTTGTCCGGGTAACGCTGGCTCAGGTAGTCGCCCAGCCGATCCTGATCGATCAACTGGCGCACTTGATCTTGCAAGGCAGCGGGATAAGCCTGGAGGTACTTCAGCGCGGTCATGGGTCAACAACAGAGTGACGAAAGACCGCCAGTGTAGCGAATTCAGGCGGTCAGCGCGCTCCAGTCAAACGGCTGCGCAAAGCCAGCGGCATCCTCGGCCATCAGCGGCCTGGCCACCAGGAAACCTTGCACATACTGACAACCGTTGGCCTCAAGCCATCGATACTGCGCAACGGTCTCCACACCTTCGGCGATCACCAGCATCCCGAATTGCTTGCACAACTCAATGACGCTGCGCGCCAGCGCTGCATCCCGGGGCGAATCGGGTATCCGGGCAATCAAGTGCCGGTCGAGCTTGAGTGTGTCCAGCTCCAGATCGCGTAAATGTGCCAACGAGCACGGCCCCGAACCAAAGTCATCCAGCGCAACCCGCACCCCGAGGTGACGCAACAGACGCAGCTGTTTACGTGACTCATCAATATTTTGTATCAACGCATCTTCGGTGATTTCAACTTCCAGCTGAGACGGCTGCAGCTCATGACGCTCCAGCACCTGACGCAATTCGGTGACCAGATTCGGCATACCGAACTGGGTGCTGCTCAAACTCACAGCGAGCACCAGATCCTCGGCAAACAGGCCTTCCCAGGCCTTTCGCTGTTGGGCCGCGTGCTGGTATATCCAGCTACCGAGGCGACTGATCAGCCGTGCCTCTTCCAGCAGCGGCAAAAACAACCCCGGCGGGACATCGCCGACACTCGGATGCTGCCAGCGCAGCAACGCTTCAAACCCGCGAATGCGACCGTCGGCAATCGCCACCTGGGGTTGATACACCAGGTTGAAATCCTGATTTTCGATGGCCGTGCGCACGCTTTCTTCGAGCATCAGCCGCGAGCGCGCACGACCGTTCATTTCATGGTCGTAGAAGCGATATTGCTGACGCCCGGCACGCTTGGCCTCGTACATCGCGATGTCTGAAGCGCGCAACAAGCCATCAAGGTTGGAGCCGCAATCGGGATAGGTCGCAATGCCGATGCTCGCGCCGAGCACCACATCCAGCCCTTCAATCTGCTGACAGATCGATATCCGCTCGATGAGCTTCTCGGCAATCTTCGCCGCTTGCTCGGGAAACTCCAGATCGAGCAACGCCGTGAACTCGTCACCGCCCATGCGCGCCAGAATGTCGAACGGCCGCAGACAGGCTTTCAACTGCTCGGACACCCAACGCAGCACTCGGTCACCGGCATCGTGCCCCAAGGAATCGTTGACCCGTTTGAAGCCATCGAGGTCCAGGTACAACAACACCCATACACTGTCGGAACGCTCACCGCGCAACAGCAGGTTTTCCGCAGTCTGGTAAAAACCACGGCGATTGAGCAGCCCGGTCAGTGGGTCTGTGACCGCCTGGAACTCCAGTTGTTGATGCAGATGGCGGACCACCGACATGTCGAGCACAGTCACCACCATGGCTCGCTGTTCGGACGGCAATGGCGCACAGGACAGCGCCACCGGCACTTGCTGACCCGGCGCGGTGCGCAGGATTGCGTCGTGCACGCGCCAGGTCTCACCCCGTTGATAACCGGCATAAATGTCAGAGTCAGCCCACACCGGCACGTGCGGTTTTTGCAGGAAGTCCACAAACTCCGCGCCTTGCAATTCGGTGACCGTCGCATTGAGCAGGCGGGACATCGCCGGGTTAGCGAAGCGGATCAGACCGTCATCACCCACCACCAGAATCCCTTCGGCGGCGTTATCCAGCACCGAGGCATTGAAGGCGCGAGCGGCTTCCAGATCCTGGCTCAAGCGCTGCAAGGCTCGGCGATTGCGCTGGTGTTCAAGCAGGGTCTGGACTTTGGGTTTGAGGATTTGCGGGTCAAACGGTTTGAACAGATAATCCACCGCGCCACTGGCATAGCCCTTGATCACCGCATCCTGGGACTGTTCGTTGGCGGTCAGGAAAATGATCGGGGTCAAACGCGTACGCTGACTACCGCGCATCAAACGCGCCACCTCAAAACCGTCCATCTCTGGCATCTGCACATCGAGCAGCACCAGGTCGATTTCATGTTCGAGTAGCAGGCTCAAGGCTTCAAAGCCGGAAGCCGCGGTCATGACCTGCCAGTCCTGGCGCTGTAACAACGCACGCATGCTGATCAGGTTTTCAGGGTAATCATCCACGATTAGAAGAACTGAGCGGCCTTCAACTGGCTTGGGTTGCGCGCATTCCATGCTGCTTCTCTTTTGGTGACGTCAGGCCGGTACCGTCGAAAAAAACCGGACACATACTTCGACTCCACTCTAGACCGGGATCTGCCAAAGCAATAGGTATCATCACGCCATCACCGATGGCAAAGCCCCAGACTCCGACTAACGGTCAGCGCCAGAGTCAGCCAGACCGGAAAAGGTGGCCATTCGACAGAGCATTGACGCCAGTTATCCGCCAGACGGGCATTAACAAGTACCCGTTCTACGCTTATAAAGACTGCCCTCTAACGTGCGGGCTAGAGCTTCTGGCACGCGCGTACCGCTAGATTTCGTGGAAGCTTTGACGATGATCGATCTCGCAACCTGGAACCTCAGTGTTCCTGTCGGTAGCCCACCGTATACCGTTGATACAGCCAAACTGGTGAACGGTTTCAAGGATCAATACTTCCACTCCGACACCGGCACGCTGTTCTTCTGGGCACCGGTGACCGGCTCACGCACTGAAAACGCGATTTACCCGCGCACTGAACTTCGCGAAACCTACAGCAACGGCACCCTGCGCAACTGGCTCTACCCCGACGCCGACAATTTGCTGCGCGCGACCCTGGCGGTGAATCAGGTGCCGAGTTCGGGCAAGATCGTCATCGGCCAGATCCACGCCTACAACAGCCAAAAGCCGTTGGTGAAGGTCGAGTACCAGTACAAAACCAGCACCTCGACCGGCACCATCGTCGCCAAGGTGCGCATGCACCCGGACGATGACGAAGGCCGGGTGATCACCATCGCCACCGGGGTCAAACTGGACCAGAGTTTCTCCTACCTGATCCACCTCAGCCCCGACGGCGTCCTGGGCATCAGCGCTGCTGGCTACCAGTGGGACAGCCAGATCAGCGCCACCTGGCGCGACAAACCGCTGTACTTCAAGGCCGGGGTGTATGTGCAGGACAACACCGGGTACACCAGCGAGGGTGGGAAAGTGACGTTCAGCAAGCTGGATATTGATCACAACAAGAGCTGACGACTTGATCTCAACCCTTGAATACGGCTACGGGCATGGGAACGATCTGATCGTCCGCAAATCCCGTAGGATTGCTCCCTCTGTGGCGAGGGCGCTTGCTCCCGCTGGGCTGCGAAGCAGCCCCAAACCCTGCCACCTCATTTCCTCAGACACACCTCACTGCCCGGTTTACGACGGCTACGCCGCCGAGCGGGAACAAGCTCCCTCGCAATAATGACCGCGCAACGGTCCTACAGCCCGGTTGCAGTCACCAAAGTCGCCGCTTACAGTCTCTCCGTCAGCTGATTTCGGTTAGCTGCTGGGTTTCGCAGCCCCTAACAACAAGAGCTACATCCGTCCCAAAAAGTTATGCTGGCAACCTCTCGCCAGCATGGTGATTTATGGCGGCTGTATGTGGGAGATCTTCGGGTCTGCCGAGTTCTCTTGTTGCTCGGTCTGCGAACCCGCGTACAGCTGCCACCCAATTTGTTTCGCAGCGAACGGTGGCAATCTTTCTTTAAACAAGAGGTTGCACCCAATGACTACTCAAACCCCGCCCCGCCGCTTCACCCCCTTCACCCAGATCGCCACCGACTACCCCGTCCTGCTCATCGACAGCCACGCCCCGTTACGCGAACTCCACGCCTGCGTCAGCGAACGCCTGCACGCCGTCCTCAGTTACCTCACCCTCACGGCCTGCACCAGCCTGCCCGACTACGCTGAACGCGATATCAACACCGTCACCAATGTGGCGCGCTTGATGGTTCAGGACATTACCGATGTGTTCGGGGTGATCGAGCAGCGAGGGTTCGACGAGCAACCCCATCGCTGAATAGTTGGCTTATACGCACGAAGGGGATGTCTAGCCCTGAAACAGGTGTAAACCTGTTTCAGGGCTAGACAGATATTGATCACGATAAAACGTGAGTCCGAACCGCACGCCAAAGGCTGCGATCCTTTGCTTCACACCACGTAAAACAGGATCGCCACAAAGTGCAGCAAACTGCCGGCGATGACGAACAGGTGCCAGATACCGTGGGCGTGGCGCAGTCGGCTGTCGAGGGCGAAGAAGATGATGCCGACGGTATAAAACACCCCGCCCGCCGCCAACCAGGCAAAACCGATGGTACCCAGCGCCGCCAGTAGCGGCTTGACCGCCACCAGCACGATCCAGCCCATCACCGCATAGATCACGATCGACAAAATCCGCGCCTCGGAGCGCGGCTTGATCTCTTGCAGCATACCGATCACCGCCAGCCCCCAGACAATCCCGAACAGCGTCCAGCCCCACGGCCCACGCAGGGTGACCAGACAAAACGGCGTGTAACTGCCGGCGATCAGCAGGTAAATCGACAAGTGATCGACCTTCTGCATGATCACCTTCGCCCGCCCGCGCACGCTGTGATAAACCGTCGAAACGCTGTACAGCACCAGCAAGGTAAACCCGTAAATCGCCACGCTGACAATCTTCCAGGGGCTGCCGTCCAGACTGGCAATCACCAACAACCAGACCGCCCCTACACACGCCGCAACCGCCCCGAACAAATGGCTCCAGGCGTTGAATCTTTCTCCGTGATACATGTGTCTCCAACCTTAAAAAATCACTGCAACATCGCGCAAGGCTCAGGGTTGTAGCCTGAAAGCACAATGTTTCTAAAAGATGATGCACGTTGCAAACAAGGGCATACCCCTTGAAGTAGCACAGAAGATCAAGCAGTCAATTGCGTCGATGTCAGTCTGCCATGGTTCGTTCGACGCTGATCAACATCTCTTGTGTGCTGGCCAGCAATTGCGTGAGCAGAGATTCGTCTTCATCCATGTACCCCTCGTATTCCGCCAGATTCCGTCGTTCATGACACAAGGCAAACAATCTAACCTGAAGCTTGCTCAAACCGGCTGTATGAATCAGGCGCTGGAAAACCAGATAGCGTTTGTCCGACCGATAGCCGTGTATACGCAATGCAGTCAGCGCAATGGCATGGGCAGCGTTGTAGGCCAGGTCAAACCGGCTGGCGAAAGAGAGTTGCGCGCTTCTCGCATCCCTCAAGCGATCTGTCGCTGAACGCATTAACCCTTCACATTCCTTGCGATCAGGCGGTTCGCTTTTCAGTCCGCCACTGCGTAGAAGGTTCTCAAGACTCTCGTTGCTGCCCATCCTTGGACTCCAAAGGGTTTTCACCTATCAGGTTGATCTTTTCCTGTTGCGCTACCCGTTGCACGAAGCTGTTACCGGCAGCCAGTTTCCCGGCCCAGTCTTCAGGGGTGTAGAGCGTCGGATTGAGAGGACGGCCAAGTTGTTCTTCCATTGGTATCAACCGTTCCATCACTTCACTGTAGTGCAGGCCCTCGCCTATCAGCATGAGATCTATGTCACTGGATGCGTTCGCCTGATCCTTGGCAATGGATCCGTAGACGAATGCCCAGATCAATTGATTGGCAAACGGTGCCAGGGCGAGACGCAAAGGCTCGGCAATCCCGAAGGTTTTACGAACAATGCCCAGCAGTTCCTGATAGATCGGGCAATCAGGATTGGCTTGATAGTGGGTCTGATTACCTTGACGAGTCATGCTCAGTACCCCCACCAATTGCAAACGCTCCAGCTCACGCATCAGGCTGCCTTTGCCAACCTGAGCCCAACGAGCGATTTCATTGGCGTAAAAGCTTTGATCCGGTTTACCAAAGAGCAAACCCAGCACTTTTTGCTGAGTCACGGTAAACAAGGCATTACTTAATGACAGTGTTTGCACGGCAACGACCGATAAGTCCCAAAAAGGGAACGATAGGTCCCTTTTTGGGACTTATCAAGATAACCCGTCATCCAGAACCAACCCCGCCCCCACCAACAACTCTTCCAGCGCCAGCAGATCCGGGACTTTCGCCACGTGTTCGGCGACCTGTACCGCGGCGTGTTCCAGCGAGCACAGCGGCACGTCGACATAGCTCAACTGGCTGTCGAGCTTGTAGGAGCGTGGAATGCCTTGCACCAGCAAGGCGATAAATTTGAGGTGCGGGCGCCCGCCGAGGGCATTGAGGACGACGATGCGCGCGCGATCGCCGATCACGGTTTTGTTGCCGCAGGCCGATTCGAAGCTCAACAGCGGGATTTTCCGGTCGCGCCAGGTCACCAGGCCCAGGTACCAGGGTGGCGAATCTAGGTCAAAGGCGCCGGGCTGATAGTCGATCAGCTCGGCGACGGCGACATTGGGCAGGATCAGGTTGCGATCGACCAAGGGCAGCAGCAGCCCGGTAAGGTTGCTGGTGCGGTGCTCAAGCATGGGTTTTGCTCCACAAGGCGATGCTTTCGAGCAACACCGATTCCTGGTACGGCTTGCCGAGATAGTCGTTGACGCCGATAGCCATCGCCCGGTCGCGGTGTTTCTGGCCGGTGCGCGAGGTGATCATGATGATCGGCAGGTGCTGCAACCGTGGATCGTTGCGCACCTGCATGGCCACTTCAAAACCATCCATGCGCGGCATTTCGATGTCCAGTAGCATCAGGTCGGGCATGTGCTCTTCGAGCAACAGCATGGCGTCGACACCGTCCTTGGCGGTCAGCACGTTCATGCCGTGGCGTTCGAGCAGGCGGCTGGTGACCTTGCGCACGGTCACCGAGTCGTCGACCACCAGGACCAGCATCGAACGCTGCGGCTCGGCCTCCGTGGCCGATTCCTGAATGACGCGCTGCGGTGATACCTGCGTCTGCATGGCGCGGATAGGCGTCAGCAGGTCGAGAATCAGCACTACCCGGCCATCGCCAAGAATGGTCGCGCCAGACAATCCCTGCACCGCTGCGAACTGCGGGCCGAGACTTTTCACCACGATTTCCCGGGTACCGGTCGTCGCATCGACCTGCACCGCGATGCGTCGCTCGTTGCACTGCACCAGCAGCACCGGCAACGGCAGGCTCTGGCCCAGCAGTTTCGGGCGGACGCTGGTCTTCAGCAGCTCGCCGAGATAGCACAATTCATAGCGTTGCCCAGCGTATTCGTATAACGGCGGATCGAGCTGGTAATACCCCTCCAGCTCGAACGGCAGCACGCACACGATGCCTTCGATGGTGTTCAGCGGGATCGCGTACTGATCCTCGGCACACTGCACCATCAGCGCGCGGTTGACCGATACGGTGAACGGCAGCCGAATGCGGAAATGCACGCCCTGCCCAGGTACAGAGTCGATGACCATCGAGCCACCGAGTTGCCGCACTTCTTCGTGAACCACGTCCATGCCGACACCACGCCCGGAGATCTGGGTGATTTTCTCGGCAGTGGAAAACCCTGGCTGCAGAATGAACTGCAACACGTCGCGATCGCTCATGTCGCTGTCGGGGGCGAGCAAACCGCGCTTGATCGCCTTGCGCCGCACTGCATCCAGCGGCACGCCGGCACCGTCGTCGCGGATGTCGAAAATGATGTCGCCGCCCTCACGGGACAGGTCCAGGGTAATTCGGCCTTGCTCGGGTTTACCGGCCGTTCGGCGTGCTTCGGCGGATTCCAGGCCGTGGTCGACAGCATTGCGCAGCATGTGCTCAAGCGGTGCCGCCATGCGTTCCAGCACATTGCGGTCCATCTCGCCTTCGGCGTTCCCGACAATGAACTCGACGTCCTTGCCCAACTCGCTGGAGACCTGACGAACGATGCGCTTCAAGCGCGGCAGCATCCGTTCGAACGGCACCATGCGTGTGCGCATCAAGCCTTCTTGCAGTTCGGTGTTGATCCGGCCTTGTTGTTGCAGCAGGTTCTCTGCGTCGTGGTTGCAGCGGTCGAGGGTTTCCTTAAGGTCGAGCAAGTCGGAAGCCGACTCGAACAACGCCCGCGACAACTGCTGCAACTGCGAGTGCCGATCCATTTCCAGCGGATCGAACTCTTCGTAGCCCAGACGTTCGGCGTCAACCTGCTGCCGGCTGAGAATCCGTCCCTGGGTTTCGGTGTCGAGCCGGCGCAACTGATCACGCATGCGCTCGATGGTGGTTTCCATCTCGCTCAGGGCGACTTGTGCATCGTTGACTTGCTGCTCGATGCGACCGCGGAAAATCGAAGTTTCACCGGCCAGGTTGACCAGATCGTCGAGCAGCTCAGCCGACACCTTGACCATATCGGCGCCAGCATCCGGTTGCAGCGCTGCGGCCTCAGGCTTGGCCACCGCTGCCACTTCAACCAGCGGAGCTGGCGTCGGGGCCTTGTCAGCCGTCGGGTGAGTGAAGGCCTTGATCGCGTCGATCAGGCTGTCAGCCGGCAGCACCGGCTGGCCGGCACGGGTCGCGTCGAGCATCTGCGCCAACCGGTCATGGCTGCGCTGCAACAGATCGAACAACGCCGGTATGGCGTGCAGCAAGCCGGTCGACAACCCTTCGTAAAGAAACTCCAGCTCATGGGCCAGGTCGCCAATCGGGGCGATTTCGACCATTCGCGCGCCGCCCTTAAGGGTATGCAGGTCGCGCAGCAGGGTTTCCATTTCCTGACGGTTCTGTGGGTCCGCCTGCCAGCGCGACAGCGCCGCGCCCGAACTGTCGATGATGTCGAAGCCTTCCTCGAGGAAAATCTCCAACAGTTCCGGATCATGGCTCGCCGCATCATTCGCAGCCGCCACTTCGACCCCATCGGCTGTGCTGCCGGTGCTTTGCCGAAATTGCTGGATTGCCTCGATCAACGTACCCGGATCGCTCAGTGGCTGATGGTTTTGCAACTGTTCGAGCAACATCGCGAGGCGGTCGTGGCTCTGTTGCAGTAACACCCCGAGCGCGGGTGAATGACTGAAGCGCCGGTCGACCAGCCCTTCATAAAGGCTTTCAAGTTCGTGAGCCAGATCGCCGACCGGCCCAACCTCGGCCATTCGCGCGCCGCCCTTGAGGGTGTGCAAGTCGCGCTGCAACGACGACAGCGGCGCAGCGCTCTCCGGATCATTGAGCCAACGCTGCAAGGCTTGTCCGGCGCTTTCGAGGATATCCACCGCTTCTTCGAGAAAGATCGAAACGATTTCATCGTCAATCGTCAACGCCTGCGCCTGTGCCAGCTCGCTGGTGGCGCTGCCCAGCTCGGTAATGCTCAGCGTGCGGCTGCCATCGCTGCGAATCAGCCCCATGGCCGACGGATCAAGGCCCTCATTGAGCAAATCACGCAAGGCCCGCACCCGCGCCGGTTGCGAGCCGACTTCCTGGCCGGCGGCCAGTTCATCGAGCATGTTGATCAGCGCTTCGTGAGCACTTTGGGCTTCGTGGAAGAACCGTTCGTTGACCGCCAGGCTGCTTTCTTCCACCGCGCCATAGAGGTCGAGCAAGGCTTCACACAGCTCATCCACCGGATGCAAATCGGCCAGGTGCGCGTTCTCGCCCAGGGTCGTCAATTCATCCAGCAGCGCGCTGAGTTCCTGCCGTTCGCCGGGGTGTTGCTGCCAGCGCTGCAACAGGGTTTCGGCGTCCAGCAGGATGTCCATCCCCTGGGCCAGGAATTTGTTGATCAGTTGCGGATCACGCTTGATCCGCAACCCCGTGTTCGGTGCATTGAGGATGGCCTCCAGGCGTTCGGCGAGCAGTGCCTGAGTGCGCTCGATCAAGTCTTCGGCGCCCCTGATCGGCGTCAGCGGATCACTGTTCAATTGCTTCAGCCCGCGCCGCAACAGTTCACCGGCTTCGAGCAGCAGTTCGACTTCGTCCAGGTCCAGCGCAATCTGGTGTGCCTTGTACTCGCGGGCCAGATGATCGAACGGCGCCGCCAGTTCGGCAATCGGCAACACACCGGCCATCGAAGCGCTGCCCTTGAGGGTGTGCAAGGCGCGCTGCAACTCATCGCTGGCCTGCAACGGCACATGCTCGGCGGCCTGATCGAGAAAACGGTCGAGGCTCTGGAGGTGGGTTTCAGCTTCGTTGCGGAAGATCTCCAGCAACTGCGGGTCAAGCATCGCGTCATCCTGCGACGCAGTGTCCGGCAGGGTTTCATCCCCCTTCGCCAGGGCATGGGCGCAAGCGGCCAGGCGGTCGACATCGTCGCGCTGACGTTGGGTGTTGGCGGCGAACTCAGCGATCAGTTCAGGGAGCAGTCGCAGCACTTCATCCAGCAGTTGATAAACCGGCGGACCCGGTTCGACACTGCGCTCCAGCACCCGGTTGAGCAGATTTTCCAGCGCCCACGCCAACTCGCCCAACACCAGAGCGCGGACCATTCGCCCGCTGCCTTTCAAGGTGTGGAAGGCGCGACGCAACTCGCTCAGGACCGAGGCGCTGTCGGGGCTGGCGACCCAGCGCGGCAAGTATTCGCGCAGGATATCCAGGACTTCGTCGGTCTCCTCGAGAAAAACTTCGCGCAGCTCGGCATCCACCGGCTCTTCATCGGCCGGCGGCGGCAACAGACTGCCCGGCGTGATCAGCGCGGGCGGATTGACGGCACGGGCCGGGCTGGCCAACACCTCGGCCAGCGACTGGGCGATCTGCGGGTTATCCAGCGCCGGCAGATCCGGCATCACCAACGCCAAGCCTGGGCTCAGCACGTCTTCGGGCAGCGGCACAGCCACCTCGCCGGGGAAATACCCCAGAGCGGCCAGGCTTTGCTCGGCGACATCGAGGATCTTTTCGCCAGGCGCCTCGGGGTCTTCACTCAAACGCTCCAGGTAATACTCGATGCTGGTAATGGCGTCGGCCAGGCTGTCGAGTTGCGGCCAGTCGGGACGCGTCTGGTCTGCCAGCAGATGCTCGCGAATGAAACCGTTGCAGGCTTCCAGCAGGCTCGCCGCGCGGCTCAACGGAATCATCGCCAACGCGCCACGCACCTGGGTCAGCACGGCTGGAAGCGGCTGCAAGACCTGACGATCCCAATCGCTGTCAATGTAGTCGACGATCATGTCCTTGGCCTGTTGCAGGCAGATTCGCGCTTCCTTGATGACGATCTGGTGGATCTGCGTCAGGTCGGTGGTCGGCAACCGACTCTCTTCGCGGTTTTCCTCGACGGTGCCAACCATTCCGGCCAGGGTCGCCTCGACGTAAAGCAGGGCTCCGGCGACATCCATCAGGATCGCGTCGTTCGGCTCGCGCTGGCCTTGTGCAAGGCTCAGGACCACCGCCAGTTGATCGATGATCACCTTGCGCGGTTGACCGAAGCCGAGCACTGCCAGGGTGTCGGCGATTTGCCGCAGTGGCGCCAGCAGGCTGTCGAGGTCCGAGACATGCTGACGGTCGCTGCGCACGAACAGGTCGAGGCGCTCCTTGACCCGCACCAGCTCTTCGCAGAGCGCGGCCAGCACCGAGCGCATCGCGTCGCGGTCCGGGCCAGCCAGGCGAGCGCGTTCTTCATCGACCATTGCACTGTCGGGCAACGCGTCGTCCAGGGCATAACGCTCTTTCATGGCTTGCATCTGCGCAGTGGGATGTTGTGCCTTGGCAATGTAGAACAGCAGGCTTTTGAGCAACTCAGGCGGTGCCGGCTGATTGATTTGCGAGATGCCGTGTTCAAGCAGGCGCTTGAGTTCCTTGTCAGCCTCCTTGAACAGGCTGCGCAGCGCCGGACTGTTGGCGACACTGCCGCTGAGCATGCCTTCGACCAGCGCCGAAGCGATCTGCCACAAAGGCCCCAATGGCGCCCCGTCGCACAGCATTTCGAGGCGTGCAAAGACCTTGGCCAGATAGCCGAGATTGGTGGTGTCGTCCTGTTCGCGAAGCAACCCAACCAGTCCCATCTGCAACATTTGCCGCAATTTGCGCAGCACATTCGGTAGCTCGGCCGGCTCAAGCATTGCCAGCGTGTCGTCATCCAATTCGGGAAGCGCTTGCCACTGCGGGCTGAACAGGCTGGTTTCCGACAACAGGCTTTCGCCACGGGCGCTGCGCAGGTCGTTGATCAGCGGCAAGACCACCAACGGCAAGTCACGGCGGGCGCTGTGCACGCGGTCGAGGTAAATCGGTAACTGACCGAGGGCTTGTTGCAGCAAGCGAATGGCTTCATCGCGGTGGCTGACGCGGTTGTGCTGCAACGCTGCCGCGAGCTGTTCCATCTCTTCGGCGAGCAACGCCGCGCCGTAGAATTCGACCATCTGCAAACTGCCGTGAACCTGATGAATCCCCGCCAGGCACTCCGCGATCGCGTGCGCCGTCAGCGGCTCTTCGATCCGGTTGTCGAGGGCCATGCTTTCAAGGGCAATAAACGCCTGCTTCAACGTTTCGGCAATTTCGCCCTTGACCCATTCGAGGGCCACATAGTCGTGCCGATCACCCATAACCACTCCCATCAAAATGCTTTTCCAGCAGGCATCGTTCAAGCCTTGTCGGCGCTGCGCTCAGGCACCGCCGGCAAGGTGAAACCAGACACCGAACGCCGCAGCTGGCTGGCCATCTTCGCCAGGTTGCCGATGCTCTCGGCGGTGGCCGTGGAGCCCGACGAGGTCTGCGTGGTGATCTGCTGGATCACGTTCATCGTCAAGGATATCTGCCCTGCCGAAGACGTCTGTTGCTGCGCCGCGTTGGAAATACTCTGGATCAACGCGGCGAGCGTTTTCGATACGCCTTCGATTTCTTCCAGGGCCACCCCCGCATCCTGCGCCAGTCGCGCGCCACGCACCACTTCGGTGGTGGTCTGCTCCATGGAAATCACCGCTTCATTGGTGTCAGTCTGGATCGCCCGCACCAGAGTTTCAATTTGCCGGGTGGCCGCCGACGAGCGCTCCGCCAGCCGCTGGACTTCGTCGGCAACCACCGCAAAACCACGCCCGGCGTCACCGGCCATGGAGGCCTGAATGGCGGCGTTCAGCGCGAGAATGTTGGTCTGGTCGGCAATGTCGTCGATCAGGCTGACGATGTCGCCGATTTCCTGGGACGACTCGCCCAGACGCTTGATCCGCTTGGCCGTGTCCTGAATCTGCTCACGGATATTGTCCATGCCGTGAATAGTGTTGTGCACCACCTCGTTGCCCTTGTTGGCGATTTCCACCGAGCGCTCGGCAACGGCGGACGACTCGGCGGCATTGGCCGAGACCTGATCGATGGACTGGGCCATTTCGTTGATCGCCGTCGAGGCTTCGGAAATCTGCTGCGCCTGATGCTCCGAGGCCTGGGCCAGGTGCATCGCGGTCGCCTGGGTTTCCTGCACCGCGGCAGCGACCTGGCCGGCGGTCAGGTTGATGGTCGCGACCAGATCGCGCAGCTGATCGACCGAGTAATTGATCGAGTCGGCGATGGTCCCGGTAAAGTCTTCGGTCACCGATGCCGTGACCGTCAAATCGCCATCGGCGAGGTCTTCGATCTCGTCGAGCAGGCGCATGATCGCGTTCTGGTTACGTTCGTTCTTCTCGGCAGTTTCCCGCAACTGGCGATTGGTTTCACGGACCATCACCAGGCCGATCAGGATGATTGAAGTCAGCGCCAGCAAGCCCAGCACGTAACCGCCGATGGTATCGGTCGAACGCCCGCCCACCATGTTTTCGAAGCCGTTGGCCAGGTGCGAGGCTTCATCGAGCAAGGTCTGCGACAAGTTGAAGATGTTGCCCGCCGACTCGCGGACCTTGAACAGTTCAGGCGAGGTTTCGAGGATCTCGTCGACCGAGCCCGAAACGAATTGGAACAGCTCGGCAATCTCGGTCAGCCGGGCACGGGCGTCCTGGTCTTCGACCTGGCTGATCTTCAGGGACGGATTGCCCTGGAGCATGCCGTTGAGTACCTGACCGAAGCGCGCGGCATCACGGCCAAAGGCGTCGGCAGCCTGTTGGGCGTTTTCGTCGCCGGCGAGCACCATGTTGACCGCACCAAGGATCCGTTCGGCCAGTAACGACTGGCGCTGAGCCATGGCGACCTGAGCAGCTGGTGCGCCGCGCTGGAGCAGGATTTCGACGACTTTTTCGTATTCGACCTGCAACTGCGGCACGGTCTCGGCCAGGGTCGCGGCGACCTGATGCAGCGACAGCACAGTCTGTTCGCTGGAAAGAATTGCGTCGGTATTTTTCAGCAGGCGCTCCCAGTCCAGCTGCACCGCGCGCATTTCGGCATGCACCGCGTGGGGTGCTGGTGGCAGACCGGTGGTCGGGTCACCTTTTTTCAGGTAACCCCAGCGTTGGGCGAAGTCGTTACGCGAATCACTCAGCAGTTTGAACGCCGCCGCCTTGCCGGCCGCCGCTTCAGTGGCGTTCTTGGCGATGCGCTGGGACAGCACGCGCAGCTCGCCAGCGTGACCAATGTACTGCTTGTCGTAGGAGGCCTGGGTATTGAGGTAAGCGAAGTTGGCGAACAGCAACACGATGAACACGATCAGCGCGATGAACAGCACAATGATCTGCGCACGACTGCGCGACCCTTCCGTAGCCTTGCCTGTATTTGCTTTTATCATCGATCCTCGCCTGTTAACCAACGCCCTGCCGGACCTACTGAAGAACCTCATGTGGGAGCGAGCCTGCTCGCGAATCAGGCGCCGCGGTCTTGCTGATGTACCGCGTCATCGTTCATTCGCGAGCAGGCTCGCTCCCACAGGGATTACAGGGCCACATCCATGAACCGTGGGGACTGCGCCAGGGCAAACGGGCTAAAGACCTGCCAACGCTGCTCACGCTCGAACTGTCCCTTTATGAAAGCCCCCGCCGGGCCGTTCTGCGCGTCCAGTGACGCCGGCTCGAAACTGGCCTGGTTAAAGTGCTGCATACCCAGCACCTCATCGACCATCAACCCGACGAACACCTCTTTATACTCAACGACCAGTACACGCCGCTGCTTGCGCAGCGCAGACAACTCAATCCCGAGGAAACCGCACAGATCCATGACCGGCAACAGTCGTCCGCGCAGGTTGGCCACGCCCCTGACCCACGACTTGACCCCCGGCAGCTGAGTCAGACGCGGCTCGTGCAACACCTCGCTGACCTCGCCCATCGGCGCCACGTACCAGCGCTCGCCGAGGCGAAAACCGATCCCGCTCCAGCCGTGGTTGCGGGTTTGCTGCGAAGGCAGGTCCGCCGCCAGCAGACGGCAGCGCTGATCGATCTGCAGCAGCAGTTCGAAGGCAGTCAGCGACTCGGTCATGGGTCGGCCGTCAGCCCGCCAGCACGTTGTTCAGGGTCTTGATCAGGGTCTCTTCGTCGACCGGTTTGGTGAGGTAATCCTTTGCGCCCTGGCGGGTGCCCCAGACCTTATCGGTTTCCTGATCCTTGGTGGTGATGATGATCACCGGGATGTGCCCGGTTTCCGGGTCTTTGGTCAGCTGGCGGGTGGCCTGGAAACCGTTGAGGCCGGGCATGACGATGTCCATCAGCACCGCATCGGGTTTTTCCTGACGAGCCAGCGCCACGCCGTCTGCGCCGTTTTCGGCTTTCAACACTTCGTGACCGTGCTTTTCCAGCATGCCGGTCAGTTTGTACATTTCGGTCGGCGAATCATCGACGATCAGAATACGTGCCATGGTCTTCCCCATTCTTATAGACGCCGGGCCCGCTGGCCGAGCGTCACTGTTCGTGTCCTACTGCGGCGAAACGACGGCAAAGCCCGGTACATGGGCCTGGATCGCGCTCAGCAGTTCTTCCTTGCTGAAAGGCTTGGTCAAAAACTGGTCAGAGCCGACGATGCGCCCCTTGGCCTTGTCGAACAACCCGTCCTTGGACGACAGCATAATCACTGGCGTGGACTTGAACGCGCTGTTGTTCTTGATCAAGGCGCAGGTCTGATAGCCATCCAGACGCGGCATCATGATGTCGACAAAGATGATGCCGGGATGATTGTCGGCAATCTTGGCCAGGGCATCGAAACCATCGATGGCCGTGATGACCTCACAGCCCACGTTTTTCAACAACGTTTCGGCGGTGCGGCGAATCGTCTTCGAATCGTCGATCACCATGACCTTCAAGGCGCTGGAATGCTGTTCCATATCTGCTCTACCGTCGCCTTTGCGAATCAAATTGTCGTTTGCGGCTTACCAAGGGCCCGAAAACCTTGATGTTCAAGGGCCAGAACGATATGGCAGCCTTTTTAGCACAGTCTCCAAATCCAATCTATCGAGCAACCTTCGAGGTGGTTTTTCCTTGACCGGGAACACACTGGGCGCCACTCTGACGCCACTTTTTCATGTCGCTTCGACCACCCAAATTTCGAGGAAAAACCCATGAGCGTTCGCGTCGGGATTGTCATGGACCCTATTGCCAGCATTTCCTATAAAAAGGATAGCTCGCTGGCCATGCTGTTGGCCGCCCAGGCGCGCGGCTGGACGCTGTTCTATATGGAACAGCGCGATCTGTACCAGGCCGAAGGTGAAGCCCGGGCGCGGATGCGTCCTTTGAAAGTTTTCGCCAACCCGGAAAAGTGGTTCGAACTGGAAGCCGAAACCGACGCGCTGCTGAGCGATCTGGACGTGATCCTGATGCGCAAGGATCCGCCGTTCGACATGGAATTCGTTTACTCCACCTACTTGCTGGAGCAAGCCGAGCGCGCTGGCGTACTGGTGGTCAACAAGCCGCAGAGCCTGCGCGACTGCAATGAAAAACTGTTCGCCACGCTGTTCCCGCAGTGCACGCCGCCGACTGTTGTCAGCCGCCGTCCCGATGTACTGCGTGATTTCGCCGATCATCATGGCGATGTGATTCTCAAGCCGCTGGACGGCATGGGCGGTGCGTCGATCTTCCGTCACACCAAAGGCCATCCGAACCTTTCGGTGATCCTCGAAACCCTGACCCAGCACGGCAAACAGCAGATCATGGCGCAGGGTTACCTGCCGGCGATCAAGGACGGCGACAAGCGCATCCTGATGATCGATGGCGAACCGGTGGATTACTGCCTGGCGCGGATTCCCGCCGCTGGCGAAACCCGTGGCAACCTGGCCGCCGGTGGCCGTGGCGAAGCACGCCCGCTGACCGACAAGGACCGCTGGATCGCCGCACAGGTCGGCCCGACCCTGCGTGAAAAGGGCTTGCTGTTCGTCGGCCTCGACGTGATCGGCGAGCACCTGACCGAAATCAATGTCACCAGTCCAACCTGCATTCGCGAGATCGATAACGCTTTTGGCACGAACATCGGCGAAATGCTGATGGCTGCCATCGATCAGAAGCTTAAAGCGCGTTGATATAGAACAGCCAAGTTACGACCAACATTGCGTTATCATGCGCGGCCTGTGAAAAACGCGATGTTGGTTTTCTTGTTATGACACTTCCGTCCGATCTGCCTCTCGAACTCGCCCACCGTGGCGTGCGCCCGGCCGATCGCCTCGGTTTTACCCTGTTTCTCGCGGCGCTGATTCACCTGGCTTTGCTGCTGGGCGTCGGGTTCACCTTTGTCGAACCCAAGCAGATCAGCAGAACCCTGGAAATCACCCTCGACACCTTCAAAAGCGAAAAAAAGCCTGCAAAAGCCGATTTTCTCGCTCAGGAAAACCAGCAAGGCAGCGGCACCCTGAATAAAAAGGCGATCCCCAAGACCACCCAGATCGCGCCATTCCAGGACAACAAGGTGCAAAAGGTCTCGCCCCCGCCGTCGGTCAAACCCCAGGTAGAGGAAGCCGCGCCGAAAACCGCCGTGACCACTATCGCGCCAGCGCCAAAGAAAGCCGCGACCAAGAAACAAGAGGTCAAAGCCGAGCCGACACCCAAGGCCGCGACACCGACGTTCGACAGCTCGCAGCTGTCCAGCGACATCGCCAGCCTGGAAGCGGAGCTGGCCAACGAACAACAGCTGTATGCCAAGCGCCCGCGCATCCACCGCCTGAGCGCCGCCTCGACCATGCGCGACAAGGGTGCCTGGTATAAGGACGAATGGCGCAAGAAGGTCGAGCGTATCGGCAATTTGAACTACCCCGAAGAAGCCCGGCGCAAGCAGATCTACGGCAACTTGCGACTGATGGTCTCGATCAACCACGACGGCTCGCTGTATGAAGTGCTGGTGCTGGAGTCCTCCGGCCAGCCGCTGCTGGATCAAGCCGCGCAGCGCATCGTCCGCCTGGCCGCACCGTTTGCGCCGTTTACCGGCGACCTGTCGGATATCGACCGGCTGGAAATCATTCGAACGTGGAAGTTTGCGCGCGGAGACAAGCTTTCCAGTAATTGACCCAAGATCGCAGCCTGCGGCAGCTCCTACGCTGATCGCATTTCCCTGTAGGAGCTGCCGCAGGCTGCGATCTTTTGACTCGCTCAGCTTGTCAGTTTGCCCCTCCAACGCCACACTAGCGCCTATGAAGAACGTCAGCCCCAGCTACCTCAAGCATCACTTCCTGATCGCCATGCCGCACATGGCCGACCCGAACTTTGCGCACACCTTGACCTACATCGTCGAGCACACGGCCAATGGTGCCATGGGGTTGATCATCAACCGCCCACAAGACCTGAGCCTGGCGGACATTCTCGAGCAATTGCGCCCAGACGTAGAGCCGTCACCGCTGTGCCAGCACGTGCCGATTTTCACTGGCGGCCCGGTACAGACCGATCGCGGTTTTGTCCTGCACCCAATCGGCTCGACGTATCAGGCAACGGTCGAACTGGATGGCCTGGCGCTGTCCACCTCCCAGGACGTGCTGTTTGCCATCGCGGATGGCGTTGGCCCGAGCAAAAGCCTGATCGCCCTCGGCTACGCCGGCTGGGAACCCGGGCAACTGGAGACCGAGCTGGCCGACAATGCCTGGCTGACCTGCCCGTTCGATGCCGACATCCTGTTCAACACCAGCAGCGAATTGCGCCTGGAAGCGGCCGCCAAGCGCCTGGGCATCAACCTCAGCCTGCTGACCAGCCAGGCGGGACACGCCTGATGGCCCTGCGTCTGATTCTGGGTTTTGACTACGGCACCAAACAGATCGGCGTCGCGGTCGGCCAGGTGATTACCGGCCAGGCCCGTGAACTCTGCACCTTGAAGGCGCAAAACGGCATTCCTGACTGGAATCAGGTCGAAGCCCTGATCAAGGAATGGAAACCCGACGCTGTGGTGGTTGGCCTGCCGCTGAACATGGACGGCACGCCCAGTGACATGTGCTTGCGGGCCGAGAAGTTCGCCCGCCGCCTGAATGGCCGCTACAACCTGCCCTTCTATACCCACGATGAACGCCTGACCACCTTTGAAGCCAAAGGTGAACGGCGGGCACAGGGCGGGCAGAAAGGCAGTTACCGCGACAACCCGGTCGACGCCATCGCCGCCGCCCTGCTGCTGCAAGGCTGGCTCGACGAAAACACTGCACTGTTCGAATCCTGAAAGCCGAATCCTGAAGAGGCGCCACAGTGCCTCTCTTCGCTACAACCCGAGCCGCACTGTGCACGCAGCGCGCTCGGGCCCATGAAGGAGCAACCATGAGCCTGCCCAATCCCGCCGAACTGATCAGCCAAATGGCGGTCCGTCTCAAGGCCCATCTTGAACACCGCGGCATCAGCGAACCGCGCTACATCGGCATTCGCACCGGTGGTGTGTGGGTCGCCCAGGCCTTGCTCGAAGAGCTTGGCAGCGACGCGCCACTGGGCACCCTGGATGTTTCCTTCTACCGCGACGACTTCAGCCAGAGCGGCCTGCACCCGCAGGTGCGCCCTTCAGCACTGCCGTTCGAAATCGAAGGCCAGCACCTGGTGCTGATCGACGACGTGCTGATGAGCGGTCGGACGATCCGCGCCGCCATGAACGAACTCTTCGATTACGGTCGCCCGGCCAGCATCACCCTGGTGTGCTTGCTCGATCTGGATGCCGGCGAGCTGCCAATCCGCCCGAACGTGGTGGGCGCCACCCTGTCGCTGGCGGCCCACGAACGGGTCAAGCTGACCGGCCCCGACCCGCTGCAGCTCGAACTGCAAGACCTCGCCCTTTAATTCGCCCTTTTAAAGAGTCCATTGCGATGACGCCTCTAGACACCAAGCGCCCGCTGCAGCTCAATGATCAGGGCCAGCTGCGCCACTTCCTCTCGCTCGACGGTCTGCGCCGCGAGCTGCTGACGGAAATCCTCGACACCGCCGACTCGTTTCTTGAAGTCGGTGCCCGAGCGGTCAAGAAAGTCCCGCTGCTGCGCGGCAAGACCGTGTGCAACGTGTTCTTCGAAAACTCCACCCGCACCCGTACCACCTTCGAACTGGCGGCCCAGCGGCTGTCGGCGGACGTGATCACCCTGAACGTGTCGACGTCGTCGGCGAGCAAGGGCGAAACCCTGCTCGACACCCTGCGCAACCTTGAAGCCATGGCCGCCGACATGTTCGTCGTGCGCCACGGCGATTCTGGCGCCGCGCACTTCATCGCCGAACATGTTTGCCCACAGGTGGCGATCATCAACGGTGGTGACGGCCGTCACGCCCACCCGACCCAGGGCATGCTCGACATGCTGACCATCCGTCGGCACAAAGGCAGCTTTGAAAACCTGTCGGTGGCCATCGTCGGCGACATCCTGCACTCGCGGGTTGCACGCTCGAACATGCTCGCGCTGAAAACCCTCGGCTGCCCGGACATCCGCGTGATTGCGCCGAAAACCCTGCTGCCGATCGGTATCGAGCAGTACGGTGTCAAGGTCTACACCGACATGACCGAAGGCCTGAAGGACGTCGACGTGGTGATCATGCTGCGTCTGCAGCGGGAACGCATGACCGGCGGCCTGCTGCCGAGCGAGGGCGAGTTCTATCGCCTGTTCGGCCTGACCACTGCGCGCCTGGCCGGCGCCAAACCGGATGCCATCGTCATGCACCCGGGCCCGATCAACCGGGGCGTGGAGATCGAATCGGCGGTGGCCGACGGTCCGCACTCGGTGATTCTCAATCAGGTGACCTACGGGATCGCCATTCGTATGGCCGTGTTGTCGATGGCCATGAGCGGGCAGACTGCCCAGCGCCAATTCGAGCAGGAGAAGGCCCAGTGAAGCTCAGCATTCTCGGCGCCCGCGTCATCGATCCAAGCAGCGGCCTGGATCAAGTCACCGATATTCACATCGAAGCCTGCAAGATCATCGCCATTGGCGCCGCTCCAGCCGGTTTCGTCGCTGTCGAGACCCTTGAGGCAAAAGGCCTGGTGGTCGCTCCCGGCCTCGTCGACCTGAACGTCGCCCTGCGCGAACCGGGTTACAGCCGCAAAGGCACGATTGCCAGTGAAACCCGCGCCGCTGCGGCGGGCGGCGTCACCAGCCTGTGCTGCCCGCCACGGACCAAACCGGTGCTGGACACCTCCGCCGTGGCCGAGCTGATCCTCGACCGCGCCCGCGAGGCCGGGAATGCCAAGGTCTTTCCGATTGGCGCCCTGAGCAAAGGTCTGGACGGCGAACAGCTGGCAGAACTGATTGCCCTGCGCGATGCCGGTTGTATTGCATTCGGCAACGGCCTCGATAATTTCCGCAACACCCGGACCCTGTGCCGGGCGCTGGAATACGCGGCGACGTTCGACCTGACGGTGATCTTCCATTCGCAGGATCATGACCTCGCCGAAGGTGGCCTGGCTCACGAAGGTCCGACCGCAAGCTTCCTCGGCTTGCCGGGGATTCCCGAAACTGCTGAAACCGTGGCCCTGGCCCGTGATCTGCTGCTGGTTGAACAAACCGGTGTGCGGGCGCACTTCAGCCAGCTCACCAGCGCCCGTGGCGTGGCATTGATCGCTCAGGCTCAGGCCCGCGGCATGAAAGTGACAGCCGATGTGGCGTTGTATCAGCTGATCCTCACCGACGAGGCGCTGATCGACTTCAACAGCCTGTATCACGTCCAGCCGCCGCTGCGCACCCGCGCTGACCGCGATGGCCTGCGCGCTGCCGTGAAGTCGGGGGTGGTTCAAGCCATCTCCAGCCATCACCAGCCGCACGAACGTGACGCCAAGCTGGCACCGTTCGGCGCGACCGAGCCGGGCATCAGCAGCGTTGAACTGCTACTGCCGCTGGCCCTGACGCTGGTAGAAGACGGCTTGCTCGACCTGCCGACGCTGCTGGCGCGCCTGAGTGCCGGTCCGGCTGATGCCCTGCGTCTGCCGGCAGGCAAGCTGGCGGTGGGCGCTCCCGCGGATCTGGTGGTGTTCGACCCAACCGCCTCCACCGTGGCCGGTGAGCATTGGTTGTCGAAGGGCGAAAACTGCCCGTTCCTTGGCCATAGCCTGCCGGGCGTGGTGCGCTACACCCTGGTGGACGGACGGATCAGCCACCAGGCGTAAGGGAGATCGTTCCCACGCTCTGCGTGGGAACGATCATCAGCGGCTTTGCGCGTTACGAATCGAGATCTGGTCATTCAATGTCCAGAAGTCATACAGCACCCCCAGAAAGAACAACCCGCCGGTCACCAGGTACAGCAGGCCCGTCAGCCACTTGCCTTGGTACATGCGGTGCAGACCGAACACGCCCAGGAAGGTCAGCAGGATCCAGGCAACGTTGTACTCGATAGGGCCGGCGGTAAAACGCAGGTCCGCTTCACGGTCCATGGCCGGGATCAGGAACAGGTCGATCAACCAGCCAATGCCCAACAACCCGAAGGTGAAAAACCAGATCGTTCCGGTGACCGGTTTGCCGTAATAGAAGCGGTGAGAGCCGGTAAAACCGAAAATCCACAGCAGATAACCGATCACCTTGCTGTGGGTGTCCTGGTGTGAAACATCCTGACGATAGGTGTTCATGGGTTCCCTCATTTGCCTCGATAGATAAATATTCTTGAATTCTTTGTGACTTTTTTACAGGCGACCGACGTATGGAAAATGCTACCTTGTCCCCCGTCAAAGCCTTGTAACACCTGACTTCTGTCCGACAATTAAGTCCATTTGCCGCTTCTTTGCTGCAGTTGACCCCCGGGTTGAATCGACCAACGGCCTCGGAAAGGACAAAAAAGCTGTTATAAAGTTGCGCGCTTACCCACATAGAGCCTTGCCTAATGCGTCCATTTTTCAAGACATGGCTAACCATTTGCCTATTAATGCCACTGGCCGCCCACGCCACCAATCGTGAGCAACGTCTTCCGAACGTTAATGGTTACACCCCAAAATCTCATGTTTCTGCCGCTACCAGCAAAAACAAACACGCTGTCAAAGGTCTGACTCACCTGAGCAAGGCCGACAGCAAACTGGTCCCGCCGATGGGAGCCAAACAAAGCAGCAATGTACTGAGTCGTGCAGTAAACGTTCTCGGCACTCCTTATCGTTGGGGCGGCAGTAGCCCAAGTAAAGGCTTCGATTGCAGCGGGCTGGTGAAATACGCCTTCAATGGCGTTGGTGCGGCTGATCTGCCACGCACCTCCAACGCCATGGCCGCCGGCCACGGACAGAAAGTCGATCGCAAGGACTTGAAGCCGGGCGACCTGATTTTCTTCAATATCAAGAGCCGCAAGGTCAACCACGTCGCCATTTACCTGGGCAACGACCGCTTCATCCACGCACCGCGTCGTGGCAAGTCGGTGACCATCGACACCCTGAAGAAACCGTACTGGGAAAGCCATTACGTGGTTGCCAAGCGGGTTGAAACGAAAGAATCGAAAACCCTGCGCCTCGCTCAGCGCTGATCCCAGCCTGATGATCGTTCCCACGCTCCCGCGTGGGAACGATCCATTCCACCCCCTCAGAAATTATCCGGTGACCGCGCCCTCTCCCGCGCATGCTCGCGACTGATCAGGCCTTTGCTCACCAGATCCTTCAAGCTCATATCCAGCGTCTGCATCCCCAACGAACCCCCGGTCTGTATCGACGAGTACATCTGCGCAATCTTGTCTTCGCGGATCAGGTTTCGAATCGCCGAGGTGCCAAGCATGATCTCGTGGGCCGCCACCCGGCCACCACCGACTTTCTTGATCAGCGTTTGGGAAATCACCGCCTGCAACGACTCCGAGAGCATCGAGCGCACCATCGACTTCTCGTCACCCGGAAACACGTCCACCACCCGATCAATGGTTTTCGCCGCCGAGTTGGTGTGCAAGGTGCCGAAGACCAGATGCCCGGTCTCGGCCGCCGTCAGCGCCAGGCGGATAGTCTCCTGGTCACGCATCTCCCCTACCAGAATCACGTCCGGGTCCTCGCGCAATGCCGAACGCAACGCCGTAGCGAAACTGCGCGTATCGCGGTGCACTTCACGCTGATTGATCAGGCATTTGCGTGATTCATGGAGGAATTCGATGGGGTCTTCGATGGTGAGGATATGGTGATGCCGGTGGTTGTTCAGGTAATCGATCATCGCCGCCTGGGTGGTCGACTTGCCGGAACCTGTCGGTCCGGTGACCAGCACCAACCCACGAGAAACTTCGGCAATACGGCGAAACACATCCCCCAGGCCCAGATCTTCCATACTCTGGATTTTCGACGGGATGGTCCGGAACACCGCGCCCGGGCCGCGATACTGATTGAACGCATTGACCCGAAAGCGCGCCACACCCGGCGCCTCGAAGGAAAAGTCGGTCTCCAGCGCCTGCTCGAACTCCACCCGCTGCTTGTCGTTCATGATCGCGTAGATCAGCTCACGCACCTGCTTGTCATCCAGTGCCGGCAGGTTGATCCGCCGCACATCGCCATCCACCCGGATCATCGGCGGCAGCCCCGCCGACAGGTGCAAGTCGGAGGCCCCTTGTTTGGCGCTGAACGCCAGCAGCTCAGTGATATCCATAGCACTCCCCAATTCCAGTAGAATGCCGCAAACCTCAGACTGCCGGCGTCCCTTGAATGTCCACGATAGCAGACAACATAGCCCAGGTAGCTGCGCGTATCCGCGCAGCGGAGCAAGCCGCGCAACGTGCCGAGCACAGCGTCCGCCTGCTGGCCGTGAGCAAGACCAAGCCCAGCGATGCCGTGCGTGAAGCCTACGCCGCCGGTGTGCACGACTTTGGCGAGAACTATCTGCAGGAGGCCCTGGGCAAACAGCTCGAGTTGGCCGACCTGCCCTTGATCTGGCACTTCATTGGCCCCATTCAATCGAACAAGACGCGTGCTATCGCCGAGAACTTCGCTTGGGTGCATTCCGTGGATCGTTTGAAAATCGCACAACGCCTGTCCGAACAGCGTCCGGCCGAGTTGCCCCCCTTGAACATCTGCATTCAGGTCAATGTCAGCGGTGAAGCGAGCAAATCCGGTTGCACCCCAGCTGATCTGCCAGCACTGGCCAGCGCCATCAGCGCGCTGCCACGGCTGAAATTGCGCGGTTTGATGGCAATTCCCGAGCCGACTGAAGATCGCGCGGCTCAGGACGCAGCCTTTGCGACCGTACAAAAGCTGCAAGCAAGCCTGAATCTGCCACTCGACACACTGTCCATGGGCATGAGCCACGACCTGGAGTCGGCCATCGCGATGGGCGCCACTTGGGTTCGTATCGGTACGGCCCTGTTTGGCGCTCGCGACTATCAACAAACGCATGGCCAGCCTTGAAGTGGCTGACACTCTTTTCTACAAGGACCTGACATGAGCAAGACACGAATTGCCTTTATCGGTGCCGGAAACATGGCCGCCAGCCTGATCGGCGGCCTGCGTGCCAAAGGTCTGGAAGCTGCGCAGATCCGCGCCAGCGACCCGGGCGCTGAAACCCGTGCACGGGTAACTGCCGAACACGGCATCGAAACGTTCGCCGACAACGCCGACGCCATTCAAGGTGCAGACGTGGTCGTACTGGCGGTCAAACCCCAGGCGATGAAAGCCGTATGTGAAGCACTGCGCCCCAGCCTGGCGCCGAATCAACTGGTGGTGTCGATTGCCGCCGGGATCACCTGCGCCAGCATGAACAACTGGCTCGGCACTCAGCCGATCGTGCGTTGCATGCCCAACACCCCGGCGCTGCTGCGCCGGGGTGTGAGCGGTCTGTACGCCACGGCCCAGGTGACTGCCGAACAGCGTCAGCAGGCCCAAGAGCTGCTGTCTGCCGTCGGCATCGCCCTGTGGCTGAACGAAGAGCAGCAACTGGACGCAGTCACCGCCGTTTCCGGTTCGGGCCCTGCGTACTTCTTCCTGCTGATCGAAGCCATGACCGCTGCGGGCGAGAAACTTGGCCTGCCACGGGACATCGCCGCCCAGCTGACCCTGCAAACCGCGCTGGGCGCCGCGCACATGGCCGTTGCCAGTGACGTCGACGCCGCTGAGCTACGCCGTCGCGTGACCTCGCCAGCAGGCACCACCGAAGCCGCGATCAAGACCTTCCAGGCCGGTGGCTTCGAAGCCCTGGTCGAAAAAGCACTCGGCGCCGCAGCCCACCGCTCAGTCGAGATGGCCGAGCAACTGGGTCGCTAATCAGCTCTTACAAAGGAATCCATAATGCTCGGACTCAACGACGCTGCCATTTTCATCATTAAAACCCTGGGCAGCCTGTACCTGCTGATCGTGCTGCTGCGTTTTATCCTGCAACTGGTTCGGGCGAACTTTTACAACCCGCTCTGCCAGTTCATCGTGAAAGCCACTCAGCCGCTGCTCAAGCCTCTGCGCCGAGTCATCCCGAGCATGTTCGGGCTGGACATGTCGTCTCTTGTACTGGCGCTGATCGTGCAGATGCTGCTGATCGCCGTCATCCTGGCGCTCAAAGGCTTCCTGGTCGACTCGCTGCTATTGGTGCCTTGGGCACTGATCGCCATCTTCTCGCTGTTTTTGAATATTCTGTTCTACGCAATGATCATCAGCGTGATTCTGTCCTGGGTCGCCCCGGGGAGCCACAATCCGGGCGCTGAGCTGGTCGCTCAGATTACTGAACCGGTACTCGCCCCATTCCGCCGTATCGTGCCGAACCTGGGTGGCCTCGACATCTCGCCGATCTTCGCGTTTATCGTGATCCAGTTGCTGCAAAGCTGGCTGATCCCACGCCTTGCGTACTTTGCCCTCATGCCGCAGGGACTGCTCGGGCTCATCTGATGAGCTACTTTCGCTGGGACGGGGATGACCTGATCCTCGACTGTCACCTGCAACCGGCGGCCCGCAGCGATGATTTCTGCGGGCTGCATGGCGATCGGCTGAAGATCCGCCTGACCGCCCCGCCGGTCGAAGGCAAGGCCAATGCCTACCTGATGGCGTTTCTGGCCAAGGCGTTTGGCGTGTCCAAGAGCCAGGTGAGCCTGATCAGCGGTGAGCTGAACCGGCAGAAGCGGGTTCGGATCAACTCGCCGAAGAAGCTCCCGGAGTTGCCGGGGTTGGTCACACGCTGATCGTTCCCACGCTCCGCGTGGGAATGCAGCCCGTGACGCTCCGCGTCACTGCCGAAGCGGACGCGGAGCGTCCATTGAGGCATTCCCACGCAGAGCGTGGGAACGATCGTTGGTCGTCGCTTGCTGCTACGGGCAGCGGTCTTTAGACTTACGCCTCATTTCAACGAGAGCAGGGTCGATGTCAACTGCCTTTCCCGCCGATTCTGTTGGTCTGGTGACGCCGCAAGTGGCGCACTTCAGCGAGCCCCTGGCCCTGGCCTGCGGCCGCTCATTGCCAGCCTATGACCTGATCTATGAAACCTACGGCACGCTGAACGCCACGGCGAGCAACGCCGTGCTGATTTGCCATGCCTTGTCCGGTCACCATCACGCTGCCGGTTATCACAGTACCGAAGACCGTAAACCCGGTTGGTGGGACAGCTGTATCGGCCCGGGCAAACCGATCGACACCAACAAGTTCTTCGTGGTCAGCCTGAACAATCTCGGCGGCTGCAACGGTTCTACCGGCCCGAGCAGCATCAACCCGGACACCGGCAAACCGTTCGGCGCCGACTTCCCGGTACTGACCGTGGAAGACTGGGTTCACAGCCAGGCGCGTCTGGCGGACCGGATCGGCATCAACCAGTGGGCCGCCGTGATCGGCGGCAGTCTGGGTGGCATGCAGGCGATACAGTGGAGCATCACTTACCCAGATCGCATCCGTCACTGCCTGGCCATTGCCTCGGCGCCGAAACTCTCGGCGCAGAACATCGCCTTCAACGAAGTGGCGCGTCAGGCGATCCTCACCGACCCGGAGTTCCATGGCGGATCGTTCCAGGAAGCGGGCGTGATCCCCAAGCGCGGGCTGATGCTGGCGCGGATGGTCGGGCACATCACCTACCTGTCGGACGATTCCATGGGCGAGAAATTCGGCCGTGGCCTGAAAAGCGAAAAGCTCAACTACGACTTCCACAGCGTCGAGTTCCAGGTCGAAAGCTACTTGCGTTATCAGGGCGAAGAGTTCTCCGGGCGTTTTGATGCCAACACCTACCTGCTGATGACCAAAGCGCTGGACTACTTCGATCCGGCAGCGAATTTCGACGATAACCTGGCGAAAACCTTCGCCAGCGCCAAAGCCAAGTTCTGCGTGATGTCCTTCACCACCGACTGGCGCTTCTCCCCGGCCCGCTCGCGGGAACTGGTGGATGCGCTGATGGCGGCCAAGAAAGACGTTTGCTACCTGGAGATCGATGCTCCGCAAGGCCACGACGCCTTCCTGATTCCGATCCCGCGCTACTTGCAGGCGTTCCGCAATTACATGAACCGAATTTCGCTTTGAGGAAGACATGAGAGCCGATCTGGAAATCATCCAGGAATGGATCCCCGCCGGCAGCCGCGTGCTCGACCTCGGTTGCGGTGACGGCGAACTGCTGACCTGGCTGCGCGATAACAAGCAAGTGACCGGCTACGGCCTGGAAAACGATGCGAACAATATCGCCGAATGCGTGGCCAAGGGCATCAACGTCATCGAACAGGACCTGGACAAGGGACTCGGCAACTTTGCCAGCAACAGCTTCGATATCGTGGTGATGACCCAGGCCCTGCAAGCCGTGCATTACCCGGACAAGATCCTCGACGAAATGCTGCGGGTCGGTCGCCAGTGCATCATCACCTTCCCCAACTTCGGTCACTGGCGCTGCCGCTGGTACCTGGCGAGCAAGGGCCGGATGCCGGTTTCGGAGTTTTTGCCGTACACCTGGTACAACACGCCGAACATCCACTTCTGCACGTTTGAAGACTTTGAAGCGCTGTGTCGCGAACGTGAAGCCAAGGTCATCGATCGGCTTGCTGTCGATCAACAACACCGACACGGGTGGGCCAGTAAGCTATGGCCTAATCTATTAGGTGAGATTGGCATCTACCGCGTCAGCAGTCCTGGCCTGCAGGATCACCAGGTAGCGGTTTAACGAGGTTTTTTAAGGAGAGCGATCATGGGTCGTCTAGCCCTGTTTCTATTAACTGCCTGCCTGAGCGTCAGCGCCATGGCCGCTGAACCGATCAAAGGCGAGCGCCAGGAAACCTTCGGTGACGTGACGGTGCACTACAACACCTTCAACTCCACCTACCTGACGCCGGACATCGCCAAAAACGCCGAACTGGTCCGCAGCAAGACTCAGGGCGTGATCAATGTGTCGGTGATCAAGGCCGGCAAACCACTGATCGCCAATGTCACAGGCACAGTGAAAGACCTGACCAGCCAAAGCGTCCCGCTGAAGTTCAAACAGATCACCGAAACCGGGGCCATCTACTACATCGCCCAGTTCCCAGTGGATCAGCAGGAAGTCCGCACTTTCGAAATCAATGTGCAAACCGGCGACAAAATCAACACCATCAATTTCAACCAAGAGCTCTTCCCCGGCGAATGATCAATTTCTCGCAACTCGTGTTGGCCAGCCATAACGCCGGCAAACTCAAAGAACTCCAGGCCATGCTCGGCGAATCGGTGCGTCTGCGCTCGATTGGCGAGTTCAGCAGCGTCGAGCCCGAAGAAACCGGCCTGTCGTTCGTCGAAAACGCCATCCTCAAGGCCCGCAATGCCTCGCGCATTTCCGGTTTGCCGGCACTGGCCGATGATTCGGGGCTGGCGGTGGACTTCCTCGGCGGTGCGCCCGGCATCTACTCGGCGCGTTACGCCGATGGCCAAGGCGATGCGGCGAACAACGCCAAGCTGCTCGACGTACTGAAAGACGTCCCCGAAGCCGAACGCAGT
This sequence comes from Pseudomonas sp. H3(2019), assembly GCF_007713465.1. Classification (GTDB taxonomy): domain Bacteria; phylum Pseudomonadota; class Gammaproteobacteria; order Pseudomonadales; family Pseudomonadaceae; genus Aquipseudomonas. Next base: position 282,984 of record NZ_VMSG01000001.1, on the reverse strand, counting down.
GCGCAGTTTGTATGCGTGCTGGCGCTGGTACGCCACGCCGATGATCCACTGCCGATTCTCTGCGAAGGCCTGTGGCACGGGCGCATCCTGACCGAAGCCAGCGGCGAACACGGTTTTGGCTACGATCCGCTGTTCTGGGTGCCGGAGCGCGAGTGCTCCAGTGCAGAATTGAGCCCGGCCGAGAAAAACCAGCTCAGCCACCGCGCCCGTGCAATGGATTTGCTGCGCCAACGCCTGAGCCTGAAATGACCCACGACTCGTCCGCGTCGCCGCTGATTTACGGCGGCGCGCAATCGCCTCGGGCGGCCCTGCCCGTGCTGCCGCCGCTGGCGCTGTACATCCACATTCCGTGGTGTGTACGCAAATGCCCTTATTGCGACTTCAACTCCCACACCGCAAGCCCCGTGCTGCCGGAAGAAGAGTATGTCGACGCCCTGCTGGCCGACCTCGATCAAGACTTGCACGCGGTTTACGGTCGCGAGCTGAGCTCGATCTTCTTCGGCGGCGGCACACCGAGCCTGTTCAGCGCGCAAGCGTTGGGCCGTTTGCTCAAAGGTGTGGAGCAGCGAATCCCGTTTGCCGGCGATATCGAAATCACCCTGGAAGCCAACCCCGGGACCTTCGAACAGGAAAAATTCGTCGCTTACCGTGCCTTGGGCATCAATCGCCTGTCGATCGGTATCCAGAGTTTTCAGCAAGAGAAACTCAAGGCTTTGGGCCGAATCCATAACGGCGATGAAGCGATTCGCGCCGCCGGCATGGCCCGGCAGGCCGGGTTCGATAACTTCAACCTGGACCTGATGCACGGCTTGCCCGATCAGTCCCTGGACGATGCGCTGGACGACCTGCGTCAGGCCATCGCGCTGAAACCGACTCACCTGTCCTGGTATCAGCTGACGCTGGAGCCGAACACGGTGTTCTGGAATCAGCCGCCAACCCTGCCGGAAGATGACACCCTGTGGGACATTCAAGAGGCCGGTCAGGCGCTGTTGGCCGAACACGGTTACGCCCAATACGAAGTGTCGGCGTATGCCCAACCCGGTCGCCCGGCGCGGCATAACCTCAATTACTGGAGTTTCGGCGACTTCATCGGTATCGGCGCCGGGGCTCACGGCAAGCTCAGCCATCCGGACGGACGCATTGTCCGCACCTGGAAGACTCGCCTGCCGAAGGACTACCTCAATCCGGCAAAAAGCTTTCAGGCGGGTGAGAAAGCCCTGACCAACGAAGAGCTGCCGTTCGAGTTCCTGATGAATGCCCTGCGTCTGACCGAGGGTGTCGAGGCGCGCCTGTATCCAGAGCGCACCGGACTGACACTGGAAAGCCTTGCCGAAGGCCGCCGCGAGGCCGAACAAAGTGGCTTGTTGCAGGTCGAACCGTCACGTCTGGCGGCGACGATGCGCGGACAACTATTTCTCAATGACTTGCTGCAGAATTTTCTGACTTAAGGAAATCGAATGGATTTGGTACTCGATCTGCTTGCCACCGTGTCCCGCTGGAGCCGCAGCAACCTGTCGGAAATCGCCCTGGCGTTGGTGGGCTGCCTGCTGGTGCTGTTTGGCGCCGATATCAAAGGCTGGATCGATCAACGCCTAGGCAGCATTGCCGGCGCCTTGCGCGTCCCGCTGATGGCCCTGGTGTGCATGATCGGCAGCGGCGCCGCACTGATCTACGCCACGCCGTGGATCGTTCGTGGCCTGAGCCAATTCAACAACTACAGCCTGGCACCGGTGTTGTTGGTGGTGCTGGTGTTGATTGGCGTCGTCGCCGACCGCCGCTGACTTTCGGATACACCACTATGGGAGCGATCGATGCTCTTTTTGCCGGTAACCAGGGAAGATCATGAGTAAGAAGCTGCTGGACGATACAAGCAAATTTCTTAGCTATGTGTTGCGTCACGAGCCGCAAGCCATTGGCCTGGTACTGGATACCGACGGTTGGGCAGCTATCGACGCGCTGATAAGCGGCGCGGCACGCGATGGTAGAACCCTGGATCGGCAATTGATCCAGCAGGTTGTCGACAGCAGCGACAAGAAACGCTTTTCGATCTCCGCAGACGGCCAACGCATCCGCGCCGTGCAGGGTCATTCGACAAAAACCGTCGACCTGCAATTCGAAGAAAAGCGCCCGCCCGCGACGCTGTACCACGGCACCGCGACCCGGTTCATGGCGTCAATCAACGAACAGGGGCTGATTCCGGGCTCACGGCGTCACGTGCACCTGTCCCAAGAGGTAGAAACCGCCAGCGCCGTGGGCCAGCGCTATGGGACAGTGGTGATTCTGGAGGTCGCTGCCCAACAAATGCAGGATCAAGGCTTCAAGTTCTACCAAGCCGAGAATGGAGTCTGGCTGACAGAGCTTGTGCCTGTGAAATTCATCTCCCACCTATAGTCACCGACCGCCGCCAACTCATCTGCCATCTATTTATTGTCGGACGCCTTGCCTGCATTTCGAATCATCGTGTTGAGCCCGCTGTAGTCATTGCAGCCCAGCGCTTCAGCATCATCCAGATAGGCAATATTCTGACTGTCAGGGCGGTCATTCTCGTTTACACGCGTCAGCGCCAGAATGTAGTTGGCTTCGGCCCGATATTGGTCTTTTGTCAGGACCAGCGCGACGGCGCGGGCCCGCATGGCCGCCAGTACCCCGTGCTGCGGCAACGGTGCCCCTTCGTCCAGGAAACATAGGGAATGCTTGGCCGGTAACGGGTAGGCGTCACCATAGGCATCGGACTTCTGCAGCAACTGCTCCAGCGACTGCAAGTACTTCAGGTGATCTGCGTTGTGCAGATCAAACCGTTCGTATGCCTTATCGCACAAGTGGTAATAGCCAACCGCAGCTGCCAACAAGCCTTGGTCCATAGTTTTTTGGTAAAGGCCACAAGTCTCTTTGCGCGACCGCTCAGAGAACATCGGATTGTCCTGCAGGTTAGCCAGAAAGTACGTTGCAACTGTGTGTCCGCCATCAGATGCCCGCTTCAGGCTGTCTACGAGCGCTTCAAGATCACCCTCTGCATTGCGCAGCTGCTCTGGACTGTACTTGATATCAGGCTCCCCGGCGGCTTCCCGCCTGACCCTTTCATCGGCCTCGCGCTTGATCTTATCGGCCACTCTCTGAGCGCGTTGAAAGTATTGATCGGGTGTTACAACAGGTTCGCATGCTACAGAGCACAGCAGACTTAAAAACAGCACGCAGGTGAAGATGAGTTTCAAAACTTGTCTTCCTTTACAAGTGGGGACATAGAGCTTTCGGCGGATAAACACTGATCTTGAACACACAAAACAAATGTGGGAGCGAGCTTGCTCGCGATGGCGGCCTGACAGTCAACGTAGATGTTGAATGTTATGGCCTCATCGCGAGCAAGCTCGCTCCCACATTTTGTATTGCGCTACGGCTTAAGCCAGCTTTTCGAACTTCAGGTCCCACACGCCATGCCCAAGTCGTTCGCCGCGGCGTTCGAACTTGGTGATCGGCCGCTCGGCCGGGCGCGGTACGCACTTGCCGTCTTCGGCGAGGTTGCGGTAGCCCGGCGCGACGTTCATCACTTCCAGCATGTACTCGGCATAAGGTTCCCAGTCGGTAGCCATGTGCAGCACACCGCCGACTTTCAACTTGCTGCGTACCAGCTCCGCGAACGACGCCTGAACGATACGACGCTTGTGGTGACGGCTCTTGTGCCACGGGTCCGGGAAAAACAGCATCAGGCGGTCGAGGCTGTTATCGGCCACGCAACGATTGAGCACTTCGATCGCATCGCAATCGTAGACCCGCAAGTTGGTCAGGCCTTGAGTCAGCACGCCATTGAGCAGCGCGCCGACACCAGGACGATGCACTTCAACGCCAATGAAATCCTGATCCGGTGAAGCCGCGGCCATTTCCAGCAGCGAATGGCCCATGCCGAAGCCGATTTCCAGCGAGCGCGGTGCAGAACGACCGAATACCTGGTCGAAATCCACCGGCGCGTCGGCCAGCGGCAGGACGAACAATGGCGTGCCCTGCTCCAGGCCCTTTTGCTGGCCTTCGGTCATGCGCCCGGCGCGCATCACGAAACTCTTGATGCGGCGGTGTTGGCGCTCTTCGCCTGCTTCCGTCTGGATAGGCGTGTCGTTCGATTCAGTCATCAATGGCTCTTACTTGATCAGACCATCCAGCGGCGAGGAAGCGCTGGCATAGAGTTTTTTCGGCATGCGCCCGGCGAGGTACGCCAGACGACCTGCAACAATGGCGTGTTTCATCGCTTCAGCCATCATGATCGGCTGCTGCGCGTGGGCGATGGCCGAGTTCATCAGCACCGCTTCGCAACCCAGTTCCATGGCGATGGTCGCGTCGGATGCCGTACCGACACCGGCATCCACCAACACCGGGATCCTGGCTTCTTCGAGGATGATCTGCAGGTTGTACGGGTTGCAGATCCCCAGGCCCGTGCCGATCAGGCCGGCCAGCGGCATGACGGCGATGCAGCCGATTTCCGCCAGTTGACGGGCAATGATCGGATCATCGCTGGTGTAGACCATCACGTCGAAACCTTCCTTGACCAGCACTTCGGCAGCCTTGAGGGTTTCGATCACGTTAGGGAACAGGGTTTTCTGGTCCGCCAGCACTTCCAGCTTCACCAGGTTGTGGCCGCCGAGCAGCTCACGGGCCAGGCGGCAGGTGCGTACAGCCTCGGTAGCGTCAAAGCACCCGGCAGTGTTCGGCAGGAAGGTGTAGCGATCCGGCGACAGGACTTCAAGCAGGTTCGGTTCGCCCGGGTTCTGGCCGAGGTTGGTGCGGCGCACGGCAAAGGTGACGATCTCGGCACCCGAGGCTTCGATGGCCAGGCGGGTTTCTTCCATGTCGCGGTACTTGCCGGTACCGACCAGCAAACGCGACTGGTAAGTACGACCGGCCAGGACGAAAGGCTTGTCGCTGCGAACGTTGCTCATCGGAAATCCTCTGTTGGGGTGAGGTTCTTGCAGAATGCGTGTGGGGCGCGGGAGTCGCCTGTGGACTACTAGCCGCCGCCGATGGCGTGAACGACTTCGACCGAGTCGCCGTCGTTCAGCATTGTTTCAGCATGCTGGCTGCGCGGGACGATATCCAGGTTGAGTTCGACCGCCACCCGGCGTCCGGTCAGTTCCAGACGGGTCAGCAGGGCCGCAACGGTTTCACCGTCGGGCAGTTCAAGGGATTCGCCATTCAACTGAATGCGCATGCCGGATGCCGCCATCATTTTTAGGGGCCAGTATTCTAGCCCGATCAGTCAGGTCGACCCAAGCCATTCGTCTTGAAACGGACTCTTAAGTCAGCTCAAGCGCCAGGCGGCAATCCCCAGGCACAGCCAGCCCACAAGGAACGCCAGACCGCCGAACGGCGTCACGATGCCCAGCTTGCTGACGCCAGTCAGGGTCAGCAGGTACAGGCTGCCGGAAAACAACAGGATGCCGATGGCAAATGATACGCCGGCCCAGGTGATCAAGCGCCCGGGAATCTGCGCGGCCAGCAGTGCTACGCCCAACAGCGCCAGGGTGTGCACCAGTTGGTAGGTGACGCCGGTGTGGAAAATCGCCAGGTATTCGGCACTCAGGCGGTCTTTCAGGCCATGAGCGGCAAACGCGCCCAGGCCCACGCCGGTGAATCCGAAAAAAGCGGCCAGCATCAGAAAGCCACGCAGCATGAGGAACTCCAGTCAGAATCATCGGGCAGGGTCTGTATAATGGCCGGCTCGACGGGTTCGGCCAAGCCATCTCTATGCTGCGTTTAATGTTCCGCCGCTTCACAAAAGCCCTGTTCTGGTTCGCCGGTGGCAGCGTATTGCTGGTGCTGTTGTTTCGCGTCGTTCCGCCTCCAGGGACGGCGCTGATGGTCGAGCGCAAGATCGAATCCTGGGTCGATGGCGAACCTATCGACGTACAGCGCAACTGGCAGCCGTGGGAAAACATCTCCGACGATCTGAAAGTCGCGGTGATGGCCGGCGAGGACCAGAAATTCCCCGAGCACTGGGGCTTTGACTTCGGTGCGATTCAGGCTGCTCTGGCGCATAACGAACTCGGCGGCTCGATCCGCGGCGCCAGCACGTTGAGCCAGCAAGTGTCGAAGAATCTGTTCCTGTGGTCCGGCCGCAGCTGGCTGCGCAAAGGGCTGGAGGCCTGGTTTACCGGACTGATCGAAGTGTTCTGGCCCAAACAGCGGATTCTTGAGGTGTATCTCAACAGCGTGGAATGGGATGACGGCGTGTTTGGCGCCGAAGCGGCTGCCCGACATCACTTTGGCGTGAGCGCCCGGTCGCTGAACCGTCAGCAAGCCAGTTTGCTGGCCGCTGTGCTGCCAAACCCGCGAGTCTGGAGCGCCGGCCATCCGAGCCCTTATGTATTGCGACGCGCGAGCTGGATTCGACAGCAAATGAGCCAGTTGGGCGGCGATAGCTACCTGATCGGGATCAACTCTTCGCGCCGAGCGCCGTGGGCGATGTAGCTCCTCTGCACTTATCGTTACCACGCGGAGCGTGGGAACGATCAGATACCACAATAAAAAACGCCCCGATCAATGATCGGGGCGTTTTTTATTGCGTTACAGCTTAAGCCGCAATCGACAGCTTGAGCTTGTTCATCGCGCTCTTCTCGAGCTGACGAATACGCTCGGCCGACACGTTGTACTTCTGCGCCAGGTCGTGCAGCGTGGCTTTTTCTTCTGCCAGCCAGCGCTGGTAGAGGATGTCACGGCTACGGTCGTCCAGCACTTCCAGCGCTTCGTGCAGGTTGTGGGTGGAGTTGTCGGTCCAGTCGGCATCTTCCAGTTGACGGGCCGGGTCGTACCGGTGGTCTTCCAGATAGTTGGCCGGCGACTGGAAAGCGCTGTCGTCGTCCGCTTCCGCGGCCGGGTCGAAAGCCATGTCATGGCCGGTCAGGCGGCTTTCCATCTCGCGAACTTCCCGCGGCTCTACGCCGAGGCTTTCTGCCACGCGATGGACTTCCTCGTTGTTCAGCCACGCCAGACGTTTTTTCTGGCTGCGCAGGTTGAAGAACAGCTTGCGCTGGGCCTTGGTCGTGGCAACCTTGACGATACGCCAGTTGCGCAGGATGAATTCGTGGATTTCAGCCTTGATCCAGTGCACCGCAAAGGACACCAGACGCACGCCCATTTCCGGGTTGAAGCGCTTGACCGCCTTCATCAGGCCAACGTTGCCTTCCTGAATCAGGTCAGCCTGGGCCAGGCCGTAGCCGGAATAGCTACGGGCAATATGTACAACAAAACGCAGGTGGGCGAGCACCATCTGCCGAGCCGCCCCCAAATCCTGCTCATAGTAGAGACTCTCGGCCAGTTCACGCTCCTGCTCCGGTGTCAGCAATGGAATGCTGTTCACCGTATGCACATAAGCCTCCAGGTTCGCGCCTGGGACCAGAGCATAAGCAGGTTGCAAAGAAGTGGTCATACGAAAAAACCTCCGACTCACATAACTCGTGCAGTTCAGCACTGCGGAAATTGACCGGGAACCAAAAGACAAGTTCCCCTACACGCTGAAAGGTCATACAAGCAATAAGACACTACTTCGGTGCGAGCTCTCTCAAATGACGCGCTACCGCAATCCAAGCACCGATATACCCCAACAGCACTGCGCCGAGCAAGAGTGACAGACCATCGGCAACCGGCACCCCGGACAGCGCGAAATTACTGCCATACAAGCCGGCCAGCCCAACCACTGCGTCGTTCAGCCAGTTCAGGCCAAACGCCAGAACACCCCAGGAAAGAATCCCCGCACCGAAGCCATATAGCGCGCCCATGTACAGAAAGGGCCTACGCACATAGCTGTCAGTGCCGCCGACGAGTTTAATCACTTCTATCTCTGTGCGGCGGTTTTCAATATGAAGACGAATGGTATTGCCTATCACCAAAAGTAATGCAGAAACCAGCAACACGGTCAGGCCGAAGACAAACCGCTCGCCCAGCTTGAGGATGGCCGCCAAACGCTCGACCCAGACTAGATCAAGTTGCGCCTGTTGTACCTTCGGCAATTCGGAAAGTTTTTGTCTTAATGCTTCAAGGGTCGCCTTGTCGACTTCCTTCGGCGTGACCAGCACCACGCCAGGCAACGGGTTCTGCGGCAGCTCCTTGAGTGCCTCGCCCAGACCGGACTGCTGCTGGAACTCGTCCAGCGCCTGTTCGCGGCTGATGTATTCGGCATCGGCTACACCCGGCATGCCTTTGATCTGCTCGCGCAGTTGCTCGCCTTCGTTGGCGCTGGCATCGATCTGCAGGTACAGCGAGATCTGCGCCGCACGCTGCCAGGAGCCCCCCAGACGTTCAACGTTGTTCAGCAGCAACGACAAGCCCATCGGCAAACTCAGGGCAACCGCCATCACCAGGCAGGTGAAGAAGCTGCCGATGGGCTGCTTGCCCAGACGCCGCAGGCTGTCCAGCAAACTGGCGCGGTGACTTTCGATCCAGGCGCGCAGCAAGGTGCTGAAGTCCGGACCCTCGTCTTCGTCGCGCTTTTTCTTCTGTGGCTGCGGATCGGCGGCCTTCGGGGCCACGCGTTCGGAAACCTTCGGACTGCGTGTTGCACTCATACCCCGGCCTCCCCGTCGCCGATCAATCGGCCACGTTGCAAGGTCAGCATGCGATGACGCATGCGGGCGATCAGCGCCAGATCGTGACTGGCAATCAGCACGCTGGTGCCCAGACGATTGATGTCTTCGAAGACACCCATGATTTCTGCCGCCAGACGCGGGTCGAGGTTACCGGTCGGTTCATCCGCCAGCAGCAAGGCCGGGCGATGGACGATGGCGCGGGCAATGCCGACGCGCTGTTGCTGACCGGTAGACAGATCGCCCGGGTAGAGATCGGTTTTGTCCGAAAGCGCCACACGCTCCAGGGCCGAATCCACGCGCTTGGCGATTTCAGCCTTGGACAAGCCGAGAATCTGCAATGGCAACGCGACGTTGTTGAACACCGTACGGTCGAATAACAACTGGTGGTTCTGGAACACCACGCCGATCTGCCGGCGCAGGTACGGGATCTGCGCGTTGCTGATGGTGGCCAGGTCCTGCCCGGCCAGCAGCAGTTTGCCGGTGGTCGGACGTTCCATCGCAAGCAACAGCCGCAGCAAGGTACTTTTACCGGCGCCGGAGTGGCCAGTGACAAACAAGAACTCGCCCCGACGGACTCGAAAGCTCAGCTCATGCAAGCCGACGTGACCGTTCGGATAGCGCTTACCGACCTGTTCGAAACGAATCATGAACGCTCCCGCTCGGCAAATAGTGCCTGGACAAAGGGTTCTGCTTCAAAGGTACGCAAATCATCGATGCCTTCACCGACACCGATGTAGCGAATCGGCAGACCAAACTGTTTGGCCAGGGCGAAAATCACCCCGCCCTTGGCCGTGCCATCGAGTTTGGTCAGGGCCAGGCCGGTCAGTTCGACCGTCTGGTTGAATTGCTTGGCCTGGCTAATGGCGTTCTGGCCAGTACCGGCGTCGAGCACCAGCAGCACCTCATGCGGCGCATCGGCGTCGAGTTTGCTGATCACCCGGCGAACCTTTTTCAGCTCTTCCATCAGGTTGTCTTTGGTGTGCAGGCGACCGGCGGTATCGGCGATCAACACGTCAATGCCACGGGCCTTGGCGGCCTGTACCGCATCGAAGATAACCGAAGCCGAGTCGGCGCCGGTGTGCTGGGCGATCACCGGGATCTTGTTGCGTTCGCCCCAGACCTGCAATTGCTCGACGGCCGCGGCACGGAAGGTGTCACCGGCCGCGAGCATGACTTTCTTGCCTTCAAGTTGCAGCTTCTTCGCCAATTTACCGATGGTGGTGGTTTTGCCGGCGCCGTTGACGCCAACCACCAGAATCACGAACGGCTTGTTCTGCGAGGTGATTTTCAGCGGCTGCTCGACAGGCTTGAGCATGTTGGCAAGCTCGGCCTGCAAGGATTTGTACAGTGCATCGGCATCGGCCAGCTGCTTGCGCGCGACCTTCTGGGTCAGGCTCTGGATGATCACCGATGTAGCTTCGACGCCAACGTCAGCGGTCAGCAAGCGGGTTTCGATGTCCTCGAGCAGTTCGTCATCGATGATCTTCTTGCCGAGGAACAGGCTGGCCATGCCCTCGCCGATGCTGGCGCTGGTTTTTGACAGGCCTTGCTTGAGGCGGGCAAAGAAGCCGGCTTTGGTTTCTTCGGTGCGAGCCGGTTCGGCCGGAGCCGCAACCGGAACGACCGGAGCAACCGGCGCCGGCGCTGTTACCGGAGCTGCAACGACGGGCACTGGGGCAGGCACAGGTTCTGGTGCCACGAATGCGGCAATCACCGGCTGAGGCAGATCAGGTTCATCAACAATCAGCTGTTCATCCGCCGGCGCGATGACGGGGACCGGCTCGACCACCAGCAGCTCTACGGCTTGCTGAACCACGGTCGGCGCAGGAATCGGAGGCGTGACATGCGGCGCCTGCTCGTTTTCGACCAAGGCCACCGGCTCTTCAGCCACCGGCAACGTCAACCACGGTTTGTGTACGACTTCCGGCGCGCGCGGCACTTCAGCCACTGGCGCAGGCGCTGGCTCGACAACCGGTTGCACTACCGGCTCGGCTATCGGCGATACGACGGCGGTCGGCGCTTGCGCAACGGGCGCAGCTTCTATTACCGGCTCAGGCGCAACTTCTGGAAGTGGCTGTGGCTGTTCGACGGCGGGTTCCTGCGGCTTTTTGCGCAGCCATCCGAACAGGCTTTTCTTCTCGCCAGCCGCAGCTGGGGTCTTCTTGTCGTCGTTGGAACCAAACATGGAGGACGGCTATCTCACGGTAGCGACGCGCCAATGGCGCCTCGGCAAATAAATATTCGATGCAGAACAGACTGCTTTTCACCCAGCTTGTTCACGCGCAACATTTTGTCGAAGTGCTCAACAGCACCTCAAGGATCGATTTTACGAAGGACTGAACTGGCAAAATCGGCGAAAAAGCGGAGTTTAGCTGATAAACAGAGGCTTTCCGCCGTGAACCCATACAGCCTGATCAAGCACAAAAGCCTGATAGGCGTGGCCGCCAGTAAAACGGACCGTTATCCTAGCACCTCCTCGCCCGCCGACGCTAAGACCTAGCGGGCAGCCCAACAGGTTTAAAAACGAATGAATGCTCTAGCCCGCCGCGCTGCAGGCCTGCTGCTCAGCACAGTTTGTCTGCCCCTTTCAGCTTTGGCTGCCGCCCCCCAACCGACCCACGAATTCACCCTCGACAACGGCCTCAAGGTCGTCGTGCGCGAAGACCATCGGGCACCGGTGGTGGTTTCCCAGATCTGGTACAAGGTCGGCTCCAGCTACGAAACCCCGGGCCAGACCGGTTTGTCCCACGCCCTGGAACACATGATGTTCAAAGGCAGCGAGAAAGTCGGCCCTGGCGAAGCGTCGTTGATCCTGCGCGACCTCGGCGCCGAAGAGAACGCCTTCACCAGCGACGACTACACCGCGTATTACCAGGTGCTGGCGCGTGATCGCCTGGGCGTGGCCTTTGAGCTGGAAGCCGACCGCATGGCCAACCTGCGCCTGCCGGCCGACGAATTCAGCCGCGAGATCGAAGTGATCAAGGAAGAGCGCCGCATGCGCACCGACGACAAGCCGATGGCCAAGGCTTACGAGCGCTTCAAGGCGATGGCCTACCCGGCCAGCGGCTACCACACGCCGACCATCGGCTGGATGGCTGATCTTGATCGCATGAAGGTCGAAGAACTGCGCCACTGGTATAAATCCTGGTACGTGCCGAACAACGCCACGCTGGTGGTGGTCGGTGACGTAACCCCGGACGAAGTCAAAACCCTGGCCCAGCGCTACTTCGGGCCGATCCCGAAGCGCGACGTGCCGCCAGCGAAGATTCCGCTGGAACTGGCCGAGCCCGGCGAGCGCCAGATCACCCTGCATGTACAGACGCAATTGCCGAGCCTGATGCTGGCCTTCAACGTGCCGAGCATCGCCACTGCGCAAGACAAGCGCTCGGTCAATGCCCTGCGGTTGATCGCGGCATTGCTTGATGGCGGCTACAGCGCGCGCATCTCAGCGCAACTGGAGCGCGGCGAAGAGCTGGTCTCCGGCGGCTCGTCGAGCTACGACGCTTACACCCGCGGTGACAGCCTGTTTACCTTGTCGGCAACGCCGAACACCCAGAAACACAAAACCATGGCCCAGGCCGAAGCCGGCCTGTGGAAACTGCTCGAACAGCTGAAAAACACCGCACCTTCGGTTGATGAAGTTGAACGTGTACGCGCACAAGTGATCGCCGGCCTGGTCTACGAGCGTGACTCGATCACCAGCCAGGCCACTGCCATTGGTCAGCTGGAAACCGTCGGTCTGTCGTGGAAGTTGATGGACACCGAACTCGCCGAGCTGCAAAGCGTGACACCGGAAGACATCCAGAAAGCCGCCCGCACCTATTTCACTCGCGAACGTCTCAGCGTTGCGCATGTACTGCCACTGCCCGAGGAAACCGCTCATGAGTGAGAGTAAAAAACCACGCCTGGCCCTGATCGGCCTGCTACTCGTCGCACTGATCGCCGCGTTCGGTTTCTACCTCAGCCGTTCGACCGAGACCAATGCCAGTGAAGCCCTCGACCAGGCCAAGGCCAGCAAAAAGCTGCAATCACTGGCCGAACTCGACGGTAAAGCGCCGAGCCACCGCACACTGGACGTGCAAACCTGGAAAACCGCTGAAGGCTCCAAGGTGCTGTTCGTTGCAGCCCCGGAACTGCCGATGTTCGACATGCGCCTGATCTTCGCCGCCGGCAGCAGTCAGGACGGTGATAAACCAGGGCTGGCCGTGCTGACCAACGCCATGCTCAACGAAGGCATCGTCGGCAAAGATGTCGACAAGATCGCTGAAGGCTTCGAAGACCTGGGCGCAAACTTCGGCAACGGCGCCTACAAGGACATGGCCGTCGCCACGTTGCGCAGCCTGAGCGCTGTGGATAAACGCACACCTGCGCTGACGCTGTTCGCTGAAGTGGTCGGCAAACCGACGTTCCCGACCGACTCATTGGCGCGCATCAAGAACCAGTTGCTCGCCGGCTTCGAATACCAGAAGCAGAACCCCGGCAAACTGGCGAGCCTGGAGCTGATGAAGCGCCTGTATGGCAACCACCCTTACGCGCACTCAAGCGACGGCAATGCGCAAAGTGTCCCGCCGATTACCGTGACGCAACTGCGGGCCTTCCATGAGAAAGCCTACGCCGCGGGCAACGTGGTGATTGCACTGGTGGGCGACTTGTCGCGCAGCGAAGCCGAAGCGATTGCCGAACAGATTTCCGCCGCACTGCCAAAAGGCCCGGCGCTGGCGAAAATCGAACAACCGGCTGAACCAAAAGCCAGCATCGGTCACATCGAGTTTCCGTCCAAGCAAACCAACCTGATGCTCGCGCAACTGGGCATCGACCGTGGCGATCCAGACTACGCGGCCATCTCCTTGGGCAACCAGATCCTTGGCGGCGGTGGCTTCGGCACCCGACTGATGAGCGAAGTACGTGAGAAACGCGGCCTGACCTACGGCGTTTACTCCGGTTTCACCCCGATGCAGGTCCGTGGCCCGTTCATGATCAACCTGCAAACCCGCGCCGAAATGAGCGAAGGCACGCTCAAACTGGTGCAGGACGTGCTCGCCGACTACTTGAAAACCGGCCCGACCCAGAAAGAACTCGACGACGCCAAGCGTGAACTGGCCGGCAGCTTCCCGCTGTCCAACGCCAGCAACGCCGATATCGTCGGCCAACTGGGCGCCATGGGCTTCTATGACTTGCCGCTGAGTTACCTTGAAGACTTCATGCGGCAGTCGCAAAACCTGACCGTCGAGCAGGTCACTGCGGCAATGAACAAACACCTGAGCACGGACAAAATGGTCATCATTTCTGCTGGCCCGACCGTGCCGCAAAAGCCGTTACCGGCCCCCACTGACAAACCATCCGAGCAACCGCTCGGGGTTCCGGAGCATTAATGGCCCATCCTAAAAAACCCGTTCACAACGTCCACAACGGCGTGAACCAATTGCGCATCATCGGCGGCGAATGGCGCAGCCGGCGCCTGAGCTTCCCGGACGCTCCGGGCCTGCGCCCGACGCCAGACCGCGTGCGTGAAACCCTGTTCAACTGGCTCGCACCGTATGTTGCCGGGGCCAAAGTGCTCGACCCGTTTGCCGGCAGCGGCGCGCTGTTTCTCGAAGCGCTGTCCCGTGGCGCCGCCATGGGCCAGGCGCTGGACGCCAGCAGCCTGGCGGTTTCCAGCCTGAAAGAGCATTTGGGAACGCTGCGTTGCACCGTCGGCCAGGTGCAAACCGCCGATGCCTTGCGCTACCTGGAAACCCAGCCAGCGATCGCCTACGACCTGGTGTTCCTCGACCCACCGTTCAACCAGAACCTGTTGCCCGCCGTTTGCACGCTGCTTGAAGAACGCCAATGGCTCGCCGACGACGCGTGGATCTACACTGAAAGTGAAACCGCGCCATCGACCCTCGGTCTGCCAGGGGGCTGGCGCCTGCACCGGGAGCAAAAATCCGGGCGGGTCTACTACGCGCTGTGGCACCGTATGGCAGAGATTGCCGGTTAATCCACCGGCCTGAACAAGGCGCGCGCCTGGGGTCAACAGCCTCAGGCGCGCACCGCTGCATCGAGAACAACCGTGCCTACACCGCCTGATCGTTTCACCCCCGCCTTCGGCCTCGGCAACCCGCATCTGCAAACCTTGTGGGGACCGCTGTGGCGCAAAACCACTCATCTGGATCGACAACGCGAACGTCTGTGGCTTGATGACGGCGACTTCCTCGATCTCGACTGGCACGGGCCGCACAGCGCCGATGCGCCTTTGGTGCTGGTGCTGCACGGTTTGACCGGTTCTTCGAACTCGCCCTATGTCGCCGGCCTGCAAAAAGCCCTGTTCGCCCAAGGCTGGGCCAGCGTGGCGCTGAACTGGCGCGGCTGTTCAGGCGAACCGAATCTGTTGCCACGCAGCTATCATTCCGGCGCCAGCGAAGACCTCGCGGCGGCGATCAACCACCTTCGAGCCACCCGCCCGTCGGCACCGCTGTACGCCGTCGGCTATTCGCTGGGCGGCAACGTGCTGCTCAAGCACCTGGGGGAAACCGGCGGTGGCAGTCAGTTGCAGGGCGCGGTAGCGGTCTCGGTACCCTTTCGCCTGGACCAGTGCGCCGACCGCATCGGCCAGGGACTTTCCAAGATCTATCAAGCGCACTTCATGCGCGAAATGCTCGCCTACATCAAGAACAAGCAGCAGAAGTTTCTGCACGACGGCCACCACGAGGGCCTGGAGACCCTGGCCAAACTGGGGTCACTGGAGAACCTGCGTACTTTCTGGGATTTCGATGGCCGGGTGACTGCGCCCCTGAACGGCTTCAAGGACGCGCATGACTATTATCGCCGCGCCTCCAGCCGGTATTTTCTCGGTGAGATCCGCACGCCGACCCTGATCATTCAAGCGGCCGACGATCCTTTCGTGTTTCTCCACAGCCTGCCGCACGCCAGCGAGCTATCGGACTGCACGCAGTTCGAATTACAGGCCAAGGGCGGGCATGTCGGCTTTGTCGACGGCACGTTCCGCAATCCCGGCTACTACCTGGAACGGCGCATCCCGCGTTGGTTGGCCAACACGGGTCGCGAACAAGGTTAATCGCCGGTGGCAATCTTGCGCTTCGGATCGGTGATCCATTCACTCCACGACCCGGCATACAGTGAACCCAACGGATAACCGGCCAGGCACAACGCAAACAGGTTATGGCACGCGGTCACGCCCGAGCCACAATACGCCACCAGTTCGGTCGGCGAACGATCACCCAGTTTCGCGGCAAAGCGCTGCTTGAGCTGATCGGCGGGAAGGAAATGCCCGTCGGCGCCCAGGTTGTCGGTGAAGGCCGCGCATTGCGCGCCGGGAATGTGCCCGGCGACCGGGTCAATCGGCTCGACCTCGCCACGAAAACGCGGCAGGCCCCGGGCATCGAGCAAGGTCAGGGTTGGTTGACCGAGGCGCTGTTGCAGTTTCTCGGCACTCACTAACAGAGTGTGGTCCGGCACGCCGGTGAAGGCGCCGCGGGTGATGGTCGGTGCATCCAGGCTCAGCGGCAAACCCGCCGCGTGCCAGGCCTTGAGGCCACCGTCGAGAATGAACACGCCATCGCGCTTGCCCAGCCATGCCAGCAACCACCAGGCCCGCGCGGCATACATGCCGGGGCCGTCGTCATACAAAACGATTTCGCTGTCGTTACTGATACCCCAATCCTGCAAACGCTGAATCAAGTGGTGCGGCGTCGGCAATGGGTGGCGACCGGTGACACCCTTGACCACCGGTCCGCTGAGGTCACGTTCGAGGTCCGCAAACGAGGCCCCCTCGATATGCCCCAGGGCGTAGCTACGCTGGCCGTAATCCTGGTCTTCGAGGGCAAAACGACAATCCAGAATCACCAACCCGCCCTGAGCCTTTTTCTGGTCCAGGGCGTTCGGGCTGATCAGTTGCGCAATGGGCATAGCGGGCTCCTGTGATTAAGTCTTTGATCGATCCTACTGCACTTCTTCCAGGGCCTGGGCCAATGGCACGTAAAACTCCTCGAACAAAGCGTTGACCGCCTCGCGGGCTTGCTCCGTGACAAATCCTGCTTCCAGCACCAGCACCTGATACACGCCACGTTTAATGGCTTGCTCGCTAAGGTGGTTGGAATTTTCCCGTGTGGTGCACAGAAAGCGCACCCAGGATGTGAGGATGATCCAGGCGTTGAGCGTCAGGGACTCGATCTGGACCTTGTCCATGCACAGGATGCCGGCCCCGACAAAGCCTGCGTAAATCGCCGTGCCCTGGATCAGGCAACGCTGGGAAAAACGCCGGTAGCGGGCAGCCAGTTCCGCATCGTTGTCGAGCAAATGCTCGAGATCGCGGTGCAAAAACCGGTAGCGCCACATGGCAGACAGGAGTTCCTGCAAGTAGAAGCGCTTGTCTTCAACGGTCGCGGCGCGGCCCTGAGGGGGGCGCAGGAAGCTCTCTACCAGGGCTTCGTACTCACTGAACAACACGGCGATGATCGCCTGCTTGTTGGGGAAGTGGTAGTACAGGTTGCCCGGAGAAATCTCCATGTGCGCGGCGATATGGTTGGTACTGATGCTGCGTTCGCCCTGTTGATTGAACAGCTCCAGGCTGTTCTGCACGATGCGCTCGCTGGTTTTTATTCGTGGGGCCATGGCTTGAGCTTTAATTCTTCAGTGCGTTGCCGGGCATCTTACGACCTATCCGCTGGCGGATAAATCATCGCTTCCCGAGGATGTCATTTGACTTTCTAGAGCATAGACTCTAAAAAATTCCTCATTCTAAAAAAAACCGGAGCTACCATGCCCGCCGACATTGCCTACCTGCAAAACTCTCAGCAGCCATTGAGCGAACTACACGCTCTGTTTGCCGCCCAGCGTCAGGCCTACGCGGCCCACCCGATGCCGCCGGCCGCGCAACGCCAGCAATGGCTCAAGGCATTGCGTGATCTGCTGAGTGACGAGCGTCAGGCCTTGATCGACGCGATCAGCCAGGATTTCAGCAACCGCAGCGCCGATGAAACCCTGCTCGCCGAGCTGATGCCGAGCCTGCACGGCATTCAATACGCCAGCAAACACCTCAAAGGCTGGATGAAAGCGTCCCCGCGCAAGGTCGGAATCGCCTTTCAGCCGGCGGCGGCCAAGGTGGTTTATCAGCCATTGGGCGTGGTCGGGGTCATCGTGCCGTGGAACTACCCGCTGTACCTGGCCATCGGCCCGTTGGTCGGCGCGTTGTCGGCGGGCAACCGGGTGATGCTCAAACTCAGCGAGTCCACACCGGCCACCGGGCAACTGCTGAAAACGTTGCTGGCCAAAGTGTTCCCCGAAGACCTGGTGTGCGTGGTGTTGGGCGAAGCCGACGTCGGCGTGGCCTTTTCCAAGCTGCCCTTCGATCACCTGCTGTTCACTGGCGCCACCAGCATCGGCAAACAGGTGATGCGTGCGGCGGCAGAGAACCTGACGCCGGTGACACTGGAATTGGGTGGCAAGTCTCCGGCCATCGTTTCCCACGATGTACCGCTCAAGGACGCCGCTGAACGTATTGCCTTCGGTAAAACCCTGAATGCTGGACAAACCTGTGTCGCGCCGGACTACGTGCTGGTGCCGGAAGAACGGGTCGGCTCCTTCGTCGAAGCCTATCGTCAGGCGGTTCGCGGGTTTTACCCGACACTCGCGGACAACCCGGACTACACCGCCATCATCAATGAGCGCCAATTGGCCCGCCTGCGCAATTACCTCAGCGACGCCACCAGCAAAGGCGCGCTGCTGATCCCGGTCTTCGAACAGGATCAGGACCGACGCATGAGCCATAGCCTGCTGCTGAATGTCAGCGACGAGATGATCGTGATGCAGGACGAAATCTTCGGCCCGGTGCTGCCGATCGTGCCCTACAAAAATCTGGACCAGGCGTTTGCCTACATCAACCAGCGACCACGTCCGCTGGCGCTGTATTTCTTCGGCTACAACAAGGCCGAACAAAACCGCGTACTCAACGAAACCCATTCCGGCGGCGTGTGCCTGAACGACACCTTGCTGCACGTCGCGCAAGACGACATGCCGTTTGGTGGTATCGGCGCTTCAGGCATGGGCCATTACCACGGTCATGAAGGCTTCCTGACGTTCAGCAAAGCCAAAGGCGTGCTGATCAAGCAGCGCTTTAACGCGGCGAAGCTGATTTATCCGCCTTATGGCAAGTCGATCCAGAAGCTGATCCAGAAGCTGTTCATCCGCTGACGCCTCATGACCGGGTAATAACAATAATGCATCCAAGCCTGATCGAATCCTCCGCGCTGACACGGCGCGGCCTGCTCAAATTCAGTCTCTGCGCCAGCGCCTTCCTGACCACGGCAGGCCTCGGCGCCAGCCTCAGCGGATGCTCGGCCAGTACCTCGGCCAGCGGTTTCGCCATGTTGCGCAGCAGTGATCTGCCGTTCTTGCGCGCGCTGATCCCGGTGATGCTCAAGGGCGCCGTGGCCGTCGAAAAACTCCCGGCCGCCGTCGAAGGCACCCTGCAGTCGCTGGACCATGACCTCAATCACCTGTCGCCGGAAATGCTCAAGCTGACCCAGCAACTGTTCGATGTGCTCGGCATGACTATCACTCGCGGGCCACTGACTGGAATCTGGGGCCACTGGGAAAACGCCGGCAGCGACGACATTCGCCAATTCCTGGAGCGCTGGCAAAACAGCTCGCTAAACCTGTTGCGCATGGGCCGCAGCTCGATCCTGCAACTGGTGATGATGGCCTGGTACAAACGCGCCGAGTCCTGGGCACATTGCGGATACCCAGGACCGCCCACCGTTTGAGACCGAGGGGCCCCTATCGCGAGCCAATCCAAAACAATAAGAGAGCCCAAAGATGCCCGTACCCGATCCGTTCCGCGAAGGCCTGGCCCGTGGCTGGAAAACCTACAACGGCTCGCAACTGGCCAATGATCTGACGCTGGAGGCCGACATTGCGATCATCGGCAGCGGCGCTGGCGGCGGCACCACCGCCGAAATCCTCAGCGCCGCCGGCTACAAAGTGCTGCTGATCGAAGAAGGCCCGCTGAAGACCAGCAGCGACTTCAAGATGCTCGAAGAGCAGGCCTATTCCAGTCTTTATCAGGAAGGCATCGGCCGCATGAGCAAGGACGGCGCGATCACCATCCTGCAAGGCCGTGCAGTCGGCGGCACGACGCTGGTCAATTGGACCTCGAACTTTCGCACCCCCAAACCGACCCTCGAACACTGGGCCACAGAACACGCCGTCAAGGGCCACAGCCCGGCGGAAATGGCGCCCTGGTTCGAAAAAATGGAGCAGCGCCTCGGTGTCGCCCCGTGGATGGTGCCGCCCAACGCCAACAACAACGTGATCAAAAAAGGTTGCGAACAGCTCGGCTACAGCTGGCACGTGATCCCGCGCAACGTGCGCGGTTGCTGGAACCTCGGCTATTGCGGCATGGGCTGCCCGACCAACGCCAAGCAATCGATGATGGTCACCACCATCCCCGCCACCCTGGAAAAAGGTGGCGAGCTGCTCTACCTCGCACGCGCTGAACAGCTGCTGATCAAGGATGACAGAGTCACCGGCCTGCACTGCGTGGCAATGGATGAACGCTGCGTGGCGCCGACCGGGCGTAGCATCACTGTCAAGGCGCGGCACTACATACTGGCCGGTGGCGGCATCAACAGCCCGGCATTGTTGCTGCGCTCCAAAGCCCCGGATCCCCATGAACGCCTTGGCAAGCGGACTTTTCTGCACCTGGTCAACATGTCCGCCGGGCTGTTCGACGAGGTGATCAACCCGTTTTACGGCGCGCCGCAGTCGATTTACTCCGACCACTTTCAATGGCAGGACGGCACCTCCGGCAAAATGTCCTACAAGCTGGAAGTACCGCCGCTACACCCTGCGCTGGCGGCGACCTTGCTCGGAGGCTTTGGCGAAGAGAACGCCCGGCACATGCAGCAACTGCCGCACACCCACGCGATGCTGGCCCTGCTGCGTGACGGCTTTCACCCGGACAGCCCGGGTGGCAGCGTCGAATTGCGCGGCGATGGCTCACCGGTGCTCGATTATCAGGTCTCAGCCTATGCCTGGGAGGGTATACGTCGAGCGTTTCACAGCATGGCCGAGATCCAGTTCGCCGGCGGTGCCAACGCGGTCATGCCGATGCACGCCGATGCGCGCTACGTGAAATCCCTCGCCGAGGCGCGCACATTGATCGACGGCCTGAGCCTTGAGCTGTACCGCACACGACTGGGCAGCGCTCATGTGATGGGCGGATGCGCCATGGGTGAAGACCCGAAAAATGCCGTCACCGACAGTCTCGGCCGTCATCATCAACTGAGTAATCTGTCGATCCATGATGGCTCGCTATTCCCCACCAGCATTGGCGCCAACCCGCAATTGTCGGTCTATGGACTGACCGCGCAACTGGCGACAGCGCTGGCCATGCGTTTAAAAAACCCATGAAAAAACCCATAATTCGCATCGTCTATAGTGCTTTCTTACCCCAAAGGCGACTTGGCCGACCGGGAAGGCTGCGATACCATCCGACTCCCCAACGGACTCCCGCCAGGACGACGCGATGAACCGAGTGTTGTACCCAGGTACCTTCGACCCTATTACCAAGGGCCATGGCGATCTGGTCGAACGCGCCTCGCGCCTGTTCGATCACGTGATCATTGCCGTCGCCGCCAGCCCGAAGAAAAACCCGCTATTCCCACTGGAACAGCGTGTTGAGCTGGCCCGCGAGGTCACTAAACATTTGCCGAACGTTGAAGTCGTCGGTTTTTCGACGCTGCTGGCGCACTTTGCCAAAGAGCAGAACGCCAATGTGTTCCTGCGTGGCCTGCGCGCGGTATCGGACTTTGAATATGAATTCCAGCTGGCCAACATGAACCGCCAGTTGGCCCCGGACGTGGAAAGCCTGTTTCTTACCCCGTCCGAGCGTTATTCGTTCATTTCTTCGACATTGGTCCGCGAAATCGCTGCCCTGGGCGGCGATATCACCAAGTTCGTCCACCCTGTCGTGGCCGACGCGCTGAACCTGCGCTTCAAGAAGTAGGCGCTGCCACAGACTGCAATCTCTTGCAGTTCATCGCGCCTGCGTGCACTGCGGGCGCCGATGCGGCACAATTGTACGCATTAGTTTTCAGATGCCTGGGCAGACTACCCCGGCAGGAGTCAGTCCCAATGTCCCTGATCATCACCGACGATTGCATCAATTGCGACGTCTGCGAACCCGAGTGCCCGAACGCCGCCATCTCCCAGGGCGAAGAGATCTATGTGATCGACCCGAACCTCTGCACCCAGTGCGTCGGCCACTACGACGAGCCACAGTGCCAACAGGTTTGCCCGGTGGATTGCATTCCGCTGGACGAAGCGCATCCAGAGACTGAAGAGCAGTTGATGGAGAAGTACCGCAAGCTTACCGGCAAGGCCTGATTATGCGGTGTCCATAAGGACGCCATCGCGGGCAAGCTCGCTCCCACATAGATCTGCTGTGAACATACTATTTGTGAACACCAAAGATAAAATGTGGGAGCGAGCTTGCTCGCGAAAGCGCCATCAGCCACACCAATGATCCAACGGATTCACTGCTGCTGTTCAAACCCTTCCCCAATACACCCCAGGCAACGGACGAACGCCGCTTTCGCCGGATCGACCACCAACGCCTGCCCCGCATCGCCTACCCCGCCGCCCAGCGCGGTAAATGGCAAGGACACGATAAACACCCCCGCACCGATCACCGTCGCCGCCACCAGCAACGGACGGGCGATCAGCAGATCGCCGATCATCGCGTAGGCCGGTGGGTTGTGGATGCTGTAACTAGGGTCGCCACTGCCGCCGTCGGACGCCTGGGCAGATAAGCCGATGCTCAACAGCAGCGCGGCAGCAAGGGATCGAATCGATGTCATGGCACGGTCCTTCGGCTAGGCAGTCAGACCACTAACTATAGACCGTAGGAATTCTCAGCTCTGACAACGCGGGCAAAAGACGCTGGCACGCTGCCCGAGGCGGACTTCCCGCAATTCGCTACCACAGACCTTGCACTGCTCACCGCCACGGCCGTACACGAACAGCTCTTGCTGGAAGTAGCCTGGCTGGCCATCACCACCAATGAAGTCGCGCAGCGTGGTGCCGCCGCGTTCGATAGCAGCGGCCAGAATGCGTTTGATCTCGATCGCCAGCTTCAGATAGCGCGCCCGGGAAATCCCCTTGGCCTCGCGGCGCGGGTCGATCCCGGCAGCAAACAGCGCTTCGGTCGCATAAATGTTGCCAACCCCGACCACCACGGCGTTGTCCATGATGAACGGCTTGACCGCCATCGAACGCCCGCGTGACAGCTGGAACAGCCGCTCGCCATCGAACAGATCAGTCAGCGGCTCCGGCCCCAGACGAACCAGCAACTCGTGATTCAGCGGATCGAGACTCCAGAGCATCGCGCCAAAACGTCGCGGGTCGGTGTATCGCAGCGCCAGGCCGGACTCGAGTTCGATGTCCACATGCTCGTGCTTGAGCGCCGGCAAGCCGACGTCCACCAGACGCAAATTCCCCGACATGCCCAAATGGCTGATCAACGTGCCGACTTCGGCGTTGATCAGCAAATACTTGGCGCGTCGCTCCACCAACACGATGCGCTGCCCGGACAGCCGCACATCGAGGTCCTCGGGGATCGGCCAGCGCAGACGCCGATCACGCACGATCACGCGACTGACGCGCTGCCCTTCAAGGAACGGGGCAATACCACGACGGGTGGTTTCGACTTCTGGCAGTTCAGGCATGATGTTCCCGGATCAGGTGAAAACCGACACTCAATGGTGAGCGCCAAGCTCGCGAATCGTCTGTTTGAGGTTTTCGAAGTCGTAGTCCGAGAGGCCGACATAATCGAGCACCAGGTGCCCGATGCTATCCCACTCGTGGTCTTCGGTCTGATTGCCCAGCACCCGATACGACGCGCAAATGTGTTCCGCCATCTTCAGGATCGCCAGCAAGTTTTTCAACTGGCTGTTACGGGATGATTCGTCGCTGAAAATCGCCAGTGCATTGTGGTGATTGGCGATAGCGTTGGTCACATGCTCCGGCAGGCGCCAGGACTTCGCGGTGTAGTAACCGACCACAGCGTGGTTGGTGTTGAGTACGCGGTTCTCGGTATCCACCACCCGGCACTCGGCATTGGCACTGGCGTAGGCTTCTTCCAGCACCGACATATAGTTGGGGAAGCGCTTGAGCATCAACGGTACGCCACAATCGTGGAACAGGCCTAACGCATAAGCCTCGTCCACCGCTTGCGAACCAATGCGCTTGGCCAGGCTCAGGCTGGTCATCGCCACGTCCTGGGCGGTGTCCCAGAACCGGTTCAAGGTGACGATGGTGTCGTCATTCATCTCGCCCTTGATCGACTGTGCGTTGATCAGATTGATGACCGAACGACTGCCCAGCAGGTTCACCGCGCGCTGGATCGAGGCGATCTTGTTGCTCAGCCCGTAATACGGCGAATTGATGATCTTCAACAAGGCGCCAGAGAGCCCCGGGTCCTGGGAGATCAACTTCGCAATCACTTCCAGGTCCGGGTCCGGCATGTACTGCTCCATCTGCAAATCCACCATGATTTGCGGTTGAGGCGGCACGCTGATGCCTTGCAGGGCCTGTTGAATCTGTTCGGAAGATAGCTCTTGGGACATACGTACTCACTCTGGGCCAAGGGGCGATTCTAGCGGAAAAAATCCGCCACATGGGCGATCTGTCCGACGCAACGCCCAGAAACAACCGCGCTGCACCTCCCATCTAGCGCTATAATCCCGCTCTTTTTTTTCACCTGGAGCGACGTCATGTCCCTGCCAAGCTTGCGCCTCAAAGCCAACGCCGACCGTCGCCTGCGCGCCGGTCACCTGTGGGTCTACAGTAACGAAATCGACGTAGCCGCCACCCCGCTGCACGGCTTCAAGGCTGGCGATCAAGCGATTCTCGAAGCTGCCGGCGGCAAGCCGCTGGGCATCGTCGCCATGAGTCCGAACAACCTGATCTGCGCTCGCCTGCTGTCGCGCGACATCAAGTTGCCGCTCGACAAGTCGCTGCTGGTGCATCGCCTCAACGTTGCGCTGTCCCTGCGCGAGCGCCTGTTCGACAAGCCGTTCTACCGCCTGGTCTACGGCGACTCCGACCTGCTGCCGGGCCTGGTGGTCGACCGTTTCGGCGACATCCTGGTGGTGCAGATCGCTTCGGCGACCATGGAAGCTCATAAAGAAGACGTGATCGCCGCACTGACCCAAGTACTCAAGCCAAGCGGCATCCTGTTCAAGAATGACTCCGCGGCTCGTGACGCCGAAGGTCTCAACCGCTACGTCGAAACCGTGTTCGGCCTGGTGCCGGAGTGGGTTGCCCTGGAAGAGAACGGCGTGAAGTTCGAGGCACCGGTCATCCAGGGACAGAAAACCGGCTGGTTCTACGACCACCGCATGAACCGCGCGCGCCTGGCACCTTATGCCAAAGGTAAACGCGTGCTGGACCTGTACAGCTACATCGGCGGCTGGGGCGTGCAAGCTGCCGCTTTCGGTGCCAGTGAAGTGTTCTGCGTCGACGCTTCGGCCTTCGCCCTCGACGGTGTCGAGCGTAACGCCGCACTGAACGGTTTCGCCGACAAAATGACCTGCATCGAAGGCGACGTGTTCGAAGCCCTGAAAGAGCTCAAGGCCAGCGAAGAGCGTTTCGACGTGATCGTTGCTGATCCGCCAGCCTTCATCAAGCGCAAGAAAGACATGAAAAACGGTGAAGGCGC
Organism: Pseudomonas sp. H3(2019); assembly: GCF_007713465.1. Lineage (GTDB taxonomy): Bacteria > Pseudomonadota > Gammaproteobacteria > Pseudomonadales > Pseudomonadaceae > Aquipseudomonas. The sequence goes on along the minus strand of NZ_VMSG01000001.1, from coordinate 257,697 downwards.
CTACCGTCGCCTGAACGAGCAAGCCATGCGCCTGCTCAACAAGGACGGCATCCTGGTCAGCGCTTCCTGCTCGATGCACCTGCCTGAAGATGATCTGCAGAACATCCTGCTGACCAGCGCCCGCCATCTGGACCGTAACATCCAGCTGCTGGAACGTGGCGGTCAGGGTCCTGATCACCCGGTGCACCCGGCGATTGCCGAGACGCGGTATATCAAGAGCATTACTTGCCGACTGCTGCCAAACAGCTGATCGCTCCCTGCTTGTAGGAGCGAGCCCGCTCGCTCCTACAACAGACTCAGAAAGGTCCCGCGCCCGCCTGCATTGACTTTCCTCCTCATCAAATCAACCCTCGGCCACTCCTCACGGACCGAGAGCGTTGCTTGATGACCCACGCCATATACACCAAAGAAAAGTCGTCGATAATCCTGTTGTTGATGACCATGACGCTGTTGGGTGTTTTCCCCCTGGACGTGGTGCTCCCGTCCTTTCCCGATCTCGCTGACGACTTCCAGACCTCACCGTCCGAAATTGCCTTGTCCGTCAGCGTATTCGCCATTGGTCTGGCGTTGTCCGTGGTGCTGGTCGGGCCGCTGTCAGATTTGTGGGGGCGCAAAAAACTGCTGCTGGCCGGTATCGCCATCGCGGTGGTCGGTGCGACGGGCTGCCTGGCTTCCAGCGAATACAGCTGGTTTCTGGTCTTTCGCGTAATTCAGGCGGCGGGTTGCGGATCTTTTGTGCTGTCACAGGCGCTGGTTCAGGATTTGTTCGTCGGCAAGGAACAGGAGCGAATAAGGATCTGGATGGTGACAGGAGGTGGGGTGTTCATTTCGATATCGCCGCTGCTCGGGACCTGGTTGCAATTGCATCTGGGCTGGCAGGGCAGCTTTTACGTATTTATCACGCTGGCCGTCATTGTCTGGCTAAAAACCTGCTTCCTGCTCAAGGAAGCCCCGCACAGTAGTACTGCATCGCCCGGTCGTTTTTTCAGTGCCTATTGGCGGGTGTGCTCCGATACACGTTTCATGGGCTATTGGCTGATTTCAGCCCTGGCCTTTGCCTGCCATTTTTCGTTTATCGTCATTTCGCCGATCATTTTCATGGAGCATCTGGCGCTCTCGGCCTACGAGTTCGCCTGGGCGTTGTTGCTGTATGGCGTGGCCTATGTGCTTGGCGGATTTATCGCCAGCGTCCTGCATCGGCGCCTGCAGGCCAATACGCAGATTGTGATTGGCCTCGGGCTGATCGCGCTGTCAGGGTTGGTCATGCTGTGGTTGGCGGATCAGTTCGGCCTCTCTGCTACCGTGGTGCTGATACCCATGCTGATTTGTACGGCCGGCACCACCATTGCCAGGCCTATCGCCAACTCCAAAGCCATGAGTCTCTATCCACAGGATGCCGGCACGTCTACCTCGGTCGGCGGCGTGATGATTTTCATGTGCGGTGGTGTGATCAGCGTGGTGATCAATCTCGCGCCCGAGGACCTCACCACTGCGCTCGCCTTGTGCTTCTTGACGTTGAGTGCCGCGGCTCTTGGCTTGAATGCATTGATCACACGGCGGCACCAGGCGCTGAAGGTGGGCTGATAACTGCCAGTCGTTCAGCCAATTCGTACCCGGCCACGTCCACCTCAAAGACCTCGGCCAACTGGTTGCTCGCGGTATCCAGTGAATCACAATGCTGCTCCGCTTAAGTGAACAGCATTGCGGCCATGTGCCGGGATTTTCAGTTGAGGACAAACACTTTCAGCCGATCATCTACGACTGCGAGTCTGCCGCGATTCCAGCTCCACGCCGTCGACCAGCAGGGTCTTGTAGCGTTGGCGCACCGCTTTGATCTTGCCCTCGCGAATCTGCGTGATCAGCCCTGGCGCATCGGTGATGCCAGAGAGCACGCCCTCCTTCTGCCATGCACCCTTGCCCTGGCCTTCACGGGCATACAGCATTGCCGAAGATGCCCAGTTCTGCTTTTCGATCAGCAGCACTTCATCGATGCCATCCTCGTCCAGGTCCACCGCCCAGGCCGCGCAGCCGGGAGGGTTGCACTCGTCCCTGGTGGTCAGCAACTCGATCAGTTGCTTACTGTTATCGGGGACCGGGCCCAGCCAGTACAGCTTCGGCGTCCGATAATCGACTGGCTGGTCCTTGATCGAAACCGCCTCCAGCATTTCCAGCAGCTGCACCCTGCCCGGCTCATCCAGAATCTGCTCCTGACGCACCTGCGCAAGCAACCCCTCGAACTGCTCTCGACCGGGGGCGCCCAGGCGCTGGCGCAGGCTCCGGGCATCGAACTCGGCCACCGGCGTACGCCCGCTCAATAGGCGCTGCACCTGGTTGTGGGCACTGAAGGCCTGCGGGTCGAGCAGCGGGCTGAACATCAACAACAGCACCACAAAGCTCAACAGGGCGACCCAAGGGTTGCTGCGGCTCAGGCTGGCAAGCCACACCGACTGCCTGGCAAATACCGCCCACAACGCCGCGAGGCTGTGCACCAGGGCCACAACCACCAGCAGCATCGCCAGAAAGCGCGATGGGGTCAGGCCGTATTGATCAATCCGTAGCCAGCTCGAATAGCCCCCCATCACCACCAGCAACGGCAGGCAGCACAGGCTGGCGTTGATCAGGATTTTCAGCGGTTTGGCGTAGCCGGCATCGTGCTGGCCGTCCTGGAACACACCATTGAGTAAAAACAGATTGCTCGCCGCCAGACACAGCAAAATATGCGTCGAGTAACCGGTGTTCCAGATCGGCTGCAGGCCGGTAAACGCAAGGGCCAGAGTGAAGAGCACGGTGATCAGCGCACAAAGGGGCAGCAGGTAGCGGCACACCGCCAGCAGCACGCCGCGCAGCAAGCCAATGACCTTTTCGTTTTCGCGGCCCATGCGCATTCCCAGCGAGAAAAACAGCGGCAGGCTGAAGCAGAGGAAGTACGACGAGGTGAACAGCTCAGCCAGCTGGGGCATGCCGAGAATACTGAACAGACGGCCACACAGCCACAGCAACAGGCTGAAGGCCAGGGTCACCAGCAGCGCCAGCAGCACGATAAAAGCGTTGTTCCAAGCGTGCCGGAACAGGTCCGGATAACGCGGGCGGTTGCCTTCGCGGGTTGGCCAACTGAGGACGAACGCGGTGCCGATATAGGCCAGCACCGTCGCCGTAAAAGACCAGAACATCCACAGCCAGCCGTAGGCATCGCGGATAAATACCCAGCTGGAGAACCCGGCCATCAGCACACTGAAACCCGTCACCAAGACCCAGGTACCACGCTCGCGCACGGCACTGCCGAGCAGTTGCAGGTTGATCCCGGCCACCAGGGCCAAGATGCAGGCGAATATGGAAAACTCAGGCTGGCGATAGAACAGGCTGCCGCTGAACAACAGCCCCTGGACCAAGGCGATGGCAATATGGAACAACAAGGAGCGGTTCAGCGCAGGCATTGCAAATCCTTTTGTGGGGTCGGTCAGCACTAGCAGACCGCCGTCATGGTGTTACGGCGCAGCAGAGTCGCCAGGCACAGGCCGATCAGAAACAGGCCGAGGGAGAACGCCAGGGTCGGTCCGGCAAAAAACACCAGGGCATCCCAACCGCCCTTGAGCGGGTCATGGTAGGTGGTCCAGACTTTTAACAGGGCCTGGGCAATCCAGGGCAATGGCAAGGCCAACGCCACCCACAGCGCATAATCGAAAAAGCGTCGCCAAAAGTAGGCAAGCCCCGGCAACGCAGCCGCGCTGAGCACGGTCAGCAGCGTCAACCCCGCCACCACACTGCCCAGTACCAGCAAGGTCAACGGCAGCCCGCGACAGGCCAGGACCAGACCCGCCACCACCAAAGCCAGGGCAGCGGACGCCAACCAGGTGCGCCATTGGCCTCGATGCTCAGGCAGCAGTTGCAACAGAGTGCCGCCCATCAGCAGGCCCGCGCAGATCTCGGCCATTGCCCCAGACAAACGATTGGAGAGCACAACGCTCATCAGCAGCAGGCCCTGGACCAGCCCCACGACCAGGTAAAACCTCAAGGTTCGAAGCAGCGCAGACATTCCAGTTCCATTGGAGAGTAATCGAAGGGCGCGCAGTCTACCTCAGCACCCCGTCGCCCGGCAGCAGGCAATCGCACGCCGCGAGCGGCCACAACGTTCCATCCTGACGCCAGCGGTGTAGAATCGAACGATTCATCGCCAGTCATCCCCCGGCGGGTTTATGAGCTCAGGCTGAGGCGCGCGGCGATCCCGCAAAGTCATCGGCAACTTTCGGACACACGGCCATTTCTGAGTGTTCCCAAGGTCAATAGAAGCTCACTCCCCTTTTGATACCCGATTTGCCGCCCGGAGTGCTCCATGCCTGATTACCGCTCGAAAACATCCACCCACGGCCGCAACATGGCCGGCGCCCGCGCACTGTGGCGCGCCACGGGGATGAAAGATGACGACTTCAAAAAGCCGATCATCGCCATTGCCAACTCGTTCACCCAATTCGTACCGGGCCACGTCCACCTCAAGGACCTCGGCCAACTGGTCGCCCGCGAGATCGAACGTGCTGGCGGCGTCGCCAAGGAATTCAACACCATCGCGGTCGATGACGGCATCGCCATGGGCCATGACGGCATGCTGTATTCGCTGCCGAGCCGCGAGATCATCGCCGACTCCGTCGAGTACATGGTCAACGCGCACTGCGCCGACGCCATCGTGTGCATTTCCAACTGCGACAAGATCACCCCCGGCATGCTGATGGCCGCCCTGCGCCTGAACATCCCGGTGATCTTCGTCTCTGGCGGCCCGATGGAAGCCGGCAAGACCAAACTCGCCAGCCACGGCCTCGACCTGGTCGACGCCATGGTGATCGCCGCCGACTCCAGCGCCTCTGACGAAAAAGTCGCCGAGTACGAGCGCAGCGCCTGCCCGACCTGCGGTTCGTGCTCCGGCATGTTCACCGCCAACTCGATGAACTGCCTGACTGAAGCCCTCGGTCTGGCACTGCCAGGCAACGGTTCGACACTGGCCACCCACAGCGACCGCGAGCAGTTGTTCCTGCAAGCCGGCCGCACCATCGTCGAACTGTGCAAACGCTACTACGGCGAGAACGATGAGTCGGTGTTGCCACGCAACATCGCCAACTTCAAGGCGTTCGAAAACGCCATGACGCTGGACATCGCCATGGGCGGCTCGACCAACACCATCCTGCACTTGCTGGCCGCCGCCCAGGAAGCCGAGATCGATTTCGACCTGCGCGACATCGACCGTCTTTCGCGCCACGTTCCGCAACTGTGCAAAGTCGCGCCAAACATCCAGAAGTACCACATGGAAGACGTGCACCGCGCCGGCGGGATCTTCAGCATCCTCGGTTCCCTGGCCCGTGGCGGCTTGCTGCACACCGACCTGCCGACCGTACACAGCAAGACCATGGCCGAAGGTATCGCCAAGTGGGACATCACCCAGACCAACGACGAAGCGGTGCACCACTTCTTCAAGGCCGGTCCGGCAGGCATCCCGACCCAGACCGCGTTCAGCCAGTCGACCCGTTGGGAAACCCTCGACGACGACCGTGAAAACGGCTGCATCCGCAGTGTCGAACACGCCTACTCGCAAGAAGGCGGCCTGGCCGTGCTGTACGGCAACATTGCCCTGGACGGTTGCGTAGTGAAAACCGCAGGCGTCGACGAGTCGATCCACGTCTTCGAAGGCAACGCAAAAATCTTCGAAAGCCAGGACAGCGCCGTGCGCGGTATCCTCGCCGATGAAGTGAAAGAAGGCGATATCGTCATCATTCGCTACGAAGGTCCGAAAGGCGGCCCGGGCATGCAGGAAATGCTCTACCCGACGTCCTACCTGAAATCCAAGGGCCTGGGCAAAGCCTGCGCCTTGCTCACCGACGGCCGCTTCTCCGGCGGCACCTCGGGCCTGTCCATCGGCCACGCTTCGCCAGAAGCCGCTGCCGGCGGTGCAATCGGTCTGGTACGCGACGGCGACAAAGTGCTGATCGACATTCCGAACCGCTCGATCAACCTGTTGGTCAGCGACGAAGAACTGGCTGCGCGCCGCGTGGAGCAAGACAAGAAAGGCTGGAAACCGGTTGAAGTGCGCCCACGTAAAGTGACCACCGCACTGAAAGCCTATGCCTTGCTGGCGACCAGCGCCGACAAGGGCGCTGTACGTAACAAAGCGATGCTCGACGGGCTGTAATGCTTAACCGTTGAACACAAAAATGCCCCGCCAAGTGCGGGGCATTTTTTGTGTTTCAGAAGACCCTGTGGGCGCCTAAAGCCGTGCAGCCTCAGCAAGGCTCACGGCATGCGCTCGCCCAACTGCCCCCGCAGGAAGCGATACAGTCCCTCGGCGCTCTTGCGATAACCATCCGCGGTCAAGTGCACCAGATCATTGCGGGCCAGCTCATTGGCCTGCCACCGGCTGATTGAGCAATCACCGCCCATGAAGGCCTGCCAGTCCCAGAACAGCACGCGATTGCGCTGCGCCACGGCTTTCTGGATCTGGATGAGCTGTCGCAAGGGCTGCGGCTGCGCGGAAGCGCAGGCACTCGCGCCACGGTGCTTGATGGAGTCCGGCGCACCGACCAGCAGAATCACGGCCTTGGGCAAGGTTTTACGCAACAGGGTGATTTTGTCCTGCAACTGGCTCCGGTATTTATCCAGATCCAGGTCGTCGTCGAAGGCCTCGTTGGTGCCGTAGGCCAGGATGACCATGTCCGGGCGCAACGCCTTGAGGGTGTCCGGCCAATCGGCCTGCCACTTGTCCAGCACGTCCAGCCGGGCACCGTTGATGCCCAGCGCCGAATAAATCACCCCGGCGCTCTTCTGCCCGAGGATATTCCAGCCACCCAGGGCCAGTCCCTCAGTATTGCTGACACTCATTTCCACTGGCAGCGTCACGTTGTTGAACGGCGGGCTGAAGCGCCACTGCCCGCCCGTGGCCGCAAGCATGCGACTGGCCTGAGTGAGATTGGTCTGGGCCTTGAGGCTGCTGTTGGCAGTCGCCTGATAGAGCGCTGAAATCCGGTACTGCTGGAGACTGCCTTCGCGCTCGGCGATCTGCACCTTGGCCCCCGGGGTCATCGGTAACGACAAGTAACCGCCCAGTGGGAACTGAGTACTTTGTTGATTACGTGCCGAGACCAGCGACCACTGACGATTGGCGGCGGTGAGGATGACGCGTTCATAGCGCGTGCCGGGCACAGGCGTTGCGGCGACAAACCCTATCCCGCCATCACCGTACTGGGCCTGCAACAACCGCCGCACCTCACCACTGAACAGATCGGCCGCCGTGTGGGAGTCGCCCAACTGCACAATGGTGATCGGCGTGCGATCCGCCGTATTGAACTTGCGCGCCAGTGCCACCAGGTTCGGATCGCCGCCCCCCACCGGCACGACGTTCTTCGAGGTGTAGCCTGGTTTTTTCGGCGCAGACGCCGGTGTGGCCTGGACCTCGGTCGTGGGGCTGCAACTGCTCAGCAGAGTAATGCTCAACAACAGCGCAATGCCGTGCAGTCGCCGCATATCAGTGCTCCGTCAATTGTTGGCTGGGAAAGTTGATCAGCGACAACACGCGTTCGGCGATCAGCCTTTGCCCGGTCGGCGTGAAATGGATGCCGTCATCGACCCGGGTCTTGACCTTCCGGCTACCGTCGACCGTCAGGTAATAGGAGAACTCATCGGTTTGATAGCCCAGAATCTCGTTGGCCGACACAAAGTGCTGATGGTAGGCCGCAAGCTGGCTTTTGTAGAGCCCGTTCAGGTAGGCCATGGCCGTCGACAGCTTGGCCTTCTCCATGTTTGGCGGGCCGACCCAGATCACCTGTACCTGGTGCGCGCGGGCGGAGTCGAGAATGGAGTCGATACGCTGACGATAGGCCACTTCCCATTCGGGGGTCTTGAAGCGCAAGAACGGTTTGTGCTTGCCTTCGGGCATGTCCCAGGGATCGTTGGGGCCGAGGAACATCACCATCAGGCGAATCTTCGGGTGGCCCTGCAAGGTGCTCTCGACGGTTTTCGGCCAGTTGAAGAAGCTCGGGTAGGCCAGCCCGGTACTCTGCCGGCTCAGGTTGATGCTCTTGACCTTGTAACGCTTGAGCAGGGTGTTCGCCATATGCGGGGCAACCCCTTGCATCAGCGAGTCACCGACAAAAAGCACCTCATCACCGAGCGCCAGCGTCGCCATCAGCGGAGTAACCGGCGCGCCGTCAACGGGCGGCGCAGGCTTCACCTCGGGATCAGTCACGACCTGGGGCGGAGCTTCTACCGACTTCGCTGCCTGTTCGAGTGTCGGCAATGGCGCGAGCGTCTCGCCAAGCGGTTCCTCTTCATTCACTGCGGCTTGAGCCTGATCGATCAGTTTGACGTCATCCAGGCCCTCAAGCCGGGCGATCAAACCTGACCGCGCCTCCGCCAGCGTCTGGTTCAACTGAGCCCCGAAACGCCACTGCGGATTCTGCGCCAGGCCGGAAATCTCGCAGCCATCGTGATACTTCTGCTGACAGTACAGACGAATCGAGTCCTGGTTGAACCAAAACAGCAGCGCGCTGATGACGAGGATCGCATACAACACTTTGAGTGCGCCGCTCAGGTTCGTGGGCAGTGGCGATGCGTTAGAAACTGGCATAGATAAACCCCGGTACGCCCGATGGAGAAGCAAAGATAACCACGCAAATAAACAGCCCCAACGGCACTGGATACAGCAGCCATGGCAACCGGACACTGGCGTCGAACAACCGACGCGTCAGCGCCACAATCTGTGGATAGATCGCCACGAACAGCAGGCAGCCCAACAATGAAAGACCATTACTGACCAGCCCCGCCCGCGACATCCCGCCCAGACCGCCGAGCATCTCGATGGCATCCCCAAGGGATGCACAACGGAAGAATATCCAGGCAAAAGCCACATAGTGGAAGGTCAACAACCGCGCCAGCAGATCGGCCCCCAGCCAGGTCGGACGCTCCGGCAGCCAGTGGCTGAAGAGTTTGTACAGCGCCAGTCCCACGCCATGCAGTGCACCCCAGATGATGAAATTCACACTGGCGCCGTGCCACAGCCCGGAAATCAGCATGGCCAGCAGCATGTTCAGATTGCCGCGCCAGACCCCACGGCGATTGCCACCGAGCGGGATGTACACGTAGTCACGGATAAACGTCGACAGACTGATGTGCCAGCGCCCCCAGAATTCCTTGAGGTTACGCGCGGTGTACGGGAAGTTGAAGTTCAGCGGCAAACGGAAACCCAGCAACAAGGCGATGCCCGTCACCAGGTCGGTGTAGCCGCTGAAGTTGAAGTAAATCAGGAACGAATAACCGTAAACGCTGCGCAAGATCTGCTCGGCCGAAAAGCTGACGGACGACTCGAACACCGGGTCGACCCATTCGTTGGCCAGCCAGGAGCTGAGGAAGAACAGCTTGACCACCGCCAGCGCAATCAGCCCCAACGCCCGCTGCGGTTCCAGCACCTGCCGGGCTTGCGTTGGGCGAATCTGCGGCAGCATGTCGGTGGCCCGGTTCACGGGACCGGCAATCAGGCTCGGGAAAAACGCCAGGTACAACGCCAGGTCAAAAGGCGAACCAGGCTTTAGCTCGCCACGGTTGATCGACACCAGGTAGCTGACCGAGTGAAAGGTGTAAAACGACAGTCCGACCGGCAGCAACACTTCCAGCAGCGGCAGCGAGACTTCAAGCCCTAGCTGAGCGAAAGCGCTTTGCACCGTACTGGTAAAGAAGTCCTGGTACTTGAACAGGTAAAAGCAGCCGAGCACCAGTAACAACATCAATCCGTTGACGAATGAGCGCCCCGGAAAACGTTCACTCAGCAACCCGAGCAGGTACACCAGTGCGGTGTAGCCCAGCAGGATGTAGAGGAAGTCCAGACTGAAACTGGCGAGGATCGCGTAACTGGCGGCCAGCAACAGTACGTTCTGTAGACGCGTACTCCGGCACACAGACCAGTAAACGAGGAAAAAGAGGATGAAACACAAGCCGAATTCAATCGAGAGATAGCTCACAGCGTAGTCCATTACGTACAGCAGAAACCCAAGCCCGACACCGAAAAACAGGCCGGGGCGCAAACGGCCGAGAGTATGGCAGAACGCCTTTAGCCGTAACAAGTTGAAACACTCTTACGAATGAACAAAGCGCCCAGACGTGCAGGTTGCGCAGGCTCAATCCCCCGCAACCGGCCGAGCCAGAGCGCTACTGCGATGCAGGCAGCCCGGTTTTACAGAATATCCTCCGGCTTGACGATCACCCAGTTCTTGTCCGCCGTCACTTGCAGGCCTTCTTTGGCTTGGGCGGCGGCGTGTTTGGCCATCATGCCGTTGAGTTGAGTCATGTACTTGTCCTTGCGGTTGACCCACAAGTGCACGCCGCCCTTGGCCACGTCGACACTGTGGAACAGCATGTAGCCGTCACTGGACGGGGTGTCGCCGCCCACCAGCACCGGTTTTTTCCACTCGTCGATGTAGGTCAGGATCGCCGCTTGCTTACCGGCCATCCAGGTCGCTGGCGTCCACAGGTAGGGCGTCAGCTCAAGGCCCAGGTTGGCTTTCTCGTCATATTTGCCGGCGGTGATCTGCTTGCGCGCGGTGGTCAGCTCGCCGGTCTTGCGGTCCTTGAGCAGCGTGCTCACGCCAATCACGTTTTGCGGTTTGACGTTGTAGCCGTACTTCGGATCAGCCGCGACCATGCGCACCAGTTCTTCAGAAGCAGCGGTCATCACATAAACCTCGATGCCGTTCTCCATCAGCTTGTTGTACAGCTCGGCCTGGCCGGTGTAGACCTTCGGTGGCGGGACGTCGATGTTCTTGACCACATCGCCGTCGTAATAGGTGCTCGGCACCGGTTTACCGGAGGCCATCATCTCATCGACGTAGCCTTTGAGTTCCTTGAGGGTGAACCCCGAGAACACCTGAGCGACCCATGGGTAGCACACCATGTCGTCCACTTCGCAGAGGCGATAGTAGTAGCTGAACAGGCTTTCCTTATGGTCGGCAGTGTCCTTGAACGGCATCAGTTTCAGGGACGGATCAAGGGTCTCGCGGGTGATCAGCCCCTTGTTTTCCATGAACGGCAACAGCGACTCTTCAAGGTCATAGCGGTAACTGGTGTTGTCCATGTCGAACACCGCAAAGTTACCCTTGTTGGCGTTGGCCGCGATCATCGCGTCCAACTGCTTGGCCTGTGCCTCGGGCCAGTGTTTGAGTTCGGTGGCAAACGCTTGACTGGCAAGACCCAGACACATCGCAACGGCTAACAGTTTCGGAGCGAACTTCATGTGCATTTCTCCCTGAATGAAAGCCATCGACGCTAACAAATCAGTGTGACAGTTTTCGTCTGCGCACGACCGCTTGCGTCCTGAATCCGTCACCGGCATTCACCACAGCGCCATGGGCTTATTCCAAAAACGACAGCAGCCATGCGTTTTTGATATTAATTCATTAGATATCAAGCTGTTAGGCTTACCGGTTCGCAATCGCCCCGGAACGCGATTGGCACAAGTCTTTTTGGAGCCTCAATGAATCTGTCGCTGATCCTCAATCTGCTGGTGTTCCTCGCCTTGCTGTTCGGCCTGGCGCAAACCCGTCACACCACCTGGAGCCTGGCGAAAAAAGTCCTGGTCGCGCTGGTGCTGGGCGTGGTGTTCGGTGTTGCCCTGCACACGGTTTACGGTGCCGGCAGCCCGGTGCTGAAGGCATCGATCGGCTGGTTCGATCTGGTGGGCAACGGTTATGTGCAGTTGCTGCAAATGATCGTGATCCCGCTGGTGTTCGCCTCGATCCTCAGCGCCGTCGCCCGTCTGCACAATGCCTCTTCGCTGGGCAAGATCAGCTTCCTGACCATCGGCACCCTGCTATTCACCACCGCCATTGCGGCGCTGATCGGCATTGGCCTGACCAACCTGTTCGGCCTGACGGCTGAAGGCCTGGTCGCCGGCACCCAGGAAATGGCTCGCCTGCAAACCATTCAGACCGACTACGCGGGCAAGGTCGCCGACCTGAATGTCCCGCAGTTGCTGTTGTCGTTCATCCCGCAGAACCCGTTTGCCGATCTGGCCCGGGCCAAACCGACCTCGATCATCAGCGTGGTGATCTTCGCTGCATTCCTTGGGGTCGCGGCGCTGCAACTGCTCAAGGATGACGTCGAAAAAGGTCAGAAAGTGCTCAACGCCATCGACACCCTGCAAGCCTGGGTGATGCGTCTGGTGCGTCTGGTGATGAAACTGACCCCGTACGGCGTATTGGCGCTAATGACCAAAGTGGTCGCCGGTTCCAACCTGCAGGACATCATCAAGCTCGGCAGTTTCGTTGTGGTGTCGTACATCGGCCTGGGCCTGATGTTCGTGGTTCACGGCCTGCTGGTGTCGCTGGCCGGGATCAACCCGCTGCGCTTCTTCCGCAAAGTCTGGCCGGTGCTGACCTTCGCCTTCACCAGCCGCTCCAGCGCCGCGAGCATTCCGCTGAGCATCGAAGCACAAACCCGCCGTCTGGGTATTCCACAATCAATCGCCAGCTTCGCCGCCTCGTTCGGCGCGACCATCGGCCAGAACGGTTGTGCCGGTCTTTACCCTGCGATGTTGGCGGTCATGGTGGCGCCGACGGTGGGCATCAACCCGCTGGATCCGCTGTGGATCGCGACGTTGGTGGCGATTGTGACCTTGAGTTCGGCTGGGGTTGCCGGTGTCGGTGGCGGCGCAACCTTCGCTGCGCTGATCGTGCTGCCGGCCATGGGCTTGCCGGTGTCACTGGTGGCGCTGCTGATCTCGGTTGAACCGCTGATCGACATGGGCCGCACTGCCTTGAACGTCAGTGGTTCGATGACCGCCGGTGCAATCACCAGCCAGATCATGCAGCAGACCGACAAAGCGCTGCTGGATGCGGATGAGCATGAGGAGTTGGCGCAGGCGTAAACCGCACTGATCGTTCCCACGCTCTGCGTGGGAACGATCTCAGGCGCGCTCCCAAACCTCGAAGCTGTACGCCGGTTTATCGCCTTCCGCCGGATTCGGAGCATTCCAAACCAGTCTCCACTGGTTCAGATCAAACTCGGGAAACCACGCATCCCCCTCCGGACTCAGCTCCACGCGCGTCAGGTACAGCCGATCAGCGTGTACCAGCCCCTCCGCATACAACTGCGCACCGCCAATCAGCATCAGTTCATCGACACACTGCTCCCGCGCCCAAGCTTCAGCACGAACCACTGCGGCCTCCAGCGACGGATAAACCTCTGCTCCGTGCAGTTGCAGATCGGTTTGGCGGCTAACCACGATGTTCAATCGTCCCGGCAACGGGCGACCAAGGGAATCCCAGGTCTTGCGTCCCATGATGATTGGTTTGCCCAGCGTGGTTTCCTTGAAGTACTTGAAATCCCCCGGCAAGTGCCAGGGCATGCTGTTGTCGACGCCGATCACTCGGTTTTCACCGAGGGCAGCGATCAGACTGAGAGGAAGAGTTTTTTTCATGCGGGCGAGGATACCAGAGGCTCACTATCTCGCAACGTACCCCGACCAGCGTAACAGCGGTTATGCTCAGCGTTCATTTGAGCGACGGGATGCCGCGTGACTGAACTGACCACACTGCAAACACTTTGGCTGACTGAAACCATCCGCCTGCGCGAGGAACATGCAGGCGCTTTGGAAGATCAGGAAGCCAACCGACTGGCCCGTAGCGCGGGCGGCGACCTGCCGACCCGCATCGAGGCCCGCGCCCTGTGGCTGGCCGAACGCGATGGCTTGACCGGCGCGCTACGCCATTGGCTGCAAGGGGCGCGACTGGCGCTGATCGTTCTGGCCGTATTGGCGATCGTCAGCGGTGCCGGGCTGGCATTTGCTGCGTTGAACGACGGCCAGACACCGGTCAACGTGTTCTGGGCCCTCGGCAGTCTGCTTGGATTGAACCTGATTCTGCTGCTGAGCTGGGCCTCGGGCCTGATCTTCGCCGGTGACTATGGCGCCACGCTCGGGCGCTTATGGTTGTGGCTCAGCGAAAAACTCGCCCGCGACGCCAAAGCCGCACAACTGGCGCCGGTCCTGCTGCTGTTGCTGCAACGGCAGAAACTCAATCGCTGGGCGCTCGGCGGGCTGGTCAACGGTTTGTGGCTGCTGGCAATGCTCAGCGCTCTGGCGATTCTGCTGACGCTGATGGCCACCCGACGCTACGGTTTCGTCTGGGAAACCACGATTCTCAGCGGCGATACGTTCGTGGTCATGACCCAGGCGCTTGGCGCTCTGCCGGCACTGCTCGGCTTCAACGTGCCGACCACGGAGATGATCCGCGCCAGCGGCGACACCGCGTTGAATATCGAAAGCGCCCGGCAAGCCTGGGCCGCATGGCTGGTGGGCGTGTTGCTGGTGTACGGCGTATTGCCGCGTTTGCTGCTCGCGCTGTTCTGCCTGTGGCGCTGGACAACCGGCCGCGCGGCCTTGCATCTGGACCTGAACCTGCCCGGCTACGCGCCGTTGCGTGAACAACTGATGCCGAGCAGCGAGCGCCTCGGCGTCAACGATCTCGCGCCCGAGCACCTGCATCAGGTCGAAGGCGGCGCCAGCGCGCTGGACAGCGACGGTGCGTTGCTGGTGGCCATAGAACTCGACGACCAGCGCCCATGGCCACCGCAACTGCCGAAGAACGTCAAAAACGCAGGCATCCTCGACAGCCGCGAGTCCCGACAAAAGTTGCTGGAACAACTGACCCGTTTCCCGCCGGAACGCCTGGCCATTGCCTGCGACCCTCGGCGCTCGCCGGATCGCGGCAGCCTGGCGCTGATCGCCGAACTCGCCCGCAGCGCCAGCGCGACACGGATCTGGCTGCTGCAAGCACCGCCCGGCCAGGCACTCGACGCCGAACGCCTCGGCGACTGGCACACCGCGCTGCAACAGTTGGCGTTGCCGTTCGCTGACTGCGCGCCGATGAACTGGCTGGAGTCGGGTCATGACTGATGCTGGAAAGAAGCCGCTGAAACTCGCGGTGGTCGGCCACACCAACGTCGGCAAAACCTCATTACTGCGCACCCTGACCCGCGACGTCGGTTTCGGCGAAGTCTCCCATCGACCCAGCACCACCCGGCATGTCGAGGGCGCCCGATTGTCGGTGGACGGCGAGGCCTTGCTTGAGCTTTACGACACGCCGGGGCTGGAAGACGCCATCGCCCTGCTCGATTACCTGGAGCGGCTGGAGCGACCCGGCGAACGCCTCGACGGCCCGGCGCGGCTGGCGCGTTTCCTCGACGGCAGCGAGGCGCGTCAACGTTTCGAACAGGAAGCCAAAGTACTGCGCCAACTGCTGGCGTCCGACGCCGGCCTCTATGTGATCGACGCCCGCGAGCCGGTGCTGGCCAAGTACCGCGATGAACTCGAAGTGCTGGCCAGTTGCGGCAAACCGCTGCTGCCGGTACTGAATTTCGTCAGCAGCGCCGACCACCGCGAGCCGGATTGGCGCGACGCCCTGGCCCGTTTGGGCCTGCATGCGCTGGTGCGTTTCGACAGCGTGGCGCCGCCCGAAGACGGCGAGCGCCGGCTCTATGAAAGTCTCGCGTTGTTGATGGAAAGCGCACGCGTTCAGCTTGAGCGATTGATCATCGACCAACAGGCGCAACGCGCAGCGCGCCAGCAAAGCGCGGCACGCTTGATCGCCGAACTGCTGATCGATTGCGCCGCCTGTCGACGCAGCGTGGTCAGTGACGCCGCACAGGAGCAGCAGGCCATCGGCGAACTGCGCAAAGCCGTTCGCCAGCGCGAGCAACGCTGCGTCGAAGCGCTGCTCAAGTTGTACGCGTTCCGCCCACAGGATGCCGCCGCCAGCGACTTGCCGCTGCTGGATGGCCGCTGGGGCGATGATTTGTTCAACCCCGAAACCCTCAAGCAATTAGGTGTGCGGGTCGGAAGCGGGATCGCTGCAGGTGCCGCGGCCGGTGCCGGGGTGGACTTGCTGGTGGGCGGTCTGACCCTCGGCGCCGCGGCACTGGCCGGGGCGATTGTCGGCGGCGCCCTGCAAACGGCGCGCGGTTACGGCAGCCGCTTGCTGGGCAAAATCAAAGGCCAGCGTGAGCTGACCGTTGACGACAGCGTGCTGCGTTTGTTGGCATTGCGTCAGCGGCAACTGGTGCAGGCCATGAATCTGCGCGGACACGCGGCGATGGACAGCATCCAGGTCGCCACACCGCAGGACAAGAGCTGGCGCGAAGGCAAACTGCCGGAGGCGCTGACCAAGGCGCGGGCCCATCCGCAGTGGTCGTCGCTCAATCCCCATGCAAGGTTGAGCCAGGCGGAACGCCAGCAGCAGATTGAGGTGTTGGCGCAGCAACTGTAGACGCTGATCGTTCCCACGCTCCCGCGTGGGAACGATCAGCGGCCCTGTAAGACGCCTTCAGCTCGGCACTCAGCACTTAATATCGATTATTTGCGCAACAGGCGCAGACCGTTGAACACCACCAACAGGGCCACGCCCATGTCGGCAAACACCGCCATCCACATGGTGGCGAGCCCCACGAAGGTTACCCCAAGAAAGATCGCCTTGATGATCAACGCCAGGGCGATGTTTTGCGTGAGGATATTCGAAGTCTGTCGCGACAGCCGGATAAACGCCGGAATCTTGCGCAGATCATCATCCATCAGGGCGACATCGGCGGTCTCGATCGCAGTATCGGTGCCGGCCGCGGCCATCGCAAAACCGATCTGTGCGCGAGCCAGTGCCGGCGCATCGTTGATGCCATCGCCGACCATCCCGACTCGATGCCCCTTAGCGTACAAGCCTTCGATAGCCTTGAGCTTGTCGGTCGGCAGCAGGTCGCCTCGCGCCTCATCAATACCCACCTGAGCGGCAATCGCCCGGGCGGTGTGCGGGTTGTCGCCGGTCAGCATCAAGGTCTTGATGCCCAGTTCATGCAACTGCCGGATAGCTTCGCGGCTGGAGGCCTTGACCGTATCGGCCACCGCGAACAGCGCCAACGGACCCGAGGTGTCGAGCAACAACACCACAGTCTTGCCCTGTTCTTCGAGGGCAAACAGTTTCTCTTCCAGCGCCGGTGAGCACAGGCCCAGCTCTTCCACCAGGCGGTGATTGCCCAAGTGGTAAACCTGACCATTAATCTCTCCGCGCACGCCACGGCCGGTCAGCGCTTCGAAGTTATCCACAGCGAGCAGCGTTAGCTGTTTATCCACAGCCGCATTGGCGATGGCCAGCGATACCGGGTGATCGGAACGCCCGGCGAGGCTGGCGGCCAGGATCTGCGCGGTGTTTTCGACCGTAGGGTCCAGGGACAGGTAATCGGTCTGCACCGGCTTGCCGTGGGTGATGGTGCCAGTCTTGTCCAGCGCCAGGTAATCAAGCTTGTGACCACCTTCCAGGTACACGCCGCCCTTGATCAGGATACCTTTACGGGCCGCCGCTGCCAGACCGCTGACGATGGTCACCGGGGTGGAAATCACCAGCGCGCAGGGGCATGCGACCACCAGCAGCACCAGCGCGCGGTAGATCCAGTCGAACCAGGCCGCGCCCATGAACAGCGGCGGAATGAGCGCCACGGCCAAGGCGAAGACGAACACCACCGGCGTGTAGATTTTCGAGAAGCGGTCGACGAACCGCTGGGTCGGCGCCCGCGCGCCCTGGGCGGCTTCTACGGCATGAATGATCCGCGCCAAAGTCGAGTTGTTGGCCGCGGCGGTCACTTTGAACTCCAGCGAACCGGACTGATTGATGGTCCCGGCAAACACTTTGTCGCCGACGGTTTTCTCGACAGGCAGGCTCTCACCGGTGATCGGCGCCTGATCGATGGTCGAGCTGCCAGACACTACTTCGCCGTCCAGGCCAATCCGCTCGCCGGGACGAACCCGCACCCGCGCACCGAGATCGATACTTTTGGCTTCACGCTCGGCCCAGCTGCCATCTTCCTGCTGCACGGTGACCTTTTCCGGGGTCATCTGCATCAGCCCACTGATTGCATTGCGCGCACGGTCCAGGGATTTGGCTTCGATCAGCTCGGCGACGGTGAACAGGAACATCACCATCGCCGCTTCCGGCCACTGGCCGATCAGCACAGCACCGGTCACCGCGATGCTCATCAGCGCGTTGATGTTCAGGTTGAGGTTCTTCAGGGCGATCCAGCCCTTTTTGTAGGTGCCCAAACCGCCGCTGAGGATCGAGATCAGCGCAACAATCGCCACCACCCAGGTTGGCGCGGCGCTGGTGAAGTGAATCACCTCGGCCGCCAACGCGCCGACACCTGATAACGCCAACGGCCACCAGGGCTTTTTCACTGGAGCCGGACGGCTGTCATTCGCCTTGGCGCCCTCCTCGATCGGCTCGGCCAGCATGCCGATGGACTTGATCGCGTCGATGATCGGCGCGGTGCTCGGCAAGTCGTGAGTCACGCCAAGTACGCGGTTGATCAGGTTGAATTCCAGCTGCTGCACACCCGCAAGCTTTCCCAGTTTGTTCTGGATCAGCGTCTGCTCGGTCGGGCAGTCCATGGCGTCGATGCGAAAACGGCTCAGGCGTGCGCCGTCGGTCGGCGTTTCACTGAGCTTGATCAATGAAGGCGCTGCGGCGCTGGAACAGCAAGAGCCGCCGTGACTGGCGTGATCGTGCTTCTGAACCGGCTGAAGTTTTTGCCCGTGGCTGTGATCGTGATCGTGATCGTGATCGTGATCGTGATCGTGATCGTGATCAGCTTGGGGTTTGTGGGTGTGCTGGGAATCGCTCATAAACTCGCGTCCGAAAAGGTGTCTGTTGCCAAGTGAACACCCTGTAGCCACTATAGGGTCAAGCAACCTTTTGGAGATCGACGCAATGAAGATCGGCGAACTGGCGAAACTGACCGACTGCCAGGTCGAAACCATCCGTTATTACGAGCGCGAAGGCCTGTTGCCGGAACCGGCCCGCAGCGAAGGCAATTACCGCGTGTACACCCAGGCCCACACCGAGCGCCTGACCTTCATCCGCAACTGCCGCACCCTCGACATGACCCTCGAAGAAATCCGCAGCCTGCTCAGCCTGCGTGACAGCCCACAGGATCAATGCGAAAGCGTCAATGCGCTGATCGACGAGCACATCCACCACGTCAAGGCACGGATCGACGGCTTGCTGGCCTTGCAGACACAGCTGCTGGAACTGCGCCAAAGCTGCAGCGAACGGCCGGATATCGAGCAGTGCGGGATTTTGCAACAGCTGGAAGTCAGCGGTGGCGTGGCAGCGAGCGAAGCCGAGCATTCGCATGTCGGCCGAAGCCACGGGCATTAAGCCGCCCGGCGCAGCATCAGCAACAACATGGCTAACGCGGCCAACACCGCGCCGGTGATGAACGTGCTTTGCGCCCCGACGGTTTGCCACAGCCAGCCCGCGAGCACACTGGCAATCAACAGGCAGACACCGCTGATCAGATTGAATATGCCGAACGCCGTGCCCTTCAGTTCTTCGGGGGCGGTATCAGCCACCAGTGTCGCGAGGATGCCTTCGCTGAAGCCCATGTGCAGTCCCCACAAGCCCGCGCCCAGCAGCATCGTCAGGGTTGAATGGGATTGAGCGAGCAGCAGATCCGCCAGCACCAACAGCCCCATGCCGAGGCACAGCAATTTCGTGCGACTGATGCGGTCGGACAGCCAACCGGCCGGGTAGGCCGACAGCGCATAGAATACCGACATGACCACCATCACCAACGGTACCCACGTGGCTGACAACCCGGTCTGCTGCGCCCGCAACACCAGAAACGCTTCGCTGAAACGCGCCAGCGTAAACACACCACCCACGACAACTACCCACCAATACCCAGACGAGAAGTCGTAAAGGACTCGCCAATGAATGGGCGATCGAAAGGTGTGCTTGCCAACAGCGTGCCCAGGCTCTTGCACGCCGGCGACAATCAGCGCCACCGCGATGACCGCCGGGATCACGGCGAACCAGAGTACCCGCTGGATATCGGCGAGCCAGAGCATCAGCACAATGGCCAGCGCGGGGCCGACAAAGGCCCCGACAGTGTCCATCGACTGGCGCAATCCAAAACAGGCACCGCGAATTTCCGCGGGAGCGATATCCGCCACCAAGGCATCACGCGGCGCGCCGCGAATGCCTTTGCCGATGCGGTCCAGAAAACGCGCGGTGAACACCAGTTCTACCGAATGAGCCAACGGAAACAGCGGTTTGGACAGCGCAGCCAGACCGTATCCGAGTAACAGCAAGCCTTTGCGCCGACCGATAAAGTCGCTGATCGCACCCGAGAAAACCTTGACGACCATCGCCGTTGCCTGGGCGATGCCCTCGATAATGCCGACGGTCAGCGCGCTCGCGCCCAGGGTCGTGACCAGAAACACCGGCAGCAGGCTGTGCACCAGTTCGGACGAAACATCCATGAACAGGCTGACAAAGCCCAAGGCCCAAATGGTTCGGGGAATACGCAAAGATTCCGGTCTGGCCTGATTCACGTATTCATCCTGTCGTGCTCCAGGGCCTTATCGAAGGCGATGACCAGACCCTATGAGTGAATATTGCGCCGAGCGAGTGCCGGAAATACTCGCTGGTACAGGCGCTCACAAACGTCGAGCAGACGCTCGTCCAGTTGTCTGCGGCCCAGCACTTGCTTCACCAGCCAGGCACTGATCAGCGAAACCAGCAACGACCCGGCAATATCGAATGGGAAGTGCACGCCCAGGTAGACACGCGCCCAGCCAACCAACGCCCCCAGCAGCAAAACCAGCAGGCCCAACTTGCGCAGCGAGGCCAGTATCAACCCAAAGGCTAGCGCAAACATCACCGTAGCGTGGTCGCTGGGAAAAGATGATTCAGCGGCATGCGCCAGGAAATTTTGCCCCAGTCCCAACATGAAGGGACGTGGGTGGAACCAAAGGCTGCTGATCAGCAGATTGCAGGCCAGCGCGAAGACGATACTCAGCGTCGCAGTGAGCGCTACCGCCCGCTGCCGCCGTGAGCCTCGCAACCACAGTCCTGCCAGCAAAAGCGGCACACAGTAGATTAGCCACTGCGCCAGAAACATCGCCAAAGACCGCATGGGCGCCGAGGCATCAGCGCTGGCGTTGATCGCCAGGAACAGGCTGCGATTGAGTTCTTCCACACATAGACGCCATTCAGATCATCAGAAAACCCCGCACCGCGATTACACGCGCAGCGGTACCTATCATAGTAGTTGCAATCGCCCGGATAGTCGGAGCACCCCGCCATCCGGGCTTCAGGCGTTTGACACCTGTTTTGCCACAAGTCCTGCTGCCACACGGCACGTCAGCAACTGGGTAAAACCCGCCGTCAATTCGAGCGTTCGACAGTGTCGGACTGGGCTTTCTGACTGCTTGCTACAGCCTGCGCATGTTCAGACTGCTGATAGTGAACCATCGCCACATCGCGTGCCGCGTCCATTCGGGCCTGAACCTTGTCGCCGCCGCCTTCAGCCATCGCAGCTACAGAAGCGCACATCAGGGAAACGACCAAAAGAGCTTTCAGGGATTTCATCGGGAACTCTCCAGTAGTTGGGTTCTGCCAGACCCTGTATTGGCCTGACTGGAGCTCATCCTATAGGGCGCTATTTATCGACCCTTTCCCCGGGAGATGAATTTTCTGACATGTAGGCTTTTAGATTCGCGGCGCTGATGCTGGATCGCTCATCGCTGATCGTTCCCACGCTCTGCGTGGGAACGATCGGAGGGGACTAGACCGCCATTGGCGCGGTCATTGGCGCGTGGTGTTCGTAACCTTCCAGCGAAAAGTCGCTCGGCTCGATCTGTTCCAGCCACTCCGGCTGGTACACGCCGGTCTTGGCGAACTCCGGCACGCGGTCGGAAATCACCAGTTTTGGCATCGGGAACGGCTCGCGCTTGAGCTGTTCGTTGAGCATGTCCAGGTGGTTCTCGTAGACGTGGGCGTCACCGATGAAATAGGTGAACCAGCGCGGCGTGTAACCGGTCAGGCGACCAATCAGGCTCAGCAGCGCGGCACCTTCGGTGAGGTTGAACGGTGTGCCCAGGCCCAGGTCGTTGGAGCGGATGTAGAGCGTCAGGGAAATCTCTTTGGTCTCGACATTCGGGTGAAACTGATACAGCAGATGGCACGGCGGCAGGGCCATTTCATCGAGCTGGGCGCAGTTCCAGCCGTGGAACAGGATACGGCGGCTGCCCGGGTCCTTGATGATGGTGTCGACGCACTGGCGAATCTGGTCGATCGCCTTGTACAGCACCACATAGGCCTGGCCGTCTTCTTCACCTTCAGCGATCTGCCGATAGCCCTGGCTCAGGGTCTGCTCGATAGCCGCCTGGTTGCTGACCGGAATCTGCTTGTACGCCGGCCATTTGCGCCATTGCACGCCGTAGATCTCGCCCAGGTCGTCGTCGCCCTGACGGAACGGGTTGGCCAGCCACTGGGCGTTTTCATTGGCATTCTGGTCCCAGACCTTGCAGCCCAACGCGCGGAACTCCGCCGCGTTGTTCACACCTCGCAGGAAACCGACCATCTCGCCGATAGCCGATTTGAACGCCATCTTGCGGGTAGTGATCGCCGGGAAACCTTCTTTCAGGTCATAGCGCAGCATCGCACCGGGAAAGCTGATGGTGTTCACACCGGTACGGTTGGCTTGCTTGGTGCCGTTCTTGATGACGTGGGCGACCAGATCGAGATATTGCTTCATGAGTTACCTGTGTCCTTGAACCCGGGACCAAAGCCCCGGGATTCGAATGTAGAGCGCGACGGCTTAAGCTGTCGGGGCAACCGGAGCCGCCGGAGCACGGTGATAAGCCAGCCAGATCAGGAACAGACCGGCAAGGATCATCGGTACGCACAGGACCTGGCCCATGGTCAGCCAGTTCCAGGCCAGATAGCCCAACTGCGCGTCCGGCACGCGGACGAATTCGACGATGAATCGGAAAATACCGTAGAACAGCGTGAACATCCCGGACACGGCCATGGTCGGCCGCGGCTTGCGCGAGAACAACCAGAGGATCAGGAACAGCGCCACACCTTCCAGCGCGAACTGATACAGCTGCGACGGATGACGCGGCAGCTGTGCCGGGTCGCTGAACGGCGGGAAGATCATTGCCCACGGCAGGTCGGTCGGCTTGCCCCACAACTCGGCGTTGATGAAGTTACCGATACGCCCGGCACCCAGGCCGATCGGCACCATCGGTGCGACGAAGTCCATCAGCTGGAAGAACGACTTGCCATTCTTTCTACCGAACCACAGGGCCGCCAGCATCACGCCGATGAACCCGCCGTGGAACGACATGCCGCCCTTCCACACTTCAAAAATCAAGGTCGGGCTGGCCAGGTAAGCACTCAAATCGTAAAACAGCACATACCCGAGCCTGCCGCCGACAATCACCCCCATCGACATCCAGAAGATCATGTCGGAGAGCTTCTCCTTGGTCCAGGTCGGGTCGAAGCGGTTCAGCCGACGCGATGCCAGCATCCAGGCGCCGCCGATGCCGATCAGGTACATCAGACCGTACCAGTGGATTTTCAGCGGGCCGATGGCCAGGGCCACCGGGTCAATCTGCGGGTAAGGCAGCATTGCGACTCCTCGTTAGAGTTGAAACGTAAAATTCCTGACGCGACCGTGCCACGCCTGGATTAAGCCAGGATTGTGTCGCTGTTCCCGGCAAAAAGAGCTCAAAGCAAAAAGCTCAAACCCACGACAAACAACAAAGCGGCAAACAGCCTTTTCAGCAAACGTGGCGACAGCTTGTGGGCCAGTCGCGCACCGATGCGGGCAAAGACCATGCTGGTCAGGGCAATGCCCAACAGCGCCGGTAAATAAATGAACCCGAGACTATGAGCCGGCAGGCGTGGATCGTGCCAGCCCAAAATCATGAAACTTAATGCACTGACGAGCGCAATCGGCAGACCGCAGGCCGAAGACGTGGCCACGGCTTGCTGCATCGGCACACTGCGCCAGGTCAGAAACGGCACTGTCAGCGAGCCTCCGCCGACCCCGAAAATCGCCGAAGCCCAACCGATCACACTGCCGGCCAGGGTCAGGCCGAATTTGCCGGGCACCGTTCGGCTGGCCTTGGGCTTGACCTCCAGCGCCAGCTGCAAGGCAATGACCAACGCGAACACGCCGATGATCTTCTGCAAATGCGGTCCCGAGATGGCTTCGGCCGTCAGCGCGCCAAAACCCGCGCCGATCAGAATCCCGACGGTCATCCAGACAAAAATCGGCCAGCGCACCGCGCCTTTCAGATGATGTTCGCGCACCGCATTGACTGACGTGAAGATGATCGTCGCCAACGACGTTCCGACGGCCAGGTGAGTCAGCACTGACACATCAAAACCCTGCAAGGTGAAACTGAACACCAGTACCGGGACGATGATGATCCCGCCGCCCACCCCAAACAGCCCGGCCAGCACGCCGGCACAGGCACCCAGCAGCAGATAGAGCGGAAATTCCATGACTGCCCCCCGAAATAAGTGCGGCATGGTAACGGATGCATGGCCTCAAGCTCCACTGGATGGCGATGGATACCCGCCAGCTCTATGCGTAAAGTGAGCAAAAAAAGCCAAGAGGGATAACCCCATGTGCTTGATCGTCTTCGCCTGGCGGCCGGGTCACGCCACGCCGCTGATCGTTGCGGCCAACCGCGACGAGTTTTATGCACGCCCCAGCCTGCCGCTGGCGCAATGGCCCGAAACGCCAGAGGTGTACGCCGGACGCGACCTGGAAGCGGGTGGCACCTGGCTGGGCATTGGCGCCGACGGGCGCTTTGCCGCACTGACCAATATCCGCGACCCGCACCAGCCGCCGGCGCGCAAATCACGCGGCGAGCTGGTGGCACGGTTTCTCACCGGCGACTTGCCGATTGATCAGTATTTGGCCGACGTTGTCGACAGATCACCGGAATATGCCGGGTTTAATCTGCTGATCGGCAATCGTCATGAGCTGTGGCATTACAACGCGCGCACGCCTGGGCCAGGCAAACTGCAATCAGGCATCTATGGATTGTCGAATGCCGGGCTTGATACGCCGTGGCCGAAAGTGCTCAAGGCCAAGGCGGCGTTGAGTGAAGTACTGGCCGACCCGCAGCCGCAGGCTTTATTGGCGCTTTTAGGCGACCCGCAAACGGCGCCGTTCGCCGACTTGCCGGATACCGGGGTCGGGCTGGCGACCGAGAATTTGTTGTCGAGCGTGTTTATTGCCAGCCCCACCTATGGCACGCGAGCGAGTACCGCGCTGATTGTGCGAGCGGACGGGACGCGGCATATGGTTGAACGAAGTTTCGGGCCGTATGGCGGGCATCTTGGGGAAGTGGAGATCAGGCTTTAACGATCGTTCCCACGCTCTGCGTGGTAACGCCTCCTGTGACGCTCCGCGTCACCGACGCAGAGCGTCGAGGGCTGCATGCCCACGCAGAGCGTGGGCATGATCAGTACACGCTAGAGAGGCTTGATCGCTGCCGGATTGATCATCCGCGCCAACCCAAGGTTCTTCAGCGCCAGTTGCAGCGAGCTGTGGATCACTTGCGGGTTGTCGATGGTCATCAGCTCGGCGAGCAGATCCCTGGCCCAGCTCAGGTTGATCTGGCGCAGCATCCACTTCACTTTCGGCAAGTTGGTGGCGTTCATCGACAGGCTGTCGAAGCCCATCGCCATCAACAGCACCGCCGCCGCCGGGTCACCGGCCATCTCGCCGCAGATACTCACCGGCTTGCCTTCGGCATGTGCATCGCGCACCACGGTTTGCAGGGCTTGCAGCACCGCCGGGTGCAGGTAGTCGTAAAGATCGGCTACCCGCGGGTTGTTACGGTCCACGGCCAGCAGGTACTGGGTCAGGTCGTTGGAGCCGACCGACAGGAAGTCCACCTGCCGTGCCAGTTCCTTGGTCTGGTACACCGCTGCGGGAATCTCGATCATCACGCCAACTGGCGGCATCGGCACGTCGGTGCCTTCGTCGCGCACTTCACCCCAGGCGCGGTGAATCAGGTGCAGGGCTTCTTCCAGCTCATGCGTGCCAGAGATCATCGGCAGCAAAATGCGCAGGTTGTTCAGGCCTTCACTGGCCTTGAGCATGGCGCGGGTCTGTACCAGGAAGATTTCCGGGTGGTCGAGGGTCACGCGAATCCCGCGCCAGCCGAGGAACGGGTTGTCTTCCTTGATCGGGAAGTACGACAGTGACTTGTCGCCGCCGATGTCCAGGCTGCGCATGGTTACCGGTTGCGGATGGAAGGCGGCGAGTTGCTCGCGATAAATCGCCAGCTGCTCCTTTTCGCTCGGAAAGCGCTGATTGATCATGAACGGCACTTCGGTGCGGTACAGACCCACGCCTTCGGCACCACGCTTCTGCGCCCGTGCCACATCCGCCAGCAGGCCGGTGTTGACCCACAGCGGCATGCGGTGACCGTCGATCGTCACACACGGCAAGTCGCGCAGTGCATCCAGCCCCAGCGCCAGTTGCTTCTCTTCTTCGACCACGTCGGCGAACTGCTTGCGCAGCACGTCACTCGGGTTGGTGTAGACCTCGCCGTGGTAACCGTCGACGATCATCTGGATGCCGTCGACCTTGGAATACGGCAGATCGACCAGGCCCATCACCGTCGGGATGCCCATGGCTCGCGCCAGGATCGCCACGTGGGAGTTGCCGGAACCGAGTACCGACACCAACCCCACCAGCTTGCCTTCCGGCACCTCGCCGAGCATCGCCGGCGTCAGTTCTTCGCTGATCAGAATGGTGTTGTCGGGATAGACCAGGGTCTGCTGACGCTCTTCCTGCAAGTAAGCCAGCAGGCGTCGGCCAAGGTCCTTGACGTCCGAGGCACGTTCACGCAGGTAGGCGTCGTCCATCAATTCGAAACGGTTGACGTGATCGGTGACCACCTGACGCAGTGCGCCCTGGGCCCATTGGCCGGTCTTGATCACGGTGGTCACTTCGCTGCCCAGCGAAGCGTCGTCGAGCATCATCAGGTAGACGTCGAACAGCGCCCGCTCTTCCGGCCGCAATTGCGTGGCGAGCTTGGCGGACAGCGCGCGCATGTCGGCGCGTACGCCTTCGATGGCGGTCTTGAACAACCCCAGCTCTGCTTCGATATCAGCGATGGTCTTGTCGGGCACCACGTCCAGATCGGCTGGCGGCAACATAACCACCGCGGTACCGACCGCCGCACCGGGCGAGCCGGGAACGCCAACAAACTTTGCTTCCTGAATGCCCTTGCCCTGACGCCCCAGACCACGGATCGAACCCGTGGCCTCGGCGTGGGCGATAACGCCCGCGAGCTGGGCGCTCATGGTCACCAGGAAGGCTTCTTCACCTTCGTCGAACTGGCGACGTTCTTTTTGCTGGATGACCAACACGCCGACAACGCGGCGGTGGTGAATGATCGGGGCTCCGAGGAACGAGGCATAACGCTCTTCACCGGTTTCGGCGAAGTAGCGATAGCGCGGGTGATCCGCGGCGTTTTCGAGGTTGAGGGGTTCTTCACGCGTGCCGACCAGGCCAACCAGACCTTCGTTGGGCGCCATGCTGACCTTGCCGATCGAGCGCTTGTTCAAGCCCTCGGTGGCCATCAGCACGAAGCGGTTGGTTTCAGGGTCGAGCAGGTAGACCGAGCAGACCTGGCTGCCCATGGCCTCTTTGACGCGCAACACAATAATCCCCAACGCCGCCTTGAGATCCTTGGCGGAGTTAACTTCCTGGACGATCTTGCGCAGCGTATTGAGCATGGCTCGGGGTCGAACTCCGTCGTCAGTCGCGCGCTAAAAGGCGCGGGGCAAGCTCTTTGAGAGCGCGGCGATAAACCTCGCGCTTGAATGTCACCACCTGGCCCAACGGATACCAATAACTGACCCAGCGCCAGCCATCGAATTCCGGTTTACCGGTCAAATCCATCCGCACCCGCTGCTCATTGGAGACCAGGCGCAGGAGAAACCATTTCTGTTTCTGGCCGATGCACAGCGGTTGGCTGTGCGTTCTGACCAGGCGTTGCGGCAAACGATAGCGCAACCAGCCCCGGGTGCAGGCGAGAATTTCAACATCTTCGCGCTCCAGACCCACTTCTTCGTTCAACTCGCGGTACAAGGCGTCTTCCGGCGTCTCCTGAGGGTTGATACCACCTTGAGGAAACTGCCAGGCATCTTGATTGATACGGCGAGCCCATAGCACCTGGCCGGCATCATTCGTGAGAATGATCCCGACATTGGGGCGGAAACCATCGGGGTCGATCACGGCAACAACCTCGCAAACGCATGTCGTCGCATTGTTCCACAAAGGTTGTGAAGGCGGCAACGAAGCTTCCTACGTTATGTGCACTCTTGTGAAAAGACCGTATTCTGGAGGCCTTTTTACAGACTTTTCAGCGAGTAACTGCAAATGCGTCTGGCTTTATTCGACTTGGACAACACACTTTTGGGCGGCGACAGCGATCACGCGTGGGGCGATTACCTGTGCGAACGCGGCTTGCTCGATGCCGTCGCCTACAAAACACGCAACGACGAGTTCTACCAGGACTACCTGGCCGGCAAGCTGGACCAGGCCGAGTACCTGAACTTTTGCCTGGAAATCCTCGGCCGTACCGAGATGACCCTGCTGGACGAATGGCATCGCGACTACATGCGCGATTGCATCGAGCCGATCGTATTGTCCAAGGGACTCGAGTTGCTGGCCAGGCACCGGGCGGCCGGTGA
The DNA here is from genome assembly GCF_007713465.1 of Pseudomonas sp. H3(2019). GTDB lineage: Bacteria > Pseudomonadota > Gammaproteobacteria > Pseudomonadales > Pseudomonadaceae > Aquipseudomonas. The sequence continues at coordinate 229,117 of NZ_VMSG01000001.1, read as the reverse complement.
CAAACTGGTGATCATCACCGCCACCAACCGCTTCGTCACAGGTCCCATTGCCCAGCGTCTGGGCGTTGAAACCCTGATTGCCACCGAATGCGAAATGATCGACGGCCGCTACACCGGACGCAGCACTGACGTGCCGTGCTTCCGTGAAGGCAAGGTGACGCGCTTGAATCGTTGGCTGGAAGAGACCGGCATGTCGCTCGAAGACAGCTATTTCTATAGCGATTCGATGAATGACCTGGCGTTACTGGAGGAAGTGGCAAACCCGGTGGCCGTGGACCCGGACCCGAATTTGCGCGCCGAAGCACAGAAACGCGGCTGGCCAGTGATCACTCTGCGCGACTGAATACACAGTAACCGATCGTTCCCACGCTCTGCGTGGTAACGCCTCCTGTGACGCTCCGCGTCACCGACGCGGAGCGTCGAGGGCTGCATTCCCACGCAGAGCATGGGAACGATCAGTAGTCAGACCGGCTTGGCGTCCATCAACCCGGCAATCGCGATAAAGCAGACAAAACTGAACAGTGCCAAGGCGAAGGTAAATTTGCCGTTGCCTCCCGGCATAGTGCGCAGCTTGTTCAGCCGCACCAGCAGCCAGAACACCGCCAGCGCGCCGACGGCGTAGATCAGGCTGGAAGCCAGAATCCAGGTCTGCCCCAGCGGCCAGCCTACCAGATGCACCATCCCCCATCCCGTAAATGGAATGCTCAGCAACGCCAGGCCCATCACCAGCCAGACAAACACCCGTGGCCGCTGCAAGATGCGCGCGGGCGCCGTCGCGTCACCGTTGCGGCGCGTGCGCCAGACCCAGATCGCCAGACCCAGCGCACCGACCAGCAACAGCACCGCTGCCAGGACATGGGCCACTTTCAGGGCGGTTAACGTTTCCATGGTTCGATCTCCTTATAGATTGCCTATCAGCGTAGACGCTCAGCCGAGGAACAGCTTATACGCCGGGTTGTCGCTCTCATCCCAATACGGGTAACCGATTTCTGCCAGCGCCGCCGGCACCAGATGACGCTCTTCATGCGGCACTTGCAGACCGGCGACCACCCGACCATCGGCCGCGCCGTGGTTGCGGTAGTGGAACATCGAGATGTTCCAGCGCCCGCCGAGCTTGTTGAGGAAGTTGAACAACGCTCCAGGACGCTCCGGGAACTCGAAGCGCAACACCACTTCGTCGACGACATGCGCCGCACGACCGCCGACCATGTGGCGAATGTGCAACTTGGCCAGCTCGTTGTCGGTCAGGTCGAGCACCGGGAAGCCCTGCTCGGTCAGACTGGCGAGCAGCGCACTGCGCGGATCGTTTTCCGGGTGCGTCTGCACCCCAACAAAGATGTGCGCTTCGCTGCCGGTGTTGTAGCGGTAATTGAATTCGGTGATCTGGCGTTTGCCGATGGCTTCGCAAAACGCCTTGAAGCTGCCCGGTTTCTCCGGGATCGTCACGGCGATGATCGCTTCACGACCTTCACCCAGCTCGGCGCGCTCGGCGACGTGGCGCAGGCGGTCGAAGTTGACGTTGGCGCCGGAGTCGATGGCCACCAGGGTCTGCCCGGTTACACCGCGCAACTCGACGTACTTCTTGATCCCCGCTACGCCCAAGGCGCCGGCAGGCTCGGTGATCGAGCGGGTATCGTCGTAGATATCCTTGATTGCCGCACAGATCTCATCCGTGCTGACGGTAATCACCTCATCGACGTAATCCTTGCAGATGTCGAAGGTGTGCTGGCCGATCTGCGCCACCGCCACACCATCGGCAAAGAGCCCGACGGTCGGCAGAACCACGCGCTCACCGGCCGCCATGGCCGCTTGCAGGCAGTTGGAGTCGTCCGGCTCGACGCCGATGATCTTGATCTCGGGCCGCAGGTACTTCACGTACGCGGCGATCCCGGCGATCAGGCCGCCACCGCCCACCGGGACGAAAATCGCATCAAGCGGGCCCGGGTGCTGGCGCAGAATCTCCATCGCCACGGTGCCCTGCCCGGCAATGGTGTGCGGATCATCGTAAGGGTGGATGTAGACGTAACCCTTTTCGTCGACCAGTTTCAGCGAATAGGCCAGGGCTTCCGGGAAGGAATCCCCGTGCAGTACTACTTTGCCGCCGCGCGAACGCACGCCTTCGACCTTGATCTCGGGGGTGGTCTTGGGCATGACGATGGTCGCTTTCACGCCCAACACCTTGGCCGCGAGCGCCAGGCCCTGCGCATGGTTACCTGCCGAGGCGGTGACCACGCCACGGGCGCGCTCTTCATCGCTCAATTGGGTCAGCTTGTTGTAAGCGCCGCGAATCTTGAACGAGAACACCGGCTGCAAGTCTTCGCGCTTGAGCCAAATAGTATTGCCCAACCGCTCGGAGAGCTGGCGAGCAGTCTGCAATGGGGTTTCTACGGCAACGTCATAAACGCGCGAGGTGAGGATCTTTTTGACGTACTGTTCGAGCATCGGAAAGCATCACTGAGCGAGTTGGGCAGGGCCAAGGAGTCTAACCCGGCTTTTGCCCGTGCGACCACACTAAACAGGTGGTTTTAAGGCCGTCGGAAAAGATCGCAGCCTTCGGCAGCTCCACATGTCAGTGAGCGCGCCATAGGAGCCGCCGCAGGCTGCGATCTTTTGACCTGCCAATCGGGCAATGACCTTCCCTGCCCCGCAGCCTATAATGCCGGCCTTCAGTTCCCCTTGCCCGCTTTCGGAGCCAGCATGACCCAGGATCAACTCAAACAGGCAGTGGCCCAGGCCGCCGTCGATTTCATCCTTCCAAAACTCGACGACAAGAGCATCGTCGGGGTCGGCACCGGCTCCACTGCCAACTGCTTCATCGACGCACTGGCCCTGCACAAGGGCGCGTTCGACGGCGCGGTTGCCAGTTCCGAAGCCACCGCCGCACGCCTCAAGGGCCATGGGATTCCGGTGTATGAGCTCAACACCGTCAGCGACCTGGAGTTCTACGTCGACGGCGCCGATGAAAGCGATGAGCACCTGAACCTGATCAAGGGCGGTGGCGCCGCCCTGACCCGCGAGAAGATCGTTGCAGCCGTGGCCAAGACGTTCATCTGCATCGCCGACGCCAGCAAACTGGTGCCGGTCCTGGGCACTTTCCCACTCCCGGTCGAAGTGATCCCGATGGCCCGCAGCCACGTGGCCCGCGAGCTGGTGAAACTGGGCGGCGATCCGGTTTACCGTGAAGGTGTACTGACCGACAACGGCAACATCATCCTCGACGTGTTCAACATGCAGATCACCAACCCGGTCGAACTCGAGACTCAAATCAACGCCATCGTCGGCGTGGTCACCAACGGCCTGTTCGCTGCCCGTCCGGCAGACTTGCTGCTGCTCGGCACGAGCGAAGGCGTGAAGACCCTGCGCGCCCAATAAGCCCAATACACAATCAAAACTGTGGGAGCGAGCCTGCTCGCGATAGCGGTCGGTCATTCAACATCGATGTTGAGTGTGCTGGCCTCATCGCGAGCAGGCTCGCTCCCACAGGGGTCGTGTGGTGTTGATCAGGGTTGTGGTGGCTTTTTGAAGACGTAAAACAGGTTGGGCTCGCTGACCAGGTACATAGTGCCGCTGCCGTCCATGGCGATCCCTTCTGCTTGCGGCACTGTCTTCTGCAAGCCCTGACGCCCCTTGCTCAGTGACATCGTGCTTAACGGCCGACCGTCGACATCCAGTTCCAGCACCAGATGCGACTCATCCGACAGCGCCAGCAAATGGCCGCTGCGCTTGTCGTATTGCAGGCTCGACAGGTCGCGCACGAACAACCCGGCATCGCGCTCGGGGTTGTTGATCACGTGCACCGCATAGGACTTCTCCGGGTTGTAATGCGGGAAGCCCTGCACTTCGTAGATCAGCATCGGGTCGCGCTCCTTGGCGACGAACAGCCGCTTGCCCACCGAATCGTAGGCCACGCCTTCAAAGCCCTTATTGCTGTTCATGTGCACGCCAAGGGTCAGCTGCTCGGCCTCCGCAGCGTCCAGAAACGTCGTTTGATCCTTCAGATGAATCTTGATCAGGCGCTGCTGATATTCATCGGTGATCACATAGGTATCAGCACTGATGAATTCCACCGCTTCCGGGTCGCCAAAGCCGATCAGCGTCACGCGGCGCAGGATTCGCCCGTCGAGGGACAGTTCGAGCAATTCGGGGTTTTGATTGGTCACGGTGAACAGGCTGTTGCGCACAGGATCGAAGGTCAGTGCCGAAACATCAGCGGCCAGCCCTTCGATGACCTTCGCCTCGACAACCACCTGGTAATCGTTGAGTGCCATGGACGGGCCGTCGGCCGGGTGCAACCAGGCTTGCAGGTTGAACCAGCCGCGCTCGAACAAACAATAATGCTGCCCGGCCGCGCCCAACGCCACGACTGCAGCGAAGAGCACGATCAGGGCCCGGCTTTGTGGTTTAGCGAACACTGCTCTTGAAGCTGCCGGCGCCTGGCAGTTCCAGCACCAGCTCATCGCCAACGTTCAGCGGGCCGACGCCAGCCGGCGTGCCTGTCATGATCACATCACCGGCTTGCAGCGAGAAGCAGCCCGCCATGTACTGGATCATTGGCACGATCGGGTTGAGCATCAAGCTGCTGTTGCCGTCCTGGCGAACTTCACCGTTGATGGTCAGGCGAATACCGATGTCGGTCAGGTCCGGGAAGGTGCTGCTGACCACGAACGGCGCCAGCACGCAGGCGCCGTCGAACGACTTGGCGATTTCCCATGGCAGGCCTTTGGATTTCAGCTCGGCCTGTTTGTCGCGCAAGGTCAGGTCCAGCCCCGGCGCAAACCCGGAGATCGCGTCCAGCACTTCTTCGCGGCTTGGCCTGGTCGACAACGGCTTGCCGATCAACACGGCGATTTCCGCTTCATAGTGGACTGAACCACGCTCGGTCGGAATCGCAAAACCACCTTCCAGCGCGACCACGCAACTGCCCGGCTTGATGAACAACAGCGGCTCGGTCGGCACCGGGTTATCCAGTTCCTTGGCGTGTTCGGCGTAGTTACGCCCGATGCACACCACTTTCCCGACCGGGAAATGAATACGTGTACCGTCGACATACTGGTGCTGATAGCTCATTACCGACTCCTGCCTTATTGATTCATCAGGGACAGCGACTTCAAACAGCGAAGATTTTGCCCGGGTTCATGATGCCGTTCGGGTCGAACACCGCCTTGACCGCTTTCATGTACTCGATCTCAACCGGTGAACGGCTGTAGGTCAAGTAATCACGCTTGGTCATGCCCACGCCGTGCTCGGCCGAGATCGAGCCGTTGTACTTCTCGACGGTTTCGAACACCCACTTGTTGACGGTCGCGCACTTGGCGAAGAACTCGTCCTTGCTGAGGTTCTCTGGCTTGAGGATGTTCAAGTGCAGGTTGCCGTCGCCGATGTGACCGAACCAGACGATTTCGAAGTCCGGGTAGTGTTCGCCGACGATCGCGTCGATTTCCTTCAGGAACGCCGGGACTTTCGACACAGTGACCGAAATGTCGTTCTTGTACGGCGTCCAGTGGGAAATGGTTTCGGAAATGTATTCGCGCAGCTTCCAGAGGTTTTGCAGTTGGGATTCGCTCTGGCTCATCACGCCATCCAGCACCCAGCCCTCTTCGACGCAGTGTTCGAAGGTTTCCAGCGCATGGTTGGCTACTTCTTCGGTGGTCGCTTCGAATTCCAGCAGCGCGTAGAACGGGCAATCGGATTCGAACGGTGCCGGTACGTCGCCGCGTGCGAGGACTTTGGCCAGCGCTTTGTCGGAGAAGAATTCGAACGCAGTCAGGTCGAGCTTATTCTGGAAGGCGTGCAACACCGGCATGATCGAGTCGAAATCGGCGGTGCCGAGGACCATCGCGGTGAGGTTTTTCGGGGCGCGATCAAGGCGCATGGTCGCTTCGACCACAAAACCCAAGGTGCCTTCGGCGCCGATGAACAGCTGACGGAGGTCGTAACCGGTAGCGTTCTTGATCAGGTCGCGGTTCAGTTCCAGCAGGTCGCCCTTGCCAGTCACGACTTTCATGCCGGCGACCCAGTTACGGGTCATGCCGTAGCGAATCACCTTGATCCCGCCGGCATTGGTGCCGATATTGCCGCCAATCTGGCTGGAACCTGCAGAAGCGAAGTCCACCGGATAGTACAAACCGTGCTCTTCGGCGCGGTTTTGCAGTTGTTCCGTGACCACACCTGGCTGGCACACAGCAGTACGATCGGTCAGGTTCACGTCGAGGATCTGGTTCATATAGTCGAAGGAAACCACCACTTCGCCATTGGCCGCCACGGCAGCAGCCGACAGCCCGGTGCGTCCGCCAGACGGTACCAGCGCAATCTTGTGCTCATTCGCCCAACGGACGATGGCCTGGACCTGCTCGGTGGTCTTGGGGAACACGATGGCCGTCGGGGCCGGGGCGAAATGCTTGGTCCAATCCTTACCATAAGCATTCAGGGAGTCGGCATCGGTCAGCACCTTGCCAGGCTCAACCAGGGTCTTCAGCTCTTCAATCAGGGCGGGATTGGTCATCGACAGAACTCTCGAACAATTCATGGTCATCCTGAGTACGCTTCACGTCGCAGGAATGAGTGTTTGCGGGGTGCATATGCTAGCATACCGCCCCCGCAGGATAGTGCCCAAAGGCTGTTCTGTGGCGACGGCGTTCCTGCCGTCCGGGTCAGCGTCTGCTGACTACTTCCCTGCCATTTTTCTCCGGGACACAGGTTTACGCAGATGAGCAAGACTTCTCTCGATAAGAGCAAGATCAAGTTCCTTCTTCTCGAAGGCGTCCACCAATCGGCTGTCGACGTCCTCAAGGCGGCGGGCTACACCAGCATCGAGTACCTGACGGGTTCTCTGCCGGAAGCCCAGCTGAAGGAAAAGATCGCTGATGCGCACTTCATCGGCATTCGCTCCCGCACTCAACTGACTGAAGAAATCTTCGATCACGCGAAGAAACTGGTGGCTGTAGGCTGTTTCTGCATCGGCACCAACCAGGTCGACCTCAACGCTGCTCGCGAACGCGGCATCGCTGTCTTCAACGCTCCGTACTCCAACACCCGTTCGGTGGCCGAGCTGGTGCTGGCTGAAGCGATCCTGTTGCTGCGCGGCATCCCTGAGAAGAACGCTTCCTGCCACCGTGGCGGCTGGATCAAAAGCGCGGCCAACTCCTTCGAAATCCGCGGCAAGAAGCTGGGTATCGTCGGTTACGGCTCGATCGGTACTCAACTGTCGGTCCTGGCTGAAGGCCTGGGCATGCAGGTGTACTTCTACGACACCATCACCAAACTGCCACTGGGTAACGCCACTCAGGTCGGCAATCTGCACGAGCTGCTGGCGATGTCCGACATCGTCTCGCTGCACGTACCGGAAACCGCCGCTACCCAGTGGATGATGGGTGAGAAAGAAATCCGCGCCATCAAGAAAGGCGGCATCCTGATCAACGCCGCTCGCGGCACCGTGGTCGAACTGGACGCCTTGGCGGACGCGATCAAGGACCAGCACCTGATCGGCGCGGCCATCGACGTATTCCCGGTGGAGCCACGTTCCAACGAAGAAGAGTTCGAAAGCCCGCTGCGTGGCCTGGACAACGTGATCCTGACCCCGCACATCGGTGGTTCCACTGCCGAAGCACAGGCCAACATCGGCCTGGAAGTCGCTGAGAAACTGGTCAAGTACAGCGACAACGGTACGTCGGTGTCCTCGGTCAACTTCCCGGAAGTGGCCCTGCCGGCTCACCCTGGCAAGCACCGTCTGCTGCACATTCACCAGAACATTCCGGGTGTACTCAGCGAGATCAACAAGGTCTTCGCCGAAAACGGTATCAACATTTCCGGTCAGTTCCTGCAGACCAACGAGAAAGTCGGCTACGTCGTGATCGATGTCGACGCCGAATACTCGGACCTGGCGCAAGAGAAGCTGCAGCACATCAACGGCACCATCCGTTGCCGCGTGTTGTTCTAACGCTCAAGCGTCAATAAAAAGGGAGACCCTCGGGTCTCCCTTTTTCATGCCTGGAAAAAACTTACTTTACAGTCACGGTGATTTTTTTCGAGAGAATCGGCGGATCGAACGGCACGTGGTTCTTGTCGCCCAGCTCCAGTTGCAAGGTGTGCTTGCCTGGGGCCAGTTTGATGTCGGCTTCGGTTTGCGCCTTGCCGAAGTGCAGGTGGTTGGCGTCCGCCGGAATCGGCATGTTCTCGGCCGGCAACTTGTCGACGTCGATCAGCAGGTGATGGTGACCGGTGTGTGCGGTCTGATCACCGGCCGGAGCCAGAGCAATGCCCTCAACCGCGAATCTTACCTTGAACGACTCACCCACCGTGGCACCGTCCGCCGGAGAGACGATATACACCTTCGCACCCGCAGGGGCCTTGGTGCGGGGGACGTCCGCGGCACTCGCCAGCATCGAAGCGCTGAGCATCAGACCGGCGAGAACTGCACGTGACATAAAGGTTTTCATTCTTTTCTCCAGTTTTGAACTTAATCTTTACGGTTGTGACAACTTCATAGCGATTCGTTGTCGAAGCACCTCAACACCATAGCAAAGCGCACCGAAACAGCGCGCCGCACATAATGAACTCAAGGAGTGACCATGCGCTTTCTGCCTGGCCTGACACTGTTGCTGCCCCTTGTGAGCCCTTTTGCTCACGCTGAACTGATCGACGATGTAAACGACCGTGGCGAGTTGCGCATTGCGCTTGAAGCCAACACGCCACCCTTCAATTTCAAGGAAGACGGCAAGCTCAGCGGCTTCGAAGTCGAACTGGGCCAACTGCTGGCCAACGAACTGGATGTGCGCGCCGACTTCGTTGTCACCGATTCAACCGATCTGTTGCCGGGGGTCGAGAGTGGCAAGTACGACGTCGCCATCAACCACATAGCACTGACTGCGGAGCTCAAGGATCGTTTCGACTTCAGCGAGCCTTACAGTTATTCAAGCGCACAATTGATCGTGCGCCAGGAAGAACAACGCCCGCTCGGCACTTTGCAGGCACTCAAGGGCCAGGCCCTGGGCGTGGCGCAAGGCAGTCAGTTCGTCGAACAGGCGCGCGGTGTTGAAGGCATTGACCTGCGCAGCTATCCCGATGCGCAGCAGCCGCTAAAGGATGTGGCTGACAAACAGATCGACGCAGCCATCAGCGATCGCTTGCTGATCCCCTACGCCATCCGCGACAGTCGTTTGCCGGTAAAAGAAGGGGCCAAGGTCGGTCCGACCTTGAGCCTGGCGATACCGTTTCAGAAAGGTAACCCGGCATTCCAGGCCAGCCTCGACCGGGCCCTGCAACGGATCAAGGCGGACGGCCGATTGATGACGCTGTCGGAGAAATGGTTCGGCATGGACGCGAGCCAGCCGCCGAAACCTTGATATAGAAATGATCGCCCCCACGCTCTGAGTGAGAACGATCAATGTCTTAGGACAATACTGCCAATGCGAGCGCAGCCTCAGGCAACTCCAGCTCGCTGAATACCAGCACCCCATTGCGAATCAACAAGGCGGCAGTGACGCCCTCGCCGCTGACTTTGACCCCACTGAAGGTCCCGTCATAAGTCAGCCGATTGCCGCAGGACGGACTATTGGCCTTGAGCACGGCGATGCGAATGGCGTGTTTTCGGACCAGGTCCAGAGCCTGATGGGCGCCCGAGAGAAACTCGGCACTGACGTCCTCGCCCTCAGTCGTCATGACCCGCGCAGTACCGTCGAGCACCTGAACGCCCTGCCCACCCGGAATCTCGGCGGCGGCCCGTGGCGTTGGCAAACCGCCCGCGACTTCCGGGCACAAGGGGATCACCCGACCTTCAGCGATCCACTGTTCCAGCTGATTGAACGGCCCGCTGGCCTCGCCGTCGTAACGCACGCGATGGCCCAGCAGACAACGACTCACCAGAATTTTCTGCATGATCAGAATGGCTCGTCGCCGCGCCGGCGAAACCAGCCCGTCAATGACAGGCGCTCGCGGGTCGCGGGCAGGACTTCATGGGGCACCTCGCCCGACAGGAACACCACCAGGCAACCTCCAGTGGGTACCACATCGTGCTCTCTGCCCTCCTCCAGGTACATCCGCAACTGGCCGCCATGCTCCGGCAGCCAGGCTTCATTGAGGTAGATGACCGCCGACACCATGCGCCGGTCGTCGTCGCGAAAGCGGTCGACGTGCTTGCGGTAGAACGCGCCCGGCGGATAAAGCGCGAAATGGCTCTCGAAATCCTCAAGACCGAGAAACAACCCACGGTTCATCGCCTCACGCAGGCTGTCCATCAACCCCAGATAGCTGTCGCAGGCCTCGTCTTGCCCGGGCTCAAGCCACTGAATATGGTCGCCACGAATGCCTTCGCGAATCTCCGAGAAAGGCCCGCGCCCCACTGCCGCTGGCGCCAGTTCACCCTCGGCTGCACGTTTACGGCACTCAGCCGCCAGTTCCAGGGTCAGAGCCTGGGGCAGGAAAATATTCTGCTGCGACCAGCCATGTGTAGCCAGGTCGTCGACGATACGTAACAGCAGCGGGTGATCAGAGGGTATTTGCATGGCGCGCATAGTATTCCTGCGCCAGAAAATCCGACAGAGCCGTGTAGCGGAGGATTGTCGGATAAGCTGACGAACCTGATACGAATTCTCGACAACCTGCGGCCGCCCCCGGAGAATAGTCGCCTGCCGACAGGAGTTCTTATGCGCCGTTTGCTTTTTTCACTGTTGATACTCTGCACTTTGCCCGCTTGGGCAGACGGCCACGACCAGTTGTACAAGGTCGCCGGTTGGCCAGACCAACGCGCGCATTTTAACGATGCCCTCACTGCCGCCCAGCAACGCTACCAAAGCAGCCTGCCGCCCGCGGTGTTTCAGGCGCTGGTCAGTAACAGCAACCAGCGCTTTGCCCCGCAAGCCATGGACCATCGAGCCGAAGCGCAACTGCGCAAAAACCTCGCCGACCCTGCACCTGCACTGGCGTTTTTCCAGTCGCCACTGGGGCGCAAGATCATCGCCGCCGAACTGCTGGCGACCCGCCGCGACCAGTTGGCGAAGAACGCCAAAGGCCTGCCGAAAATCGAAGCCAGCGACACCCGTCAGTTGATCATTGGCCATTTGGCCCAGGCACTGCCAGCGCGCGAAGCCGGAGCCGAAGTCAGCCTGGCGATTGCCGGCGTAGCGGCCGACAGCCTGAGCCAGATGATCCCCGGCCTGCTCGGCGGCGGTCAGGCCCAAGGCATGCTGGACGGCCAGCGTCAGCGCTTGATGGATCAGATCGGCTCCGACCTGAACAACACGTTGCTGTATGTCTATCGCGGCTTATCGGATGACGAACTCGAGGAGTTCGCCACCTTTGCCGAGTCCTCTGAAGGCAAGGCCTATTACCGGGCGGCGCTGGCAGCGATTCGGGCGGGGTTGGCGGTGGGGCAAAGTACCTCGAGCCTTAGCCAGTAAGCTTCTGCGTCTGGGAGATCGCCATCGCGAGCAAGCTCGCTCCCACAATTAACCGCGTATTTACTGACGACTCGGTCCAATGTGGGAGCGAGCCTGCTCGCGATGGCGTCATAACAGTCGCTAAAGATTTCGCCCTTTAATGCGCTTGGTCAAAAAACCGAAATACTCCTCGCGCAACGCCGGGATTTCATTTGCCAGATGATGGCGGGCTTCGGGCAGTTTCAACACCTGCGGCCGGTCGAACTTGCTCCCCAGCACTTCAAGGTTGTGCTCCCAATCCACCGTCATGTCCGCTTGCCCCTGGACGATCAGTGGCCGACGACTGCTGCGCGGAGCCGCTTCAATGCGCTTGATCCACCGCGCCAGCGCCCCGACCCACACGCTCGGCAAACGCAGCGGTTGCAGCGGATCGGCTTGCAGGAATGGCAAGAACGCCGGGTCATTGGTGTTCTCGCTGAAACGCCGGGCGATGCCTTTGACGAAAGGCTTCATCAGGTAATAGCTGAAGTGCGACCAGCCCCAGGAGCGCGGCCGAACCAGCGGCGCAAGCAGTACCACCTGCCCTTGCGCGGGGCTGTCCGCGCCAGCGTTCAACACATGGTCGATGACAATTGCGCCGCCCGTACTCTGCCCACAGAGGTGCCACGGTTGCGGCAGGTCCAGCGACCGCGCCTCAGCAAACAACCCTTGCAGCGCCGCTTGATACTCAGCGAAATCCTCGATGCTCGCGCGCGCGCCGCTGGACAACCCATGCCCCGGCAAATCACAGGCGATCACCACGAACCCCTGATCCAGCGCCCATTCGATCACATGCCGGTAAAGGCCCATGTGATCGTAGAAACCATGGAACAGGAACATCGTCGCCACCGCCCGCTGCGGCCACCAGACCTGGCTGACCAACTGATAGTCACCGACCTTGAAGCTGCCGAGCCCGCGTTTGACCGGGACGCTGCGCTGCGGGAAATCCAGCCCGTAAAAATGCTGATAAGCCTGCGCTTCCTCCGACAACGGCTGCGCCTCGGCCAAAGGCCGCAGGCTGGCACGCAGATGATCGGGGTCGAAGGTGGCAGGCATCACGGGGTTCCAGGCAAAGCGCAGTGCGCAAAACAGACTTTATGGGCCTGCGATATTCATCTGTCGCGGCAAGCATGGCAAGCTACGCGACCTTCGAGGATGGTTCCGTATGCGCCCGCACTACCGCACGACACTGCTTGCCAGTCTGCTCGCCCTTGTGTGTGCCGGCGTGTTGTGGACCGCCTATGACTGGTTTCAGGGACGCTACCTGCGAACGTTCAGCTCACACACGGCGTTGTTTTCAGGCGATCCGCTGAACCTTCCCGCCAACCTGGCAGGCCCCGGTGCGATTCGGGTCGTGCATTTCTGGGACCCGGCCTGCCCGTGCAACGTCGGCAATCAACAGCACCTGGCCGAACTGCTTGAACATTTTGTGCCGCAAGGCGTTGAGTTCTATGCCATCCAAAAGCCCGGCAGCCAGGGTCAGTTACCCAGTACCTTGAGCCGCCTGAAAACCCTCGATACCTTGCCAGGCTCCGAACAAATCCCCGCCAGCCCAGCGGTCGCGATCTGGGACCGCAGCGGCAAGCTGGCGTATTTCGGGCCCTACAGCGAAGGCCTGACCTGCAACTCCAGCAACAGCTTTATCGAACCGATCCTCCAGGCACTGAGCGAAGACCGCCCGGTGAGCGCCACACATACCCTCGCGGTGGGCTGCTACTGTCCATGGGCGAAGACGGATGAAACTCACTAAGGCATTCCGGACTATTCGAGCAAGGTAATGCCCGACGCACGAGGTCTGTGCTAAATCTTGACGCCCCAGGCTGGCGACAACCCCGAAGAACAAGGAGTCACCATGAAACGCGTCCTGACCCTATTGGCCCTGCTACTTGTCGTCCTCGCGGCAGGCGGTGGCTGGTATGTGTACAGCAAGCAACCGACGCGTCAAGGCCAGGTGGAGTTGCAACGCCTGCAAGGCTCGGTGACGGTGCGCTACGACGAACGCGGCGTGCCGCATATTCGCGCCGAGAACGAAACCGACCTCTATCGCGCCCTCGGTTACGTACACGCCCAGGACCGGCTGTTCCAGATGGAAGCCATGCGCCGCCTGGCCCGTGGCGAGCTGGCCGAAGTCCTCGGGCCGAAACTGATCGACACCGACAAACTGTTCCGCAGCCTGCGCATCCGCGAGCGCGCCGAAAGCTACGTGGCCGCACTCGACCGCCAGTCTGCGGCGTGGAAGGCCCTGCAAGCTTATCTGGACGGGATCAACCAGTATCAGGACACCCACGCAGCGCCGATAGAATTCGATGTGCTGGGCATCCGCAAACGCGCGTTCACTGCTGAAGACAGCGTCAGCGTCGCCGGCTACATGGCCTACAGCTTTGCCGCGGCGTTTCGCACCGAACCGTTACTGACCTATGTGCGCGATCAACTGGGCAGCGATTACCTGAATATCTTCGACCTCGATTGGCAACCCAAAGGCGTGCTGGCCAAACGTCAGTCCAGCAAAGCCCCGGTGCTCTCCACCGCTGACTGGAAAGACCTCAACGCCATTGCGCGCCTGAGTGAGCAAGCACTGGCCGACAACGGCCTGCCGCAGTTCGAAGGCAGTAACGCCTGGGTGATTTCCGGCACTCGCACCCAAAGCGGCAAACCGCTGCTGGCCGGTGATCCGCACATTCGTTTTTCGACGCCGTCGGTGTGGTACGAAGCGCAACTCTCGGCGCCAGGTTTCGAGCTCTACGGGCAGCATCAGGCCCTGGTGCCTTTTGCCTTCCTCGGCCACAACCTGGACTTCGGCTGGAGCCTGACCATGTTCCAGAACGACGACCTCGACCTGATCGCCGAGAAGGTCAACCCGGACAACGCCAACCAGGTCTGGTATCACGGCAAGTGGGTCGACTTGGTCAACACCGAGCAGCAGATTGCCGTGAAGGGCCAGGCAGCGGTCACGTTGATCCTGCGTCAATCGCCCCACGGCCCGATCATCAACGACGTGCTCGGTGCCAGCGTCGGCAAGACACCGATCGCCATGTGGTGGGCGTTCCTCGAAACCCAGAACCCGATCCTCGAAGGCTTCTACCAGCTCAATCGTGCCGACACCCTGGCCAAGGCCCGCGCGGCGGCAACCAAGGTTCATGCGCCGGGGCTGAACATCGTCTGGGCCAATGCCAAGGGTGACATTGGCTGGTGGGCGGCGGCACAACTGCCCAAACGTCCGGCCGGGGTCAAACCGTGGTTCATACTCGACGGCAGCACCAATCAGGCTGACAAGGAAGGTTTCTACCCGTTCAGCGCCAACCCGCAGGAAGAAAACCCGGCGCGCGGCTACATCGTCTCGGCCAACTTCCAGCCGGTTTCGCCGACAGGCATGGAGATCCCTGGCTACTACAACCTGCCGGATCGCGGTCAGCAGCTCAACCGCCAGCTCAGCGACAAGAGCGTGAAGTGGAACATCGACGCCAGCCAGAAACTGCAACTGGGCACCACCACCGACTACGGTCCTCGCCTGCTGGCGCCGCTGTTGCCGGTACTGCGTGAGGTGGTCAGCGACCCGCAAGAGCTGCAACTGGTGGAGCAACTGGCCAAGTGGAAAGGCGATTACCCGGTGAACTCCACCAGCGCCACACTGTTCAACCAGTTCCTGTTCAACCTCGCCGATGGCGCACTGCACGACGAACTCGGCGACAGCTTTTTCGAGACCCTGCTCTCGACCCGCGTGATCGATGCCGCGTTGCCCCGGCTGGCTGCCTCCGCGGATTCGCCGTGGTGGGACAACCGCAACACACTCGGCAAGGAAACCCGCGCCGACATCGTCAAAGCTGCGTGGCAGGCCAGTATCGCCCACCTGAAAACCACCCTCGGCCCTGACCCGGCGCAATGGCTATGGGGCGATGCCCACACCCTGACCCACGGCCATCCGCTGGGCATGCAAAAGCCGCTGGATCGGATCTTCAACGTCGGCCCGTTCGAGGCCCCCGGCAGCCACGAAGTGCCAAACAACCTCTCGGCAAAAATCGGCCCGGCGCCATGGCCGGTAACCTACGGCCCGTCGACCCGACGGATCATCGACTTCGCCGACCCGGCGCACGGCCTGACCATCAACCCGGTCGGCCAAAGCGGCGTGCCGTTCGATTCACACTACGATGACCAGGCCGAAGCCTATATCGAAGGTGTCTACCAGGAGGCGCATTTCAACGAGGAAGAGGTCACGGCCAACACCCGCAGCACCCTGAAGCTGTTGCCGGCGCGGGTGGCGCAGTAGCTCGAGATTTCTGTTGGTCGGGCTGCCGCCATGGACGCTCTGCGTCCGCCGTTGAAGCGTGACGCGGAGCGTCACAGGATGCGTTCCCACGCAGAGCGTGGGAACGATCATCTTGCCGGGGTTAAGCCGCTTCTGGCGCCTGTGCGCGGCGTACGTCCGGTTGTTTCCAGGAGTCCGCTGCGCCCTCTTCGATGGCTTGCTGGATCGCACGCTTGCGACTTTCTTCAGCACGGCGGCTGAAGAACCAGACCAGGAAGGTCATGATCGACACCGCCAGCAGAATCAGGCTGGCCACGGCGTTGATCTCGGGTTTCACGCCCAGGCGCACAGCCGAGAACACTTCCATCGGCAAGGTCGTGGAACCCGGGCCGGAGACGAAGCTCGCCAGCACCAGATCGTCCAGCGACAGGGCGAACGACATCATGCCGCCGGCGGCCAGCGAGGGCGCGATCATCGGGATGGTGATCAGGAAGAACACCTTCCACGGCCGCGCACCGAGGTCCATGGCCGCCTCTTCGATGGACAGGTCCAGCTCACGCAAACGTGCCGACACCACCACCGCCACATAAGCGGCGCAGAACGTGGTGTGGGCGATCCAGATGGTGACGATGCCACGTTCCTGCGGCCAGCCGATCATCTGCGCCATCGCCACGAACAGCAGCAACAGCGACAGACCAGTGATCACTTCCGGCATCACCAACGGCGCGGTGACCAGGCCACCGAACAGCGTGCGACCCTTGAAGCGGGTCACGCGGGTCAGCACGAAGGCGGCGAGGGTGCCCAGCGCTACGGCGGCAATCGCGGTGTAGCAGGCGATTTCCAGCGAGCGCAGCACCGAACCCATCAGTTGGGTGTTGTCCAGCAGGCCGACGTACCACTTCACCGACCAGCCACCCCAGACCGTCACCAGTTTCGAGGCGTTGAACGAGTAGATCACCAGAATCAGCATCGGCAGGTAGATGAACAACAGGCCGAGCACCAGCATCAGGCTGGAGAAACGGAAGCGCTTCATTCTTTACCCTCCATTTCCTTGGCCTGACTGCGGTTGAACAGAATGATCGGCACAATCAGGATCGCCAGCATCACCACCGCCAAGGCAGACGCCACCGGCCAGTCACGGTTGTTGAAGAACTCTTGCCAGAGCACTTTACCGATCATCAGGGTTTCCGGGCCACCGAGCAGTTCCGGGATCACGAACTCACCCACCACCGGGATGAACACCAGCATACAGCCAGCGATGATGCCGTTTTTCGACAACGGAACAGTGATCTTCCAGAAGCTGTTGAAGGTACTCGAACCCAGGTCTGAAGCGGCTTCCAGCAAACTGTTGTCGTGCTTCACCAGGTTGGCGTACAGCGGCAGGATCATGAACGGCAGGTACGAATAGACCACGCCGATATAGACCGCCAGGTTGGTGTTGAGGATCTGCAGCGGCTCATTGATCCAGCCCATCGACATCAGGAAGCCGTTGAGCAGGCCGTTGTTGCTGAGGATGCCCATCCACGCATACACGCGGATCAGGATGGCGGTCCAGGTCGGCATCATGATCAGCAACACCAGCACCGTCTGTATCTCTTTGCGCGCACTGGCAATGGCGTAGGCCATCGGGTAGCCGATCAGCAGGCAAAGAATGGTGCTGAACAGCGCCATCTTCAGCGAGCCAAGATAGGCGGCGATGTACAACTCGTCGCCGCCCAGCATCGTGTAGTTGCCCAGGTTCAGCAGCAACTGGACCTTCTGATCGACGTAGCTGTAGATCTCGGTGTACGGCGGAATGGCCACGTCGGCTTCGGCGAAGCTGATCTTCAGGACGATGAAGAACGGCAGCATGAAGAACATGAACAGCCAGAGGAACGGGACCCCGATAACCAGATGACGACCCGCGGGAATTATTCGACTGAGTTGCCGCGTGAGCTTTCGTGTGTTCATGAGCGCAATACCACGCCGCTGTCATCTTCCCACCAGACATAAACCTGATCGCCCCAGGTAGGGCGCTGGCCACGACGTTCGGCGTTGGCCACGAACGACTGCACGATCTTGCCGCTCGGCAGTTCGACGTAGAACACCGAATGCCCACCGAGGTAGGCGATGTCGTGGACCTTGCCGCTCGACCAGTTGTGTTCGCAGGTCGGCATTTCTGCTGTCACCAGCAGTTTTTCCGGACGAATCGCGTAGGTCACCGACTTGTCTTGCACCGAGGTGCTGATGCCGTGACCCACATAGATGTTGCGGTCCAGGTCCTTGCAGGTAATCAGCGCATGGCCCTCGGCATCGTCCACCACTTCGCCTTCGAAGATGTTGACGTTGCCGATAAACTCGCAAACCAGGCGGCTGGTAGGGGTTTCGTAGATGTCAATCGGGCTGCCGATCTGGGCGATCCAGCCCAGGTGCATGATCGCGATGCGCTCGGCCATGGTCATGGCCTCTTCCTGGTCGTGGGTCACCATCACGCAGGTCACGCCGACGCGCTCGATGATTTCCACCAGTTCGAGTTGCATTTGCGAGCGCAGTTTTTTGTCCAGTGCGCCCATTGGCTCATCGAGCAACAACAGCTTCGGACGCTTGGCCAGGGAACGGGCCAGCGCAACACGCTGACGCTGACCACCAGAGAGCTGGTGCGGCTTGCGCTTGGCGTACTGGCTCATCTGCACCAGCTTGAGCATTTCGGTCACGCGGGCGTCGACTTCAGCTGCCGGGATCTTGTCCTGCTTCAAGCCGAAGGCGATGTTCTGCGCCACAGTCATGTGCGGGAACAAGGCGTAGGACTGGAACATCATGTTGATCGGACGCTCGTATGGCGGCATCTCGGTGATGTCTACGCCGTCGAGGAAAATGCGCCCCTCCGTGGGCCGTTCGAATCCTGCCAGCATGCGCAGCAAGGTCGATTTGCCCGATCCCGAACCGCCGAGCAAGGCGAAGATCTCGCCTTTCCTGATTTCCAGGGACACATCGTCCACGGCAATCGTCTCGTCGAACTTCTTCGTGACCCGGTCGATTTTGACCAGCACCTGTTTCGGTGTCTGGTCGCCCTCGAGGGCTTTCTTATAGGCGCCGGAGGCAACTGCCATTTACGAAACTCCCAACAAAATTTGCAGTTCACCCAATACAGGCGAACCTTGGATAGTCTGAGCCTTTGTCACTATTTACCCGACTTGACCTTGGTCCAGCTGCGGGTCATCAAACGTTGTATCGTTGGCGGCAGCTCGACCGACACGTAGGTCTTGTCGAGGACCGCTTGCGGTGGATACACCGATTTGTCGCTGCGAATCGACTGCTCCATCAGCTTGTCCGCCCCGGGGTTCGGGTTGGCGTAGCCGACGGCGTCACTCACCTGAGCGATCACTTCAGGCTTGAGTACATAGTTGATGAAGGCATGGGCCTGTTTGACGTTGGCGGAGTCCTTGGGAATCGCCAACATATCGAACCACAGCGCGCCGCCTTCCTTTGGAATCGCGTACGCAACGCTCACGCCTTTTCCGGCTTCGGCAGCACGGGCCTTGGCCTGGAAAATATCCCCGGAGAAACCGACCGCGACACAGATGTCGCCATTGGCCAGGTCCGAGATGTATTTGGACGAGTGGAAGTAGGTCACATAAGGCCGCACTGCCAGCAACTTGGCTTCAGCCTTTTTGTAGTCGTCCGGGTTGGTGCTGTTGGCGTTCAGGCCCATGTAGTTCAGGACCGTCGGCAGCATTTCGTCGGCCGAGTCGAGGAAGGCCACGCCACAACTGCTGAGTTTCTTGATGTTCTCGGGTTCGAACAGCACGGCCCAGGAATCGATCTTGTCGACGCCGAGCACCGCCTTGACCTTGTCGACGTTGTAACCGATGCCGTTGGTACCCCACAGGTAAGGCACCGCGTACTGATTGCCAGGGTCGTTCATTTCCAGGCGCTTGAGCAGCACCGGATCGAGGTTGGAGTAGTTCGGCAACTGCGACTTGTCGAGTTTCTGGAACGCCCCGGCCTTGATCTGCTTGCCCAGGAAGTGGTTGGACGGCACGACCACGTCATAACCGGTACGCCCGGCCAGCAACTTGCCTTCCAGGGTTTCGTTGGAATCGAACACGTCGTACACCGGCTTGACGCCAGTGGCTTTTTCGAAATCGACGAGGGTGGTCTGCCCGATGTAATCCGACCAGTTATAAATATGCACGGTGGACGCAGCTTGAACGCTGACGGCGAGCGTCAGGCCGACGCCGACCAGCATGGCGTTGCGAAATAAAGAAACAGGCAAGTGAAGGTCCTCTAAAATAGTTGGGCCCAAGTTGCCCAGCGTTACGTGACAGCCATGGCTGCCTGGCAACAAAACCGGCGCGCAACTTACCCTCGATAAACCTTTCCAGCAAAACTTTCTGTCATTTAATTATTCCTGCTGCCGCCGCCAGAGCGACAACGGCAACAGGTGATTGCCTCAAACCGGCTTATTTACCCGATTTGATCTTGGTCCAGCTACGGGTCAGCTCACGCTGGGTAGCGGCTGGCAAATCGGCGATTGCATACAGCTTGGCTTGCACATCGGCAGTCGGGTAAATGCCCGGATCCGAGGTGATGTCCTTGTTCACGTACTGAGTGGCTTCGGCGTTGCCGTTAGGGAAACGCACGGCGTTGGTGATTTCAGCCATCACTTTCGGCTGCAACAGGTAGTTCATGAACTTGTAGGCACCCTCGACGTTTTCCGCATCTTTAGGGATAGCGACCATGTCGTAGAAGCTGCCGGCGCCTTCTTTCGGAATGGCGTAGCTGACTTTCACCTTGTCACCGGCTTCGGCGGCACGGGTTTTGGCCTGCTGGGCGTCACCCGAATAGCCGACGGCTACGCAGATGTTGCCGTTGGCCAGATCCGAGATGTACTTGGACGAGTGGAAGTAGGTGATCGAAGGACGAATCTTCAGGAACAGCTCTTCAGCCTTCTTCAGATCTTCCTTTTTCTGACTGTCGGTTGGCAGGCCCAGGTAATGCAGGGCGATCGGCAGCATTTCGGTCGGCGAATCGAGGAAACTCACGCCGCAGCTCTTGAGCTTGGCAATGTTCTCCGGCTTGAGCACGACATCCCAGGAGTCGATTTTGTCGATGCCCAGCGCGGCCTTGACCTTCTCGGCGTTGTAACCGATACCGATCGAGCCCCACATGTAAGGGAAGGCATGCTTGTTGTCCGGGTCGCTGACAGAAACCGCCTTGAGCAGCGACTTGTTCAGGTTGCCGTAGTTGGACAGCTTGGACTTGTCCAGTTCCTGGTAAACACCAGCCTTGATCTGCTTGGCCAGGAAGTTGTTGGACGGCACAACCACGTCATAACCGGATTTGCCGGCCAGCAACTTGGCCTCGAGGGTTTCGTTACTGTCGAACACATCGTAGACGACCTTGATCCCGGACTCTTTTTCAAAGTTCGCGATGGTGTCCGGTGCGATGTAGTCGGACCAGTTGTAAACGTGCAGGACTTTATCGTCGGCCTGGGCTGCCCCAGCCATCACGCCCATCAGGGACAAGGCGAGCAGTGTCTTGCCAGTTTTCTTCAAACCTAATGCCTTCATGCGTAATGCTCCAATTATTCTTTTTAACCACATTATTTTTGTGAACCAAAATCCAGCGGCCGATTCCCTGGCAACTCAAACAGCGGATAGTCTGGCAAGTTACAAGGCAGGCTTTCAAGGAAAGACCCAACCTTTGTGCGCCCTGAGCGAAGTGCCAGCCACGGACCTCGCTCAGAGCCTAGCACTTAGCTTTGCAGCGCACTCAGGGTCAGGTCCAGGCACTTGCGCGCCTTGGTCACCAGTTCATCGATCTCGGTTTTGGTGATGACCAGTGGCGGAGCGATGATCATGGTGTCGCCCACGGCGCGCATGATCAGCCCGTTGTCGAAGCAGAACTGCCGGCAGATCATGCCAACCCCCTTACCGACATACCGCGCACGGGTCGCCTTGTCCTGAACCAGTTCGATAGCCCCCAACAGACCTACCCCACGAACTTCACCCACCAGCGGGTGATCGTTCAGTTCCCGTAGACGCTTTTGCAAATAAGGTGCCGTTTCTGCACGAACGCGCTCGATAATTTTCTCTTCGCGCAGAATACGAATGTTCTCCAGTGCCACCGCAGCGGCGACCGGGTGCCCGGAATAGGTGAAACCGTGGTTGAAGTCGCCCCCTTCGTTCAGTACCTCGACCACTTCGTCACGCACGATCAGCCCACCCATCGGGATGTAGCCGGACGTCAGGCCTTTGGCGATGGTCATCATGTCGGGCTTGAGGCCGTAGAAATCGCTGCCGAACCACTCGCCGGTACGACCGAAACCACAGATCACCTCGTCGGCCACGAACAGGATGTCGTACTTGGCGAGGATTTCCTTGATGCGCGGCCAGTAGCTGTCTGGCGGAATGATCACGCCGCCGGCGCCCTGAATCGGCTCGGCAATGAACGCACCGACCGTGTCGACGCCAAGTTCGAGAATCTTTTCTTCCAGCTGGTTGGCGGCCCAGATACCGAACTCTTCGGGGCTCATGTCGCCCCCCTCACCGAACCAGTACGGCTGCGGGATGTGAACGATGCCCGGGATCGGCAAGTCGCCCTGCTCGTGCATGTAAGTCATGCCGCCCAGGCTGGCGCCGGCCACGGTCGAGCCGTGGTAGCCGTTTTTGCGGCTGATGATGACCTTCTTCTTCGGCTGGCCCTTGATCGCCCAGTAGTGACGAACCATGCGCAGCATGGTGTCGTTGCCTTCAGAGCCAGAACCGGTGAAGAACACGTGGTTCATGCCTTCCGGCGCGATGTCCGAGATGGCCTTGGCCAGTTCCAGTACCGGTGGATGGGCGGTCTGGAAGAAAAGATTGTAATAAGGCAGCTCGCGCATCTGTTTGCTGGCAGCATCGGCCAGTTCATCGCGACCGTAACCGATGGCCACGCACCACAGACCGGCCATGCCGTCGAGGATCTTGTTGCCTTCACTGTCCCAGAGGTAAACGCCCTTGGCGTTGGTGATGATCCGCGGGCCTTTCTCCTTCAGCTGTTTGAAGTCGCTGAAAGGCGCCAGGTGGTGTTCGCGGCTCAGTGTTTGCCATTCACGGGTTTGCGGGTTCTTGCTGGTCATAAAGCTCTCCTGGTTGGGTGAGAGTGCGGCTTTTCAGGGCCGCACCCGGCGCATCAGACGGCAAACAACAGGAACTCCCGCTCCCACGAACTGATCACGCGCTTGAAGTTTTCATGCTCGGCCCGCTTGACCGCGACGTAGCCAGTAATGAATTTTTTGCCCAGATACTTCTCGATGGTCGCGCTGTGTTCCATGCGTTCCAGTGCGTCTTCGATGGTCAGCGGCAGACGCAGATTGCGTCGCTCGTAACCCCGTCCAACCACGGGTGCGCTCGGGTTGATGCCTTCCACCATGCCGATGTAACCGCAGAGCAGGCTCGCGGCGATCGCCAGGTAAGGGTTGGCATCGGCGCCCGGCAGGCGGTTTTCCACCCGACGGTTTTGCGGGCCTGCGTCCGGGACTCGCAGGCCGACGGTGCGGTTTTCTTCGCCCCACTCCACGTTCACCGGCGCCGAGGTATCCGGCAGGAAGCGGCGAAACGAGTTGACGTTGGGGGCGAACAGCGGCAACAGCTCGGGGATGAACTTCTGCAAGCCACCGATGTGGTGCAGGAACAGCTCGCTCATCGTCCCGTCTTCATTAGAGAAGACGTTTTTGCCGCTTTCGATGTCGATGATGCTCTGGTGCAAGTGCATCGCACTGCCCGGCTCGCCGGTCATCGGCTTGGCCATGAAGGTCGCGGCCACGTCGTGCTTGAGCGCCGCTTCGCGCATGGTGCGCTTGAACACCAGGATCTGGTCGGCCAGGGACAGCGCGTCGCCGTGACGGAAGTTGATCTCCATCTGCGCCGTGCCGTCTTCGTGGATCAGTGTGTCCAGATCCAGCTCTTGCAGTTCGCACCAGTCGTAGACGTCTTCGAACAACGGGTCGAATTCGTTGGCCGCTTCAATGGAGAACGACTGACGACCGGTTTCCGGGCGACCGGAGCGGCCAATCGGCGGCTGCAACGGGAAGTCCGGGTCTTCGCAACGCTTGGTCAGGTAGAACTCCATCTCCGGCGCCACGATGGGCTGCCAGCCCTTGTCGGAATAGAGCTTCAGGACTTTCTTGAGCACGTTGCGCGGCGACAGCTCGATCGGGTTGCCCTGCTTGTCATAGGTGTCGTGAATCACCTGTGCGGTCGGCTCGATGGCCCACGGCACGAGGAATACCGCGTTCGAGTCCGGGCGGCAGATCATGTCGATGTCGGCCGGGTCGAGCAGTTCGTAATAGATGTCATCTTCGACGTAGTCGCCCGTCACTGTTTGCAACAGCACACTCTCGGGCAGGCGCATGCCTTTTTCGGCAATGAACTTGTTGGTCGGCGAGATCTTGCCACGGGTGATCCCGGTCAGATCGCCAATCATGCATTCGACTTCTGTGATCTTGTGGTCTTTCAACCAATCGGTGAGCTGGTCGAGGTTGTTACTCATAAATGCCTCTGGGCTGAGTGTCCTGACGTCTTTAAACGTCAGGCGTTGTTTGACGCATCCGCGTCGCGTTGTACTGCACGCTTGCCGGCGCGTATCAACGAAAGGGTGGTGGCGTCGCGTGCAGGATCATGAGCAGTTCCCGGCGTGCTGGCAGGACCGCTATAGTGAAAAGGTTCTACAGTAGAAGAAGAGCCGGTAAACAGGATGCCATCCAGACCGTCAATAATATCGGTCGGATCGAGCAGTTCCGCCAGTGACGGAAGTATCGACGGCAGGTCCTTGGCAACGGTGGCCGCTGCGCGGACGTACTTATCGCGGGTGATGTGATAAGCATGCAAACCGATCTGTCTTGAGCAGTCGGTGACGCCGATTAACGGCAGGCGAGACATGAAGCACCCCGGTATTATTGCTGTTATGGGTTTGATTTGAGCTTAGCGTTGTTCATTTTTTTACACAACACCCCCGTAAAAAATACAACACGCCCCGCTCAAGCCTGCGGCCGCCAAAGACCCCGAAGGCACAAAAATGCCCCAAAGCGCCTCAAAAATGCCCTTCGAGCGCTTTTTTAGGGCAAAAAAGGCCTCGCTTGACTTCGGCATGCCGTTCGGGTTGACTGGAATCCGAAAAGATCAATGATTGATATTTTTAACAACAAAGGTGTTGCATCATGTCGGTACCCCCGCGTGCCGTTCAGCTTAACGAAGCGAACGCGTTCCTTAAGGAACATCCTGAGGTTCTGTACGTTGACCTTCTGATTGCGGATATGAATGGTGTGGTGCGCGGCAAGCGCATCGAACGCACCAGCCTCCACAAGGTTTACGAGAAAGGCATCAACCTGCCGGCCTCCCTATTTGCTCTGGATATCAATGGCTCGACGGTGGAAAGCACCGGCCTGGGCCTGGACATCGGTGATGCTGACCGAATCTGCTATCCAATCCCCAATACCCTGTGCAATGAACCCTGGCAGAAGCGCCCGACCGCGCAACTGTTGATGACCATGCACGAACTCGAAGGCGAGCCGTTCTTCGCCGACCCGCGTGAAGTGCTGGCCAACGTGGTGCGCAAGTTCGACGACATGGGCCTGACCATCTGCGCCGCGTTCGAGCTTGAGTTCTACCTGATCGACCAGGAGAACGTGAATGGCCGGCCGCAACCTCCACGCTCGCCGGTGTCCGGCAAACGTCCACACTCGACCCAGGTTTACCTGATCGACGACCTCGACGAATACGTCGACTGCCTCCAGGACATTCTGGAAGGTGCGAAAGAGCAAGGCATCCCTGCCGACGCGATCGTCAAGGAAAGTGCTCCGGCGCAGTTCGAAGTGAACCTGCACCACGTTGCCGACCCGATCAAGGCCTGCGATTACGCGGTACTGCTCAAGCGTCTGATCAAAAACATCGCCTACGACCATGAAATGGACACCACCTTCATGGCCAAGCCTTACCCAGGCCAGGCGGGTAACGGTCTGCACGTCCACATCTCGATTCTCGATAAAGACGGCAAGAACATTTTTGCCAGTGAGGATCCCGAGCAGAACGCCGCACTGCGTCACGCGATCGGCGGTGTGCTCGAGACCCTACCGGCGCAGATGGCCTTCCTCTGCCCGAACGTCAACTCGTACCGTCGTTTCGGCGCACAGTTCTACGTGCCGAACTCGCCGTGCTGGGGCCTGGACAACCGTACCGTGGCGATTCGCGTACCGACAGGCTCTTCCGATGCCGTACGTATCGAACACCGCGTTGCTGGCGCCGATGCCAACCCGTACCTGCTGATGGCTTCGGTATTGGCGGGCGTGCACCACGGTCTGGTCAACAAGATCGAACCGGGCGCACCGGTCGAAGGCAACAGCTACGAGCAGAACGAGCAAAGCCTGCCGAACAACCTGCGTGATGCACTGCGCGAGCTGGACGACAGCGAAGTCATGGCCAAGTACATCGATCCGAAATACATCGACATTTTTGTCGCCTGTAAAGAGAGTGAGCTGGAAGAGTTCGAACACTCCATCTCCGACCTCGAGTACAACTGGTACCTGCACACCGTGTAAGCGGCTGTAGCAAAAAAACAACGCCGTGGGCTTCAATGCCCACGGCGTTTTTTTATGGCCGCCTTCGGCGGATCGCGAGCAGGCTCGCTCCCACTATGGATAAGTGTTGAACATAAACCTGGGGTACACCGGAGATCCTCTGTGGGAGCGAGCCTGCTCGCGATGGCGGCCGACAAGACAACACACAACCTGCCTCGTACAATGCCCGCTGCCCTGCAGGAGAGTTCAATGACGCGCACCGCCCCCCTTCGCAAACCCCGCGCACGCAGTCAGGCCCGGATCGACTCGATACTCGACGCCGCCCGCACGCTGCTGGCCGCCGAGGGCGTGGCCAGCCTGTCGATCTACAGCGTCGCCGAGCGCGCCGAGATCCCGCCGTCATCGGTCTACCACTTTTTCGCCAGTGTCCCGGCCTTGCTCGAAGCCCTGACCGCCGATGTCCACAGCGCTTTTCGCGCGTGCCTGCAAGAACCTATCGACGTCGACTCGCTGAATGGCTGGCGTGATCTGTCGCGACTGGTCGAACAACGCATGCTCGCCATCTACAGCGAAGACGCCGCCGCCCGCCAACTGATCCTCGCGCAGCACGGCCTGACCGAAGTCACCCAGGCCGACCGCCAGCACGACATCGAGCTCGGCGACCTGATGCACAAACTCTTCGATCAGCATTTCGAACTACCGACGCTACCCAAGGACGTCGATGTGTTCGCGCTGGCCATGGAGCTGGGCGATCGCGTCTATGCACGCTCGGTGCAACAGCACGGGCAGATCACCCCGCGCATGGCCGAGGAAGGGATGCGGGTGTTTGATGCTTATCTGGGGCTGTATCTGCCGCCGTACCTGCCAAAGCGCGTTATTCACACCTGATAATCGTTCCCACGCTCTGCGTGGGAACGATCGAACCTCAAAGAACTTACAACTTGGCGATCGACACCTCGGTGGATTTCACGAAGGCGATGACTTCGCTGCCGATCACCAGTTCCAGCTCTTTGACCGAGCGCGTGGTGATGACCGAGGTGACGATGCCGGACGCTGTCTGAACATCGATTTCCGAAAGCACGTCACCTTCGACGATTTCCTTGATGGTGCCTTTGAACTGGTTGCGAACGTTGATGGCTTTGATCGTCATGAGGTTGATTCCTGTCGTTGGGAGAACATTGAGTCAGTGAGCCCAGCGCAATTGCGTGGGCAAGGGTGAAACAGGTTCCGGCTCCGGCGGTGAACCCGGCAGTGACAGCACGCGGTTGAGCACTTCGGTCTCCAGCGCTGCCAACCGATGGGAACCACGAACCCGAGGGCGCGGCAGTTCGACCTGCAGGTCGAGGCCGATTTCGCCCTCTTCGATCAGCAACACCCGGTCGGCAATCGCCACCGCTTCGCTGACGTCGTGGGTCACCAGCAACACGGTAAAACCGTGCTGTTGCCAAAGGCGTTCGATCAGTTGCTGCATTTCAATCCGGGTCAGTGCATCCAGTGCGCCCAGCGGTTCGTCGAGCAACAGCAAGCGCGGCTGATGGATCAGCGCCCGCGCCAAGGCCACCCGCTGCTTCTGCCCGCCGGACAATGCGGCCGGCCATTCATCGGCGCGATCTGCCAGGCCCACGGCATCGAGTGCGTCCAGCGCCTGCTGGCGCCAGTCGCCCTTGAGCCCGAGGCCGACGTTGTCGATGACCTTTTTCCACGGCAGCAAACGCGCTTCCTGAAACATCAGCCGGGTGTCTTCGCGCGCCTCGTCGAGCCGTGCGGAACCGGCCAACAGCTCACCGCCCGAGGGTTGATCAAGGCCCGCCAGCAGGCGCAGCAAGGTACTTTTGCCACAGCCGCTGCGGCCGACCACGGCCACGAACTGACCGGCCGGAATGTGCAGATCGATCTCGCGCAGCACCTGCCGCGCGCCAAAGGTTTTTTGCAGTTTGCGCACCGCCAGCGGGATTCCGCGCAGCAGGCGTGGAGGTTGTTGAGCGGTCATGCTGCACCACCCTTGGCCACTTGATAGGCCGGATGCCAGCGCAACCAGACCCGCTCCAGACCACGCGCCGCGAGGTCGGCCAGTTTGCCAAGCACCGCGTACAGAACAATCGCCAGCACCACCACATCCGTCTGCAAGAACTCCCGGGCATTCATCGCCAGGTAGCCGATGCCGGAGCTGGCGGAGATGGTCTCCGCGACGATCAGGGTCAGCCACATAAAGCCCAGGGCAAAGCGCACGCCCACCAGAATCGAAGGCAGCGCGCCCGGCAGAATCACCTGACGGAACAGGCTGAAACCGGACAACCCGTAACTGCGCGCCATCTCGACCAAGGCCGGGTCGACGTTGCGGATACCGTGGTAAGTGTTGAGGTAGATCGGGAACAACGTCCCCAACGCCACCAGAAAAATCTTCGCCGACTCATCAATGCCGAACCAGAGGATCACCAGCGGAATCAGCGCCAGATGCGGCACGTTGCGGATCATCTGCACCGAGCTGTCGAGCACGCGTTCACCCCATTTCGATAGCCCGGTGATGAAGCCCAGCGCAAGACCGATACCGCCGCCAATCACAAAACCAATGCCGGCGCGCCAGCCGCTGATGGCCAGGTGTTTCCAGATTTCGCCACTGCGCACCAGGCTCACGCCCGCTTCGATCACTGCACTCGGTGCCGGCAAAATCCGTGTCGACAACCAGCCTGCCGACACCGACAACTGCCATACCGCCAGTAGCAGCACCGGCAAGGCCCACGGCGCGAGGCTGTGGATGAGTTTTTCCCTTCTCATGGCGCGCCTCAGCTCTGGGACGCGGCTTTGGGAAGAATGTCGTTGGCCACCATCTCGCCGAACGGGCTGACGTAACCGGCGCTTTTTGGCAACTCGGGACGCTCAATATCGAGGTGCGGGAACAACAACTCCGCGACCCGATACGATTCCTCCAGATGTGGGTAGCCCGAGAAGATAAAGGTATCGATTCCCAACTCCGCGTATTCCTTGACCCGTGCGGCCACGGTCGGGCCGTCGCCGACCAATGCGGTGCCGGCACCGCCACGCACCAGACCGACGCCGGCCCAGAGGTTCGGGCTGACTTCGAGGTTGTCGCGGCTGCCGCCGTGCAGCGCGGCCATGCGCTGCTGGCCGACCGAGTCGAAGCGCGCCAACGAGGCCTGGGCGCGGGCGATGGTGTCGTCGTCCAGATGGGAGATCAATCGATCCGCTGCTTGCCAGGCTTCGGCGTTGGTTTCACGGACGATCACATGCAAACGAATACCGAAACGCACGGTGCGTCCAAGCTTCGCGGCCTTGGCGCGTACCTGTTCGATTTTCTCGGCGACGGCGGCCGGTGGCTCGCCCCAGGTCAGGACCATTTCGACCTGCTCGGCAGCCAGATCCTGAGCCGCTTCAGAAGAGCCACCGAAGTACAGTGGCGGACGCGGTTGCTGGATCGGCGGATAGAGCAATTTCGCGCCCTTCACGCTGATGTGCTGACCGTCGTAGTCGACCGTCTCGCCTTCCAGTACCCGACGCCAGATCCGGGTGAATTCCACCGAGGCCTGATAGCGTTCTTCGTGACTGAGGAACAATCCGTCGCCGGCCAGCTCTTCCGGATCGCCGCCCGTCACCAGGTTGAACAGCGCACGCCCACCGGACAAGCGGTCCAGGGTCGCCGCCTGGCGCGCAGCCACCGTCGGGGAAATGATCCCGGGGCGCAACGCAACCAGAAACTTCAAGCGCTGGGTCACCGGAATCAGCGATGCAGCCACCAGCCACGAGTCTTCGCAGGAACGGCCGGTGGGAATCAGCACCCCGCCAAAACCCAGGCGGTCCGCCGCTTGGGCGACTTGCTGCAAATAACCGTGGTCGACGGCGCGAGCGCCTTCGGCGGTGCCAAGGTAATGGCCGTCACCGTGAGTAGGCAGGAACCAGAAAATATTAAGGCTCATGGAGTGGTCTCCTAAGGAAATCGAATTACGGCGCAGTGGCAACGGCTGCCGGTGGCGTCCAGATCACGTCTTTGATGCTCAGGGGTTTCGGAATCAATTTGAGCTGGTAGAAGCTGTCGGCGATTTTCTGCTGGGCCGCGATCACTGGCGGCGTGAGGAAATGCGCACCGTAGCCCTGGCGTTTCACCGCGGTCAGGGTGATGTCTGCCGGCAAGCCGAGTAGCGGCGAGACTTGTTGGGTGACTTCTTCAGGGTTGGCTTTGGACCATTCGCCGATGGTGCGGACTTCCTCCACCAGAGCCTTGATCACGTCCGGATGTTTTTCGGCGTAAGGCTTGGTCGCCAGGTAGAACTGATGGTTGTCGACGATGCCGCTGCCGTCGCGCAGGGTGCGCGCGTGCAGTTGCTGTTCGGCAGCGGCCTGGTACGGGTCCCAGATCACCCAGGCATCGACGCTGCCGCGTTCGAACGCCGCACGGGCATCGGCCGGCGGCAGGAATACGGTTTGAATGTCGGTGTACTTGAGACCGGCGTCTTCCAGTGCGCGCACCAGCAGGTAGTGCACGTTGGAGCCTTTGTTGAGGACGACCTTCTTGCCCTTGAGGTCCTGTACCGATTTGATCGCCGAGTCTTTCGGCACCAGGATCGCTTCGCTGGTCGGCGCGGGTGGCTCGTAAGCGACGTAGAGCAGATCGGCACCGGCCGCCTGAGCGAACACCGGTGGCGTTTCGCCGGTCACGCCAAAATCGATCGAGCCGACGTTCAGCCCTTCGAGCAGTTGCGGACCGCCGGGAAACTCAGTCCATTGCACGCTGATGCCTTGGGCAGCGAGGCGTTTCTCCAGCGAGCCACGGGCTTTGAGCAGCACCAGAGTGCCGTACTTTTGATAGCCGATTCGCAAGGTCTCGGCCGCTTGAACTTGAGTAATGACGCCGAAGGACACAGCCGCAGCAAACAGAGCGACCAGACCACGACGCAAAATGACAGGGCGCATAGCGCTCTCCTTTTTGCAATTGGGTTTTGGCTGCACCTGCTTGCCCGTTAGCGGACCAGTAAGGTGGGAATTACTTGATCAAATGCTCCAGCGAGCACTCAATAAACGCTCATTCAACAGGTTTGGGTCCAGCGGCTTGGGCCGACGGGCCATGGCACTGAAGAACTGCTCCAGCGCCTCATACAAGCGCTGTTCCAGTGCCGGTGACAACTGTGCCTGGGCACTGCCTTCGCCATAAGCGATCTGGCTGTCCTCGGCGAAAATTCCGTGGAGCATTTCCTGGGCTTTCAGCGCCGACAGCACCGGCTTGAGCGCGTAATCCACGGCCAGCATGTGGGCGATGCTGCCGCCAGTGGCCATGGGCAGTACAACCTTGTGGCTCAGGGCGCGCTCCGGCAGCAGATCCAGCACGGTTTTCAGTGCGCCGGAAAACGACGCCTTATAGACCGGCGTGGCAATCAACAAGCCATCGGCGTTTTCAATCTGTTGCAACAAGTCGATCACCTTCGGGCTGTCGAAGCGTGCATGCAGCAAGTCTTCGGCCGGGAAGTCCCGTACCTGATAACTCACCACCTCTACACCGTGTTGCTGCAACCAGCGTTGGGAGCGATCCAGCAGCACCCCGGAGCGGGAGCGTTGGCTGGGACTTCCTCCGAGTGAGACGACCAGCATGCGGCTATTCCTTAAGCGTTTCCGGCGATTCGCAGTGTGCGATCTCGCGACAATGGACAGACCTTACCAGCTGATTTATATATCCATAAATCATATTTATTTATGTGTTTATTCTTTAAATGCATATGCATGACACCGTTCTCCAGACGAAAAAAAAAGCCGTCGAAACGGCCTGCCCCCTACTGATCGTTCCCACGCTCCGCGTGGGAATGCCTCTAGGGACGCTCCGCCTCCAGTGACGCGGAGCGTCACGGGCTGCATTACCACGCAGAGCGTGGGAACGATCTCCATGGCTTACCTGTTGGGTTGTGGCGTCAGGCGCAGATACGGTTTCACTGCGCGGTAGCCTTTAGGGAAGCGTTTGCTGATTTCCTCTTCATCCTTCAACGATGGCACGATCACCACTTCATCACCGTCCTGCCAGTTGGCCGGGGTGGCCACTTTGTAGTTGTCGGTGAGTTGCAATGAGTCGATCACCCGCAGGATCTCGTGGAAATTGCGTCCGGTACTGGCCGGATAGGTGATGGTCAGGCGAACCTTCTTGTTCGGATCGATCACAAACAGCGAACGCACGGTCAGGGTGTCGTTGGCATTCGGGTGAATCAGGTCATAGAGGTCGGAGACCTTGCGGTCGGCGTCGGCGAGGATCGGAAAGTTGACGAGGGTGTTCTGGGTTTCGTTGATATCTTCGATCCACTTGTGGTGCGAGTCCACCGGGTCGACCGAGAGTGCAATGGCCTTGACGCCGCGCTGGGCGAACTCGTCCTTGAGCCTGGCGGTAAACCCCAGCTCCGTGGTGCACACCGGTGTGAAGTCCGCCGGATGGGAAAACAGCACGCCCCAGCTATCGCCCAGCCACTCGTGAAAACGGATAGTGCCGGCGCTGGAATCCTGTTCGAAATC
Source organism: Pseudomonas sp. H3(2019) (assembly GCF_007713465.1). Classification (GTDB taxonomy): domain Bacteria; phylum Pseudomonadota; class Gammaproteobacteria; order Pseudomonadales; family Pseudomonadaceae; genus Aquipseudomonas. Next base: position 196,425 of record NZ_VMSG01000001.1, on the reverse strand, counting down.
GGGGGCAATGTCGCCCAGTCTGAGGCTCATGGTGCTGCTCCTGGTGAGTGCGTGATGAGCCTACTGTGCCTATTGTCACCGCTTATTAAAAAGAATAAATATCGATTTATTTAGATCTAAAATGAATATTAAACATCTGTTCACTGGACGCATACGCGAGCAAAGACCACTCTTGGAACCAGGGTTCGAGAAGGCCTTGAGTTGCTGCGAAGAGGGAAGTGAAGGCGGGCCTGCGGGGGTGGGCCCGACTTGAAACACAAAAGCCCCGCCAGGCTTGCGCCGAGCGGGGCTTTTTATACAGGCTTACAAACGCCTGGGTATTACAACAGCGGGATCGAGTAGCTGACGATCACACGGTTTTCATCCTGGTCGCGTTGACCCGGGATGTCGTTGCGCCACATAGCGTTTTTCCACGCCACGCCCAGGTTCTTCAGTGGGCCTTGTGGAACCACGTAAGCCAGGGTCAGGTCACGTTCCCACTCGCTGCTGCCGTAGCCGCCAGTCAGTGTCTGAGTGCTGCCGACTTTGCCAGCAGTGTCGATGTTGCTGCCGCGCAGATAGATGATGCCAGCGGTCAGGCCTGGAACACCGACTTTGGCGAAGTCATAGGCGTAGCGAGCTTGCCAGGTACGTTCGCCAGCGCGGGCAAACTTCTGGATCTGCATGTCGGTGATGGTGCTGTTGGACGAACCGTCACCCTGGTTCAGCCAAGGGAAATCGCTTTCGCCGTTGCTGTACTGGTAACCAGCACCAAAGGTGTGGCCTTCAACCGAGTACAGGGCCAGGTAGCTGTACAGGTTGTTGTCGACCTTGCCCTTGGTAGTGTTAGCCAGAGGAGTGTTGTCCGGGTAGTAGCCGGTAGTGAAGTAGCTCTTGTCGCTACCGTTGGAGCCGTTGTCACGGCTACGGTAGTAGCGCAGGTCACTTTTCAGGACGCCAGGACCGATGGACCAGTTATGCACCAGGCCCAGGAAGTTCTGCGAGTAGAAGTCCTTCAGCTCGCCGTAGTAGTACGAAGCGGTCAGGTCCTTGGTGATCTTGTAGTCAGCACCACCGTAGTAGAACTTGTTGGAGAACTTGCCTGCGTCGTAGTTGGAGCCACCGTTGGCACCGGCGAGGGACAGACCTTCGTCGTTGCTGGAGTTACGCCCTTTGGCCTCGTTGATTTCGCCCGCAGTCAGGGTCAGGTCCTTGATCTCGTTCGAGACCAGCTCGCCGCCGGTGAAGGTTTGCGCCAGCATACGACCATCGTTGTACTTGATGACCGGGTTGTTAGGCTGCAGGGTACCGATTTTCAGCACGGTCTGCGAAACCTTGACCTTGCCGGTCAGGCCCAGGCTGGCGAAATCGTTGACAGCTTCGTTGCCCTGGCTCGGGAACACGGTACCACCGGAAGCGGTACCGGTAGGGTTACCGTGCTTCTCCGGGCTGGAATCCAGTTTCACGCCGTACTGACCAATGGCGTCAACACCGAAGCCGACAGTACCTTGGGTAAAGCCCGAGGTGAAGTTGAGCTGGAAGCCTTGCCCAGTCTCTTCTATCTTGCTTGGGGCTTTTGCGGCTTTGGTGTCGGAATCGCGGTTATCGGTGTTGATGTAGAAAGTACGCGTGCTCAGGGTCGCCTTACTGTCTTCGATGAAACCGGCGGCGCTTGCCTGCTGCGCCAAAACCCCTACGGCCACAGCCAGGGCCAAGGTGGACTTATTCATGTTTCGCTCCTCTACGTTTCTAATTTTTGTGCACTCTGGTCCAGGATCTGACGCCCCGGTTCCCATCGATGCGCGATTAGCGCAAGACCGTGACCGATAAGTCAATCGTAAGCAGTCGCATCTACGACCTTGGTCTAATCGCCGTGTTTGGCCCGTTCAGGTTAGTGAATTTCTCATAAACCCAAAAAGAATTATTTATTCATTTTTCATACGATTCGGGAATATAGCTCAACACGCGTGAACCGAACCGGATGCTGAGGTATCGGCCCACGAGCTAATTCCTAAATGGTATTTACAAACGCTTCTTTAGTTCCATTCGTGCCCACGTAATTCCTCTTACGTCAATCACGATCAAATAAGCGACGCCATCATGGCGAAACGTGCATCTTCCCGTCAAATTGTTACAGTTTGTATACAGTAGTAGATTTTTTTCCGCCCGCTCGCTGAACACCGTAACAAGCAGCAAAATGACAAAAACGATCGACTTATTGCCACGATCCGTCAGCCTCGGGGGTGGAGTCTAAGCGCCTCAGGTTACAGAGTTTTTTCGAAGATCTTCGAATTACGCTGATAGTTGTACAGCGAGGCCCGGGCCGACGGCAGGCGCTCGACGCTGCTGGGCACAAAGCCACGCTCGCGGAACCAGTGCGCAGTACGGGTAGTGAGGACGAACAGGGTTTTGAGCCCTTGGGCACGAGCCCGGGTCTCGATCCGTTCCAGCAATTCATCACCACGGCCGCCGTGACGGTACTCCGGGTTCACTGCCAGACAGGCCAGTTCCCCGGCATCCGAGTCAGCGATCTGATACAGCGCCGCACAGGCGATGATCATGCCTTCACGCTCGACCACGCTGAACTGCTCGATTTCGCGCTCCAGCACTTCGCGCGAACGACGCACCAGAATCCCCTGCTCTTCCAGCGGGCTGATCAGATCCAGCAACCCGCCGACGTCTTCGATAGCCGCTTCGCGCACTACTTCGAATTGCTCCTGGGCCACCAGCGTACCGCCACCGTCACGGGTGAAGAGCTCGGTCAGCAGCGCGCCGTCTTCGGCATAACTGACAATATGGCTACGGCCGACGCCGCCTCGGCAAGCTTCAGCCGCGGCATCCAGCAACTCTGCCTGATAGTTCGCGCCCAAACGCTGCAAGTGCGCCGGCACCTGCTGCGGACGCAGCTCGCGGACCAGACGGCCGTTTTCATCGATCAGCCCCAGGTCCGCGCCGAACAGCAGCAGTTTGTCGGCGCCCAGATCGATGGCAGCGCGAGTGGCGACGTCTTCGCACGCCAGGTTGAAGATTTCCCCGGTCGGCGAGTAGCCCAGCGGAGACAACAACACGATGGAGCGCTCATCCAGCAGACGGTTGATGCCCTTGCGGTCGACCCGGCGCACTTCGCCGGTGTGGTGATAGTCGACACCTTCGAGCACACCGATCGGCCGTGCGGTCACCAGGTTGCCGCCGGCCACCCGCAGACGCGAGCCCTGCATCGGCGAAGACGCCATGTCCATCGACAAGCGCGCCTCGATAGCAATGCGCAGTTGACCCACCGCATCGATCACACACTCCAGGGTCGCCGCATCGGTGATGCGCATCCCGTGGTGGTAATGCGGAGTCAGGCCACGTGCGGCGAGACGGGTTTCAATTTGCGGACGCGAACCGTGAACCAATACCAGCCGCACACCCAGGCTGTGCAGCAGCACCAGGTCGTGGACGATATTGCCGAAGTTCGGGTGCTCGACACCGTCGCCGGGCAGCATGACGACGAAGGTGCAATCGCGGTGAGCGTTGATGTAAGGGGAAGCGTGACGAAGCCAGTTAACGTATTCGGGCATAACACCTGCGCCTGTAACAAATAGCAGCCGATAAAAAGGACGAAGCAAAACGCACAGCGGGCTGATGGTTATCGTCGAAACAGGCTTGGCGACACGCGCGCTCTCCTCATGAATACAGGTTGGATGCCCCGGGATTTAATCACGCCGGGGTCAGGCAGTAGTGTTCGATCAGTTGACGTAATAGATGCACGGTAGGCTGCAAACGTGACATTTCAAGGTATTCCCCTGGTTGGTGGGCGCAGGCGATATCGCCTGGGCCAAGCACCAATGTCTCGCAGCCAAGACGCTGAAGATAAGGCGCTTCAGTGCCGAACGCTACTGCTTCGGCAAGGTGGCCGGTGAGTCTTTCGGCGACCTGCACCAGTTCCGAGTCGGCCGCCTGCTCGAAAGGCGGTACTTCAGGGAACAGTGGAGCGTAGTCGATCTTCACCTGATGGAGTTCGGCGACCGGTTCGAGTTTCTGCCGGATCGCCGCACGCAATGCGTTCGGGTCCATGCCCGGCAAGGGCCGCAGGTCGAACTCCAGTGAGCATTGACCGCAGATCCGGTTCGGATTGTCACCACCGTGGATGCAGCCGAAATTCAGTGTCGGTTGTGGCACGCTGAACTGCGGATTGCGAAACTCGCTCTGCCATTGCAGGCGCAAGCCACGTAACTCGCCCATCGCATCGTGCATGGCCTCAAGTGCGCTATGGCCCAGGCGCGGATCGGACGAGTGACCGCTCTGACCGAGAATGTCGATGCGCTCCATCATCACGCCTTTATGCAGACGGATCGGCTTCAAGCCTGTCGGTTCACCGATCACTGCAACCCTGCCCAATGGCCGGCCGGCAGCAGCCAACGCCCGGGCGCCAGCCATGGAGCTTTCTTCGTCACAGGTGGCGAGGATCATCAGCGGTTGCTTGAACGGTTTATCCAGCAGCGGCAGCACGGCTTCGATAGCCAGCGCGAAAAAACCCTTCATGTCGCAACTGCCAAGACCGACCCAGCGACCGTCGACTTCGGTGAGTTTCAGCGGATCGGTCTGCCACAACGCGCCGTCGAACGGCACCGTGTCGCTGTGCCCGGCCAATACCAGCCCGCCGGGACCGCTGCCAAAACTGGCGAGCAAGTTGAATTTGCCGGGGCTGACTTGCTGGATTTCGCACGAAAAGCCCAGGTCGCCGAGCCAGGTCGCCAGCAGATCAATGACCGCGCGATTGGATTGATCGAGGCTGGGTTGGGTGCAGCTGACGGACGGTGCGGCGATCAGCGCAGCGAACTGGTCTTTCATGGACGGCAAAGGCATCGCTGACTCCCAACTCCCAAATTGAAGTCCATCATAGAACCATCTGGCGACAGGAATAAACCGTCGCGGCGCGTAGGTTTAGTGAGTGCTGTACACTGCACGACCTTGGCAGCCACACATTCCCCCGGCTGCGCTCCCGATCCTGGATTTTCCGGCCATGCAGAAAGAAACCGAAATCAAACTCCGCGTCAGCCGCGAAACCCTCGCCGCCCTGCGCGAGCACCCGCTACTGAAAAAACGCAACAAAAGTGGCTGGGAACGCCGTGAGTTGATGAACCAGTACTTCGACACGCCAGAGCGTGACCTGGCCCGCGCCAAGGTCGCCCTGCGCCTGCGCCTCGATGGCGAAGAAGTCATTCAAACGCTCAAGACCCGTGGCCACAGTGTGGCCGGTCTGTCCGAGCGTAACGAATACGACTGGAACCTGCCCAAAGCCAAGCTCGACGTGAAAAAACTCGACGGCGAATGCTGGCCCGAAGAACTGGCCGAACTGGACAAAAAAACCCTGAAGCCGATCTTCACCACCGATTTCGTACGTGAACGCGCAGAAATCGCCTGGGGCCGTGGCAAGACCAAAGTGGTCATCGAAGCCGCACTGGACTTGGGCCACGTGATTGTCGGCAAGCAGAAAGAAGAAATCTGCGAGCTGGAACTGGAACTGCGCGAAGGCGAACCCGCTGCGTTGCTGGAGCTGGCCGCCGAGTTGGCCGCGACCCTGGCGCTGATGCCGTGCGATATCAGCAAGGCCGAGCGCGGCTACCGCCTGTTCGACGCCAACAGCTATTCGTTGAGCCTGCCCGCACCGGAACTGACCTTTGAGCTGCCGCTGGACGACGCGTTCGCCGCGCTGAGCTGGCACTTGCTGGGCAGCAGTCAGCGTCTGGCCGAGCAATATCGCTTCAACGGCCACTGGCGGCTGTTGCAGGACTGGGTCGAAAACCTCGCTGAATTGCGCGCGCTACTCAGCAGCTTGGGTCAAGCCGCACCCCGTCAGTCGACTCACGACCTGCGTCTGGCGCTGGATGCCTTGCTGGAAGACTGGCGCCCGCTGGTACAAGCCGGTCTGGATGACGAAGACGTGCGCAAAGCCGCGCCGGAGCAGTTCCTCGAAGAACTGGAAGACCCGCGCTGGGGCCTGTTCTCCCTGAACACTTCACGCTGGTTGCTGGCTCGTACCTGGGCTGCCGATCGCAACGTTCGCGGCAATCGCCAGGGCGCTGCACAACTGGGCAACTGGTTACCGCGCCTGCTGGGCGAAGAAGCGACGTCCCTGCAATTGCAGCGCTATCAACAACAGCCGGAAGACCTGGCTGAGCAACTGCCGCGCATCGAACGCATCCAGGCCTGGCTGCACCATGCCCGCAACGTGCTGGACATCCCGGAAATGGATCGCCTGTATGGTGAGCTGAACAAACTCGCGCAACTGGCCAACGAGCCGATCACCGACGAAGTGCTGGATGCACGCAAGCAGCAGGCGATTGCGGTGTATCAGAACCGCGCGTGGAAGATGTTGTTGCGTATGTAATACCGCCATCGCGAGCAGGCTCGCTCCCACAGGGGATTTGCGTACACCGCAACCAATGTGGGAGCGAGCCTGCTCGCGATGAGGCCAGCACATTCACCACAGAGCTTTAGACCGGCAAACTCGTCGTGGACTTGATCTCCGACAAGGCCACGATCGAGTTGACCTCCTGAATCCCCGGCACCATCGACAGCTTCTCGAAGAAGAAGCGCTCATAGGCTTCGATGTCTGCCGTGACGATCCGCAACAGGAAATCCACCGCCCCCATCAGCACATAACACTCCAGCACTTCCGGAAAGCCGCGAATCGCCTCGGTGAATTCCGTGAAGTTCGAACGCCCGTGGGCGTTGAGTTTGATCTCGGCGAAGATCTGCGTGTTGAGGCCGATTTTCTTGCGATCGAGCAACGTCACTTGCCCGCGAATAACCCCCTCCTCCTTCATCCGCTGAATGCGCCGCCAGCACGGCGACTGCGATAACCCGACCTGCTCGGCAATCTGCGCACTGGAGAGTGAGGCGTCCTCTTGCAGCAGCGCCAGAATCCGTCGGTCATACACGTCAAGTTCGCTATGCATAGAAAAACCCTAAAATATATTATTTGAGAATTGTTTGATTCGATATAAGGCCAATTAACCTCATCATAGATAAGAAATACCCGGCACCGAATGTAAAAATTTCTCCAATTATTTGGAGACCGACCATGCCCCCGCTCGAAGCCGTCAACAACACCCCTACCCGTGCCGACGTGTGGAACGTCAGTAATGCCCATTGTCGCGTGCACTACCAACTGCTGGCCGAGGCCGAACCGGACGTGTTGTGCCGGGCGCTGAATCTTTTCGCGTTGCAGTTTCTGGTGCCGCAGCAGGTCAATGTGTTGCGCGACGACGACCTGCTGTCGATCGGTATTGTCATGGACGGCTTGAGCTGGCACCGCGCCCAAGTGATCGCGGAAAAATTACGTAACCTGATCAGTGTCTGCTCGGTGGAACTGCAAGCAGCTGATTCGCAATGGGTTCAGCCTGCACAGGCGACAGGCTGAAGCACGCCGGTAAAGACTCGCAATGATGAATCGGCCGATGGCCGAACGGCCGGCCCTTGTGGGGACTATTCTTGGCATCTGTGGTCACAGACGCACCTGTCTAAACCGCTCGTTGCAGGATCGTTTCCATAAGGAGCCCGGATGTCCGTTCAACTCGCCACTCAGGATCGCTGGCTGGATCTCAATGACCTGCTGCGCGAACTGGTCGCCCAAGGCTTCATCAGCCAGGACTCGGCCGAACACGCGCTGACCACCCGCCGCAATGCCAGCAACAGCCAGTTGCACCCGCTGGAATTCCTCGCCAGCCAACACCTCGACGACCTCAGCCGCCCCGGCAAACGCCTGGACCTGGAAAGCCTGACCCTGTGGCTCTCGCTGCAGGCCGGCCAGCCTTACTTGCGCATCGATCCGCTGAAAATAAACGTCGCGCAAATTACCCCGTTGATGTCCTACGCCTTTGCCCAACGCCACAAGATCCTCGCGGTAGCGATCGACCGCGACGCCGTCACTGTCGCTAGCGCGCAGCCTTATGTGCGCAGTTGGGAAGCCGACCTGACCCACGTTCTACAGTTGCCGATCAAACGGGTGGTGGCCAACCCGGCGGACATCCAGCGCTTCAGCGTGGAGTTCTTCCGCCTGGCCAAATCGGTCAGCGGCGCGACCAATGCCGATCAGCACATGAACACCCTGGGCAACTTCGAACAGTTGCTCAACCTCGGCGCCAGCGATCAGGAGCCGGACGCCAATGACGCGCACATCGTCAACATCGTCGACTGGTTGTTCCAGTACGCCTTCCAGCAGCGTGCCAGTGATATCCATATCGAGCCACGGCGCGAGCAAGGCACCGTGCGCTTTCGCATCGACGGCGTGTTGCACAACGTCTATCAATTTCCACCGCAGGTGACCATGGCAATCGTCAGTCGCCTGAAAAGCCTGGGGCGAATGAACGTCGCGGAAAAACGCAAACCCCAGGATGGCCGGGTCAAGACCAAGGCCCCGGACGGCGGCGAAGTGGAGTTGCGGCTGTCGACGCTACCTACGGCATTCGGGGAAAAAATGGTCATGCGGATCTTCGATCCGGAAGTACTGCTCAAGGACTTCGACCAGCTCGGGTTTTCTGCCGATGATCTGCGCCGCTGGCAGGACATGACCCGCCAGCCCAACGGCATCATTCTGGTCACCGGACCGACCGGTTCGGGCAAGACCAGCACGCTCTACACCACGCTGAAAAAACTCGCGACGCCAGAGGTCAACCTCTGCACCATCGAAGATCCGATCGAAATGGTCGAGCCGGCGTTCAATCAGATGCAGGTCCAGCACAACATCGACCTGACCTTTGCCAGCGGCGTGCGCGCATTGATGCGACAAGATCCGGACATCATCATGATCGGCGAGATCCGCGACCTCGAAACCGCCGAAATGGCCATTCAAGCGGCACTCACCGGGCACCTGGTGTTGTCGACCCTGCACACCAACGACGCACCGAGCGCCATCAGCCGCTTACTGGAACTCGGCGTGCCGCATTACCTGATCAAAGCCACCCTGCTGGGAGTCATGGCACAACGTCTGGTCCGCACGCTGTGCCCGCATTGCAAGGCACCGCTGACGCTGGGCGAAGATGACTGGCAAACCTTGACCCGTCCCTGGCAAGCACCATTACCGAGCAACGCCCAACGCGCGATTGGCTGCCTGGAGTGCCGCGACACCGGTTATCACGGACGCGCCGGGGTCTACGAAATCATGCAAATGACCGACAGCGTCAAAGCCCTGATCAACCCCGACACCGACCTGTTCGCCGTGCGTCGCCAGGCGTTCAAGGAAGGCATGCGCAGCCTGCGGCTGTCGGGTGCGCAAAAAGTGGCGGCGGGGCTGACGACGATTGAAGAGGTGCTGCGAGTGACGCCGCAGAGTGAGCAGAAATAGGGGCGGTATCCTGGTCGAACAGGCCGATGAACGCTACGGAACTCGTTTGGGGTATTGGCAATCCAACCCGCCAGAAACCCCACTGGAGTCACCCACAATGCGTTTTAAACTTGCCGCCGCTACGCTTGCCTTGCTGTCCCTGTCTGCAGGTTCAGCAATGGCCCATGACCGCGACCATGACCATGACGGCATCTTGCAAGAAGTTATTTCCTCAGGTGCGACCACCGCGTCCACCTACCTGACCTCCAGGGATCACAAGCTGGTCGTTGCCGCTCAGGACGACGCCAGCAGTTTCGTAGCCAGTGACGGCAATATCCGTGGTCCGTACCTGGAATCTGCCATGCAGAAAGTCCGTGCCGACAACCCGGGCTTGAAGGCTACCGACATGGAATTGGCCAACGCAATCCTGGCCAAGAACGCGGTTGCCCCGGAATAATTCTGTTGCTGTAAAAATGCGATCCATTGTGGGAGCGAGCTTGCTCGCGATGAGGCCATAACATTCAACATTTTTGCTGACTGTTACACCGCCATCGCGAGCAAGCTCGCTCCCACATTTGATTTACGCATTTCAGCGGTATTCGTCCACCGGCACGCAGGCGCAGAACAGGTTGCGATCCCCGTAAACGTTGTCCACGCGGTTCACCGTCGGCCAGTATTTATGCAGCCTGGTGTGCGTGTCCGGGGTCACCGCTTGCTCGATGCTGTAGGGCCGATCCCAGACACCGGTAATGTCCGCCAACGTATGCGGTGAGCGTTTCAACGGATTGTCCTCGGCAGACCAATTGCCATTCTGCACCTCGGCAATTTCCGCGCGAATACTCAGCATCGCGCTGATAAAGCGATCCAGTTCCGCCTTCGACTCGCTTTCGGTCGGTTCAACCATCAACGTACCCGGCACCGGGAAAGACATGGTCGGCGCATGGAAACCGTAATCCATCAGCCGCTTGGCGACGTCTTCTTCGCTGATACCGGTCTGCGCCTTGAGCGGTCGCAAGTCGAGGATGCATTCGTGTGCCACCCGCTCGTTGCGCCCGGTGTAGAGCACCGGGAACGCACCGGACAAATGCTTCGCCAGGTAGTTGGCCGAGAGAATCGCCACCTCGCTGGCATCCGCCAACTGCGGCCCCATCATCGCGATGTACATCCAGCTGATCGGCAAAATGCTCGCACTGCCCCAGGGCGCCGCGCTGACTGCGCCATTCTGCGGATGGGGTCCCTCGATCGGCACCACCGGGTGATTGGCAACAAACGGCGCCAAATGCGCCCGCACACCAATCGGCCCCATCCCCGGCCCGCCTCCGCCATGGGGAATGCAGAAGGTCTTGTGCAGATTCATGTGCGAGACATCAGCGCCGATATCCGCCGGGCGGGCCAGCCCAACCTGTGCATTGAGGTTGGCGCCGTCCATGTACACCTGACCGCCGTGGCTGTGGATAACTTCACAGATTTCGCTGATGCCCTCTTCATACACCCCATGGGTCGAAGGGTAAGTGGCCATCAGGCAAGAGAGCTTGTCGCCGGCAGCCGTCGCCTTGGCTTTCAGGTCATCGAGATCGACGTTACCGGCATCGTCGCAGTCGACGATCACCACCCGCATCCCGGCCATCTGCGCCGAGGCCGGGTTGGTGCCGTGGGCAGACGCGGGAATCAGGCAGATGTCCCGTGCACCTTGCTGACGGCTTTCATGGTATTTGCGGATCGCCAGCAACCCGGCGTATTCACCTTGGGCGCCGGAGTTGGGCTGCATGCAGATCGCATCAAAACCGGTGATCGCGCAGAGCCAGCTTTCCAGTTCGCTGATCATCAGCGAATAACCCACCGCCTGCTCCTTCGGTGCAAACGGGTGCAGGTTGGCGAACGCCGGCCAGGTGATCGGGATCATCTCGCTGCTGGCGTTGAGCTTCATGGTGCAGGAACCCAGTGGGATCATCGACTGGTTGAGCGCCAGGTCCTTGTTCTCCAGTTGTTTGAGGTAACGCAGCATTTCGGTTTCGCTGTGATGGGCGTTGAACACCGGATGGCGCAAATACGGCGTGGTCCGCAACAAACCGTCGGGAACCCCGGAGCCCAGCGGCTCGCCATCCAGCTCGGCGACATCAAGCCCGTGATCGGCGCCCAGGAACACATCAAACAGCTTCGCCACCGTGCGTTCATCGCAGCTCTCGTCGAGACTCAAGCCCACCTGCCCGCGCCCAAGAATCCGCAAATTGATCTGCGCCGCTTTGGCGCTGTCGATGATTGCGGTCTGGCTGCCGCCGACTTCAAGGGTCAAGGTGTCGAAGAAGTGCTGATTGAGCCGGGTGATGCCGTTGCGCTCAAGCCCGGCGGCGAGAATGCAGGTTAGCCGGTGTATCCGTTGCGCAATCCGTTTAAGCCCCTGCGGGCCATGGTAGACCGCGTAAAAACTGGCGATATTGGCCAGTAACACCTGGGCCGTGCAGATGTTCGAATTGGCCTTCTCGCGACGGATGTGTTGCTCGCGGGTTTGCAGGGCCATACGCAGCGCGACGTTGCCGCGAGCATCTTTCGAAACGCCGATGATCCGTCCGGGAATCGCTCGTTTGTATTCATCGCGGCTGGCGAAAAACGCTGCGTGCGGGCCGCCGTAGCCCATCGGTACGCCAAAGCGCTGGGACGAGCCGAATACCACATCAGCGCCCATTTCACCTGGCGGCGTCAGCAACAACAGGCTCAGCAGATCAGCTGCAACGCAGGCCAGCGCTTGCTGCGCATGCAAGTGATCGATCAACGGCCGCAGGTCACGGATTTCGCCATGGGTATCGGGATACTGCAGCAGCGCGCCGAACACTTGATGCTGTTTCAGGTTATCCACAGTGTCGACGATCAGCTCGAAGCCAAAGCCTTCAGCGCGGGTCCGCACCACGGAGAGGGTCTGTGGATGGCAGTTTTCGTCGACGAAGAACAGATTGCTTTTCGACTTCGCGACACGCTTGGCCAGTGCCATGGCTTCGGCCGCCGCCGTGGCTTCGTCGAGCAACGAGGCGTTGGCCAGTTCCAGGCCCGTCAGGTCGATGGTCAATTGCTGGAAATTGAGCAGCGCTTCGAGTCGCCCCTGAGCAATTTCCGGCTGATAAGGCGTGTAAGCGGTGTACCAACCGGGATTTTCCAGCACGTTGCGCAAGATCACCGCAGGCGTCAGGGTGCCGTGGTAACCCATGCCGATCAGGCTGGTCCAGACCTGATTCTGTTCGGCATAGCCGCGCAGCTTTGCCAGCGCGGCCTCTTCATCGAGCGCAGGCGGCAAGTCCAGTACGCGATTGAGGCGAATGCCCGGCGGCACCGTCTGCTCGATCAGCTCGACACGGCTGCCGAGCCCGAGGCTGTCGAGCATCGCCTGCTGCTCGGCGGTGTCCGGCCCCAGGTGGCGCCGCAGAAAGGCATTCGGGTCTCGTAACTGGCTCAAGGATGGCAACTGGGGCATGACAGGCTCTCTCTTGAATGGCGCTCAACGTCGATGCAACTCGATCAAAGCAGCATAGCTCCCCCTGTGCACTCGGCATGGCGTCTTTGCTCAATCAGGCTCATCATGTGCGGCGCATATAACTACCGTCAGCCAATCGGGTGCACTGATCGTCATGAGCCAACTGCCTTTTCTGCCGTTTTCCAAACCTACTATCGATGAAGCCACGATTGCCGCTGTCGGCGATGTCTTGCGCTCCGGCTGGATCACCAGCGGGCCCAAGGTTCAGGCATTCGAAGCCCAGCTCTCGGAGTTTTTTGGCGGCCGTCCGGTGCGCACGTTCAACTCCGGGACCTGCACCATGGAGATCGCCCTGCGCATCGCCGGGATCGGTGCCGGTGATGAAGTCATCACCACGCCGATTTCCTGGGTCGCCACGGCCAACGTGATTCTCGAAGTCGGCGCCACCCCGGTGTTTGCCGACATCGACCCGATCACCCGCAACATTGACCTGGACCAGCTCGAAGCGGCCATCACCCCGCGCACCAAGGCCATTATCCCGGTGTTCCTGGCTGGTTTGCCGGTGGACATGAGCCGCCTGTACGCGATCGCCAAGAAACACGGCCTGCGCATTATCGAAGACGCCGCCCAGGCATTGGGTTCGAGCTGGAATGGGCAGCGCATCGGCGCCACGGGCGACTTCGTGTCGTTCAGCTTCCAGGCAAACAAGAACGTTACCTCCTCGGAAGGTGGCTGCCTGGTATTGAACAACGCTGAAGAAGTGCGCCTGGCCGAGAAATATCGCCTGCAAGGCGTGACCCGTACCGGCTTCGACGGCCTGGACGTCGACGTGCTGGGCGGCAAGTTCAACATGACCGACGTGGCAGCAGCCATTGGCCTGGGCCAATTCGCCCACATCGAAGCCATCACCGCTCACCGCCGCGAACTGGCCAAGCATTACTTCGCCTGCTTCGGCAGCGATTTCGAAGCCAAGTACGGTGCGCAGCTGCCACCGGCAGACTTCACCAACAGCAACTGGCACTTGTTCCAGCTGGTATTGCCAGAGCGCAAGGACGGCAAACCGGCCCGTGCGACCTTCATGGAGCAAATGCAGGAACTGGGCGTCGGCATCGGCTACCACTACCCGCCGATCCACCTGCTGAGCCTTTACCGCGAACGCGGTTTCAAGGAAGGCATGTTCCCGGTGTCCGAACGCGTCGGTCGCCTGATCGTTTCGCTGCCGATGTTCACGGCCATGAGCAAAGACGATGTCGAGCGTTCGGTGGCTGCGGTGAAGGCCGTGCTGCAAAACGCGTAAATCGCGCCCATGAAAAAGCCTCGATCACTCGAGGCTTTTTCGTTTCTGGCGGCAATTACTCGCCAATGGCGTTCTTGTAGCCTGTAGGGTCGAGCAATTTGTCCAGCTCAGAGGTATCAGTCGGCTCGAGTTTGAAGAACCAGCTGTCGTATGGCGCGCTGTTGACCAGCTCCGGGCTGTTGGCCAACTCTTCGTTAACGGCGATAACTGTACCGGAGACCGGTGAGTAGATATCCGATGCAGCCTTGACCGACTCGACTACGCCCGCGGCTTCACCGGCAGCGAAGACTTTGCCGATTTCCGGCAACTCGACGAACACCACATCACCCAAGGCTTCCTGAGCATGGTCTGAAATACCCACCTTTACGCCACCATCTTCGTCCAGACGGGCCCATTCGTGACTTTCGGCAAAACGCAGGTCTACAGGGATTTCGCTCATGTTCTGTGTCCTCAGAAGAAATGTCAGCGGTGTTGGCCCGCCAGAGAAAGTTAGATCAGGGTTTTGCCGTGTCGTACGAAGGTCGGTTTGACCACCCGAACCGGGTACCACTTGCCACGAATTTCCACTTCTGCCCGGTCGGCGGTTGCCATCGGTACCCGCGCCAAGGCAATCGATTTGCTAAGCGTAGGAGAGAAACTACCACTGGTAATCTCCCCTTCGCCAACATCAGCAATGCGAACCACCTGATGAGCGCGTAAAACCCCACGCTCTTCGAGCACCAGACCAACCAGTTTTTGCTTCACCCCGGCTGCCCGTTCAGCCTCAAGCGCGGCCCGGCCGATGAACTGACGAGTGGCCGGTTCCCAGGCAATGCTCCAGGCCATATTGGACGCCAGCGGTGAGACATCCTGATGAATGTCCTGACCGTAGAGGTTCATGCCTGCCTCAAGACGCAGCGTGTCACGAGCGCCGAGGCCAATCGGCGATATGCCTGCACCCACCAGATCGTTGAAGAATCCCGGCGCCTGATCGGCCGGCAGGGCAATCTCCAGACCGTCTTCGCCGGTGTAACCGGTACGGGCGATGAACCAGTCGCCGTCACACCGACCTTCAAACGGTTTGAGTTGCTGGATCAGCGTGCCACGAGACTGGGTCACCAGCTCGGCGATCTTTTGCCGCGCGTGCGGACCTTGAATCGCCAGCATCGCCAACTCGCTGCGCTCGTGCAGTTGCACCTGATAATTGCCGAGCTGGGCCTGCATCCAGGCCATGTCCTGATCACGAGTGGCGGCGTTCACTACCAGGCGGTAAGCATCTTCCAGGCGATAAACGATCATGTCGTCGACCACCCCGCCCCGTTCATTGAGCATGGTGCTGTACAAGGCACGGCCGACGCTGTGCAGACGTTCGACATCATTGGCCAGCAAATGCTGGAGCCAGGCCTTGGCCTGAGGGCCGCTGACATCGATTACGGTCATATGGGAAACATCGAAAATCCCACAGTCGCGGCGCACCTGATGGTGTTCCTCGACCTGTGAGCCGTAATGCAATGGCATATCCCAACCGCCAAAATCGACCATCTTCGCGCCAAGTGCGAGATGAAGGTCATACAGAGGCGTACGCTGTCCCATGGGTTTCTCCTTCCGGGCGTGGCGAAGGTACGGACAGGCGCTGCATGGTTGAAAGCCTTGAAGTAGAAGGCTTCCAGCCTATTTCAGCGACCCGGTCTGAAGGACGATCCGCACCGAATGCCGCGCATTGTAGCCGCAAGGTGTAGGACTGGCACCTAGCCGTTTTGATGTGCCGAACGTCGAATCAAGCCGATGACTGGCAACAGGCCTACCAGAATCAGTGTCAGCGCAGGCAACGACGCCCGCGCCCACTCGCCTTCGCTGGTCATTTCGAAGATCCGCACCGCCAGCGTGTCCCAGCCAAACGGGCGCATCAGCAAGGTTGCGGGCATTTCCTTGAGCACATCGACGAACACCAGCAGCGCCGCGCTCAACGTGCCGGGCAGCAGCAACGGCAGATACACTTTGAAAAACAGTCGTGGCCCACTGACACCCAAACAGCGTGCAGCTTCTGGCAACGACGGACGGATCCGCGCCAGGCTATTTTCCAACGGGCCGTAGGCCACCGCGATAAAGCGCACCAGATACGCCAGCAACAACGCCGACAGGCTGCCCAGCAGCAACGGTTTGCCCGCGCCGCCAAGCCAGTCCGATAGCGGCACCACCAGTTCACGGTCCAGGTAACTGAACGCCAGCATGATCGATACCGCCAGCACCGATCCGGGCAAGGCGTAGCCGATATTGGCCAGACTGACCCCGGAACGAATCGTCCGGGTCGGAGCCAGGCGCCGGGCAAACGCCAGCAGCAGCGCGACGCTGACGGTAATCAGCGCTGCCATGGCGCCCAGGTACAACGTATGGATGATCAGCCCGGCGTAACGCTCATCCAGGTCGAAGCGCCCGCGCTGCCAGAACCACGCCACCAGTTGCAGCAATGGAATGACAAACGCGCAGGCAAATACCAGCCCGCACCAACTGCTGGCGGCCACAGCCTTGAACCCGCGCAGGTGATAAAGCGCCTTGCCCCGTGGCCGCTCGTTGCTCGCCCGGCTGGCGCCACGCGCACGCCGCTCGCCATACAGCAGCAACATCACCACCAGCAGCAACAGGCTGGCCAGTTGCGCGGCGCTCGACAGGCTGAAAAAGCCGTACCAGGTTTTGTAGATCGCCGTGGTGAAGGTGTCGAAGTTGAACACCGACACTGCGCCGAAATCCGCCAGCGTCTCCATCAACGCCAAGGCCACACCGGCACCAATCGCCGGTCGGGCCATCGGCAAGGCCACGCGCCAGAATGCTTGCCACGGTGATTGGCCAAGCACGCGTGCAGCCTCCATCAGACCTTTGCCCTGGGCCAGAAACGCCGTGCGCGCCAGCAAATAGACGTAGGGATAGAACACCAGCACCAATACCAGAATCACCCCGCCCGTAGAACGGACGCGCGGCAGCCGCAAGCCACTGCCAAACCACTCGCGAAGCAGGGTTTGCACGGGGCCTGAGAAATCCAGCAGCCCGACAAAAACGAACGCCAGCACATAGGCCGGGATCGCAAATGGCAACATCAGCGCCCAATCCAGCCAACGTCGCCCGGGGAATTCGCAGAGGCTGGTCAACCAGGCCAGGCTCACGCCCAACAGCGTTACGCCAACCCCGACGCCGAGGATCAGCGTCAAGGTGTTGCCCAGCAGGCGCGGCATCTGGGTTTGCCACAGGTGCGTCCAGATCTGCAGGTCAACGGTTTGCCACGACAGCAGCAATACGCTCAGCGGCAGCAGCACCAGGGCGGCCACGACGAAAACTAGCGGATACCAACGGCGTTGGGCGGGATGGGCCAAGGAAAAGCTCTCTCAAATGATTGTGCCCACGCTCTGCGTGGGCACATAGCCTGTGACGCTCCGCGTCACGCTTGAAAGGGTCAGACGCGGAGCGTCCAGGACTGCATTCCCACGCAGAGCGTGGGAACGATCATCTTTAAAGCCGCAAACTCAATTCCAGCCGGCGCGGTCCATCAGGCGGATGGCTTCTGCCTGGCGCAGGCCAGCCACTTCAACCGGCAGGGTGTCCGGGATGAACGTGCCCCAGGCCTCGACTTCCGCGGACGGTTTCACCGCCGGATTGGCCGGGAATTCCTGGTTAGCGTCGGCGAAGATCTTTTGCGCTTCAGGTGTGGTCATCCATTCCACCAGCGCCTTGGCGGCTTCCGGGTGCGGCGCGTATTGGGTCAGGCCAATGCCCGACAGGTTCACGTGTACGCCTCGGTCAGCCTGGTTCGGCCAGAACAGCTTGACCGGCAGATCCGGCTTCTGCTGGTGCAGACGGCCGAAGTAGTAAGTGTTGACGATACCCACGTCGCATTGCCCGGCGCTGATCGCCTGCAGTACGGCGATGTCGTCAGAGAACACGTCAGTGGACAGGTTGCGCACCCAACCCTTGAGGATCTCTTCGGTTTTTTCTGCGCCGTGAGTTTCAATCAGGGTCGCGGTCAACGACTGGTTGTAGACCTTCTTCGCGGTACGCAGGCACAGACGGCCTTCCCACTGCTTGTCGGCCAACGCTTCGTATGTGCTCAGGTCCGAGGGTTTTACCCGGTCGGTGGAATAGGCGATGGTCCGCGCCCGCAGGCTCAGGCCGGTCCAGGCGTGGGACGCAGCGCGGTATTGCAGCGGGATGTTGGTGTCGATCACCTTGGAGGTGAACGGCTGCAGGATGCCCATTTGCTCGGCCTGCCAGAGGTTGCCGGCATCGACGGTCAGCAGCAGGTCGGCGGTGGCGTTCTGGCCTTCGGCCTTGATGCGCTGCATCAGCGGCGCTTCCTTGTCGGTGATGAACTTCACCTTTACAGCGGTTTTTTGGGTGTAGGCATCGAAGACCGGTTTGATCAGCTCGTCGATACGCGAGGAGTAGACCACCACCTCGTCAGCGGCCTGGGCAGTGGTGCTGATCAGGGTCAGGGCGAGGGCTGTCAGTAGACGCTTCGGTGCCAACATGGGAGCGGTCTCTCGAAATCAAAAATGAGTCGAAATGATAAGGACTCACATTTAGCTTCTCAACCGATCCCGCCCTGGAGGAGTTACCAGATGTTGCACCACCGGGGATTGATGGTGAATGTGCTCGCGAAGAGGCCATCAGCCTCACAAAGGAGTCAGGCCTTGGCCAACGCCGGCAGATCCCCGATCAATCCAAGCGCTTCGCGCACAAACAGTGCCTTGGCTTCGGGCATCTGGTCGACCATTTTCAACCCGGTATTACGCAACCAGCGCAGCGGCAAAGGGTCAGCCTGGAACAAACGCTCAAAGCCTTCCATCGCCGCCATCAACGCCAGGTTGTGCGGCATGCGTCGACGCTCATAACGGCTGAGGACTTTCACGTCCGCCAAACGCTCGCCACGGCTGGCTGCCTGCAACAGCACTTCGGCCAGAACCGCGGCATCGAGGAACCCGAGGTTGACGCCCTGCCCGGCCAACGGGTGAATGGTGTGCGCGGCGTCGCCGATCAACGCCAGGCCTTCGGCCACATAACGTTTGGCGTGGCGCTGACGCAACGGCACGCAAAGTCGCGGGTCGGCGCTCAGCACATTGCCCAAACGCCCTTCGAAGGCGCGTTCCAGCTCAAGGCAGAAACCTTCGTCATCCAGCGCCATCAGACGCTCGGCTTCAGTCGGGGTGGTCGACCAGACGATCGAGCACCAGTCTTGCTGACCGTCACGCTCCAAGGGCAGGAAGGCCAGCGGGCCGTGGTCGGTAAAACGCTGCCAGGCGGTCATTTGATGCGCCAGCGTGCTGCGAACGCTGGTGACAATGGCGTGATGCAGGTAATCCCACTCGCGGGTCGCGACACCTGCTAGACGACGCACTGCCGAGTTGGCGCCGTCCGCCGCGATCACCAGCGGTGCACGCAGCGTGCGGCCATCGGCCAGGGTCAGCAGCCAGTCGTCGCCAGAACGGCGCATCTGCTCCAGGCGCGCATTGGCCAGCAGGCCCAGGTCGCAATCATGCAAGCGATCGAGCAGTGCATCCTGCACCACCCGGTTCTCGACGATATGCCCCAGTGCCTCGGCGTGGACGCTGGAGGCCGAGAAATGAATCTGCCCGGTGCCGCTGCCGTCCCAGACGTGCATATCGGTATAAGGACTGCTACGCCGGCTGACGACACCGTCCCACACGCCCAGACGCTCGAGGATCCGCTGACTGGCGGCCGACAAGGCGCTCACTCGAGGCTCGAATGCCGACTGCGCATCGAAGGGTTTGACGCTCATGGGGCTGCCGTCGAGCAGCAGGACTTCCAGCCCGCTGTTCTGTAACGCCAGCGCCAACGCGCTCCCGACCATTCCGGCCCCGACAATCAGCAGATCTGCGCGCATTTCCATGCTTTAAGCCTGTCTCGCTTGCGGCGTGAGCCGCACGTAAAGGGTTTTATCGACCACGCTACCCGCGCCGTCCTGAGTATCGAAACACCGGGGTAGCCATTCAACCATCGGAGCGTGTTCCCAACCCCATGGCCTGCCGGGCGAACCAGCGTTTGGCCGGCGGCAACAGATCGAGGCCCAACAAGCCGATGTTGCGCCCCAGCGAAACCAGCGGCTGGGTACTGCCGAACAACCGGGTGACCTGATCGGAGAAGCCCACGGTGAGGTTCTGGTCCAGGCGCTGGCGTTCGCGGTAAGCCTGCAAGGTGGCGAAGTCGCCCGGTGCACTCGGGCTGGCGAGCAGCGCTTCGGCCAAGGCCTGGGCGTCGCGCAGCGACAGGTTGAAGCCCTGACCGGCAATCGGGTGCAAGCTGTGGGCAGCGTTGCCCAGCACGGCCAGATGCGGACGCACCTGCTCTTCGGCTTCGATCAGCGACAATGGGTATAGATTCCGCGCACCGACCTGCTTGAGCGTGCCGAGGCGATAGCCGAACACGCCCTGCAACTCGCTGAGGAAACTGCGTTCATCGAGTGCCGCCAGACGCTGCGCGTCCATGCCCAGGCGAGTCCAGACCAGCGCGCAGCGGTTTTCCGGCAGCGGCAGCAAGGCCATCGGGCCGTCATCGGTAAAGCGCTCGAACGCCATGCCGTTGTGGGCTTCGCTGGGGGTAATGTTGGCGATCAACGCACTTTGGTTGTACGGACGCTTTTTGACGCCGATCCCCAGTTGTTCGCGCAAGCCCGAACGGCCGCCATCGGCCAGCACCGCGAGCTCGCACTCCAGTAGGGTTTCATCGTTGAGGGTCAGGCGGTAGCCGTCTTCCAGCGGTTCCATGCGCGTGACTTCGGCCGGGCAGCGCCAACTGATCACGTCCTTGTCCAGGCCCTGCCAGAGGCATTGGCCCAGCCAGGCGTTTTCCACCACGTAGCCCAAGGCCGGAACGCCCTCTTCCATGGCCGACAGTCGCGCGGTGGAGAAGCGCCCGCGGTCGGAAACATGGATCTGTTTGATCGGCTCGGCGCGACGGGAGATTTCCTGCCACAGGCCCAACCGCTGATAAATTTGCCGAGCGCCGAAAGACAGCGCCGAAGAGCGCGCGTCGTAGCTTGGCTGGTAGCTGTCGCCGGGGGCAAACGGTTCGATCAGCACGATCTTCCAGCCACGGGCACGAGCCCCCGCCTGCAAGGCCAACGCCAGACTGGCGCCCACCAAACCGCCACCGATGATTGCCAGGTTGACTCGGTTCATGCCGCCTGGGTCCGTGCAGCGGCCATCAAGGCCTCGATCTCGACGACCGTTCTCGGCACACCGCTGGTCAGAATTTCACAGCCCTGTTTGGTTACCACCACGTCATCCTCGATACGCACGCCAATGCCGCGCCATTTCTTCGCCACGTTCAGATTATCCGGGGCGATGTAAATGCCCGGCTCGACGGTCAGCGCCATGCCGACTTCCAGCACCCGCCATTCACCGCCGACCTTGTACTCGCCGACGTCATGCACATCCATGCCCAGCCAATGGCCGGCGCGGTGCATGTAAAACGCCTTGTAGGCTTCGTTGGCGATCAACTCATCGACATCGCCCTGCAACAAACCGAGCTTCACCAGGCCGGCGGTAATCACTTGTACCGTCGCCTCGTGCGCCTGATTCCAGTGTTTGTTGGGCGCGATCTGGGCAAACGCGGCAGCTTGCGATTCCAGCACCAACTCGTAGATCGCCTTCTGTTCCGGCGAATACTTGCCGTTGACCGGCCAGGTGCGGGTAATGTCGCTGGCGTAACAGTCGATCTCGCAACCGGCATCGATCAGCACCAGATCGCCGTCCTTGAGCAGCGCGTCATTCTGCTGGTAATGCAGGATGCAGCTGTTGCGCCCGGCGGCGACGATCGAACCATAAGCCGGCATTTTCGCCCCGCCTTTGCGAAACTCGTAATCGAGCTCGGCTTCCAGGCTGAACTCATGCAAGCCGACACGGCTGGCCTGCATCGCACGAATGTGGGCCTGCGCGGAGATCCGTGCGGCTTCGCGCATCACCTTCACTTCTGCCGCCGATTTATACAGGCGCATGTCGTGCAGCAGATGATCCAGCGCAACGAATTCGTTCGGCGGCTGAGCGCCCAGGTTCGCCTTGGAGCGGATCACGTTGATCCAGTCCATCAGGTGGCGGTCGAACTCCGGGTTGCTGCCCATGGCTGAATACACCCGGTCACGGCCTTCAATCAGGCCCGGCAGGATGTCGTCGATGTCGGTGATCGGAAAGGCATCGTCGGCACCGAAATCGCGAATCGCACCTTCCTGCCCGGCACGCAGGCCGTCCCACAGTTCGCGCTCGGCGTTGCGTTCACGGCAGAACAGGATGTATTCACCATGCTCACGACCGGGTATCAGCACGATGACAGCCTGAGGCTCGGGGAAACCGCTGAGGTACTGGAAATTGCTCTCCTGTCGGTAAACGTGCTCGACGTCGCGATTGCGGATCGCCACGGCGGCGGCCGGCAGGATTGCGATGCTGTTGGGTTCCATCTGCGCCATCAACGCCTTGCGGCGGCGGGTGTATTCCGATTTAGGGATATGAATCATGGGCAGATGGAAGTCCCTTGCAAACGATCAGTGCAGAGAAGGTTTGGCAGCAGCGGCTTGCGCCGGTTTTTTGGTCTCGGTGAACAGCAGCAATGGCGCGACCCGCAGGTACTCCATGACTTCCATATAGTCACTTTCGCCGTCGTCGGACTCTTCCAGCGCATCTTGCACCTGAGCGATAGCAGCGAGATCCTGCAGGACTTCGGTGGCTTCAGTGCTCAACATGCTGCTGTCACGGCAGTTCAGGCCGAAACCGCTGAGGAAACCCTGGCACCATTGGCCCAGTGCAGCCGCGCGCTCGGTGAGCGGTGCGTCGTCGGACGGCAACAGCAGAACGACGGTCATGTCGTCGCTGGTCAGCTCGCCCTTGACCATCTCTTGCAGGCCGATCAGAGCGTTGCGGACGTTGTCTTGTGGTTCGCCTTCGAGCAGCTCGGCGGCATCGACCAGCCAGCCATCGGCTTCAAAACCGGCGCCGGCGCAACTGCGTCCGAGCAGCAGGCCGTGCAGTTCGGCAGGCGAGACGGGATGGCCGCTGGTGCTCAGCAGGGTGGCGAAGGCTTGATACGGAGAATTCTGAATGGGCATGGGCAGCTAGGCGCCAGACGGCGCTATGTCTAGAATGAAGGCCTTGTATCCTACATCGACAGACTCGCCAAGACTATTAAAGGCTGTCCGCCAGCAATCAGACAAATCCCGTGGAACACGTATGGAAGACACCGACTTGCAAGCGCTGATGGCCAGACTCGAGCTGCTAATTACCCGAGTCGAGCAACTTAAGAGCCAGAACGGACTCTTATTAGCTCAGGAAAAGACCTGGCGCGAGGAACGCGCGCACCTCATTGAAAAAAACGAAATCGCCCGGCGTAAGGTCGAATCGATGATTTCGCGCCTCAAGGCCCTGGAGCAAGACTCATGAGTTCAAGCAATAGCGTTACCGTGCAGATCCTCGATAAAGAGTACTCGATCATTTGCCCCCAGGAAGAGCGCAGCAATCTGGTGAGCGCCGCCCGTTACCTGGACGGCAAGATGCGCGAAATTCGCAGCAGCGGCAAAGTCATCGGCGCCGATCGCATCGCCGTGATGGCCGCGCTGAACATCACCCACGATCTGCTGCATACGCGAGAACGTCCTGACGTACAGGCCAGTGGCTCGACCCGCGAGCAGGTGCGTGATCTGCTTGATCGGGTGGATCTGGTGCTCGCCACCGATCCGGATGTCAGCAAGGGCTGATTCCCGAAGGTGGTTGCGGTATACTCGCGGCACTCCCTGGGGTGCTTGCCAGTTGACGATGTCCCTGAGCCGATTCGCACTACCCTGGAAGTTGCACGTTGGGCTGGTGTGCATGTCCGCTAGACGGAAAGCCTTAAAGCCTACTGCATCTTCCACCTTGAACTTTCGGGTTCAAGGGCTAAGTCGACAGCGGTTCATCCGGGGAGCCTGATTCAAGCCGATGCCGGTTTTTTTGCCGGCATCGGCTTTTTACGATGTCACCGCCCTGGTGCCCTCGACACTCGAACAGCCAATGACGATGACCGAACCTGCGCCGCTATCCCGCCCGCAACTTCGACGCATGCTGCGCCAGGCCCGTCGCGCACTGAGCAACAGTGAACAACGCGAGGCCGCACGCGGGCTGTATCGGCAATTGGCGCAGCATCCGCTGTTTCGCCGCGCAAAACATATTTCCCTGTACCTGCCCACCGACGGTGAAATCGATCCGCGCCTGCTGCTGCGCGCCGCTCAACGTCGGGGCAAGGCGACTTACCTGCCCGTACTCAGCGCCTGGCCGCGAACCAAGATGGTCTTTCAGCGGATTCGCCCCGGTGAAAAGCTGCGGCCTAACCGCTTTCGCATTCTCGAACCACGGGTCAACCAGGCTAAGCAACGCAAGGTCTGGGCACTGGATCTGGTGTTGTTGCCGCTGGTCGGTTTTGACGAACACGGCGGACGCCTGGGGATGGGGGGCGGCTTCTACGATCGCAGCCTGGCCTATCTGGCGCGTCGCAAGACCTGGCGCAAGCCGACGCTGCTGGGCCTGGCCCATGAATGCCAGAAAGTCGAAAAACTGGATCAAGCGAGCTGGGATGTACCGATGCAAGGAACGGTGACTGACAGGAAGTGGTATTTCGCGGACTAGACCCGGACGCCACTGCTATCAGCGGCGTCGCTTGCAGCGGTTTTAGCGCTTGTGCGGCTTTAGAGGTTGTTTCTGTTGTTGCGCGACTTCGATCGGTGCATCAGTCTTGTTCGCCCATAGGCTTTGCGCATAACCCGTGGTTACGACGCCCAGGCCGAACACAATCACTAAAATCCACAGTAAATCCGGTTTGCGTTTCATCGATTGCCCCCCTCAAGGCATGTCGCACACGATGACAGCAACGGTATGGCCAATGGCCCGTGCTTGCCGCGTCTCGCTTAAAAGTCCGGCATTTTGCGGTAACGTGAAGCGACACGCAAACGCTGGCGTCAACCGACCGTCGGTTTGTCATAAAATCGCCGGACAACGTTCCCGACCACCGCTTTCGGAGCAAAAAAGATGGCCTACTGGCTTATGAAATCCGAGCCCGACGAGCTCTCGATCAAAGGCCTGGAGAAGCTCGGCGAAGCCCGCTGGGACGGCGTTCGCAACTATCAGGCACGCAACTTCCTGCGGGCCATGGCGGTCGGCGACGAGTTTTTCTTTTACCACTCCAGCTGCCCTGAACCGGGCATCGCCGGGATCGGACGAATCATCGAAGCGGCGTACCCGGACCCGACGGCGCTGGAACCCGAGAGTGTTTACTTCGACCCGAAGGCCACGCCTGAGAAAAATGCCTGGAGCGCGATCAACGTCGCCCATGTCGAGACGTTCTCCAAGGTGCTGAAGCTCGATTACCTGAAACAGCAAACGGCACTGTCAGAGATGCCGCTGGTGCAGAAAGGCTCACGATTGTCGGTGATGCCGGTAACCGCCGAGCAATGGGCGGCGGTGCTCGACTTGCATTAAATAATGCAGAGCTGATTGGTCACCCGGTCAATCGGGTTAGGCTTGCCCTTCAGTTGACGGACATCAAGTCGCCTCGGCGCTCGTCCGTTCAAACTAGGACGTTACCGTCGCAGGAAGCCCGAATGACAACGCACAGCCGTTCTTCGATTTTTTTCGCCAGCTCTCTGATCATTCTGCTGCTGGCCGCCGGGGGCTTTGGTTACTGGAAATCGATGCATGACCGCCTGCCTGAAGGCCTGTATGTCGGCAACGGTCGCCTCGAAGCCACTGAAGTACAGATCGCCAGCAAAACGCCCGGGCGACTGGCTGAAGTGCGCGTCAATGAAGGCGACAAGGTGATCAAGGGTCAACTGCTGGCGCGCATGGACACCCGCACCCTCGAGGCTCAGCGCAACCAGGCCGAGGCCGAGGTACTGCGCGCCCGGGAGAACCTTTCTGCCGCCCAGGCCAATGTGCAACTGCGCCAGAGCGAACTATTACTCGCCCAACAGGAACTCAAACGCTCCCAGGAACTGTTCAGGCGCGGTTACGCCAGCGGCCAGATCATCGATCAACAACAGGCGCGCTTCGACACCGCCAATGCCGCCGTCGCTGCGTCCCGTGCTCAGGTTTCGGCCGTCGGGGCCGCCATTGGCGCGGCTCAGGCGCAGGTCGCCCAATTGACCAGCGAAATCGACGACAGCAGTTTGCGGGCGCCGATCGACGGCGTTATCCAGCTGCGCATGGCCGAGCCCGGCGAAGTGCTCGGGGCGGGCGGACGCGTATTGCTGCTGATCGACCCGAATGATCAGTACATGAACCTTTACCTCCCAACATCCGTGACCGGACGCCTGACAGTCGGTGATGAAGCACGGATCCTGCTCGACGCCCTGCCCGGCCACCCGCTACCAGCAAAAATCAGCTTCGTGGCGGCCAAATCGCAGTTCACGCCCAAAGAAGTCGAAACTCGCGACGAGCGGCAAAAACTGGTGTTCCGCGTCAAGCTGCGACTGACCGACCCGAGCGCCATGCCGCAGGCCAAACCGGGCATGCCCGGTGCCGGTTATGTACGCACCACCCCTATTGGCTGGCCGGCCAATCTGCAATGACCGGTCTGGCGCTGCACACCACCGGCCTCCAGCACCGTTACGGCAAACAGCAGGCACTGACCGACATCGCGTTCAGCCTGCCGGCCGGCACTCGCTGCGGGCTGATCGGCCCGGATGGTGCCGGCAAGTCGAGCCTGCTGGGGCTGATCGCCGGCGTGAAAACCCTGCAGCAAGGCCAGCTGGAAGTGCTCGGCGGCTCAATCCAGGATCGCCTTCATCGCAAGAGCCTCTACGCTCGCATTGCGTTCATGCCCCAGGGCCTGGGCGGCAATCTGTACCCTGAGCTGTCGATCCGCGAGAACATCCACTTTTTCGCCACCCTGTTCGGGCTCTCGAAAGCCGACTTCGAGCAGCGCATGCGTAGCCTGTTGCTGGCCACTGATCTGCTGGGTTTTGCCGATCGTCCTGCGGGCAAGCTCTCGGGCGGCATGAAACAGAAGCTCGGACTCTGTTGTGCGCTGATCCACGAGCCGGATTTGCTGATCCTCGACGAACCCACCACCGGCGTCGATCCCTTGTCACGGCGGCGCTTCTGGGAGCTGATCGACGATGTACGTCGCCAACGTCCGCAACTGACGTTGCTGGTCGCCACTGCCTACATGGAAGAAGCCGAGCAATTCGAACACTGCCTGATGCTCGACGGCGGCAAGCTGATCGCTACCGGCATGACGCACGAACTGGTCGCTGTCACCGCCAGCGGCAAACTCGATGAAGCGTTCACCCATTTTCAAGGCAACAGCGACCACGACAACCCACCGCTGGTCATTGCCCCCAGAACCCGCGCCAGCACCGACATTGCCATCGAAGCCCACGATCTGACCCTGCGCTTCGGTGATTTCACCGCGGTCGACAAGGTCAGCTTCGCCATCGGACGTGGGGAGATTTTCGGTTTCCTGGGCTCCAACGGCTGCGGCAAAACCACCACCATGAAAGTCCTCACCGGGCTGATATCGGCCAGCGAAGGCCGTGCTGCACTCTTGGGCAACCCGGTGAATGCCAAGGACCTGGCCACCCGCAAACGAGTCGGTTTCATGTCTCAAAGCTTCTCGCTGTATGGCGAGCTCAGCGTGCGGCAGAACCTGGATTTGCATGCGCGGCTGTTCGATTTGCCCAAAGCCGACGGTGCCCGGCGCATCAACGAACTGATCCAGCGCTTCAACCTGGGCAACGTCGCCGAACAGCAGTCCGGCGCATTGCCGTTGGGCCTGCGCCAGCGTTTGTCACTGGCGGTGGCGGTGCTGCATCGCCCGGAAGTGCTGATCCTCGACGAACCGACCTCCGGCGTGGACCCGGCAGCACGGGACGATTTCTGGCGGCTGCTGATCGAATTGTCCCGTGAGCAAGGTGTAACGATCTTCCTCTCGACCCACTTCATGAACGAAGCTCAGCGCTGCGACCGCATTTCACTGATGCACGCCGGCAAGGTACTGGCCTGCGATACCCCGGCGGCGCTGCAACAACAGTTCCGGGGGCAAACCCTGGAAGCGGCATTTGTTACCTGCCTGGAACAAGCTCAAGGCCCGGCCGAGTCACCGACGCCTGCTGTCCCCGCCGTCGCGACGATCAACCCGGTCATGCCGTTGAAGGATCGCGGCTTCAGCCTCGGACGCCTGCTGGCGGTCGCCAGTCGCGAAGGCAAAGAATTGCTGCGGGACAAAGTACGGATGGCCTTCGCCCTGCTGGGGGCGATTTTCATGATGGTGATCTTCGGCTACGGCATTTCCCTGGACGTGGAAAAGCTCGCCTTCGCCGTCTACGACCAGGACCATACGCCGCAAAGCCGCGCCTACCTGGAAGCTTTTCGCGGCTCTCGCTACTTCACCGAGCAGCCGTCCATCCGCGATGCCGCAGAACTGCATCGCCGTCTTCAGCGCTCGGAAATCAAATTGGCGCTGGAGATCCCCCCAGGCTTTGGTCACGACCTGTACGCCGGTCGCCAACCGACCGTGGCGGCCTGGCTCGATGGCGGCATGCCGTTTCGCGCCGAGACCAGTCGCAACTATGTGGAGGCCGTGCACCTGGCCAACATGGAACAACTGGCCCGGCAGAGCAGCCCTGCGCTGAATCGACAGCCAGCCGCCAAACTGGAAACCCGTTTCCGCTACAACCAGGATGTGGTCAGCGTCAACGCCATCGGGCCCGGGGTGATGGCGCTGATCCTCGCGTTCATTCCGGCCATGCTCACTGCGCTTGGGATCGTGCGGGAGAAAGAACTCGGCTCGATCACCAACTTCTACGCCACGCCCCTGACCCGCCTGGAGTTTTTGCTGGGTAAACAGGCACCGTATCTGCTGGTGAGCCTGATCAACCTCGCGGTCCTGACGGCCATGAACCGCTGGCTCTTTGGCGTGCCATTCAAGGGCAGCGCGTTGACTCTGGCCTTCGGCGGGTTGCTGTACGTGCTGGCAACCACCAGCATGGGTCTGTTGATTTCAGCGTTCACCCGGACCCAGATCGCCGCCATCCTCGGCACCATGATCATCACCAGTCTGCCGACCATCCAGTTTTCCGGACTGATCGTGCCGCGCTCATCCCTCGATGGCGCGGCAGCGGTCATGGGCATGCTGTTTCCGGCGGGCTACTTCCTCGATATCGCCGTCGGCACCTTTACCAAGGCGCTGGATATACGGCAGTTATGGCCGCAATGCCTGGCGCTGTTCGGATTCTTTATCGGGTTCACCGGGCTCAGCCTGGTCATGCTGAAAAAGCAGGAGGCCTGATGCACAAGCTCGCGCACATACTGCGCCTTGGCCTCAAGGAAATGAGCAGCCTGCAGCATGACAGCGTCTTGCTGCTGTTCCTGCTCTACGCCTTTACGGTGGCGATCTACATGCCGGCCGCAGGCTCGGTGATCGGCGTGCATAACGCCAGCGTGGCCATCGTCGACGAAGATCACAGCAACCTGTCGCGACAACTGGCCCAGAGCCTGCAACCCCCGGAATTCCAGCGTCCGGTGTTGTTACCCTATGGGCAACTGGATCAGGTCATGGACAGCGGCCAGTACACCTTTGTCATCAACGTGCCAGCCAGTTTTCAGGCGGATATGTTGGCCGGGCGCCAGCCTGCGGTGCAGGTCAACGTCGATGCCACGGCCATGAGCCAGGCGTTCATGGGCGCGGGTTACATCGCACGGATTTTCCAGCGCGAACTGTTGAGCTACAACGACCAAAGCGACCCGACCGGCAAAGCCCCCGCCCTGCTGACCACCCGTTCGCTGTTCAATACCAATCTGGAAGGCGGCTGGTTCCTGGCAGTGATTCAGATCGTCAACAACATCACCATCCTCGCCATCATCTTGACTGGCACGG
The DNA here is from genome assembly GCF_007713465.1 of Pseudomonas sp. H3(2019). Lineage (GTDB taxonomy): Bacteria > Pseudomonadota > Gammaproteobacteria > Pseudomonadales > Pseudomonadaceae > Aquipseudomonas. The sequence continues at coordinate 166,497 of NZ_VMSG01000001.1, read as the reverse complement.
CACTGCTGCGTGAGCGCGAACATGGCACGCTCGACCACTTGCTGGTGCTGCCGCTGACAGCACTGGAAATCATGCTGGCGAAAATCTGGAGCAACATGCTGGTGGTGGTGCTGTGCACCTGGGCATCGCTGGAAATCATCGTCAAAGGCGCACTGGGAGTGCCGCTGGCGGGCTCCATGACGTTGTTTTTGCTGGTGACCGCTGTGTATTTGTTCGCCAGCACGGCGCTGGGGATTTTCCTCGCGACCCTGGCCCGCTCGACACCCCAGTTCGGCCTGCTGGCCATTCCGGTGATTATTCCGATGTTGCTGCTGTCCGGCGGCAGTACACCGCTGGACAGCATGCCGCAATGGTTGCAATGGGTGATGCAGGGCTCGCCGTCGACGCACTTCGTCAGCCTCAGCGCCGCAATACTGTTTCGCGACGCCGGGGTCAGCGTGGTCTGGCCGGACTTGCTGGCGCTGAGCGCCATTGGCTTGCTGTTCTTTGCGATTGCGCTGAAGCGGTTTCGCAAGAGTCTGGCGTCCTGAACACTTCATGTGGCGAGGGGCTTGCCCCGGCGCCACAGTCTGTTTACTGGATGATCAGGTTATTGAACAACAGGTCGTCAACCATCGGCTTGCCGGTCTCGTCATTCATCACTTGCTGGGTCTGCTTCAAGGCTTCCTGACGCAGCTTCTCTTTCGCTTCGACGTTGTTCATGGCCTCAGTGGTCTGCTGAGAAAACAGCGCCACCAGCTGATTGCGAATCAACGGTTCGTTGGCCTTCACGGCCTTGACCGCGTCCTCACCAGTTACCCGCAACGCCACATCAGCCTTGTAGACCTTGAGCTTCTGGGTGCCATCCAGCCCGTAGTTCCCCACGAACGGTGGGCTCAGGCTGATATAGCTGACTTTCGGCGCTTCGCCTTCTTTGGCTTCTTCGGCCATCGCTGCCACAGGCAGAGACAGGGCCAGCATCAACATGATCCACGCTTTCACAATTCGCTCCTCATCCGGTTTGCGGCCTAGCATAACCACCCGCAGCCCAAGCACAAAGCTTATGGCTGCCTATCAGGGCCGGGCATGCTCGTTGACCCATTGACTCACACACCTACACTTATCGGCCATCACTCCCAAAGGAATAGCCCTGATGAAAGCCGTGCTGTGCAAAGCCTTCGGCCCTGCCGAATCGCTGGTGCTGGAAGAAGTCGCGAGTCCTGTCGCCAAGAAGAACGAAATCCTGCTGGACGTGCACGCGGCCGGGGTGAACTTCCCGGACACGCTGATCATCGAGGGCAAATACCAGTTCAAGCCGCCCTTCCCGTTTTCGCCGGGCGGTGAAGCCGCTGGAGTGGTGAGCGCGGTGGGCGAAAAAGTCAGCCACCTCAAGGTCGGTGACCGGGTCATGGCACTGACCGGATGGGGCAGTTTTGCCGAGCAAGTCGCGGTGCCGGGCTACAACGTGCTGCCTATCCCGCCGTCGATGGACTTCAACACCGCCGCTGCCTTCAGCATGACCTACGGCACTTCGATGCACGCACTGAAACAGCGCGGCAACCTGCAGCCGGGGGAAACCCTGCTGGTGCTCGGCGCTTCGGGTGGTGTCGGCCTGGCCGCCGTGGAAATCGGTAAAGCCATGGGCGCCCGGGTCATCGCTGCCGCCAGCAGCGCCGAGAAACTCGCCGTGGCCAAGGCGGCCGGTGCCGATGAGCTGATCAACTACAGCGAGGCCAACCTCAAGGACGAAATCAAGCGCCTGACCGATGGCAACGGCGCCGACGTGATCTACGATCCGGTAGGTGGCGACCTGTTCGACCAGGCGATCCGCGCCATTGCCTGGAACGGCCGCCTGCTGGTGGTCGGTTTCGCCAGCGGACGCATCCCGGAACTGCCGGTGAACCTCGCCCTGCTCAAGGGTGCAGCCGTGATCGGGGTGTTCTGGGGCGCCTTCGCCCAACGCCAGCCGCAAGACAACGCCGCAAACTTCCAGCAACTGTTCGACTGGTTCGCCGAAGGCAAGCTCAAGCCTCTGGTGTCGCAGCTTTACCCGCTGGCTCAGGCCGCCAATGCCATCAATGATCTGGGTCAGCGCAAGGCCGTTGGAAAGGTAGTGGTGCGGGTACGGTGAACACGACTCCCTGCTACGCTTCGAGTCTGTTTACCCATCACAGGACGGAGGATGAGCATGATGCTACGCCATTTGTTATTCGGTCTGGCCGTTTTACCTGCATTGGTAATCTCAACGCAGGCACCGGCAAATCAAAGTGACAAGACCGCTCAGGGCCTGAGAAATGTCACCGTACTGATCGTCCGGCACGCGGAAAAACCCGATCAGGGCATCGGGCTCAGCCCTCGTGGCGAGCAGCGCGCCGAGGCTTATGCCCGCTATTTCGACCCGCTGCAGCTGGGTGGCAAGAACCTCGTACCGCAACGCCTGATCGCCACCAGCGACAGCAAGTCCAGCGCGCGACCACGGCTGACCCTGACACCGCTGTCTCAGCGTCTGCACCTTCCGATCGAGCAACCCTATGCCGATGAAGAAGTCGACAAACTGGTCAAATCGCTGGGCAAGAACAACCAGGCCCCGATCGTATTGATCGCCTGGCACCACGGGCATATCGACAATTTGATCGCCGCGTTCGGCGGCAACGGCCAAACATTGACCGGGCAGAAATCCTGGCCAGAAGACGTCTATGACTGGCTGATCGTCTTGCGCTTCGATGACCAGGGGAATCTGGTCGAATCCCACAGCAAGAAGATCCAGGAGCACCTGTTGCCCGGAGATGGCAGCTGATTATCCGAATCCCCCCGCCCCTCCACCTGAAGAGCGCATGTTCATAAAAGAACATGCGTTCTCGTTCACTTCTCCGGATTTCCTTGACGACAAGCGGTGCTTTTTTCGGTAACGAAACTGTAACATTCGCATCCGAAGTCAAAACAAGAAATCTGGAGCTCTTGAATGTTTGCTTTTTTTCGTCCTGCCGCCCATCAGGCTCCATTGCCTGAAGAACACGTAGACAGCACCTACCGGCGCTTGCGCTGGCAAATCTTCGCCGGGATTTTCTTTGGCTACGCCGGTTATTACCTGCTGCGCAAAAACTTCTCCCTGGCCATGCCGTACCTGATCGATGAAGGCTACACCCGTGGCCAGCTGGGCCTGGCGATGTCGGCGATCGCGATTGCCTACGGTCTGTCGAAGTTTTTGATGGGCCTGGTGTCCGACCGTTCCAACCCGCGTTACTTCCTGCCCTTCGGCTTGCTGGTATCGGCCGGGGTCATGTTCATTTTCGGGTTCGCACCGTGGGCAACGTCCAGCGTGACCATGATGTTCATCCTGCTGTTCATCAACGGCTGGGCCCAGGGCATGGGCTGGCCGCCGAGTGGCCGGACCATGGTCCACTGGTGGTCGCAGAAGGAACGCGGTGGTGTGGTGTCGGTCTGGAACGTCGCGCATAACGTCGGCGGTGGCCTGATCGGTCCGTTGTTCCTGCTGGGCATGGGCCTGTTCAACGACTGGCACGCGGCGTTCTACGTCCCCGCCGCCGTTGCGTTGCTGGTGGCCGTGTTCGCCTTCATGGTGATGCGCGATACCCCGCAATCGGTCGGCCTGCCGCCCATCGAGAAGTACAAGAACGATTACCCGGAAGGCTACAACGCCAGCCACGAAGACGAATTCAGTGCCAAGGAAATCTTCGTCAAGTACGTGCTGCGCAACAAAATGCTCTGGTACATCGCCATGGCCAACGTCTTCGTTTACCTGCTGCGCTACGGCGTACTGGACTGGGCGCCGACCTACTTGAAGGAAGCCAAGCACTTCGACGTGGATAAAACCTCGTGGGCGTATTTCTTCTACGAGTGGGCCGGTATTCCGGGCACGCTGTTGTGCGGCTGGATGTCGGACAAGATCTTCCGGGGCAACCGTGGCCTGACCGGCATGGTGTTCATGGCACTGGTGACTGTGGCGACCCTGGTTTACTGGCTGAACCCGGCCGGCAACCCGACCATCGACATGATCGCGCTGTTCTCCATCGGCTTCCTGATCTATGGCCCGGTGATGCTGATCGGCCTGCAAGCGCTGGAACTGGCGCCGAAGAAAGCCGCCGGCACGGCTGCGGGTTTCACCGGTCTGTTCGGTTATCTGGGCGGCTCGGTCGCGGCCAGTGCAGCGATGGGCTACACCGTGGACCATTTCGGCTGGGATGGCGGTTTCGTGCTGCTGGTTGGTGCGTGCCTGCTGGCGATGGCCTGCCTGGCACCGACCTTGTGGCACAAGCAAGTCGCCAGTCAGGGCCGTGAAGCGCTCGCTTAAGCCTTGCAGCGCTTGAGCCGCGCCTCCAGATTCCGGTCTGGCATGGCGTGGCTGCGCAGGGCGTGTGCGGTCTGCTCGACATAATCGCGAGTGGTGCCGTAACGCCCGCAAGCACTTTCGAACACCTGGCTCAGCACATGGTCCGGCACGTTACCGGCATAGCTGGGCAGGTGCCGCTCCAACACAAACCCCAATGCCTGAACCTTGCTTCCGTCTTCCAGACGGCAATTGAGCCAGTGCGGGCGATAAGACGGCACCGGCATTTCGCGCTGCCAAAGCGCGTACAGCGATGCTTCCAATTGCTCCTCGGGTAACCGATAGGCAAAGCCGCTGCAAGAGCCTCCACGATCCAGCCCAAACACCAGCCCCGGCATTTCCGGCGTACCGCGGTGTTCGTGGGACCACAGGTACAAACCGCGATGGTAACCATGCACACGTCCGCGCACCCGCTCGACGGCAGTGCATTCCGGGCGCCAGATCAATGAACCGTATGCGAATAACCAGACCGGCCCGCCCTTGTGCCGGGCCATGGTGGCCTGCATCGAGCTGAGCAATTGTTCGTGAGTCAGCTGCGCGCCCAGATCGAGCCGCGGAGGGTAAGCCAGATTCACACAAGCAGATTCAATGGCGGTCATGGCAAAGGGTGTTCAGTCCCACAAGTATTACAGGATGTAAGCAAGATTAACGTCATAGAACATATAGCAGTAAACGTAAAACGAAAAGTGCTAAAGGACGTATGACCCTTCTATATCAAGGACTGCACCAATGAAGGAGCCCGATATATAGCCTAATACTCTTTGGGAAATTTCTTAAATACCCGAATGAAATATGCATAAACCTTGTGTCCGTTCAGAATCAACCGTCATTTAACAGATCTTTCTGACGTATTCGTCTGATACCCTGCCGCCCCTTCTTTGAATGCTGGCGTATAGCAGCCTCCACAGGCGCAAGCCGAATTACCAATAGAGGTCGCAAGATGAAAAACCTGAAAATGTACGGGCTGCTGTTACTGGCGCTGGCTACTCCGGCGCTGGCAGTCGAAAGCCCGACTCAAGCAGACAAGGGCTTCTGGTACCTGCAAGGTAGCCTCTACACCAAACACTATTCGCCAGACCCCGATCACAATAACAATCAGGACCTGATCGGCCTTGAACGCAATGAAGCATCCGGTTGGTTGTTTGGTGCAGTGACTTTTCGTAACTCGTTCAGTCAGCGCTCGTATTACGCCTATGCGGGGAAGCGTTACGAGAGCGCCGACTATCCAGTGTATATAAAGCTGACCGGTGGATTACTTCAGGGTTACAGCGGCGAGTACAAGGACAAGATTCCGCTCAACCACTTCGGCGTGGCGCCCGTGATCATTCCATCAGTGGGCGCTCATTACGGCCCGGTCGCCGCCGAGCTGGTTCTGCTCGGCTTTAACGCAGCGATGATCACCACCGGCGTGCGCTTCTAGACAGGGTTGCTTGCTTGCGGACGGGGCGCATAGGCGAAGACATCAGCGCGCATCTGATGCGCGTCCATCCCGGCGTTGACCAAGGCGTCCAGCGTGCCGTAAACCATCGCCGGCGAACCGCTCGCATACACATGCAGGGACTTCAGGTCGGGGAAATCCTCGCAAACCGCCTCGTGCAGCATGCCGCAACGCCCTTCCCAACCGCACAGATCACTGACGACCTTGTGCAGGAACAGGTTGGGCAGCTTCAGCCATTCATCCCAATGTTCGATCTGATAAAAGTCTTCCGGTCGCCGCACGCCCCAGTACAGGTGCACCGGATGCTTGAAACCCTTGGCCCGGCAATGCTCGATCAGGCTGTGGATCTGCCCCATGCCGGTACCCGCCGCCATCAACACCAGCGGACAGTCAGGCAACTCGGCCAAATGCGTATCGCCGAAGGGCATTTCAATGCGCACCATGCGATTGCGCTGCAACTGCTCGATCAGGCTGAGCGCACTGGCTTCGCGCGCCAGCACATGCAGCTCCAGATCTCGTCCTGAATGCGGCGCAGAGGCTAGCGAGAAGGCGGATTTCTCGCCATTCTCGCGCTCGAGCAGCAGGTACTGCCCGGCGTGATAGCGCGGCGGCTTGCCTGCCGGTGCCCGCAGTCGAACCCGCCAGGTATCACCGCCAACGTCTACGCATTCCGTGACCTGACACGACAGGCTGCGCACCGGTAGTTCTCCCAGCGCAAGGACGCCATCCCACAATACGATGCAGTCTTCCAGCGGCTCTGCTATGCAAGTGTAGAACTCGCCGTGATCGCGCACATCGCCGGTCTGTTTGACCCGACCTTCGACCAGCAACGCCGCGCAAACGTGGCAGTTGCCATTACGGCAGCTTTGCGGGCATTCATAGCCCAGGCGCCGCGCCCCATCGAGAATCCGCTCGCCGGGCAGTATCTCAAGCACTGCTCCGGACGGCTGCAAGGTTACACGCATCAATCTATTCCTAACTGATTCCAGATGGCATCGATCCGGCGTGTCACCGCCTCATCCTTGACGATTACCCGGCCCCACTCGCGGGTGGTTTCGCCGGGCCATTTATGCGTGGCATCGAGCCCCATCTTCGAACCCAGGCCGGAAATCGGCGAGGCGAAGTCGAGGTAGTCGATCGGCGTGTTATCGATCATCACCGTATCGCGCTTGGGGTCCATGCGCGTGGTAATGGCCCAGATCACGTCGTTCCAGTCGCGGGCATTGATATCGTCGTCAGTGACGATAACGAACTTGGTGTACATGAACTGTCGCAAAAACGACCAGACACCGAGCATTACCCGCTTGGCATGGCCGGGGTACTGCTTTTTCATGGTCACGACGGCCATGCGGTACGAGCAACCTTCGGGCGGCAAGTAGAAGTCAGTGATCTCCGGAAATTGCTTTTGCAGGATCGGTACGAACACTTCATTCAGCGCCACCCCGAGAATCGCCGGCTCATCCGGTGGACGGCCGGTGTAGGTGCTGTGGTAGATCGGCTTGATGCGGTGCGTGATGCGCTCGACGGTGAACACCGGGAAGCTGTCGACTTCGTTGTAATAGCCGGTGTGGTCGCCGTACGGACCTTCATCGGCCATTTCGCCCGGATGAATCACACCTTCAAGGATGATCTCGGCGGTGGCCGGCACTTGCAGATCGTTGCCACGGCACTTCACTAGCTCGGTGCGGTTACCGCGCAACAGGCCGGCAAAGGCGTATTCGGACAGGCTGTCCGGCACCGGCGTTACCGCGCCGAGAATAGTTGCAGGGTCGGCACCCAGCGCCACGGACACCGGGAATGGCTGGCCCGGATGTTTTTCGCACCACTCGCGATAGTCCAGCGCGCCGCCACGGTGGCTCAACCAGCGCATGATGACTTTGTTGCGACCAATCACTTGCTGGCGATAGATGCCGAGGTTCTGGCGGTCCTTGTTCGGGCCTTTGGTAACCGTCAGGCCCCAGGTGATCAGCGGGCCGACGTCGCCGGGCCAGCAGGTCTGCACTGGCAGCATTGCCAGGTCGACGTCATCGCCTTCGATGACCACTTCCTGACAGACCGCGTCCTTGACGACTTTCGGCGCCATGGCAATGATTTTGCGGAAGATCGGCAGCTTGGACCAAGCGTCTTTCAGACCCTTTGGCGGCTCGGGCTCTTTGAGGAAGGCCAACAGCTTGCCAATCTCGCGCAGTTCGCTGACGGCTTCGGCGCCCATGCCCAGGGCCACGCGCTCAGGCGTACCGAACAGGTTGCCAAGCACGGGGATGTCATAACCGGTCGGGTTTTCGAACAGCAGCGCCGGGCCCTTGGCCCGCAAGGTGCGATCGCAGACCTCGGTCATTTCCAGCACTGGTGACACCGGAACCTGGATGCGCTTGAGTTCGCCGCGCTGTTCCAGGCCGCTGATAAAGTCGCGCAAGTCGCGATACTGCATGCGTTAGCCTCGTTTTGGCCATGGCGTTCGGGGGCATGAGTTTAGCCTCGAACCCACCCGTTCAGAAGAGTGACCAGGCAATTCATCAAAGGTCAGATAGCAAAAAGCCGGGTTTCCCCGGCTTTTGCTGGCCTGATCGACTTACTTGCGTTTCATCGACAGGAAGAACTCATCGTTGGTCTTGGTCTGTTTCAGCTTGTCGACCAGGAACTCGATGGCAGAGACTTCATCCATAGGATGCAGCAGCTTGCGCAGGATCCACATGCGCTGCAGCTCGTCGTCGGCGGTCAGCAACTCTTCGCGGCGGGTGCCGGAGCGGTTGATGTTGATCGCCGGGAAGACGCGCTTTTCAGCGATCTTGCGATCCAGAGGCAGCTCCATGTTGCCGGTGCCTTTGAATTCTTCGTAGATCACTTCGTCCATCTTCGAGCCGGTTTCAACCAGCGCGGTTGCGATGATGGTCAGCGAGCCGCCTTCTTCGATGTTCCGTGCTGCACCGAAGAAACGCTTTGGTTTCTCCAAGGCGTGGGCATCGACACCACCGGTGAGGACCTTGCCGGAGCTCGGGATCACGGTGTTGTAGGCACGTGCCAGACGGGTGATGGAGTCAAGCAGGATGACCACGTCTTTCTTGTGCTCAACCAGGCGCTTGGCCTTCTCGATCACCATTTCGGCAACCTGCACGTGGCGGGTTGGCGGCTCGTCGAACGTCGAGGCAACCACTTCGCCGCGCACGGTGCGCTGCATTTCGGTTACTTCTTCCGGACGTTCGTCGATCAGCAGCACGATCAGATGAACTTCTGGGTTGTTACGCGCGATGTTGGCAGCGATGTTCTGCAGCATGATCGTCTTGCCCGCTTTTGGCGGAGCAACGATCAGACCGCGCTGGCCTTTACCGATCGGGGCGCACAGGTCGATGACACGACCGGTGAGGTCTTCGGTGGAACCGTTACCGGCTTCCATCTTCATGCGCACGGTCGGGAACAGCGGGGTCAGGTTCTCGAAGAGAATCTTGTTTTTCGCGTTCTCGGGACGATCGTAGTTGATCGTGTCGACCTTGAGCAGTGCGAAATAACGCTCGCCTTCCTTTGGAGGACGGATCTTGCCAACGATGGTGTCACCGGTGCGCAAGTTGAAGCGACGGATCTGGCTCGGCGAGACGTAGATATCGTCTGGGCCGGCAAGATAGGAGGCGTCTGCAGAGCGGAGGAAGCCGAAGCCGTCCTGGAGAATCTCCAGCACGCCATCACCGGAGATTTCCTCGCCGCTTTTCGCGTGCTTTTTCAGCAAGGAGAAAATCACATCCTGCTTGCGCGAACGGGCCATATTTTCTATGCCCATCTGTTCGGCCAATTCGAGCAGTTCGGTAATCGGCTTTTGCTTGAGTTCAGTCAGATTCATATAGGAATGACGTAATCATTTATGGAGGGGGGGGAAATTAAGCTTTTGGCTTAATGAGGCCGCGCCGCAGAGAAGGCGACAGGATCGCGTACTTGTTCGAAAAGGAGAGCGTCGGCGACGGCTTGCAGGGGGCGCTGGAGAAACCAGTGCGGGGCCGAATGTAACACCTGAGTTTCGGAGCGTCTAGCCCTGAATAACGAAAAAGCCCCGCTATTTGCGGGGCTTTTTGAATGACGCTTGCAACGACGCTTAGATGTTGGCGTCGAGGAAGGCAGCCAGTTGCGACTTCGACAGCGCGCCGACCTTGGTCGCTTCGACGTTACCGTTCTTGAACAGCATCAGGGTCGGGATACCACGCACGCCGTGCTTGGCCGGGGTTTCCTGGTTTTCGTCGATGTTCAGCTTGGCAACGGTCAGTTTGCCCTTGTAGGTTTCAGCGATTTCGTCCAGAACCGGAGCGATCATCTTGCATGGGCCACACCACTCAGCCCAGTAGTCGACCAGTACAGCACCTTCGGCCTTGAGTACGTCAGCTTCGAAGCTAGCGTCGCTAACGTGTTTGATAAGATCGCTGCTCATGGAAGTCTCCAGGTTGTAAGCAAAAAAACGTGGCCCATCATAGCCGCCCTTCCCTCGTTCAGGAAGCCGCAGATGATTGAGTCTCGCTATGGTGGTGCATGAGTTTGGGTATAGCTCAAGTCACGCCGTGGCGGGGGTCACAAAGGAAATTCCAGTGCGCAGAGCCGCGTTGCGCACGTGCTCCTGCATAGCCTTCTGCGCAGCCCCCGAAGCCCGGCGGGCCAGCGCCCGAAGGATCTTGCGGTGTTCTTGCCAGGTTTCCATGGCCCGCTCAGCCCGGATGAACGGTAGTTTCTGGCTCTCCAGAAAGAGCTCGGCACTCGCCGTCAGAATGCTCAACATCGCCTGATTACCGCTGGCCAGCAGGATTCGCCGATGAAATTCGAAATCCAGCCGCGCCGCCGCGTCGAAGTCTCCGGCGCGTAACTCGTCGCGCATCGCGACGACGTTATCTTCAAGGGCATCGAGCTCATCGGCGCTCAATGTCACCGCCGCCAACCCCGCCGCAAAACCTTCCAGGGCATAGCGCAGCTGAAAGATATCCACAGGCGAGGCTTGAGCCGCAAACGGCCAACTCACTCCCGACACTGCCGGGGATGGCTCAATTGCCTGCACGAATACCCCTTTGCCTGGCTGCACGCTGATCACTCCCAAGGCACTCAAGGATGACAACGCCTCACGTAGCGACGCCCGGCTCACGCCCAATTGCAGGGCCAGATCGCGCTGCGAAGGCAGCACATCCCCCGGCCCGAAACCCTGTTCGGCAATCAGTTTACGGATGGCATGCAGCGCCACTTCGGGTACGGCGCGGGAGATTGAATTCATGGTTTTTCAGACGAGCCAGGCCAGTGAGCGGCTAGTTGTAAAGCTAATCACCGAGTCAGGCAAGTCGTGCCCCACAGGGGTTCGGGCGCTTTGGTCGATGCCCGATCAAGGTGCGAAAAAACCAGCAACTGTTCAGACCAGTAAGACCGATCAACGCCAGGAAATCCGTGGCTCTGCAGGCATTTTGCCGGAGGTTGGCATGGGCTGTGCTCTGTCGATTCGCAGAAATCACTTGCCGAATCCGGAGATTTGCCATGATCCAGCGTTGCAGCGCCCTGCTCACTGCCCTGTTCGCCAGCCTGATATTCTGTCAGCTCCCCGCCCATGCTGACGGCCTGGAGGATGTGGTCAAGCGCGGCACGCTCAAGGTCGCCGTGCCTCAGGACTTCCCGCCGTTCGGCTCGGTGGGCCCGGACATGAAACCCCGTGGCCTGGACATCGATACCGCTGCGCTTCTGGCCGACCAGCTCAAGGTCAAACTCGAACTGACGCCGGTCAACAGCACCAACCGCATTCCGTTCCTGACCACCGGCAAGGTCGACCTGGTGATCTCCAGCCTCGGCAAAAACCCTGAGCGCGAGAAGGTCATCGACTTCTCTCGCGCCTATGCACCCTTCTATCTCGCGGTGTTCGGCCCACCCGAGGTCGCCATCAACGGCCTGGATGACCTCAAGGGCAAAACCGTCAGCGTCACCCGTGGTGCCATCGAAGACATCGAGTTGACCGCCGTCGCCCCGCAAGGCGTGACCATCAAGCGCTTCGAAGACAACAACTCGACCGTCGCCGCTTATCTCTCAGGCCAGGTCGACCTGATCGCCAGCGGCAACGTGGTGATGGTGACCATCAGTGAACGCAACCCGAAACGCATTCCAGCGCTGAAAGTGAAGCTCAAGGACTCGCCGGTCTACGTCGGCGTGAACAAGAACGAGCCGGCGCTGCTGGACAAGGTCAACCAGATCCTGACCACCGCCAGGACCGACGGCAGCCTGGAGAAAAATGCTCAAACCTGGCTCAAGCAGCCGCTGCCGGCCGATCTCTGATCGTCGCGACGGCGCTTAATCAAGGAAACTGTCCATGGCCTATCAGTTCGACTTTTTACCGGTGGTGCACAACACCGACCTGTTGCTGCGCGGTGCGCTGTTCACCCTTGAGCTGACGGCCATCGGCGCACTGCTCGGGGTGAGTCTGGGGATTGTGGGCGCCGTGGTGCGAGCGTGGAACATCCGTCCGTTTGCCGGGATTTTCGGGGTTTACGTCGAGTTGATCCGCAATACACCGTTTCTGGTGCAACTGTTCTTCATTTTCTTCGGCTTGCCGTCGCTGGGTCTGCACATCTCCGAATGGCAGGCGGCAGTGCTGGCGATGGTGATCAACCTCGGCGCCTATTCGACAGAAATCATTCGCGCGGGCATTCAAGCGATCCCGCGTGGCCAGCTGGAAGCCGCGGCGGCGTTGGCGATGAGCCGATTCGAAGCCTTCCGCCATGTGGTGTTGCTGCCGGCGCTGGGCAAGGTCTGGCCGGCCCTGAGCAGCCAGATCATCATCGTCATGCTCGGTTCGGCGGTGTGCTCGCAGATCGCCACGGAAGAACTGAGTTTTGCCGCCAACTTCATTCAGTCGCGCAACTTCCGCGCCTTCGAAACCTACGCCCTGACCACGCTGGTCTACCTGTGCATGGCGTTGCTGATCCGCCAGTTGCTGGGCTGGATTGGCCGACGGTATATAGCGAGGAACGGCCAATGAGCGATTTCACCTTCTGGGACATCGTCCGCAACCTGCTCACCGGCCTGCAATGGACCCTGGCGCTGTCGCTGGTGGCGTTTATCGGTGGCGGGCTGATCGGCTTGCTGATCATGACCCTGCGTATCTCGAAAAACGCCCTGCCACGAGGTTTCGCCCGCACCTGGATCGAACTGTTCCAGGGCACGCCGCTGCTGATGCAGCTGTTTCTGGTGTTTTTCGGCGTAGCGCTGCTGGGGATCGAGATTTCGCCGTGGCTGGCGGCGGCGATTGCCTTGACGCTGTTTACCAGCGCTTACCTGGCGGAGATCTGGCGCGGCTGCGTCGACTCGATCGCCAACGGTCAGTGGGAAGCGTCGGCGAGCCTGGCGCTCAATCCCTTTGAACAACTGCGCTACGTGATCCTGCCGCAAGCCCTGCGCATTGCCGTGGCACCGACCGTGGGCTTCTCGGTGCAGGTGGTCAAGGGCACGGCGGTGACCTCGATCATCGGCTTCACCGAACTTACCAAAACCGGCGGCATGCTCGCCAATGCAACCTTCGAACCCTTCATGGTCTACGGCCTCGTGGCGCTCGGTTACTTCCTGCTCTGCTACCCGTTGTCCCTCAGCGCCCGCTACCTGGAAAGGAGACTGCATGCCTCTGCTTAGAATTTCCGCCCTGCATAAGTATTACGGTGATCACCATGTGCTCAAAGGCATCGACCTGAGCGTCGACGAAGGCCAGGTAGTGGCGATCATCGGGCGTAGCGGCTCGGGTAAATCGACCCTGCTGCGCACCTTGAACGGCCTGGAGTCGATCAACGACGGGGTGATCGAAGTCGACGGCGAATACCTCGACGCCGCCCGCGCCGACCTGCGCAGCCTGCGGCAGAAGGTCGGCATGGTGTTTCAGCAATTCAACCTGTTCCCGCACCTGACGGTGGGCGAAAACGTCATGCTTGCGCCGCAGGTGGTGCAGAAAGTGTCGAAGATCAAAGCCGCCGAGCTGGCGCGACAGATGCTGGAGCGGGTCGGGCTCGCAGAGAAATTCGATGCGTTCCCGGATCGACTGTCCGGCGGCCAGCAACAGCGTGTTGCGATTGCCCGGGCCCTGGCGATGTCGCCGAAAGTACTGCTGTGCGACGAAATCACCTCGGCGCTCGACCCGGAGCTGGTCAATGAGGTGCTGAGCGTGGTCCGGCAATTGGCCAGGGACGGGATGACGCTGATCATGGTCACCCACGAAATGCGCTTCGCCCGCGAAGTCGGCGACAAACTGGTGTTCATGCACCAGGGCAAGGTGCACGAGGTGGGCGATCCGAAGGTGTTGTTTGCCAATCCGCAAACGACGGAGCTGGCGAATTTCATTGGAACAGTAGAAGCGGCAGGCTGATTTTGGGCGCCTGCCAGGCCGCCATCGCGAGCAAGCTCGCTCCCACATTGGTTTGCGTCGCCCACAGGACCGAAGGCAACAAAGAACCCTGTGGGAGCGAGCTTGCTCGCGATTGACCGCGAAGCGGTCACTGGCATTCCTGCTCTGGATCAAGGCTTTAAATACTACGCGTTGGCGGCAGCGGTTGATCGTGGCAGGATGTCGAGGTTATCGACCGAGACCCCCTCACCATGCCTCAATCCCAAGCCAAGAATCTGTCTCTGATTGCCGCCATCGACCTGGGCTCGAACAGCTTTCATATGGTCGTGGCCAAGGCCCTGCACAATGAAATCCGTATTCTCGAGCGGCTTGGCGAGAAGGTCCAGTTGGCCGCGGGGATCGACGAAGAGCGCCAACTCACCGAAGAATCCATGCAGCGCGGGCTCGATTGCCTGAAGCGCTTTGCCCAACTGATCAACGGCATGCCACCGGGCGCCGTGCGGATCGTCGGCACCAACGCCCTGCGCGAGGCGCGCAACCGTGGCGAATTCATCCGCCGCGCCGAAGAAATCCTTGGCCACCCGGTGGAAGTCATCTCCGGTCGTGAAGAAGCCCGCCTGATCTACCTTGGCGTCTCCCACACCCTCGCCGACACACCGGGCAAGCGTCTGGTGGCCGACATCGGCGGTGGCAGTACCGAATTCATCATCGGCCAGCGCTTCGAGCCGCTGTTGCGCGAAAGCCTGCAAATGGGCTGCGTCAGCTACACCCAGCGCTATTTCCGCGACGGCAAGATCACCCCGGCCCGTTACGCCCAGGCCTACACGGCGGCGCGGCTGGAGATCATGAGCATCGAGCACGCCCTGCACCGCCTGACCTGGGATGAAGCCATCGGCTCCTCGGGCACCATTCGCGCCATCGGTCTGGCGCTGAAGGCTGGCGGCCACGGGACTGGCGAGGTCAACGCCGAGGGTCTGTCCTGGCTCAAGCGCCGACTGATCAAACTCGGTGACGTCGAGAAAATCGATTTCGAAGGCATCAAACCGGATCGCCGGGCGATTTTCCCGGCTGGCCTGGCGATTCTCGAAGCGATTTTCGACGCTCTCGAACTGCAACGCATGGATCACTGTGAAGGCGCTCTGCGTGAAGGCGTGCTCTATGACCTGCTGGGCCGTCATCACCACGAAGACGTCCGCGAACGCACCCTCAGCTCGCTCATGGAGCGTTACCACGTCGATGTGGGACAGGCCGACCGCGTCGAACGCAAAGCGCTTCATGCGTTCGACCAGGTGGCCGAGGACTGGGACCTGAATGACGGCGTCTGGCGCGACTTGCTGGGCTGGGCGGCCAAGGTCCACGAAATCGGGCTGGATATCGCCCACTATCAATTCCACAAACACGGCGCCTACCTGATCGAACACTCCGATCTGGCCGGTTTTTCCCGTGAGGACCAGCTGATGCTGGCGCTGCTGGTACGCGGCCACCGCCGCAATATTCCCAAGGACAGGTTCGCCGAGTTCGGCGATGACGGCATCAAGCTGATTCGCCTCTGCGTGCTGCTGCGCTTCGCAATTCTGTTCCATCACATCCGCGGCACCCAAAAAATGCCGCAGGTCACCTTGCAGGCCAACGGCGACACCCTGGATGTGTTGTTTCCGGAGAACTGGCTGGACGAAAACCAGCTGACCCAGGCCGACTTCGCGCTGGAAGCGGAATGGCTGACACGCGTCAACTTCGTGCTTAACGTTCGCTGAAAACAAAAGGGCGATCCTTGCGGATCGCCCTTTTGCATCATGCCGGTCCCTCTCCTGCGTTAACTAACAGTCAGAATCGGGCTGCCCAAACGCTCCAGCAAGGTTGCCTGGGCGCTGCGCGGGTTCTGGTTGCCGGTCGGCGTGTTGCGGATGTAACGGCCGTCCGGCTGCAGGCTCCAACTGTGGGTGTTATCGGTCAGGTAAAGCTCCAGCTCTTTCTTGACCCGGGTAATCAGCTTCTTGCCTTCTACCGGGAAGCACGTCTCGACGCGTTTATCGAGGTTGCGCTCCATCCAGTCGGCACTCGACAGGAACATCTGCTCTTCGCCGCCATTGAGGAAGTAGAAAACCCGCGTGTGCTCCAGGAATCGACCGATGATCGAGCGCACGTGGATGTTGTGCGAAACCCCGGCGATACCCGGCCGCAGGCAGCACATGCCGCGCACCACCAGATCGATCCGCACCCCCGACTGGCTGGCCTTGTACAGCGCGCGGATGACCTTAGGGTCGGTCAGCGAGTTGAACTTGGCGATGATCTGCGCCGGCTTGCCATCAAGGGCGAACTGGGTTTCCCGGGCAATCATGTCGAGCATGCCCTTCTTCAGCGTGAACGGCGCATGCAGCAGTTTCTTCATGCGCAGGGTTTTACCCATACCGATCAACTGACTGAACAGTTTGCCGACGTCTTCGCACAAGGCGTCGTCGGACGTCAGCAGGCTGTAGTCGGTGTACAGGCGGGCGTTGGCGGCGTGGTAGTTGCCGGTGCCCAAGTGGGCGTAGCGGACGATCTCACCGGCCTCGCGACGCAGGATCAGCATCATCTTGGCGTGGGTCTTGAAGCCCACCACGCCGTAGATCACCACCGCGCCGGCCGCTTGCAGACGGCTGGCCAGTTGCAGGTTGGACTCTTCGTCGAACCGCGCGCGCAATTCAATCACCGCGGTGACTTCCTTGCCGTTACGCGCCGCATCAACCAGCGCATCAACGATCTCCGAGTTGGCGCCGCTGCGGTAAAGGGTCTGACGGACCGCCAACACGTGCGGGTCCTTGGCCGCCTGGCGCAGCAAGTCGACCACCGGGGTGAAGGACTCGAACGGGTGCAGCAGCAGAATGTCCTGCTTGCTGATCACGCTGAAAATGTTTTCGCTGTTCTGCAGCAATTTCGGGATCTGCGGGGTGAACGGCGTGTATTGCAGTTCCGGGTGACTGTCCAGGCCGGTGATGCTGAACAGCCGCGTCAGGTTGACCGGACCGTTGACCTGATACAGCTCGGTCTCGCTCAGATTGAATTGCTTGAGCAGGTAGTCGGACAGGTGTTTCGGGCAGGTGTCCGCGACTTCCAGACGCACCGCGTCACCGTAGCGACGGGAGAACAGCTCACCGCGCAGGGCGCGGGCCAGGTCTTCGACGTCTTCGGTGTCGACCGCCAGGTCAGCGTTTCGGGTCAGGCGGAACTGATAACAGCCCTTGACCTTCATGCCCTGGAACAGGTCGTCGGCGTGAGCGTGGATCATCGACGACAGGAACACATAGTTGTCACCCGTACCACCGACTTCTTCCGGTACCTTGATCACACGCGGCAGCAAACGCGGTGCCGGGATGATCGCCAGGCCGGAATCGCGACCGAACGCATCGATACCTTCGAGCTCGACAATGAAGTTCAGGCTCTTGTTCACCAGCAACGGGAACGGGTGCGTCGGGTCGAGACCGATCGGGGTGATGATCGGCGCGATCTCGTCGCGGAAATAGCGGCGCACCCAGGTCTTGAGTTTGGTGGTCCAGTAGCGGCGACGGATGAAGCGGACCTGATGCTTCTCCAGTTCCGGCAACAGGATGTCGTTGAGGATCGCGTATTGGCGATCGACGTGACCGTGCACCAGATCACTGATGCGCGCCAACGCCTGATGCGGTTGCAAGCCGTCGGCACCGGCTTGTTCACGGGCGAAGGTGATCTGTTTCTTGAGCCCGGCAACACGAATCTCGAAGAACTCGTCCAGGTTGCTGGAGAAGATCAGCAGAAATTTCAGCCGTTCCAGCAACGGATAGGACTCATCCAGCGCCTGCTCCAGCACGCGGATGTTGAACTGCAGTTGCGACAGCTCACGATGGATGTACAAGCTGCTGTCATCCAGGCCTGGAATCGCGACTGCCGGCGCCGCCGGTGCCACTTCGGCTACCACCACCGCGGGTGGGGCAGGCTCGATTTCAACGACAGGCTCAACCAGCGGCTGAGCTTCTTTTACGGCAACTTCAGTGAGTCCTTCGGTATTCATCGGATGTTCCTGGGAGGGCTATTGTTGCTCTCGTAACAATTGAGCGGCACGTACGGCAAAGTAAGTCAGGATGCCATCAGCTCCAGCACGTTTAAAAGCGGTCAGGGACTCTAGAATAACCCCTTCGCTCAACCAGCCATTCTGGATCGCTGCCATGTGCATCGCGTATTCACCGCTGACCTGATAGACAAAGGTCGGCACTTTAAATTCTTCTTTGACCCGGTAAAGGATGTCCAGGTACGGCATGCCTGGCTTGACCATGACCATATCCGCGCCTTCTGACAAGTCCGCCGCCACTTCGTGCAGGGCTTCGTTGCCGTTGGCCGGGTCCATTTGATAGGACGCCTTGTTGGCCTTGCCCAGGTTCAGCGCTGAACCCACCGCATCGCGGAACGGACCGTAATAGGCGCTGGCGTACTTGGCCGAGTAAGCCATGATCCGCACGTTGACGTGACCGGCCAGCTCCAGCGCTTCACGGATCGCCTGGATGCGGCCGTCCATCATGTCCGACGGAGCCACCACCTGCGCACCGGCAGCGGCGTGGGACAAGGCCTGTTTGACCAGCGCATCGACGGTGACGTCGTTCTGCACATAACCTTCTTCATCCAGAATACCGTCCTGACCGTGGGTGGTGAACGGGTCCAGCGCTACGTCGGTAATCACCCCCAACTCCGGGAAGCGTGCACGCAGGGCGCGAGTGGCGCGCTGGGCGATACCCTCCGGGTTCCACGCCTGGGCAGCGTCGAGGGATTTGAGATCGGCCGGGGTCACCGGAAACAGCGCCACGGCTGGAATGCCCAGTTCGACCCAGCGGGCCGCTTCTTCGAGCAACAGGTCGATGGTCAGACGTTCGACGCCTGGCATCGAGGCAACCGCTTCGCGACGGTTTTCACCGTCAAGCACAAAGACCGGGAGAATCAGATCATTGGTGGTCAGGATGTTTTCGCGGACCAGACGGCGCGAAAATTCATCACGACGATTGCGACGCAGGCGGGTTGCAGGAAACAAACGGTTGGCGGGGGTAAAGCTCACGGCAGACTCCTGAGCCCGCGCTGGCGGGCGAGCGTGACAGTTATAAGCGGCCATTATGACCAACACATTACAGTTATGTGCACGCCTGTGACCTGTAGTCGCAACCATTGTCCTTGTAGGAAATGTTCACGTCGAGACACATTTCGACACTTTCCTGAATGTGCCTGAAGGGTTAGGCTGCGCGTTCATTTCGCCAGCACCCAGACAATGCTCCAACAATTTCTGCATGACTTCGGCTACTTTGCCCTTTTCCTCGGCACGTTCTTCGAAGGCGAAACCATTTTGGTACTCGCAGGCTTCCTCGCGTTCCGTGGATACATGGACATCAACCTGGTGGTGGTCGTGGCGTTCTTCGGCAGTTACGCCGGCGATCAGCTGTGGTACTTCCTGGGGCGCAAACACGGCCGCAAACTGCTGGCGCGCAAACCACGCTGGCAACTGATGGGTGATCGGGCGCTGGAGCATATCCGCAAGCACCCGGACATCTGGGTGCTGAGCTTTCGCTTCGTCTACGGCCTGCGCACGGTAATGCCCGTGGCCATCGGCCTGTCGGGTTATCCGCCGGGACGCTACCTGATACTCAATGGTATTGGTGCGGCGATATGGGCCAGCGCCCTGGCGGCTGCCGCTTACCACTTTGGCGCGGTGCTCGAAGGCATGCTCGGCAGCGTCAAGAAGTACGAACTGTGGGTACTCGGCGCCCTGCTGGTGCTGGGCTTCTGCCTGTGGCTGCGCCGGCGTTTCAAGAATGCTCGCCTCGCCAGGAAAATCTACGAAGACGATCAAGTCCTGCAAGCTGAAAAGGCCAAGAGCAGCGAACCTACGACGCCAGTCGAGTGATGCGGTTTTTGCAGCAGTAGAGACCGATGCCGCTGAGCAGGCTATAACTGAGCAAGCCGATCCAGCCCACCGCGCTGGCCGGCCATAGCCCGACCAGCGGCGCCAGCCACACCAGCGGCAAGTTCAGCGCCAGCCGCAGCAACTCCAGTTTCAACGCCTGCGGGCGATTCTCCAGGGCTACGCCCAGCACAAACAACCCCAGCGCTACCGCCCCCCAACCCAACACCAGGGCCGCGGCTGGCAAGCTTCGTTCCAGATTCATCAGGTAGCTGCCCAGCGCGATGTACAAGCAAAACTGCAACGCGATATACACCTGCTGTCGCCCGTCCAGCGGCACCTCGAATTTGCGGAACTGACTTAGGTCCGGCTTGTTCATCGGGTACTTCGCCGCCACGTCCGCGGGCCGCCAACCGGTGCGCATGAACCAGATTCGCAGCTTGTCCCACCAGCGCTCGGCGCGTCGTGCATCGGCCCATAACTGCGCATAGAACTGCACATTCGCCCACAACGGATTCCAGCTCGCCAACGGTGTGGTCACGCCAAAAATCACCGGTTCGTTGTCGTCTTCTTCCTGGAACGAGCCAAACAGCCGATCCCAGATAATGAACACCCCACCGTAGTTGCGATCCATGTAGAGCGCGTTCTGCGCATGGTGAGCCCGATGGTTGGAGGGCGTGACGAAGAACCATTCGAACCAGCCAAGCTTGGGAATGTGTTTGGTGTGAACCCAGAATTGGTACAGCAGATTCAGCGCCGCGACGCTGATGAACACCAGCAGCGGCACGCCGAGTACCGCCATCGGCAAGTAGAAAATCCAGCTCAGCAGAAACCCGGTGCTGGTCTGGCGCAATGCCGTGGAGAGGTTGTAGTCCTCGCTTTGGTGGTGCACCGAATGCGCCGCCCAGAGGATGTTGCGCTCATGCCCCATGCGATGCAGCCAGTAGTAGCAGAAGTCATAGGCAACAAAGGCGAACACCCACACCCAAACGCTCTCGGCCGACAGCTCGAACAACGCCAGATGCTTCAGCGCAAACGCGTACGTCACCAGCCCCACACCTTTGGTCAGCAGGCCGGTGGTGGTCGACAACACGCCGGTGCTGAGGCTGTTGATCGCATCGGCCAGGCGATAATTACGCACCCCGCGCCAACGATCCGCCAGCAGCTCGACGGCAATCAACACGAAGAAAAACGGCACCGCATACAGAATGAAGTCCATGACGCGACCTGATCGCAATGGTGATGACTGATCCTAGGTGTAGCCGTGAAATAACCCTATGGCAACGAGTGACAAATTAGTGGACATTTAACGCCATGAAACTGGAGAAGAACCCATGAGCAAAAAAGTTGCAGTGATACTTTCCGGCTGTGGCGTGTATGACGGCGCCGAGATCCATGAAAGCGTGATGACCCTGCTGCGCCTCGACCAACGCGGCGCGCAGGTGCAATGTTTCGCCCCTGATATCGCGCAATTGCATGTGGTCAACCACCTGACGGGCAAAGAAATGCCCGAGTCGCGCAATGTGCTGGTGGAGTCGGCGCGCATTGCCCGCGGGCAAGTGAAAGACCTGCGTGAAGCCAACGCCGAAGACTTCGATGCGCTGATCGTGCCCGGTGGTTTTGGCGCAGCGAAGAACTTGTCCAACTTCGCCATCGAAGGCGCCGGTTGCAGCATTCAGCCAGATGTCCTGGCGCTGGCCGAAGCCTTTGCCGAAGCCGGCAAACCGGTTGGCCTGATCTGCATCTCGCCGGCGTTGGCGGCGAAAATCTACGGCCCGGGCGTGACCTGCACCATCGGCAACGACGCCGACACCGCCGCCGCCATGACCCGAATGGGCGCGACCCATGTCGATTGTGCCGTTGGCGAGATCATCGAAGACAAGGCACGCAAACTGGTCAGCACTCCGGCCTATATGCTGGCGCAATCAATCAGCGAAGCGGCTTCAGGGATCAACAAGCTGGTTGATCGGGTTTTAGAGCTGACGCATGAGAATGATGATGCGTAACACTGACTAATGTGGGAGCGAGCTTGCTCGCGATGGGGTCAGCAAATTCAACATTGATGTCGGCGGTTAGGTCGCTATCGCGAGCAAGCTCGCTCCCACAGGGTTCACCACAAGGCTCAAGACTTTCGAGATAGCCGCGTAAGTATCCGGTCCAGCGCATTGGCGAACGCCTGCTTCTCGCGATCGCCAAACGGCGCCGGCCCGCCGCCCATCTGACCCTGCTCACGCAGGTCGGTGAACAGGTTACGCACCGCCAGCCGATCGCCCATGTTCTGCGCATCGAACTCCTTGCCCCGAGGATCCAGCGCCGCAACGCCCTTTTTCACCAAACGGTCGGCCAGTGGTACATCGCTGCAAATCACCAACTCACCCGGTACCGCGTGCTCCACCAGGTAATCGTCGGCCGCGTCTGGACCGCTCGGCACCACGATCAACTTCACCAGGGCCAGGCCCGGCTTGATCTGCGGCTGACCGGCCACCATCACCACCTCGAATTGGCGCTTGAGCGCAAACTTCACCACCAGGTCCTTGGCTGCCCGAGGGCAGGCGTCGGCATCGATCCAGACACGCATTGTGTATTTCCTTTTAAGAAACCTGCACCCGTCGCTTCTCCGCCATGCGACTACGGCTATACAGCACGACAATCGCCAGAATCGCCACCACCTGCGCACCCAGCGAGTAAGCGTCAGCGTGAATCCCCAGCCAGTCGAAGTCAAAGAATGGCACCGGACGAGTGCCGAAGATCCCGGCCTCCTGCAAAGCCTTGACGCCATGCCCGGCGAACACCACCGACAACGCGCAGAGCAAACCGGCGTTGATCCCGAAGAACAGCGCCAGCGGCAGTTTTGCCGAACCGCGCAGGATCACCCAGGCCAGACCGATCAACAGCACCAGCGCCGTGGCGCCACCCGCCAGTACTGCGTTATGCCCGGCCGGGCCGGCTTGCAGCCACAGGGTTTCGTAAAACAGCACCACTTCGAACAGCTCGCGGTAGACCGAGAAAAACGCCAGCGCCGCAAACCCGAAACGCCCACCGCCACTGACCAGGCTGCTCTTGATGTAATCCTGCCAGGCCGCCGCGTGACGACGGTCGTGCATCCACACCCCGAGCCAGAGCACCATGACGCTGGCAAATAATGCGGTGCAGCCTTCCAGCAGTTCGCGCTGGGCACCGCTGACATCGATCACGTAGGCCGCCAGCGCCCAGGTCGCCAAACCCGCCACCAGCGCCAATCCCCAACCGATGTTGACGCTGCGAATCACCGACTGCTGACCGGTGTTGCGCAAAAACGCCAGCACCGCAGCCAGAACCAGAATCGCTTCCAGCCCTTCGCGCAACAGAATCAGCAAACCGGAGACATAGCTCAGCGACCAGCTCAAACCATCGCTGCCCAGCAGGTCCGCAGACTCTTTCAACCTGGTTTTGGCAAACGCCAGCCGTTGCTCGACTTGCTCGACCGGCAGCCCGTCCTGCAACGACTGACGGTAAGCCATCAGGGATTTTTCAGTGTCTTTGCGCACCACGGTGTTGACGTTGTCCAGCGAGCTTTCGACCAGTTCGAAGCCCTCCAGATACGCCGCTACCGAGAGGTCATAAGCCTGCTCACGCTCGCCGGCACGGTACGCGGCCAGGCTCTTGTCGAGGGTCGCTGCGGTGTAATCGAGCAACTGCGCCGGGCCGCGCTTGACCTGCGGCGGTTGGGCGCGCTGGGCGCGGAACGTAGCGGCTGCCTGAGGGCCTTCGGCCGCCAGCACTTCCACCGGGGTCTGCCGGGCAAGATCGGCAAGGTTGAAGTTCTTTTCACTTTTCGCCGTGGCCGGATCGGCGCTGAACGCGGCGATGTAGGTCGCCAGATCCCAGCGTTGACGCTCGTCGAGTTGATCGGCGAAGGCCGGCATGTCCGTGCCTTCGATGCCCTGCCCCAACGTGCTGTAGATCGCGTACAGGCTCAGGCGGTCGAGCCGCGTGGCATCACGCAGATTGGCCGGTGGCGGCGTCAGGCCAACACCTGCAGGACCATCACCGGCACCGGCGTCGCCATGGCACACCGAGCAGTGCTGCGCGTACAACGGCGCACCCCGCGTGGGATCCGGGGTAATGATCGGTGCCTGGCTGACTTCATAGGCCACTGCCAGTCTCGCGCCCAATTGCCGCGCCAGACGAGCTACCTGCGCACCGTCCTGACGCTGGGTCACCGCGTTACGCAGATTGCTCACGCCCTGCTCGAGCTCGGCGCGCTCGGGTTTTGCCGGCAGCGCAACGATCAGCCCCTGCAAGACGCCGAGAAACTCCAGCTGTTCGCGGTATTCGCCGTCATCGATGACCTGTCCCGCCTCCACGGTCGCCGGGTAATCGGCACCAATGTAATCGAGCAAATGCAGTGCCTGTGGCGCACCTTCCACCGTGTCGGCCAGCAAATTGAAACTGCACAAGGCAAACAACGGGAACACCAGCCAGGCCAGGAAACGGGACGGGACAGTCATGAATGAATCTCAATTGATAATACGAAGTAACACATTGTTCACTCTCAATGCTTCCCACTCAAGCTTTGTCGTCCACAGTTTGAGGATTCGGACATCTCCCGGATGATGGCATTTCTAGAAAAATGAAATTAAAAAGCCATTACATGGCCAGCATCCGCGCTTATAATGCCGCGCCCTCGTTATTGCGATCGGGTATTTAAGCTCCTCTTTTTATGAGGATTTGGCATGGAAAGCCATTTTCCCTGTCGATTGGTTCACCCAGCCCGACCAGCACGCTCGGCTGTTTAAACTCAGGGAAGAAGTACTCATGGCATCCCGCGCCCTCACCTCGATCGCGCTCAGCGCAGTCACTTTGCTTGCCGGTTGTTCGGCCTTTCGCAGCTACGACACAGAACTGCAACAAACCAACCAGCAGTTGGCCAGCGGTAACGTCGACGCCGCCCTGACCCTGCTGGAAAAGAACAACACAGGCGAAAGCAAGGACCTGCTCTATTACTTCGAGAAAGGTGAACTGCTACGTGCCAAGGGCGACCTGACCGGCAGCCAGGCCGCGTGGAGAAGCGCGGACCAGGTCGTCGGTAGCTGGGAAGAGTCGGTCAAGCTGGACACCGACAAGTACCTGGCCCAGTTCGGCAGCTTTCTGGTCAATGACAAGGTCCGCCGCTACGAAGGGTATGACTACGAAAAAGTCATGCTGACCACACAAATGGCCTTGAACCTGCTGGCAGTGAACGATTTCGACGGCGCCCGTACCGAAATCAAGAAGACCCACGAACGTGAAGCGGTGATCGCTGAACTGCGCGACAAGGAATACCTCAAGCGCGAGGACGAGGCCGAGAAGCAAGGCATCAAGACTCAGTACAAGGACCTGCAGGGTTACCCGGTGGCGAGTCTCGAGGCGCCTGAAGTGGTCGGCCTGAAGAACAGCTATCAGAGCGCGTTCAGCCATTACCTGGCCGGTTTCGTCTACGAAGCCCTGGGCGAAAAAGACCTGGCCGCGCCGGGCTATCGCAAAGCTGCCGAACTGCGCCCTAACACTCCGCTGCTCGAACAAGCACTGCTGAACCTGGACAAGCCGGCCGGCAAAAGCGAAGAAAGCGACATCCTGATCGTCGTGCAAAGCGGCCTGGCGCCGAGCCGTGACTCGATCCGCATTCCGTTGCCACTGCCGATCAGCAACAACGTGGTGATTACCCCACTGTCATTCCCGGTGATCAAGCCTGACACCTCGACCGTGACGTACGCACAGATCGGTGTCGACGGCCAGCAACAGAACCTGACCCAGCTCAACAGCACCACTGCCATGTCCCGCCGCGCACTGCGTGACGATATGCCCGGGATCATCCTGCGCACCACCGTCCGCGCCGTGACTCGCGCCGTGGCGCAAAAGAAGATCAACGAGACCAACCCTCTGGCCGGTCTGGCTGTAGGCATTACGTCGACGGTGTTGGAAGGGGCGGATACCCGCACCTGGCGCACCCTGCCCGACAACACCCAAGTGGTGCGCCTGCGTCTGGCCAAAGGCGAGCACCAACTGAGCCTGCCGAACGCTCTGGGCGGTTCGCGAATCACGGTCAAGGTCGATCAGCGCTACCAGGTGATCAGCCTGCGTACGGTGGGCAACCAGGTGTTCGCCAGCGGCGTCGCCGCCCACGTGATCCCAAGCGCCACCCCGCAAGTCGTGGCCAGCGTCAAACAACCTTAAGCGGAGCTTCTCGATGCGTTTCAAACTGATTGCTGTCGCCGCCCTGGCTCTGCTGGCCGGTTGCGCCACCCCGCCGCCACCTGCGCCTGGCAGTGCCGCGAGCACAGTCGTGGTGATGAACAAGTTCAACAACATCGCCATTGGCGCGATGCGGGTCGCCCGTGAAAACGGCTTCCTGACCGTCAAGGTCGCGCTGAACAACACCAGCCACACCAACATGACGATGTACTACCGCTTCGTCTGGCTGGGTGACGACGGCTTCCCGGTGGCCGATGAAGAAAGCTGGAAAACCCTGAACCTGTATGCCGCGCAGGCCACGTTCCTGCCAGCCATTGCGCCTGTGCCCAAGGCCACTGACTTCCGCCTTGAAGTCAAAACCCCTTAAGTCTTGCCCTATTTCGTGACAGAGAGACATTCCCATGTTTACACGCTTTTCGTTCCTTGCCGTGGTCGCCCTTCTGGCCAGCGGTTGCGCCAACAACTCGCCGGTCCTGGGCGGGAAAAACATCGGTTACGGCGACAGCAAGGCTGTTGAGCTGGTGACCAACGAGTTCGGTTCCACTGACCTGCAGATGATCGCCGAATCCATGACCCGTTCCCTGGCCCAGTCCGGCATCTTGCAGGGCCGCCCGGTCGTGCAGGTCTACGACGTGAAGAACAAGACCAGCGAATACATCGATACCCGCGAAATCACCACCAGCATCAAGACTCAGCTGATGAAGTCCGGCACTGCCCGCTTTGCCAGCGACAACACCGCGATGCAGAGCCAGGTCGACCAGCTCAAGCTGCAAAACCAGAGCGGCCTGTACAAGAAAGGCACCGTGGCCAAGACCGGCAACATGGTCGCTGCCAAATACCGTCTTGAAGGTTCGATCAGCTCGATCGTCAAGCGCAGCAGCGACTACAAGGACGTTTTCTACAAGTTCAGCCTGCAACTGATCGACGTTGAAAGCGGCCTGGCCGAGTGGATGGACGAGAAAGAGATCCGCAAAACCACGGAGCGTTAAGCAATGCGTGCATGGATTGGCATCATGGCCCTGGCCTGCGCGTTTGGCGCGCAGGCGGCCCCGAAAATCGCGGTCACCGACCTCGCTTACCAAGAGCGGGTGGAGGAGTACATCCACACCGTCTCTGCGCAGAGCAACATGCAGGCTGGCATGTACCACGCCAGCGGCTCATCGAGCTACAACGAGACCGAGTCCAGCAGCAGCTACATCGAGCAAGGCGAGCTTCGCAAGTTCAGCGGCGACATCAAGGGCGAAATTCTCAAGTCCGGGATGTTCCAGCTGGTACAAGGCTCGCCCTACACGGCCAAGTCCAAGGAAGACGTCTTTGATGTGATCAAGCGGATCAAGGCCGGTAACTACAAGGGCGCCGACTATGTGTTGTTCGGCACCTTGTCGGATATCGACTTCACGCGTGACATCACCGCGCTGGCCAACACCAACAGCTATTCGGCGATTCTCGGGCTGAGCCTGGTGGCGGACTTCAGTCTGATCAACACCCGGACCTTTGAAATCACTTCGGCGTTCACCGCCATGGGTGATGGCCAGGACACCAAGCTGGTCAACAGCGAAGACGTCAAGGTTTCGCTGAACCGCCCACGGGTGGTACGTGATGTGTCCAAGTCGCTGGGTGAGGACGTGGCCCGTCAGTTGAGTGAACAACTCGGTCGCGGTGCTCAGCAACAGCCGGGGCAAGCGCCACTGCGCAATAACCTGCCGCAGGATACGGCGCCGGTTATTCTGCGCTAAGTAACATTGACGGGAACGAAAAAGGCGACCTCTTGAGGTCGCCTTTTTTGTGCGTTGCGGGTGTTACACCGCGGCTCTGCGAATGGTCGCCAGCAGCCCGGCCGCGCCGATGAACAGTCCGGCAAACGTACGGTTCATCCGTCGTTGTTGCTTGGGTGTGCGCAGCAGTCGCAGAACCTTGGAAGCGAGACCGGTGTAACCCGCCATCACGATCAGATCGACACAGATCATGGTCACGCCAAGGATCAGGTACTGCGCCACCAGCGGCGCGTGCGGGTCGATGAACTGCGGCAGCACCGCCAGCATGAACACCAGCGCCTTGGGGTTGCTGACATTCACCAGGAACCCGCGAAACACCAGCGCCAGCGGTTTTCCGATCTGCCGAATGGCCGCGTCATCGCTCATGTTGCTGGGCAGTGCACGCCATTGCTTGACCGCCAGATACACCAGATACGCCACGCCAAACCATTTGATCGCGTAGAAGGCCGTGGCCGACGTGGCGAGGATCGCACCGACACCGGCGGCGACAATCGCAATCTGCATCGCCAGCCCCAGTTGCAGGCCGAGGGCGTTCCAGTAGCCGTGCCAGAAACCGTACTGCAAACCGCAGGACATCGACGCAATAGCACCGGCGCCCGGGGAAAGACTGATCACCCAACAGGCGGCAAAAAACGCCAGCCATGTCTCAAGCACCATCGCACACCTCGACTCAGACTCGTTATAGACGTCTAAACTAATGCGCTGGCCTGCGAATGACTATCGATTTTTTGCAGGAAAATGGCCCTGCCGACCAGTGTTAGCGGCAGCCTGGCCTACTTTCCGAAGCCGCTCGACAACTCTTCGCTGCCGCGCCAGCGTCATAACCGAACGCTGGCAGGCAGCTTTCAGGACAGCGCTTCCAGCTCTGCCTGCATGCTTTCGAGCAGTTCCAGCGCTTCCATCCAGGTTTCTTCAAGCTCGGCTTCGCGAACCTTCAGCCTGGCCTGTTCGGCCAACAAATCACGCAGTTCATCCTTGCGGGCGGCTTCGTAGACGGCGCTGTCGCCGAGGCTGGTTTCGATCTTCGCCAGCTTCTCGTGCAGCTTGCCCAACTCGGCTTCGAGCTTGTCGGCTTCGCGCTTGTGCGGTGCCAGTTGCTGACGCAACGCAGCAGCAGCCTGACGCTGGGCTTTCTTGTCGGTCTTGTCCGGATTGACCGGCGAGTTGTTCACCGGTGCATTGCGCTGGCGATAATCGACCAGCCAACGGGCGTAGTCTTCCAGATCGCCGTCGAATTCTTCGACCTTGCCATCGGCCACCAGGAAGAAGTTATCCGTGGTGCTTTTAAGCAGATGACGATCGTGGGAGACCACCAGCACTGCGCCACTGAATTCTTGCAGGGCCATGGTCAGCGCCAGGCGCATTTCCAGGTCCAGGTGGTTGGTCGGTTCGTCGAGCAGCAACAGGTTCGGCCGGCCCCAGGCGATCAATGCCAGCGCCAGACGGGCCTTTTCACCGCCGGAGAAATTCAGCACCGGCTCGTCGATCCGTGCACCGCGGAAATCGAAACCACCGAGGAAATCGCGCAGGGTCTGCTCGCGTTCGGTCGGCGCCAGACGCTGCAAGTGCAGCAACGGGCTGGCCTTGGAATCCAGCGAATCCAATTGGTGCTGGGCAAAGTAGCCGACCACGGTGTTTTCGCCACGGGTCAACCGGCCGGACAACGGCTCGAGTTCACCGGCGAGGTTTTTGATCAGGGTCGATTTACCGGCACCGTTGGGGCCGAGCAAACCGATCCGCGCGCCGGGAGTCAGTTGCAGCTTGACCTTCTCCAGCACGGCTCGCTCGCCATAACCCAGACGGGCGTCGGAGAGGTCGATCAACGGGCTGGAAATTTTCACCGACTCGCGGAAGACGAAGTCGAACGGCGAATCGACGTGGGCGGCGGACAACTCTTCCATCCGCTCCAGCGCCTTGATCCGGCTCTGGGCCTGACGGGCCTTGGTGGCCTGGGCCTTGAAGCGGGCGATGTAACTTTCCATGTGCGCACGTTGCGCCTGTTGCTTCTCGTAGGCCTGTTGTTGCTGGGCCAGACGTTCGGCACGGGCACGCTCAAACGCCGAGTAGCCACCGCGATAGAGGGTAATCTTGCGCTGGTCGACATGAGCCACGTGATCGACCACGGCGTCGAGGAAATCGCGGTCGTGGGAAATCAGCAGCAAAGTGCCGGGATAGCTCTTGAGCCACTCTTCCAGCCAGATAATGGCGTCGAGGTCCAAGTGGTTGGTCGGTTCGTCGAGCAGCAACAGGTCCGACGGGCACATCAGCGCCTGCGCCAGGTTCAGACGCATCCGCCAGCCACCGGAGAAATCTCCGACCTGACGATCCATCTGCTCGTTGGTGAACCCCAGGCCCGCGAGCAACTTGCGCGCCCGGGCATCGGCGGTGTACCCGTCGGCGCTGTCGAGTTCAGCGTGCAGACGCGCCTGTGCGGCACCGTCATGGGCCGCTTCGGCCGCAGCCAGGTCTTGCTGGACCTGACGCAGGCGCAAGTCGCCATCGAGCACGTAGTCGACCGCCAGGCGCTCGAGCGTGTCGACCTCCTGACGCATGTGGGCGATACGCCAATCGGCCGGCAGGAAGCAGTCGCCCGAGTCCGGGTGAAGTTCACCCCGCAACAAGGCGAACAGGCTGGATTTGCCGGCGCCGTTGGCACCGATCAGGCCGGCTTTGTGACCGGCGTGCAGGGTCAGCTCGGCGTCTTCTAGCAGACGTTGCGGGCCACGTTGTAAAGTCAGGTTCTGAAGTCGAATCATAATGGCGGCGGAGTCTACCAGCTTCGCTCGCAACTGGCGCGAGTAGCACTATGTCCTCTGACCTGTGGAGCTTTTCCCTGACCCTCTACACCCGAGCGGGTGTTGAGGACGCCTGCCTGAAACTGCAAGCCGCCGGCGCCGACGTTTGCCTGTTGTTGTGCGCAGCCTGGCTCGGACAGCGCGGAGTGAGATGCAATGCGCAACGCCTGCAACACCTCCAGCACCTGGCCGGGCCGTGGCATACGGAAGTCGTGCAACCGCTTCGACAACTGCGTACGCAGTGGAAGGCCGCAGCCCTCGCCGACGAGGAACTGAACACGTTACGGACGCAAGTAAAAGCGCTGGAGCTGGAAGCGGAGCGGCAACTGTTGTTGCGCCTGGAGAATGCGGCGCAAGCATGGCCGCAGGGTCAAGCCAAAGACCTGGCCGTGTGGCTGGAAGGGTTGGCGGCGAGCGCCGCCAACCTGAACCGCGACGCGCTGAATCAGCTGCGCGTCGCGGTGACCGGCACTTAGGAAGCGCTGGTCGGGGTGTTGGTAGTGCTTGCAGCCGCTGCCGGTGCAGGCGAAGCGGCTGGCGTGCTCGCGGCTGGAGCAGGTGAAGCCGCCTGTGCAGGCTTGGCAGCCGCTGGTGCGGTTGCCGGTTTTGCTGCGGCTGGTTTAGCGGCAGCAGGTTTGGCCACGACTGGCTTTTTCACTGCCGGTTTGGCAGCAGGTTTTGCAGCAACCGGCTTGGCAGCGCTGGACGTTGCAGGCTTGGCAGCGACGGCTGGTTTAGCCGCGGGCTTGGCCGGCGCTTTGGCAACTGCAGGTTTGGCCGCTGGCTTGGCGGCAGGTTTCGCAGCAACCGGTTTAGCGGCTGGCTTGGCAGCCGGTTTCGCCGCAGCGGTTTTTACTGCTGGTTTGGCAGCAGGTTTCGCCGCGGCGGTTTTCGCTACTGCAGGTTTGGCAGCCGGTTTGGCAGCGGTCGGTTTGGCAACCGGTTTAGCAGCACTGGCAGCGACTGTTTTTCTCACTGCAGGTTTGGCGGCGGCTTTCGCTGGAGCCTTGGCCGGTGCTTTGGCAGCTACCGGTTTGGCAGCCGGTTTTTTCGTGGTGCCAGCAGCGGCGGCTGGCTTGGCCGAACGCAGGGTCAGCGTTTTGCCGACGGCCTCTTTCACGCGACCAATACCCTGAGCCAGTTTCAGGCTTTCCTGGGCATCGCGCTTGAGCTGCAGAATGTAGCCGCGCGTCTCGGACTGACGCTCTTTGAGCGCATCGAGCAGGTCTTCAAGTTCTTTTACCGCATCTTTGGCCTTGGCTTGTGCCTTGGCTTTGCCGGCCGCCGCAGCGTCCTGCAATTTGGTGCGAGATTTGTGCAGTTTTTCCTGTGCTTTTCCGCGCTGCTTTTCCAGTTTGGCGAGCAGTTTTTCAGCATCAGCCAAGGCTTGGGAACAAGCGTTTTCCAAATGCTCGAGCAAGCTGCCCGAAAGCTGATGGAGTAAGTGCAACGGAGTATTTACAGGCTTCTTATTGGCCGACATGGTTTACCTCCTGGCTGACGTGAGTGCGGCTCATACTAGACCTCTGCTGCTACCGCCGCTAGGGCATGTTGACAGTATCGAGTGCCGGGCGTTGCAGCGATTTGAAAATGTTCTGCCCACACTTAAAAGCAGTTCACCGGTCACGGCATTCTCACTGGCATAATCCTCCCCATCCCTGGCTGGAGAGTGCCCATGTCGCGTTACCTTTTTTTACCCTTGTGCGTGTTTTTTTCAATGGCTCAAGCCGCAGAAAAAACCACGGAAACTGACGCCCATGATCTCGCCTACAGCCTCGGTGCCAGTCTGGGTGAACGTCTGCGCCTGGAGGCTCCCGATCTGCAAATCCAGGCACTGGTGGAAGGTTTGCAACAAGCCTATCAAGGCAAGCCACTGGCGCTGAAAGATCAGCAAATCGAGCAGATCCTGGCTGAGCACGAAGCGCAAATGGCCGAGCAGCCCGCCGTACCGCAAAGCGAAGTTGCCTTGGACAAGGAACAACGTTTCCTGACGGCCGAGAAGGCAAAACCCGGGGTTCGCGAACTGGCGGATGGCATCCTGCTGACCGAACTGGTCGCGGGCAACGGCGCCAAGGCCGGGCCTAATGGCAAGGTGCAGGTTCGCTACATTGGCAAGCTGCCCGACGGCACGGTGTTCGATCAGAACAACCAGGCGCAATGGTTCAGCCTCGACAGCGTGATCAGTGGCTGGCGCAGTGCGTTGCAACAGATGCCGGTGGGTGCGAAATGGCGCCTGGTGATTCCATCCGCGCAAGCCTACGGTGCCGATGGCGCGGGGGACCTGATTGCCCCGTTCACGCCTCTGGTATTTGAAATCGAACTGCTCGGCGCGACGGGCTGAGCAATCGCCCAAACGAAAAACGGTGCGCAGTGCGCACCGTTTCAGGGATCGTTTATATCGAGGAGAAACTCAGGCCTGCTCTGGAGTTTCTTCCTTGTGGGCCGTGTGCAGTACTTCGATCAGGCAATCTTCCAGTTCGAAGCGCTCGTGCAACAGGCCGCCAAGCTCCTGGAATTTCTCGGCAACGCACTTGCCTGCATCGCAGAGATCGTTGAACGCCAGCAGCTTCTCGGTGATCACGTCGATGCGCGGGTAAATGGTTTCAGCCAATTCAAGCCCGCGTGTATCACCGAACGCCTTGGCCTCGCCCGTCAGTTGTTCGTAGATTTCGAAGTGACCGGCAGAGACGTAATCGACCAGGACACCACAGAACTCCTGCAACGGCTTGCGGTTTTCACCCAGAGCCTCGGGCTTGGCGCCGAGAGCATCATAGGCCCGAACCAGTTCGTGACGCTCCTGCAACCAACGATCGATCAGCAGATGCACTCCACCCCAGCGTTCCTGAGCATTCTGACAACTTTCGAGCATGGTGATCTCTCTTCCCTTATGGGTAATGCCGCCCGCACTCGCCGCAAGACTTGAAGATCAAGATTTGGCCAGGCTGAGCACCATCGGGCAACAATTCCAATGATACGTGCGGGCCAGATTATGCCCGCACGCCAACAGCTTCAAGGTACGCAGGAGATAAAGTTCATACAAGTGTTTAATCACCTGCCCTGCCCCGATGCGACGACTCGCCGCTGGGCGGTCGCTGATACGCATACCAGACCAGCTGCACGATCTGGTAAGCCCCGAGAGTCGTCACTCCGACAAAAAACAGCAGACTCCATTCGGGAATACTCAGGTCGAACAGCGTCCAGGAAATTTCCACGCAGTCAGCCGTTCCGCTGAATGCCCGTTTCAAAACACCCTGCCAGGACATGTGGGTGAACAGGCCTTCCAGGTCGGGGGAGCACCCCGACACGTGCTGAACCGGATCGCCTTGCAATACCACCTGACGCCACGCCACCACCATTCCTGCCAGGCTGCTGAACAGGCTGAGCAGCCAATAGAGTAAACAGCCCAGGCGTTTGGGCCCGTGCAGCGCGGCAATCAGGCAGACCGTCGTGAACAGGGCGAGAAAAAACCGCTGTACCAGGCACAACCCGCACGGTTTGAGCCCGATTGAGAATTCCAGATAGTACGAGGCGCCCAAGGCCAGGGCACCTGCGACGAAAGCCATGAAAAACAAGGAGCGTGTGCTGGCCAAAGACATGGCTTATCCGTAACAGAAGAGACAGGCGGTTACGGTAGAGGAAAGCCCTCTGGCCTTTCAAGGCAACACCGTGTCGAGACTTCGCCACAGATGTAAGGAATTCCCGACAGAAGAGACAGGACTAAATGTAGTCCATTGTAAGACTCTGCCTACAACTCGCGTAGCAGAGGGATATTTCGCGATTTTCAAACGACCAGGTCGCCTGCCAGGGCGACCCGACCATCCAGCAGCTTATGCGCGCGCAGGCACCGGCAGCGGCGCGGCCAGCAAGCGCTTGTCCAAGAGGCCCAGGCCCTCCTGGAAGAGCTGATTACTGCGCTCCGTGTCACCCAACTGAGCCAGCAGGCGAGCAAGCTCGGCACACGCCTCGGGGTTGCGCTGAACCCGCAGGCTGCTTTCCAGATAGTCCCGCGCCTTGCCCCACAGGCTGCTTTGCAAACACAACCGCCCCAGAGTCAGCAGCAAGCTGGGGTCGCCA
Source organism: Pseudomonas sp. H3(2019) (assembly GCF_007713465.1). Classification (GTDB taxonomy): domain Bacteria; phylum Pseudomonadota; class Gammaproteobacteria; order Pseudomonadales; family Pseudomonadaceae; genus Aquipseudomonas. The sequence goes on along the minus strand of NZ_VMSG01000001.1, from coordinate 131,650 downwards.
GGGTGGTCCTTCAACCAACCCTCGGCCGTGTGCAATTGCCGCGCCGGGTCGCTGCCACGCAGCAAGCCATATAGCCGCGCCAGATGGCTGTCATATTTACGCTTGAGTGCCCCCCGCAAAACCTCTTCTGCCTCGATCTCAGCCCCCAATTGTCGCAACTGATCGGCATAGGCAAGCACCAACTGCGGTTCTTGGCGCTGAGCGGACGTCAGCTGTTGCCAGGCGCGGTTGAGTGCCTGCAATCCGAGCGTGCCGTCTTCCTCCCCGTGGGCTGCCAGGGTGAGGTTTTCACCCCAGGCACGACGTTCCAGTTCCGCCAGCTCGCTGGCCGGCAGCGCCTTGTCCTTGCGCAATTCCGGTAACAGGCGAATAACCGCCGACCAGTCGCCGCGCTGCTGATGCAAACGTTGCAGCTGACGCAAGACCTGAACGCTGTGAGGATGACGCTCGTGCATGGCCTGAAGGGTTGTCAGCGCACCGCCGGTATCGCCACGATCGGTCTGCAACTGCGCGTGGCTCAAGGCAATCGCCAACTCGGCCTGAGGCTGGCGTTCCAGCGCACGCTCCAGCAAGCTGTCGCTTTCGTCATAGTGCCCCTGCTCGTTAGCTGCTCGTGCAGCACCCAGGTAGTAGAGCAGCGGCTGGCGTTCGGCTTCAGCGGCGCGATACAAGTGACGCTGAGCGCTGGCCCAACGGCCTTCAGCCAGATCCAGTTGACCGTGCTCGATTGCCACTTGTACGCGACGACTGCGGTTGCGATTCGACCATGGATTGACCACACCGCTGGAAGTGGCCACCAACTCGATCAGCATCTTGATGCCCCACAGCACCAGCCAGATCACCGCCACCAGTGCCAGCGTCGCCCACAGGCTCGATTCGTAGCGGAAGGCCTTGTAGGCGATCAGCACGTAACCCGAGTGCTGGGCGATGGCCAGCCCCAACCCACCGGCAGCAGCGATGAGCAAAAACACAATCACATAAAATCGCTTCATGGGCTGGTCACCGGCGTAGTGCTCGCGGCAGGTTTCACCGAGTCCTCGGCACTGACGTTACGCCGCTCCAGATACGCCTGCACCGTGCTCAGGGTGGTCGCCAGGTCAGGCGTGATGACCGTTACCGGTTGCTTGCTCAACCCGGCAACCTGCTCAAGCATCACTTTGCTTTGCGGGTTGTCCTGATTGAAGCTGCCCTTGAGCACATCCCGCGCTTCGGTCAGCGCCTGGGTATACACCGGCGCCTGGCCGTTGAGCGCAGCCCATTGCGCTTGTTCAAGCGCCAGGCTCAGCGCCAGACGGACCTGGGTCAGGCTTTGCCCGGCGAGCAATGGACGAATGTTTTTATCGGCATTGAAATCGATGCGAATGTAGCGCGAAATCTGGTCCCACCATTGCGCCCAGCGACTGGCGCCATCGCCATCGGAGGTCAGGGCCGACAGCGAATCGCGCTCATGAAACTCCGGGGCGAGTTCGCTGAGTTCGGCCACCTGATCACGCAAGGCACCCAGTTGCAGGAACAGCCCGGTGCGATCCGGTTGTTCGGTACTGCGCAACGCAGCAAGACTTTTTGCAATCTGCTCACGGGCGGCGAAAGAGCCCGGATCATTCTGCTCGCGAAGGATTTCATCCGCACCTTGCACCAGTGCCTGAGCGCTGCTGATGTCCTGCAAGGCAGACAAGCGCAAGCTGGCCAGACGCAGCAGGTGCTCGGCCTCGGCCAAACGCCAATCCTTGCGGCTGGCGCCCAGAACCGTTTCCAGACGCTGATTCAAGCGCTGCTGGTCGCCCTGCAACTGGATCACCAGGCGTCGCCGGCCTTCCAGTTCATCGGCAGGCGGTAATTGCTCAAGCCGGTCCGTCAGGCGCTGCTCATTGAGCTTGAGGCTTTGCGTCTGATCGTTCAGGGCCTGCAATTGCCTCAGCTGTTGCTGATTGTTGGCCTGCAGGCTGCGCACCTGCCAGATCCCCCAACCACCCGCGGCAACCCCCGCGGCACCCAGCAACATTGCCAGGATCACCAGCCCGTTGCCACGACGCCGCTCAGGGCTCTTTACAGTTTCAACCGACGCATCGAGCGCTGGCTGGACGTTATCTTTTGGCAAGGCTGTTTCGCTCACGTATCCATCCTTTGCATTAGAGAACGGGCCGGGTTTCCCGCAACGCCGTTAGCAAAGCCGTGGCACTGGCGCCACGACAATCCACAACTGTTTGGGCGCCGGCGGCCAGCGCCATCTCGGCTACCCGAGGGCTTGGAACAAACAAAGGCAACCGCGCCAACTCAGGCCAGGCACTGCCCGCCAATTGGCGCAGGTGCTCAAATCCCTGCCCACTGCTGACCACGACGCCGTTCAAGCGTTCAGCTTGAATCCGCTCAGGCAATGCCCCCTCGGCATACCGCGGCAAGCCGCGACGGTACAACTCCAGATAATCGACACTAGCACCTTGCTCGCGCAAACGCTCTGCGAGCAGCTCACGTCCACCTTCGCCGCGCATGATCAACACACGAGCATCGGGCCGGGCGATAGCCTCGCGCAACGGAGTCAGTTCAAGCAATGCTTCGCTGTCATCGCCTTCCACCGGGAAGCGGACGTCCAACCCATGATCCTGAAGGATCTGCGCAGTCGCCGCACCCACGCTGAACCATTTCAAGCGCAGTGATTGCGGCCCGTACCGTTCGACCAGATCCACACCGATTCGGGCGGCCGGCTTGCTGACCACGATGACCGCGCAATAGCGATCCATGCCCTGAATCACCGCGCGCATTGTCTCAGAGACAGTAATCGGCTCTATTTCCAAAAGCGGCAAGCTGCTGCTGAAAATCCCCTTTTCGGCCAGAATACCGGTCAGCATCGCCGAATCATCTGCGGGACGCGTCAACAGCAGGCGCCACCCCGTCACTCGTGACCTGCCTCGCCATAGACTGACTTCAGAATGTCGTTGGCGCCCTGGCCAAGAAGGTCTTCGGCGACTTGTACACCCAAGGCTTCGGCATCGCTGCGTGGCGCACGAGCCTCGGCACGGAGCAACAGCCCCCCCTTCGGGTCGCCCACCAGGCCGCGCAGCCAGATCTGCTCGCCTTCGAGCACCGCATAGCAAGCGATCGGCACCTGACAGCCGCCGTTCAAATGCTTGTTCAGCGCACGTTCGGCAGTGACCCGCGTGGCGGTGTCCTGGTGATGCAAGGGGGCAAGCAGGGCATGAATGTCATTGTCGGCGCTGCGGCATTCGATACCGACGGCACCCTGACCACCTGCTGGAAGACTGTCATCGACACTGATCGAAGAGCTGATGCGATCTTCAAAGCCCAGGCGGATCAAACCGGCTGCCGCGAGGATGATTGCGTCGTACTCACCGGCGTCGAGCTTGGCCAGCCGAGTGTTGACGTTGCCCCGCAGAAAGCGGATTTGCAGGTCCGGGCGACGGGTCAGCAGTTGTGCCTGGCGACGCAGGCTGGAGGTACCGACCACGCTGCCCTGAGGCAACTCGTCGAGGCTTGCATAGGTGTTGGAAACAAAGGCGTCACGCGGGTCTTCGCGCTCGCAGATGCAAAACAGACCGAGGCCTTCGGGGAAGTCCATCGGCACGTCTTTCATCGAGTGCACGGCAATGTCGGCTTCGTTTTCGAGCAGCGCGGTTTCCAGCTCTTTGACGAACAGGCCCTTGCCGCCGATTTTCGACAGCGGCGAATCGAGCAGTTTATCGCCGCGACTGACCATAGGCACCAGCGTCACGGCCAGACCCGGATGGGCTTGTTCCAGACGAGCTTTGACGTATTCGGCCTGCCACAAGGCCAAGGCACTTTTGCGGGTAGCGATGCGGATTTCGCGAGGGGACATGGATCAATCCGTACTGAATAGATACAGCGGATAATAACAGCTCAGCCAAATCCGCTTTGACTTGTATCAGAAACAGCGCCCCCCTGGCCTCATCTGTCCGGTAAGGAGAGTGATATCCGTGCGCGAACGCTGGGCTAAAGCTGTTGCATCATCTTGCGCACACCCGCGACATGACGTCGGCTGACAATCAGCGCATCACCGTTGAGTCCCTTGAGAAACAGCTGGAAATGCCCGAGTGGCGTGCGCTGCAAGCGTTCGATACGCTCGCGGGCTACCAGTGCATTGCGGTGGATACGCACGAACCGGTCGCCAAATTCGTCTTCAAGGGCTTTCAACGGCTCGTCCAGCAGAACCTCGCCACCCTCGTGGCGCAAGGTCACGTATTTGTGGTCGGCGATGAAATAGACCACCTGAGCCAACGGGATCAGTTCGATGCCTTTGCGGGTTCGCGCACTGATATGGCTGCGTGGGCCACTGCCGGTTTCTGCCGCCGGCCGAGTCAGCGCCGCGAGCTGGACGCGGTTGGGGCGCTCGGCTTTTTTCAGGGCGTCGAGCAACTGCTCCGAACGCACAGGTTTGACCAGGTAGCCCACCGCGCCTTGCAGGGCGTCTACGGCAAATTCATCCTGGGCCGTACAAAACACCACCGCCGGTGGCGTCTCGCGTTCGCACAACCTTGCGGCGACTTGCAAACCGTCGAGGCCAGGCATACGGATGTCGAGCAGCACGATATCGGGCTTCAGGCTGTCGATCAGGGTCAATGCCTCATCGCCATTGGTGGCGCTGGGCTCCAGGACACTATAACCCTCGAGCTCGCCGACCATACGGCTCAGGCGCTCGCGGGCTTGGGGTTCGTCATCAACGATCAGGACATTCATATTGCGCTGGATTCCTGCGTGAGTCTCGCACAAGGATAGCGTAGACAGGTGAAGTGACATCCGTCACCGCGATCCACGCTAAGACTAGCGCGAGCGCCAAAAAGTGCCGTACGTCGGGTTGCAATATTTATCGGTGCCTGCGCAGTTCCATTCGAAGCCAGCCGCGACGTGGCGTCACCGTAGGGATTGCTGCTACACAATATGAACACCCCTCTTCTCTTAATAGTCGGCTTCGGCACTGACGTTGCACGCTTCGATGAGGCTCGGCACATGATCGACAATTGCGCTGACCCTCACGTCCAACTGTAGACGCTTGCCGCGACGACAGTGCCCATTTGACAAATATCGTTGCGTAAACGCGGCAGCGACTCAATTGAGTATGGTCGGTCAAATAAGAAAAAAACGTAGCGACCAGTGTCACCGACAGGATTGGCAACCCTGTTATTATCCACCGCAGGTTTTAACGCCAATTTCCTTCAGCCGATCACGAGCGAATTCATGAGCACTGACAAGACCAATCAGTCCTGGGGCGGCCGCTTCAGTGAACCCGTCGACGCCTTCGTCGCCCGCTTCACCGCCTCTGTCACTTTCGACCAGCGCCTCTATCGTCACGACATCATGGGCTCCGTCGCCCACGCCACCATGCTGGCCAAGGTCGGCGTGCTGACCGATGCCGAGCGCGACAGCATCATCGACGGCCTGAAGACCATCCAGGGCGAAATCGAGGCCGGCACCTTCGACTGGCGCATCGACCTTGAAGACGTGCACATGAACATCGAGGCGCGCCTGACCGACCGCATCGGCGTCACCGGCAAGAAGCTGCACACCGGCCGTAGCCGCAACGACCAGGTGGCGACCGATATCCGCCTGTGGCTGCGTGACGAGATCGACCTGATCCTGGGCGAAATCACCCGCCTGCAAAAAGGTCTGCTGGAGCAGGCAGAGCGCGAATCCGGCACCATCATGCCCGGCTTCACCCACCTGCAAACCGCACAGCCCGTGACCTTCGGTCATCACATGCTGGCCTGGTTCGAAATGCTCAGCCGCGACTACGAGCGCCTGGTCGACTGCCGCAAGCGCACCAACCGCATGCCGCTCGGCAGCGCCGCACTGGCTGGCACCACCTACCCGATCGACCGTGAGCTGACCGCCCAACTGCTGGGTTTCGATGCTGTTGGCGGCAACTCGCTGGACAACGTCTCCGATCGCGACTTCGCCATCGAGTTCTGCTCGGCTGCAAGCATCGCGATGATGCACCTGTCGCGCTTCTCCGAAGAGCTGGTGCTGTGGACCAGCGCGCAATTCCAGTTCATCGATCTGCCTGATCGTTTCTGCACCGGTAGCTCGATCATGCCGCAAAAGAAAAACCCCGACGTCCCGGAACTGGTGCGCGGTAAAAGCGGCCGGGTGTTCGGCGCGCTGATGGGCCTGCTGACGTTGATGAAAGGCCAGCCATTGGCCTACAACAAGGACAACCAGGAAGATAAAGAGCCGCTGTTCGACGCCGCCGACACCTTGCGCGACTCGCTGCGGGCCTTTGCCGACATGATCCCGGCGATCAAGCCAAAGCACGCCATCATGCGTGAAGCGGCACTGCGCGGTTTCTCCACGGCCACCGACCTGGCGGATTATCTGGTGCGCCGCGGCCTGCCGTTCCGTGACTGTCACGAAATCGTCGGTCACGCGGTGAAGTACGGCGTGGAAACCGGCAAGGATCTGGCAGAGATGAGCCTGGAAGAACTGCGCAAATTCAGCGATCAGATCGAGCAGGACGTGTTTGCCGTTCTGACTCTGGAAGGCTCGGTGAATGCCCGTAACCACATCGGCGGCACCGCGCCGGCGCAGGTGAAGGCCGCCGTGGCTCGCGGTCAGGCGCTGCTGGTCAGCCGCTAAATCGCTAAAAGCATCGCGGGCAAGCCTTGCTCCTACGGATTCGTGTCGTTCACGTGTTTGCGATACGACATAAATCCTGTAGGAGCAAGGCTTGCCCGCGATTGCGTCCTGAAGAACGCTACAAACTTACTTCCTGGCGGCGATCATCGCCAAAAACTGCGGCATCGCCGCTTCCTTGTCTGCCGCGATGCGTTTGGCATGCGGTGTCTGCTCAAGCTGCTCAAGCAATGCCCTGGCGGCTGGCAACTCGGCCAGCAAATCCAGATCGAAGAGCTTTTTGCCGACCGCGCGGGCCAGACTGACGCTGTACAGGAAGTACAGATCCGCCACGCTCAGGGTCGCGCCCGCCACATACGGCGCGAACTTGCCGTGACGTCCCAGTGACGCAATCCCCAGCAGCAGCTCGGCCTTGGCTTTTTCCTTGATCGCTTCCGGCACCGTCATACCGAAAAAGGCCTCAGGGAAACAGGCGCGAGCCGGTAGTTCGATGTACAACTCGATTTCCTTGGCCAGCGCCAGAACCTGGGCCCGCTCGAACGGTGTTTTGGGCAGCAGCGCAGGACCCGATTGCGTGTCTTCAAGGTACTGAAGAATCACGCTGGTCTCGTTGACGAACCCTTGTTCGACACCCAATACCGGAACCTTGCCACGCGGGCTGATGGCCAGCGCCTCAGGGCTTTGATCGGGGTAAAACGCTACTTCCTCAAAGGGCAGGCCCTTCTCCAGCAACGCATGTTTGACCATGTTGTAGTAGTTGCTGACGGAAAATCCATAAAGCTTGAGCATCACATAGCCTCCAGGCCGTGCAGGGGGTTGGCAGCGACTGTTATAGAGCGTCTGGAGCACTCTCGCCAGCAGCATCACACGGCTGAATGCAGGTAAACTGACGACCTTTCCTTTTGGAGCCTGCCATGAGCGAGCCTAGCGATATCGACAACGACGAAGAAGAATTCGCCGAAACCACCCTGATCGAAGCCATCGAAAACCAGATCGAAAGCGACAACCCGCCAGCAGCCAAGGCGACCTTCAACAAACTGACCCTGGTCGGTTACGAGCGTGAAGAAATCCTGCAATTGATGGCCCACGTTCTGGCCATTGAAATTGACGCACTCCTGGAAGAAGACCGCGCGTTCAATACCGAGTGGTATGAAGCCGCGTTGCGCGCACTGCCAGAATTGCCGCCAGAAAAGAAATAAGCGCCTATCGCGCGGGCACGGCTCTCATTGTGGCGAGGGAGCTTGCTCCCGCTCGATTGCGCAGCAATCGCAAACCGCTGGATGCGGCAGGGTTTGGGGCTGCTTCGCTGCCCAACGGGAGCAAGCTCCCTCGCCACGGATACTGCGCCTGCAATCACGTTCAACTGCCTGCAACGAAAAGCTCTAAGCCAACACTGGACACGCCGCTCGAGTGCGTTCACCTTAGGGGCGCTGTCGTCTATTCCTAGAAAGTCTGGAGTCCTTATGTCGCTTACCCCTGAGCTGGTTGCCGAACTGGAAATCCTTGCACTCTTCAACCTGGACAGTTCCCAGGAAGGTTTGAAAATTCATCAGACCGCTGCCCCGAAAGCCATTGCCGCCGCACAACGCCTGTTCGACAAAGAGTTGATCACCCAGCCCGATGGCGGTTATCTGACCAGCCTGGGCCGTGACGCCGCACAGAATATTCAGACCGTTCTGACCATTTTGTCTGTCGAAGAAACCGCCTGACCGTTGCCATATCGCCCACGGAAACCCCTGTTACGGGATTTCCGCGGGCAGACTGTCGCCCGTCGATAGAAATTTGGCGCCAGAAACCAAAATTCAGCTTAAAAGTCGCCCGCGCGACGCTGTAAACTGCTCACCGTCCTGAGACTTCCCACGTTCGAGCACTGCGAGCCGGTTTGAGCTGACATGACCCGCACCCATGAAATCCGCCCTGATCTGGACGAAGGAATCGATCGCAAGGTTCTCAGCCAGTTGCGCGCACGCTTTCTCAAGCTCAACGACGGTCGCCTGGCCCGCGCCATGGAAGGGTTATCGACCCGCCAGCAAGGGGTATTGACCCTGCTGCCGCTGTTCTTCCACGTCAATCACCCGCTGCTACCAGGTTACGTCTCGGGCAGCACACCGGCCGGGCTGTCAAATTTCGAACCTGACGCCACAGCGCTCGCCGAAGCGCAACGCCTGACCCGCTCCTTTTCCTACAAGCCCCGCCACGGCAACCCGCCGCGGCCGATTCAGGGTTTGTTCCTGATGGGCAGCCTCGGCACGCTCGCCCAGGCGGATCAAAGTGACATGGACGTTTGGGTTTGCCACGCCCCGGACCTGAGTGAAAACGAACTCGCCGAGCTGCGTAAAAAATGCCAATTGCTCGAAACCTGGGCCGCCAGCCAGGGCGCCGAGGCGCATTTCTTTCTGATCGACCCGCAACGTTTCGTCCGTGGCGAACGCGACACCCAATTGAGCTCCGATGACTGCGGCACCACCCAGCATTACTTGCTGCTCGATGAGTTCTATCGCACCGCCATCTGGCTCGCGGGGCGCACGCCGATCTGGTGGCTGGTGCCGGTATACGAAGAGGCCGGCTACGACCAGTACACCCATACATTGCTGTCAAAACGCTTTATCCGCGCCGACGAAACCCTCGATCTCGGTCATCTGGCACAGATTCCGCCGGGCGAATTCATCGGGGCCGGGCTCTGGCAGTTGTTCAAAGGTATCGAGTCACCCTACAAATCGGTACTCAAACTGCTGCTGACCGAGGTCTACGCCAGCGAACACCCGAACGTCAAATGCCTGAGCCTGCGTTTCAAGCAAGCCGTGTTCGCCAACCGCCTCGATCTCGATGAGCTCGACCCGTACATCGTGGTCTACCGGCGCATTGAGGAATACCTCACCGCCCGGGGCGAGCCGGAACGGTTGGAGCTGGTTCGGCGCGCCTTGTACCTCAAGGTCAATCGCAAGCTGACCGGCAGCAGTGGCCAGCGCAGCAAAAGCTGGCAGCGCCTGCTGCTGGAGCGGTTGGCTGAAGAATGGGGCTGGGATCAGCGGCAATTGGCAATGCTCGACAGCCGCAGCCAATGGAAGGTCCGTCAGGTCAGCGCCGAACGCCGGGCCCTGGTGAACGAGCTCAACTACAGCTATCGCTTCCTGACCCAGTTCGCCCGCACCGAGCAGAGCGTCAGCCTGATCAACAAGCGTGACCTCAATGTACTGGGTCGCAGGTTGTATGCCGCCTTCGAACGCAAGGCCGACAAGATCGAGTTCATCAACCCCGGCATTGCGCCAGACCTGGCCGAAGACACACTGACCCTGGTCCAGTCAGCGAACAAGAAAGAGTCCGGGCAGACCCACTGGGGCTTGTACAACGGCAACCTGAGTAATCTGGAGTGGGAGCATTTCGCGCCGATCAAGCGCAGCCGCGAACTGCTGGAACTGCTGACCTGGTGCCACCGCAACGGCGTTATCGACAGCAGCACGCGCCTGGCCTTGCACCCTGGCAGCAGCGACCTGAGCGAATTCGAGCTGTTCAATCTGCTGGGCAGCCTGCAACAGGCTATCGCACTGCCCCTGACCAGCGTCAGCGAAGAACAACTGCTGCATGCCAGCGTGCCGAGCGAGGTGCTGATTCTGGTGAACGTGGGCATCGACCCGCTCAAGCACCACCGCGACCTGAACATCCTGATGACCACCGAGCGCACAGACTCGCTGAGCTACGCCGGGGTGCGCGAAAATCTGGTGCTGACCCTTGACCAGGTCACGCTCAACAGCTGGAACGAAGTGCTGGTCAGCCGCTACGACGGCGCCCACGCCCTGCTCGATTGCCTGCGCGATTACCTCAACAACCTGCCGAGCGGCCACCAACAACCCCGATTGCGCGTGCGCTGCTTCTGCCATAACCGTGCGCAGTTCATCGCCCAGCGTGTCGAAGAAGTCGTCGATACCGCGCAGAACCTGCTGCTCAGCAAACTCAATCATCGCTACCTGATCCAGGTCCAGCAGCATTACCACGTGCTGGAGCTGGTGCCCGGCCAGGTCAATCATGTTGCGCTGGCCAGCCTGCCGGCACTGCTCGATTACCTGAACCAGGACCTGACCCGTTACAGCCCGCTGCAACTGGACCCGATGGCGCTGGCGGATCACGATCTGGCGCTGATCCTGCCGATGGGCCAGCCCGACTGCATTCAGGTGTTTTACCGCCTCAACGATGCTCACGCCGAGCTGTACGTGCTGGATGAATTCAATGCCCTGTGGCAACAGCGCCAGCCGTATCACGACGAGCAAAGCCTGCTGGTGCCACTGCAACGTTTCCTGCAATCGATCCTGTATCGCCGTGACGCGCTGTTGCCGATGGACCCCACCCAACCGGTGACGGTGCTGGAAACCCTGTACTACCAACTGCTGCCATCGGGCACCAACCGGGCACGCCGGGTCGAGCCGCGCCCGGCGCCGCAGACACCGGTGAACAAGCCGTTCTACGATGTCCAGGCAATCGTCGGCAAAGCCGTACCGGGCCAAGGACAGGTCACCTTGTATTGCAATCAGCGAGAGTTTTCCGAGCTGGAACATGGCGACCAGCTATTTGCCGTGGTCGCGCAGGAGATCGTCGGGCAGCGTCGCGAGGCGCAACACTATCGCTGCTACATCACCGACCTGGACCTGTCCGGCCTGCTCAGTGATGGTCAGGGTTCGAGCAATCTTTACCTGCGCTACAAGGCAGACCTGGAGCGCGCATTGAACAAGGCGCTCGAACAGGCCTGAAGCGTGTCAGAACGTGCAGTCGCCGCCATTCTTGGGCTGCGACTCAACCTCAAGCAGGGTCAGCTTCAAGGTCTTGCCACCCGGTGCCGGCCAGTCGATGTGCTGGCCAACCTTCAAACCGAGCAATGCGCTGCCTACCGGCGCCAGAATGGAAATCCTGCCTTCATCGGCATTGGCGTCCTGTGGATAAACCAGGGTCAGGTGATAGTCCTTGCCGCTGCTTTCTTCACGGCAATGTACACGCGAGTTCATGGTCACGACATCGGCAGGCACTTCATCGTGACCGACCAGCGTATCGGCGCGATCCAGTTCGGTTTGCAGCGCGATAACACCTGGCAGCGAGTCATCCAGGCTGTCGATCAAACGCTCCAGACGTTGCACGTCCAGGCGGGTAAGGATGATGGAAGGTGCGGTCATGATTAAGGCAGACTCCTTTTTTCTGCACGACAAAAGCAAAACCCCGCCAGAAATAGGCGGGGTTTTCACGGACCTCGATGAGTTGAGGCGTATCCGGACACTATCACAGCTCAAAAAATATACAAGCCAAGTGAGGAGCACCCCGGCTACGGGTGGCTTGCGGCCTTGCGCTGTTGGGCCTGGGCGCAAATCACCCGGCGTCGATCATCGTCCGCCGAGCGCCATTCGCGGATATCTTCGACATGGCGAAAACAGCCCAGGCAGACTTTCTGCTCGTCCAGCCGACAGACGCTGGTGCATGGCGAAGGCACCGCCGCGCTGACATTGCTGTACAGCGGCTTTGGCGGACGAGCGGGCGCTGTCTCACTCACAAGATCACAGACCTTCGAAATCGAGTTCGACGTCGGCCTGCTGCTTGACGATGCGCTCAAGCATCTCACCGAGCTGCTCTTCGCTCTTGTCACACATCCAGCGTTCGCTTTCTTCGTCATAGTCGAAGTGGAAGCCACCGGACACGGCCGCCAGCCACAGCTGACGCAGCGGCTCCTGGCGACTGAAGATCAACTGGCTGCCGCCTTCGAACTTGACGGTGAGCACACCGGCCGAGCTTTCCAGATCAACATCCAGGCCACTCTCATCGAAAATATCCTCCAGCGTTTGCTGGGTGGCATCGACCAGATCGTGGAAACGGGCTTCAGTCAAACTCATTGCGGGAACCTCAAAAAATGTCTACTCACGCTCAAGCGCCGCAAGATACGGCCGAGCCCCAGCGATTGCAAAGGATACCGACCACGCACCAGACAAGAGTAGAAAATATCGGCACACCTTGCGCTGCTTGATCGCTTGCCTGGGCAAAGGCCCGCCGGACGGGTGGTCCGTCGCATAGGCAAGCTGCCGGGTGGCCGGTATACTCCGGCGCAATTAACGCATTTTCAAGGATTTCGCCATGAAGCGCCTGATCTCTTCCCTTGCTGCGCTCGTCGCGGTTGCCTGCCTTGTCACTGCCTGTGGTCAAAAAGGTCCGCTGTATCTGCCCGATGACAGCAAATCCCCTGAAGAACAGGCGAAGTCGTCGCAGTCCAAAGCGCACCAGCACAGCACCAGTACCAGCACCTACTAAGGGAACATCATGGACGCTTTTAACTACCGTGACGGTGAACTGTTCGCGGAAGGTGTTGCCCTGTCCGCCATCGCCGAACGCTTTGGCACACCGACCTACGTCTACTCTCGCGCGCACATCGAAGCCCAGTACCTGGCGTACGCCGATGCGCTGGCCGGTACGCCGCACCTGGTCTGCTTTGCGGTCAAGGCCAACTCCAACCTGGGTGTACTGAATGTCCTGGCGCGTTTGGGCGCTGGTTTCGACATCGTCTCCGGTGGCGAGCTGGAACGTGTTCTGGCCGCCGGTGGCCAGCCCGACAAAATCGTTTTTTCCGGCGTCGGCAAGACCCGTGAAGACATGCGTCGCGCCCTGGAAGTCGGCGTGCACTGCTTCAACGTCGAATCCACCGACGAGCTCGAACGCCTGCAAGTCGTCGCGGCCGAGCTTGGCGTTCGCGCGCCGATCTCACTGCGGGTCAACCCGGACGTCGATGCCGGCACCCACCCGTACATTTCTACCGGTCTCAAGGAAAACAAGTTCGGCATCGCCATTGCCGACGCCGAAGACGTGTACGTCCGTGCCGCCCAACTGCCTAACCTGGAAGTGGTCGGTGTCGATTGCCACATCGGTTCGCAACTGACCACCTTGCCGCCCTTCATCGATGCCCTCGACCGCTTGCTGGCGCTGATCGATCGCCTGGGCGATTGCGGAATCTACCTGCGCCACATTGACCTCGGCGGTGGCTTGGGCGTGCGTTATCGCGATGAAGAGCCGCCATTGGCTGCCGACTACATCAAGGCCGTACGCGAACGCATTGATGGTCGCGACCTGGCACTGGTATTCGAGCCGGGCCGCTTCATCGTCGCCAACGCCGGCGTGCTGCTGACCGAGGTCGAGTACCTCAAGCACACCGAACACAAAGACTTCGCCATCGTCGACGCGGCCATGAACGACCTGATCCGCCCGGCGCTGTATCAGGCCTGGATGGACGTTACGGCCGTGCGCCCGCGTGCAACCCCGGCACGCGCCTACGACATCGTCGGGCCGATCTGCGAAACCGGCGATTTCCTCGCCAAGGATCGTCTGCTGGCACTCGAAGAAGGCGACTTGCTGGCCGTGCATTCGGCCGGTGCGTACGGGTTTGTCATGAGCTCCAACTACAACACTCGCGGCCGCGCCGCTGAAGTGCTGGTGGACGGCGGTCAGGCAATTGAAGTGCGTCGCCGCGAGACGGTTGCCGAGTTGTTTGCTGGCGAAAGCCTGCTGCCGGAGTAAACCCATGCTGCTGCGTTTTACCAAGATGCATGGCCTGGGCAACGACTTCATGGTCCTCGACCTGGTCAGCCAGCACGCGCACATTCTGCCCAAGCACGCCAAGCAATGGGGTGACCGGCACACCGGTGTCGGTTTCGACCAATTGCTGATCGTTGAAGCGCCAAGCAACCCGGACGTGGATTTCCGTTACCGGATCTTCAACGCCGACGGTTCCGAAGTCGAGCAATGCGGCAACGGTGCGCGCTGCTTCGCACGCTTCGTTCTGGACAAGCGCCTGACCGCCAAGCGGCAGATTCGCGTCGAGACCAAAAGCGGCATTATCGAACTGGATATCCGCAACGACGGCCAGATCAGCGTCAACATGGGTGCACCGCGCCTGGTGCCGGCGGACATTCCGTTTCAGGCGCCCGCTCAGGCCTTGAGTTATCAGGTCGAGGTCGACGGCCAGACCGTCGAACTGGCTGCGGTCTCCATGGGCAACCCCCACGCCGTCGTGCGAGTCAGTGACATCAACAACGCGCCGGTGCATGAGCTGGGACCGAAAATCGAAAACCACCCGCGCTTCCCGGCGCGGGTCAATGTCGGTTTTCTCCAGGTCATCGACCGGAGCCGTGCGCAGTTGCGCGTCTGGGAACGCGGCACCGGGGAAACCCAGGCCTGCGGAACCGGGGCCTGCGCTGCCGCAGTGGCCGCGATCAGCCAGGGGTGGATGGATTCGCCGCTATTGATCGACCTGCCTGGCGGGCGCTTGTCCATTGAATGGGCAGGTCCTGACCATCCGGTGATGATGACCGGCCCGGCAGTACGCGTATACGAAGGACAAGTGCGTCTTTGAGTGAGCGAAATACATGACTGATCAGCCTCAGGCTCCAGCCCCACAGCCCGACGAATCCCCTTCCGAAAGCCTGGAGGCGGCGGCGATAGCCGCGTACCTGGAGGCTCATCCGGATTTCTTCGTCGAGCACGAAGAACTGCTCCCGGCGCTGCGCATTCCGCACCAGCGCGGCGACACCATCTCGTTGGTCGAACGCCAGATGAAAATTCTGCGCGAACGCAACATCGAGATGCGCCATCGCCTCTCGCAACTGATGGACGTCGCCCGCGACAACGACCGGCTATTCGACAAAACCCGCCGACTGACGCTCGCCTTGATGGACGCCAGCAGCCTGGACGACGTGGTCATCAGCGTCGAAGACAGCCTGCGTCAGGATTTCCAGGTGCCCTTTGTCAGCCTGATCCTGTTCAGCGACGAGCCCTTGCCGGTCGGCCGCTCGGTGACCAGTGCCGACGCGCAAAAGGCCATCGGCGGCTTGTTGTCGGAAGGCAAAACCGTCAGCGGCAGCCTGCGCGAACACGAGCTGGACTTCCTGTTTGGCGAAGAACAGCGCAAGCAGATCGGCTCCACGGCGGTGGTCACCCTCAGCCATCAAGGCCTGCACGGTGTCCTGGCGATTGCCAGTAGCGATCCGCAGCACTACAAAAGTTCGGTGGGCACGTTGTTCCTCAGCTACATCGCTGAAGTCATGGGCCGCGTACTGCCTCGGGTCAACACTTCGCTACGCTCGGTACGCTGACCATGGAACGACAACTGGACGCCTACTGCGAGCACCTGCGCAGTGAGCGTCAGGTGTCGTCTCACACGCTGGAAGCCTATCGGCGCGACCTGAACAAGGTCCTGGCGCACTGCAAAAAACAGAACATCGGCAGCTGGACCACGTTGGACATCCAGCGCCTGCGCAGCCTGATCGCTCGCCTGCACTCGCAAGGGCAATCCTCGCGCAGCCTGGCGCGGCTGCTGTCGGCGGTACGCGGGCTCTATCACTACCTGAACCGCGAAGGCCTCTGCGACCACGATCCGGCCAACGGCCTGGCGCCTCCCAAGGGCGAGCGCCGCCTGCCGAAAACCCTCGACACCGACCGTGCGCTGCAACTGCTCGATGGCGCCGTGGAAGACGACTTCATGGCGCGCCGCGACCAAGCGATTCTTGAGCTGTTTTACTCGTCCGGTTTACGCCTGTCGGAGCTGACCGGACTCAACCTTGAACAGTTGGACCTGGCAGACGGTCTGGTGCAAGTACTCGGCAAGGGCAGCAAGACCCGAGTGCTGCCCGTCGGCAAGAAGGCCCGCGAGGCCCTGGAATTGTGGTTGCCGCTGCGCGCCATGACGAACCCGGTGGACGATGCGGTATTCGTCAGCCAGAAAGGCCGGCGCCTCGGCTCACGGGCCGTTCAGGCGCGGGTCAAAGCCGTCGGCGAGCGCGAACTGGGGCAAAACCTGCACCCGCACATGTTGCGACACTCCTTCGCCAGCCACTTGCTGGAGTCCTCAC
The DNA here is from genome assembly GCF_007713465.1 of Pseudomonas sp. H3(2019). Taxonomy (GTDB): domain Bacteria; phylum Pseudomonadota; class Gammaproteobacteria; order Pseudomonadales; family Pseudomonadaceae; genus Aquipseudomonas. The sequence goes on along the minus strand of NZ_VMSG01000001.1, from coordinate 115,184 downwards.
AAGACTTGCGTGCAGTGCAGGAATTGCTCGGCCACGCGGACATCAAAACCACGCAGATCTACACCCACCTGGACTTCCAGCACCTGGCCACGGTCTACGACAGCGCCCATCCACGGGCCAAACGCATCAAAGGCGATGAGCAATGACAATCCAACTGATCACCTTCGACCTCGACGACACCCTGTGGGACACCGCCCCGGTGATCGACAGCGCTGAAGCCGTGCTGCGCCAGTGGTTGGCCGAGCACACGCCGAACCTCGGTGCCTTGCCGGTCGATCATTTGTGGGCGATTCGTGAGCGGGTATTGAGCCACGAACCAAGCCTCAAGCACCGCATCAGCGCCCTGCGTCGCCGGGTACTGTTTCACGCCCTGGAAGAAGCCGGTTACGCCCATGAGCAGGCCTACGAGCTGGCCGATCAGGGCTTTGAAGTGTTTTTGCATGCACGGCATCAACTGGAAATCTTCCCCGAGGTGCAACCGACGCTGGAGATTCTGGCCAATCACTACGCCTTGGGCGTGGTCACCAACGGCAATGCGGATGTGCGCCGCCTGGGGCTGGCGGATTACTTCAAGTTCATCTTGTGCGCAGAGGATATCGGCATCGCCAAACCCGATGCCCGGCTGTTCCACGAAGCCTTGAAACGCGGCGATGTAACAGCTGAGGCCGCCGTGCATATCGGCGATCATCCCGGCGATGACATTGCCGGCGCTCAACAGGCGGGATTGCGGGCGATCTGGTTCAACCCGGCCGGTAAAGCCTGGGAAGCCGACAAGGCACCGGATGCCGAGATTCGCAGCTTGACCGAGTTGCCAGCGTTGTTGGCGCGGTGGAACTCGATTTCGTAGCGTCCTCAAGATTCTCATCGCGGGCAAGCCTTGCTCCTACGGGATTGTCGTCACCTGCTCGAACGACGCAAGTCTGTAGGAGCAAGGCTTGCCCGCGATGCTTTTCGGCCTCTATTGTTTCACCCATGAAAAAGCCCGCAGCGACGGCGGGCTTTTTCAGCAAGCACGTAGCAGGCGCTTAGATAGGCCGGCTGCCGTACTTGTTATCAGGCTTCTTTGGCGGATCTGCCACCACGTTGGCCTCGACTTCCTGAACCTTGCCACCTTTGGCAAGGAACTCTTCCATCGCGCGCGCCAGAGCATCACGCTCTTTGTTCTTGGCCTCGACACTCGGCAGCTCGTCTACCGACACCGCAGCCTTGGCCTTGCCTTTGGCGGTCGGGACCGGCGTGTCCTCACCGCCATCGTCGTCAGCAACGTCTTCCGCTGCTGCTTCCAGGCCTTCTTCGGCCTCGTCTTCGTCGCCTACTTCGAGGTCGTCGTTTTCCAGATCATCGTCGCTCATGTTCTACCTCATGACTTGCGAAAAGCAGATTAGTTATAGCCCAGCTTTGTCGTCTGTCGACGACCGCCGGAAAAAAATCAACATCCACTGGTAACCAGCGGTTTATGCCTCTTCACCGTGCACGGTGGCGAGGACTTTGCGAGCACCACCCTGATCGCGGTGCTCACCCAGATAAACACCTTGCCAGCTACCTAACGCCAATCGGCCCGCCCTAATCGGCAAACTCAACTGACAGCCTAGCAAACTGGCCTTGAAGTGCGCCGGGAGGTCGTCCAGGCCTTCGTCGTTATGCTCATAGCCAGCTGTTCCTTGTGGGATCAGCCGATTGAAAAACCGTTCGAAGTCGCGACGTACCGCCGGATCGGCGTTCTCGTTGATGGTCAACGACGCCGAGGTGTGCTGCAGCCACAAATGCAACAGACCGACCCGACATGCCTGGAGTTCAGGCAGGCCGGCGAGTAACTCGTCCGTTACCAGATGAAAGCCCCGGGGCCGTGCCCGCAGGGTTATCAGAGTCTGTTGCCACATACAGTTCTCCGCACGTTCGGGGCGCATTCTAGCGCGCTCTGGGAAAAAACAAAGACCCTAATATTCCTTCAATCATGTAAGCCATTGGCCGCAGAAAAGCGCTCGCCACAAACACCAGTAAACGTGTACGAAAAAACCTTTCAGCCGTACTTTCAGAGACAAATTCCGGACAAAAAAATGCCCGGCAAGCCGGGCAAATTTTTATGCGCGTGCTTACATGTTGTAGCCGCGCTCGTTGTGAAGTGCCAGATCGATGCCCACCGACTCTTCTTCCTCGGAAATGCGCAGCCCCATGACGGCGTCGAGCACCTTGAGGATGATGAACGTGACGATCGCGGTGTAGATCACCGTGAAACCCACGCCTTTGCACTGAATCCAGACTTGTGCCGCGATGTCGGTTACGGTGCCGAAGCCACCCAGTGACGGAGCCGCAAATACACCCGTGAGGATTGCGCCGAGGATACCGCCGATGCCGTGCACGCCGAAGGCGTCGAGGGAATCGTCGTAACCCATTTTGCGTTTCAGGGTCGTGGCGCAGAAGAAGCACACCACGCCCGCTGCCAGACCGATGATCATCGAGCCCATCGGGCCAACGGTGCCCGCAGCCGGAGTGATTGCAACCAGACCGGCAACCACGCCCGAAGCGATACCCAGTGCGCTAGGTTTGCCGTGGGTCAGCCACTCGGCGAACATCCAGCCCAAGGCCGCTGCGGCGGTAGCAATCTGAGTTACCAGCATGGCCATACCGGCAGTGCCGTTGGCCGCTGCGGCGGAACCTGCGTTGAAACCGAACCAGCCCACCCACAACATCGCGGCGCCCATCAGGGTGTAACCGAGGTTGTGCGGAGCCATCGGCGTGGTCGGGAAGCCTTTGCGCTTGCCCAGTACCAGGCACGCCACCAGACCTGCAACACCGGCGTTGATGTGGACCACAGTGCCGCCCGCGAAGTCGAGCACGCCCCAGTCGCCCAACAGCGAACCCGGACCGCTCCAGACCATGTGCGCGATCGGCGCGTAAACCACGGTGAACCAGATGCCCATGAACACCAGCATCGCGGAGAACTTCATCCGCTCGGCGAAAGCACCGACGATCAGCGCCGGGGTGATGATGGCGAAGGTCATCTGATAGGTGACAAACACCGCCTCGGGAAACAGCGCCGTAGGGCCGGTAATACTGGCGGGCGTGATGCCGGCAAGGAACGCCTTGGCGAAGCTGCCGACAAAGGAATTGAGGTTGACGACGTTGGCCTCCATACCCGTGGTGTCAAACGCCATGCTGTAGCCATAGAGGAACCACAGGATGGTGACCAGGCCGGTAATGGCGAAGCACTGCATCATCAATGAGAGAACGTTTTTGGAACGAACCATGCCGCCGTAGAACAGCGCGAGGCCTGGAATGGTCATGAACAGCACGAGGGCAGTAGAGGTCAACATCCAGGCGGTATCGCCGGAATTGAGGACTGGAGCAGCCACCGGATCTGCCGCCATGGCCAGGCCGGGCATTACGATGGACAACAGGGCTCCTAGCCCTGCGAATTTACGCAGAGTCATTTTGTTTTCTCCTGGGGCGTTGGGTTTGGCGGCTTAGATTGCGTCGGTATCGGTTTCGCCGGTACGGATGCGAATAGCCTGTTCCAGATTGACCACGAAAATCTTGCCGTCACCAATCTTGCCGGTGTTGGCCGCCTTGGTTATCGCCTCGATAACCCGGTCCAGATCCTTGTCGTCAATGGCGACATCGATCTTCACCTTGGGCAGGAAATCGACCACGTATTCCGCCCCGCGATACAGCTCGGTGTGACCCTTCTGCCGACCGAAGCCTTTGACCTCAGTGACGGTAATGCCCTGCACGCCGATCTCGGACAACGACTCGCGTACGTCGTCCAGTTTGAACGGCTTGATGATGGCAGTGACTAGCTTCATGAAAACTCTCTCCCGAATTGGTGGACTTGCCCCAGGAAAACAAACCCGACTCAAGTCTAAGCGCAGTGCCTGGCTTTGTAACGCATCGTCGGCCCTACTCGCCCGACCGACGCCAGTTAACCGTTCCTGACGAAACTCCCCGCTCCGCCTGCCGCACTGCATTCGTCACAGCGACTGCATCAGTGCATGGGTCACAAGGGACTAAGCAGAAAGCTTGCCATCTCGTAAAAAACCAATGATTTCAATCTTTTGGCTTCAGTCGCAGACACCAATGCCCAATCGCCATCACCGATACGCACAATAACAGTGCGCAAACGCCCGGAAACATGCACGAAAAGCGTGCATTCGTGCCGCGTCAATGACTATAGACACTGCGTGATACACTGCCCGCCATTGTTTCCAGGACATTTCTCATGCTCGCACCCAAAGACTTCCTCGATGCCCTGAGCGGCACCGCCTCCCGTTTGTTCAGCGGCGAAACCCCGCTGCCAAAAAGCGAAATCGAAAGCCAGTTCAAAGCCCTGCTGCAAAGCGGCTTCAGCAAGCTTGATCTAGTGAGCCGGGAAGAATTCGACAGTCAGATGGTCGTCCTGGCACGCACCCGGGCACGCCTTGAAAGCCTTGAGGCAAAAGTCGCCGAGCTGGAAGCGAAGCTGAATCCACCCGCCGAATAACCCACACCCCCCTGTGGGAGCGAGCCTGCTCGCGATTAGGGTCGGCACGACCCTCCTGCTATTTCTGGATTCAGCTCTACTTCCAGGCTGAGTCCTACAAAAACACCACCGCTTTCCGATTGCGCCGCACAACTCCGGTTTCTAAGCTCACTTCAGCTGAATGTTCAGCACTGGGTTTGGCGACCTGGAAAGCTTGCGATGCACCGCGACCACATCTGATATCGGGCACTTCTTCCCGACTCAAATTATGGCGGCTGTGTGTGGGAGATCTTCGGGTCTGCCGGTATTCGCTTGCACCGGTTCGCCAACCCGCGCACAGCTGCCACCCTTATTGTTTGGCGACGATCAGTGGCAGTTTCCCTCAAGCGAACTTGGGTACTGCACCATGGATGAAAATTATCTGATCCCGCACGTCTTCACCCGCCACAAACTCCACCTCCACGCCCTGCTACTGGAAAACCAGCCTTGGTTCAGTGCCCGCGACCTCGGTCGATTGCTTCGGCTGTTCCTCGACGAACGCGCGCTACGCAAACTCGACCCTGATCAACACCAAACCGCGACAATGCACATCCTCGGCTGCATCGAACATACGCTGCTGATCAGCGAATCCGGCGTCTACGCGCTGCTGGTTTATCACTACTGCCCCGAATACCGGGGCCTGCGCGAATGGCTGACCCACGACGTGGTCCCAGCCCTCAGAGACGCCCAGCAACCCACCACAGCCGAACGCCCGATATTGAGCCTGCTGAACTGGCCGGAAATGTCGCTGAGCTTGCTGCACTGGAACAACCAGCCGTGGATCCGGCTGCAGGATGTTCCACATATGTTGCCTGATGGGGAGCGACCACGACGTACAGTCAATGCGCCGTGGTGGAAGCGGGCTTCGAGAATGCTTCAAACATTCTGAACCTCCAAAAAAGAACCCCACGTTCTTGGCGTGGGGTTCGATCAATCCGGGCGATGATCAGGCGCAATGCGCAAGGCGCTCAACCTGATCACGGATCGCTGCACCCCGTTCAATCTCGGCTTTGCGCAAATCGTAAGTCGATTGCAGATTCAGCCAAAACTCAGGAGTGGTATCCAGACAGATGGAAAGCCTGAGCGCCATATCGGCACTGACGCCCCGACGCTGAAGCACAATGTCGTTCACCGTAGGTGTCGAGACACTCAATGCTCTGGCCAAGGCTGCGGCTGTAAGGCTCAGAGGTTCCAGGTATTCCTCTTTGAGGATCTCGCCGGGATGAACCGGGCGCATACCATTCTTAGTCATTACTCACCTCAGTGATAATCGACGATTTCGACATTTTCCGGCCCATTAGGACCCCAAATAAAGCAAATTCGCCATTGAGCGTTGATACGGACGCTGTGCTGTCCTTTGCGATTGCCCTCCAGCGCCTCCAGACGATTGCCCGGCGGTGATCGAAGGTCCATCAGCACGGCAGCAGCATCAAGCATCGTCAGCTTTCGTTCTATGACACTCAGAATGGCTGACCACAGACGGGTCCTACCGTTGCGAAACAGGTACTCAGTCTCAGAACACTTAAAGCTAACGATCATAATTTAAAGCTTAACGTTATGCATTAATCCTGAGTGTATAGCCAGCATCCATAAAAGCAAACCCACGGCTTTACCTCTCGGCCACCCTTCAAAATTATCGGAAATGGACTACCTGAATCGCTTCAAAAGCGCCCTAGCATCCGGGCCTTCACTTACAAAAATCCGCGTCAATTCCGATTGCTCTAACCCCATCATCACCCTTTACGCTCATAGGCCCGCAAACCATTTCGCAAAAGGCGCCGATGAAACACAAAAAGCAAAAAGCCAAACCGTTGTTGATTGCTGAATTTCATGCCGAAGCACTCCGGTTAGCTGGCAACGTTTCAGCCAATCAGCGCCGATTCCTTGAAGTCGCGGCAAAGAGCTTGAGCCGTCAGGGTGGCTCGCCGGTGTAAGAGCCTGAATCCTCCGTCCAAAGAAACCGCCTGAACGGCGGTTTTTTTCCGTTCTCGCCCCCTATGCCCCGACACCCGCAACATCCTGCGAAGGTTTCGCTCCTCAGCCGTCGCACTAAACCGCTACGCCACAACTACCCTTCAAAAAACCGCAGGAAGCGGTTCTCGCGAACTCAAGGAATGATCATGTCTCTGGCCATCGTCCACAGCCGCGCCCAGATCGGTGTGGAAGCGCCCGCCGTCACTGTAGAAGTCCATTTGGCCAACGGCTTGCCGTCGCTGACGATGGTGGGGTTGCCGGAAGCTGCGGTGAAGGAAAGCAAGGATCGGGTGCGCAGTGCGATCATCAATTCCGGGCTGCAATTTCCGGCGCGGCGCATCACCTTGAATCTTGCCCCGGCTGACCTACCGAAGGACGGCGGACGATTCGACCTGGCGATCGCCCTGGGGATTCTGGCTGCCAGTGTGCAGGTGCCGACCCTGACGCTGGATGACGTCGAGTGTCTGGGTGAGTTGGCGCTGTCTGGCGAAGTGCGGGCGGTTCGTGGTGTATTGCCGGCGGCGCTGGCGGCGCGCAAGGCCGGACGATCACTGATGGTGCCGCGGGCAAATGCCGAGGAAGCGTGCCTGGCCTCAGGACTGAAGGTCATTGCGGTGGATCATCTGCTGGAGGCGGTCGCGCACTTCAATGGCCACACGCCCGTAGAACCGTTTGTGTCCAATGGTTTGCTCTACGCCAGCAAACCCTACCCCGATTTAAATGAGGTACAGGGCCAGATTGCGGCCAAGCGTGCCTTGTTGATCGCTGCTGCGGGGGCTCATAACCTGCTGTTCAGCGGACCACCGGGGACGGGGAAAACCCTGCTGGCGAGTCGCTTGCCCGGGCTGCTGCCGCCACTGGCCGAGAGCGAAGCGCTGGAAGTCGCGGCGATTCAATCGGTCACCAGCTGTGTGCCGTTGAGCCATTGGCCGCAACGACCGTTCCGCCAGCCACACCATTCGGCGTCCGGCCCGGCACTGGTGGGCGGAGGCTCGAAACCACAGCCAGGTGAAATCACCCTCGCCCACCATGGCGTCCTCTTCCTCGATGAGCTGCCGGAGTTTGATCGCAAGGTGCTGGAGGTGCTGAGAGAACCGCTGGAGTCGGGGTGCATCGTGATTTCCCGGGCCCGTGACCGCGTACGTTTTCCCGCGCGCTTTCAACTGGTGGCCGCCATGAACCCCTGCCCCTGTGGATATCTCGGCGAGCCGAGCGGACGCTGCTGTTGTTCTCCGGACCAGATCCAGCGTTATCGGAACAAGCTGTCGGGGCCGCTGCTGGACCGAATTGATCTGCACCTGACGGTTGCCCGCGAAGTCACGGCGTTGAATCCGGCAGCAAAACCCGGCGATGACACCGTAACCGCCGCCGCCCGGGTCGCGGACGCAAGGGAGCGGCAACACAAACGCCAGGGGTGCGCCAATGCCTTCCTCGATTTGCCGGGCCTGCGCCGACACTGCACGTTATCCACAGCCGACGAAACCTGGCTGGAAACCGCATGCGAACGATTGACCTTGTCGCTACGAGCGGCACACCGACTGCTCAAGGTGGCGCGCACCCTGGCGGACCTTGAACAAGTCGATGGCATCACCCGCGAGCATCTGGCCGAAGCGTTGCAGTATCGACCGACCACGCACTAGCCGAGGTTATTCCTTGGTGAGATCCACTAACGGTGTTTGCCTTACCTCAGTCTCCCGCCCACCCTGAATCTCACTCACCTGTGCCAACGCTTTATCCACAGCCGCTTTATCCGCCAGCAAGCTGTAGCTGATCTGGAACTGCTTCTGCTCCTTGGCCGCAATCGTCGGTACCAGGTTCAGTGGCCGCTGATACCGGCGGTTGTAGGAAAAACTCGTCCCCGGCTCCAGCCCCGTGACATAGCCCTGCCCTTGGGTATCGGTGTTTTTCCACAGGGAGAACACCGGCAATTGCTTGGTATTGAAGCCAACCGACACCCCGAGGCTGCCCGCCTTGTTATGCAGCACCGTCAGCGTGTCGCCCTTGGCATCGGCATACGGCACGACGTTGTAGACGGTTTCGTCATAGTCCTTGGTCGGTGCGCGGTAGGTTTGCCAGTCGGGCAAATCCCCCTTGGCCTTGTCGTTGAACGGTGACACCTGCTTCACCGGCGCGGCGAAGCGGGCACCCTGTTCCAGGAACGGGGTGCTGAAGTTGCTGTGGTAGAGCGCCTGGTATTCCTTCGGATAGTCGCCGTTGTTGGTCAGGGTGTCATTGAGGGCGAATCGCACGCTGCCAGGTTCGGTGACCAGTTCGGTGCTCACCGAGAAGTCGACTTTCTTGAACGCCTGCTCTTTCAACTCACCACGCAGGCTGATGGCATAGGGCGGCTTTTCATCGATGTGCAAAGTGACTTTGCTGGCCGGAATGTTCGCGGCGCGGCCATGCAGGGTCAGCAGTTCGCCGTTGTCCATGCCGGGGTGGCCGACCCATTCGTAGCCGCAGCGGGCGACCAGTTCGTTGAAGCCTTCGAGCCAGCCTAATCCGCCACGGCCGTTGAGTTCGATGAAGGATGGATTGACCACGTCCTTGACCGGCGAATCCCAACCCATACGCACATTGCCTACTGACGCCTGCAGGACGTTCATCCCACGGGTCGGCACCACCGAGAGTTTCATCGTGCCGTTATCAATGTCGACGATGCTGACGCCCTCCTGCCGACCACCGTGCAGGGTGCGCAGGGTCACGGAAAACGGTTTGTCGGTTTTCACACCGAGCTGCTGGCTGGTGATTTGCTGGTTCTGGGCAGCCTTGTCGGTGTCGAGCAACACGTAATCCCAAGCCATAACGTGGGAGGCAGCGGTCATTGCGCCGAGAGTGACGAGCAGTTTGAGCGGGGTCATGGTGAAAGCCTTTCTTGGAGTTGTGCGATTTTTATAGCGCCGATGAAACGTTTCAGCAAGCTTAAAAACAGCATAATCACCGCAAAACATCATTCGACCGCGCGCACTCGACCGGCAGCTGCATCGGTTCAGCTCAGTTGCTCGACATCCGGCAACTCCATGGACTGGACTTCGCCTTGAAGGAAATCGCTGAGACGGCGCAAACGTTCACCGCCAGGACGGGTTTTCGGCCAGACCAGGTAATAATTCAGACCGCTGGCAACGGCGGTCGGCCACGGCAAACTCAGGCGGCCCTGAGCCACATCTTCGGCCACCATCAGCAAGTCGCCCATCGACACCCCATAACCCCGGGCAGCAGCAATCATCCCCAGTTCCAGCGTGTCGAACACCTGCCCGCCCTTGAGCGACACCTGCTCTGAAAGGCCCATGCGCTCCAGCCAACTGCGCCAGTCACGACGATCGGGAGTCGGGTGAAGCAGTTCAGTGCTGACCAGCCGCTCGACATCCCATGGTTGATCATTCAACAGGTTCGGTGAGCCGACCGGGATCAGCAGTTCCGGGAACAGGTAACTGGCCTCCCAGTCCGGTGGAAAATGCCCGTTGCTCAGCAACACTGCGCAATCGAACGGTTCATGATTGAAGTCCACCGAGTCGACGTCCATCCAGGCGCTGGTCAGTTGCACTTCGTTGCCCGGCTGCAAATGCCGGAAGCGACTGAGTCGTGCCAGCAGCCAGCGCATGGTCAGGGTCGAAGGGGCTTTCATGCGCAAGACGTCATCTTCGGCGCGCAAAGTATTGCAGGCCCGTTCCAGCGCACCAAAACCTTCACGCACGCCAGGTAGCAGCAAACGCGCGGCCTCGGTCAGCTGTAAATTGCGCCCGCTGCGCTGAAACAGCCGACAGGCAAAATGCTCCTCCAGCGTACGCACATGGCGACTGACGGCGCTTTGGGTAATCGACAGTTCTTCTGCTGCACGGGTAAATGAACTGTGCCGCGCCGCGGCCTCGAAAGCGCGAAGGGCATATAACGGAGGAAGACGACGAGACATCAGGAAAGCTCCTATAGCGCGACCCCGAAACCTTATCAGAAACTCCGAGGCATGAGTTTTAGTCATGCGAGCAATCGTTTTTATCCCTTTGTGCAAACGCTTGCGAGCGCCGAGAATCAACCCTTCCCGATTTTTCTGACTAAACGAGCGTGATGATCATGCAGCATCCAGCACGTACCGAACTCTGGGCCATCCTGCGGCTGGCGGGGCCGTTGATTGCCTCGCAGTTGGCGCACATGCTGATGATCCTCACCGATACCTTGATGATGGCCAGGCTCAGCCCGGAGGCCTTGGCCGGTGGCGGCCTGGGCGCGGCGAGCTATTCGTTCGTGTCGATTTTCTGTATCGGCGTGATCGCGGCGGTCGGCACGCTGGTGGCGATCCGGCAGGGTGCCGGCGACATTGAAGGCGCCACGCGGCTGACCCAGGCCGGGCTTTGGCTGGCGTGGTTGATGGCGCTGGTGGCGGGTCTGCTGCTGTGGAACCTCAAACCGGTGCTGTTGCTGTTCGGCCAGACTGAAAGCAACGTGCATGCGGCCGGCCAGTTCCTGTTGATTCTGCCGTTCGCCCTGCCCGGCTACCTGAGTTTCATGGCCCTGCGCGGTTTTACCAGCGCCATTGGCCGGACGACGCCGGTGATGGTCATCAGCCTCGTCGGGACCGTGGCCAACTTCCTGCTCAACTATGCGCTGATCACCGGCATGTTCGGCCTGCCGAAAATGGGCTTGATGGGAATTGGTCTGGTCACCGCCATCGTCGCCAACTGCATGGCGCTGGGCCTGGCCTGGCATATTCGCCGGCACCCGGCTTACGACGCGTACCCACTGCGCAAGGGCCTGTCACGGCCCAATCGCCAGTACTTGCGCGAGCTGTGGCGCCTGGGCCTGCCGATTGGCGGCACCTACGCGGTGGAGGTCGGCCTGTTTGCGTTTGCCGCGTTGTGCATGGGCACCATGGGCAGTACGCAATTGGCGGCGCATCAGATCGCCCTGCAAATCGTCTCGGTGGCGTTCATGATTCCGGCGGGGCTTTCGTATGCGATCACCATGCGCATCGGCCAGCACTACGGCGCCGGGCAGCTGCTCGATGCGCGCTTGGCCGGGCGGGTCGGGATTGCCTTTGGTGGCGCGGCGATGCTCGGGTTTGCCATGGTCTTCTGGCTGTTGCCGAACCAACTGGTCGGGCTGTTCCTGGACCATAACGACCCGGCGTTCCGCGAGGTCATTCAGTTGGCCGTGAGCCTGTTGATGGTGGCGGCGTGGTTCGAGTTTTTCGACGGCACGCAAACCATCGCCATGGGCTGTATTCGCGGTCTGAAGGACGCCAAGACTACCTTCCTGGTCGGCCTCGCCTGCTATTGGCTGATCGGCGCTCCGGCGGCGTGGTTGATGGCTTTCCACCTCCATTGGGGGCCGACTGGCGTCTGGTGGGGTCTGGCGCTGGGACTGGCCTGCTCGGCCGTAAGCCTGACGCTGGCGTTCGAATGGAAGATGAAGCGGATGATCCGCCGTGAACAACCGGAACAGGCAGTGCAGTACAGCACCGTCCAACCTGATTAACCCGTAGGAGCAAGGCTTGCCCGCGATGGATATCACGCGTTGTATCAGATACACCGCAGTGATCCCATCGCGGGCAAGCCTTGCTCGGGTTTCGTTAAGCCAGGACAGCCTGTTGGCTACTGCCAAACGTCAGATATTCAACCAGCTCGGCCAGCGGCAACGGCTTGCTGATCAGGTAGCCCTGCACCTGATCACAACCAAAATCACGCAGCAGCTCAAGTTGTTCAGGCGTTTCAACGCCCTCGGCGACCACTTCCAGGTTGAGGTTGTGGGCGAGGTTGATCATCGCGTGGACCAGCTTGCGATTTTCCTCACGCATCTCCATGCCACCGACAAAGCTTTTGTCGATTTTCAGCAAGGCAATCGGCAGGCTGTTGAGGTGCACGAATGACGAAAAACCGGTGCCGAAATCGTCCAGGGAAAAACGCACGCCCAGACGCCCCAAAGCGTCCATGGTCTGTTTGACCAGATCGCTGCGGCGCATCACGGCGGTTTCCGTCAGTTCGAACTCCAGCCACTGCGCTTCAACCCCGCGCTCGGCAATCAGCCGGCTCAACGTCGACAGCAACTGACTGTCCTGGAACTGCCGGAACGACAGGTTGACCGCCATGTGCAACGGCGGCAGACCGCGTTCGCGCAACGCCTGCATGTCACGCAAGGCACGGGAAATCACCCAGTACCCCAACGGCACGATCAAACCGCTCTGCTCGGCCAGCGGCACGAACTCGCTCGGCGGTAGCAGCCCGCGCTCGCCATGACGCCAGCGCACCAGAGCCTCGAGGCCGACGATTTGCCCGTCGTCGAGGTTCAGCCGCGGCTGGTAATGCAATTCCAGCTCATCGCGGCGCAAGGCCCGGCGCAGTTCGCTTTCAAGATCGGCGAGGCTGCGCGCGTTGCGGTTGATGCGTTCATTGAAGATATGAAAGGTGCAGCCTTGGGTGCTTTTGGCCTGCTGCATGGCGATGTGTGCGTGCCACATCAGCGGGTCGGCGCCAGCCTGCGCACGCGCGTGGGCGATGCCCAGGCTGCAGCCGATCAACAGGCTTTCGCCGTCGACCCAGTAGGGTTCGGCCATGACTTCGGTGATGCGTTCGGCCATCCACTCCGCGCGCTGCGGCGCGCGGCGGGTATCGATGAGCAAGGCGAATTCGTCGCTGCCCAGACGCGCCAGTTGATCACCGGCTTCGAGCTGACTTTTTAGCCGCGAGACCACTTGCAGGATCAACCGGTCACCGGCCTGGTGGCCGAGGGCGTCGTTGGCGTGTCGAAAGTTGTCGAGGTCGAGGTGCCCCAGCGCGAGGCCACGACCGTCGTTCTCCGCCAGGCGCGCCGCCAGCAGGGTCTGAAAACCCTGGCGGTTGGCAATCCCGGTCAGCGGGTCCTGCTCGGCGAGACGCTGCAAAGTGTTTTCGAGCACGCCGCGCTCACGCACATGACGCAGGCAGCGGCGCAATGTATCCACATCCAGCGCATCGCGAACCAGCCAGTCGCTGACGCCGTCCGGTGGGGTGGACGGTTCATGTTCGAGCAATAGCACCGTCGGCAGGCTGCAACGGCCCGGCTCCGGTTGAAGTGCGGGAATGGTCAACAGGACCGCACTGCGGTTGTCAGCAAATAGACTGCTCACCGACTCCCAGGTCGGTGCACTGATCAGCACAGCCGAGCTCCCCATAGGAGCCAGACACTCGCGTAACAACGCTGCCCACGCTGGCTCTTCGGCCAGAAGCAGCAAACGCAAGGGTTCGACAGGCGTAGACAAGCTAGCTCCCTAGACTCTGCAAAAGATGTTGGCGGCGGGCATTATGACGCGCAGATAAACAATGACAAATGATATTGATTATCAAACAGTCTGTTGTACCGCGATGAATCGAACATTAGTAGTCGCCAATTCAGCACGCATCCTGCGGGAAAGTAACAAAACCGGCAAATTAAGATAGCGTGGTACGTCACAAGTCGGAGAGAGGCAGCAGAATCTGTGCATCCTGTTAAAATGCCCGCCCTTTTCGCAAACGACTCCCTTTTCCGTCATGTCCCGACTCAATCCCCGGCAGCAAGAAGCCGTGAGCTACGTCGGCGGCCCTCTTTTGGTGCTCGCCGGTGCTGGCTCCGGCAAGACCAGTGTCATCACCCGCAAAATCGCCCACCTGATCCAGAGCTGTGGCATTCGTGCCCAGTACATCGTCGCCATGACCTTTACCAACAAGGCCGCGCGCGAGATGAAGGAGCGGGTCGGCACATTGCTCAAGGGTGGTGAAGGACGCGGTCTGACGGTGTGCACGTTCCACAACCTTGGGCTGAACATCATCCGCAAGGAGCATGTGCGGCTGGGCTACAAGCCCGGTTTCTCGATTTTCGACGAGACCGACGTCAAGGCCTTGATGACCGACATCATGCAGAAGGAATACTCGGGCGACGACGGCGTCGACGAGATCAAGAACATGATCGGCGCCTGGAAGAACGACCTGATCCTGCCGCCCGAAGCCCTGGAAAACGCCCGCAACCCCAAGGAGCAGACCGCCGCCATCGTCTACACCCACTATCAGCGCACGCTCAAGGCGTTCAACGCAGTGGATTTCGACGACCTGATCCTGCTGCCGGTGAAGCTGTTCCAGGAACACGCCGACATTCTCGAAAAGTGGCAGAACAAAGTCCGCTACCTGCTGGTGGACGAATACCAGGACACCAACGCCAGCCAGTACCTGCTGGTGAAATTGCTGATCGGCACGCGCAACCAGTTCACCGTGGTAGGCGACGATGACCAATCAATCTATGCCTGGCGCGGTGCCCGCCCGGAAAACCTGATGCTGCTCAAGGACGACTATCCGTCCTTGAAAGTAGTGATGCTGGAGCAAAACTACCGCTCCACCAGCCGTATCCTGCGCTGCGCCAACGTGCTGATCTCGAACAATCCCCACGAGTTTGAAAAACAGCTGTGGAGCGAGATGGGCCACGGCGACGAGATCCGGGTGATCCGCTGCCGCAACGAAGACGCTGAAGCCGAGCGCGTGGCCGTGGAAATCCTCAGCCTGCACCTGCGCACCGACCGCCCGTACAGCGATTTCGCAATCCTCTACCGCGGTAACTACCAGGCCAAGTTGATCGAGCTGAAGCTGCAACACCACCAGGTCCCTTATCGACTTTCCGGTGGCAACAGCTTCTTCGGACGTCAGGAAGTCAAAGACCTGATGGCCTACTTCCGCCTGATCGTGAACCCGGATGACGACAACGCCTTCCTGCGGGTGATCAACGTCCCACGCAGGGAAATCGGTTCGACCACGCTGGAAAAGCTCGGTAACTACGCGACCGAACGCAAGATCTCGATGTATGCCGCGACCGATGAAATCGGCCTGGGCGAGCACCTGGACAGCCGCTTCACCGATCGTCTGGCGCGCTTCAAGCGCTTCATGGACCGCGTGCGCGAGCAGTGTGCCGGCGAAGACCCGATCTCCGCCCTGCGCAGCATGGTCATGGACATCGACTACGAGAACTGGCTGCGGACCAACAGCTCCAGCGACAAGGCCGCCGACTACCGCATGGGTAACGTCTGGTTCCTGATCGAGGCGCTGAAAAACACCCTGGAAAAAGACGAAGACGGCGAAATGACCGTCGAAGACGCGATCGGCAAGCTGGTATTGCGCGACATGCTCGAACGTCAGCAGGAAGAGGAAGACGGCGCCGAAGGCGTACAGATGATGACCTTGCACGCCTCCAAGGGTCTGGAATTCCCCTACGTGTTCATCATGGGCATGGAAGAGGAAATCCTCCCGCACCGCTCCAGCATCGAAGCCGACACCATCGAAGAAGAACGCCGTTTGGCCTACGTCGGGATTACCCGCGCACGCCAGACCCTGGCGTTTACCTTTGCCGCCAAGCGCAAACAGTACGGCGAAATCATCGACTGCTCGCCGAGCCGTTTCCTCGATGAACTGCCGCCGGACGACCTGGCGTGGGAAGGCAACGACGACACCCCGACCGAAGTCAAAGCCGTGCGTGGCAACAGTGCATTGGCGGATATCCGCGCGATGTTAAAGCGCTAGAATCGGCTACTTTTTAACCGACTTTTTGGCGCTTAACGCGCTTTATGAGGAAGCTTCATGGAAGCACTGCACAAGAAAATTCGCGAAGAAGGCATCGTGCTTTCCGACCAGGTCCTGAAAGTCGACGCCTTTCTGAACCACCAGATCGACCCGCAATTGATGAAGCTGATCGGCGACGAATTCGCCACGCTGTTCAAGGATTCGGGGATCACCAAGATCGTCACCATCGAAGCATCGGGCATCGCTCCAGCGATCATGACCGGTCTGAACCTCGGTGTGCCGGTGATCTTCGCCCGCAAGCACCAGTCCCTGACCCTGACTGAAAACCTGCTGTCGGCGAGCGTTTACTCGTTCACCAAGCAAACCGAAAGCACCGTGGCCATTTCCCCACGTCATCTGACCAGCAGTGACCGCGTGCTGATCATCGACGACTTCCTGGCCAACGGTAAGGCGTCGCAGGCGCTGATCTCGATCATCAAACAGGCCGGCGCCACCGTGGCAGGCCTGGGTATCGTGATCGAGAAGTCGTTCCAGGGCGGCCGCGCCGAGCTGGACGCGCAAGGCTACCGCGTCGAATCCCTGGCCCGGGTCAAGTCCTTGGCCGACGGCGTCGTGACCTTTATCGAATAACCTCCTGCAGTGATCGCTCCCACTCCGCGTGGGAACGATCAAACGATCAGCGTGGGAACGATCAGGCTTGGGCTGTGGCCTTCAGGCCCGCCAGCAGCAACCGCTGATACAAGTCCTCCTTCAAGCCTTCTGGCTTCGTCAGCTGCATCCGTTCCAGATGGGCCGGGTACTCCGACGGCTCCGGCGCATCCAGCGCAGCCTTGCCCAATTCCAGAATCTCGGTGAGTTTGAACTTGCTCTTGAGCCAGTTCAGCGCCCGCAACAAATCCCGCTCTTCACCGCTGAAATCACTGCCCAACGGATACTCCGGAAACAACCGCGGGTGCCGCGCAGCAATCGCCTGCAAGCGCTGTGGGCTGTTATCGGTGAAACGCGGATCGAGGCGAAAATCCTTCGGCAGTTTGCCGGCCTTCTGCGCCTGTTCGATCAAGCCTGGCTGGAAGCGTGAATCGCTGATGTTGAGCAACGCTTCGATCACCTTGGCGTCGGTCTTGCCGCGCAAATCGGCGATGCCGTATTCGGTGATCACAATATCGCGCAAGTGCCGCGGAATCGTGCAGTGACCGTACATCCAGACCATGTTCGAGCTCACTTCACCGCCCGACTCACGCCAGCTGCGCAAAATCAGAATCGAGCGCGCGCCTTCCAGCGCATGGCCCTGGACGACGAAGTTGTATTGCCCGCCGACACCACTGAGCACCCGCCCGTCCTCCAACTGATCCGCAACGCCAGCGCCGAGCAGGGTCATGGTGAACGCGCTGTTGATGAAACGCGCATCCCGGCGCTGCAAGCGTTTTAGTTCTTCCTGGCCGTACAGTTCGTTGATGTAGCTGATGGCGGTCATGTTGAATTCAGCGAGCTTGTTGTGGGGTAAATCCCGCAACCGCTGATAGAAACTGCGCGGCCCGAGGAAAAATCCACCGTGAATCGAGATGCCACCCACTTGAGCCGACTCATCCAGGGTCCCGGCATTGGCGTGCTGTTGAAGGGCGACGCTCGGATAAACCTTGCGCCGCACGATCCCGGCATCGGATAACGCCAGCAGACCGTTGACGAACATCTCGCTGCAACCATAAAGCCCCTTGGCGAAGGGCTCCATACCGCCTTCACGACTGATCAGTGGCGCCCAGTAATGCACATCAAGGTCCGTCAACAGCGTACGGTAGCTGTCGTTATCCGCCTGCCGTGACAACAACGCGGCGGTCAGCGCATCGCCCATGGCACCGATGCCGATTTGCAGGGTTCCACCGTCTCGCACCAGAGTGCTGGCGTGCAGGCCGATGAAATGATCCTGAAAACCCACCGGCATGTTCGGCGTGGAAAACAGCGTGCTGCCCTCCTCCTCGTCGATCAGCAAATCGAACGCCCCACGGTCGACTTCCGAGTCCCCCGGCATGTATGGCAGATCCCGATGAACCTGGCCGAGCAGTAGAATGGTTTCCCCGGCGGCGCGGCGCTTGGCGATCATCGGCAACAGGTCGAGGGTGATGTCCGGATTGCAGCTCAGGCTCAGTCGATCCGGCTGTTGCGGGTCATGGGCCACTAATTGCGCCACCAGGTTCAACCCGGCGGCATTGATATCGCGCGCCGCGTGGCTGTAGTTGCTGCTGACGTAGTCCTGCTGCGCCGAGTCGCTGTGCAGCAAGCTGCCCGGTTGCAGGAAAAACTGCTCAATGTGAATGTTCGCCGGGAGGCTGTCACGGTGCAGGTCGGCGAGAAAATCCAGCTCGGGATAGTCGCCAAACACTCGCTCGACGAAGGGCTCCAGAAAGCGCCGCTGCAAGCCGTCGCCCAATGCCGGACGACCCAGGCTCAACGCGGTGTAGACCGTCAGTTGCCGCTCGGGCAGTTGGGCGATGCGTTGATAGAGCGCGTTGACGAAACGGTTGGGCTTGCCCAGCCCCAGCGGCAGGCCGAGGTGTATATGCGCTGGCAAACGTGCGAGCACATCGTCGACTGCCTGTTCGATTGATACCGACTGCACCATCAGACCCTCCCGACCTGTCCATGAATTGAGGTGGGTCCGAGCTTGCCGCGTCCTGATCGTAATGACCAGTCTCGAGGTCA
This sequence comes from Pseudomonas sp. H3(2019), assembly GCF_007713465.1. Taxonomy (GTDB): domain Bacteria; phylum Pseudomonadota; class Gammaproteobacteria; order Pseudomonadales; family Pseudomonadaceae; genus Aquipseudomonas. The sequence continues at coordinate 96,512 of NZ_VMSG01000001.1, read as the reverse complement.
AATCCCAGGTACAAAAAAGCCGCTCGCAAGCGGCTTTTTTACTGAAGACGGGGCTTATTTCAGGCCGGACATCTTCTGGATAGCGCCTTCAAGGTCTTTCACTTCGCAGTCACTGCACGTGCCTTTTGGTGGCATCGCGTTGAGACCTGTCAACGCTACTTTCGCCAGGCCAGCAGCAGTGCCGCCTTCTTTGTCGGCGCGTTTTTTCCAGTCTGCAGCATCACCGATTTTCGGTGCGCCCAGCAGACCCGTGCCGTGGCAAGCATTGCAATGTTTGGCAATGATTTCATCGGGAGTTTTCGCTGCACCGCCGCCTACCGAAGCAGCGACTTCCATCCCCTTGCACTCCTGGCCTTGTACACAGACCTGGCCGACGGGCTCAAGGCGTTTGGCGATATCGTCAGTGGTCGACGCTTGAGCGCTGACTGCCCAAAGGGCCAATACGGTTGCTGGTGCGGCCAGCATTTTCATAATTAGATTCACGCGTACACCCTCAATGGTGGCTAGTCACGCCCACGGCCACGGTTTCGCAGGCGGGCGCAAGTATAGCGGTTAGCCCGCCACACTGAAACAACCCTAAAGTCCAAGGGGTATTAAGTCGTGGCGAAATACAGCATGGGGCGCCTCGCAAAACCTTGCCGGACGCCTCTTTTCCTAGAAGTTTGCCGGTGTGGCTGCGCTGATTAGTCGCGCCGGCGCATCGAACGGATTTCGAAAACGGTGCGGTTTGGTGCTTTCGAAATAGTAGCTGTCCCCGGCCTCGAGCACGAATGTCTCGAGCCCGACCACCAACTCCAGCCGACCCTCGAGCAGAATTCCGGTTTCCTCGCCCTCATGGGTGAGCATCTCTTCACCGGTATCGGCGCCTGGCGGGTAGATCTCGTTGAGGAACGCGATAGCACGGCTCGGATGAGCCTTGCCGACCAGTTTCATGGTCACGGCGCCATCGGAGATATCGATCAGCTCATTGGCTTTGTAGACGATCTGCGTCGGTTTTTCCTGAAGAATTTCTTCGGAAAAGAACTCGACCATGGACATGGGGATGCCGCCAAGTACCTTCCTCAGCGAACTGATCGAAGGGCTGACGCTGTTTTTCTCGATCATCGAAATGGTGCTATTGGTAACGCCTGCCCGCTTGGCGAGCTCTCGCTGGGATAGACCTTTCAGTTTACGGATCGATTGCAGTCGTTCACCGACGTCCAATGCATTAGCCTCCCAGGATTCAGATTGTGTGGATAGTGAGCGTTATCATGGCGACAGCGTTCAGTATTTACAACACTTGGGTCTGAATCCTGTTTGGCAAAGCGACTTCCGGCCTCGACAGCCCGCCTCAGCTCCCGGAATAGAGCCGTGGCACGCGACGCAGGTTGCAGAAAATCTGGTAGGGAATGGTCCCGGCAGCCATGGCGACGTCGCTGGCGAGGATGTTTTTACCCCACAACTCGACGGTAGAACCAAGGCCGGCCTGCGGCACATCGGTCAAATCGATGCAGAGCATGTCCATCGACACCCGTCCCAGCAGCTGGCTGCGCTGCCCGGCCACCAACACCGGCGTGCCGGTGGGCGCCTGACGCGGATAACCGTCGGCATAGCCCATGGCAACCACGCCGATGCGCATCGGCTTCTGGGTGATGAACTTCGCCCCATAGCCCACCGGTTCACCGGCTGGCAGCTCGCGCACGCTGATGACTTTCGATTCCAGGGTCATCACCGGCTGCAAGCGTGCCGCCACGGGATTGGCTTCTTCAAAGGGTGTCGCGCCATAGAGCATGATGCCGGGGCGAACCCAATCGCTCGGCACCTGCGGCCAGCCCAGCACCGCCGGCGAGTTACACAAGCTGACCTGCGCCGACAAACCCTGGCGCGCCGCTTCAAACACCGCAACCTGCTCTGCCGCGCTGCTGCTATGCAGCTCATCGGCACGCGCAAAGTGACTCATCAGCACGATCTTCGAGACTTTGCCGCTGGCCAGCAAACGTTGATACGCCGCCTGATAATCCGCCGGATGCAGGCCAACCCGGTGCATGCCCGAATCAAGCTTGAGCCAGACCGTGATCGGTTTGCTCAACGCGGCATTTTCGAGCGCTTCGAGCTGCCACAGCGAATGCACCACACACCAGAAATCATGCTCAACGATCAGCGACAGCTCATCGGCTTCGAAAAAGCCTTCAAGCAGCAAAACCGGCGCACGAATACCGGCCGCGCGCAGCTCCAGGGCTTCTTCGATGCAGGCCACGGCGAAACCGTCCGCCTCGGCCTCCAGGGCCTGGGCACAGCGCACCGCGCCATGGCCATAGGCATCGGCCTTGATCACCGCGAGGGCGCGCGCCCCCGAGACTTCACGGGCCAGTTGATAGTTATGACGCAGGGCTTGAAGATCGATCAGGGCACGGGCAGGACGCATGGCGGCAGACTTCTAGGCGGTCATGAGGAAGAAAAAACCGGCGCTGGCTGACGGCGTGAACCGCCAGCAGCACCGGGAGAGGGATCGTAGCTTAAACAGACCCTACGGCAGAGCAGCCACTACCGACAGCTCAACCAGGATTTCCGGTTCGCACAGTTTGGCTTCAACCGTCGCACGAGCGGGCGCGACGTTCTTTGGCAGCCAGCTGTCCCAGACACTGTTCATGCCCTTGAAATGGGCGTCGATGTCTTTCAGGTAAATCGTCACCGACAGCAGTTTGGTCTTGTCGGTCCCGGCCAGATCCAGCAAACGCTCGATATTGGCGAGGGTTTCACGGGTCTGCTGTTCAATCCCGGCACTCATGTCGTCGCCGACTTGCCCTGCCAGATACACGGTACCGTTGTGGACAACGATCTGGCTCATGCGCTCATTGGTGAGCTGGCGCTGGATTGACATGCTTTTCAGACTCCTTTGGGGTGTTGCCATAACGGGAAATATCGAGGCCTTCGGCACTGATCTGCGGCGTTTTCTTCGCCATCAGGTCAGCCAGCAAGCGGCCGGAGCCACACGCCATGGTCCAGCCGAGTGTGCCGTGACCGGTGTTCAGGAACAGGTTCTTGAACGGCGTGGCGCCAACAATCGGCGTGCCGTCCGGTGTGGTCGGACGCAGACCGGTCCAGAAACTCGCCTCGGCCAGGTCGCCGCCCTGAGGATAAAGATCGTTGACGATCATCTCCAGCGTTTCGCGTCGACGCGGGTTGAGCGATAGGTCAAAACCGGCTATCTCAGCCATGCCGCCCACGCGAATGCGGGTGTCGAAACGGGTGATCGCAACCTTGTAGGTCTCATCGAGAATAGTCGATGTCGGGGCCATCGCCGGATTAGTGATCGGCACGGTCAGCGAGTAGCCCTTGAGCGGGTACACCGGGGCCTTGATGCCCAACGGCTTGAGCAACTTCGGCGAGTAGCTGCCGAGTGCCAATACGTAGCGGTCGGCGGTTTCCAGCTTGCCGTCGATCCACACGCCGTTGATCCGGTCACCGGCGTAGTCGAGGCGCTGAATGTCCTGGTCAAAGCGGAATTCCACGCCCAGTTTCACGGCCATTTCGGCCAGGCGCGTGGTGAAGATCTGGCAGTCGCCGGTCTGGTCGTTCGGCAGGCGCAAGGCACCGGCGAGGATATCGGTCACGGCGGCCAGCGCCGGTTCGACGCGGGCAATGCCGGCGCGGTCGAGCAGTTCAAATGGCACGCCGGACTCTTTCAGGACGGCGATGTCTTTTGCCGCGCCATCCAGCTGCGCCTGAGTGCGGAACAGTTGAGTGGTCCCCAGGGTGCGGCCTTCGTAGGCAATGCCGGTTTCAGCACGCAGTTCATCGAGGCAGTCACGGCTGTACTCGGACAGACGGACCATGCGCTCCTTGTTCACCGCATAACGGCTGGCGGTGCAGTTGCGCAGCATCTGCGCCATCCACAGATACTGGTCGATATCGGCGGTGGCCTTGATCGCCAGCGGTGCGTGGCGTTGCAGCAACCATTTGATAGCTTTGAGCGGCACGCCCGGCGCGGCCCACGGCGAGGCATAACCCGGCGAGACCTGGCCGGCGTTGGCGAAACTGGTTTCCATGGCAGCAGCCGGCTGACGGTCTACAACCGTTACTTCAAACCCGGCCCGAGCCAGATAGTAGGCACTGGCGGTACCGATGACGCCGCTACCCAAGACCAGAACGCGCATTTTCATATCCCTCATCGCGGCTTACCGCTGACGTTTGTTGTTCAAATCACAGATATGCGCAGTGTAAAAAACATTAGCCAGTGCTTTTCACTATATAAGCACCTATATTTGGCGACAATTCTCGGCAAAATCCCTTTTTACGGAGGCGCATCCCCTATGCGGACCAATACTCAGACCAAACGCGAGTTGGACAAGATCGACCGTAATATCCTGCGCATCCTTCAGGCAGACGGGCGGATTTCGTTTACCGAGCTAGGGGAGAAAGTCGGGTTGTCGACCACACCCTGCACTGAGCGGGTGCGACGCCTGGAACGCGAAGGGATCATCATGGGCTACAACGCCAGGCTCAACCCGCAGCACCTCAAGGGCAGCCTGCTGGTGTTCGTCGAGATCAGCCTCGACTACAAGTCCGGCGATACCTTTGAAGAGTTCCGACGTGCCGTGCTGAAACTGCCGCACGTACTGGAATGCCACCTGGTGTCAGGGGATTTCGACTACCTGGTGAAGGCGCGGATTTCCGAAATGGCCTCGTACCGCAAACTGCTGGGCGACATCCTGCTCAAGCTGCCCCACGTGCGTGAGTCCAAGAGCTATATCGTGATGGAAGAAGTGAAAGAGAGCCTGAACCTGCCGATTCCGGATTGAATTCGCACCGATCGTTCCTACGCTCTGCGTGGGAATGCCTCATCGGACGCTCCGCGTTCGGCTCTTGAAGTGACGCAGAGCGTCACGGGCTGCATTCCCACGCAGAGCATGGGGACGATCACACTAAACCAGCACCTGCCGGGTGCTGGCCATGTATTCATGAATCTGCTTTTCGACCCGTGGATGGATCAACTCCACCGGGCGGCGGCCATTGGGGCACGGCAGGGTCTTAGTGGTGCCGAACAACCGACAGATCAACGGCCGCTCGTCATACACCGTGCAGCCATCGGGGCCCAGGTGCACACAGTTCAGCTCATCCATTGCAGCGTCCTGCTCGGCCCTGGTCTTACGCGGCAGGCGCGACATTTCTTCTGGCGAAGTGGTCACCGGGCCACAGCAGTCATGGCAGCCGGGTACGCACTCAAACGAAGGAATCTGCTGGCGAAGAGCGCGGATTTTCTGACTGTTGCAGCTCATCGAAGCGAGTACCGGAAAAATGAACGAGGTGGGATTTTGCCCTAAAAGCCTCGCGCCAGACAGCATTAGCCGACCAGTGTTGCCCATGCCAAAAGGTCCGGCTTATGCTCCGTAAAATTGACTAAACACACGAAATCCGGATGACGCACATGAATGTCCGTGTTCAGCAACCTGCCCCGAACAACCGGCACACGGCGTCTTACTACGCCGCCAGCAGCCTGCCGCAGCCCGATTATCCGGAACTCAAAGGTGAACTGCTGGCTGACGTGTGCGTGGTGGGCGGCGGGTTCTCCGGGCTGAACACCGCCTTCGAGCTGGCCGAACGCGGCCTCAGCGTGGTGCTGCTCGAAGCGCGCAAGATCGGCTGGGGCGCCAGTGGGCGCAACGGCGGACAACTGATTCGCGGCGTGGGTCATGGCCTCGATCAGTTTGCCGAGGTGATCGGCACGGACGGCGTCCGCCAGATGAAGCTCATGGGCCTGGAAGCCGTGGAAATAGTCCGGCAACGGATCGAGCATTTTCAGATCGCCTGCGACCTGACCTGGGGTTACTGCGACCTGGCCAACAAACCTCGCGACCTTGAAGGTTTCGCCGAAGATGAGGCCGAGCTGCGCAGCCTCGGCTATCGCCATGAGACCCGACTGCTGCAAGCCCACGAAATGCACAGCGTGGTCGGTTCCGACCGCTACGTCGGTGGCCTGATCGACATGGGCTCCGGGCATCTGCACCCGCTGAACCTGGCCTTGGGCGAAGCCGCTGCGGCGCAGCAACTGGGCGTGAAGCTGTTCGAACAATCGGCCGTGACCCGCATCGACTATGGCAGCGAGGTCAAGGTCCACACGGCGCAAGGCTTGGTCCGCGCCAAGACCCTGGTGCTCGGCTGCAACGCCTACCTCAACAACCTTAACCCTGAACTCAGCGGCAAAGTGCTGCCCGCCGGCAGTTACATCATCGCCACCGAACCCTTGAGCGCAGCGCAGGCCCACGCATTACTGCCGCAGAACATGGCGGTCTGCGATCAGCGAGTGACGCTGGACTATTACCGGCTCTCGGCGGATCGGCGCCTGCTGTTCGGCGGCGCCTGCCACTATTCCGGCCGCGATCCATCGGACATCGCCACCTATATGCGGCCGAAGATGCTCGACGTCTTCCCGCAACTGGCCGGGGTGAAGATCGACTATCAATGGGGCGGGATGATCGGCATCGGCGCCAACCGCCTGCCGCAGATTGGCCGGCTCAAGGACCAGCCGAATGTGTATTACGCCCAGGCCTACTCCGGTCATGGGCTGAACGCCACCCACCTGGCCGGCAAGCTGCTGGCCGAAGCCATCAGCGGTCAGCAAGGCGGGGGTTTCGACCTGTTCGCCAAGGTGCCGCACATGACCTTCCCGGGCGGGAAGTACCTGCGTTCGCCGTTGTTGGCGCTGGGGATGTTGTGGCACAGGCTCAAAGAACTGGCCTGATACGTTTAACTGATCGTTCCCACGCGGAGCATGGGAATGATCAACCGTAGAACTCAGATCCGCCAGAAGGGTTTGAGCCCCTCCTCCCGCGCCTCTGCACGACTCAACCCCACATCGCGCAACTGCTCGGGCGAAAGCTCAAGCAAGGCCTCGCGCGTGTGCAGACGATGCCAGAACAGACCCCAGCGACCGAGACAGGACGGGGCATTGCGCATCGTTGCCGCGCGCATGCCCTTGTCCTGCCCTGCCTCCAGTTCCTGACTGTGTAACGTCAGCCGCACATCGCTCAAGCCGTTCATTTTGATTGCTCCTGTTTACTTGGGTCGCCAGAGATTCCATGATGCGCGGGCCGGCAAAACCGTTACAGATTCAAAGGATCTGTATTAACTCCATACAGATTTCCCGCTTTAGCGACTGAATCCTGTATTTTTGCCCCATCTGTACTGGTCCCCTGAATCACTTCACCGAGGCTGCACCATGACCCTATACGTCAACCTCGCCGAATTGCTCGGCACGCGTATCGAACAGGGCTTCTACCGTCCGGGTGACCGACTGCCGTCGGTGCGGGCACTGAGCGTCGAGCACGGGGTCAGCCTGAGCACGGTGCAGCAGGCTTATCGGGTGCTGGAAGACGGCGGGCTGGCGATGCCGAAGCCGAAATCCGGCTACTTCGTTCCGGCCGGGCGCGAGCTACCGGAGTTGCCGGTCGTTGGCCGTCCAGCCCAGCGCCCGGTGGACATTTCCCAGTGGGATCAGGTGCTGGAGCTGATTCGCGCCGTCCCGCGTAAAGACGTCGTGCAGCTCGGTCGCGGCATGCCGGACATCACCACGCCGACCATGAAGCCTCTGTTGCGCGGGCTGGCGCGGATCAGCCGGCGGCAGGACATGCCCGGCCTGTATTACGACAACATCTACGGCGTCCTCGAACTGCGCGAACAGATTGCCCGCCTGATGCTCGACTCCGGCTGTCAACTGAGCGCCAACGACCTGGTGATCACCACCGGTTGCCACGAAGCGCTGTCCACCAGCATTCGCGCGATCTGCGAGCCAGGCGACATCGTGGCCGTCGACTCACCGAGCTTTCACGGCGCCATGCAAACCCTCAAAGGGCTGGGCATGAAAGCCCTGGAAATTCCCACCGATCCGCTCACGGGGATCAGCCTCGAGGCGCTGGAACTGGCGCTGGAACAGTGGCCGATCAAAGCCATACAGTTGACCCCCAACTGCAACAACCCGCTGGGCTACATCATGCCGGAGGCGCGCAAACGGGCGCTGCTGACCCTGGCACAGCGCTTCGACGTGGCAATCATCGAAGACGATGTGTATGGCGAACTGGCCTACACCTACCCGCGTCCCCGCACGATCAAGTCCTTCGACGAAGACGGCCGCGTCCTGCTCTGCAGCTCGTTCTCCAAGACCTTGGCGCCGGGGCTGCGTATCGGCTGGGTCGCGCCGGGCCGGTATCTGGAGCGGGTGTTGCACATGAAATACATCAGCACCGGCTCCACCGCGCCACAACCACAAATCGCCATCGCAGAATTCCTCAAGGGCGGGCACTTCGAACCGCATTTGCGTCGGGTGCGCACGCAATACCAGCGCAATCGCGACTTGATGCTCGACTGGGTCAGCCGCTACTTTCCCGTCGGCACCCGTGCCAGCCGCCCGCAAGGCAGCTTCATGCTGTGGGTCGAACTGCCGGAAGGTTTCGACACGCTGAAACTGAATCGTGCGCTGATCGACCAAGGCGTACAGATTGCCGTCGGCAGTATTTTTTCCGCCTCGGGCAAGTACCGCAATTGCCTGCGCATGAACTACTCGGCCAAACCGACACCGCTGATTGAAGAGGCGGTGCGCAAGGTCGGCGCGGCAGCGATCAAGCTACTGGCCGAGCATCACGAGGACAAATGACGCAATCAATCGACGCTTGAGCGTTCACGGAGCATCGCCAAATGCCGTGCCATACTCCGGATCTTGCCCATTCGCGGAAACTCCGATTTGCGCCCCAGACAAGCCCTGCTTTTTCTGCCGCTCGTCTCGCTACTGAGCGGTTGCACCTCTCTCGCCGTGCACCACAAGCCGAGCCAGACGCTGCCAGCGGCGGACTCCTCCTTCGGGCGTTCGATCCAGGCACAGGCTGCGACGTATCAGGGCCGTTCCGGCTTCCGCCTGCTGCCCAACAGCAGTGAAGCCTTCATGGCGCGTGCCGAGCTGATTCGCAATGCGCAAAGCAGCCTCGACTTGCAGTATTACATCGTCCACGACGGTGTCAGCACACGGTTGCTGGCGGCGGAGCTGCTCAAGGCTGCCGACCGCGGCGTGCGCATACGCATTCTGCTCGACGACACCACCAGCGATGGCCTGGACCAGATCATCGCCACCCTTGCCGCGCATCCGCAGATTCATATTCGCCTGTTCAACCCGCTGCACCTGGGCCGCAGCACCGGGCTGACCCGCACCATGGGGCGACTGTTCAATCTGTCTTTGCAGCATCGGCGCATGCACAACAAGCTGTGGCTGGCGGATAACAGCGCAGCCATTGTCGGTGGCCGTAATCTGGGCGATGAATACTTCGACGCCCAACCCGATCTGAACTTCACCGACATCGACATGCTCGGCATCGGCCCGGTGGCCGAGCAGCTCGGGCACAGTTTCGACCAGTACTGGAACAGCGCCCTGAGCAAACCGATCGATGAGTTTATCTCGATCAAACCCACGGCAAAGGATCTGGCCAACACCCGACTGCGACTGCAGGAGTCGCTGGAAGGCACCCGCCAACAGAACCATGCGCTGTACCAGCAACTGAAGATTTACCAGACCCATCCACGCCTGGATGTCTGGCGGCGCGAATTGATCTGGGCCTGGAACCAGGCGCTGTGGGACGCACCCAGCAAAGTGCTGGCCAAGGACGAGCCGGATCCGCAACTGCTGCTGACCACCCAACTGGCACCCGAGTTACAAGGCGTCAGTAACGAGCTGATCATGATCTCGGCCTATTTCGTCCCAGGCCAAACGGGGCTGGTCTACCTGACAGGACGCGCGGATGCCGGGGTTTCCGTCAGCTTGCTGACCAACTCCCTGGACGCCACCGACGTGCCGGCCGTGCACGGTGGCTACGCGCCGTACCGCAAGGCGTTGCTGGAGCATGGCGTGAAGCTGTTCGAGTTGCGCCGTCAACCCGGCGAGCATGTCGGCAGTGGTCCGAACCTGTTCCACAGCGCCGTTTCCCGTGGCTCCGTTTCCAGCTTGCACAGCAAGGCGATGATCTTTGATCGACAAAAGGCGTTCATCGGCTCATTCAATTTCGATCCGCGCTCGGTGCTCTGGAACACTGAAGTCGGGGTGTTGGTGGACAGCCCGGAACTCACCGAACAGGTTCGCGAACTGGCCCTGCAAGGTATGTCACCGACCCTGAGTTATGAGGCCCGGCTAGAGAACGGCCGGATGGTGTGGGTCACTGAAGACAACGGCCAGCCACACACCTTGACCCGAGAACCGGGGAGCTGGTGGCGACATATCAATGCCTGGCTCAGCAATTCGGTGGGGCTGGAGCGGATGCTCTAGAAAACATGTGGGAGCGAGCCTGCTTGCGATGACGGCGCAACATTCAACATTGACGTCGACTGTCATACCGCTATCGCGAGCAAGCTCGCTCCCACAAGGGATCTGTATTGTATTGAGCCCCGGATGCGACCGGGGCCCGTCACAATTTACAGCTTGATCCAGGTCGCCTTCAGCTCGGTGTACTTGTCGAACGCGTGCAGCGACTTGTCACGACCGTTGCCCGACTGTTTGAAACCACCAAACGGCGCGGTCATGTCGCCACCATCGTACTGGTTGACCCACACACTGCCGGCACGCAGGGCCTTGGCGGCCAGGTGGCCCTTGGAGATATCCGAGGTCCAGACTGCCGCAGCCAGGCCATACGGCGTGTCGTTGGCGATCCGGATCGCTTCATCGACGCTGTCGAAGGTGATGACCGACAGCACCGGGCCAAAGATCTCTTCCTGGGCGATCTTCATGGCATTGCTCACGCCATCGAAAATCGTCGGCTCAACGTAGGTGCCACCGGTTTCCTGAAGGATCCGCTTGCCGCCCGCCACCAGTTTGGCGCCGTCGGTGTGACCGGATTCGATGTAGGACAGCACGGTGTTCATCTGCTGCGTGTCGACCAGTGCGCCGACGTTGGTCGCCGGATCCAGCGGGTTGCCCGGTTTCCAGGCCTTCAGGGCCTCGATCACCAGCGGCAGGAATTTATCCTTGATCGAACGCTCGACCAGCAGACGGGAACCGGCGGTGCAGACTTCGCCCTGGTTGAATGCGATGGCACTGGCAGCGGACTCAGCCGCAGCTTGCAGGTCCGGCGCATCGGCAAACACGATGTTCGGGCTCTTGCCACCCGCCTCCAGCCAGACGCGCTTCATGTTCGATTCGCCGGAATAAATCATCAGTTGCTTGGCGATCTTGGTCGAACCGGTGAACACCAGCGTGTCGACATCCATGTGCAAGGCCAACGCCTTGCCGACGGTGTGACCGTAGCCTGGCAGCACATTCAGCACGCCTTTCGGAATACCGGCTTCAACGGCCAGTGCCGCGAGGCGGATGGCGGTCAAAGGGGACTTTTCGGACGGCTTGAGGATCACCGAGTTACCGGTGGACAGCGCCGGGCCGAGTTTCCAGCAGGCCATCATCAGCGGGAAGTTCCACGGCACGATGGCGCCCACCACACCCACTGGCTCACGGGTCACCAGACCCAGTTGGTCATGCGGGGTGGCGGCCACTTCGTCATAGATCTTGTCGATGGCCTCACCGCTCCAGCTCAGCGCTTGCGCCGCGCCCGGAACGTCGATGTACAGGGAATCGCTGATCGGCTTGCCCATGTCCAGGGTTTCAAGCAGCGCCAGCTCTTCGGCGTGCTGCTTGAGCAGGCCGGCGAAACGAATCATGGTGGCTTTGCGCTTGGCTGGTGCCAGACGCGACCAGACGCCCGAGTTGAACGTGCTGCGAGCGTTTTCTACGGCGCGCTGGGCGTCGGCGGCATCACAGCTGGCGATCTTGCCCAGCAGGCGGCCATCGACGGGGCTGATGCAGTCGAAGGTCTCGCCGGAGACCGCTGCGGTGTATTCGCCATTGATGTAGGCACGGCCTTCGATCTTCAGGTCGCGGGCGCGTTGTTCCCAGTCGGCACGAGTCAAGGTAGTCATACGAGAGTCCTCCTCTTATTGAATACGAGCGCCACGCGATCTACGCAGGCACCTACAGGAATTCTGCCCGGCCAGTTTTCAATTCGGCCCAAGGCAACTGCCACCCTAAACCAGCGACCCCTCATGTTTCAATATATTTGACAAAAGGCCGGTAAACGGCCTTGCGATGTTCATTTTAATAAACATAGACTTTGATTTTCAGGCAATCACGGGGGATTACAAGAATGAGCATCCACGACATCGTCGACTTCAGCCAGGCCACCACACCCGCCGAGCGCTACCGCCCGGACGCCGCAAAAGTGCTCAAGGGCGACCCCGAGCAAGCCGTCTACAACCACTACAACAGCCCGTGCGGTCAGTTGAGCGCGGGCGTCTGGGAAGGTGAAGTCGGACAATGGACGGTGAACTTCACCGAACACGAATACTGCGAAATCGTACAGGGGGTTTCGGTGCTGCGTGACCACGACGGCAATGCCAAGACCCTGCGGGCGGGCGATCGTTTTGTCATCCCGGCCGGCTTCCGGGGCACCTGGGAAGTGCTGGAGCCGTGCCGCAAGATCTACGTGGCGTTTGAGCAGAAGGCCTGAGGCTTTTCTGACACCCCAACAAAAAAGGCCCGTATCTTGCGATACGGGCCTTTTTCTCAAGAGGGGAAAATCAATTACTTGATTTTGCCTTCTTTGTAGATCACGTGCTTGCGAACAACCGGATCAAATTTCTTGATCTCGATTTTGTCCGGAGTAGTGCGCTTGTTCTTGTCGGTAGTGTAGAAGTGACCAGTACCAGCGCTCGAAATCAAACGAATCAATTCACGCATGATTAGCTCCCTTAGATCTTGCCAGCTTTGCGGATTTCGGCCAGCACGACAGTAATGCCACGCTTGTCGATGATACGCATGCCTTTGGCAGATACGCGCAGACGCACGAAACGTTTCTCTTCTTCAACCCAGAAGCGGTGATGCTGCAGGTTCGGCAGGAAACGACGACGGGTTTTGTTGTTTGCGTGGGAAATGTTATTCCCAGTCACCGGACCCTTACCGGTAACTTGACAGACTCTCGACATGCCTCAGCCCTCTAAAACCACATGCCCAACCCGGCATGGGTTGGCCGCTTAATCTCTCAGTCATTTGGCGCCAGGCGCCGCGTTTCTTTAAGGGTCTTACCGGCTACACCTACAATGAAGGAACCGGGCCCCTAGAAAAGAGCGCTGCTTTATACCAGAAAGACTAGAGAGCAACAACAATCGGTGTGCATTGAATTAACAAAACCCCGATTTTTCGGGCTCCGAGCGCCTTGGACAAAGGCTGTCGTCGATGGTGACCGCTCGTCGCAGAAAGTCGGCCAACAGGCCAATCCAGGGTTTTCCTTGGGCAGTACTCACCGAAAACAATCGCACATACTCCCCTTAAAATGAAAAAGGGGATAGTCATTTGTAAAAGAGCCCACTAGGGTAGCCCTTTTCCAGACTGCACTCGCAGATGGGCCTTCGATCTGCACAGGAATTCACACATGCGCCTCGCTGCCCTACCGTTGTTGCTCGCCCCACTCTTGCTGAGCCCATTGGCCCAGGCTGCCGCTTTAAGCGTCTGCACCGAGGCCAGCCCGGAAGGGTTCGATGTCGTTCAATACAACTCGCTGACGACCACCAATGCTTCGGCCGACGTGCTGATGAACCGCCTGGTGGACTTCGATACCGCCACTGGCAAAGTGGTTGCCAGCCTGGCCGACAGCTGGGAAGTGTCGACCGATGGCCTGACGTATGTCTTCAAGCTGCACCCACAGGTGAAATTCCACCACACCGAGTACTTCAGCCCCACCCGTGACCTGAGCGCCGAAGACGTGAAGTTCAGCTTCGAGCGCATGCTCGACCCGGCCCACCCTTGGCACAAAGTCGCCCAAAGTGGCTTCCCTCACGCTCAATCGATGCAATTGCCCGCACTGATCAAGAAAATCGACGCGCTGGACCCGCTGACCGTGCGCTTTACCCTGGACCACCCCGACTCGACCTTCCTTGTCACCCTGAGCATGGGGTTTGCCTCGATTTACTCGGCCGAGTATGCCGACCAGTTGCTCAAGGCCGGCACGCCCGAGAAACTCAACAGCCAGCCAATCGGCAGCGGCCCGTTCATCTTCGGGCGTTTCCAGAAAGATGCGTCGATTCGCTACAAGGCCAACCGCGACTACTTTGCCGGCAAACCGGCAGTGGACAGCCTGGTGTTCGCCATCACCCCGGACGCCAACGTGCGCTTGCAGAAACTGCGGCGCAACGAGTGCCAGATCGCCCTGTCGCCCAAACCACTGGACGTGCAGGCTGCCGCCCAGGACCCGACCCTGAAGATCGAGAGCACGCCGGCATTCATGACCGCGTTCGTGGCCATCAACAGTCAGCATCCGCCACTGGATAAGCCCGAGGTCCGCCAGGCGATCAATCTCGCCTTCGACAAGGCCAGCTACCTCAAGGCCGTTTTCGAAGACACCGCGCAGGCTGCCAACGGTCCGTACCCGCCCAACACCTGGAGCTACGCCAAAGACCTGCCGGGCTATCCGAAAGACGTCGCCAAGGCGCGCGCACTGCTGGCCAAGGTCGGGCTCAAGGAGGGGTTTAAAACCACGATCTGGACCCGTCCTTCCGGCAGCCTGCTCAACCCGAACCCAAGCCTTGGCGCCCAGTTGTTGCAGGCGGACCTGGCCGAAGTCGGGATTCAGGCGGAAATCCGGGTGATTGAATGGGGCGAGCTGATTCGCCGCGCCAAGGCCGGCGAACACGACCTGCTGTTCATGGGCTGGTCCGGCGACAACGGTGACCCGGATAACTTCCTCACGCCACAGTTCTCCTGCGCGGCGGTCCAGTCCGGGACCAACTTCGCCCGCTACTGCGACCCGGGCCTGGATAAAGTTATCAGCGCCGGCAAGACCACCACCGAGCAAGGCGTGCGCAGCAAGCTTTACGAACAGGCCCAGGCGCAGATCCAGCAACAGGCGCTGTGGCTGCCACTGGCACACCCGACTGCCTACGCACTGACGCGCAAGGACGTTCAGGGCTACCAGGTCAGCCCGTTTGGCCGCCAGGATTATTCTAAAGTCAGCTTTAAGCCGTAAGCTTCAAGCGGCAAGCCAGAGCGGTACGCAGGCTGTTTTGAGCATGCCGCTTGAAGCTTGAAACTTGCAGCTGCCCCTCTACATCCACCCGTACTCGGCCATCGACAGCGGATCGCCATCGCCGACGATGAAATGGTCGAGTACCCGCACATCGACCAGGTCCAGCGCCTCTTGCAGGCGCTTGGTCAGCGCTCGATCCGCCTGGCTCGGCTCGGCACTCCCTGACGGATGGTTGTGGCACAGGATCAGCGCCGCGGCGTTGTGCGCCAGTGCACGCTTGACCACCTGACGCGGGTAGACGCTGGCGCTGTCGATCGAACCGCGAAACAGTATCTCGAACGCCAGCACCCGATGCCGGGAGTCCAGAAACAGGCAGCCGAACACCTCGTGCGGCTCATGGCGCAACATCGCCTTCAGGTAATTGCGCACTTCGATCGGGCTCTTGAGCACCGAGTCGCGACGCAAGCGTTCCGCCAAATGCCGCCGCGCCATCTCCAGTACCGCCTGCA
Organism: Pseudomonas sp. H3(2019); assembly: GCF_007713465.1. Lineage (GTDB taxonomy): Bacteria > Pseudomonadota > Gammaproteobacteria > Pseudomonadales > Pseudomonadaceae > Aquipseudomonas. The sequence goes on along the minus strand of NZ_VMSG01000001.1, from coordinate 80,983 downwards.
ATTGGGCGAACTTTGCCGGCCCCAGCCCAAGCTGGCTGCCGAACGTCTGCTGATCGGCCTCCAGCAACGTGCGCAGGCTGCCGAATTGATGCAACAGGTGTCGTGCCAGATCGACTGCGCTTTTGCCAGCCACCCCGGTGCGTAGAAAGATGGCCAGCAACTCGGCGTCCGAAAGGCTCGCCGAACCCTGCTCCAGAAGCTTCTCCCGCGGGCGCTCTGCCGCCGGCCAATCGCGAATGCTCATAGCACCTCCATGTGTGTGGGCGCCGCTGTTCCGTTGCGGTCGCTGTGATATCGTAGTCCATCTTTTTTGCGGGCGATTTCACCCTGGGGAGGGGTTTCGCCACGTAGTCATCAATGAATTGAAAGGCAGGCCTATGCAGCGGCTGTATCGGAAACGCATCGTTCTCGGCGTCGGCGGCGGCATTGCCGCCTACAAGAGCGCCGAGCTGGTTCGCCGACTCATCGACCAGGGCGCCGAAGTGCGCGTGGTCATGACCCGCGGCGGCAGCGAGTTCATCACCCCGCTGACCATGCAGGCACTCTCCGGGCACCCCGTCCACCTGGACCTGCTGGACCCGGCGGCCGAAGCTGCGATGGGCCACATCGAGCTGGCCAAATGGGCTGATCTGGTGCTGATCGCGCCGGCCACCGCCGACCTGATCGCACGCCTGGCCCAAGGCATCGCCAATGACCTGCTGACCACCCTGGTACTGGCCACCGACGCCACCGTCGCGCTGGCGCCGGCGATGAACCAGGCCATGTGGCGCGACCCGGCCACCCAGGCCAACACCCAATTGCTCGAAAGCCGTGGCTTCAAGGTCTTTGGCCCGGCGTCCGGCAGCCAGGCCTGCGGCGACATCGGCATGGGCCGCATGCTCGAAGCCAACGACCTGGCGCAATGCGCCGCCGACTGCTTCCAGCGCCAAGCGCTGACCGGCAAACACGTGCTGATCACGGCCGGCCCGACCCAGGAAAACATCGACCCGGTGCGCTACATCACCAACCACAGCTCCGGGAAAATGGGCTTTGCCCTGGCCGAAGCCGCGGTTGAAGCCGGCGCCCGAGTGACCTTGATCACCGGCCCCGTACACCTGCCGACGCCGGATCGCGTCACCCGGATCGACGTGGTCAGCGCCCGCGACATGCTCGCCGCCTGTGAAGCCGCGATCCCTTGCGACCTGTTCATCGCGTCTGCTGCGGTCGCGGACTATCGCCCGGAAGTCGTCGCCCCACAAAAACTCAAGAAAGACCCTACGAACGGCGACGGCTTGTTGCTGCAAATGGTCCGCAACCCAGACATTCTGGCGACCATTGCCACGCGCCCCGACCGTCCGTTCAGTGTCGGTTTCGCCGCCGAAACCGAACACCTGCTCGACTACGCTGCACGCAAGCTGAAAGACAAAAACCTCGACCTGATCGTCGCCAACGACGTGGCCAACCCAAGCATTGGCTTCAACAGTGAGGAAAACGCTTGCAGCGTGATCGACCGGGAGTTGCACGCAACGCTCTTCGCCCAGACCAGCAAGGGCAAAATCGCCCGCCAGCTGATCACTTTTATCGCCGAACGTCTGAACCAGGTTTAACTCGCATGCACGCTTTACAAGCCAAGATCCTCGACCCACGCATTGGCCGCGAATTCCCGCTGCCGCAGTACGCCACGCCAGGCTCCGCCGGCCTCGACCTGCGGGCGATGCTGGAACAGGACACCGTCATCAAGCCGGGTGAAACCCTGCTGATCCCGACCGGCCTGTCGGTGTACATCGGCGATCCGGGCCTCGCCGCGCTGATCCTGCCGCGTTCGGGCCTGGGCCATAAGCACGGTATCGTGCTGGGCAACCTGGTCGGGCTGATCGACTCCGATTACCAAGGCCCGCTGATGGTCTCCTGCTGGAACCGCGGCCAGACCGACTTCAACATCGTGGTGGGTGAGCGTCTTGCCCAACTGGTGCTGGTGCCGGTGGTTCAGGCGCACTTCGAACTGGTTCAAGAGTTCGACGAAACCCAGCGTGGCACCGGTGGTTTTGGTCACTCGGGCAGCCATTGATTGTGCCTTTTCAGGCTGGGCGCCCTGCCCGGCCTGAACACAACGCTTTGCATTACAGGATGAATAGTGCGCAGACCTCATCTGCAAGGGTTACCGGTCAAAATCAAGGCATTAGACGATACCGCGCACACCGAAGCCCCTGGCATGGCACTTGTGCACCACGAACTCTCTGCCAAAAACGCCGTCATACCCTTCAGTTTGAGCCCGCCGACGACCCGTTCGTCGACCCGTCCAGCAACCTTTAAGTTGGAGCAGCCCCAGTGATGAGCAATGCAGCCCGAGTCGCACCCAGATTCCCCGACAGCATTTTTCGCGCCTATGACATTCGTGGCGTCGTCCCGGAAACCCTGACCGCTGAAACCGCTTATTGGATCGGTCGCGCCATTGGTTCCGAAACGCTGGCCAAGGACGAGCCGAACATCTCCGTGGGTCGTGACGGTCGCTTGTCTGGCCCGGAATTGGTCGAACAATTGATTCAGGGCCTGCACGACAGCGGCTGCCACGTCAGCGACGTCGGTCTGGTGCCAACTCCGGCACTCTATTACGCAGCCAACGTGCTGGCCGGCAAATCCGGCGTAATGCTTACCGGCAGCCACAACCCGTCGAACTACAACGGCTTCAAAATCGTGATTGCCGGCGACACCCTGGCCAATGAACAGATCCTGGCCCTGCACGAACGTCTGAAAACCAACAACCTGAGCAGCGGCAAGGGCAGCATCACCAAAGTCGAGATCCTCGACCGCTACACCGCCGAAATCGTCCAGGACATCAAACTCGCCCGACGCCTGAAAGTCGTGGTCGACTGCGGCAACGGTGCCGCCGGCGTTATCGCGCCTCAGTTGATCGAAGCGCTGAACTGCGAAGTCATCCCGCTGTTCTGCGACGTCGATGGCAACTTCCCGAACCACCACCCGGACCCGGGCAAACCCGAGAATCTGGTGGACCTGATCGCCAAGGTCAAGGAAACCAAGGCCGACCTGGGCCTGGCCTTCGACGGTGACGGCGACCGCGTCGGCGTGGTGACCAATACCGGCGACATCGTTTTCCCGGACCGCCTGCTGATGCTGTTCGCCAAGGATGTGGTTGCACGCAACCCGAACGCCGAGATTATCTTCGACGTCAAATGCACCCGTCGCCTGACCCCGCTGATCAAGGAATATGGCGGTCGCCCGCTCATGTGGAAAACCGGTCATTCGTTGATCAAGAAGAAGATGAAACAAACCGGCGCCCTGCTCGCAGGCGAAATGAGCGGGCACATCTTCTTCAAGGAGCGCTGGTTCGGTTTCGACGACGGCATTTACAGCGCCGCGCGGCTGCTGGATATCCTCAGCAAGGAAAAATCCAGCGCGCAAGAGCTGTTCGAGACCTTCCCGAACGATATTTCTACGCCAGAAATCAATATCCATGTGACCGAAGAGAGCAAATTCAGCATCATTGATGCACTGCACGATGCCCGTTGGGGTGAAGGCGCCGAATTGACCACCATCGACGGTGTGCGAGTCGACTACGCCAAAGGCTGGGGCCTGGTTCGCGCATCCAACACCACACCGGTGCTGGTCCTGCGTTTCGAGGCCGATAATGACGCCGAACTGCAGCGCATCAAGGACGTGTTCCACACCCAACTGAAACGTGTTGCACCTGACCTCCAACTACCATTTTGATTTTCTGAAGCGCCTTTTATTGAAGTGCCGGAGCCCCGAATGACCCTCGAACGCGAAGCCGCCGCCAACACCGCCAAGGTCCTGTCCGAAGCGCTGCCTTACATTCGCCGCTATGTCGGCAAGACCCTGGTGATCAAATACGGCGGCAACGCGATGGAAAGCGAGGAGCTGAAAACCGGCTTCGCGCGCGACATCGTGCTGATGAAGGCCGTGGGCATCAACCCGGTGGTGGTTCACGGCGGCGGCCCGCAAATCGGCGACCTGCTCAAGCGCCTGTCGATCGAAAGCCACTTCATCGACGGCATGCGCGTCACTGACGCCCAGACCATGGACGTGGTGGAAATGGTCCTCGGTGGCCAGGTGAACAAAGACATCGTCAACCTGATCAACCGCCACGGCGGCAGCGCCATCGGCCTGACCGGCAAAGACGCCGAGCTGATTCGTGCGAAGAAGCTCACCGTCACCCGTCAGACGCCTGAGATGACCCAACCGGAAATCATCGACATCGGCCAGGTCGGTGAAGTGGTCGGGATCAACACCGACCTGCTGAACCTGCTGGTCAAAGGCGATTTCATCCCGGTGATCGCACCCATCGGTGTCGGCGCCAACGGCGAGTCCTACAACATCAACGCCGATCTGGTGGCCGGCAAGGTTGCTGAAGCGCTGAAAGCTGAAAAGCTGATGCTGCTGACCAACATCGCCGGCCTGATGGACAAGTCCGGCAAGGTCCTGACCGGCCTGAGCACCCAGCAGGTCGACGAACTGATCGCCGACGGCACCATCTACGGCGGCATGCTGCCGAAGATCCGTTGCGCGCTGGAAGCCGTACAGGGCGGCGTCGGCAGCTCGCTGATCATCGATGGCCGGGTACCGAACGCGATTCTGCTGGAGATCTTCACTGACACTGGTGTAGGCACCTTGATCAGCAATCGCAAGCGTCCGTAAGCAACACAGACAAAAAGACCCCGCTCAGCCTGGCTGAGCGGGGTCTTTTTTTGCCTGCGATCTCAATAGGACAGCATTTTGTGGCGAGGGCGCTTGCTCCCGCTTGAGTGCGCAGCGCTCACAAAATTCTTGGGTCTGCTACGCAGCCCAGCGGGAGCAAGCTCCCTCGCCACACAAGCTCGCCCCATAAGGGTTGTAGTCAGACGCCGAACTGCGCGCGGTAGGCTTCTACCGCCGGCAAATGCTGCTTGAGCTGTGGATCGTCGGCGAGGAATTCCAGCACCTGATTCAGCGAAACGATGCTGATCACCGGGATACCGAAGTCACGCTCCACTTCCTGGATTGCCGACAGTTCGCCGTTGCCGCGCTCCTGACGGTTCAGGGCGATCAGCACGCCGGCGGCCTTCGCCCCGTCCTGGGAAGCGATGATCTGCATCACTTCACGGATCGCGGTACCGGCGGTGATCACGTCGTCGATGATCAGCACATCGCCGGTCAATGGCGCGCCGACCAGGCTGCCGCCTTCGCCGTGGGCCTTGGCTTCCTTGCGGTTGAAGCACCATGGCAGATCGCGGTCATGGTGCTCAGCCAGTGCCACGGCGGTGGTCGCCGCCAAAGGAATGCCTTTGTACGCAGGGCCAAACAGTACGTCGAACGCAATGCCGCTCTCGACGATGGCTGCCGCGTAGAAACGACCCAGCTGCGCCAGCGCAGAACCCGAGTTGAAAAGGCCGGCATTGAAGAAGTAAGGACTGGTACGCCCGGACTTCAGGGTGAACTCACCGAAGCGCAAAACGCCGCGATCGATGGCAAAACGAATGAAGTCGCGCTGATACGCTTGCATGAAAAAACCCCAAATACCACGGATTTAGCTAATTAGGTAGACGCCGTGTATCATACACGCACGCGATTTTTGGGGCCATTTATGCGGATCATCAGTGTGAACGTCAATGGTATTCAGGCTGCAGTCGAGCGTGGTTTGCTCAGTTGGCTGCAGGCACAGAATGCCGACGTCATCTGCCTGCAGGACACCCGTGCCTCCGCCTTTGAACTGGACGATCCAGCCTTCCAACTGGATGGCTACTTCCTTTATGCCTGCGATGCCGAAGTCCCCGCCCAAGGTGGCGTGGCTTTGTACTCGCGGTTGCAACCGAAGGCTGTCATCAGCGGTCTCGGCTTTGAGACGGCCGACCGCTACGGGCGCTACCTGCAAGCCGATTTCGACAAGGTCAGCATCGCGACCTTGCTGCTCCCTTCGGGGCAGAACGGCGATGAAGACTTGAACCAGAAGTTCAAGCTAATGGACGACTTCGCCCGTTATCTGGATAAACAGCGGCGCAAACGTCGCGAGTACATTTATTGTGGCTCGCTGTACGTCGCGCAACAGAAGCTGGATATCAAGAACTGGCGCGACAGCCAGCAATCCCCGGGCTTCCTGGCGCCAGAACGTGCCTGGATGGACGAGATTGTCGGCAACATGGGGTATGTCGATGCCCTGCGAGAAGTCAGCCGAGAAGGCGATCAGTACAGCTGGTGGCCAGACAACGAACAGGCCGAGATGCTCAACCTGGGCTGGCGTTTCGACTACCAGCTGCTGACCCCGGGCCTGCGCCGCTTTGTCCGCAGCGCTCGCTTGCCACGTCAGCCGCGGTTCTCGCAACACGCGCCGCTGATCGTGGACTACGACTGGACGCTGACTATCTAAGCGTCGACTCGCAGATAAAAAATGCCCGTATCGCAAGATACGGGCATTTTTTATACGCCAGTGGACATGACCAAAACCTCAGGCAACGGCAAAAAACGGCAGCGCCAGGTACAGCTTGATCACGATGACATTAATGATGTCGATGAAGAACGCACCCACCATGGGCACCACGAGAAACGCTATCTGCGAAGGCCCGTAGCGCTGCGTCACCGCCTGCATGTTAGCGATGGCCGTGGGTGTGGCACCCAGCCCAAAACCGCAGTGCCCTGCGGCCAACACCGCCCCATCGTAGTTACTGCCCATGATTCTGAACGTCACGAAAATCGCAAACAGCGCCATGACCAACGCTTGCGCAGCCAGAATAATGAAAATCGGCAAGGCCAGTGCCGCCAGATCCCACAGCTTGAGCGACATCAAGGCAATCGCCAGGAACAGCGACAGGCTGACGTTCCCCAGCACGGAGACTTCACGCTCGAATACCTGATACAAGCCCAACGCTGAAAGCCCGTTGCGTAAAACCACACCCACGAACAAGACGCACACGAACGTCGGCAACTCAAGTGCAGTTCCTTGCAGCCAGCCATTCAGAAGATTGCCGGCCAATAAGCTGACGGCGATCAAAGCGAGTGTCTCGATAAACGAAAATGGCGTAATCGAGCGCTCTTTGTTCGGCTGCTCAAAGCCCTTTGGCAACCGTGGCGTTTCCTGAGGATGGCAGCCGGGTACTTGAACACGCTTGATCAGCAGGCGAGCGACCGGACCACCAATCAAGCCACCCAACACCAGGCCAAACGTTGCAGAGGCAATCGCAAGCTCGGAGGCAGAAGCCAGACCGTACTGCTCACTGAACACCGCCCCCCACGCAGCGCCTGTACCGTGACCGCCCGCCAACGTAATCGAGCCTGTCAGCAGACCCATCAAAGGATCGAGCCCGAGCATTTTTGCGAGGCCGATGCCCATGGCATTCTGGAGTATCAGAAGTCCGACCACCGCCAGCAGAAAAACGCCCACTACGCGACCGCCCTTCTTTAGGCTGGCGAAGTCTGCACTCAAGCCAATAGTGGCAAAAAACGCCAACATCAACGGCGTCTGTAATGAAGTATCGAAGCGGACTTCAATATCAAAAGTTCGCAATACCAGGAGAGCCAAGGCAACCAACAGGCCGCCGGCGACGGGCTCAGGGATATTGTAGTTACGTAGAAAACCAACACGTGTAACAAGTCCGCGCCCCAGCAAAAGCACCAAGGAGGCGGCCACAAGCGTTCCATAAAAGTCGAGCTGAATCATTGGGATTATTCTTGGCTATATATTCAGAGGCGAACTTTTTACCTGCGCACGCCTCTTGAACCGGCTGAGTGTCTCAACACTGATTGCTTGAAATTCAAGGACCTTCGATGGCTTGAATATGTCGAAATATTTCTTAGTGAATATATCGTGGGGCAACTCTATCAACCGTAAAGTCCCATTGCCAAGGACGCAGCCGACGCTGAGGCATTGCAGTTGTCACTAAAGATGTAAAAGTGACAGTTGATAAATAACCGTGGCGCGGTTATCGCGGACATCACACGCCCTATACGCCAGAGATAATAATTGAACTGCAAACATACCAATGCCCTGACAAGTCAGGGCATTGGTTTTAAAGCATCCAATGTGAGAGCAGGTCTGCTCCCACAAGAGGATTTGCGGTGTTTATTTGATCAACCGCCAGGTGAACGGATACCGGTAAGGCACGCCATCATTGGCTTTGACACCAGCGATGATCGTCAGCACCAGCCCGCCAATGGCGATCAGGCCAAGCAGGAAGAACCCGATGACCACCAACATCAAAAAGAACGAGATGGTCGCGGCAATGGCGACGGTGATCTGAAAATTCAACGCCTCCTTGCCCTGCGCATCAATGAACGGGTCACTCTCGCGTTTCATCTGCCAGAGAATCAGCGGGCCGATCAGCGTGCCAAACGGAATCCACATCCCCAGCAAGGCGGAAAGGTGACAAAACATTGCCCATTGACGAACCTCTTGGCTCGGCTTGGGCAGCGGCAGTTGCTCGTCACTCATAGTGTCCTCCTTGTGTGGAACAGTCCGATCAGTCGGCCAATGCGGCATTCTGCAGCTCGAAGACTTCGTTCATGCCTTTTTTCGCCAGCTCCAGCATCGCGTTCAGCTCTTCAGGCTGGAACGGCGCGCCTTCAGCGGTGCCCTGCACCTCGATGAAGCCACCGGTGCTGGTCATCACCACGTTCAGGTCGGTCTCGGCAGCCGAGTCTTCCAGGTAATCCAGATCCAGCACTGGCTCGCCCTGGTACATGCCCACCGACACGGCAGCAATCATCTGCTTGAGCGGGTCGCCGCCTTTCAGGCCGCCGCGCTTCTTGATCACTTTCAAGGCGTCGACCAATGCAACCATGGCGCCAGTGATCGACGCAGTACGCGTACCGCCGTCGGCCTGGATCACGTCGCAGTCGACGTACAGGGTCACATCGCCCAGCTTGGACATGTCCAGCGCAGCGCGCAGGGAACGACCGATCAGACGCTGGATCTCCAGCGTACGGCCGCCTTGCTTGCCGCGGCTCGCCTCACGCTGGTTACGCTCGCCAGTGGCGCGCGGCAGCATGCCGTATTCTGCGGTCAGCCAGCCTTGGCCCTGACCCTTGAGGAAGCGCGGCACACCGTTTTCGACGCTGACGGTGCAGATCACCTTGGTATCACCGAACTCGACCAGTACAGATCCCTCGGCGTGTTTGGTGTAGTTGCGGGTAATGCGGATCGAGCGGAGCTGATCGGCAGCGCGACCACTTGGACGTTTCATAGAGGAACACCTGTACGGAGGACGGAAATCTGCCGAGCATTATAGGGCGACCGGGCGCGCCTGGGCACTTCTAAAAAAACCGGGCGACGAGCGAGGGCTCTGAACCGCGCCTTGCGACGACCTGCTGCGCTTTGTCACACGCGCCATTTGGGAGCATCCGCCGCACTGCGCTACAATCCTGCGCCTTTGCAGCCTGTGGGCTTTAATTCATCTAACCAGGTCCGTTGAGCCCGCAGGGTTCGGCGCAGGCCTGAATTGCGAGGTACCTCCATGGTGCACAGCATGACCGCCTTCGCCCGCGTCGAAAAAGCCGGCAGCCAGGGCACCCTGAGCTGGGAGCTGCGCTCGGTCAACAGCCGCTACCTGGAACCGCACCTGCGCCTGCCTGAGTCCTTTCGCGACCTCGAAGGCAACGTGCGCGAAGCGCTGCGTCAGGGCCTGTCGCGCGGCAAGCTCGAATGCACGCTGCGCTTCACCGAAGAAACCGCCGGCAAACCGCTGCAAGTCGACCGCGAACGCGCCGCGCAACTGGTTGCCGCCGCCGAGACCGTCGCCAGCCTGATCAAGAACCCTTCAGCCCTCAACCCGCTGGAAGTGCTGGCCTGGCCTGGCGTACTGGTCGCTGACGCAAGCGATCCGCAAGCGCTCAACGCCGAGGCGCTGGCCCTGTTCAATGAAGGCCTCAAGGAACTCAAGGCTGGCCGCGAGCGCGAAGGCGCGGAGCTGGCCCGACTGATCAACGAACGCCTGACGTCGATTGAAGAAGACGTAGTGACCCTGCGCGAACTGGTTCCGCAGATGCTCGCCACCCAGCGTCAGAAGGTGCTCGACCGCTTTGCCGACATGAAGGCCGAGCTCGACCCGCAGCGCCTGGAACAGGAAATGGTCATGCTCGCGCAAAAAAGCGACGTCGCCGAAGAACTGGACCGCCTGAGCACCCACATCATTGAAGTTCGCCGCGTGCTCAAGTCCGGCGGCGCTGCCGGTCGGCGCCTCGACTTCCTGATGCAGGAACTCAACCGCGAAGCCAATACACTGGGCTCCAAAGCCTTCGACCCGCGCAGCACCCAGGCGGCGGTCAACCTCAAAGTGTTGATCGAGCAGATGCGCGAACAAGTGCAGAACATTGAGTAAGGCTACCCCGACATGACCCACAGCACTGGCACCCTGTACATCATTTCCGCCCCGTCCGGCGCTGGCAAAACCAGCCTGGTCAAGGACCTGATCAACGATCTTCCACAGATCCGTCTTTCGATCTCGCACACCACCCGCGCCATGCGCCAGGGCGAAGTGGACGGAGTGAACTACCACTTTGTCGACCGCACCCAGTTCGTGAAGATGATCGAGCACGGCGACTTCCTGGAGCGCGCCGAAGTGTTCGGCAACCTCTATGGCACTTCGCAAAGCCACCTGCAGCAGACCCTGGATGAAGGCCACGACCTGATCCTGGAAATCGACTGGCAAGGTGCTGAACAGGTGCGCAAGTTGATGCCGCATGCGCGTTCGATCTTCATTCTGCCGCCCTCCCAGGAGGCCTTGCGCCAACGCCTGCACGGCCGTGGCCAGGACAGCCACGAGATCATTGAGGGCCGGATGCGTGAAGCGGTCAGCGAGATGAGTCACTACGTCGACTACGACTACCTGATCATCAACGATGATTTCAACCAGGCGCTGGAAGACCTGAAAGCGATTTTCCGCGCCAATCAGCTGCATCAGAAACGTCAGCAGCAGCGTTTCGGTAAATTGCTTGCCGAATTGCTGGGCTGAATCAGCTCTTCCCAAAACCGCTGCAAGGGCTTTACATTGGCACTTGCAGCGCGCTGAAGGGCTTGGTTAAAAAATCAGCGCTTCCCTAATCGCTGGTGATTTTTTAAACTGTTGAGTCCGCTCGCCCAACCGGGCAGCGCGCATATTGCATTCGCTCCGAGGAATACCATGGCCCGCGTAACCGTTGAAGACTGCCTAGAACACGTGGAAAACCGCTTTGAGCTGGTCATGCTCTCTACCAAGCGTGCCCGTCAACTGGCCACCGGCGGCAAAGAGCCTCTGGTCCAGTGGGAAAACGACAAACCTACCGTTGTGGCCCTGCGTGAAATCGCTGAAGGCCTGATGAGCTACGAGTTCATCGCCAATGCTGAAATCGTCGAAGACGAACCGCTGTTCGCAGCGTTCGAGGACGAGTCCAACGAGGCCGTCTAAGCCCATGCCTGGTCGACGTAGTACGGCGCGGGGTCACAGCGAACGGCAGGAGTCATCATGCCGAGCATAGACGCCCTCGCCGAACGCTTATCGACCTACCTCGGCACCGACCAGGTCAACCTGGTCCGCCGAGCGTACTTCTACGCCGAACAAGCCCACGACGGCCAGCGCCGCCGCAGCGGCGAGGCGTACGTCACGCACCCGTTAGCGGTCGCGAACATTCTTGCCGACATGCACATGGACCATCAGAGTTTGATGGCCGCGATGCTGCATGACGTGATCGAAGACACCGGTATTGCCAAGGAAGCGCTCTCTGCGCAGTTTGGCGAAACCGTGGCCGAACTGGTCGACGGGGTCAGCAAACTGACCCAGATGAACTTCGAGACCAAAGCCGAAGCCCAAGCCGAAAACTTCCAGAAAATGGCCATGGCCATGGCGCGCGATATTCGCGTGATCCTGGTCAAACTGGCCGACCGCCTGCACAACATGCGCACGCTGGAAGTCCTGTCCGGCGAAAAACGCCGGCGGATCGCCAAGGAAACCCTGGAAATCTACGCGCCCATCGCCAACCGGCTGGGCATGCACGCGATCCGCGTAGAGTTTGAAGACCTGGGCTTCAAGGCCATGCACCCGATGCGTTCCGCACGGATCTACCAGGCGGTCAAACGCGCCCGGGGCAACCGCAAGGAAATCGTCAACAAGATCGAAGAATCCCTCAGCCACTGCCTGGCCATCGACGGCATTCAGGGCGAGGTCAGCGGGCGCCAGAAACACCTCTACGGTATCTACACGAAAATGCGCGGCAAGCGTCGGGCCTTCAACGAGATCATGGACGTCTATGCGTTCCGGATCATCGTCGACAAGGTCGATACCTGCTACCGCGTGCTCGGTGCTGTGCATAATTTGTACAAACCGTTGCCGGGGCGCTTCAAGGATTACATTGCGATTCCCAAGGCCAACGGCTATCAGTCGCTGCACACCACGCTCTTCGGCATGCACGGCGTACCGATCGAAATCCAGATCCGCACCCGTGAAATGGAAGAGATGGCCAACAACGGCATCGCCGCCCATTGGCTGTACAAATCCACCGGCGACGAGCAGCCAAAAGGTACTCACGCCCGCGCCCGCCAGTGGGTCAAGGGCGTGCTGGAAATGCAGCAACGCGCCGGCAACTCGCTGGAATTCATTGAAAGCGTGAAGATCGACCTGTTCCCGGACGAGGTCTACGTGTTCACGCCAAAAGGCCGGATCATGGAGCTGCCAAAAGGCTCCACGGCGGTCGACTTCGCTTATGCGGTGCACACCGACGTCGGCAACAGCTGCATCGCCTGCCGGATCAACCGTCGCCTGGCGCCGCTGTCCGAACCGCTGCAAAGCGGCTCGACGGTCGAAATCGTTAGCGCTCCGGGCGCACGGCCGAACCCGGCCTGGCTCAACTTCGTGGTCACCGGCAAGGCCCGCACGCACATTCGTCACGCACTGAAACTGCAGCGCCGCTCCGAGTCCATCAGCCTCGGCGAACGCCTGCTGAACAAGGTGCTCAACGGCTTCGACAGCTCACTGGAAAAAGTCCCGGCCGAGCGCATCAAGACGATGCTCAACGAATACCGCCTCGAACTGATCGAAGACCTGCTTGAAGACATCGGCCTGGGCAATCGCATGGCCTACGTCGTCGCCCGCCGCCTGCTTGGCGAAGGCGAACAGTTGCCAAGCCCGGAAGGTCCGCTGGCGATTCGCGGCACCGAAGGCCTGGTGCTCAGTTACGCCAAGTGCTGCACGCCGATCCCGGGCGACCCGATTGTCGGCCACCTGTCTGCCGGCAAAGGCATGGTCGTGCACCTGGACAACTGCCGCAACATCAGCGAAATCCGCCACAACCCGGAAAAGTGCATCCAGCTCTCGTGGGCCAAGGATGTCACCGGCGAATTCAATGTCGAACTGCGCGTCGAGCTGGAACACCAGCGCGGCCTGATTGCCTTGCTGGCCAGCAGCGTCAACGCTGCGGACGGCAACATCGAAAAAATCAGCATGGACGAACGCGACGGTCGTATCAGCGTGGTCCAACTGGTGGTCAGCGTGCACGACCGTGTACACCTGGCCCGCGTGATCAAGAAACTGCGCGCCCTGACCGGGGTGATTCGCATCACCCGCATGCGTGCCTAGCTCGTCCAAGCACCCCATTACAAGGAGTCATACATGACCAAGACTGTTATCACCAGCGACAAGGCCCCGGCCGCCATCGGCACTTACTCCCAGGCGATCAAGGCTGGCAACACCGTCTACATGTCCGGCCAGATCCCGCTCGATCCAAAAACCATGGAACTGGTCGAAGGCTTCGAAGCCCAGACCGTCCAGGTGTTCGAGAACCTCAAAGCCGTGGCTGAAGCCGCTGGCGGTTCGTTCAAGGACATCGTCAAACTGAACATCTTCCTCACCGACCTGAGCCACTTCGCCAAGGTCAACGAGATCATGGGCAAATACTTCGACCAGCCTTACCCGGCGCGTGCCGCCATCGGCGTGGCCGCCCTGCCAAAGGGTTCGCAGGTTGAAATGGATGCCATCCTGGTCATCGAGTAATACGCACGGCGCAGCCTCCCAGGCTGCGCCGACTTCGTTCTGTAAGGATCTCCTCATGCGCAAAGCGCTAGCTCTCTCGTTGCTCGCGGTGTTTCTCGGTGGCTGTGCCAGCAACCCTGCCGACCGCGACATCAGTGGCACCTGGATCAACCAGTCGGCAATCAATGCGGCGGCCAAGGGCGGCCCGCTGCGCGAAGCACTGCAAGCCTATGGCCCGAACCTGGAGTGGGACGTCAACACCAAGGCCGGCCAGGCGCGATACACAAACGGCTTCGAGAACGTCGAAGGCAAAATGCTCGGCGAGAAATCCGATGCCTGGAAAGTCGAGTTTTATGGCAGCGCTGCCACCGAATTGAAGCGTGACGGCAAACAGTTGCACCAAGTGGCCAACGACAACGAGCCCGAGCAACTGTTTGACCGCGCCAAAGACATCGCCCCCGAAGGCGCGCCGATTGGCGCCAGCTTCGAGCGCGCGCTGTATTCAGCCTACCTGGGCGGCAGCTGGAAGATCGTCAACGGTCCTGGCGAAGGCAGCACCGTGCAGTTCCAGGCCGATGGCGCCGTTCAAGGCCTGCCCGGTGCTGACCGTTACGCGCTGTGCCTGGCGGGCGACTGCGCCTCCATGAGCGGCGGCCACGACACCGTCTGGCTGCAACTGAGCGGCCAGGGCAACCCGTGGATCTTCACCCGCAATGGCAAACAGATGGAGATCTTCCAGGCGGTCAACGGATCCCAGGCAGACGAAGTGCCTTCGTTCTCGCCCGGCAATCGCCAATGGACACTGGAAAAACAGTGATCCTGCTTTAACTGCAACGAAGATCCAATGTGGGAGCGGGCTTGCTCCCACAGTTGTTTTGGGGTGCTTGAAGGTCAGCTGCGACCTTCAAGAATCGCTGCATACCCTTCGCGAAAGCTCGGATAACGCGGTGTCCAGCCCAGCGCTTTAGCCCGGGCGTTGCTGCAACGCTTGCTGCCCGTACGGCGCACGCTGGCATCCTCCGACCATTCGGTCACCCCAAGGTATTCGCGCAACCAGCCCACCACTTCGGCCAACGGCGCGGGCGCGTCGTCGACGCCGATATAGCAGTCATCCAGCGCCTCGTCGCGTTCGGCACGCAACAACAGGAACGCCAACAACCCGGCCGCGTCATCCACATGAATCCGGTTGGCGTACAGCGGCGGATCAATCGCAACACGATAACCCTGCCGCACCTGGCTCAACAGCCACTCACGACCCGGGCCGTAAATCCCGGTCAAGCGCACCAGACTCGCAGGAATGCCGCTGTTTAACGCGATCTGCTCGGCTTCCAGCATCACTCGCCCGGAATAGCCGGCCGCCTGAGTCGGCGACGTTTCATCGATCCATTCACCGTTCTGCTGCCCGTACACGCTGCTGCTGGAGACAAACAGCAAGCGCTTCGGTGCCTGACCGTAGTCGTTCAGCCATTCCAGCACATGTTGCAAGCCCTGGACATAAGCGGCGCGGTAACCGGCTTCATCGTGATCGGTGGCGGCTGCGCAATACACCAGGTAATCCACCGCACCGACAGGCCAGGTCGCCGGGCAGTCTTCATCGAACAAGTCACCGGCAACGCCAATAACGCCCTCGGGCAAGCGCGAGATATCACGCCGCAAGCCATGAACCTCCCACCCCGAAGCCAACAGTTGAGTGGCCAGGCGGCCGCCGACATCGCCACAACCGGCGATCAAAACAGAAGGCGCGGACATCAAAAATCTCCCATCAGAAAGGTACAGGCTAGCCTTGGTATTGGACACGCGGCTAGCAATCAAAGAAAAAAAGAGACTCTATTACTTTTGTTAACGATAATTACTTGCAATAATGCCCGCCACTTTTGTTCTCGGCCCACGAGGCCTGGAAGGACATTAAACCCTCTTCTTATCTTAGGTCCGGCCAGCATGACACGTAATTCACTCTCCGCTTCGCCAACCACGCTTGCTCGTCCCACTCGCGCCCTGAGCGCGGTCGCCGCGCTACTGTTCAGCCTGCTGCTGGCCCCGACCGCTACCTTCGCCGTCGAGCCCACCGCCACCGCACCGGCGGCAACAGCATCCGCGCCCGCCGCTGCTGATCACGCTGATCACGCCGCCCCGGTCGTGACACCCGTCGCCACCAACCCGGTACTGGCCACCGAAGACGCTGCCGCCGCTGACGCACCCGAAGTCCTCGAAGCCGACAATTCCCTGGGCATGGCCCATGACCTGTCGCCGTGGGGCATGTACCAGAACGCCGACATCATCGTGAAAATCGTGATGATCGGCCTGGCCATCGCCTCGATCATCACCTGGACTATCTGGATCGCCAAGGGCCTTGAGTTGCTGGGCGCCAAGCGTCGTCTGCGCGGTGAAATCGCCAGCCTGAAAAAAGCCACCACCCTTAAAGAAGCCAGCGCCAGCGCGGCCAAGGAAGGCACCCTCGCCAACCTGCTGGTCCACGACGCACTGGAAGAAATGCGCCTGTCGGCCAACAGCCGCGAAAAAGAAGGCATCAAGGAACGCGTGAGCTTCCGCCTCGAGCGTCTGGTGGCCGCCTGCGGCCGCAACATGAGCAGCGGCACCGGCGTGCTGGCCACCATTGGCTCCACCGCGCCGTTCGTTGGCCTGTTCGGCACCGTGTGGGGCATCATGAACAGCTTCATCGGCATCGCCAAAACCCAGACCACCAACCTCGCCGTCGTCGCCCCCGGTATCGCCGAAGCCCTGCTGGCCACTGCGTTGGGTCTGGTGGCGGCGATTCCAGCGGTGGTCATCTACAACGTCTTCGCCCGTTCCATCGCCGGTTACAAGGCCCAGGTGTCCGATGCTTCGGCGCAAGTCCTGCTGCTGGTCAGCCGCGACCTCGACCACCTGCCGCCCGAGCGCATCTCCTCGCAACCGCACATGGTCAAAGTAGGGTAATCCGCCATGGGCTTGCATTTAAAGGAAGGCGCAGACGACGATCTCGCCGAGAACCACGAAATCAACGTCACGCCGTTCATCGACGTGATGCTGGTGCTGCTGATCATCTTCATGGTCGCCGCCCCGCTGGCCACCGTGGACATCAAGGTTGACCTCCCCGCCTCGACCGCCAAACCGGCGCCGCGGCCAGAGAAACCGGTGTTCCTCAGCGTCAAGGCCGACCAGCGCCTGTACCTGGGCGAAGACGAAGTCAACGCCAAAACCCTCGGCGCGACCCTCGATGCGCGAACCCACGGCAAGAAGGACACGACCATCTTCTTCCAGGCCGACAAAGGCGTGGACTACGGCGACCTGATGCACGTGATGGATACCCTGCGGGCCGCCGGCTACCTGAAAGTCGGCCTGGTCGGACTTGAGACGGCAGCCAAGAAATGATCACGACGCGCCAAAAGCTGACGCGTTACGGCGGTAGCCTGGTTCTGGTGCTGGGCGTCCATGCGGTCGCGATTCTGCTCGCGCTCAATTGGAAGTCCTCACCACCAGTCGAACTGCCACCGATGGCGATGATGGTCGAGTTGGCGCCGCTTCCAGCACCACCGCCGCCCGCACCGCCCAAGATCGTAACGCCGCCGCAGCCACCGACCCCGGTCGAAGAACTGCCGTTGCCGAAACTGGCGGAAGCGCCAAAACCGACGATCTCGGTACCCAAGCCGGTCAAACCCAAGCCCAAACCTCAACCGCCCAAGCCGGTGGAGAAAAAGCCCGAGCCGCCGAAGGAAAAACCGGCCGAGGAAAAACCCGGCGACACACCGCCGACCAACGCTCCGACGGAGAAATCCGCGCAACCTGCCCCAGGCCCAACGTCGGCGCAGTCTGCGGCCAAGGAAAGTTGGCAAGGCACACTGCTGGCGCACCTGGCCAAGTACAAGAAGTACCCGCCGGCCGCCCAGTCGCGCGGCAAGGAAGGTCTGAACCGTCTGCGCTTCGTGGTCGACGCTGAAGGCAACGTGCTGTCTTACGAGCTGGTCGGTCGCTCCGGCAACGCCGATCTGGACCGGGCCACCCTGGAAATGATCCGCCGCGCCCAGCCACTACCCAAGCCACCAGCCGACATGCTGAAGAACGGCTCGATCGAAATCGTCGCACCGTTTGTGTACTCCCTGGAAAAACGCCGACACTAAAGGCTGGACACAAAACCCGTGGCCAGGGAGCTGGGTCACGAAGCAATCCGTAGCCGCAGGCTTCGCCAGCTGCTACGGAAGCGGGAGCGATCTTCGATTGTTAATGAAAGGCACCGAAAGGTGCCTTTTGCATATCCGCCAGCGCCAAACAGGCATTGCCCAGTGTCGCTCTGCGCCCTCTGTCTGATAACGTGCGTCTATCGATTGCAGCCGGTATGCTTGACCGCATCTTCATGGACGCCCGCTATGACCCTCACAGAATTACGCTACATCGTTACCCTCGCCCAAGAGCAGCATTTCGGCCACGCGGCCGAGCGTTGCCACGTCAGCCAGCCGACCCTGTCGGTGGGCGTGAAAAAACTTGAAGACGAACTCGGTGTGCTGATTTTCGAGCGCAGCAAAAGCGCGGTGCGCCTGACCCCGGTTGGCGAAGGCATCGTCGCCCAGGCCCAGAAAGTCCTCGAACAGGCCCAAGGCATTCGCGAACTGGCCCAGGCCGGCAAAAACCAGCTGACCGCGCCGCTGAAAGTCGGCGCGATCTACACCGTCGGCCCGTACCTGTTCCCGCACCTGATTCCACAACTGCACCGGGTCGCCCCGCAGATGCCGTTGTACATCGAAGAAAACTTCACCCACGTGCTGCGCGACAAACTGCGCAACGGCGAGCTGGACGCGATCATCATCGCCCTGCCGTTCAACGAAGCCGACGTGCTGACCCTGCAACTCTACGACGAACCGTTCTACGTCCTGATGCCGGCCCAGCACCCGTGGACCGAAAAAGAATCCATCGACGCCAGCCTGCTCAACGACAAGAGCCTGCTGCTGCTCGGCGAAGGTCATTGCTTCCGCGACCAAGTGCTGGAAGCCTGCCCGACCCTGGCCAAAGGCAACGACGGCGCCAAGCACACCACGGTCGAATCCAGCTCGCTGGAAACCATTCGGCACATGGTCGCCTCCGGCCTGGGCATCTCGATCCTGCCGCTCTCGGCCGTCGACAGTCACCACTACTCGCCCGGCGTGCTCGAAGTGCGCCCACTGTCGCCGCCAGTGCCGTTCCGCACCGTCGCCATCGCCTGGCGCGCCAGCTTCCCGCGGCCGAAAGCGATTGAGATCCTCGCGGACTCGATCCGCCTGTGCTCGGTGGCCAAGCCGCCAGCGGTTGCGGGGTAAGCAGTAGCAATGGCTGAGCTGTCACAAGTGTCGGTCACGGCACTCAAGGGTGTCGGCGAAGCCATGGCCGAAAAACTCGCCAAGGTCGGCCTGGAAAACCTTCAAGACGTACTGTTCCACCTGCCGCTGCGTTACCAGGATCGCACCCGCGTAGTACCGATCGGCCACTTGCGGCCAGGCCAGGACGCGGTGATCGAAGGCACCGTCAGCGGCGCCGACGTGGTCATGGGCCGGCGCCGCAGCCTGGTCGTGCGCCTGCAGGACGGCACCGGCGGGCTCAGCCTGCGCTTCTACCATTTCAGCAACGCGCAAAAGGAAGGCCTGAAACGCGGCACCCGCGTGCGTTGTTACGGCGAGGCCCGGCCCGGCGCTTCGGGGCTGGAAATCTACCACCCGGAATACCGCGCCATCAACGGCGACGAACCGCCGCCGGTGGATGAAACCCTGACGCCGGTCTACCCGCTCACCGAAGGCCTGACCCAACAGCGGCTGCGCCAACTGTGCATGCAAACCCTGACCTTGCTCGGCCCGAGCAGCCTGCCCGACTGGCTGCCGCAAGAACTGGCGCGGGACTACCAACTGGCGCCACTGGCCGACGCGATCCGCTACCTGCATCACCCGCCCGCCGATGCCGATGTCGACGAACTCGCCCTCGGTCATCACTGGGCGCAACACCGTCTGGCCTTCGAAGAACTGCTGACCCACCAGCTGTCGCAGCAACGCCTGCGTGAAAGCATGCGCGCGCTGCGGGCGCCGGCCATGCCCAAAGCCACCCGGCTGCCGGCTCAGTATCTGGCCAACCTCGGCTTCCCGCCGACCGGCGCGCAGCAACGGGTGGGCAATGAAATAGCCTACGACATGAGCCAGCACGAGCCGATGCTGCGGCTGATTCAGGGCGACGTCGGCGCCGGTAAAACCGTGGTCGCCGCCCTCGCCGCCTTGCAAGCGCTGGAGGCCGGTTATCAAGTGGCGCTGATGGCGCCCACCGAGATCCTCGCCGAACAGCACTTCATCACCTTCAAGCGCTGGCTCGAGCCGCTGGGCCTGGAAGTCGCCTGGCTGGCCGGCAAGCTCAAGGGCAAGAACCGCGTCGCCGCACTGGAACAAATCGCCAGCGGCACGCCGATGGTGGTCGGTACTCACGCCTTGTTCCAGGACGAAGTGCAGTTCAAGAACCTTGCGCTAGTGATCATCGACGAACAACACCGCTTCGGCGTCCAGCAACGCTTGGCGCTGCGGCAAAAAGGCGTGGGCGGGCGGATGTGCCCGCACCAGTTGATCATGACCGCCACGCCGATTCCGCGAACCTTGGCGATGAGCGCCTACGCCGACCTCGACACCTCGATTCTCGACGAACTGCCGCCCGGTCGAACCCCGGTCAACACCGTGCTGGTCACCGACACGCGCCGGGTTGAAGTCATCGAGCGAGTGCGCGCCGCGTGCGCCGAAGGGCGGCAGGCGTATTGGGTGTGCACGCTGATCGAAGAGTCGGAGGAGCTCACCTGCCAGGCCGCCGAAACCACTTACGAAGACCTCACCGCCGCCCTCGGCGAGCTGAAGGTCGGCCTGATTCACGGGCGCATGAAACCCGCCGAGAAAGCCGAGGTCATGGCCCGGTTCAAGGCCGGCGCGTTGCAGTTGCTGGTGGCGACCACAGTGATCGAAGTCGGCGTCGACGTGCCCAACGCCAGCCTGATGATCATCGAAAACCCGGAGCGTCTCGGCCTGGCGCAACTGCACCAGTTACGTGGTCGCGTGGGCCGGGGCAGCGCCGCCAGTCACTGCGTGCTGCTCTACCATCCGCCGCTGTCGCAGATCGGTCGGCAACGTCTCGGTATCATGCGTGAAACCAACGACGGCTTCGTGATCGCCGAGAAAGACCTCGAACTGCGCGGCCCCGGCGAGATGCTCGGCACCCGGCAAACAGGTCTGCTGCAATTCAAGGTCGCCGACCTGATGCGCGACGCCGACCTGCTGCCGGCCGTGCGCGACGCGGCCCAGGCATTGCTCGAGCGTTGGCCGCATCACGTCAGCCCGTTGCTCGACCGCTGGCTACGCCATGGGCAGCAATACGGCCAAGTGTGAGCAGTGTCTCAGTTTCTGGGCGATGGTTTTAAACAAGCTGGTTATACTCCTGCAATTGTTTGAAAACGGACACACACCATGACCGAAGTTGCCTTCGTACCCGAAGCCCCGCACGCTCCGTCTGTTATCCGGCTGCTGCTTGGCAAGCTGGGCATCCGCTACGCCGAAGTGCTCGATCGCCCGGGCCTCAACCCCGCCCGCAAGGTGCAAGCGGTGTTGGTCGACGACGCTGTCGGCGCGCTCATGGTGCTGTTTCCGCAGAGCCAGTTGCTGGACCTCAATCGCCTCGCCGAACTCACTGGTCGCCGGCTCACCGCCGTGCCAACCGAACGCCTGGAGCGCATGCTCGGCAAACACACCCTGAGTTTTTTGCCCGGCCTGCCGGCGCTCACCAGCTCGCCGTGCCTGTATGAAGAAAGCCTGCTGCGCGAACCGCAGTTGCTGATCAACTCGGGTGAGACAGGCGTGCTGCTGGAAATCACCAGCGAAGACTTCAAGAGCATGCTGACCAAGGCCAGCGCCGCGAACTTCGGCGAAGCCCTGAGCAGCATTCGCCCGAACCTCGACCGCCCCGACGATGACCGCGAGGAAATCACCCAAGCGGTGCAGGCCTTCACGGCGCGACGCATCCAGCAACGCCTGGAAGCGACCATCGAAATTCCGCCGCTGGCTGAAACGGCACAAAAAATCATCAAGCTGCGGGTCGACCCCAACGCCACCATCGACGACATCACCGGCGTCGTCGAAACCGACCCGGCGCTGGCCGCGCAAGTGGTGAGCTGGGCGGCGTCGCCGTACTACGCCTCACCGGGCAAGATTCGTTCAGTGGAAGACGCGATCGTCCGCGTGCTGGGCTTCGATCTGGTGATCAACCTGGCGCTGGGCCTGGCCCTGGGCAAAACCCTGAGCCTGCCCAAGGACCACCCGCAACACACCACGCCGTACTGGCACCAATCGATCTACACCGCCGCCGTCATCGAAGGCCTGACCCGCGCCATGCCGCGCGCCCAGCGCCCGGAAGCCGGCCTGACCTACCTCGCCGGCCTGCTGCACAACTTTGGCTACCTGCTGCTGGCCCACGTCTTCCCGCCACACTTCTCGCTGATCTGCCGCCACCTGGAGGTCAACCCGCACCTGTGCCACAGCTTTGTCGAGCAACACCTGCTGGGCATCAGCCGCGAACAGATCGGCGCGTGGCTGATGCGCTACTGGGACATGCCGGATGAACTGTCCACCGCGCTGCGCTTCCAGCACGACCCGAGCTACGACGGCGACTACGCCGAATACCCGAACCTCGTCTGCCTGGCCGTGCGCCTACTGCGCAGCCGTGGCATCGGCTCCGGCCCCGACGAAGAAATCCCCGACGCCCTGCTCGACCGCCTCGGCCTGACGCGCGACAAAGCCGACGACGTCGTCAGCAAAGTCCTCGAAGCCGAAGTCCTGCTGCGCGAACTGGCTTCGCAATTCACCCAGCCCTGACCGACACCTGATCGTTCCCACGCTCTGCGTGGGAATGCATCCCGTGACGCTCCGCGTCACAGCACCCGCCCCAACACCGCCAACCTCACGCCTTAGGCTTAGCCTTCCTCGGCTTCAAATACTTGGTCAACCCCTGGAACCACATCACCAGCGCCGGGTTGCCCTTGATCTGAATCGGGTACTTGAAGGGCTCTTTCCAGCGATCTCGGCCTATGCGCCCACGAAGACAAAAAACAAGCGCCCTGCTATGATTTGACGGCAAATAGAGGGCTTTCCGATGACCCAAACAGCCGCTGTCAGTGTTGCAAGTCAAGTCCGCGAGCTTGCAAAAGATCACAAGGTCACTGCTGAACGTGACGGCATGAGTCGTATGGCCGTGACCATTACCCGTTTGGCTGGCGACGTCGTCGAGCTGGATGGCGTCGAACAGTTGCTCGTCAATCTCAAGAAAAAAGGCGTTCTGAGCAAATCCGAGACCCTGACGCTCCAGGGACGCTACCTTCAGGAGAGGCGTTCCCAGAAACGTAGCGCATGACTTTTGATCCGTTCGGCGATTTCGAAACGGCTGGATACCTTCAAAATTCGCTACAGCTGAAAGATCCCACTGAAGTAAAAGAGTCAGAGCATTTTTCGTTCGAATTGAGTATCGAAGAGGCTCTTGCCTATTTGGCCAAGAAGAAGCCCATCGATTACAAGACAGTACTCAGAGTTCACGAAATCCTGTTCTCCGGCTTCTATCCTTGGGCAGGGAAAGACCGGAATGAGCTCGTACCTCACCTGGCAGTCTTCAAAGGCTCACACGACGACCCCAGAAGCACCGTCTTCGAGCATCCGAACTCCATCAAGATGTCTGTCGACTATGCGCTTGAGCTGGCAGCAGACAAAAAGCATTTCAGAAACCACCCAGGCGGGGTCATGGGCCAGCTGGCTTTCGCACACCCCTTCCTGGACGGCAACGGGCGCACGATTTTATTAGTCTTCATGGAGCTCTCCTATCGGACCAAGTTCGCCATCGACTGGTCAAGGACAAGCAAGGACGACTACCTGCGGGCACTCAGCGACGAGATCCGAGAGCCTCGTGAGAGGCATCTCGATAACTACCTGAAACCGTTCATAGTCGACATATCCAGTCGCGACGAGTGGCCAGCGACCATCAGTGGCATCAGGGGCCTCGATGGCCTGGACAAGGAAGGCATCACCTACGCGAGCCTGGACAACCCAGAAGTCCAGCAGATCTACAAGACATACAGGGCACAGCCACTCGACACCCAGAAACCTCCTGAATCGGATGACTGAAGAGGCGAACTTGCTCGCGGAGAATCTCCGCCTACCTGAAAGACCTCACGCCTTGGGCTTGGCCTTCCTAGGCCTCAAATACTTGGTCAACCCCTGGAACCACATCACCAGCGCCGGGTTGCCCTTGATCTGAATCGACTTGTCCTGAATCCCGGTCATGAACGCCAACTGCTTATTCTTCGCCTGCATCGTGGCAAAGCCGTAAGCCGCATCCTTAAAGGCAATCGCAAACGCCGGCTCTGCATACACGCCAGACTTACTGCTAATGCGCTGATCCTTCACCACGAAGTGCCGCGCCACCTTGCCGTCCAGCGTCTGCAACTGGAACACCAATTCTTTATCACCCAACTGCTGCTGAAACGCCGGATTGGTCCGACTGGCCTTGCGCATCAGCAAGCCCATCATCCACAGAAGAAAACGAAATTTCATGCTCAAGCCCCAAAAGAAAAATGAACGCTGGCGCAGTGTAGCGGCTTAACACCAGAACGCCACCGTTGCGCAGCGTTAGCAGAAGATGAAGCGCTTTTTAAGCACGATGACCACCAAGTCATACCTCTCAAAGCCCACCACATCCCCTCGCCGATCGTTCCCACGCGCAGCAAAGGAATGCCGCCATGGACGCTCCGCGTCCGCTTCGTGAAGTGACGCAGAGCGTCACAGGATGCATTCCCACGCCGGAGCGTGGGAACGATCATCACGACCCTATTTCCTCGGACATTTCCTTCAAGTTCTAGCGGTGTTCGGTAACTATCCGGACCTGCGAGTCAGGGCTAGTCTCACCCTGTCACCAAAAAACGGTGATACGGACGTGCAAGTCCGGTCCAGGTGCACAATCGTAGATGGCTATTCATCGAGCGTTTTTTTATGCTCGCGAATCGTTATGGCGGCTGTGCGTCGGAGACCTTCGGGTCTGCCGGGTTCCTGGACCGGTCTTGCACACCAACGCACAGCTGCCACCTCTTTCGAAGCGCAAGCGAAACGGTGTCAGCTCCTTAGTTCCAGGGAGATACACCAATGATCAAGCCAACACCAAATCCACCAGAAGACCCAACCACCTCCCCCTACGAATCCCTCGATTCGAAAAAGCTCCACGAAGCCGCCGAACGCGCCCTCGACCACCACCTGGGCACGCCCCCACCCAAAATCCACCTGGCCGACGCTCGCAAAGGCCAACTCTTCATCGTTGCCCCCGACGTCGACACCGACAGCCTACTGGCCAACGCCTCCGAAGACATCGCCTCCATCAAAGCCATCGCCGGCGACCTCGCCTTCGAAATCGAAGGCTCCCGCCGCAACGTCGCCCTCGCCATCTACCGCATGGCCGAAGGCGCACAACTGCTGATCGACCGCGCCATGGACAACCTCGATTCACCGAATCCGGTGGAGTATCGAGTTAAGGTGTAAGCCTGCCGAGGGGCACGACAACACTGGCGCGCCCCTCGGTGCCTCGCTAAATCGCGAAATCCGAAACCTCACTGAGCATCCAGCATTGACCACGCACGAATCGATACTCAACCAAGTAGTCGGTATCAGGCTTATTCAATATGGCCGTAGCGTGATCCCCACTCAGTTCTTTCACGCTTAACGCCAAACCCTCAGCCTCTCGGTAGGCGCGATCAGGCAAGAGCGGAAATTTAATCTGCTCTCCTCCCAATGCGCGCTTTTCCTGTCGCGGCTCCGGCTCAGCATCTACCGTGGCCACAAATTGCAGAGGTCGCTGAGTAAAGGCTTTCTGAACAGCTGGGCTCTCCGAAAAAGAAGTGAGGAACGCATTGAAATCCGTAGAAGGGCAAGCAACCTCCGCCGTCGCAGTCCGAACGAATAGACCACACAGCAAACCCGCCAACAGCATCGCGAGATTACGGCTGCCCATAGGTGATCCTTTTCGCATCAGCATTCTGCTCTTGCAACGCCTTCGCAGTAACGCCGTAAGCCTCGATCAGTTCGCGGCGAGAGCCCTTCGAGCCAAACGAGCGAACGTTATTGCTGTAGGAGTAACTGACCAACTTTCCCGCCGTCGAGTAATAACCAAACCATTCAGGACAAGCACCGCACCCGCCGTACCCACCGATGAACACCAGGCTGCCCTTTGTCCCTTTCATACAGGCCATGGCCACCACGACGTTTGCCAACATCCGCGTGCTTTTCCCGTCACTGGTCAACTGTGACACCTTGCCCACATCACGTCGCAGCACCTTGCCGTTGATGTTGATCGTCTGGTCGGAACAGACCGGCAGAGGTTGAGATTCGCCCTCTTCAACCGCAACAGATCGACAAGAAGACACCAACTCCACATCGACGCCACCACACTGCAGAACATCATGCTGGGTATAGGCATCACTGGCAGCCAAAGCCCAGAGCGAGACCATTGCCAACGCACCGCCCACGAGAAAGCGCTTAACCATCAAACGCCGCCTCTTGGAATCCACGCGCCCATAGGAATCATTGCTCATCTGCATCACCAGCCTTGGCCAGGCACTGTGCATACCCCTTCGCGAATCCAGTATCAAAGGTCAACGCCACCGGTTCCTCAAGCTCCGCCGAGGTATTGCGCAGTACGTGCTTTGAGACGTCGTACTCGACCCAACCAATGATTCCCGAGCCATCCGTCTCATAGAAAAGCTGAGCCCGGACCTTTTCACCGTCATCCTCATCGATCAGCAGATTGACCTTGTCCTTGGTGACGTAGCGAAATGGGAAATCACTGCTGCGAACCATCTCGGTGAGATAGCCATAACAACTGCCGCCCGCCGCAGACGCTACTGGCACAAACAACAGAACCCCTGCCATCGTTGCTACCGTTGTCATGAAAAGCCTTACTAAACGGTCCATCCACATCATCCTTGTTCAACGCTTGAACACCTTGAGACCCTAAGTCGCCAACGATCATTAGCCTTACCGTTCGACCGAGATTATTTTTCAACCACCTTCATCAGTTTCAGCGCAGCCCCGTTTACAACCAGCGCCAGAAATAACACTCGAACTATTGCTGAGTTACAAAGACCAAAACCGAGAGACATGTTGGTTCCTAAGACAACTTGGATTTGACCTTATCAGGCGATGCATCCCGCAACGCCTGATCCATCAAGCTCCCCGCCTTATCCTTATCCGCCGCCCCCGGCAGCACCGGCGGTTTAATCCCGATCCCCGTCCCGCTCCCCGCCGAGCCTCCAGCATTAATCTTCACCACCGGCCCAACCACCGTCACACTACCCGCATCCAGCTTGATAAAGCTCCCACCGCCCTTGATCGTTAGTTCCGATCCAGCCTCGATGACCATTTTGTCGTCGGCCTTGAGGTGGATTTCTTTTCCGGCACTGGTCAGCTGTGCGGTGCCGAGGTTGATGTGTTGGTTCTGGCCGTTGGTCAAGTGATCGTCCATGCGGGTTTCGACTTTTCGGTCGGCAATAATGGTGGTGCGGTGTTCTTCGGCTTTGAGTTCGGTGTAGGTGTTCTTTTCGACGGTGTCGTGGTGTTCGTTGGTGCGGATGCGCAGGTATTCGAGTTGCGGCACCAACGACACTTTAGCGGGTCAAGCGCTTGTCGGCATCGCCTTGGGCAACGCGGTAGATCTGCCCGTGAATGCCACTGCCTCCGCCTTTGGAAGAAGCCGCATCGAACGCGAGAAATGCCTGCTTGTGCAGCAGCGTCTCAAGGTCAGGATCCGGGTTTTCGCTGACCAGTTCCAGGTCGAAACGAAAGGTCTGGCTGATGCCTTCGGTGCCGGTGAACGACAGCACTTGCAGGTCACCCCGGAAGTCCTCCACGGTCAGGCTGAAATGGGTTTCGTTGGAAGGGTTGAACATTGCTTGCTCCCTGCTCGGTAGTCATCCGTTGCGCCGATGCAGCCGGCGTTGCAGCCAGGAGGAAGTGGCGCCTAGGGCGTCACGCAGTTGTACGGCGGTGATGGTGCGTTGCGCCGCATCGAAAGCCAGCGCCGTGCGCAGCGCCGGCCAGCAGTGTTTCGGAAGGTGTTTGGGCGCTTGCAGTTCACGGTCCAGGCGTTCGTCACGAGCCTGGGTCGACGGCAAGCGGCGGAACGGGGGCTTACCGCCCGCCAATTCATAGATCACGCAGGCCACCGCGAAGAGGTCGGCGCTGGCGGTCAGCGGCGCGCCTTCCAGCAGTTCCGGCGCGGCGTAGCCCGGGGTCCAAGCGTTGAAACGGCTGCGGCTCAAGTGCGGCAGGCCGGGCAATACGCCCTCCTCGGCCTGGCCGAGGCCGAAGTCGAACAGGCGCACGCCCTCCTCGCTGAGCATCACGTTGCTCGGCTTCAAATCACCGTGCAGCACGCCGCGACCGTGGGCATGCGCCAACGCGTCGAGCAGCGGCAGCGCGATGTCACGCAATTCTCGCCACGGCAGGCCCAGGGGCCGTTCGCAGAGCAGTTTGTCCAGGGTCAGCCCGCGCACCAGTTCCATGGTGATGAAGGCGCGCTGGCACTCGATGTCCACTTCAAAGCTGTGCAAACGCACCACGTTCGAGTGGCGCAGGCGTCGGGTCAGGGCGAACTCGCTGTAGAGCAAGGCGCTGGCGTCCGGCGATTCGGCAAATTCTTCGCTGAGGATTTTCAGCGCTATATACGGGTTGGGGTCACCGAACTGTTCGTGCAGCAGGTCCCGTGCGCGATACACCGCGCCCATGCCACCGGCACCGAGCAAACGCTCGATGCGGTAACGCCCCGCCAACACGTCCGGCAACGCACCAACGCTGGCCCGGGTCGGCGCCACGGCACGCGGCGCTGCATGGGATTTGGCGAAGGCAAAGTAGGTCAGGTTGGCGACATCGATGTCGCCAACCAGCAGCTCGTCGAGCACAGGTTTGAGCTCACTCATTGGCGGATCACCACAGCAGTCAGGTTATCCCGCGCCGAACCGCGCAACGCGCCGTCAAACAAACGCTCCAGCGCCACATGCGGTGCGGTCAGGCTCAAGGCGTTGCCCAGCGCGTCGCTGCTCAAGCCTTGGTACAAACCGTCGCTGCACAGCAGAAACGCGTCACCGGGATAAACCTCGAGTTCGAGCACGTCCAGGGTCAATTGCTCGCTGGCCCCGACCGCACGGGTCAAGGCACTGGCGGTCGGATGAGCCCGGGCTTGCTCGACGCTCATCTGTTGTTCGTCGATCAGTTGTTGCATCAGCGAATGGTCTTTGGACAGCTGATACAAGCGCTGCCCACGCCACAGGTAACAACGGCTGTCGCCGGCCCAGATGCAGACCGCGCGATTACCGTCCACCAACAACGCCACCACGGTGCTGCCCATGATGCTGTCATGGCGCCCGGCAGTGACGGTCAATTCCTGGCCCAAGCGGCGGTTGAGCCAGTGCAGGCACTGGCGCACGCCTTTAAGCCGCTCGTCGAAGCTGTCTTCGATGGGCAATTCCGCCAGGCTGGCGACGATCAACTGGCTGGCGATGTCGCCACCCTGATGACCGCCCATGCCGTCCGCGACCACCCACAAACCGTGCTGTGGGCTGTCGAGGAAAGCATCTTCGTTGCGCGCCCGAACCTTGCCCGGATCGGTACGCGCCGCGCTGCGCCAAGGGCTGGCAACCAGCATCAGAGCTGCACCGGCATACGGAAGGTGCGCAACACGCCCATGTCGAATGGGTTCGGCGTGCGCTGGCTCATCAGCAGGTAGTTGGCACGCAGGCCACCCACATCAGCCTTGAGCACCAGCACGTCGCGACCGGTCAGGTATTCGGTCTGCATCAAGTCGAATAGACGGAACAGCGACCATGGGCCGGTGTTTTTCTCGATGCCGATCGGGCGGCCGGCCATTTTTTCGAGAACCAGGCTGGTGCGACCGTCTTGCGCGTCGGTTGGCCATTTGAGGGCCACCGGCACGATCGGGCCATGACGGTATTCCATCGTCTTGTCGCCAAAGCGGAACTCGGAACGGCTGACGGACGGGTCGAGAGTGTACGGCTCCAGTTTGAACTGCACCTGCGGCTCGGCCGGGTTTTCGGCAAAGAAGCTTTGGCGGATCACTTGTGCCGCAGCCATCTGGTCGAGGTAGACCTTGGACATCGGCAGGCTGTGACCGTCGATGCTGCGCAGGCGGTAGTTACCCGGATCGCCGCTGACGAAAGGCCGCATGTAGGTGTCGAAGAAGCGATCGGCAATACCCTGCGCCTTGAAGAACTCGCGGAAATCGCTGATCGCAACGTCGCTGGTGCTGTGGGCGTTGAACGGGTAACGCTTGTTGATCGCCTTGCCATAGAAGCTGTACAGCTCGCTCTGGTAGCGCTGGTTGAGGTACTGGTAGGAATCGTTGAGCACCAGACGCCAGGTGTCTTCGGCCAGTACGTTGAACCACACGCTGATCGGGCGCGGCAGGCGACCCGAGGCGTTGCGCAAGTTGCTCAGCGCATCGCGCTGGCCGCTCATGCGGGTCTTGGCCATTTCGAACGCGGCCTGATCCGGGGCACTGGCACGCGCCAGGCTGGACAGTTGCAGTTGCAGGTCGTTCAGCGTTTGCAGCGCCGGGGTCAGGTCAGCGGCCGGGCCGTTGTTGTCATCCAGCAAACGGTGCAGCGGTTCGAAGCGCCGCTGCAGGGATTTCTTCGCGGTGTCTGGCAGGTTTTTGGCGTTCAATGCATCGCCCGCCTTGCCAGCCCCGGCTGCGGCAACCTTACCCAACGCGCCGCCCTTCTTGGCGAGCAGTTTTTCAGCCGCATCCGTCGCATCTTCAGTATTGTCGGCGGCGGCCGGGAAACGGGTGTTCTCGCGCACTTCCACCAGCATCTGCAGGATCGGCGAGTTGGCGGACGTCAGCCCGGCCAGTTGCTCAGCGCCTTCACCGGCGTCGTTGATTGGCCGCAACGCCACCTGGCCGACCGCTTCGCTCCAGAAGTTGGCGTAGTCGCGGAAGTACAGCTGCTCCAGTTCGACCATCAGGCGGCGCAAGTCCATGCCGCTCATGCCCGAGCCTTCGCCCAGCACCCAGTTGTCACGCAGAATGTCGGTGACCAGTGCCGAGCCCTGGACCGAGAAGTACTGCTGATAACCCTGTTGGGTGTAGAACCCCGGGATCACGTAGTCGGTGCCGACGAACAGTACGCCCTGCGGACCGAGGTGTTGGCTGAAGCGGTAATCCGGCAGGTTGCGGGCCTGCTCGCGGAGCATCCGGTAGACCACGGTGGCCAGCGATTCGCTGCGCAGAACCTGACGCGCCTGGGCGACCAATGCATCGTTAAGCGGGTAGATAAACGGCTGCTTGAGCAGACGCTCGAAGTGCCCGTTCAGACCGTTCTGCACCGCGGTGTTGCCGGTGTAACGGACCGACCAGTCCTGCGCCAGCCAGTCTTGCAGCCACGCCGGATCGCGACGGTCCTTCATGTTCAACATCAGGTAGGCGCGCAGGCTGTTGAGCAGCCGATCGCGGTCCTTCATGTTGTTGCGGATCTGCCCTTCAAGCAGTTGCGCAACGCGTGGCAGCAACTGGGTTTCAAGTTCACGCTGATACGCGTCCTTGACCACCGGGTTGCTCTCTTGTCCCTGATACAGACCACCACGCTCGAACATCGACACATCGCCTTTCGGCGGGAAGACCTTGGTCGCCTCGTAGATGGTATCGAGGGTTTTAAGCGCGCCCATCGCGTCATCGCGAGCCGTCAGCGCCGAGCGCTGCTGGGTCCAGGTTTGCGCCAGCGAACGGAGGTTTTCCAGGCGCTCGTAGTTGGCCGAGAAACCCGTGGCCCAGAGCAGACCGAACAGCCCCAGCGCCGCCAGTGCGCCGATGTACAACGCACGCTGGCCCCAATGGATGCGGCTGCGCTCGTGCTTGTCCAGACCGGCCAGATCGGCCTCGGGAAAAATCACCCGGCTGAGCAAGTGGTGGATGAACCGCGAGCGACCGCTGCGCAAGGTCGGCAGCACACCGCTGTCGATGCCCAGGCTGGCGCCAATGCCGGCGGTGCTCTGGTCCATCTGTTGCTTCAAGTGCGGCGCGCTGGTCAGGTAGAAACCGCGCAACTGGCTGACGCGCTGGTAGCGGTTGCCGGTGAAGGCCATGTCGACGAACAGGCACAGCCGCTCGCCGATCTGCCCCAGTTGATGCGGAAAGTCGAGAATGCGACCACGGCGCTGGGTGTCGCGCTCCTGGTGCATGTGCATGATCACCTGGCTGTTGAGGCGACGCAGCAGCTCTTCGAACTCTGCGCGCAGCACGGTCACATCGGTGCCGCTTTGCTCTTTGCGGAAGCTGGTGCCGAGTACCTGATCGCTTTCTTCGCGGGTCAGCTGATCGAAGAACTCGTCGAAGCCCAGCAACTGGTCGGCCTTGCTCAGCACCAGATAGATCGGCAGGTCGACGTGCAGTTTTTGATGCACGTCTTGCAGGCGCGCACGCACCTGACGCGCCAGGGTGTCGAGGTCTTGCTCGGTGCCACTGAGCAGCAGCTCCACTGGAATGGTCACCAGCACGCCGTTCAACGGACGGTTGCGACGACGCTTGCGCAGCAGGTCGAGCAAGGTGGTCCAGGCGCTGCCGTCGACATTCACCTCCGGCTGGGTCAGGTAACGCCCGGCGGTATCGATCAGCACGCCGTGGTCGGCGAAGTACCAGTCGCAATGGCGGGTGCCGAGGGTGTCGCGGGTGAGTTTGCGGTCGATCTTGTTGATCGGAAACTCAAGGCCCGAGAAGTCCAGCAGGCTGGTTTTGCCGCTGCCCTGCGGACCGATCAGCAGGTACCACGGCAGATCGTTGCGCCAGCGTTCACTACGACCGCGATACAGGCTGGAGGTTTTCAAGGTGCGCAGCGCGTCTTTGAAACGCGACCGCAGCTCCTGTTGCTCCTCGTCGATCAGCTCTTCGCGGCGAATACGCTCCTGGCCGTCTTCGGTTTCTTCGACGGCTTTTTTGCGCACACCGGCGCGCCAGCTGACGAACACCATGGTCAGGCCCCAGATCAGGAACAGCACGCTGATGGTCAGCAGGCGCGAAGTCGAGCCTTCCCAGAATTTGTAATCATTGACGGCCAGCAGTGGTCCGACGAACCACACCAGCAGCGCGACGAACAGCACCAGCAGCAGGGTCCAGACCCAGGTCTTGCGCACGAACGCGCCGACTTTTCTGAAAAACTTTTTCATCACACGTCCCTGTTTTACGGCTTCGACAGCCGCTGAACCGCGGCTGGATCAAGCGGCTGATAAGGTTGCAGAACGGTGTCGCGCTGCTCGCCGAGCACCCAGGCAAAACCCGAATACATCACCACCAGGCACATCAGCGTAAACAGCGCCACCATCCACCACGGCACGATACGCACCAGGCTGCAACGCCTGTGGTTGAGGCCTTCCCAGTGCGGCGACAGTTCACGCGGCACATCGCCGCGCAGCTGGCGAATCTGCCGATAGAGCGCATCGCGAATACCGTCGAGTTCCAGCATGCCGCGCGCCTGCACCCGGTACTTGCCCTCGAAACCGAGCGACAGGCACAGGTACATCAATTCCAGCATTGGCAGGTGTTTGATGGGGTTCTTCGACAGACGATCGAGCAGTTGGAAGAATTTCTCGCCGCCAAAGGTCTCGTTGTGGAAGCTGCTGAGCAGGCTCATCTGCGACCACTCGCTTTCGTTGCCCCACGGGGTGGTGACCACTGCTTCGTCGACCACGGTGCAGAGCACGTAACGTGCGGCCATCACCTGGCTGCTCTCGGCGCCGTTGTCCAGTGCACGGACTTCGAAGAGTTTCAGCGCAGCCGTCAGCCGCTCATTGAGCGCGTGCATGTCTTCGCGGGTGTCGCTGTACTTGAGCCGCACCACTTCCGACAGCAGGTCGGACGACGCCGCTACCAGCGAGTTGAGGCTGATGTTGAACGCTTGCGCCGGATGCAGGCGCGCGGCGTAGATCATCCGTTCTTCCAGTTGCTCGAAACGCGGCGGTGCCGCGAAATCGGTCAGCGGACTCTGTGCCGGGCCATGGCCCTGGCGATCGAGCAGGATGGTTTTGTCATCCTGGCTGTGATCCATTTCCTTGATCATATCGGTCAGTTCCTGATGGCCCAGAATTTCAGTTCAAGCTCGGCAAATTCGCCGGACACGTGGAACGCGAAGCCGCCGGAGCGCTCCAGTTGTGCCAGGTCTTCGGAACTGAGTTCGAGGATGAAATAGGTTTTGTTCGAGTGGAACGGGATCTGCCGCGGCGCCACTGGCAACGGTTTGACCTTGATGCCTGGCAGGTGCAGGTTGACCAGCTGGCGGATGCGCTCCACCGGGCCGACCTTGAGGTGCGCCGGCAGGCGATGCCGCAGCTCTTCGGAGTCGCAGTTGGCGCTGGCCGCCAGCACGAACGACGCCGTGCCCAGCAGTTTGTGGTCATGCAGCGGCGAGACGGTGATCCCGTACTGACGCGCTTGCAGCACCTGTTCGATGGCGTGCTGTTCAAGCACCATCGACAGCACCTGACGAATCGCTTCCATCAATTTGCGAAAGCTCGCGCCCTGGTCGCTGTGCTGATAGCGGCTGTCCAGACGCGGGCGTTTGCTGTCGCTGGCAAAGGTCGACAGATCGCCGAGCATCGACAACAGCGTGCGGTACAACTCTTCCGGGTGAACCTGTTCCAGGCCGAGGTAATGGCGCAGAACCAGTTCGGTGCGGTTGATCAGTTGCAGCATCATGAAGTCACCGACTTCGGCGCCGCCAACCTTGCCGTTGGAGTGAATCCGGTCGGCAATGGTGTCGCCACGGTGGCCGAGCATGCTGATGACTTCTTTGAGGCACGACAGCAGGTAACCCGACGCGTGAGCGTGGATGAAGGTCGGGACGAAGTCCGGGTCGAGGCTGATCACGCCGTCGGGCGTGGTGTCGAGGACTTCGCAGATCTTCAGCTTCACGTAAGCCTGGTCGCTCTGCTGCTCACCGAGCAACAAGCGAAAATCCGGCCGTGCGCAGCTGACCTGGCTGCTGGAATCGTCGCCGGCGTTGGAGTCGGCGACTTCCGCTTCGTACGCGGTGTAACGCGCCAGCACGTCGGATTGCTCCAGGCGACGGGACTCGATGTGGTTACCGGTGACCAGCGGCAAGGCCAGGTAGATCGGCGTGTTGCCGGTGTTCGGTGGTACGTCGAGGGCCAGCGGCTCGGTGTTGTCGCCGAGTTCGAACAGGCTGCCGTCCGGGAGAATCCCCGAAGCCTGGCTGATCACCAGTTTGCCCATGTTGAGGAACTGCAAGTCGATCTCGAGCCCCAGAAACCCCCAGGTGTAACTGCCCAGCAACTGGGTGCGGGTTTTCATCTGGTTGTCGTAGTAGCGATCGTTGTGCTGGAAGTGCTGCGGGCGCAGCAACATGCCTTCCTGCCAAATGACTTTATGCACGTTCATGTTCAGTCATCCGCCTTGGCGAGCTTTTGGTTTTTGTCATGGATGCCGTTCTGATCGAGGGTCAGCTCGGCCATGGTCAGATCCGCCGGGGTGACTTGAACCACGTAGCGCCACTGGGTTTCACGCAGGTCGCGATACGCCGCGAGCACACCGACGTAGCGGCTGCTGCTTTCGACGCTGAGCTTGAACTCGGCGGTTTCGCCCGGACGCAGTTCCAGCTCTTCGCTGGCCACCAAGTCGGGCGACAGGGATTCCTTGGCCCGCTCGTACAGGCTGAAGAAGTCAGCGTTTTCGAAGGCCACCGGGTGTTTGAGCTCAATCAGCCGCACGACAATCGGCGATGGTCGGCCATTCAGGTCCGGGTTGACCTGATCGCTGGCGGTCAGCTTGAGGTTGAGCTTGGTGACGGTGGAGTACGGTGAAATCGACGAGCAGCCGGCCAGCAGCACCAGGGCGATGAACGCTGTCAGCATTTTGATTATTACGGCCTTGCAGCGAGACATGCGGATCATCCTTGGTGGTCGGTGTGTAGGGTGGAAATCAGACGGATCTGTTCTTCGTAGGCCTGGGCGAAGTCCCGCGCCAGCAGGCGTTCGCTCCAGTCATCGTCCTGACACAGCGCCTGGTGATAACGGCCGTAGGCTCTCCAGCGACTACCCGAGGTGGCGAGCAGCGGCTTGTTGCCGTCGCGCTCGAAACGCAAGGTCAGTTGCTGTGGCGAGAAGTGTTCGAGGGTGCCGC
Source organism: Pseudomonas sp. H3(2019) (assembly GCF_007713465.1). GTDB lineage: Bacteria > Pseudomonadota > Gammaproteobacteria > Pseudomonadales > Pseudomonadaceae > Aquipseudomonas. The sequence goes on along the minus strand of NZ_VMSG01000001.1, from coordinate 44,852 downwards.
GTACCGCTGCGCGGCTGGCGGTGAGCAAGGCCACCTGGTGCGCCTGCAAATCACGGAACGCCCGCGAGATCGCCTGTCCGGCCGGCAACTGGCCAGGCTTGTCGCCCTGCAACAGAATGCCCAACGCTTCGCTGGCATCGACGGCAAATTTCAGCGGGTTTTTACCGGTACCTTGAACGGTGGTCTGCGCCAGACGCAGTTCGTTTTTCAGCTCAGAACGGGTACGCAGGCTTTGCTGCAAACCGCCGACGCTTTGCTTGAGCAAACGCGCGGCGTTGATCGCGAGAGCTTCACGGCTGTCGTGATCGAGGCCTTTGAGGTCGACGCCCAGCGCATCACCGAAATGCTCCCAGAAACCTTCGCTTTGACGCTCGACCGCCTTGGGCGCCGGCGCAGGTTCCAGCGCGACAGGCGCGGCCACTAGCTCCGGCACCAGCAAGCTTTCCATGTCGATGCGCGCGTAGTCGGCACGCTGACGTGGCTCCTGACGCGGCGCGTTGAGGGCACTCAGTTCATCGATTACCGAGTAGACCCGCTCCTGCTGATCGAGCGCGTTGAGCGGATCGAGGTCGAGAAACGCATCGTCTGGAATGATGCTGCCGGCCGCTTGTGGACGGCCGACTTCGGTATCGAAGGTGGCCGGGGCGCGTACCAGCCGCGCACGGATTTCGAAATCCCCCAGCACGTAGACGCTGCCGTGTTCGATGCGCTGCGCTTCACCCTTGCGCAGACGCACGCCGCTTTCGCTGGCCTGAATACCGTTGCTGCTGGTATCGGTCAGGAAAAATGTGCCGTCGCGGTAGCTGATCAACGCGTGATGGTTGGACAGGTGACGCTTGCGGTCAGGAATGATCCAGTCGCAGTCCTCGCCCCGCCCGATAACGCCGCCAGCCTGCTTGAAAGTCTTTTGGCACAAATCCGTAGGCACGAACTGCTTGGTGTTCAGCATTTCGAAAACCAGTTCCATGATGTCGCTCCTTGCGGTCACTTGCCGCGATTGACCGCCTGCGGATCACCCAGAGGGCGATAGGTGTTGTCGTTGAATTTGTAATTGCCGCTACAGCCCCCGAGGCCGCATAGAACGACGAGGGTCAGCAGGACGGCTTGCCAGTGACGAACAGACATCAGAGGGTCTCCAGGGCTAAACAATGCACAAAGTGCCGACCCTTGAGGGCGGCGCTGACAGAAGCAAAAAGGGTGAGATACGCGTCATGGGCCTATCCATCGAAATCGCCGAGATTGATGTTCAGGCGCCCAAGGCGGTACAGCAGCGTGCGCCGTGGCAGGCCGAGTTCGCGGGCCGCGAGGGTCTGGTTGCCGTCGTTTTTGCGCAGGCAATCGAGCAACAGGCTGCGCTCGACCTGCTCCAGGCGTTCGCGCAGGTTCAAGCTGCTTTCTTCTGGCGCGACCTCGATGCGCAGCGAGAAATGTTCGGCCAGCAACTCGCCGCCTTCGCAAAGCAACACGGCGCGTTCGACCAGGCCTTTGAGTTCACGGACGTTGCCGGGAAAGGCATAGCTCGACAGGTGATCGAGCGCCGCGTCGGACCAGCGCACCGCATCGCGTTGCAGGAAGGTGCAGGCCTTGTCGGCAAAGTGCCGGGCCAGGTCGAGGATGTCGCCTTCGCGCTGACGCAGGGCCGGCAGTTCAATCGGGAACTGCGCGAGGCGGTAGTACAGGTCTTCGCGGAACTTGCCTTCGCTGACCAGCACCGCCAGGTCGCGGTGAGTCGCGGCGATGATGCGCACGTCGATCTTGTGGGTGTCGTTGGAACCCAGCGGACGAATCTCGCCTTCCTGCAATACCCGCAACAGCTTGGCTTGCAGGGACAGCGGCATGTCGCCGATTTCGTCCAGCAACAAGGTCCCGCCGTTGGCCGCATCGAACAGCCCGGCGCGGTCACGGTCGGCGCCGGTGAAGGCGCCTTTGCGGTAGCCGAACAGCTCACTTTCCAGCAGGTTTTCCGGGAACGCCGCGCAGTTCTGCACGATGAACGCCTGGGAACGGCGCGGCCCGCAATCGTGGATGGCCCGCGCCACCACTTCTTTTCCGGTGCCGGTCTCGCCGCGCAGCAACACAGTGTACGGGCTGTGCAACACCTTGCTGATCAGTTGGTAGGTCTGGCGCATCGCCGAGCTTTTGCCGATCAAGCCATAACCGCTGGCATTCGGCACGCTGCTGGGCATCGGCGACACATCGCCCACCGGCCGGCGCAGGCGTTGCAGCAGGTGCAATTGCCCGAGCACGAACGAACCCAGTTGCCCGAGCGAGTCGGCGAAACCCTGCAACTCGACCTGTTCGCGGCTGGCGCACAGCAGCAGGCCGACCACCGATTTTTGCGGATTGAGCAGCGGCACACACAGCAGTGATTGCCACGGCACGGCCTGCTCCGGCAGGAAACTGGTTTCGTGCAGGCTGCCACTGAGTCCGGTGAGGCTGAGCACACGGTTCTGGCACAGGGAAAACTGTAGCAGTTGCTCACCGTTGTAGTCGGCCGGCAGGCTCGCGGTTTCCCGTGGCTGCAAAATGCCCTGCAAACATTCGGCGTTCAGCCCGAGGCTGGTGTGGGTAGCGTCGAGCAGGTATAGCTGACTCAGCTCACAGCCACTGAGCTCGGCGACCGCGCGCACGAAGTCACCCAGCAGCGCAGCGCCGTCTGCCGCGCACGACAAGCTGGCGAACTTCGCCAGCAAGGCTTCGGCATAGACAAGCGGCTGCGGCACTCGAGTGAACATCACACTCACCTCAGGCGAACTCGCAAGTCACGCTGGCATCACCATCGAGCGTTGCGTGAACGCGCTTGAGGCTTTCACCGGTGGCCATCGCGTCGAGCAGACGATCCGCCACCAACGGCAGCACGTGCAGGTCGAGCAAGTGATCGATCAGCCGCGCGCCGCTGTCGCTTTGGGTGCAACGCTCGGCCAGATGATCGACGAGGTTCTGGCAGTAAGTGAACTCCAGCTGACGGCGGCTCAGGCGTTCGCCCAGACGGCCCAGTTTGATTTCGATCAGTTCGCGCAACACCGGGCCACCGACCGGGTAGTACGGAACTACGCGCATCCGCGCCAGCAACGCCGGTTTGAAGTGCTTGCTGAGCACCGGGCGAATGGCTTCTTCAAGGGCTTCGGCGGTTGGCCGCGCACCGTTTTCGCAGAGCTCGCTGATGCGCTCGCTGCCCAGGTTCGAGGTCATCAGGATCAGCGTGTTGCGGAAGTCGATTTCACGCCCTTCCCCATCGTTGGCCACGCCTTTGTCGAAGATTTGGTAGAACAGGTTGAGCACGTCCGGGTCGGCCTTTTCGACTTCGTCGAGCAACACCACCGAGTACGGTTTCTGCCGCACAGCTTCGGTGAGCATGCCGCCTTCGCCGTAACCGACGTAGCCCGGCGGCGCACCGATCAGGCGCGAGACGGTGTGTTTCTCCTGGAACTCGGACATGTTGATGGTGGTAATGAAGCGATCACCGCCGTACAGCAAGTCGGCCAGCGCCAGCGCGGTTTCGGTCTTGCCGACGCCGCTCGGGCCGACCAGCAGGAACACGCCCACCGGCGCATCGGGTTTGTTCAGGCCGGCCGCAGTGGCGCGCATCGAGCGGTCCAGCGCGTGGACGGCTTGTTCCTGTCCGCGAATCCGCGTGCGCAGGTCGGTGGCGAAGCTCGCGACCTTGGCGTTGTGCTCACGGGCCAGTTGCGCCAACGGCACACCGGTCCAGGCGCTGATCACTTCAGCCACCAGACGCGGGCACACCTCGAAACTCACCAGACGTTCCTTGAACTGGGCATCGGTCAGGGCACGGTGGGTATCGTTGAGCGCGGCCTCCAGGGCCTCGACGCTTTGCGCTTGATCCACGCTCGCTTCGAGGGTCTCGATTACCGTGCCTTCGGCGTCTTCTTCAACCGTGACGGTCGGTTCGACGGCAGCGGCTTCGCGAGCCTTGGCCAGTTGCTGACGCAGCTCCAGCAAACGCTCGGCCAGTTCTTTTTGCTCGGTCCAAAGGGTTTCCTGGGCGACCCTTTCGTCTTCGGCGGCGTCGAGGCGATCTTCCAGCGCATCGAGCGCTTCGTGGTCGATCAGCAAACCGGCTTCGGCGTCACGGCGCAGGGCCTGACGCTGACGCCCGCCTTCGGCCAGTTCGCCACGCAGGCGCTCGAGGCTTTCCGGCGCGGCAGCGAGGCTGATGCGCACGCGGGCACAGGCGGTGTCGAGTACGTCGACGGCTTTGTCCGGCAACTGCCGACCGGCCAGGTAACGTGCCGACAATTCCGCCGCCGCGACCACCGCGTCATCGCGCAGGTAGATGCCGTGGCTCTTCTCATAAACCTGAGCCAGACCGCGGAGGATGGTCACCGCTTCGCTGACAGTCGGCTCGTGCAACTGCACCGGTTGGAAACGACGGGCCAGGGCCGGGTCTTTCTCGAAGTATTTTTTGTACTCGGCCCAGGTGGTCGCGGCGATGGTTCGCAACTCGCCACGGGCCAGGGCTGGCTTGAGCAGGTTGGCCGCGTCCGAACCACCGGCATTGCCGCCCGCACCGATCAGCGTGTGGGCTTCGTCGATGAACAGGATGATCGGTTTCGGCGAGGCTTTGACTTCGTCGATCACGCCTTTGAGGCGACGTTCGAACTCACCTTTGACGCTGGCGCCGGCTTGCAGCAGGCCCATGTCCAGCGATAGCAGTTCAACGCCCTTGAGCACTTGCGGCACTTCACCGGCGGCAATGCGCGAGGCCAGGCCTTCGACGATCGCGGTTTTACCGACGCCGGCTTCACCGACCACAATCGGGTTGTTCTTGCGGCGACGCGCAAGGATATCGACCATCTGCCGAATCGCACCATCGCGGCACAGCACCGGATCGAGTTTGCCGTCGCGGGCTTGCTGGGTCAGGTTGTGGGTGAAGCGTTGCAGCAGAGATTCGCCCGGTACGGCCGGTTTGCCGGTCGCCGGTTGTTCCTTCTGCGACAGGGCAAAATCCTTCAGGCGATCAATGTTCAGTTTCGCCAGCAATGGCTGGTAACGGCTGCCGGCATAGCGCATCGGGTTGCGCAGCAAGGCGAGGATCAACGCCGCCTGTTCGACCTGGCTCTGACCCAGTTCGAGGTTGGCCACCAGCAACGCATCTTGCAACCACTGCACCAGTTCCGGGGCGAACACCGGGTTGCGCGAGGCACTGTGCTCGACCCGCGATTGCAGCGCGGCGCTGAGTTCGCCAGCATCGACTTCGGCGTCTTGCAGCGCGCGTGCGAGCAGGCCTTGCGGGCGCTCCAGCAGGCCCAGCAACAGGTCTTCGACGAGGATCTTGCTGCCGCCACGGGCGACACAGCGTTCGGCCGAACGTTCCAGGTCACGACGGGTTTCGGCGTCCAGCGCCTGGATCAGTTGTTGCAGGTCTACGTTGATCATAGGTCTCACGTCCTTAATGAATTTTGCTACCCAGGGTCACCACGCCGTCCGCGCGTTCGCGGCCCAGCCAACTGGTCCACCCCAGGCGACAGGCGTTCTGCTCACCGATGCGCAGTTCGCGGATTTCTTCCTGGCGCAGGACCAGGCGAATGTCGTAATCGAGCGGGTCACGCAGGGTGAACCGCACCAGCGCGCACAGCGGCTGGTAGCCGAAACCGATCGGCAGGAATTCGTGAAAGCGTTGCCAGTCGAGCTCGCGGATGTGAATCCGGAACTTGCCGCTGCGATCGCGCACGCTCTCGCCCAGCACCAGGTCTTCACCGAGCGCGCTGTTGGCGCAGCCCAGGCGGTTACGCTGTTCGTCGAGGATTTCCACGCGGCGCTCGATGCACTGCTCGATGGTCAGTTCGGCATGCTTGAAGTAGTAACGCAGCACCGCTTCGATCAACGCCGCCGAGTGCGCCCGCAAACTCAACAGGCCGAGGTACGGCAGCAGGCGTTTCCAGTTCAGTTCCTGGGCCTTGCGAATGTCTTCGCCACCCAGGCCGATCAGCGCAAACAGCTGCGAGGAAAACGGGTCGAGGGCGCCGCTCTGGAAGCTGGCGCGGTAGCGGTACTTGCGCCAGATCGGCAGCATCAGCCGTTGCAGGCGATGGTGAAACAGGTCGAGAAAGTGGCGCGTCGGGTTGCCGTCTTCGCAGTCGCCCAGCGCTTGCTCACCATAGAACGCCGGCAGCGGCGAACCGGAACCGACCAGGCCGATCAGGTTGAAACGCAGGCGCGCGCGCAGTTGCCCGTGCTCGCGGAAAAACTCCACGCGATCGACGTCGCTGCCAGGGAAACCCAGGCTCGGGTTGGCCTGGAATTCCAGCTGGTCGTAGAGGTCCTCTTCGCTCAGGTACGGGTGGGCCTCGCGCAGCCGATCGACGACCAGCAGCACGGCCTGAAACAGCGAGTACTCGCGTATTCCTCGGGTCAGCCCGCTTAAAGCAGAGGCTGAAGGCCCATACGTGGTGTCCATTGGTACACCTCTCCCTGTGTGCTTTTTACCCGCAGCTCGTGGTACGAATTGAGACTGGCGTAAAGCGCGAAAAACTCGTTAAGAACTGAAGCGAACACGAACAGGTCGCCTTCGCCGATATAGCCTTCCGGGTCGATGGTCAGCTCGGTGCGCAACCCGCGCAGCGGCAACCCTCGGTGCAACCGGTCGACGTGCTGATGCTTGATCGACTTGAGCCCGCCCAGCAGGCGTTTGCTGACCTTCTCCGCGTGCTGGTCGTAGTAGCGCGGCAGGTCGTAGGTTTCGAGAATCACCTTGAGCGCGTCGACGTTGACCAGCGACAGGTAGTTGAGCGACATGTTGCTGATCAGCTTCCACAGAAAGTCGTGGCTCAGCGGTGGCGCGAAGCTTGAGGTGGCCGGGGTGATGTTGCGGAAGCTGAGAAACTCCGGGGTCTCTTCGCAGGCCATGCAGATGTCGCCGAGCTTGAGCCGGCGCGGCAGGTTCTGGTTGGTGCAGATCAGCTCGATCGACAGGGTTTCATGGGCTTCGGTGTGGCGAATGCCAAAGCTCAGGTAAGTGTCGAGGCCGTCGTGCAGCAACGAGGTGCGCTGGCGAATGCTGTAATGCGGACGGCTTTGCGGCAGGTCGAAACTCGGGTCGTGCTCGAAGGATTCGAACGGCACGTATTCCTGATAACCCAGACCGCCGGGCTTCCAGCCGGTGACGCCTTCAACCGAAAATACCCCGCAGTTTTCCAGGTCGTATTCGGCCGGTAGCAACAGGTATTCGTCCTGTTTGCCGTCGAGGCGAATCGGCAGGGCGTCGTGCTTGAACAGGTTGACGATGGGCGTGCAGTAGAGCTTCACGTTGTCCAGGGTCGGGCGCAGACGCTGGATGCCGCTCTTGCGAATGTCGAAGCGCAGTTCCAGACCGCGCATCTGCTTGAGCGTGTCTTCAGGCAGAGACTTGAGCAGGTCCAGACCGCTGAAATCAACGAACAGGAACTTGTCCTGGAAGGCGAAATATTCCTGCAAGTAGCGATAGCCACGGAAGGTGTTCAGCGGATACGGGATCAACGCTTCTTCTTCGGCAAAACCCACCGGCTGCACACAGTCGCCAGGCATCTTGAACGCCATCGGCGTGCCGTTAGCGCCATTGAGCGGCTTGCCGGCCGCGTCCAGCGGAATCAGTTCGATGCCTTCCAGATTGCGCAGCAAGCTCAGATAAAGCATCTGGCTGATGTAGCGCTCGCCAGCCAGGTGCAGGCGCAAATGGCTCAAGTCCAGCTCACCGATATGCCCGTCGCAACTCATCTCCAGGCGCAGGCTCAACAGCGAACCGTCGCCCTTCACCGAGTACGTCAGCGCAGTCAGGTCCAGCGGCAGGACTTCCGTCGGGTAGCAGGTGCGAAACCGGCAACGCACATCATCGATCGGCACACTCTCGACAGGCGTATCACGCTCCACCCGCAATGCCGGCCCGGAACGCTTCAACGGGTCGAACTGCAAAATACTGAACGCCGGCAACGGCCGCATGTAGTTCGGCCACAGCAGGTGCATCAGCGAATGGCTGAGCTCCGGCAACTCGTCGTCGAGCTTCTGGCGCAGGCGACCGGTCAGGAACGCGAAGCCTTCCAGCAACCGCTCCACATCCGGATCCCGCCCAGCCTGACCAAGGAAAGGCGCCAACGCCGGGCTACGCTCGGCGAAACGACGACCTAACTGGCGAAGTGCGGTGAGTTCGCTTTGGTAGTAGTGGTTAAAAGACACGCGCAATACCTGTTTGTCATTAGTTGACCTTGACCTGACCGCTGCCATCCAGGCGCGCGGCGAAACTGACCTGACGCTTGAAACCATCAACTTCCAGCAGGCCTTCGATACTGAAGGTCAGCCTGAGTTGATCGTTGTCTCGAGGCAGGGAAACGACACGCACGTTGGTCAGGCGTGGCTCGTAGGCTTCGATGAAGCGTTCGATGGCCAGGCGGGCCTGACTCAGGGAGTCATGCAGGCTCAGGCGCATGTCGTTGAGATCGGGTAGCCCGTAATCGGACAGCGTTTGCACGCTGCCCGCACGGGTGCTGAGCATCTTGGCCAGATGGGCAGCCACCGACGCCATGGCGGAGACCTCGCGGCTCCAGCCGACGCGTTTGTCCGCGTCGCCACCCAGGCGTTCGAAAAGGCTGCCGTATCCAGTCATGAGTTAGCTCCGCTTACTCTTTGTCCATCTTGCCAACCAGCGACAGGGTGAAATCGGCGCCCATGTACTTGAAGTGCGGGCGCACGTTCAGGCTGACGCGGTACCAGCCTGGCTCGCCTTCAACATCGCTGACGACGATCTGGGCTGCACGCAGCGGACGACGGCCACGAACTTCGGCGCTCGGGTTTTCCTGGTCGGCAACGTACTGGCGGATCCACTTGTTGAGTTCCAGCTCGAGGTCGGTACGTTCTTTCCACGAACCGAGTTGCTCGCGCTGCAGCACTTTCAAGTAGTGAACCAGGCGGTTGACGATCATCATGTACGGCAGTTGGGTACCGAGCTTGTAGTTCAGCTCTGCAGCCTTGCCTTCGGCACTGATGCCGAAGAACTTCGGTTTTTGCACCGAGCTTGCGGAGAAGAACGCGGCGTTGTCGCTGCCTTTGCGCATGGTCAGGGAGATGAAGCCTTCCTCGGCCAGCTCGTATTCGCGACGGTCGGACACCAGCACTTCGGTCGGAATCTTGGTTTCGATTTCGCCCATGCTTTCGAAGTGGTGCAACGGCAGGTCTTCAACCGCGCCACCGCTTTGCGGGCCGATGATGTTCGGGCACCAGCGGAATTTGGCGAAGCTGTCGGTCAGCTTGGTGCCGAACGCGTAGGCGGTGTTGCCCCACAGGTAGTGCTCGTGGCTGTTGGCGACGGTTTCTTTGTACACAAACGATTTCACCGGATTTTCTTCCGGATCGTACGGGTTGCGCAGCAGGAAACGCGGCACGGTCAGGCCGATGTAACGCGAGTCCTCGGACTGACGGAAGCTCTGCCATTTGGCGAATTGCGGGCCTTCGAAGTGATCTTTCAGATCCTTCAGGTCCGGCAGGCCGGTGAAGCTTTCCAGGCCGAAGAATTTCGGGCCGGCAGCGGCGATGAACGGCGCGTGGGACATGCATGCAACGCTCGACACGTACTGCATCAGTTTCACGTCTGGCGAGCTTGGCGACATGAAGTAGTTGGCGATGATCGCGCCCACTGGCTGGCCACCGAACTGGCCGTATTCAGCGGTATAGATGTGCTTGTACAGGCCAGCCTGCATCACTTCCGGCGAATCTTCGAAGTCGTCCAGCAGGTCTTGCTTGGAGACGTTGAGGATTTCGATCTTGATGTTTTCGCGGAAGTTGGTGCGGTCGACCAGCAACTGCAGACCACGCCACGCCGATTCCAGCGACTGGAAGTCCGGGTGGTGGAGGATTTCGTCCATCTGACGGCTGAGCTTGGCATCGATCTCGGCGATCATGCGGTCGACCATGGCCTTCTTGACCGGCTCACCGTTGTTCTGCGGCTTGAGCAGTTCTTCGATGAACGCCGACACGCCACGCTTGGCGATGTCGTAGGCTTCGTCGTCCGGGGTCAGACGGGTTTCGGCGATGATGCTGTCGAGAATGCTGTATTCGCCGTTCTCGTTACTCTTTTGCTGCGCTGCACTGGTGCTCATAGTGTTGGCTTCCTTGGCTGATGGGGGCTCAGACGTTTTGGGCGGCGTCCTGGGCTGCGGCGTTCAGGCCCAGCTCACCCAGTACGCGACCGCGCGATTCGTCGTCGGCGAGAACGCCTTCGATGGCTTTGCGGAAGGCAGGTGCGTTACCCAGCGGACCTTTGAGGGCCACCAGTGCGTCACGCAGTTCCATCAGTTTTTTCAGCTCAGGCACTTGCTCGACCAGGCTGGCCGGGTTGAAGTCCTTCATCGAATTGACGCGCAGTTTCACGGCCAGCTCTTCGGTGTCGCCCTCTTCCTGAAGACGGTTCGGCACGCTCAGCGTCAGTTGCAGCTCTTGCTTGGCGAGGACTTCGTCGAAGGTCATCTTGTCGATGCCGATCGGCTTGCGATCTTCAACTTTGCGCTCGTCCGCGCGGTGGGTGTAGTCACCGATTGCCAGTAGTTTCAGCGGCAGTTCAATCTCTTCCTGAGCACCGCCGGTGGCGGGTTTGAAAGTGACGTTGATGCGTTCCTTGGGGGCTACCGAGCCTTCTTTGGCCATGGCTTTTCTCCTTGCGGTTGTGGCCCAGGGGCCTATTCGAGTACCACTTCAAGATCGAGGTGGCACAGCCTGCGATAAATCTCTTCCTTGCGTTCTCGCACTGCGTGGTTTTGCGGCAACAGCTCACAGCAGCTATGCAGGAGGTGCAGCACTTCCAGCGCAAGATCAGGCTCCCAGGCGTGCAAGCCTGAGTTCTGTAATTCTGAATCGAGGGTTTCGAGTTGGGTCTTGGCCAGTTCGTACTTCTTGGCCAGGAAGCACAGCCGCGCCAGGCTGAACTGCCAGAAGAACCGCACGCGCCCGCCGTGGGCGGCTTGCAGGCCTTGCTTGAGAATCTGCACCGCGGCCTTGAGGCCGTCCTTGCGCAGCACAGGCAAAACCTCTTCCAGCGCCAGTTCCCAGGCCGGTTGGCTGCTGCTGACTTCGACCTTGCGCGGCGCGCTGGCGGTTTGCAGATGGGGCATCACGTGGGCGCTGATCCAGACGCGGGTGGCCGGATCAGCGAACGGCGCGCCATCGTGGTAACGCAATTCGACGATGCCCGGCAGGCGCTGAATCAACAACGCGAAGTGGATTTCCACTTCGCGCATGGCCAGGTCGGCGTTCAATCCCTGCAAACATTCCCAGACCAGCCGCTGGCCATCGAACCAGAACGGCGCCTTGGCCAGGCTCGTCTCCAGTTCCACCAACAGGTCGGCGAATTGCCGCTGGTCGAAACGGTCCTGGTAGATTTTCAGCTTGTCGGCCGGCAACCCGCGCAATGCGGTGATTTGCTCGGCATTGCGCTCGGGGACGGCGTCGATCGGCAGCCACAGCAGGGTGCGATTCAGGCGCAAGGCGCGCAGGTCGGTGGCTTTCTGCTTCAGCCACCAGGCGCACAGTGGGCGCGCATTTTCCTGCTGCGCGCGCAGGGCCTTGTGGGCTTCTTTTTCGTTGTTGATCGGCGCGCCGGGGGTGAACAGCTGGGTCGCGACCTGCTTGACCTGAGCCACCACCGCGCCGACAGCGCCGGGCTCCGGCTGGTTGTCGGCGGCACGCTGAACCATATTTTTCAGACGGCGGGAGATCGGCAGCAGCAGCGGCGCGTCGTCACCCAGGTGCTCGGTGCAGGCAGCATCGAGACCTTCCAGGTGCTCGACCAAGCGGCGGAACAGCGGCAGTTGCTCTTTGATCGCGACGTTTTCGTTCAGCACCTGCTCGAGACGCGGCACCAGCCAACTGATGGCAGCGGAGCGGGTGCGGGCCTTGTTGGGATGAACCTCGGCCCAGTGGTTCTCGCACAGGTGGTGCAGAAGTCCGAGGCCGGCGAGCAGTCCCTGAAAGGACTCGCGTTGGTACAGGGCCCAGGTCAGCCAGGCACCGACTCGTAAATCCTTGGACTGGGTGCGCAGCAGGTTTTCGCTGTTTTCGCGGATTTTCAGCCAGTCGATCTGACCGATTTCATGCATGGATTGGGCTTTGCCCAACTCGCTTTCCAATGCCTCATATTCGCTCGAAAAGCGAACGTCCTCGCCCGCAAAGTTCTCTTTGGAAACAGAGGCTTTTGCGAGTCCAAGGTAATGGGCAGAAAGTTTGTTTGAGTAGGACATCCGTGGCCTTTAGTTAGAACGACTGTCATCGCCTGCTGGGACTCCAATGGCGCGGGGTTGTATAAAAAACGGCGAAAGCCTTTTCTAATTGAAGCCATGCTTTTTTTAAAAGTGGCCGCATCGCGATCACTGCGATACCCACTGGCAAACACCCAACTAGACAGCAAGATGAAGTGTCTCTGTTGTGCGTAGGAATTTTCCACATATGTATCAGGAGATACTCATAGATGTCGGATTAATATTTCATCGTACGATCAACCCGTCCAAAAGCCATTGAAATAGAGCCTTTCCTTTGGAGATCTCAGAGCCATTTCCGCATTTATTACTGACTTCCTCCTGATGGGGCGTGAAGCATGCCAAAAATAAAAAGTTATGAATGTAGGAAAATTCTTAAACATTACCGATATGGATAAATAAATCGTTGAGCGCAAAAAAAATATCTCGAGCACTCTGAAAGCGGAAATTTCAGATCTGGCTTCCGAACCCTTCCTACTGAACAAGCCCCATGAAAGACAGGACACCGTTTCTCCCTTACGAAAGGGGATAGGCAAACGGTTATATTTATGACTAACAGCAACGAAAAGAGTGGGGAGCTTTTGGGCCAGGAGCGGCGTCGTCGCTGGAGCCCAGAGCAAAAGCTGGCCATGGTTCGCGAGAGCCTTGAGCCGGGGCAAAGTGTGTCGGTGGTCGCTCGGCGCAATGGCATCAATGCCAACCCGCTGTTCCTGTGGCGCAAGCTGTACCAGGACGGCAGTCTATCGGCGGTCAGTGCTGGCGAAGCCGTGGTACCGGCCTCAGAGCTGAGCGATGCACTCAAGCAGCTCCGTGAACTGCAACGGATGCTGGGCAAGAGCACGATGGAGGCAGAAATCCTCAAAGAGGCCGTGGAGATCGCCCGGTCGCGAAAATGGATTGCGCACTCCCCCTTGTTGCCGGGGGACGACCAGTGAAACTGGTCAGCGAACTGCCTAGCTATGGTGCTCGGACAGCTTTGAGTTCCGTTGCGAGGACGGCGCCTGACTGAGCGTGACCTTAAAGGACATGGAGTACCTGCCTGGTATTGAATCTCATGAATAAAACGTCCTGTAGACCGCTATCGTCAGCCCCGCCACCACATAGCCCACGATGAGCACACACGGAATGAAAACCACCCAACCGAACAGCACTGCAATGTCACTGGAGGAACCACAGAGCATTTCTGCCAGCCGGAAGATCATCCACGGTGCGGCGTAAAACGGGATGAACACCAATGGTCCGAGCCAGATTCGGTTGAGTATCCGCTGCTCGCTCTTGCCACGCAGAAGGCGCATTTCCACCAGGGCAAAAGCGATGTAGGCGGGAATGCCAAGAGCCAACCCGAAGGTCTCGAACAACTCGACGGTTGTAGGTAAATCGCTCAGCCGATCTTCCAGCGCTATCAGCAGGAGTACGACCAGCGGAATCCACAGAGCGGTGACAAGCAGTCGGCGGCGGCCTGCACTGATCATGCGATTGCCCCTTTAACAGGATTCGCAGGTGTTGCCTGTCGCATGAAGGTGCGCCTTTCCCAGCGCAACTCAATGACTTGCGTCGCCAAAATCGCCAACAACGTGACACTCCCCTGAGCCACGCCATAAAACAGCGCCCTTAGCGGATTTTCAGGCAGCATCCAGAGCAGGATGAAGCCGACCATCACGCTCAGCAGCAGGAGCTTGGCCACGAGATTCGGTATCAGCGCAATCACCAGATTGACGGCCAGAAAAATATAAAAGAGCACGTAGCTCGCTATTCCGATACCAACACCGTGCGAGGTGAAACCTTGGTTCAAAGCTTTGTAGCCAATCACCACCGCGTTATTCAGAAGCACGTAGGCAACACAGCCCAGGGCGTGGAAAAACAGGCACAGGGACAGGCGGACGTTTTTGTTCATGCCGGATTAATATTCCCGTAGTAGGAACCCGCGACTTGCATGGCGACAACAATCGCTAATGCAATGAACGTCAGTGCCCGGTGCAAGCGCGACTCTCGGATGCCCCGATGCAGTGCCGTCAAGAGCAGTACCAGACAGAGCATGGCCAGGCTGCCAAACAAATCACTGTCGGCCACAACGGTCAGGTAACCTTCTATTTCACTTGGTATAAGCATGTCTGTCAGTTTTCCATGTGCGTATAAGGTGTATTACTGACGAATACGTTCAGCCAACTTTTTGCCCACTGCGGCATTGAAATAGTGAGTGTCATGGGCAAATAGACGCATCGTTGATCGTCCACTCACGCTGAGTACCGTCATTAATCTTTTTTACACCGCTCAAGCGCTGTCGTAGCTGAGCACCGTCAACCACCTTGGTGCCGACGGCGTCGGTGATGGTCAGCGAATAGTTGCCCGGAATTTGTTCGATCACGTCTTCGCCATAAGAGGCAAAGCTCGCTACCAAAGAGCGCGATCCCGCTTTGGCCTTCACGTTGAGCTCCAGTGAATGCAGATTGGAGCTGTTGGAAATCTTCATTTCCAACGGTTGGTCGCAGCGGTTTTCGACATAAACATGGTTGTTGTAAACCTGTTGTGCCGCGCCGCTAGCCAGGGAGATGAAGAGCGGGAGGATGCCGGCAAACTTAATCATCGCGTTGGTAGTAGTGGTTACCGGACATGAGTGAGCTGCCTGGTATTGAATTTTGGTGAGCTCGGTACGTGCTTCGACGCGGTCTTTCATATTCATGCGGGCGGTTGATTCAGGAAGTAAGTGCCGATGCCGTGAATCACCGCGAAGCCCATCAAGGTGACGAATGTCAGCGTGCGGTGAAGCTTCGAGTTCCGGCTCGCAGTGCGAAGGCCCGTCAGGGCCAAAATCAGCGCCATGCACGCGAAGCTTCCGAACAAGTTGCTGTCGGAAACAACGGCCAAGTAGCCTTCTCTTTCACCGTTCACAAACATGTTCGTCAGTCTTCCATGTGGACATAGGGCGTGTTACTGATAAAAATGTCTAACCAGTGCCACTCCCACTTAGGCATGGCTATATCAAAAGTTCTTTCTTTTTTATTGAAATACATCCAAGCAATGCCGACCGTTTTGTCATCTTCAACCGAGCGCATATCCAGCAATTGGGTCGAATATAATGGCGTGCGATAGACCTTTTCGGGACTCTCTCTATCAGTCACTCTCAAATACCCCATCCCGCCCAAAGTCAAGACTCGACCTACGTGAACGTTTTCAAAAATGTAGCGCCCTGAAGGACTCACAATCATCGAACTCGCAGGGTAACCAAGCATTGCCTTGACAACATAAAAAAGCAAAACAAAACACGCCGCCAACACCATCAACCCTGCGATCAAGGTTCGGGGCTGCTTCCTTTTTACTGAACTGCTCATCATCAACGACATTGCGCAATCGTCCAACTTTCCCAGCCTTCAGCACCTGGGTACAGGATCATTTCGCCTTGAAATTCCGGAGCAACTCCGGGATTACCTTCTCGCATCCACAGATACCACTCGGACGTTTTCAATAGCTCACCATCCGTTGAATAGACACGGTAAAAATACTGGCTGCTGAATATTTCGATGATACGCCCCACCCCACCTAACACTCTGTAATCAGGTGCATATCTGGAGATGTAGCACGTGCCTGAATCATTCCAGTATTTTTTTAATGGCTGCGCAACCCAAGAGCTCTGCACCTTCAGCCCAAGCAAAGCCAGCAGCAGTAAAACCACAACCAACGATGAAATAAACACTGGCGCAGACACACTTCGGTTCGACATCAGTTGGCCTCAATTTCGTAAGGCGTGTTGCTGATAAAAAAGTCCAGCCAATGCTTTCTCGGATTGGACAACCCGAGGAGTCAGAAGGGAGCTGGCAGGAACCGACGCAATAAGATAACGGCCAGACGGACTCAGTTTCGAAACGTTGGGGGAGCGAGTCAAAATCCCATTCACGATAATGGCCATTGCAATAACCAAACTGATCATTAGCGCAGCTGCATACACCAAACATTTGCTGGCACTGTTCATTTTCCAGGTACCTCAAGAGCACTCGGGACAGCCCAATTTTTCGGAAACAGCGCCAACACCGGACGATGCTCAGCGAAACGGCGGCCCAACTGACGAAGTGAGGTAAGTTCGCTCTGGTCGCAGTGGTTAAAGGACATGGGTTGGCTGCCTGATCATGAATTAGAGTAAATTTTCCGCCGGGGCATTTGTCGGTCCACCATTAAACGAGTGACCAGCGCCAATATGCTCATACTGAACGTAAGCCCGCTATAGGCCATTGCACGAACCGGATTTTCGGGAAGAAAATAGAAAAGCACGATAGCGACCATCAGCACTATCGGCACAATTTTTGCCACCAATGTCGGCATAACAAATACAACAATGTTTACGAAAATAAAAAAATAAAATGTCAGTTCCGCAGTGCCACCTATTGCGACCCCTCTCGCTGTAAATCCGCCCATATGAGTCTTATAAAAAATAACCCCATAATCATGAGCAAAGAAATACAGAACCGCCACCAACAGATAAATAATTAAACCTAAAGTAACTCTTAAAGTCATTGCGTCCACGTTGGATGTTTGCCAGTGGTCATCGCAGCGATTGCGATGCGCCCACTTTGAAAAAAGTCTACATCGACAAATTCGGTATCTCCTATGGAAGTTGGTAAGGAGAGCAAATACGCTGGCGGCGCATAGCGCCAAGGCGTAGCCCGTACAGATCGTTCCCACGCAAAGCGCAGGAACGATCAAAGGCCTACAACAACTCAATCAAACATTCGGGCAAGGCACCGGTGCCCAGTCGCCCAGGTCCGGGTTTTTGCACATGCTGTTGACCTGAGTGGTGCCGGCACTGGCAACCTGCTTGCTTTCAGCCTGTTTGGCTTGGGCGGTCTGCAGAGTTTTCTCGGTGCTGACCGCTTCTTTCGGCACGGTTGGCAGCACTGGTTTTTTCGCCACTTTCACTACTTTTTTGCTCTTGGTCGGAGTCACGACCGGCGTGGTGTCGGCGGTCGCCACGGTGACCACGTCGGTGCGCTTCACGCCGACTTGTTGCAGGTCTTTTTCGTAGGCCTGGGTGTAGTTGTTCAGGTCTTCGCTGGCTTTACCGTTAACCGCAACGATCAGGTCGTTGGACTCTTTGAGGCCTGCGACGATTTCTGCCAGGCGCTTGTGGCCTTCGGTGTCGCTGACGGTCTTGGCCTTGCGGTCGGCGACCAGCTTGGTGAACGCGCTCTGGTAGCACTGCTGCGAAGTCTTGGCGTAAGCGGTGCTGCGGTCGATGTCGGCGGCGCTTTTGTTGACGTCGGTGGCATAGGACGCGATGCGCTGGTTGTCATCGGCGATCTGCTTCTGACGCTCGGTGTAGTAACCGGCCGCGCCGCCCGCCACGGCACCGCCCGCTGCACCGATGGCGGCGTTGCGGCCACGGTGCTCGGAATCGGTCAGGGCGCCCAGCAGTGCACCGCCGACGGCGCCGACGGCCGCGCCGGTGACGACCGACTTGGTCATGTTCGAATCGGTGGCACGCAGGTGCTGCACCGGCTCGTAGCAGTTGGGGTAGTACTCGACCTTGGTGCTCGAGGCGACCTTGGCGGTCGGCGACGTGGCGCAACCGGTCAGTACGGTGCTGAAGCCGACGGCAATCAGCAGCAAATGACGCTTGGAAAGCGAAGCAAAAGGTTTACGGGAGGAAAGCATAGTTGTGTTCTCTTTTAAGTTTGACCAGCTCAGCACGGCCCATCGCCGCCTGAGTCCCTTCCAAGCTTGCTGTACAACGAACGATCAAGACCGCTGAGCGCTCGATGCGAGCAATTCCTTTAATATCGTCGCCGGGTCGGCTCGTCGTTGCTGACGATAATCACCGACATGGCGCACGAATAACGTCGCGCGCGTGACCAGGCTCTTGCCCAGTACTGGCTTGCGATCCAACTCTTCCTTGATACGTTGAAGCTGCGCCTGGATCACGGCATCGGTGTAGCGCGTGCCGGTTGCCAGGTTGTCGATGTAGATCGCCACCGCGCCGTCCAGCGCGCTGCGGCCGTTGTCGATGGCCGTGGCGAACAGCTTGGCGCTGGCCTCGTCCTTGGCGTCCACGGCCTGCTGGCGACTCTTCTGCAAATTGGTCAGGCGAATGTTGTAGTTGTTGACGGTCTCGGCCACCAGGGCCGCCGACTGGATCAGGTTGCCAGCCGCTTCCTCGCGCTGCTGGGCGATCAGCGAGACGTTGCGCTTGAGCTCTTCGTTGACCAGCCCCAACTCCGCTTGCAGGCGCGGGTCGATACTGGCGGAGATGATGCTGTCCAGGCGTTTGGTCGGGTCCTGGGCGTCGTCGATGGCATCGGTCAGCGAAGCCAGCCGACCTTCTTTCTGCCATTGGGTAAACAGTTCCTTGTAGCGCGAACGTGGCGCCGACAACGCGCCAATCGCAACCCGGAACCCGGTGGTTTCGTTGCTTTGCTCGGTGCCGTCGGCGGCGAACAGCGGGTACTCACGACGCATCCCGGTGAACAAGGTGCCCTCGCCTTCCAGGTAGTTACCGCCCTTGACCACGAAGCCGCCGTAGGCACCTTGGCGACGTCCGGCGTGCACGAGCTGGAAGGACTCCTGGACCATCTCGGCGGCGTTGCCGATCACGTCGAACAGGCCGATAGGGTTAGGCAGTTTGGTACCGATCGGCATCAGCCGCGCTGCCTGGCCAGTGCCACCGGCAACCTGGTTGAAGACCGCCCAGTCCGCCAGCGGCCCGTCGCCTTCGCTGCCTTCCAGACGACGGGGAAACAGGCGTCCTTCCAGTTCCTGGCGGCTAACGGCCTGCCCGCCACGGGCAGCAAATTCCCATTCGACCTCGGTCGGCAAGCGCACAAAACCCAGCCCGCCCTCTTCAGCCGAGGTGCCGCGACCACTCACCGGTAGCAGCTCCTTGTGGTATTTCGTCAGCCAGGCGCTGTACACCGCAGAGAAGCGTTCGGCCTCGAATCGCGACAATTTCACCTTGGGCAAACGCCCGGCCATGCCTTGCGGGACCTCGGCTTGCAAGGCCTCGCAGGCCGGTGCCGGCTCGCCGCTGGCCAACGATTGTGCCTGGGCCATGACCTCGGCGTATTGGCGGGCGGTGACCTCGTATTTGCCGATGAAATAGAGCATCGGTTTGAGCGGGGTCTTGCTGTCGGTCTTGGGCATCAACGGCGTGATGGTCTTGCCCCAATCCTTGGGCAGATCCTTGAGGGTGAACTGGCCGTTGATAAAGTCCCGGCGGTAACCGGAGATGAACGACTGTTGATAACCGGCCTCGTCCTCACTGAATGGATAGCCGAGGCTGATCTCGCGGTCGTCCAGAGTGCCCTGGGCCAGGATGTAGACGTAACGAAACACCATCTGCCCTTCGCACGGCAGCGGCAGGCTGACGTCATCGGGTAACGGCTTGGGGTTGTCCAGTTTGTCTGTGCTTTCATCGGCACTCGCAAAACCAGCCATGCCCATGCTGGCCAGGCTCAGCACCACAGCGGCGCCCAGTAACTTATACATCTCGGATTCCTTCAAACGCCTGGATACGCGCCACTCGCCAGCCACCACAAGCCGCTGCCACAGCGCTGACGCCGAGCACGGCCACGAAGGCAAACGCGTAGTGACGCGCCAGCAGATGGCTGGCGTACTCGCCTGGCATCTGCACAAATAAATGGTTCAGGCCCGATTGCGCCAGGCCATACAGCCCGGCACTCAATAGGGCGGCAAGGCCGGCGCTGTACAGCGCCTGCAACACCACAAACAAAAGCAACGCCGCCGTGGAAAACCCCAGAAGGCGCAACACCGACAAGTCTCGGCGTTTGCGCTCGACCGCCGCCAACGCGCCGGCAAAAATCGCCGCGAACGCTCCCGCCAAGGCCAATCCGGCGATGATCCAGAACACGATCGACAGGTTGCGGCTCAGCGATTGCACTTGGGCGATGGTCTGGGCCTGGGTCGAGACCAGCAGGTTCTGCGCAGCAAAGTACTGGCGCAGCGGCTCGACATCCTTGAGGCTGCGGGCGTACAGGCGAAACGCCGGATACACCCGCTGCTCCGACACGCCCACCGCATCGCCTGGCCAACCGAACGCCGGCACGGCGCGGCCGTCGCGGTAATCTTCAGCCGCTTCCAGTAACGTCAAGGGCGCGAACAATCCATCCCGGGCGAAGGCTTCCAGCGGCAGAACGTGCAGCACCTGGACGCGAGTGCGTTGCGCTTCACCACGACCGGCCACCTGCCGACCGACACTGGCCACCAGCCAATCACCGGCCTTGGCCCCGAGCTTTTCGGCGGCGGTCTGGCTGAGCAGTACCTGATCCAGCCCTTGGGGCACCGGAAGACTGCCGAGCAAGGGGTCGTTGCCGGCGGTGGGGATCATTTCGACGGTCACCGTCGCGGCGCCAGCGGTCAGATCCGCCGTCGCGGCAATCTGTCGGGTGCGCGGCAAGGCGAAAGCCACGTCACTGCGCTGGCTCAACTGTGCGATAAACGTGGCACTGAACCGGCCGCCACCCAGGGGGATGATTTCCCGAGTGGCCGGGTCGTTTTCCAAGCGTTCGGTCAAACTGCTGACCAGGCCGAATTTCAAGCCGAACAGCACCAGCAGCGGCGCGACCACCGCCACCAGCGCCAGCACCGAACAGGCCGACAGCCATGCATCGTTGCGGTAATCCTGCCAGGCCAGGGAAGCCACTAGCGTGTTGCGCATCAGCAGGCCTCCCCGAGGGTGGCGGTGACGCCGCCATCGACGTCGCGACGACAACTGATGCGCCGCACCTGCAAACCGCTGGCGCGTGCCAGCGACTCGTCGTGGGTGGCGACAACGCAGCACACGCCGTGTTCGCGGGCCTGGGTCACCAGCAATTGCATCACTCGCTCCGCGTTCAGCGGATCGAGGGCGGCGGTCGGTTCATCGGCCAGCAGCAGACGCGGCCCATGGGCCAGGGCGCGGGCGCAACTCACCCGTTGCCGTTGGCCGACAGACAAGTCACCCGGTTTTTTGCCCAGTTGATCGGCGATATCCAACGCCCCGGCCAGACGATCCACGCTGCCGTCGTCTTTCAAGCCGAGCAGTTTGCGCGACAGGTCGATGTTGCCGCGCACGTCCAGAAAATCCAGCAGGCCACCGGTTTGCAGTACATAGCCCAAGTGTCGGCTGCGCAGGTCCGCCAAGGCGCTTTGCGCATCTGCGCGCCACAGCCCGCTGATGTCTGTCCTGGTTTGGTCGGGCGCAAAATCAAACTGCCCGGCCTGATCCGGAGCCAGCACCAGCGCCAGCAAATCCAGCAACGTGCTTTTGCCGCAACCGCTGGGACCAACCACCGCCAGTTGTTCACCGGCACGCAGTTGCAGCCGTGGAATCACCAGGCTGTAGCGCTGGCTGCCGGCGCCCCGGCTCTTGTGCACCGCGCTCATGTTCAGCATCACGGCAGCGTCGACAACGGAACGCGGTACAAGGCATCCCCCGGCTCGGCATCGCCGAAACGCACCCAGTTGGCCAAGTCGTTATGGAAGGTTTCGTAGAGGCGGATTTTCGAATCCAGCTCGTCGATAAAGTCTTCCTGCTCGGCCACGCTCAGGGAAAGCCACAAGTCCTGAGTCATGCTCAACGACTTGCTGCGGTAGGGCAGCCCTTCCAGGTACTCACCCAGAACCCCGCCATCGGCCAGATTGCCGCCCTTGCGCAAGGCCGAAGGATCGCGGCTCATGTAGGCACTGGCACTGGCGATTTCCTGGAAGAAATTCTTCGGCGAGGTCTGGGTCTTGCGGGCGGCATCGACGATCAGTTTCAGCGATTGCTGCAAGTCGTTGAGCTGCAATTTGGTCAGCATCACGCACACCTGGAACGCCGGCAGTGCCGAGTTGGTCAGGTCGCGGTCGGCGGTCCAGGCGCTGACCAGTTGTGGCGCCTGGCTGGCGGCTTTACGCCCCAGGAAGTCCATGTGCATCGCGTAGCCGACGGCTGCCGATTTGTCGGTCAGGCTCGGCGCGGCGCTCAGCAGCGGCACGGTTTGCGGCGTGTTGCTGCGCACCTGATGCACCAGGTCGGCAAACACCGAACCGATCTCGTCCACCCGCTCACCCAACTTGCGCACATCGGCGCCCGGTACCGGAATGTACAGGTCGCCGATCTGCGGGTTGGCGTCGGCGGTCAGGGTGCGATATTGGCTTTGCGCACCGGCGTGGGTTTTCTTGCCAGCGTCGCTGAGCAAGTGCAAGGCGTAGATCTTGATCTGCTTGCCCAGCGCAGCCTGACGCACTTCGGCCTCGTTCATTTGTGTGGAGGCATACGGGTCGTTCTTGCGCAGGGCGCCAGCATCGGTGACCAACAGAATCAAGCGCCCACCATAACCGGACCAATCCATGCCCTCGACCGCTTCCATCACACCGGCAAACGCATCTTCGTTGAACGAATGGCTCGAGACCGTGGTCGCCTTGACCTGCCGCGCCAACTCCATGAAGCGCTGTGGGTCGCGGCCCTGTTCCAGGGTGATCAAGGTTTTAGCGACGTATTCCAGACCCGGTGTTTTCTTGATGCTGTTGCGAAACCCCACCAGGCCGAAGCTGACGCTGTCCTGCTCGCCGCGCTCGGCGATGCGGGCTTGCAGCTTGTGCACGACCTCGCGCACCTGATCGATGTAGGGCTGCATGGACACGGTGGTATCGAGCACCAGTACCACGGCGGTGCGGAATGCGTCGGCGTTGGCGGTAATGATTGGCGTGTTGCTGGCGGCAGCCTTCGGAGCATTACCGGGGTCGATGGACGCCACGTTCAGCAACTGCACCGGCTGGCCGTTCTCATCGAAACTCTCGCGCGAATCAAAGATCGGCAACAGGTAAAACTGGTTCTGCGGCACCGCGCTCGCGGCCGGTTCCAGGGCCAACACGCGTTGATTGTCTTCGGGGTTTTGCTGGGTCTTGAGCAGCAGGTTTTTTGCCGCTGACGGGTCGGCCAGCAGCTTCTCCACGTCGCCGGCCTGACGCAGAAACATCACCGGCGCACGGCCGGAGCGTTCGGTGAACTTGAGCACTAGGCTTTGCTTCCAGTCGCTGACCTGCGCGGCCGGTAACCAGCCGTCACTGCGCCCGTCAGTCGCCGCGCCGACACGCAGCCAAGGGCTGCCATCAACCTCTTTGCGCTGATAGACGTAAAGTACGGAAAACGCCGGCAAGGCCTTGCCAGGCGCGGCCCCCGCTTCGCTGGCGAGCGTCGCACCCGGCTTGCTGAGCACCCGCTGGAACAAGGTTTTTTTGCCGGCCATCAGCAGCGGACGCTGACCGCCATCGACCTCCATCGCCGCCACGGCGGGCGGCGTATTGACCAGGGGTGTAGAGGTTGGCGGTGCGGAAACCAGCGGCGGCTTCACGTCGGCATCGACTTTAGCATCACGGCCCAGCCACCCATAACCCACGCCGCCCAAGGCCAGCGCCACGGCCACCGCGACGGCAGCGAGTGCGAACATGGGGCTCTTTCGTTGCTCCGAGATCGAGGACTGCGGCGTCGGCTTCACGGTTGGCGGAGTTGGCGTGGGTCGGGGTTGCGACTGCACAGGGCCGCTGGGTATGTCGATAGACACCGGCGTCAATCCCGCCAGGTCATCGCCGGTCGACTTCAGCAACGCCGGAATCGGCAACGGCCGGATCGTGGTTGCTTCAACCGATTCCCCGGGCAGATTATCCAGCGCCCGCAATAGCGCCGCCGCATCCGGGAAACGGTCGGCCGGATCCTTGGCCAACAGCTGGCGCAGCACCTCTTGATAACGACCGTGGTGCACCGGCAGCTCCGGCAAGGGTTCGGTCAAATGTGCCAAGGCCGTGGAGAGCGCATCGTTGCCGGTGTACGGCAGTTTGCCGACAAGGATTTCGTAGAGCACCACCCCCAGGGCATAAAGGTCGGCCCGACCGTCAATGTCCTGGCCGCGCGCCTGTTCCGGGCTCATGTAGCTGGGCGTGCCGACGGCGAAACCGGCCTGGGTGAACTGAGTACGGTCGTCCAGGGACTTGGCGATGCCGAAGTCCGAGAGCACCGCCGTGCCATCGGCACGGAACAGAATGTTCGCTGGTTTGACGTCGCGATGAACCAGTCCCAGCCCATGGGCATAGCCCAGGGCCGAGGCGATCTGGCGGATGTAGATCAGGCCCTGCTCCGGCGTCAGGCCGGCGGCGATGCGCTCCTTGAGCGTGCCGTTGGGCAGGTATTCCATGGCCATGTAATACAGCTCACCGACATTGCCGATGTCATGGATGGTGACCGTATGTGGGTGAGACAGGCGCGCCAGGGTTTTGCCTTCTCGCAGGAAGCGCTCGCAGAAGCTCGGGTCGGCCGCCAGCGCGGCGGCCATGATTTTCAATGCCACCTTGCGCTCCAGCGAGCGCTGGGTCGCCAGGTAAACGCTGGCCATGGCGCCTTCGCCGATCTCACCGTCGATGTCGTAGCCCGGAATCAGAATGTTCACGGTCGGGTTCATGAAGGCACCTTCACGACGATGACGGTGATGTTGTCCGGAGCACCGCGCATCAGGCCCAGGGACACCAGGCTGCTGGCGATTTCCCCGGCGTCGTCGTGGTTCAGCACCTCGGCGATTTCATGGTCCTCGACGGTCTTGTTCAGCCCGTCGCTGCACAACAGGTAACTGTCGCCGGGCATCAACAGCAGCTCGACCATCGCCAAGTCCAGTTGCGCATCGACCCCGATGGCGCGGGTGACGATATTGGCCCGTGGATGCACCCGGGCCTCGGCTTCGCTGAGCAAGCCGCTGTCCTGCAAATCCTGAACGTAACTGTGGTCCCGCGAGATGCCTTCGAGCAGGCCGTCACGCAGGCGATACAAGCGGCTGTCGCCCGCCCACAGACACACCCCGCGCAAGTCACGCGTCGCCAGCAACACCACAGTGCTGCCCATCATGATCACGCCACGGTTGGCGGTTTCTTCGCGCACGGCGGCGTTGACCCGCAGCAGGTCGTTTTTCAGCGCCGCGGCGTATTCGTCCAGCGATCGGCCCACGGCAATGCTGCGCACGCTGTCGACGATCAGACTGCTGACGTAGTCGCCCGCCGCGTGCCCGCCCATGCCATCGGCGACCACCCACAGGCCGTTTTCCGGCAGGTCCAGGCAAGCGTCTTCATTCACCTGGCGGACCATACCGACATGGCTTTTGCTTGCAGACTTGAACGTCTTTCCAGCGCTTGGACGCATCTACACAACACCTTCTTGGCCGAGCAAAAATTGCGCAAAATCGGCGGCGACAGGCAGGCCCTGACACCGCAATAAAGCGGGGGCGATACGCTCCGAACCCTGGCCCCACCACAGACTTGCGCCTTCGCAGGCTTGTTCGGCAAGCGCAGTCATTCGCGCCTTCGGGTCGGTGGCAGCAAAGCGATGCAGGCCGGCAAACCGGCTGCTTGGCGTGCGTGGCAGGCAAGCCGGACTGCCCAGCGTCGTAAGGCCTGCACCGAAGGCTTCGAAGCTTGCCTCCACGCTCAACGTGCTCAACAGCAATTGCTCAACCTGTTCAAACCAGACATCCGAACGGCCCACCACCGACGCTGGGTCAGCGTCGTGATCCAGCAGCACCGCGACGGTCAGCGGAAAATACCGGCCAACTCGATCGATGCTCGGCATCACCACGCCAACGGCGGCCTGCGGCCCACATACACCGGCCCCGACCATAAAGCGCCACAGCGGACTGACCAGATAGGCGTCCAGCCAACGGTCCCCGAGGCTGGTCTGGCTGGCGAGCAGACCCGCCGCCAGCCACGAATCCCAGGGGCCGATAAAACTCTGCGGCAAGCCACGGCTGACAAAGTCCCCGCGACTGGCCAACTTTCCATAGAAACCCGGAGTGCTCATAACCGCTCCGGCAGGCTGAAACCACTAAGCACACGGCTCTTGAACGGGTTGAAGGCGCTGTTGGCCCGCAGCTCGTAAGAGGCGCTGGCGCCGTCGACCCGCAGCCGCAGGTTGAAGCGATCCGGCGAGTTGCCGGCGGTCAGGTCTGATTGCTCCAACAGACGGAACCAGGCCCAGGGGCCATCCAGGGTGATGCCGGACCGACCACTGGCCGAAGGCGGCATGATCGAGATCCGCACCACGCCGATGCTGCCGGCGTTGGGCCATTGCATGGCGGTCGGACGGCTCGGGCCGTGGTCGTAGCTCAATTGCTGGCCATCGAGGTCAAGTAAAAACTGGGTGATGCTGGCGTCCATCGCCACGGGTTTGAGTTCGAAGCGCACCATCGGCTGGGTGCCGCCGGAACGGAAAAATGCATCCCGGATGGTCGCTGCCCGCTGGAAGGTTTGCAGCACGCCCGGGGCGATGCCGAGCTTCTGCGCAGCGCCCGGTTGCCAGCGCCAGGCCTGGGTCGAGGTATCCACATACGGCTGCAGGTACTTGCGGAAGTAGTTGTCCATCACCCCGCCCACGCCGAAGAACTGGCCGAAGTCGTCGAGAGTCGCGTCTCGCGCACTGCCTGGCGACATCGGATAACGCCCGGCCAGGGACTGGCGATAGATGTTCAACACTTCGCTGGTCCAGGCCGCGTTCAGTTGATTGCGTACCCCGCCCATCATGGTGTTGGTGGTGGAGTTGACCACCGACTTGACCAGCCCTTGCACCAACGCCGGTTGACGCTCGGCGTTGAGGCTGACCCGTGTCGCGGCCGCTGCGGCCTGGTTCTTGGCTTCGCCAAGCAAGGCGTCGCCGCTGGCGCCGACCATGGCACTGACCTGCACATACAACGCATTCATGTCGGCCAGCAGGCCGTCGATGACCGCCGGCTCGCCTTCGTTTTTGCTGACGATGCTGTTGAGTTCAGCAAAATGCGCGGTGATGGGATCTTCGCTGGACACCGGTGTGTTTTGCGTCGCCTGCTCATGGCCGAGCAAGGTGCCCAGGCGCTCCTTGAGCTTGTCGACCCCGCCTTCCACCGGCGCACCCTTGGCGGCCAGCAGACGCTCTTCCTGTTGCAGGTCGGTTTCCTTCGCCACCGCCACCAGCAGTTTTTTCAACGGCGAGCTCGGGCCGGAAATCACCCTCAGCACATCGGCGGCCTGGGCCACGCTGGTGATCGGCACGAAGTCGATATCAGCCAGCAAGGCGTCCCACTGGCGCTGGTAATCCTGGAAATACAGGCGACGCACGTCGGCGGCCAGGCTGGCGACGTTCTGCTGGTCTGCCTGGTCGCGACCGAGCACCCACTGCTCCTCGGCCAGGGTGCCGGTCTGGTTCAGGCTGCTGAGCAAAAACCCTTGGCGATAACCCTTGGCGGTGAAGAAGCCGCTCAAGGGTTCGCCCAACGGCTTGCCGCTCTTGCGGCTGAACACCAGCGCCGCGTCGCGCCCGGCCGCTTCGCTGATACGAAAGTCCGGGATGCCGTCCGGCAGTTTCTGCCGCTTGACCCGGTCGTAGACACGCTGGGCCACCGGCAGTTGTTGCAACTGCCGACGCAGGTCGTCGATCAGGCGCGGGTCCAGACGTGCAGTGGGCGGATGGCGCTCGAACAGGGCCTGCAAGTGCTCCGCCAGGGCCATACGCTGCTCGGCCGGCAAGTCACGCGGCAGATTGCGGTCCCAGTCCAGGGCGATCCACGCTTTGATGAAGTCGGCATCGTAATGCTCGCTGTCGGCGAGCATCAGGTAGGCCTTCAGACCTTCATAAAGGAAGTCCGAATTGCCGCCGCCATGCAGTTGCTCTTCGATGCGCGTGAGCAAGCGTGGCGCAAAGACCGCGATCAACAGCTTGCGATAGACGCTGCCGGACTCGGCTTCAAGCATGTCGCCCTGATACAGGCCCAGGCCTTCGGCCCAGCTCGGCGCGTCGCCGGCCAGGTGCTTCACCGCGTTGAGCAACGGCAATACGGCGAGCACGTCCCGCTGGGCCGGGCTGAGGTTTTGCAGGGTCTGGCCCAGGGGCACGACTTTCTGATCGACTTGCGCAATATACGCCTGGTTGGCGCGGTAGCTGACCACCCACAAGGTCCCGACCACCAGCACCAGGGCCACAGTCGAGGCCAGCACACCCCGAGTGATCCACTTGCGCCGACGTTCGACTTTCGGGTTCACCCCCACCAGCCCACGCTCGGCAAAAGCCACGGCGCTGAAGAGTTTTTCGATGAAGTAACTGCGCCCGGTGCCGTTCTGGCGCGCCAGATGTTGGCGGTCCAGGTTCATGCTCTGGGCCATGGAGCCGATCAGCCGGTCAATCGGGCTGCCTTCCTGGGTGCCGCTGGTGAAATACACCCCGCGCAACAGCACCCGCTCTTCAAAGGCATTGGGTTTGAATACGCCCTCAAGGAAGCTTTGCAGGCAATCCTTCAACGCGCCGAACTGTTGCGCGAAGCCGTAGATCAGCTCGCGCCGCGCCGGGTCGCGTTCCTGTTGCAAACGCTCCACCAAACGATCGTTGAGGCGCTGTTCCAGGCCGGCGAATTCGCTTTGCAGATGGGCCAGCGGGCTGTCATTGCTTTTACCGTCGTCCAGGGCAAAGGTCATGCCCCAGACCTGGGTCCGCTCTTCCTTGCTCAGGGTATCGAAATACTCCATGAACCCCGGCACCAGATCGAGTTTGGTCAGCATCAGGTAGATCGGAAAACGCACGCCCAGTTGGCTGTACAACTCCTGGATACGCAGGCGGATCGCGGCGGCATGAGCGGCGCGCTCGGCGTCGCTGCCCAGCAGCAGATCGGAAAGGCTGATGGCGATAAACGCGCCGTCGATCGGGCGACGGGCCCGCTGTTTTTTCAACAGGCCGAGAAAGCCCAGCCACGCGGCTTTATCCACCGTCGCGTCGCTGTCCTGGGTGGTATAGCGCCCGGCGGTGTCGAGCAGTACGGCCTGATCGGTAAACCACCAATCGCAATTGCGCGTGCCACCGACGCCGCGTACCGCCCCGGCGCCCAACTGCGCCGCCAACGGGAAATGCAGCCCGGAATTGACCAGCGCAGTGGTCTTGCCCGAACCCGGCGGGCCGATGATCACATACCAAGGGAGTTCGTAGAGATTGCGACGCTCATCACCGCCCAGCTTGGCTTTCTTCAACAGCGCCAAGGCTTCGTCCATGCGCTGGCGCAGGGTTTCGAGCTCTTGCGCGGTGGCGATGCTGGTCGGGTCGGGTGGGGTTTGCGCCGCCAGGCTGCGCATGACTTCGGCGGCCTGACGGCGGGCCTGAATGATGCGAAACACCCGGTAGGCGATCCACACCGAGAACACCAGAACGATCAGCGCCCAGCGCCGGCCTTCGGGCACCAGGAATTCGAGCAGCGGCCCGACAAACCAGATGATCAGGCTCAGGGCTATCAGCCCCAGCAACGGAATGACCCAGCGGACGATAAAACTCAAAAACGCCTTCACTCGACCCCCTCCGCCAATACTGTGATTTCGACCCGACGATTGCGTGCGCGGCCCTCTGTCGTAGCGTTCGAGGCCAGCGGCTCGGTGTCGCTGCGGCCTTCGGCGCTGAAGCGCTCGGGCTGGCCGGTCTTGGCCGAAAGGATTTGCAGCACCGAAGTGGCCCGTGCCTCGGACAAGGCCCAGTTCGATGGAAACCGCAGGGTGGCAATCGGGCGATTGTCACTGTGCCCGGTCACCCGGACCTGGCCCTTGACCATGCGAATGGCCTCGGCGATGCGCAGCATCAGCGGCTGGAAATTGTCGACGATGCTGGCGCTGCCCGAAGCGAACAGCTCATCGCCACGGATGGTCACCACGGAACGATCAACGGCATCTTCCACGGCCACCCGACCGGCCTTGATTTCATCGGCAAGGAAGCCCGCCAGGCGGGGGCGCTCGATCAGTTTCGGTTGCACCACCGGGCGGTCGATCGCCTGCACCGGGATCTCGCCCAGGGCATGGATATTTTTAAACACCGGCTCGGCATCGGCGGCCAGTTTCAAGCGCAGGCCGAACAGCAGTGCCAGCAGCAACGCCACGCCGATGGCCACGGTGATCCATGGCGGCATGAATTGCGCCAGCCGGTCGCGGGCCACGGCGACGCCGCGCCAATGCGGCGACAGTTCACGCTCATAGTCGCCACGGGCGCTGCGGATGACCGCACTGGTGCGTTCACGCAAGGCCTCCAGTTGGCTGCGACCGTCGTTGATGACCCGATAACGCCCTTCGAAACCCAGACACATGCACAGGTACAACAGCTCCAGCAGATACAAACGTTCGCGGGGGCTTTGCAGGCAATGCTCCAAGAGCTGGAACACCTTCTCGCCGCCCTTGGCTTCGTTGTGCACGGTGATCAGCAAACTTTGCTTGCCCCAGTCGCTGCTGCCGCCCCACGGCGTACTCAACACCGCTTCATCCAGCGCAGTGCACAGGGCGTAACGGGCCAGCAACACATCGTTGCGCACCACACCGGCGGCCTCGGCGCGTTCCTCGAACTGGCGCAGGTAGGCCAGTAATTGCGCCCGCAGGCTCGCCGGCGCCGGGTGGGCAATGGTGTTGCGCAAGCGGGTCATCAAAGCCAGCAGCGGGCCCGCGGCGCTCTCCAGAGGGTTGAGACCTTCAGCTTTACCGGTCAACACCGGCGCGGCCGGCATCGAAAGCGGCGCGGACTGGGCGCGACCAGGATCCGGGCGGGCCGGGTCGGCGCCACGGCCACCGGGTGTCGGCATGAACTGGGTACGATCGTCGTTGTTCATTGCGGTTTATCCTCGGATCGCCCAGAAAGCCAGGTCCAGCCCCGGGAATTGCCCCGCGATGTAGAACGCAAATCCTCCGGAGTTGGCCAGTTGCTGCCAATGCTCGCTGCCCCGGTCGAGTTCGTAATAGGTGGAGCCCGCGTGATACGGGATCTGCCGTGGCGCCACCGGCAGCGGCAGCAGGCCGATGCCCGGCAATTGCAGGTTGACCAGGTTGCGGATGTGCTCCACCGAGCCGACCTTGCTCTGTTGGCCGAAGTGGCTGCGCAGGGTCTCGGCAGGCACGTCGGCGCGCACCACCAGGATGAAACTGGCGCTGTCGAGCAGGGCCTTGTCAGCCAGCATTGCCACATGAATGCCGTAGGCTTTTTCGACGATCGGAATCGGCGTGGCCTTGCTGTCGATCAGCATCGACAGCGCCTCGCGCAGGGCTTGCATCACCGGCGCAAAACTCAGCGCCAGGTTGTCGTGCTGGTACTGCGGGTTTTCCTGCGGTCGCCGCCCGGAAGCGGTAAAGGTCGAAAACTCACCGGCCAGGCTCACCAACTCGCTGTAGAACCGCTCGGGGTGCAACGGGCTCAACTGGCTCAAGTGCTGGATCAACGGCTGAGCGCGGTTGACCAGTTGCAGCAGCATGAAGTCGGCAATTTCCGAGGCACCGCCGGCACCGGAAGCGACCACCCGCCCGGCGAGGGCTTCACCGCGTTGATGAAGCAGGCCCAGCAGCTCGCTACGAAACGCGGCCAGGGGTTTGGAGGCGGATACATCCAGCAGCGGTGGGATGTAAGTGTCGTCGAGCACCAGGGCGCGGTCGGCGCGCTTCTCTTTGATTCGCACCAGGCCGATGGCGGCATAGTCGCTGATGCCATCCTCGGCAATCAACAATCGCAGCGCCCTGGAACCTACTGCCACCGGCGCACGGTTTTCGAACGGCGCGTTGTCGTCCCGTACTTCACGCACCTGGCTCACGTAGCGCGCAGCGCCCGGGGTTTCGCCTTCATCAACAGTGTCACGCGCTCCGGCACGCTTGAGCGGCAAGGCCAGGTACACCAGGCCATCGCGCAGGTCGGCATCGACATTCAGCGGGCTCGGCGCCAGGTCATCCTGGGGAATGTTGAATGGCGTGCCGTCCGGTAACAGGCCCCGCGCCGAGATGATTGCCAGTTTGCCCTGGGCCAACAGCCCCTGATCAATCAGCAATTCGGAAAAACCCCAGGCGCCGGCCGACAACGGGCGGCTTCGGGCGTCGATGAGGTTTTCCAGATAACGGTCATGCTGCTGGAAGTGCTGCGTTCCAATGAACATGCCTTCCGACCAGACCACGCGATTGTTCCAGGACATGGGGGCTCCGATTGCTTACTGGGCAGGGCTGGATGGGGGAACAACGACGGCGCTGCGCACGGCGCGCACATCGAGGCTGATCTGGTATTCGGTGTATTGGCGCGGCGGAACATTCATCACCGTGCGCCACTGCGCCTGATCCAGTTCGCGGTACCCCACCAGCACACCGATGTGGCGGGTGGCTGGGTCGAGGTCGCGTTGCAAGCTCAATTGCTGGCCGGGCTCGACCAGCACTTCGTCCTGGTCGAGCAGATCCGCGCCGAGCGTCGCCTGGGCCCGTTCGGCCAGGGCGAAATAATCGGAACGGCCGAAGGTGGCGGCATTTTTCAATTCGAAAATGCGCACCCGGACCGGGGCCGGCTGGCCGGTGCTACCGGGGTTGAGCCCGGCGATGGCGTGGAAGTGCAACTCGACGGCGGCGGTGTCGGCCTCGGCCTCGGCCTCAGCCACTTCGGGCTGGGGTTTGGCCGTATCCTTCGCACACGCGGTCAGCAGAAGCGCGGTGGCAACTGCGAGTAAAAACCTGGGAATCATCCTGCGTCCTCAATGACGTTTCAGCTATCCGTTGTTCCGTTCATTGCTGTGTATGGCGTTATGAGTCGGTGCTCAGCTGCGGCGCGGCCTTGTACTGTGCTCTTCGTAGGCGCGGCTGAATTCCCGACCGAACAGGTCCTGGAAATCCTCTTGGGCCTCGCGGGAAATCTTGCTGTAGAGCTCGGCGAACTGCTGCCAGTACTGGGCCTGTCGCGAGCCATTGAAAATGCTCGACAGGCCACCGGGCTTGCCCATGCGCTCTTCCAGTTGCGCCGGCTCGAAGCGCGCCAGCAGGTGCTTGATCGCTGCTTCCACACCGGCCATCACCGCCAATTGGTGGGCACGCAAGTCATCGAAGCTATCGCGCACCGCCAGGTCCGGCGCCATGAACGCCGGATTGCTCTGGCGCAGCAGCAACAGCAAGGCTTCATCGACGTTGGGAGCGAATTTCAGCGGGTTGTTTTCCACGGGTTGAATCATCGTCTGCTGAATGCGGAACTCGCCCTTGAGGCTACTGCGGGCGCGCAAGACATCGATCAGGCCTTCGACCATCAACCGATAACTGCGGCCGATGCTTTCCATCTGCGCTTCGGCCTGGGCCTTGTCCAGGCGCAACTGATCCAGCCCGGCGCCGCGCAGGAAGGCTTGCAACAGGTCGGGTTGAGCATCGTCGGCTGGGCTGACCGGATTGACCTCGCGTTCGACGATGGCCTCGGGCGGTTCACGCAGGGGTGCCGACGCGATCGGCGTGCTGACTGGAGGCGCGGGTGACGGCGTAACCTCTGCAACAGGCAAGGGGGCGACAGGCAGCGGGGCAACCGCCATCGGCTCAGGCTTGCCGCTGAACAGGTCCCAATCTTCCGGAATCACCGGGGCCGACGCCAACGCTACAGGCACGGCCACGGGCGCCGGGTTGGAGATCGGGGTCGGTGGGCGGAAGTCATGCTGCTCGGCCGGGACATGGTCGGGCTGGGTGGCAGGCGGGACGCTGGTCGGTGACAGAAAGTCGAAAAGGTCCGACACTGTGTCCATGGCCGACCCGCCCTGGAAATGTGCAGGCGATGTCATGGGCAACGACGTCGGCGTATTCACAACAGCGCCCTGGCGCCCCATCAGGGCCTCGAAGCTGTTGGACGAATCGGCGAAAGGGTTGCCGTCAGTCACCGGCAGACTGAAATCGATGCGCGCCTGAATGTCATAATCACCGATACGGATAACTTCGCCATCCTGCAACGGCTCGCTGCTTCCCTTGCGCAGACGAATGCCGGCCTTGACCAATTCCACACCATTAGTACTGTTATCGGTTAAATAGTAGCGGCCATCTTTGTATTGAATAACGCAATGTTTGCCGGAAATAAGGCGCTGAGGGTCAGGCAATACCCAGTCATTATCAGAATTACGGCCAATTGCCATCACGCCCTGGTCCATGGATTTTTCAGAGCACTGACCTGGGGTAATTTTGTGATAACTAGTGATAGTCAAACACAGCGACATCTCGCCTCCTTGCTGAACACTTTGCGCGCAGGCGAGTGGGGGCCTACGCCCGAGTGACTCGCCGACATACCTTGCAAACAACGTCGAAAACGCCTTTCTACCAGCATGATTGCTGATCTTAACCGGCTTGCGTGACAAAAAACCTGCATTAATGCCCGCCTCGACCCATCGGTCGCGCGGGTTGTTAAGCACCTCACATCTGTCACGCAGGGCAATAGCTTACCTTGACAAGGCATAAGTACTACACCAAAAATGCGCAACTTCTTGAATATGTGCGACGGCACTTCAAGATCACTGCCCCTCAAAAGAGCAATTACCGTCAAGGAAACATGTAAAGTTCCATCGCGAACTCGCGTGTGAAATGCCCGACTCTGTCAGCGGGCGATAGGGAGATCAGATTCAGTGGAAGTACCTTCGCTGCTCGCCGCCATTTCCGAGACTTCGCCTTGCGGTGAAGATCTGGAATATGACCAGGCATTCTTGCGCCTGGAACGCGACTCCCGCGGCCAGCCCGAGCGCAGCATGGGCGATTCGATATTGCCTGCCGAACCCCCTGAATGGAGCAGCATCCAGCAGCAAAGCCTGGATTTGTTGCAACGCAGTAAAGACCTGCGTATCACCCATTTCCTTTTGCAAAGTTCCCTTGCCCTCGAAGGCGTCACGGGCCTGGCCCGCGTCCTGACGCTGATCGGCGAATTACTCAAGCAATACTGGGCCGACCTGCATCCGCGACTGGATGCCGATGACGACAACGATCCTACCGTGCGCATCAATGCCCTTGCCGGCCTGACGTCGGATACCACCATCCGCCTGCTGCGCGAAAGCATCCTGGCCCGCTCGCGTACCTTTGGCCCTGTCAGCCTGCGCGCCGCCGCCAATGCCAGCGGCCTGCAAAGCTTCCCTGACGAAAACCTCGGCTCCGAGCAACTCGCCGGGGCGTTCCTCGGCAGCGATCCCGAGCAACTGGAAATCACCCGCGAAGCCTTGCACGAGGCCCGCAATGCCGCCGAGACCATTGAGCAACAGGTTAGCGAATACGTCGGTTCCGCCCAGGGCGTTGACCTTGGCCCGTTGAAGCAGCCGATCAAAATGGCCCTGCAGATCCTCGGTCAGTTCGCCCCCCAGAGCGGCGACGGCCCCCTGCCCGATGCCATTAGCGATGACAGCGCCGCGCCAGTTGAATACGCCACCGCACCGAGCGCACCGCGCAGTTCCGGCACTGGCGAAATCAACAACCGCGACGACGTGCTGCGCAGCCTGGACCGGATTCTTGCGTACTACACGCGTCAAGAGCCTTCCAGCCCGCTGCCGGTGCTGTTGAACCGGGCAAAGAATCTGGTGCACGCCGACTTTGCGGCCATCGTGCGCAACCTGATTCCCGACGGCATGAGCCAATTTGAAAACCTGCGCGGACCAGATAGCGAATAAAAGCGAAAGGATCACGCAGTCACGTCACCGGTACCACCGATGACGCCAACACCGTCGCTTGAGCGACCAGGAGCAGCAACGTGGCGAAGCAAAGTTCTCAGAAATTCATCGCGCGCAACCGCGCGCCTCGAGTGCAGATCGAGTACGACGTCGAGCTCTACGGCGCCGAGAAAAAGGTCCAGTTGCCCTTCGTAATGGGCGTTATGGCTGACCTCGCCGGCAAGCCGGCCGAGCCCCTGGCCCCTGTTGCCGATCGCAAGTTCCTTGAAGTGGACGTCGACAACTTCGACTCGCGCCTCAAGGCCATGCAGCCACGCGTCGCGTTCCACGTGCCCAACGAGCTGACCGGCGAAGGCAACCTGAGCCTGGACATCACCTTTGAAAGCATGGACGACTTCAGCCCCGCCGCCGTGGCGCGCAAGGTCGACTCGCTGAACAAGCTGCTCGAAGCACGCACCCAACTGGCCAACCTGCTGACCTACATGGACGGCAAGACTGGCGCCGAAGAAATCATCATGAAGGCCATCAAGGACCCGGCGCTGCTCCAGGCACTTGCCAGTGCGCCGAAGCCAGCCGAGCCTCAGGCTTAATCAGGACGAATGATCATGACCGATTCAGTACGTGCAGACGCTCAGACACTGGGCACCACCGAAGAAGCCAGCGAGTTCGCCTCCCTGCTGCTGCAAGAATTCAAACCCAAGACCGACCGCGCTCGCGAAGCCGTCGAGACCGCCGTGCGCACCCTGGCCGAACAGGCCCTGGCGCAGACCGACCTGGTGTCCAACGACGCGATCAAGTCGATCGAGTCGATCATTGCCGCTATCGACGCCAAGCTCACCGCTCAGGTGAATCAGGTCATCCATCACCCGGACTTCCAACAACTGGAAAGCGCCTGGCGTGGCCTGCACTACCTGGTCAACAACACCGAGAGCGACGAGCAGCTCAAGATCCGCGTGCTCAACATCTCCAAGACCGACCTGCACAAGACCCTGAAGAAATTCAAGGGCACTGCGTGGGACCAGAGCCCGATCTTCAAGAAGATGTACGAGGAAGAATACGGCCAGTTCGGCGGCGAACCTTACGGTTGCCTCGTGGGCGATTACTACTTCGACCAGTCGCCGCCGGATGTCGAGTTGCTGGGCGAGTTGTCGAAAGTCTGCGCCGCCATGCACTCGCCATTCATCGCAGCCGCCTCGCCGACCGTGATGGGCATGGGCTCGTGGCAAGAACTGTCGAACCCGCGCGACCTGACCAAGATCTTCACCACCCCGGAATACGCCGGCTGGCGCTCGCTGCGTGAATCGGAAGACTCGCGCTATATCGGCCTGACCATGCCGCGCTTCCTGGCGCGCCTGCCCTACGGCGCCAAGACCGACCCGGTGGAAGCCTTCGCCTTCGAAGAAAACACCGACGGCGCCGACAGCTCCAAGTACACCTGGGCCAACGCCGCTTACGCGATGGCGGTGAATATCAACCGCTCGTTCAAACACTTCGGCTGGTGCTCGCGCATTCGTGGCGTGGAATCTGGCGGCGAAGTGGAAAACCTGCCGGCTCACACCTTCCCGACCGATGACGGCGGCGTAGACATGAAGTGCCCGACCGAAATCGCCATTTCGGACCGCCGTGAAGCGGAACTGGCGAAGAACGGTTTCATGCCGCTGCTGCACAAGAAAAACACCGACTTCGCCGCGTTCATCGGCGCCCAGTCGTTGCAGAAACCGGCCGAATACGACGACCCGGATGCCACCGCCAACGCCAACCTGGCCGCGCGCCTGCCCTACCTGTTTGCCACCTGCCGTTTCGCCCATTACTTGAAGTGCATCGTGCGCGACAAGATTGGCTCCTTCAAAGAGAAGGACGAGATGCAGCGTTGGTTGCAGGACTGGATCCTCAACTACGTCGACGGTGACCCGGCGCACTCCACCGAAACCACCAAGGCCCAGCACCCATTGGCTGCGGCCGAAGTGATCGTCGAGGACGTGGAAGGCAACCCGGGGTACTACACCTCCAAGTTCTTCCTGCGCCCGCACTATCAGCTCGAAGGTCTGACCGTGTCGCTGCGCCTGGTATCCAAGCTGCCTTCGGCCAAGGGCGCGTAAGACTGTCCTTGATCATTCCCATGCTCTGCGTGGGAACGATCAACGTAGAAATTTTCGCAAGATCGGCGTCAACCAAACAATGTGGTAGAGACCACACAGGGAGAAAACATGGCTGTTGATATTTTCATCAAGATCGGCGACATCAAGGGCGAGTCCATGGACAAGGCCCACAAGGATGAAATCGACGTCTTGAACTGGAGCTGGGGCATGTCCCAGTCCGGCAATATGCACACGGGTGGTGGCGGCGGTGCGGGCAAGGTGAATGTCCAGGACCTGTCGCTGACCAAGTATGTCGACAAGGCCTCGCCGAACCTGATGATGCACTGCGCCGCCGGCAAGCACATCGACAAGGTCAAACTGACCGTGCGCAAGGCCGGCGGCGAAAGCCAGGTCGAGTACATGATCATCAACCTGGAAGAAGTACTGATCACCTCCCTGAGCACCGGCGGCTCGGGTAGCGATGATCGCCTGACCGAAAACGTCACCCTGAACTTCGCCAAGGTGCTGGTGGACTACCAGCCGCAGAAAGCCGACGGCACCAAAGACGGCGGCCCGATCAAGTTCGGCTGGAACATCCGTCAGAACGTCAAGGCGTAATCGAAGGCGCCCCCGGTGCTATGCGTCGGGGGTGCTTGAAGGCGAGTAGCGGCGACCCTACCGATCTATGGAATCGCGGTAGGGTCACAGGCGATTTCGCTGACCAAGCGCATCGCTCAAAGCAGGTCTGGTTCCGGGAACTGAAATGATCAAACGAACGCTGCTATCCCTCTTGTCGAGCTGTCTGCCGTTGAGCCTTTATGCCTGTGCCAAACAAACGGCGGTCGTTGCATGCTAGGCGCCGTTGACCAGAAAAATTTCGTGGGCCTTTTTTCGTGGTAACCGAAATCGCCACCCGCGATCGCCTGCAACCGTCCCTGCTGGATCGGTTGACCGACGACGACCCGAGCAATCTCAAGGAAAGCGCCGACAAGCGCGTGCTGTCCCTGACCCAACTGAAAGCCTCGGTGCTGCGTGATCTGGCGTGGCTACTCAACACCACTTCATTGCTCGGCGCCGATGCGACGTTGCACACCCCGGCCGGTACTTCGGTGGTCAACTTCGGGTTGCCAGCCCTGGCCGGCAACAGTGCGTCGAACGTCGATATCGCGGCGCTTGAAGCACTGATCCACCAGGCCATCGCCACGTTCGAACCGCGGATTCTGCGCCATACCCTGCGCGTGCGGGCCCGGGCGT
This sequence comes from Pseudomonas sp. H3(2019), assembly GCF_007713465.1. Classification (GTDB taxonomy): domain Bacteria; phylum Pseudomonadota; class Gammaproteobacteria; order Pseudomonadales; family Pseudomonadaceae; genus Aquipseudomonas. The sequence continues at coordinate 5,894 of NZ_VMSG01000001.1, read as the reverse complement.
CCGCCGAAATGAACCACAACGCCCTGAGTTTCGAGATTGAAGGCGATCTCTGGGCCCAGCCAGTGCCGCTGCGCCTGATGCTGCAAACCGACCTGGACCTGGAATCCGGCCATGTGCGGGTGGTCAACGCCGAGCAGCGGAGACGTTCATGAACCCGCGCCTGCTGGAACTGTACAACCAGGAGTTGCTCCACGTGCGCGAAAGCGCGGCGGAGTTCGCCCAGGAATACCCGAAAATCGCCAGTCGGCTGACGTTGTCCGGTATGGACTGCGCCGACCCGTACGTCGAGCGCTTGCTGGAAGGGTTCGCCTACCTGACGGCGCGAGTACAGCTCAAGCTCGACGCCGAATACCCGACCTTCACCCACAATTTGCTGGAAATCGCTTACCCCCATTACCTGGCGCCGACACCGTCGATGACCGTGGTGCAACTGCAGGCCGACCCCGATGAAGGCTCGCTGAGCAGCGGCTTCCCGCTGCCCCGGGACACGGTCCTGCGTGCCGCCCTGGGTCGCGAAACCCAAACCTGCTGCGAGTACCGCACCGCCCACGCGGTGACGTTGTGGCCGCTGCAGGTCAGCCGGGCCGAGTACTTCGGCAACCCGTCCGCCGTGCTCGGGCGCCTGGCCGCCAGTGAACCCAAGGCCAAGGCCGGCCTGCGCCTGACCCTGCGTACCGGGGCCGAACTGCCATTCAACAGCCTGACCCTGGACAACCTGCCGCTGTACCTCAGCGGCGCCGACGAGCAGCCCTTCCGCCTCTACGAACAACTACTGGGCAACACCTGCGCCGTGTTCGCCCGTCAACCCGGCAGCGATTGGGTGGAACGCCTGCCACAGGACGCACTGTGCCCCCTGGGACTGGACGATACCGACGCCGCGCTGCCAGTGGTCTCGCGAGCCTTCCAGGGCTATCGCCTGTTGCAGGAATACTTCGCCCTGCCCCAGCGCTTTCTGTTTGTCGACTTCACCCAGTTGAACCGTGCGGTCAAACGCTGCGACGGTCAGGAACTGGAATTGATCGTGCTGTTCGACCGTCACGATCCGAGCCTGGAAGGCAGTGTCGGTGCCGCGCAGTTCCTGCCGTTCTGCACCCCGGCAATCAACTTGTTTCCCAAGCGCCTGGATCGCATCCACTTGTCGGAACGGGTCCATGAACACCATGTGATCGCCGACCGCACCCGGCCGATGGATTTCGAGATCCATTCCCTGACCACCCTCACCGGCCATGGGACCGGCTCAGAGCAGCCTTTTTTGCCGTTCTATACGGTACGTGATCCGTCTCGTTACGGCCGCGATCAGGCCTGGTACACGGTGCGGCGCGAACCACGTGTGCTGTCCAGCGGCCAGCGGCGCAACGGCCCGCGCTCGACTTACATCGGCAGCGAAACCTTCGTCAGCCTGGTGGACAGCCAGCAGGCACCCTATCGCCACGACCTGCGCCAACTGGGCGTAACGGCGTTATGCACCAACCGCGACCTGCCGCTGTTCATGAGCGTGGGCAATGGCAAGACCGACTTCACCCTGGCAGACAGCGCACCTGTAGCGGCGGTGCGGTGCGTGGCAGGCCCGAGCCGCCCACGCGCCAGCCATGCCCATGACGCCAAGGCCTGGCGGTTGATCAGCCAGCTTTCGCTGAACTACCTGTCCCTCAGCGAGCAAGGCCAGGGCGCCGCCGCCCTGCGCGAACTGCTGCGCCTGTACGGCGACAGCAACGATACGGCGCTGCAATTGCAGATCGAAGGCCTGCGCGAAGTCAGCAGCAAGGCCTGCACCCGACGCTTGCCAATGCCGGGCCCGATCGTATTTGGCCGTGGCCTGGAGATCACCCTGGAATTCGATGAAAACGCGTTTCGCGGCACCGGGGTTTTCTTGCTCGGCGCAGTGTTCGAGCGCTTCCTGGCACGCTACGTGTCGATCAACAGTTTTACCGAGACGGTGATCCGTACCACCGAACGCGGCGAGATCATGCGATGGAAAGCCAAGCCCGGACGCCGTCCGACCCTGTGAGTACCCTGGAGGCGATGCACCAGGAGCCCTGGGAATATGACTTCTTCCAGGCGTTGCGGCGCATCGAGTGCGAATCGCCTGAACTGCCGCGCCTGGGCCATTCGTTGCGCCTGGCCGATGATCCGCTGCGCCTTGGGCAACAGGCCGATTGCACCTTCGCCCCGGCGACCCTGGCCTCGCTACAGCCGGGTATCGACGGTGCGCCAGCGCGGCTGGAGCAGTTCTTTTTCGGCCTCGGCGGCCCCAACGGCCCGTTGCCGCTGCACATCACTGAGTATGTGCGCGAACGCCAGCGCAACAACGCCGACAGCACCAGCAAACGCTTCCTGGATGTGTTCCACCATCGCCTGCTGAGCCTGTTTTATCGGGCCTGGGCCGAAGCGCGACCGACGGTCAGCCATGATCGCCCGGACGATGACTACTGGTCGGCACGCCTGGCGGCACTGAGCGGCCGGGGTATGCCGAGCCTGCTCAAACAAGGGCTGATCCCCGACACGGCGAAGCTGCATTACAGCGGTCATCTGTCGGCACAAACCCGCTACCCGGACGGCCTGAAGGCCATTATCAGCGAATACTTCGGCCTGCCGGTTGAGATCGAGGAGTACGTCGGCCAATGGCTGGAGCTGCCGGAACGCAGCCGCGTGGGCGTCAGCGCCCATCAGTTGGGCATGGATTTTTGCCTGGGTCGTTACGTCTGGGATCGCCAGCACAAATTCCGCATTCGCCTGGGGCCGCTCAAGCTCGATGACTACATGGGCATGCTGCCCGGCAGCCAACCCTTCAATGAGCTGGTGGCCTGGGTGGCCGAATACCTGGGCCATGAACTGGACTGGGACTTGAACCTGATCCTGGAACAGCCCGAAGTACCGGCGCTGCAACTCAATGGCCGCTTCCGTCTGGGGTTCAATACCTGGCTGGGCCGGCCCGAAACAGATGCCAAGGATTTAATACTGGCCCGGCATTACGCCGAGCAAGCCAACACCTCACAGACCTCAAGGAGCCATGAGCATGGGTGAAATCAGTCGCGCCGCGTTGTTCGGCAAACTCAACAGCGTGGCCTACAAAGCCATCGAAGCCGCCACCGTGTTTTGCAAGTTGCGTGGCAACCCTTATGTGGAGCTGGCCCACTGGTTTCATCAGTTGCTGCAATTGCAGGACTCGGACCTGCACCGCATTATCCGCCAGTTCAATATCGAACCGGCGCGCCTGGCCCGAGATCTGACCGAAGCCCTGGATCGTTTGCCACGGGGCTCGACATCAATCACTGACTTGTCCTCCCATGTGGAAGAAGCCGTGGAACGTGGCTGGGTCTACGGCAGCCTGATGTTCGGCGAAAGCCAGGTGCGTACCGGTTACCTGGTGCTGGGCATCCTCAAGACGCCGAGCCTGCGCCACGGGCTGCTCGGGCTGTCGGCAGAGTTTGACAAGATCAAGGTCGAGGCCCTGAGCGAGCGGTTCGACGAATACGTCGGCGACTCGCCGGAAAATGCGCTCAGCGCCAGCGATGGTTTCAACGCAGGCAGCGTGCCCGGTGAAGCCAGCGGCGCCATGGCCCCCAGCGCCATGGGCAAGCAGGAAGCGCTCAAGCGTTTTACCGTCGACCTCACCGAGCAGGCCCGCAGCGGCAAGCTTGACCCGATTGTCGGCCGTGACGAAGAGATCCGCCAGCTGGTGGACATCCTCATGCGTCGTCGGCAGAACAACCCGATTCTGACCGGTGAAGCCGGTGTCGGTAAAACCGCGGTGGTCGAAGGCTTTGCCCTGCGCATCGTCGCCGGAGATGTGCCGCCGGCGCTCAAGGACGTGGAACTGCGCAGCCTCGATGTCGGCCTGTTGCAGGCCGGCGCGAGCATGAAAGGTGAATTCGAACAGCGCCTGCGCCAGGTCATCGAAGACGTCCAGGCGTCGCCGAAACCGATCATCCTGTTTATCGACGAAGCCCACACGCTGGTCGGTGCCGGTGGCGCCGCCGGTACCGGGGATGCGGCCAACCTGCTGAAACCGGCTCTGGCCCGGGGCACGTTGCGCACCGTGGCCGCCACGACGTGGGCCGAGTACAAGAAGCACATTGAAAAAGACCCGGCCCTGACCCGTCGTTTCCAGGTGGTGCAAGTGGCCGAGCCGTCAGAAGACAAGGCGTTGCTGATGATGCGTGGCGTGGCCTCGACGATGGAAAAACACCATCAGGTGCAGATCCTCGACGAAGCCCTGGAAGCGTCGGTCAAGTTGTCTCACCGCTACATCCCGGCGCGCCAGTTGCCGGACAAATCCGTGAGCCTGCTGGACACCGCCTGCGCCCGGGTCGCCATCAGCCTGCATGCCGTGCCGGCCGAAGTGGACGACAGCCGTCGCCGCATCGAGGCGCTGGAAACCGAGCTGCAAATCATCGCCCGCGAGCACGCCATCGGCATCGTCATCGGCGCCCGCCAGAGCAACAGCGAAAACCTGCTGGCCGCCGAGCGCGAACGCCTGGTCGAACTCGAAAGCCGTTGGGCCGAAGAGAAGACCCTGGTGGACGAATTGCTCGCCACCCGCGCCACCCTGCGCGAGCGCGTCGGTGTGGTGGACAGCGAGGATGGCAGCGAGACCAGCCATGCCTTGCGCGAAAAACTGGTGGACCTGCAACAGCGTCTCAGCACCCTGCAAGGCGAAACCCCGTTGATCCTGCCGACTGTGGATTACCAGGCCGTGGCCTCGGTGGTCGCCGACTGGACTGGTATTCCGGTAGGCCGCATGGCCCGTAACGAACTGGAAACCGTGCTCAACCTCGACCAGCACTTGAAGAAACGCATCATCGGCCAGGACCACGCCTTGCAGATGATCGCCAAGCGCATCCAGACCTCCCGCGCCGGCCTCGACAACCCAAGCAAACCGATTGGCGTGTTCATGCTCGCCGGCACCTCCGGCGTGGGCAAGACCGAAACCGCCCTGGCCCTGGCCGAAGCCATGTACGGCGGTGAGCAGAACGTCATCACCATCAACATGAGCGAATTCCAGGAAGCCCACACGGTGTCCACGCTCAAGGGCGCGCCACCGGGCTACATCGGCTATGGCGAAGGCGGCGTGCTGACCGAAGCCGTGCGGCGCAAACCCTACAGCGTGGTGCTGCTGGACGAGGTGGAAAAAGCCCACCCGGACGTGCATGAGATCTTCTTCCAGGTCTTCGACAAAGGCGTGATGGAGGACGGCGAAGGCCGCGTGATCGACTTCAAGAACACCTTGATTCTGCTGACCACCAACGCGGGCACCGAGCTGATTGCCCGGGTCTGCAAAGACCCGCAAAACGTGCCCGAGCCCGAAGAAATCGCCAAGGCCCTGCGCCAGCCGCTGCTGGAGATTTTCCCGCCGGCGTTGCTGGGCCGCCTGGTGACCATTCCGTACTACCCGCTCAGCGACGAGATGCTCAAGGCCATTACCCGCCTGCAACTCAACCGCATCAAGAAGCGCGTGGAGAACACCCACAAAGTGGCGTTCGATTACGACGATGAGGTGATCAACCTGATCGTCTCCCGTTGCACCGAAACTGAAAGTGGCGGGCGGATGATCGACACCATCCTGACCAACAGCCTGCTGCCGGACATGAGCCGCGAGTTCCTCACCCGCATGCTCGAAGGCAAGGCGCTGGCAGGGGTGCGGATCAGCGCCCGGGACAACGAATTGCACTACGACTTCAGTGACGCCGCCTAAGCGGCGACCCCCTCTGTAGGAGCTGCCGAAGGCGGCGATCTCTTGATCTTTTAAAGTCAAAAGATCGCAGCCTTTGGCAGCTCCTACGGAAGGAATCCAGCAGTAACAAGGGATACCTGATGCTATTCAAGCAACTCTCACGCCTGGCAAAAATCACCAGCCCCCTGGGGCCAGAGGTGCTGTTGCTCAAAGACATGGG
>NZ_VMSG01000019.1 GCF_007713465.1 Pseudomonas sp. H3(2019) | reverse complement strand
CTCATCTAACACCTCGCCCCGAGGCGCTGACCACTGTCAGAAATAACAGGTCGGCCGTGCTTTCCGACCAGCGGTAGGGGTTGCATCAGCAGATGCTCTGAGTGGATTTTTCACGCACGCAAACAAAAAACGCCCCGGAGGAGCGTTTTCATGACTGCCGGGCCTTGCTGATTACTTCAGGACAACAGCGCCTTTCATCATCGAGTTGTGGCCCGGGAACGAGCAGAAGAACTGATAGCTTTCGCCAGCGGTCAGCTTGGACACATCGAAGGTCACCGAGTCTTTCTCGCCGGCACCGATGATTTTGGTGTGGGCGATAATGCGAGTGTCACCGGCCTTCAGGTAATCCTTGTCGATGCCGGCGGCCATACCATCGGTAGTGATACCCGCCATGTCTGCGGTCTTGCTCAGCACCCAGTTATGGCCCATGACGTTCTTCGGCAAGCTGCCGGAGTGGGTCAGGTTGACGGTGAAGGTTTTGCAGCTCTTGTCGATGGTGATCTCCTTCGTGGTGAAGGACATCTGATCGGTGGAGTCGACATCGACCTTGCACTCTGCAGCCATCAATTGGCTGCTGGCCAGTGTCAGCAGGGATACCGCAACGAGTTTGGCAAACATGGTGAATCTCCAAGGCAGGGTTAACAAAATCCGTATCGCGTAAAGACTGCCTGAAATTTTTGAAAGTGCCTATGACTTGCATCAAGAATTGTATACAACTTTCAGGCTATGACATTGATCGAAACAATTAACCGGCCAAACCTCTGGCGCGCACCTATGATCGGTTTGTCATCCCATTCTGGAGCGCCCGTCATGTTCTTCAATAGCCTGTTGTGCAGTTTGCTCGCGGCCTACGCCTGTGGTGCCAGCGGCACTTATGAAGCCCCCCGCTACGAGGATTAGCCCTTGGAACGCCCACGATCAGCCATTACTCTGGGGCCATCACCGACCATGGAGTAAGGCATGTCTTTAGCGTCTGTTTGTGTATTTTGCGGCGCCAGCACAGGCACTGACCCGGCGTATCGGGAAGCCGCGATCGCCCTCGGCCAGGAACTGGCCCGGCGCAAGCTGACGCTGGTGTACGGCGGCGGTGCTGTCGGCTTGATGGGCATCGTTGCCGATGCCGCACTGGCGGCGGGTGGCGAAGTGATCGGGATCATTCCCGAAAGCCTGAAAAACTCGGAAATCGGCCACACCGGCCTGACACGCCTGGAAGTGGTCGACGGCATGCACGCACGCAAGGCGCGCATGGCCGAGCTGAGCGACGCGTTTATCGCGCTACCGGGCGGCCTAGGCACGTTTGAAGAGCTGTTCGAAGTCTGGACCTGGGGCCAGCTCGGTTACCACGGAAAACCGCTGGGCTTGCTGGAAGTGAACGGTTTTTACAGCAAACTCACTGCATTTCTTGATCATGTCGTCGGCGAAGGCTTCGTTCGCGAGCATCACCGTGACATGCTGCAAATGAGCGAATCGCCGCAGGATCTGCTGGATGCCCTGGATGCCTGGCAACCGTTGGTAGCACCAAAATGGGCAGGGCAAAAACCCAGCTAACCCTTGTCCCCGGTTTAAAGGCAGAATACGCGCCGCTCAACCTCACCTTCGACCCCAGAGGATCGCCCATGGCTAAACCTAATTACTCCTTCGCCAAACGTCAAAGAGACTTGGCCAAAGAGCAGAAGAAAGAGGAAAAGTTGCAACGCAAGAAAGCTGCCGCCGATGAAGAAACCGGCGCACTGAACCCGGAAGCAGAAGGTGAAGTGGCTGCAGAAGATGATGTTGAAGCACCGAAAGATCAGGCGCCCGACGCCTGAGACCCACAGGGTTTGATGTTCCGATCAAACCCACCGGATCTGTGTCCAGGGTCGGCAGTCATGCTGCCGACCCTCACAGCCCAGTCTGCAATACCCCACAGTAGATCTCCATTACTCCAGTGGCATGACGGTCACCTGCACTTCCGGGTCATGGCTGCCGCCGCCCAGAATCACCCCACGCAATGGCGAGACATCGGAGAAATCCCGGCCCCAGGCCAGGGTGATGTGCTCCAGCGCCGGTTGCACGTTGTTGGTCGGGTCGAAATCGACCCAGCCCAGCACCGGGCAAAACACCGAGATCCAGGCGTGGGACGCATCGGCGCCGATCAACCGTGGCTGGCCCGGTGGTGGCTGGGTCAGCAGGTAACCGCTGACGTAACGCGCTGCCAATCCGCGGGAACGCAAGCAGGCGAGCATCAGGTGCGCAAAGTCCTGGCAAACGCCACGCCGACGTTCCAGCACTTCCACCAGCGGCGTCGCGACCTGGGTCGCCTCGGCATCGAAGGTGAACTCGCTGAAGATTTTCTCCATCAACGCCTGAACGCCCAGCATCAATGGACGGCCCAGCGCAAAACAGCTTTCGGAGAACTCGACGAAGCTGCTCTTCAAGTGCACATACGGCGACTCGAACCGATAGCGGCACGCGTCCAGTAACTGCGGAGCAATCGGCTGACTGCTGTAGGTCAACGCGCTGCGGGTCATGTCCCAGGCCGGCGATTGATTGAAATCGCGCACTGGCCGGCTCAGCACTTCGACGGTCAGCCGGGCATTGACCAGCAATTCGTCGTGAGGCCTTTCAAACGCCAGCCGGGTCAGCGGATTGCCGAACACGTCCAGCTCATCGCGGCGCGAAGTCGGCTCCGGGCTGATCTGCAATTGCTGCTCGGTACAGCGCTGCCAGGCGCAGTACCGTGGCCACAAATGGGCGAGCTGCTGGGCCAGCGACACCGGGCTGTCGTAGTGATAATGGGTGTCGTGGAGAATCTGGTAACGAGCGCTCATCAGACGGACACCGTACGTTGGCTGACATCATCGACATGGGCGAAATGCCGCAACGCGAGGCGATCCGACACCTGATTACTGACATCGGCGATTTCTTGCAGCAGATCCGCCAAACCATCGAGGGCTGCCCTGACGCTGGTTTCGCCGAACAACGCGTTCTCCAGACAACCGAGATCGAATCGCGCAAGCCGCTCCAGCAACGAAGGCAACGCCATATCGCGCGGCGCACCAAAGTCGTCGTTCAAGCGCTTGAGGGTGCGGGTCACCAGCTTCAGCTGGAACAGCACCGCATGAGGGTTCTGCTCATCGAGCAGCAACACGTCGAGTACTGGAATCAACTGCGCCACCGCCAGATAACGGGAACGGTAGGTGATGCTGCTGTTGCCCAGTTCCAGCAGCCATTCCAGCCCGGCTTGATCAAACGCCCCGGCACCACGCAGGAACGCCGCCAGGCTACTGCCGAGAAACTGCAATCGCTCGATCCGCCGACCGATCATCAAAAAGCGCCAGCCTTCGTCGCGGGTCATGTCGTCCAGCGCAAAGCCCGACAGCGCCGCGAGCGACATGACCAGGCGATTGAGGAAGTCCAGCCGCTCGCCAAAATCCGGCTCTTCGGTTTCCAGCACCGAGGCATCGCGCTGCAACTCCACCAACGCCTGCCAGTTCTCTCGTGAGAGTTTGCCGCGCACCTGGGAGGCCGACCACTGCAAGCGTTGCAGATTGGAACGCAGGCTGAAGGCCCAGTCATCACCGCACAATGCCGTCAGCAAACGCTCGGGCAATTCACCTTCGTCGGGCAATAACAACAGGCTTTCACCGAGATCGACCGCGGCCTGCAAGGCTTGCGGATCGTCGCCGTCGACGTAACGCGTGAGCATGATCCGCAGCAGCCGCGCGCTGTCGTCGCAGCGCTCGCAATAGCGACCGAACCAGAACAGGTTTTCGACCACCCGCGACGGCAGGTAGGGATCGCGTCGCACCAGATCGTGCACGCCGAGAGTTCGCTGGGCTTTCCATTGCTCGCCCATCGGCGCTCGCTCGCCCAACACCCAGGTGTCCTTGCTCGCGCCGCCGCGCTGCATCGACACCACCTCGGCATCGGCCTCGGCCGCAACCCGGGTCAAGCCGCCGGGCAACACCCGATAGCCGTCTTGACTGGCCACCGCGTAAACGCGCATGCCAATGGCCCGGGGCTGTAACTGACCGTCTTCGGCTTGCCAGATCGGCGCCTGCGACAGCTGCGCCAGTTCTTGCGCCACATAGGCATAAGGCCGTGCCTGCATGCGCTCAGCGAGTTCCTGGCGCTGTTTTTCACTCAAGTCACGGCCCAATACCGAGGCAAAGCTTTGCGAGGGGAACGCCGGTTTGATCAGCAGTTCAGGCATTTTCTCCAGGGCCTGCGCCAACACCGGAGGCTCGCCGCACCACCAGGTGGCAATGGACGGCAGGATCAGTTCTTCGCCGAACAGGAATTGATTGATCTTCGGCAAAAAGCCCAACAGCCCCGGCGACTCCAGTACGCCACTGCCCAAGGCATTGGCCACCAGCACCCGTCCCTGTCGCACTGCATCAAGCAGGCCCGGCACGCCGAGCGCCGAGTCGGTGCGCAACTCCAGCGGATCGCAGAAATCATCATCGAGCCGACGCATGATCGCGTGAACCCGACGCAGGCCGCTCAGGGTTTTCAGGTAAACCGTGGCATCGCGCACGGTCAGGTCACCGCCTTCAACCAGTGGATAACCCAGTTGGCGAGCCAGGTACAGGTGCTCGAAATAGCTCTCGTTGAATCGTCCTGGCGTCAGCAACACCACCAGCGGCACTTCATCGGCACTCGGCGCCTGACGCGTGAGGGTTTCCTGCAAGGTGCGGAAGAACCCGGCCAAATGCTGCACCTGCAAATCCCGGTACAACTCTGGAAAGGCCCGCGACACGATGGTGCGGTTTTCCAGCGCGTAACCGGCACCGGACGGTGCTTGAGTCCGGTCCGCCGTGACCCACCAGCGCCCATCGGGCGTGCGCGCCAAATCCACTGCGTACAGATGCAGAAAAGCCCCGTCCGGCGGCTGAATGCCCTGACAGGGCCAGAGGAAATTGTTATGACCGAACACCAGTTCTGCCGGCAGCAGGCCTTCGGCAATCAAGCGCTGCGGACCATACAAATCCGCCAGTACCGCGTTGAGCAAACGCGCACGCTGGGCGATCCCGGCGGACAACTGCTGCCACTCATCAGCCGCCATCACATGGGGCAGCAGGTCCAGTTCCCATGGACGATCAGCACCTTTGGGGTCGGCGTAAACATTGTAGGTGACGCCGTTTTCCTGAATCTGCCGCGCCAGCAAGGCTTGCCGCTGCAGCAATTGCGCGGGTGTGCTGCGTTGCAACTGATCGAACAGCCGTCGCCAGTGCGGGCGCACGGCACCGCTATCGTCGAGCAGCTCATGATAGGTGCCCGCCGTAAGCGGGTAACGGTCAAGCAGGTCAGGCATGGAAAGCTCGGCAGCCAGCAATGAAAAGTCAGATTAACGCAGACCTTTGACGCCCGGATAGACGAAAAATCCGGACGTCGTGTCTGATTCAGAAACGTCGCAAATCGAGCGTCATCGGCAGCTCGTCGTTAAGGGTCAGCGTTGGCACCGGCAAGGTTCCCGGGCTGTGGCCAAGACGGAAGAACCGCGCCATCCGCCGGCTCTCGGCTTCATTGGCGTTTACCGGCAGGCTGTCGTAGTTGCGCCCGCCCGGATGGGCGACGTGGTACTGACAACCGCCCAACGAGCGTTGCATCCAGGTGTCGAGCAGGTCGAACACCAGCGGCGCGTGCACCGGGATGGTCGGTTGCAGGCAGTTGGCCGGTTGCCAGGCGCGAAACCGCACGCCCGCGACAAACTCGCCGACTCGCCCGGTCGGTTGCAGCGGTACCTGAATGCCGTTGCAGGTCAGCACATAACGCTGCGGCGCCAGGCCTGTGAGCCTGACCTGCAAACGCTCCAGCGACGAGTCGACATAACGCACCGTGCCGCCGGCCGAGCCCTCCTCACCCAGCACATGCCAAGGCTCCAGCGCCTGACGCAGTTCCAGCTCGATGCCGCTGACCGCGTAATCACCGACCTTTGGGAAACGGAACTCCAGATGCGCGGCAAACCACTCATCGCGCAATGCATAGCCGGCGGCGTTGAGATCGACAATCACATCGGCAAAGTCCTGCTCGATGAAGTGCGGCAGCAGGAAACGGTCATGCAACTCGGTGCCCCAACGGGCCAGCTTGACTGGCGCATACGGCTCGCGCCAGAACCGCGCCACCAGCGCCCGCAGCAACAGTTGCTGAGCCAGGCTCATGCGCGCGTGGGGTGGCATTTCAAAGGCGCGCAGTTCCAGCAGACCGAGGCGCCCAGTGGCGCCATCCGGCGAATAGAGTTTGTCGATGCAGAACTCGGCACGGTGGGTGTTACCCGTGACGTCGATCAGCAGGTTGCGCAGCAAGCGGTCCACCAGCCATGGCGCACACTCTTCGCCGGGTTTCGGCATCTGCGCGAAGGCGATTTCCAGCTCGTACAACGCATCGTTGCGCGCTTCGTCCACCCGCGGGGCCTGGGAAGTCGGGCCGATGAAAAGACCGGAAAACAGGTAGGACAGCGACGGGTGGTTATGCCAGTAGCTGATCAGACTGCGCAGCAGATCCGGGCGACGCAGAAACGGTGAGTCGGCCGGCGTCGCACCACCGAGTACGAAATGGTTACCGCCACCGGTGCCGGTGTGCCGACCGTCGATCATGAATTTCTCGGTGGTCAACCGGGTCTGGCGCGCCTCTTCGTAGAGGAATTCGGTGCGCTCCACCAACTCGTCCCAACTGGCGGACGGCTGCACGTTGACTTCGATGACGCCGGGGTCCGGAGTAATACGGAAGTTGCTCAGGCGTGGATCGCTCGGCGGCTCATAACCTTCCAGCAACACCGGGCAATGCAGTTCCTCGGCAGTGGCTTCGATGGCGCTGACCAGTTCGAGGTAATCCTCGACGCGTTCCAGCGGCGGCATGAACAGGTACAACCGCCCTTCCCGAGCCTCGGCGCAGAGCGCAGTGCGGGTCAGCCAATCGGCGGACTGGTCGACTTTCGGTGCGCGCTCATCGACGGTGGCCGGCTCGCCATGGGCCTGCAAACTGGCGGCGTCGGGCAGCTCCGGCAAATCCTGATTCGGATCGACCGGGTGCACGAACGGATACTCTGCCGCCGTCACCCACGGTTGCGAAGCCAACGGCAAGCGATAGCCCAGAGGTGAATCTCCCGGCACCAGTCGGCAGTGACTGTCACGCAGGTACCAGCGACCGCTCTGCCATTGATCGCCCTTGGCGGTGCGCGCCAGCGGCAACACCTGGCCAATCACCTTGTCCAGACCTTGACTGAAGACCTTGTGCAGGCGCGCGCGCTCGAGTTCGTCGCTCAGCCGTGAGTCTTCAGCGCTGACGTTGACCGGCAACGCACCTTCGCGCCAGAGGTAGTAGAGGTTGTCTTCGTAGGCTGGAAATACAAAGCGTGCAGGCAGCTTCAAACGCTCGGCGACACTCGCCAGAAACCGCCCGGCCAATTTGCCATCGGCGCCGTAGTCTTGCTGTTCATTGGCAATCAGCGCGCTGTTGTTCCAGATCGGCACGCCATCTCGCCGCCAGTAGCAGTTCAGCGACCAGCGCGGCAGTTGCTCGCCGGGGTACCACTTGCCCTGGCCAAAATGCACCAGGCCCTTGGGTCCGTAATGTTTGCGCAGGCGCTGGAACAGCTCGGCAGACAATCGACGCTTGTCTGGCCCGAGCGCGGCGGTGTTCCACTCGGCACCGTCCGGGTCGTCGATGGAGACGAACGTCGGCTCGCCGCCCATGGTCAGGCGCACATCGCCCTCTTGCAGGTCGGCGTCGATCTGCCGGCCCAGCGCCTGGATCTCCAGCCACTGGTCTTCGGTGTAGGGTTTGGTAACGCGTGGGGCCTCCCAAATCCGCTCTACCGACATTTCGTGGCTGAATTCACACGCGCACGGTTCGACCAGGCCACTGATCGGCGCCGCGGAGGACGGATCGGGGCTACAGGCCAACGGAATATGCCCTTCGCCGGCAAACAGCCCGGAAGTCGCGTCCAGGCCGATCCATCCGGCGCCGGGCAGATAAACCTCACACCAGGCGTGTAGATCGGTGAAGTCCACCTCAGTGCCGGAAGGACCGTCGAGGCTTTTGACGTCAGCGGTGAGCTGGATCAGGTAACCGGAAACGAATCGCGCCGCCAGCCCGAGGTTGCGCAGCAATTGCACCAGCAACCAGGCCGAGTCGCGGCAAGAACCCGAGGCGTGTTCCAGGGTGTATTCCGGTGTTTGCACGCCCGGTTCCATGCGGATCAGGTAGCCGATGTCGTCGCTCAGCCGCTGGTTAAGGGCCACCAGAAAATCCACGGCGGGCAGCGGTGTGCGGTCGATGCCGTCAAGGTAGGCCTTGAACGTCGGCGTCAGCGGCAGGGTTTCCAGGTACGGCGCCAGCTCACGCTGTTCGTCTGTGGCATAAGCGAAGGGAATTTTTTCCGCGTAGGGCTCAAGGAAGAAGTCGAACGGATTGAACACCGCCATCTCGGCCAGCAGATCGACTTCGATCCGCAGCTCCGTGGTTTTCTCCGGGAACACCAACCGCGCCAGGTAATTGCCCTGGGGGTCTTGCTGCCAATTGATGAAGTGTTGCACTGGCGACACTTTTAACGCATAGGAAAGAATCCGCGTACGGCTATGGGCCGCCGGGCGCAAGCGAACGATCTGCGGGCCGAGTTCGACAGCGCGGTCGTAGCGGTAATGCGTGACATGGTGCAACGCGACATGAATCGACACGGCGGCCTCCTGCGAGCCAGGGCATGGAAACAAAGCGCGCAAGACTTATGCCACCCAGGAGCGCCGGCGCTTTCACAGATTTGCTTAGGGCAGTACAGCACCAAAATCGGGCGATGCGGGAATTGGGTTCGGGCTTGTTGCACGCAGATGTAGCAAGCCGCTGCTGCGTGGGCTCACAGAGCGTGCTTGGGGCTCGCTTCGAGGCGTTTGAGTCGCTGACGGATTCGGGCGCCCACTTGCAGCACCTTGATCCCACGCTGGTAGCGACGCGTGCTCATCAAGTACAAGCCGATCAGCGACGGCACAGCGGCTATCCAGACAAACCCCAGATGATTCGCCTCGATCATCGCCAGCAACGTGATGGACAGACAAAACACCAACATCGTGAACAACCCCCAGACGGCGTTGGGGTAACCACGGATCAGCGCAACGAGACACGCGGACATCACCACGACACCTCCCATCATGGCGAAGATGAAGTACTCCATCATCGGATAGTCGTGTGGGAAAAATACTTCGTTGAAGACCGAACCGGTCAATGACATGGCGAATGTCGTCATCATCATGACCGCGATATGAATCCAACCATAGCGTCGCACATAGGGTTGCCAGGCCAGCCAGTGGGCGAACTTCAACTGCATGAGTTTGTCGTCGGTGAGTTGCTGCGCGGAGGATTTCTTGCGGCGGGCCACGGTGTTCTTCCTTGAGTTGAAAACTTGAGCAATCACTTACTTGTGATAGATGGCGATTGAGGTCTCGCCGGGGAGTGTGAGGGTGGGTGGTGAGAGTACCCAGATGACGAGCCGTGCCGTGGTACCTATCGGTTTTTATGCCGGGCTTTTAATGCCTGCCGAAGATGGCGGATTTCCACGAGCTTAATACGCATATCTCGCTGAACGGCACTGTTGAGTATCAAGAGGCCAAACAGCGGAAAAACCAAAGCAAGGTCATAAAGAACGGCGTGGGGTTCGTATTGAATCATTGGAAGCACAAACAAAAAGCACGCGAAGTAAATACCCACCATTACCCACACCCAAGACGGTCGCCCCCGCAAAATCATGAAATTGCTATGGACCGTTAACAGGGTCAGAAACGCTCCGGCAAGCATGATTGAAAAGCCCAAACCTCCAGCAAGAGGAGCATCACGAAAATAGGTCGCAAAGGAAAGCGCGGTAGCGAAGCCCAAGGAAAAATAGGCCGCAAATACACCACCGATAAAAGTAAGGAAGTAATGCCTGAAAAAATCACGAAGCGTCATCAGCTCGCTCATTCGCCGACTTCCTCATACAACCCCAATGCGATGGTTTTTACGTTGCCCGTATAAGCACTCCCACCAAAGCCCACCGTTGCGCCTAAGGCATCTTTAATTTGGGTCTTGGTGCTGTACTTAAGTTGAGTCGGGGTAAAACGCTTGGGCAGCTCGCCCGACAACTGCTTGAGCTTGAGCATCTTCGATGTCAGGCGGGGGTCATTGATGGTCAACAGTTCTTTTGTGAGCTTCGCTCTTTCCTGGCGATTCAACCCACGAAGCACCTCACGCAGGCTCTTGCCTGTGGCCGCCTTAGCGACATTGACGAGTTTAATCGTCGTCAGGGCGGATGCGCCTACTCCAGCTAGCGATACTGCGTCCAAAACAGTTGAAGCATTCTGATACCACGCCTCGCTGTCGAGCCAATCATTTCCCTCGGGCCTGGCGACCTCAAGTACCGTTCGAGCAATACCATTGAAACACTGGAGTCCGCTTGCTCCAGCAGCGGCGTAGCCGACCACAACAATGACGGAGCTCGCGCCAGCACTGAAGGGAACCAAAATGGTTCCGCTGGCAATCGCAGCCCAGCTGAGGACAGCACCTATACACGAAATACCGGTATTCATCGCCTCGCCAATCAGGCGGGACTCACGTGGATTACTCACCACATGTTCAGCAAATTGCGTGGGGGCAATGTACTTCTGCGCCTCCCGCAGAATTACGCGCTTGGGCGTAATGCTACAGAGGGGCTTGAATTCACGCAGGGTGATCACATTAAAGTCGGCATCGATATACACGACACCCGCGCCGACAATGCCGGGGTCGGCATCGATGGCCGCGAACAGGCGCGGCAGGTTGATTTCACTTTCGATGCGCTGGCGCGCCATGAACTGGGAACGATTGGAGTCCATGCCGATGCCGAGCAGGGGGTTGCTCATGGGTGTTCTTCCTTGAAGTAGAGAGTGGCCATGCCGGCCTCATCGCGGGCCAACCCGGCTCTCACATCTGGAATGCATTCCCCTGTGGGAGCTGGCTTGCCTGCGATGGCAATTAATGGGCGCCACCTTAACAAACAAGTTCTCCAGCGCCTATGAAGCAAAACGCCAGCACGAGGCTGGCGTTTTGTTTTCTAGGCTGCGATCAACGCGGCACGACTGGCTTGCGCGCAGGTTTTGGCCCTTTGCCTTTGGCGGCGTCCTTGCGTTCCTTGGCGGCCTGTTGGTTGCGGGCGAACGCCGCAGCCTTGGCCTGTTCACGCTTGTCCCACGGGTTACCGCCATCGCTGGCACGCGGCGGCAAACCGGTGTGTTGGGTCAGGATCTTGGTGGTCTTCTCGCCTGCCACTTTGTGGCTACCGGCTGGCGTCGAGTTCTTGCGACGGGCGCTCTGGTAGCTGTCGGTGGCCGGCTGGTGCAGCGGGATCAGCTGGTTCTTGCCCGGCCCGATCAGGTCGGCGCGGCCCATGCGGGTCAACGCTTCACGCAGCATCGGCCAGCCTTTCGGATCGTGGTAACGCAAGAACGCCTTGTGCAAACGACGCTGCTCTTCGCTCTTGACGATAGTCACGGCGTCACTCTTGTAAGTGACCTTGCGCAGCGGGTTCTTGCCCGAGTGATACATCGCGGTGGCGGTGGCCATCGGCGACGGGTAGAACGCCTGCACCTGATCCGCACGGAAGCCGTTGCCCTTGAGCCACAGGGCCAGGTTCATCATGTCTTCGTCGGTGGTGCCCGGGTGGGCGGCGATGAAGTACGGAATCAGGTACTGCTCTTTCCCGGCTTCCTTGGAGTACTTCTCGAACATCCGCTTGAACTTGTCATAGCTGCCGATGCCCGGCTTCATCATCTGATTGAGCGGACCTTCCTCGGTATGTTCCGGGGCGATCTTCAGGTAGCCGCCGACGTGATGGGTCACCAGCTCTTTGACGTATTCCGGCGACTCGACCGCGAGGTCGTAACGCAGGCCGGAGGCGATCAGGATCTTCTTCACACCCGGCAAGGCACGAGCGCTGCGGTACAGCTGGATCAGCGACGAGTGATCGGTGTTGAGGTTCGGGCAAATGCCGGGGAACACGCACGACGGCTTGCGGCACGCGGATTCGATTTCCGGGCTCTTGCAGGCGATGCGGTACATGTTCGCGGTCGGGCCACCGAGGTCGGAGATCACGCCGGTAAAACCTGGGACCTTGTCGCGGATCTCTTCGATCTCGCGAATGATCGATTCTTCGGAACGGTTCTGGATGATCCGGCCTTCGTGCTCGGTGATCGAGCAGAAGGTGCAGCCGCCGAAGCAGCCGCGCATGATGTTCACCGAGAAACGGATCATGTCGTAGGCCGGGATCTTCTCCTTGCCATACGCCGGGTGCGGAACACGTGCGTAAGGCATGCCGAACACGTAGTCCATTTCTTCGGTGGTCATCGGAATCGGTGGCGGGTTGAACCAGACATCGACTTCGCCGTGCTTCTGAACCAGCGCGCGGGCGTTACCCGGGTTGGTTTCCAGGTGCAGCACGCGGTTGGCGTGGGCGTACAGAACGGCGTCACCACGAACCTTTTCCACCGACGGCAGACGGATCACGGTCTTGTCACGGGTCATCCGCGGGCTTGCCAGAATCTGCACGACCTTGGCTTCTTCCGGATCTTCGACCGGGCCTTTTTCCTGCTCGATGGCGCAGGCCTGAGTATCCTGGGTGTTGACGTACGGGTTGATGATCTTGTCGATCTTGCCCGGACGGTCGATGCGCGTGGAATCGACTTCGTACCAGCCTTGCGGTGTATCACGACGAATGAACGCGGTGCCGCGCACGTCGGTGATGTCTTCGATCTTGTGGCCGTAGGACAGGCGCTGGGCAACTTCGACGATCGCCCGCTCGGCGTTGCCGTACAGGAGGATGTCGGCGCAGGCGTCGATCAGGATCGAGTTGCGCACCCGGTCCTGCCAGTAATCGTAGTGCGCGATGCGGCGCAGGGAAGCTTCGATGCCACCGAGAACGATCGGCACGTTCTTGTAGGCTTCCTTGCAGCGCTGGCTGTAAACCAGACTCGCGCGATCCGGACGTTTGCCTGCCAGGCCACCAGGGGTGTAGGCATCATCGGAACGGATTTTCTTGTCGGCGGTGTAGCGGTTGATCATCGAGTCCATGTTGCCGGCCGCGACACCGAAGAACAGGTTCGGCTCGCCGAGCTTCATGAAGTCGTCTTTGGACTGCCAGTTTGGCTGGGCAATGATCCCGACGCGAAAGCCCTGGGACTCCAGCAGCCGGCCGATGATTGCCATGCCAAACGACGGGTGGTCGACGTAGGCATCACCGGTGACGATGATGATGTCGCAGGAATCCCATCCGAGCTGATCCATCTCCTCCCTGCTCATCGGCAGGAATGGCGCTGGCCCGAAACATTCGGCCCAGTATTTTGGATAGTCAAATAACGGCTTGGCTGCTTGCATGTCGATAACCGGTGTTGGCTTTCATTGAATTTCGCGGGCGCGGAATATAGCACAAAATTTAACCAATTCCGACCACAAAGGTCGGAATTGATACGACGGCTTACTCGTCGTCATCGAAGTTATAGCTGCCCGGCGCAAGGTTTTCGAATCGAGTGTATTTGCCGATGAAGGCCAGGCGGATAAAGCCGATCGGGCCGTTCCGCTGCTTGCCGATGATGATCTCGGCGATGCCTTTGTGCTCGGTCTCCGGGTGATACACCTCGTCCCGGTACACGAACATGATGACGTCGGCGTCCTGCTCGATCGCTCCGGATTCCCGCAAGTCGGAGTTCACTGGCCGCTTGTTCGGCCGCTGTTCGAGGGAACGGTTGAGCTGGGACAGCGCCACTACCGGGCAGTTGAATTCCTTGGCCAGAGCTTTCAGGGAACGGGAAATTTCGGAAATTTCGTTGGTCCGGTTGTCGCCGCTGGAACCCGGGATCTGCATCAGTTGCAAGTAGTCGATCATGATCAGACCGATCTCACCGTGTTCGCGCACCAGACGACGGGTCCGCGCACGCATTTCCGACGGGCTGATGCCGGCGGTATCGTCGATGAACAGCTTGCGATCGTTGAGCAGGTTGACCGCCGAGGTCAGGCGCGGCCAATCGTCGTCTTCCAGGCGACCGGCACGGACTTTGGTCTGGTCGATCCGGCCCAGCGACGACAACATACGCATGATCAGCGATTCGCCTGGCATTTCGAGCGAGTAAACCAGTACGGCTTTCTCGCTGCGCAACACGGCGTTCTCCACCAGGTTCATCGCAAAGGTGGTTTTACCCATCGATGGACGACCGGCGACGATGATCAGGTCAGACGGTTGCAGGCCGCTGGTCTTCTCGTCGAGGTCGGTGTAACCGGTCGACAGGCCGGTGATGGCGTTGTCGGTGTTGAACAAGGTGTCGATACGGTCGATGGCCTTGGTCAACAGGTCATTGACGCTCACCGGGCCGCCGGTTTTCGGTCGGGCCTCGGCGATCTGGAAGATCTGCCGTTCGGCTTCATCGAGAATTTCGGCGGCGGTACGACCTTCCGGGTTGAAGGCGCTGTCGGCGATTTCGGTGCTGATGCCGATCAACTGGCGCAGGGTCGCTCGCTCACGAACGATCTGCGCGTAGGCCTTGATGTTGGCGACCGACGGCGTGTTTTTTGCCAATTCGCCCAGATAACCGAGACCGCCGACCTGCGACGTCTGACCTTCCTTGTCCAATTGCTCGGCAAGGGTCACGACGTCGATCGGTGAGTTCTGATCGGCGAGCTTGGCGATCGCACGGAAGATCAGGCGGTGGTCATGTCGATAGAAATCACCGTCCGAGACCTGATCAAGCACGCGCTCCCAGGCGTTGTTGTCCAGCATCAGACCACCGAGCACGGCCTGTTCGGCCTCGATGGAATGCGGCGGCACTTTCAGCGCGGCGGTTTGCAGATCGTATTGCTCAGGAGCGGAGATATCGTTCATGGCCACTTGGGTTCTTTAGGAAAAGCAGGGGTTGTAAAAAATCAGGAACTGCAGAAAGACAAAGGGCACGACCTGTAAACAGGATCGTGCCCGATGTTACCGGCAAGCACCCAAGGGTGCCAGCCGACAAGTACTTCTTAAGCTGCTACCACGACAACGCGTACGGTGGCTTCAACTTCAGCGTGCAGGTGCACGGCTACGTCGAATTCGCCTACGTTGCGGATGGTGCCGTTCGGCAGACGAACTTCGCTTTTTGCAACTTCAACGCCAGAGGCGGTCAGTGCATCAGCGATGTCGTGGGTACCGATCGAACCGAACAGCTTGCCTTCGTCACCGGCGGTGGCAGTGATAGTCACTTCCAGCTCAGCCAGTTGGGCAGCGCGGTTTTCAGCCGAAGTTTTACGGTCTGCTGCGGCTTTTTCCAGCTCAGCGCGACGCTCTTCGAACGCAGCCAGGTTGGCAGCGGTCGCAGCGGTAGCTTTGCCGTAAGGCAGCAGGTAGTTACGACCGTAACCAGCCTTAACGTTCACTTTGTCACCCAGGTTGCCCAGGTTGGTGACTTTTTCCAGAAGGATCAGTTGCATGTGAAAATCCTCTTAACTTTTAACCTTCACCGTTCGCGCTATCGACGTCTTTCGGCGTCAATCGACCGCGAAAATCAATCAGGCTGTCGACAATGGCCAGGACCACCAGCAACGGATAGATCAGCTGCATAAACAGCAACAGCGTTACGTACAACCCCACCAGCCAAAACCTGGCCAGTCGCTTTTCAGCCACCAGCCCATGAATCAGGGCCAGCCCGGCGAACACCAGCGGTACGCTGCACAACGGCGTCAACATGGCCAGCCGGGAACCGAAGTTCGGCCCCAGAAGCATGCACGCCAGCAGCAACATCGCCGGCCCCAGCGGGATTCGGATGGCGCGAAACTCGCGACCAAAACCACCGGGGTTGTACAACAACGCCTGCCAGTAGCGCCCGACAATCAGGCTCAGCACACTGACGATTTGCAACAAGGCCGCTATCAGGCCGGTCAGGACCGGGGCAATCAGGGCGGCGAGACGCGCTCGCTCCTCTACCGACAATTGCTGGTAGAGGTCACCGAGGGCCAGCGGCAGGATCTTTACCAGTTCCTGCGACAGCATCTCGATCTGGGGGCGGTAAGCCGCACCCAGCACCACTGAAAACACCAATCCCATCGCTATGCTGACCAGCAGCACGCGGTTCCAGGACTCACTTGCGCGCAAAACCAACGCAAGGCCCGAAGACCCCAGCAGCACCATGAGTGCGCGTGGATCATCGGAATACAGCCACCAGATCAATGCCGGCAGTATTCCCAGAGCAAGAACGCCCATGGCGTCCTTCAATCCGCGCCGCAGCAGCACAAGGCTCCCGGCGGCAGCACCCAACCAGTACAACAACGGCAATGCCGCGCATCCAGCCACTACGAGAGTGGCCTGCATACGACCGCGCATGATGAACTCAGCTATGGCGCGCATGCATTCAATCCTTTGCTACGTGTCGACTGCCCGGTCTCAGCGGCCGTGGCTGTCGGTGTAGGCCAGCAGGGCCAGGAAGCGGGCGCGCTTGATAGCGGTGGCCAGCTGACGCTGATAACGAGCTTTGGTACCGGTGATGCGGCTTGGAACGATTTTGCCGGTCTCGGATACGTAAGCTTTCAGAGTGTTGAGATCTTTGTAATCGATCTCTTTCACGTCTTCAGCGGTGAAGCGGCAGAATTTACGACGACGGAAGAAACGTGCCATGTAATAGGCTCCTCAAAAGGTCCGTGGATTACTCGTCAGCGTTATCGCTGTTGTCGCTGTCATCACTGTCAACGCCTTCAGCGTCGGAGTGCTCAGGACGGTCGCGACGCTCACGGCGCTCACTGCGGTTTTCTTCAGCCTTGAGCATCTCGGATTGGCCGGTAACGGCTTCTTCGCGACGGATGACCAGGTTACGGATCACTGCATCGTTGTAGCGGAAGTTGTCTTCCAGCTCGGCCAGGGCCTTGCCAGTGCACTCAACGTTCAGCATCACGTAGTGAGCCTTGTGAACATTGTTGATTGCGTAGGCCAGTTGACGACGGCCCCAATCTTCCAGACGGTGGATTTTGCCGCCGTCTTCTTCGATCAGCTTGGTGTAACGCTCAACCATGCCGCCGACTTGCTCGCTTTGATCCGGGTGGACCAAAAAGATGATTTCGTAATGACGCATGAATGCTCCTTACGGGTTGTAGCCTGCCGCTCAAAAGCGGTCAGACAAGGAGTGAATGACACTTATGGACTTGCCGGCGATAGACACATGCGTGCCTGCCGTCACAGCAAGGGGCGCAATTGTAGAGAAGGGACAGAAGCGGCGCAAGGCAATTGGTGATTATTTGAACAATCACCACGACATGATCGTTCCCACGCTCTGCGTGGCAACGCCGCCATGGACACTCTGCGTCCGCTTGAGAGTGACGCGGAGCGTCACGGGATGCATTCCCACGCAGAGCGTGGGAACGATCAGTTGAGGCTCAGGATTTTTTGGTGGCAGCCGCTGCT
Source organism: Pseudomonas sp. H3(2019) (assembly GCF_007713465.1). Lineage (GTDB taxonomy): Bacteria > Pseudomonadota > Gammaproteobacteria > Pseudomonadales > Pseudomonadaceae > Aquipseudomonas. Next base: position 121,295 of record NZ_VMSG01000019.1, on the reverse strand, counting down.
TTGACGCCGCGCTGGCGCAAGGCTTCGAACAGGCAGACGCCGGTTGCCACGGAAACGTTCAGGCTGCTGACGCTGCCCGCCATCGGCAAACGCACCAGATAGTCGCAAAGATCACGCGTCAGGCGACGCATTCCGCTGCCTTCCGCACCCATGATCAGGATGGTAGGGCCGGTCAGATCCTGCTGATACAGGTCCTGCTCGGCCTCCCCCGCCGTGCCGACAACCCACAAGCCACGTTGCTTGAGTTTTTCCAGGGTGCGCGCCAGGTTGGTCACGGCCACCAACGGAATCACTTCCGCGGCACCACAAGCGACTTTTCGTACAGTCGGGGTCAGGGTGGCTGACTTGTCCTTCGGAACGATCACCGCCAATGCACCCGCCGCGTCGGCAGAACGCAGACAAGCACCGAGGTTGTGCGGATCGGTTACGCCGTCGAGCACCAGCAGCAGCGGCGCGCCTTCGGTACGGTCGAGCAGCTCGTCGAGCATTGCCTCGCCCCAGACCTGGCTAGGACTTACCTCCGCCACCACGCCCTGGTGCACACCCTCAACCCAGGCATCCAGCTCACGACGCTCGGCCTGGCCGACCGCAACGCGGTTTTCGCTGGCCAACTCGATCAGCGTCTGAACACGCGGATCACTGCGGCCTTCGGCCAGCCAGATCTGCTTGACGCGTTTCGGGTGATGACGCAGCAACGCTTCTACGGCATGCACGCCATAGATTTTTTCCAACTGACTCATGACTTGGCCTTAGGTTTACGCGCCCCGCCGCTTTTGGCTGGAGCCGAGCCCGCTTTTGGCGGGCCTTTACGGTGTTTACTCGGTTTGGCTGGCTTGCCGCCGGAGGCCTTTTCAGGCGCCGACCGCCCGGTCTTTCCCCCAGACGCCGCTTTACCGCCGCTCTTCGCTTCGGCCAGCAACGCCTGCTTCATTTCACGACTTTTGCGTACTTCGGCGTTTTTCGCCGCGGCATCGCTCGGACGATAAGCCTCGACCACCTTTTCCTTCGCCGGACCGCGACGACCGGTTTTGGCCGGCGCAGGTTCAGCAGCAGTCTTGGCGGCAGGCGCCGAGGTCTCTGCACCACGCTTCTTGCGGCCAATCGGCGCGCTGATGGTTTTTTCAGCCATCTCGAAGTCGATCTTGCGCTCGTCCAGATCAACCCGCATCACACGCACTTCGACGGTATCGCCGAGGCGGAAGCTGCGACCGGTACGCTCACCGGCCAGGCGGTGATGCACAGGGTCGAAGTGGTAGTAATCGCCCGGCAAAGCGGTCACGTGGACCAGACCTTCGACGTAGATATCGGTCAGCTCGACGAACAGGCCAAAACCGGTCACTGCGGTGATCACACCCGGGAACGACTCGCCCACGCGATCCTTCATGAACTCGCACTTGAGCCAGTTCACCACGTCGCGGGTCGCTTCGTCGGCACGGCGCTCGCTCATCGAGCACTGCTCGCCGAGCTGCTCCAGCGCCGCTTCGTCGTACGGATAGATGCGCGCTTTCGGAATGGTCATCGCCCCGGCACGACGCACGTGCGGCGTGTCTTGTTTGGAGTGGATGACGCTGCGAATCGCCCGGTGCGTGAGCAAATCCGGGTAACGACGAATCGGCGAGGTGAAGTGGGTATAGGCTTCGTAATTCAGGCCGAAGTGGCCCTGGTTATCGGCGCTGTACACCGCCTGGCTCAACGAGCGCAGCATGACGGTCTGGATCAGGTGGAAATCCGGACGATCCTTGATCCCGGCCAGCAACGCCTGGTAATCCTTCGGCGACGGGCCGTCCTTGCCTTTGTGCAGGGACAGGCCGAGCTCACCGAGGAAGGCCCGGAGTTTTTCCAGACGCTCTGGTGGCGGACCATCGTGAACCCGGTACAGCGCAGGGATTTCGTGTTTTTTCAGGAATTCGGCGGTGGCCACGTTGGCCGCCAGCATGCATTCCTCGATCAACTTGTGCGCGTCGTTGCGCACGGTCGGACGGATTTCGGCGATCTTGCGCTCGGAACCGAAGATGATTCGGGTTTCCTGCGTTTCGAAATCGATCGCGCCGCGCACGTGGCGTGCCGCCAACAACACCTTGTACAGCGAGTAGAGCTGCTTGAGGTGCGGCACGACGTCGGTGTATTCGCCACGAAGCTGACGAGCCTCGGTGGTTTTCGGCTGTTCCAGCATTGCGCTGACCTTGTTGTAGGTCAGGCGGGCGTGGGAGTGAATCACCGCTTCGTAGAAGCAGTAGTCAGTCATCTCACCGGACTTGGAGATGGTCATCTCGCAAACCATGGCCAGCCGATCAACGAGCGGGTTCAGCGAGCACAGGCCGTTGGACAGCTGCTCTGGCAGCATCGGCACCACGCGCTCGGGGAAGTACACCGAGTTGCCGCGCACCTGGGACTCGGCATCCAGCGCCGAGCCAATCTTCACGTAGCTGGAAACGTCGGCAATCGCCACGTACAACTTCCAGCCACCGGAGAACAGCCGCAGCTTGCCTGGCTTGGCTTCGCAGTAGACCGCGTCATCGAAGTCGCGGGCATCTTCGCCGTCGATGGTGACGAACGGCAGATGACGCAGGTCGATGCGCTTCTCTTTGTCTTTCTCTTCGACTTCCGGCTTGAGCTTGGCGGCTTCCTTGAGCACTGCTTCAGGCCAGACGTGAGGAATGTCGTAGGTCCGCAGGGCAATATCGATTTCCATGCCCGGCGCCATGTAGTTGCCGACCACTTCCACCACATCGCCTTGCGGCTGGAAGCGCGGGGTCGGCCAGTGCGTGATCTTCACTTCAACGAATTGGCCGATATTGGCGTTGGCGTTACGCCCCGGGGTGACCAGCACTTCCTGCTGGATCTTCGGGTTGTCGGCCACCACAAAGCCGATGCCGCCTTCTTCGAAGTAACGACCGACGATGCTTTCGTGAGCACGCGAGACCACTTCGACGATTACGCCTTCGCGGCGACCACGACGGTCCAGACCGGAAACCCGTGCCAGCGCACGGTCGCCATCGAACACCAGACGCATTTGCGCCGGGCTCATGAACAGGTCGTCACTGCCATCGTCCGGGATCAGGAAGCCGAAGCCGTCACGGTGACCGCTGATGCGACCCAGGATCAGGTCGAGCTTGTCTACCGGCGCGTAAGTGCCGCGACGGGTATAGATCAGTTGAGCGTCGCGCTCCATGGCGCGCAGGCGGCGGCGCAGGGCTTCGATCTGGTCTTCTGTGGTCAGACCAAACTCTTCGACCAGTTGCTCGCGGTTAGCAGGCGAACCCCGATCAGCAAGGTGCTGAAGGATCAGTTCGCGGCTAGGAATAGGGTTTTCATATTTTTCCGCTTCACGAGCGGCCTCGGGATCGAGGGACTGCCAATCGGCCATTAGAGAGTTTTCACCTTGTCTATATGCGGGTTAGTTTGGCATAGGCGTAATGAAACGGGAAATTTCAGGCTCTTGGAGGCCCTAAATATCCCTTCCTCCGCCTGGAAAGACAGCATCAAGCACCGCTCGTAAAATTTTCCAGGTTTTTTTGAGTTCAGGGGTTTACAGTTAAAAGGACGCTCCGTATAGTGCGCGCCATCGACGACGCAGACGCATGTCGATACTGCCCAGATGGTGAAATTGGTAGACACGCCAGCTTCAGGTGCTGGTGACCGATACTGCCCAGATGGTGAAATTGGTAGACACGCCAGCTTCAGGTGCTGGTGACCGCAAGGTCGTGGAAGTTCGAGTCTTCTTCTGGGCACCAATTTCGAGCTTGAGATTAGTTCAATTTCAAGGCTCACACAAAAACCCGCGAAAGCGGGTTTTTGCATTCTAGCCTTTTGATTTATTAAAATTAAATCAGGGGTTTACAGATCAAAACGCTCTCCGTATAGTGCGCCACATCAACAGCGGCAACGTTGCTGATACTGCCCAGATGGTGAAATTGGTAGACACGCCAGCTTCAGGTGCTGGTGACCGCAAGGTCGTGGAAGTTCGAGTCTTCTTCTGGGCACCAATTCAAAGTTCAAGATCAACGATCTTGAATCTCACAAAAACCCGCGAAAGCGGGTTTTTGCGTTTCTGGCATTCACTAATCTCCATCCACCGCCATCCCTGTGGCGAGAGGGCTTTTACCTAACTTACGACGCGGATGTATATGAGCCGCTGACATCGCCAATCGCGAGCTTGCTCGCGATGGCTGCACCCCATACAACAAATCAGACCCTGAACTGCCCCAGGCTCGCTTTCAGCTGCGCCGCCAGACTGTCCAGCACCTTGCCGCTGGCCGTGGTTTCCACCACCGCCTGCGCCGCACGTTCGGCCTGAGCATGAATGGTCTCGACCCGCCCACGCACCGCGTGCGCGCCTTTGGCCTGATGGGCCGCCGCCCGGGTCGCCAGACCGATGGCCGCATGCACCTGCTCGACAGAAACCTGCACCGACTGCTGCAAACGCGCACTGTCGCGCAATACCAGCAAACCCTCGCTGGCCTGACGCCCTGCCTGTCCAATCGCTGCCACGGCCTCGCGAGCACCTTGCTGCAACGCCCCGATGTGCGCCTGAATGTCTCCCGTCGAGCTTTGAGTCTTGCTGGCCAGCGCCCGCACTTCATCGGCCACCACCGCAAAACCACGCCCGGTCTCACCAGCCCTCGCCGCTTCGATCGCCGCGTTCAGTGCCAGCAAATTGGTCTGCTCGGCGATTCCGTGAATCACCTCCAGCACCACTTCAATCTGCTCGCTCTGCTGCGCCAAACGCTCGATGACTTTGGCCCCGGTATCAACCTGCCCGGCCAACGCCTCGATGAGACTGCCAACCTGCGCCGAGGTGCGGGTGTTTTCATCCGTTGCCTGACGAATATCCACCACCTGCTGCAACGCCGCCTGCATCGCATGGCTTTCGGTCTGCGCCTCGTCAGCCATTTGCGACAAGGCACGCAAGCTCTCCGCCACTTCATCGCGCTGGGATTTCGCCGCCGCATCGGCGCCGGCATTGCGCTTGCTCATGGCACCGATTTCCACACCGGTGCGCTGGGCCACATCACCCGCCTCGCGAACGATCGGCTGCAACTTATCCACAAAGCGGTTGACCGCCGATGCCATGTCGCCGATCTCATCTTTGCTATTGATCTGCACGCGCTTGGTCAGGTCGCCATCACCCGCGGCCAGATCCTCCATTGCCGCGATCAACAGCTTCAGGCGATTGACCACCCGCCGCCCAAGCACGACCGCCAGTAGCAGCAAGACACCGCAGCCGACCAGCGCCAGCGCCATGCCGATCCGCCAGCGCAAGGTCGCCGCCGCTTCCTGCACGGTGTTGGTGGTATTGGCTTTCATTTCGGTAGCCGTGGACTGTGCCGACTGCAAACGCGAGCGCATGGCCGTGGCGCTATCGGCTGCAGCGCCTTTGAGGCTGTCGCCGACCAGTTGATCACTGCTGGCGATCAGCGCCGAGAAGCGCTTGTCGAGCGCCGCCAGGTCAGTTTCCACCGACGCCGTGGAGACCCCCATCAGCACCTTGCCGATTTCCACGCCATTGGGATTGATCGAGGCCTCGAGGTAGTAAACCGAAGGATCGTTCTTCGCCGCACTCAGCACTTTATCCAGCGCCCGCTCACCTTGGCCTTTTTCCACAAGGGCAGCGTTGATCGGGTTTTCCCGGTTCAGGTAGCGGGTCAGGTGCTGACCAGTGGCGTCGTCGTACACCACGAACAGCACATTCGGATTGCGCTGGGCCCGGCGGGCGAACTCGGACAGCGTTGGAACGTCGCTGTCCCACATCGCGCGGGGTGCGACCGACGCCAGGAGCTGAGCCATGTCATTGGCCGAGTCCTTCAGGTCCTTTTCCAGGGCCGCACGCAGTTGTGCCTGCTCATCCTTGAGTCGCGAGGACAGGCCGGCGGTCAGGCGCTGACGGGTACTGGTGGAGAGACTATCAAGACTTGAGGTGACTTCACGCCCGGCCTGTTCGAGTTCGCCAGAGAGCTTCTGGCTATCGACGCCGAGACGATTGCCCAAATCAGCTTCCAACGCGGTCACGGTGCTCCGGGTCAGTGCGACAGCCACCAACACTTGCACCAACAGGGCGATACCAAGGGTAACGAACACGGGCCGCAACAAACGGCTTTGTAACAGTGAGAGAACGGCCGACACAGGAAATCCCTCTACTTGCACGCCATTAAATTGATGGCACTCTGGAACAGAGATTCACAGCAAAGGTCATGCCGTCCAACAGGCATAAACGACAAAGGGCCCGATCAAGGGCCCTTTGTTTTTTACATCAACGACTTATCAAGCAAACGGGTGACGCAGAACGATGGTCTCGTTGCGGTCCGGGCCTGTCGAAATAATGTCGATCGGCGCACCGACCAACTCTTCGACGCGCTTGATGTAGTTGCGAGCAGCCTGAGGCAGCTCTTCCAGGGTCTTGGCGCCAAGGGTCGACTCGGTCCAGCCCGGCATTTGTTCGTACACTGGCTCCAGACCGATGTAGCTGTCGGCGTCGGTCGGTGCGTCGATCACGGCACCTTCCTGATTCTTGTAGCCCACGCAGATGTTAATGGTCTCAAGACCGTCCAGCACGTCCAGCTTGGTCAGGCACAGGCCCGAGATGCTGTTGACGTCGATGGCGCGACGCAGGATAACGGCGTCGAACCAGCCGCAACGACGGGCACGGCCGGTGGTCGCACCGAACTCGTGGCCACGTTTGGCCAGGAACGCACCAACGTCGTCGAACAGCTCGGTCGGGAACGGACCCGAGCCAACGCGAGTGGTGTAAGCCTTGGTGATGCCGAGGATGTAATCCAGGTACATCGGGCCAAAACCCGAACCGGTCGCGATGCCGCCAGCGGTGGTATTGGAACTGGTGACGTACGGGTAGGTACCGTGGTCGATGTCCAGCAGGGAGCCTTGGGCGCCTTCGAACATGATGTCTTTGCCGTCGCGACGCAGGTTATGCAGTTCGGCGGTGACGTCGAGCATCATCGGACGCAGCAGCTCGGCGTATTCCATGCACTCGTCCAGAGTCTTCTGGAAGTCGATGGCCGGCTCTTTGTAGTAATTGACCAGTACGAAGTTGTGGTAGTCCAGCAACTCGCCCAGCTTGGCGGCGAAACGCTCGCGGTGGAACAGGTCACCGATGCGCAGGCCACGACGTGCAACCTTGTCTTCGTAGGCCGGGCCGATGCCACGACCGGTAGTGCCGATCTTCAGCTCGCCACGGGCCTTTTCACGAGCCTGGTCCAGCGCTACGTGGTAAGACAGGATCAGCGGGCAGGACGGGCTGATACGCAGGCGCTCGCGCACTGGTACGCCTTTTTCTTCCAGCTTGATGATCTCGCGCAGCAGGGCGTCAGGTGCAACCACCACGCCGTTGCCGATCAGGCACTGCACGCCATCGCGCAGTACGCCCGACGGAATCAGGTGCAAGACGGTTTTTTCGCCGTCAATCACCAGCGTGTGGCCAGCATTGTGGCCACCCTGGTAGCGCACTACGGCGGCAGCATGTTCGGTCAGCAGATCAACGATCTTGCCTTTGCCCTCATCACCCCATTGGGTGCCCAGGACTACGACATTCTTACCCATAACACTTGTCCTCATTCGCGCAAACTTGGTGCCGGCAGCCGCCGGCAGGAAAACTCAAGAAGCCAGCGGCAATACTTGCCAAAGCCCGTTCTGCTGAATCAATTGCCGGTCGCAGTCCGCGTCACGGGCGGCGGCCAATGGTTGCCCAGGCAATGCCTGAACGACACGCTGACCCTCACTGCGCAACTGGCAAACCTGCTGCCAGAGTGCTGCATCCGTACTGTCAGGCATCCAGATACCGCCAGACGGTAGCTCGATTTCAGCACGCCCCAGGGTCACCAGGGTTTTCAAATCGGTAGAGAAGCCGGTTGCCGGGCGGGCGCGACCGAAGTCGGCGCCGATGTCGTCGTAACGACCGCCCTGAGCGATGGACTGGCCAACACCTGGTACAAACACCGCGAACACCACACCGGTATGGTAGTGGTAACCGCGCAGCTCGCCCAGATCGAAGTACAGCGCAAGATCCGGGAAACGCACGGACAAACGCTCGGCAACTGCCAGCAAGTCGTCCAGCGCCGCCAAAACGGGCGCCGGCGCATTGGCCAGGCGCTCGCGAGCAGCAACCAGCACTTCACGGCCGCCACACAGATCAACCAGCGCCCGCAGCATGCCCGACAAATCGGCAGGCAGGCCTTCGGTCAAGGTAATGACCTCATCGATGGCCTTGCGTTGCAGGGCATCGAACAACTGCTGCTCGACTTCACCGGACAAACCGGCGGCACGCGCCAGGCCACGGTAGATGCCGACATGACCAAGATCCATGTGTACATCCGGCACATCGGCCAGTTGCAGCATGGCCAGCATCAGGCTGATGACTTCCACGTCGCTGCTCGGGCTCGCATCGCCGTACAACTCGGCGCCCAGCTGAATCGGGCTGCGCGAGGTCGACAAGGCCCGCGGCTGCGCATGCAGCACGCTACCGGCGTAGCACAGACGGCTTGGGCCTTCACGACGCAAGGTGTGCGCATCGATGCGCGCCACTTGCGGCGTAATGTCGGCACGGAAACCCATCTGCCGGCCCGATTGTGGGTCGATGACCTTGAAGGTCCGCAGATCGAGGTCCTGGCCCGCGCCAGTCAGCAAGGATTCCAGGTACTCGATATGCGGGGTCACGACGAACTCGTAACCCCAGCTCTGGAACAGATCCAACACCTGACGACGCGCAACTTCAATGCGCGCCGCCTCTGGTGGCAGTACTTCTTCGATGCCATCTGGCAGCAGCCAGCGGTCTACCGTTGCCATTACGCCATTCCCCTATGATCCGGGCGGCCAGCCCTCGGGCAAGCCTAGAGTGAAGCAGAATATGTCTGGGCCGCGCGCATGAACAACGCGGCGATCGGCCTGGAACCGGCCTCGCCAAACACTTTCCTCGAAAAACCTGTCGAGTCGTTCAACCCGAGTCTTGCAATAAAAAACCGCAATCAAACGTGCAGACGCAAAAAAGCCGGGAATTTCCCGGCTGCCGCATCATACACACGTTTTCTCAAAGGATCACCCCGCGAGAGGCTTTAGCCGCCCGGCGGGGTCCCTCGAGATCAGTGTCGGATCAAGGCTTGGCTTTTTCCAGGTAACGGAAGAAGTCACTGCTTGGGTCCAGAACCATGACGTCGGTTTTGTTCGCGAAGCTTTCACGGTAGGCGCGCAGGCTACGGTAGAAACCGTAGAACTCCTGGTCCTGACCATAGGCCTTGGAGTAGATCGCTGCGGCCTGGGCATCACCGTCACCGCGAACCTCTTCAGATTCACGATAGGCTTCAGCCAGTAGTACGCGGCGCTGACGATCAGCATCGGCACGGATGCCTTCGGCCAGCTCGTTACCCTTGGCACGGTGCTCGCGCGCTTCACGCTCACGCTCGGTGCTCATGCGCTCGAACACGCTACGGTTCACTTCCTTCGGCAGATCGATGGCCTTGACCCGAACATCGACAACTTCGATGCCCAGCTCTTTTTCCGCCATCTTGTTCAGCGAAGCGGTGATGTCAGCCATCAGCGCATCACGCTCACCGGAAACCACCTCGTGCAGGGTGCGCTTGCCAAACTGGTCGCGCAGGCCCGATTCCAGACGACGCGAGAGGCGTTCGTCAGCAATCTGCTTGAGGCCGGAAGTCGCGGTGTAGAAACGCTCGGCATCCTTGACGCGCCACTTGGCGTAGGCATCAACCATGACCGCTTTCTTTTCCAGTGTCAGGAAGCGTTGTGTCGGTGCATCCAGCGTCATCAGGCGTGCGTCGAATTTACGCACCTGGTTAACGTAAGGCACTTTCACATGCAGGCCCGGCTGAACATCGGTCTGAACCACACGACCGAACTGCAGCAACACCGCACGCTCGGTCTGAGCCACGATGTAGAAACAGTTCCAGGCAGCGATCGCCACGACGACGCCGACAATAAGGGCGATCAGCGATTTATTGCTCATCAGCGACTCTCCCTGGTACGTGCCGGCTGCTGCAGATCAGTTGCCGAACGCGTATGCCCTTCATTGCTGGTCGCGGCCGCGCTGGTTACCGGCGCTGCACCACTACGACCACTGTCGATCATCTTGTCCAGCGGCAAGTACAGCAGATTGTTCTGGCCATTCTTGTTGCCGGTCACGAGAACCTTGCTGGTATTGCTGAAGACTTCCTGCATCGTGTCCAGGTACAGACGCTGACGAGTGACTTCCGGCGCCTTGCGATACTCGGCGACCAGTTTGGTAAAGCGATCCGCCTCACCCTTGGCGCGCGATACCGTTTCGTCACGGTAACCGTTGGCATCTTCAATGATGCGCTGGGCCTGACCACGGGCTTCCGGCACGACGCCGTTGGCATAGGTTTCAGCCTGGTTGCGCGAACGCTGCTCATCTTCACGAGCGCGGATCACGTCATCGAAGGCTTCCTGGACTTCACGCGGTGCCGCTGCGCTCTGAACGTTGACCTGAGTGACGGTGATACCGGTGCGATAGGTATCGAGGAAGCGTTGCAGACGCTCCTTGATTTCGCTGGCCATCAATTCACGACCTTCGGTCAGCACCTGGTCCATGGCGGTGGAACCCACCACATGGCGCAAGGCGCTCTCGGTCGCGTGTTGCAGACTGATTTCCGGCTGATCGACGTTCAGCACGAAGTCCTGCAGATTGGTGATCTTGTACTGCACGGTCAGCGGCACTTCGACGATGTTCTCGTCTTCGGTGAGCATTTGACCCTGCTTGGTGTAGGCACGCTCACGCGTGACGTTTTCCATGTACTTGCGATCGATCGGCGGGAAGTAGATGTTCAGACCCGGGCCGACGGTTTCGTAGTACTTGCCGAAGCGCAGCACCACGGCTTGCTCCTGCTCGTCGACGACATAAACCGCGCTGTACAGCCAGACGGCCGCCAGCACGACAAGGCCGATACCGAGCAGGCCGTAACCGCCACCCTTGCCCGAACCACCGCCATCATCACCGCGTTTCTTGCTACCACCGAACAACCCATTCAGGCTTTCCTGCAGCTTTCGGAAGGCCTCGTCGAGATCTGGTGGCCCCTTGCGGTCGCCATTATTGCGGCGCTTACCACCCCAAGGATCCTGATTATTCGAGTTGCCACCCGGCTCATTCCAAGCCATAGCGCTCTCCATCTGATAAAGCAAAGACGCACCCACGGCGCGCCGACCAATGCTACAGAATGCCTGCCACAGCGGCACAACCGCTTTTTCAGGCTTTTATTGCAAAGTGTGTTGCTCGATGAATTCCAACGGCTGCATTCCCTCGCGGCTCACCAGTCGATTGAGCTCGACTCGCGGCAAACGAACGGCCAGCAAACAGATGCCTTCTTCGTCGTGTTCTTCTTTCTGTACGGCACCGAGTGCAAAGAACTGTGCACGCAGTCGAGCAAAACGCTGCGGCAAGCGCAAGGTGCCAACGAACAAATCGTTGCCGAGCAATTCCGCAATCGCCTGCTTGAGCAGGTCCAGACCCTGACCGTCACGCGCTGATAACCAGACCCGCTGCGGCTTGCCGTCGGCATCACGCTGGATCTGCGGCTCTACGCCCTCGAGCAAATCGAGTTTGTTATAGACCTCAAGGATCGGCAAGTCTTGCGCACCGATCTCGCCGAGCACCAGCATGACCTGTTCGATCTGGGCCATGCGTTCCGGCTCATGGGCGTCGATCACATGCAACAGCAGGTCAGAGTTGCTCGACTCTTCGAGCGTAGACCGAAATGCCTCGACCAGCTTGTGCGGCAGATGACGAATGAAACCCACGGTATCAGCCAGCACGATCGGACCGAGGTCGGCGAGTTCAAGCCGGCGCAAGGTCGGGTCGAGAGTGGCGAACAACTGGTCTGCCGCGAACACGTCGGAATCGGTGACCGAGTTGAACAGCGTCGACTTGCCGGCGTTGGTATAACCCACCAGAGAAACCGAAGGGATATCCGCACGCTGACGACCACGACGAGCCTGATCACGCTGGCTGCGGACCTTTTCCAGACGCCCCTTGATCTGCCGCAGGCGAACCCGCAGAAGACGCCGGTCGGTTTCCAGCTGGGTTTCACCCGGGCCGCGCAGACCGATACCGCCTTTCTGCCGCTCAAGGTGAGTCCAGCCGCGAACCAGTCGCGTACTCATGTAATCAAGCTGGGCCAGTTCGACCTGGAGCTTGCCTTCATGGGTGCGGGCGCGTTGGGCGAAGATATCGAGAATCAGGCCGGTACGGTCAATCACGCGACACTCGAAAACACGTTCGAGGTTACGTTCCTGACTGGGCGTGAGGACGGAATTGAAAATCACCAGATCGACCTTCTCGGCTTTGACCTGGTCGCGCAGTTCCTCGACCTTGCCACTGCCAATCAGGTATTTGGCGGTTGGCCGATGACGCGGCACGTTAACAAACGCGACGGTCTCGGCGCCGGCCGAAATTGCCAACTCCTGAAACTCCTGCGGATCTTCGCGCGCCTCAGGGTCCTGACCATCCAAGTGAACGAGAATGGTTCGCTCACCACCACCGTGGCGCTCAAAGAACAAAGGAGACTCCTATCAGGCGTTACCTGGCTCAGCGTCTGCTTGTTCGGTTTCGGTTGCGCTAGGCAGACGAATTGGACGAACCGGCACCACTGTAGAGATCGCGTGTTTGTAAACCATCTGGCTGACGGTGTTTTTCAGCAGGATAACGAACTGGTCGAACGACTCGATCGTACCTTGCAGTTTGATTCCGTTGACCAGATAGATGGAAACCCCAACTTTCTCTTTACGCAATGTGTTCAAGTAAGGGTCTTGTAGCGAATGCCCTTTTGACATGTGCCGCACTCCTTTAAGGATTCAATAATAAAAAATAGGTAAACAGGTGGCTTAGGCCGTCACACCCCCAAGGATAGACGGCAATTGCAAGGACTCAGCTCAATATGGAGACCGTTCCAAGGTATTTCAAGGCGCGTGACAGATTGTCGCAATCGAGGCTGTCCAACCAGTGTAAATCAGCCCAACTGCGCAGCCAGGTGAACTGGCGCTTCGCCAATTGGCGCGTGGCAATGATCCCACGCTCCTGCATCTCGGCTGACGTCAGCTTGCCATCCAGGTAATCCCAGACTTGTCGGTAACCTACAGCGCGTATAGACGGCAACCCGGCATGCAGGTCACTTCTTTTACGCAGGGCTACGACCTCGTCAATGAATCCCTGTTCCAACATTTGTGTGAATCTTTGTTTAATACGCTCATGCAGTACCTGACGATTCGCCGGAGCGATAGCCAAGTTCGCGACAGTATAGGGCAATTGTGGGCGACCCGAAGCGCCTGCTTCAGTACTTTGCGCAGATTGTCGCGCGCGGAGTTCAGTCATGCTCTGGCCGCTGACCCGATAAACTTCCAGCGCCCGACTGAGTCGCTGCGGGTCATTGGGGTGAATTCGCGCCGCCGACACCGGATCAATGACCGCCAACTGATCGTGCAGGGCTTGCCAGCCAAGGCGTGCAGCCTCTTCCTCGATTTCAGCGCGGACCAGCGGATCGGCCGCCGGCATATCGGCCAGTCCTTCGAGCAAAGCCTTGTAATAGAGCATTGTGCCGCCGACCAGCAGCGGAATATTGCCACGCGCGGTGATCTCGGCCATGGCCTGCAGGGCATCCCGGCGAAAATCAGCCGCCGAATAAGCCTCGACTGGATCAAGAATATCGATCAACCGATGAGGAAACTCGGCCAGCAGTTCCTTCGAAGGCTTGGCGGTGCCGATGTCCATGCCGCGGTAAACCAGCGCCGAGTCGACGCTGATCAACTCGCACGGCAGGACCTTGGTCAGCTCGATAGCCAGATCGGTCTTGCCCGCAGCGGTCGGGCCCATCAGGAATATCGCTGGAGGGAGTTGGCTCATCAACGACCGCGCAAGAACAGTTTGTCCAGATCATCCAGGCCCAGTTGGGTCCAGGTTGGTCGGCCATGGTTGCATTGACCGCTGCGTTCGGTGTTTTCCATGTCCCGCAGCAGACCGTTCATTTCCGGCAAGGCCAGGCGCCGGTTGGCGCGAATAGCGCCGTGGCAGGCCATGGTCCCGAGCAGTTCGTTCAGGTGTGCCTGAATCCGGTCGCTGGTGCCGTATTCCATCAGGTCCGCCAACACATCATGAACCAGGCGATTGGCTTCAGCCTGTTTGAGCAACGCCGGAATCTGCCGGATCGCCAGGGTTTCCGGGCCCAGACGCTGAAGTTCGAAGCCGAGGCGCTGGAACCAGCTGACGTGCTCTTCGGCGCAATCGGCTTCACGCTGGCTGACCGCAATCGACTCCGGCACCAACAGCGGTTGGCCACTCAGGCCTTCGCTGGCCATCGCGACTTTCAGCCGTTCGTACATGATTCGCTCATGCGCGGCGTGCATGTCCACCAGCACCAGCCCTTGGGCGTTTTCCGAAAGAATGTAGATGCCTTTGAGTTGCGCCAGCGCATACCCCAGCGGCGGGATATCGCCCTGACCGTCAGGTAGTGCCGTGGCATTGGCTTCAGGCAGCGGCGCAAAAAATTCGCGATAGGCAGCCTGTGCTTCGGCCACCGGCACCCCCGACTGCGGACGCGGCGTGTATTGATACTGATAACCAGCGCCGGCGCCCGAGCCCGCCGTCGTATTAAAGGACGGCTGTGCCTGCGGCTGCTCCAGCAACGCATTGGCTGCCAGACGCATCTCACCTTGCGGGCCGAACTCGCCGGCTTCGATGCCGGTCGGCCTGACCACGGCCGTCGCGACGGGCGCAGCCAAATGATCTTCCGGACGCACGTCGCCCAAGGCGCGGTGCAAGGTGCCATAGAGGAAGTCGTGGACCATGCGCCCGTCACGGAAGCGCACTTCGTGTTTGGTCGGATGCACGTTGACGTCGACGCCCGCCGGATCGACTTCGAAAAACAGCACGAACGTCGGGTGCCGACCGTTGAACAGCACGTCGCGATAGGCCTGGCGCACCGCGTGGGCCACCAGTTTGTCGCGCACCGCACGGCCATTCACAAAGAAATACTGCAAGTCTGCCTGGCTGCGGTTAAAGGTCGGCAACCCGACCCAGCCCCACAGATGAAGGCCATTGCGCTCGATCTCGATCGGCAGCGCCTGCTCCAGGAAGCCCGCACCGCAGATCGCCGCCACACGCCGGGCGCGAGCCGCGTCGTCATGGGCTTCGTGCAGGCTGAGGATGGTCTTGCCGTTATGGCGCAGATGGAATGCCACGTCGAAACGCGCCAGCGCCAGACGCTTGATCACTTCTTGCAGGTGATCGAATTCGGTTTTTTCGGTCTTGAGGAATTTGCGCCGCGCCGGGGTGTTGAAGAACAAGTCGCGCACTTCAACCGAAGTACCCACCGGGTGGGCCGCTGGCTGGACGCGAGGCGCCATGTCCCGGCCTTCGGTCTCGACCTGCCAGGCCTGATCGGCACCTCGAGTACGGGACGTCAGGGTCAGACGCGCCACGGAGCTTATCGACGCGAGTGCCTCACCGCGAAACCCGAGGCTCATCACCTGCTCAAGGTCTTCGAGATTGCGAATCTTGCTGGTGGCATGTCGCGCCAGCGCCAGCGGCAAATCATCGGAGGAGATGCCGCTGCCATCGTCGCGAACCCGCAGCAGCTTGACGCCGCCCTGTTCGACATCGACGTCGATACGCTTGGCACCGGAGTCGAGGCTGTTTTCCAGCAGCTCCTTGATCACCGAAGCCGGGCGCTCAACCACCTCACCGGCGGCAATCTGGTTCGCCAGTCGCGGGCTGAGCAGCTCGATACGCGCTGCGGTGTTCACGGCATCGTTCATTCCTTGGCCGCCAATTCGGTGCCCGGGATGTTCAGGTGCTGGCCGATTTTCAGCTCGTCGGACTGCAGGCCGTTGGCGCTGCGCAGGGTCGCCGGCGAAACCTGATAACGCACCGCGATCATCGCCAGGGTTTCACCCGGCCGCACCGTGTGGTCACGCGGACCTTGGGCAATCTTGCCGGAATCACGCAGCCAGGCGATGTAGGTGCCCGGTGGCGGGTTCTGCTGGAAGAACTGGCGCACGCCCGCGCTGATCGAACGGGCCAGCGCTTGCTGGTGGCCGGACGCCGCCAGTTTCGAAGCTTCGTTGGCGTTGGAGATAAACCCGGTTTCCACCAGAATCGACGGAATGTCCGGCGACTTCAGCACCATGAATCCGGCCTGCTCGACGCGCTGCTTGTGCAACGAGGTGACCCGGCCAATGTTGCTCAATACCTTCTGGCCGACGTTCAGACTGGAAGTCAGCGACGCGGTCATCGACAGATCAAGCAGTACGCCGGCAAGCATCTTGTCCTTGTCGTCGAGACTGACGTTGCCGGCACCGCCGATCAGGTCGGAGCGGTTTTCGCTGTCGGCCAGCCAACGCGCGGTCTCGGACGTTGCGCCGCGCTCGGACAAGGCGAATACCGAAGCGCCGAACGCTGCGGCGGAGGGTGCCGCATCGGCGTGAATCGAGACGAACAGGTCGGCGCCCTTCTTGCGGGCGATCTCGGTACGGCCACGCAATGGAATGAAGTAGTCGCCGGTACGGGTCAGCTCGGCCCGGAAGCCTTTCATGCCGTTGACCTGACGCTGCAGTTCGCGAGCGATAGCCAGCACCACGTCTTTTTCGTGCTGACCACGGGAACCGGAAGCCCCCGGGTCTTCGCCACCGTGACCGGCATCGATGACCACGATGATGTCGCGCTTGCCGGCCGGGGCAGGTGGCAGCTTGATTTCCGGCTCAACCGGAGCAACCGGCACCGCGGGCACGGTGGCAACAGTCGGGGCCGGGGTCGGCGCCGGTGGCGGAGCGGCATCGGCGGCGTTGTCGAACAGATCGACCACCAGTCGGTTGCCGTACTGCGCATTCGGCGCCAGCACGAAGCTTTTCGGGGTGACGGCTTTTTTCAGGTCTATGACCACCCGCAGATCGGTCGGCGTGCGCTGAGCCGAACGCATGTCGGTAATCGGGGTATTGGCGGTAGAGACCTTCAGCGGTGCGCCAAGGACGGCGCCATTGATATCGATCACCAGACGATCCGGAGCCGTCAGGGTAAAGACGCTGTGCTGGACCGGGCCAGACAGATCAAACACCAGTCGGGTGTTATCCGGCGCCCGCCACAAACGAACACTGTTGACCTTTGTCGCGGCCACAGCGTCGACGGCCAGTGCCGTAAGCAGCATTCCTACGACAGCAACCAACGCGCGAAAGCGCATACCTAACCCCATCATTTATTTGAATTCCAATGCCAAAGCGGCACACCAAGACTCGCCACGCAAACCCTGGGGCGACAGATTCAGCGAACGCCCGCTGTCATGCGGGCTAATGGTAATGGTCAGGTCGGGCTTTGGCAAAAAGCCTGCACCCTTCTGGGGCCACTCGATCAGACACAGTGCATCGTCTTCGAGGTAGTCACGAATGCCAAGAAACTCCAGCTCCTCCGGATCGACCAGTCGATACAGGTCAAAGTGGAAGGCGCGAATGTCACCGATCTCGTAGGGTTCGACCAAAGTGAAGGTCGGACTTTTTACCGACCCAACATGCCCCAAGCCACGAATAATGCCCCTCGACAGGGTGGTTTTACCCGCCCCCAGGTCACCGTCCAGAAAGATGATGCCGTGCCCTTCAGTCACTTGAGCGATACGGTTGCCCAACGTGACCATGGCGTCTTCATTGGCCAGATACAGGGTTACTTCAGACACGGTGCTTGCTCCTCCAGCAACTGACGAATGGCGGGAATCAGATCGCTGGCCGCCAGCCCCCGGCCAGATTTACCTTCACGTTCGCCGGCATTGGCGTGCAACCAGACCGCCAGGCAAGCCGCATCGAATGCGTTCAGGCCCTGAGCCAGCAAGGCGCCGACCAGTCCGGCCAGTACATCGCCCAGACCCGCGGAGGCCATGGCCGGATGGCCTTGATGGCACAGCGCCAAACGACCATCGGGACTGGCAATCAGGCTGCCGGCCCCTTTGAGAATGACGGTGGTTGTGTATTTTTTGCTCAAGGCATGGGCCGCAGCAGGGCGATCGGCTTGGACCTCAGCCGTGGAAATCCCCAATAATCGCGCCGCCTCGCCTGGATGCGGGGTGATCACGCAATCCTTCGGCAGACGTACGTCACCCAGGCTCAGCAGATTCAGCGCGTCGGCGTCCCACACCTGCGGCAACGGGGCATTGGCCGCCGCCGACAACAAGCTACGACCCCACGCGCCCTTGCCGAGGCCCGGCCCGACCACCAGCACACTGGCTTGCCCGAGCGGGCCCATCAGTTGGTTGGCCGAGTGAGCGCCCAGCACCATGACTTCGGGCACCCGCGCCAATGCGGCCGGCACATGTTCGCTACGGGTGGCCAGAGACACCATGCCCGCGCCACTGCGCAGGGCACTTTGGGCGCTCAAGAGAATGGCACCACCGAAACCTCGATCGCCACCGATCAGCAGGACGTGACCGAATCGGCCTTTGTGAGCGCTCGGCGCCCGAGTAGCCGGGCGCGGCAGGTTGCCGGGGGTCAGACGATAAGCACTGACGGTGCTTTCAGCGACGATCTGCGGGTCGGCTTGCAGATTGTTGAACTGCAACTCCCCCACCTGATCCGCCGCATCGCCGGTAAACAGCCCAAGCTTGAGGCCGATGTACGTCACGGTGAGGTCGGCCCGAACCGCAACCCCGAGGACTCGCCCGGTATCGGCGCACAGGCCGGACGGGATATCCACCGCTGCAACGGGCAGGCCACAGGCATTGATCGCCTCGATCGCGGCAACATAAGGTTCGCGCACCTCGCCGCTCAGACCGGTGCCCAACAGCGCATCCAGCACCACACCACGCAACTCGATGGCAGGTGACCAAGCCTCGACGACAACCCCGGCGGCCAGCGCTTCGGCATACGCCAGCGCGGCATCGCCCTGCAGGCGCGACGGTTCGACCACCGCCAGCACTCGCACCTGCCAGCCGGCTCGCAAGGCCAGCACCGCCACCAGATAACCGTCCCCGGCATTATTGCCGTGGCCCGCCAACACGCTGAGTTCAGTGGCCGTCGGCCAGTGCCGGACCATCGCCCGCCAAGTGGCACGAGCCGCCCGATGCATCAATTCGAAACCCGTTGTCCCGGCCGCAATCAGCCGTGCATCGAGCGCCCGGACCTGGGCGGCGCTGTACAGCGCGTCGGGTAAATGGTGTTTTGTCTGCGGCATGCGTCTTCGGGCTCCGATGTCTGGCAGAATTATACGCACCTCAGCTCCGGTTTCCCCTGTCTCATGCCCGCAATTACCACAGATCTTCCTGCTCTCGCCCAATCGATCAAAGACTGGGGCCGCGAGTTGGGCTTTCAACAAGTCGGCATCAGTGGTCTGGACCTGGCTGAGCATGAACAACACCTGGAGCGCTGGCTCGAAGCCGGCTACCACGGTGAGATGGACTACATGGGTGCCCACGGCAGTAAACGCTCACATCCGGAAGAACTGGTGCCGGGCACGCTGCGGGTGGTTTCGCTGCGCATGGACTACCTGCCGGGCGACACTGAAATGGCCAAGCGTCTGGGCCAACCGGAAAAAGCCTACGTCTCGCGCTATGCCCTGGGCCGCGACTATCACAAGCTGATCCGCAAACGCGTGCAGCAGCTGGCCGAAAAGATTCAGCAGGTCATCGGCCCCTTCGGCTACAGGGCTTTCGTCGACAGCGCCCCGGTGCTGGAAAAAGCCATCGCCGAACAGGCGGGTCTCGGCTGGATCGGCAAAAACACCCTGGTGCTGAACCGCAAGGCCGGCAGTTACTTCTTCTTGAGCGAGCTGTTCGTCGACCTGCCGCTGCCGGTAGACCCGCCTCACAGCACCGAACACTGCGGGCGCTGCACGGCGTGTCTGGACATCTGCCCGACCAAGGCCTTTGTCGGCCCCTATGTGCTGGACGCCCGCCGCTGCATTTCGTACCTGACCATCGAGCTGAAAACGGCAATTCCCGAAGACTTGCGGCCGCTGATCGGCAATCGG
Source organism: Pseudomonas sp. H3(2019) (assembly GCF_007713465.1). Lineage (GTDB taxonomy): Bacteria > Pseudomonadota > Gammaproteobacteria > Pseudomonadales > Pseudomonadaceae > Aquipseudomonas. Next base: position 101,326 of record NZ_VMSG01000019.1, on the reverse strand, counting down.
GTGTTCGGTTGCGATGATTGCCAGATCGTTTGCCCGTGGAACCGCTTCGCCCGCCCGTCCGGCGAAAGCGATTTCAAACCGCGACACAACCTCGACAACGCCGAGTTGGCGGAACTGTTCATGTGGGATGAAGACAAATTCCTCAGCAGCACCGAAGGCTCGCCGCTGCGCCGTGCCGGTTATGAGCGCTGGCTGCGCAACCTGGCCGTCGGGCTTGGCAATGCGCCTTCAACGATTCCGGTACTGGAAGCCCTGAAGGCACGGGCCGATTACCCATCGGAGTTGGTACGTGAGCATGTGCAATGGGCCCTGAAACAACACGGACTCTCGTAGGAGCTGGCGAAGCCTGCGCCAGCTCCTTGTGGGTTTGTGGTGTCAGGCTTCGTCGTTATAGACGAACTTGGGCATTTCCCAGTGGAAACGAATCGCCAGCAAGCGCAGCAGGAAGCCGCCAAACAAGGTGATCAGGATCGCCTGTTCGCCGGGTAATTGCAGGTAAAGGCAGAGCATGTAGCACCACGCGGCAGCGAACGAGACGCTGGCGTAGAGCTCGCGACGGAAGATCAGCGGGATGTCGTTGCAGAAGATGTCACGCAGGATGCCGCCGAACACTCCAGTGATCACTCCGCTGACCGACGCCACCAACATGCCGTGGCCCGTTTCCAGCGCAATCATGCAGCCGATCAGGGTGAACGCCACCAACCCTACGGCGTCGAGTACCAGGAACAGCGAGCGCAGATGGCGCATCCAGCGTGCGGTAAAGACCGTGAGCATTGCCGCAGCCGAGGTCAACACCAGGTATTCCGGGTGTTTGACCCAGGTCAGCGGGTAGTGCCCGAGCAGCACGTCACGCACCGAACCACCGCCCAGAGCCGTCACGCAGGCGATCAGCACCACGCCAAACCAATCCATGCCACGCCGACCGGCAGACAACGCGCCAGTCATGGCTTCAGCAGTAATGGCAATCAGGTAGAGCATCAACAACATGGCGGCGGTCCTTACGAGAAGGCGCGCAGTCTACTCAGATCGTCTGGGCACCAAAAGGGGGCGCAGTAGAATCTACCTCCGTTCCATCCCCCGCGGCTGGGCGGACACCATCGCGAGCAGGCTCGCTCCCACAGGAACAACGCAATCCAGTGTGGGAGCGAGCCTGCTCGCGATGGGGCCGGAACTGGCGCCGCAGGATCAGAACTTGATGAAATGCTGGCGGTAGTGCTGCAGCTCGGCGATCGACTCGCGGATGTCGTCCAGCGCCAGGTGCGTGCTGCCCTTCTTGAAGCTGTCTCGCACTTCAGGAGCCCAGCGTGCGGCCAGCTCCTTCAAGGTAGAGACGTCGAGGTTGCGGTAGTGGAAGTAGCTTTCCAGCGCCTTCATGTGCGTATAAAGGAAGCGCCGGTCCTGGCAAATGCTGTTGCCGCAGATCGGCGACTTGCCCTTCGGCACCCACTTTTCCAGGAAGGCGATGGTCTGAGCTTCCGCTTCAGCCATACTGATGCGGCTGTCGCGTACCCGCTGGGTCAGGCCGGAGCCACCGTGTTGACGGGTGTTCCACTCGTCCATGCCCGCCAGGATCTCGTCGCTATGGTGAATGGCGATTACCGGGCCTTCGGCCAAGGTGTTGAGATTGCTGTCGGTGACAATGGTGGCCATCTCGATGATGACATCGGTGTCAGGGTTCAGACCGGTCATTTCCAGATCGATCCAAATCAGGTTCTGCGGGTTTTGCATGTGTCGGCTCCTCGGCGTAGGCATGCAGTTTAGCCTAGAGGACTCTCGGGGCGTGCTAAACTCGCGGCCGTTTTACCTAATCGCTGCATTATCCACACGGAACACCCATGGCCAAACGCCAACTCAATCGTCGTCAAAACTGGCGCATCGAAAAGATTCAAGGTGAGCGCGCTGCCCGCGCCGCCAAACGCGAATCCTCCGCCGTCGAAGCGCTCGAGGGCGGTGACCTTGGCCCTGAGCAAACGGGCCTGGTGATCGCTCACTTCGGCGTTCAGGTCGAGGTCGAAGCCCGCGACGGTGAACTCGCCGGCCAGGTGTTCCGCTGCCACTTGCGGGCCAACCTGCCTGCGCTGGTGACCGGCGACCAGGTAGTCTGGCGCGCCGGCAACCAGGGTATCGGCGTGATCGTTGCGCAATTGCCGCGCAACACCGAGCTGTGCCGCCCCGACAGCCGCGGCCAGCTCAAACCGGTAGCGGCCAACGTCGACATGATCGTGATCGTCTTCGCCCCGCTGCCAGAACCTCACGCCAACCTGATCGACCGTTACCTGGTCGCCGCCGAACACGCCGGCATTCGCCCGTTGCTGCTGCTCAACAAGTTCGACCTGATCGACGAGCAGAATGCCCCGGCGCTGAATGCCTTGCTGGCGGTCTACCGCACGCTGGGTTACCCGGTGCTGGAAGTCTCGGCGCACCACGGCAACGGCATGGAGAAACTGCAGGAGCAACTGGACGGGCGCATCAGTGTGTTCGTCGGTCAGTCCGGCGTCGGCAAGTCTTCGCTGGTCAACAGCCTGCTGCCGGAAGTCGAAACCCGTGTCGGCCCTTTGTCCGAGCTGTCCGGCCAGGGCACCCACACCACCACCACCGCGCGGTTGTTCCACTTCCCCGGCGGCGGTGAGCTGATCGACTCCCCGGGTATTCGGGAATTCGGCCTGGGCCACGTCAGTCGCGCCGACGTCGAAGCCGGTTTCATCGAGTTCAACGACTTGATCGGCACCTGCCGCTTCCGCGACTGCAAGCACGACCGCGAACCCGGTTGCGCCCTGCTCAAGGCACTGGAAGAAGGCCGCGTGCAACAGCAGCGCATGAACAGCTACCGCTCGATCATCGCCAGCCTGCCCGAAACCAGCTATTAAGCTGCTTCCCGCAGAGACGAAAAAGCCGCGATCATCGCGGCTTTTTATTGGGTCACTGTTTAGGTGGTTCAGCCGGTTTGGCCGGGGCGCCGGCTTTCGGCGCCGGAGCGTCGAACAGGTTCAAGCGCTCGCGAAGCTCATGTGCCGGCAGGGGTTCCTTGTCCGCCGGCAAGGCGTTCGGATCGGCGGGCACGGCAGGCACTTCACCCGGAGCACCCTGCCCCGGTGTCGGTGCCGGTTCTGCACCTTGATCACCCTCGATGGCGCGCTGGGCCTTCTTGGTCAGCACGACAATGTCGATACGGCGGTTGACCGGATTGAGCGGGTTTTTGCGATCGAACAACACCGACGAGGCGTAACCGACCACCCGCGCCACTTGCTGATCCGGATAGCTACCCGCAACCAGCGCACGACGAGCGGCGCTGGCACGGTTGGCCGACAGCTCCCAGTTGCCGAAATCGCCGGTGCCCGCATAAGGCTTGGCGTCGGTGTGGCCACCGATGCTGATCTTGTTCGGCACCGCTTTGATGGTGTCAGCCATGGCCAGCAGAATGTCTTCGAAGTACGGTTTCAAGCGCGCACTGCCAGAGTCGAACATCGGCCGATTTTCGGAATCGATGATCTGGATGCGCAAACCATCCGGCGTGATGTCGAAAAGAATCTGGTCCTTGAACTTCTTCAACTGCGGGTTCTCTTCAACCTTGTTCTGCAACTCTTGCATCAACAGTTCAAGGCGCTCCTTCTCGACTTCCTCGGCCATTTTCTCGACCTGATCGGTATCGACAGTGACCTTGTCCGGCTGCGGCTGAGACTTGACCTCGGGATTGAGGGTCTTGTCCGGCGCCAGCACCGGGGTGCCGCCGAGATCGATGATGTACGGCGTACCGCTTTCAGAGAAGCCGATCGGGTCCTTGAAGTAACCGGCAATGGCGATCTTCTGTTCCGGTGTAGCCGTGGATAACAGCCACAACACCAGGAAGAACGCCATCATCGCCGTCGCGAAGTCAGCGAAGGCGATTTTCCACGCGCCCCCGTGATGCCCGGCAGCAATGCGCTTGACGCGCTTGATGATTATCGGCTGATTATTTTCCATACTAAGTGCTCTGTCTCACAAATACTGTTCCTTTCTGGCGGTGCCTGTTGTCGCCATACGGCGTTGCCGCTCCTCGCCATAGCGGGCTATGACTCGTCGCGGCGCCTTGTCTGGCAACAACAGGCACTCGCCAAAAAAGGAACGTATTTGCAAGACAAAGCACTATCGACCGCGAACCGCTTGTTCCAGCTCAGCGAAGCTCGGACGGTGCGCCGGGTACAGAACCTTGCGCCCGAACTCCACAGCCAGCGATGGCGGCATACCGGAAGCCGAAGCCACCAACGACGCCTTGATGGCTTCGTAGACATTCAGCTCTTCTTTGGCATCGTGAGCCAGGGAGTGCGCCAACGGGCCAAAGAAACCGTAGGCGGCGAGAATACCGAAGAAGGTACCGACCAGAGCGGCACCTACGTGCATGCCGATAGCTTTTTGATCGCCGTCACCCAGCGAGGCCATGGTCACCACAATACCGAGTACCGCCGCGACGATACCAAAACCGGGCATGGCATCCGCAATACCGTTGACCGCATGGGAGGGGTGCTCCAGGTCTTCCTTGAGGCTGTACAGCTCCATGTCGAACAGGCCTTCAAGTTCATGCGGCGCCATGTTGCCGGACGACATGATGCGCAAGTAATCGCAGATGAACGCCGTCATGCGGTCGTCTTTGAGGATTGCCGGGTACTTGGCGAAAATCGGGCTGGCAGCGGCGTCTTCAATATCGCCTTCAATCGCCATCATGCCTTCGCGACGGCTCTTGTTGAGGATCTCGTAGACCAGGCCCAGCACCTCCAGGTAGAAGGTGTGATTGAAACGCGAACTGAACATGCCCAAGGACTTCTTGAGCACGTGCATCGTCGTGGGGCCGGGGTTGGCCTGAAGGAATGCACCCAGCGCGGCACCGCCAATGATCATCACCTCGAACGGTTGGATCAGGGCGGCAATCTTGCCGTGAGAAAGCACGTATCCGCCGAGCACGCTCGCGAATACGACAATGATGCCGATAATTTTAGCCATAGGTAGAAGGTACTTACTTAAGTCGGGTTCAAGGTCATATTCGGAAGTTAAAAAATCTCTTCTTCTACTTATCGGCAAAACTGCGCCAGACTATAGCCAGTTAAGGCGAAAAGCTAATTTGGCCCGCTCCGGGCGTGTTTAATGCAGACGATGATCGCGCCCAACCATGGCTAATGAAACGACCGTTCCGACTGCTAGACCGACCACACTCGAAGGCTGGGTCAAGCTGCTCGATGGTGTGATCTTGCCCGTGCCGCGAGCCAGCCATGATCGCGTCTGCAAGGCAATCGCCGACAATCGCAGCTCCTTGCGCGATATTGCCGAATTGATGCAGGGCAGTCCGGCCCTGGCCCTCAGCGTCCTTCGCGAAGCCAATCGCCACACCCACGGCAGCATGAGCGAGCCCAGCGAGAGCCTCGAGGTGGCAATCAATCGCCTCGGTCTCAAACGCACCGAAGAACTGCTTGCGCGCCTGCCCGCCCTGCCCGAGAACGAAATCCCGCCGGCCCTGCGCCAGCTGCAACTGATCAGCCAGCATGCGACCCAACAGGCCAACGGTTTTTTTGCCAGTCGCCTGGCGCGGCTCTGGCAGGACATCCACTGGGGTAGCCTGCTGTTCCTCTCGCCGTTCTGGCCTCTGGCCCTGACCTTCCCGCAGTTGCTGGAAGACTGGGAACTGCGGGTTCTGCACAAGGGCGAGCCAGCAAGCAAGGTCGAAAAAGAATTGTTCGGTGTACGCCTGCTGGAACTCGGCCAGGCACTGGTGGAAGTCTGGCGCCTGCCAATCTGGGTAGGACAAGGTTATCGATTGCTGCTGGATGAACAACGCGAACTGGCGAAAGTCGTGCATATCGCCCGCGACGCCGATCACCCGTTGCGCCAGCAAAACCGCCTTGATGACGACCCGACCCTGCGCCGCTGGCTCAATCAACCCGCCAACACGGTAATGCTGGCCAACGGTCTGGCGTTATCGGCACAGCAAGCCTGGAGCAGCCCTCACTGCCTGCGCTGGCAGTTTCTGACCAGCCTCTACCTGCAAATGCCGATGGACGAGGTCCAGCAGCAACTGCACCAGCAAGCCGCACTCAGCGCCCGCAACCACGCCATGCCGGACCTTTGGCATCCCGCCGGGGCATTGCTCTGGCCGTGGGACGAGCGGCGCCTTCATCGCGGCCAGCTTCCGGCGCCCGCCCCCACCGCCGAAGACCTGGCAAAGTGGCGCAAACAATGCGCAGAACTGCTGATGGAGCCGAGCCGCTTTACCAACGCCATGCACCTGACCACCTCCGCCCGGGACGCGCTGGTTGCCTGCGGCATGCGCCGGGTGATGATTCTGATGGCTGATCGCACGCATAGCCAATTGCGCGTGCACCAGATTCACGGCCTGCCTAAAGAAGCCGCGACGCTGAACTTTGTAGTCAGCCAGAGCACCGTGCTGCAACGCTTGCTCTCGCAACAGGCTCAGGTGCGTCTGACGCCAGCCAACACTGCACAATTTTCAGCCTTGCTGCCTGCCAGCCTGCGCGCACTGTTCGGCGGCGAACACCTGCTGCTGCGTTCACTGGTCAACAATGGCCGGGTGATCATGCTGGTCGTGGCGGATCAGGGTGGCGGTCCCTTTTCGGAAATCACCGTGCAAGCCTTCGGCAAAACTGCACAGTGCATCGAAAAAGCGCTGCACAGCTTTAGCAACCGCGGACAATAACGCTGCGCTACAATCCTCCCTTTTGTGCTCTGGAGACCTCACATGTCTGACTTCTCTGGCTTGTCGCTGGTCATCGAGCCGAGCGACCTGCTCGCCCGTCTCGATGCTCGCGAACTGATTCTGGTCGACCTGACCAGCAGCGCCCGTTACGCCGAAGGCCACATTCCCGGCGCGCGCTTCGTCGACCCCAAACGTACTCAACTGGGTCATGCGCCGGCGCCGGGCCTGCTGCCGCCACAGGCTGCGCTTGAAGCTCTGTTCGGCGAACTGGGGCATAACCCGGACGCCGTCTACGTGGTCTACGACGACGAAGGCGGTGGCTGGGCCGGACGCTTCATCTGGCTGCTGGATGTCATTGGTCACAGTAACTACCACTATGTCGACGGTGGCCTGCTGGCCTGGCTGGCGGAAGGCTTGCCAATGTCGATCCAAATCCCGGCAGCGGTCGGTGGCCCGGTCGCCCTGACCCTGCACGACGAGCCCACCGCTACCCGCGAATACCTGCAAAGCCGTCTCGGCGCCGCCGATCTGGCGATCTGGGATGCACGCGGACCGCTGGAATACTCCGGCGAGAAGGTCCTGGCGGCCAAGGGTGGACACATCCCTGGCGCGGTCAATTTCGAATGGACCGCCGGCATGGACAAGACGCGCAACCTGCGCATCCGCACCGACATGCCACAGATCCTCGAACAGCTGGGGATCAGCAAAGACAAAGAAGTGATTACCCACTGCCAGACCCACCATCGCTCTGGCTTCACCTATCTGGTGGCCAAGGCGCTCGGTTATCCGCGGGTCAAAGGCTACGCCGGCTCCTGGGGCGAATGGGGCAACCACCCCGACACGCCTGTTGAGATTCAAGGTTCTTAAGGACAGTTAATGAAAAAGCGTTTGTTTATCCTCAGCCAATACCTGCTGCCCCATCACCTGCTGTCGCGTCTGGCCGGCTGCATTGCCGAATGCCGCGTGCGCTGGTTCAAGAACGCCTTCACCGCCTGGTTCGCCAAGCGTTATCAGGTCGACATGTCGCAAGCGCTGGTCGAGGACCTGACCGCTTACGAACACTTCAACGCATTCTTCACCCGCGCGTTGAAAGACGACGCACGCCCACTGGACCAAACCCCGGGCGCGATCCTCAGCCCGGCCGACGGTGCCGTCAGCCAGCTTGGCCCGATCGAGCACGGTCGCGTGTTCCAGGCCAAGGGCCACAGTTTCAGCGTGCTGGAATTGCTCGGTGGTGACACAGCGAACGCTGCACCGTTCATGGGCGGCGATTTCGCCACTATTTACCTGTCGCCGAAAGACTACCACCGCGTACACATGCCGCTGGCCGGCACCCTGCGCGAAATGGTCTACATTCCGGGCCGGATCTTCTCGGTCAACCAGACTACCGCGGAAAACGTTCCGGAGCTGTTCGCCCGTAATGAACGCGTCGCGTGCATCTTCGACACCGAGCGCGGCCCGATGGCCGTGGTATTGGTGGGTGCGATGATCGTTGCCTCGATCGAAACTGTCTGGGCCGGGCTGGTAACGCCGCCCAAGCGCGAACTGAAAACCTTCCGCTACGACGAAGCCGCCCGCGCACCGATTCACCTGGAAAAAGGTGCCGAGCTGGGTCGCTTCAAACTGGGTTCGACGGCAGTCGTGCTGTTTGGCCCGAATCAAGTGAAGTGGGCTGAAGAGCTGGCGGCTGGCTCGCCGGTACAGATGGGTCAAGGCATGGGCTTGCCGAAAGCCTGATCTGTACGGAAATCCAATGTGGGAGCGAGCTTGCTCGCGATAGCATCACCTCGGTTTATCAGATAGACCGAGGTGCCTGTATCGCGAGCAAGCTCGCTCCCACAAAAGCCTGCACTCGGGCAGGCCATGCGGTGTTACAGCTGACCGTCGCGGTCTCTGAAGCCCAGCAGATACAGCACGCCATCCAGCCCCAGGGTCGAAATCGCCTGCTTGGCCGACTGCTTGACCAGCGGCTTGGCACGGAACGCCACCCCCAGACCTGCAATCGCCAGCATCGGCAAGTCGTTGGCACCGTCACCGACAGCGATGGTCTGTTCCAGACGCAAGCCTTCCTTGTGCGCCAGTTCACGCAACAAATCGGCTTTGCGCTGCGCATCGACGATCGGCTCGACAGCCACACCGGTCACTTTGCCGTCGACCACTTCCAGTTCATTGGCGAACACGTAGTCGATGCCCAACTTGGCTTGCAGCTGTTTGGCGAAGTAGGTGAAGCCGCCCGACAGAATGGCCGTCTTGTAGCCCAGACGCTTGAGTTCGGCGAACAAGGTTTCAGCGCCTTCGGTCAGGCGCAAGGACGCCCCGATCGAGTCCAGCACGCTGACGTCCAGCCCTTTGAGCAAGGCCAGGCGTTCCTTGAAGCTGGCACGGAAATCCAGTTCGCCGGCCATCGCCCGCTCGGTAATTTCCGACACCTTCTCGCCCACCCCGGCGGCCTTGGCCAGTTCGTCGATGACTTCGGCTTCGATCAGTGTCGAGTCCATGTCGAACACCGCCAGACGGCGGTTGCGACGGAACAACGAGTCTTCCTGGAAGGCGATATCGACGTTCAGTTCCTGGGCCACGCTGAGGAATTCGGCACGCAGGGCCTGCGGATCGGCCGCTTCGCCACGCACGGAAAATTCAATGCAGCCCTTGCCCTTGTCGGCCGGAGTGTCCAGCGGCATACGCCCGGACAGACGGTCGATGTGATCGATATTCAGTCCGTATTTGGCGGTGATCGAGCTCACGCGCTGCAACTGCTCGGCCGTCACTTTGCGGGTCAGCAAGGTCACAATGTGGCGTTTCTTGCCTTGAGCGCCGACCCACTGCTGGTAATCCTCTTCGGAGACCGGCGTGAAACGCACCTGCTGCCCCAGCTCATAAGCCTTGAACAGAATGTCCTTGAGCACCGACGAACCCTGTTCGGTGTCGGGAATTTCAACCAGGATGCCGAACGACAACGTGTCGTGAATCACCGCCTGACCGATGTCGAGAATGTTCACACCACCCTGGGCCAGTACACCGGTAATGGCCGCAGTCAGACCCGGACGGTCGACTCCCGTGATGTTTATCAGGACGATTTCGCGCAAGGCGCACCCCCGCAAGTGGAAAAAAACCGCATTCTACCCACTTTCAGTGACCATCGGGCACAGCGAGCGCTTTGCCGGTCTGGGGCCTGTCGCTATACTGCGCGTCAACTTCACGGACAAAAGAGCCGAGCTCAGTGAACCGGCCTACGCCAGTCAAAACCGATAACTTCTTTCTGCTGATCTTCCGGGCACTGCGCCATCGCCGTGTACCGATTGCATTGCGCATTGCCAGCCATAACGTGATCCTGGTCGCCTTGGCCCTGGTGATCTACGCCTGCGTGATGGGTCTGCAGTTCAAACAGGCCATGCACGAGCAAGCGGATGCCCTCGGCCAGAGCCTGACCACCCAGACAGCGATGTCAGCGACCGAGCTATTGGTGTCCAACGACATCCTCAGCCTCAACGTGCTGCTGAACAACCTGACCAAGAATCCGTTGGTGGCTCACGCGGCTATTTATAGCGTGGACAACCGGATTCTCGCCGAGGCCGGACAGCGTCCCAAGCATGGCTTGCTGGGCGAAGCCGAAGGCATGTACGAGAGCAAGATCACCTTTCAGGACGTGACGGCCGGTCAACTGCGGATCAGCCTGGACATGGCGCAGTTCCAGCAGCCAATGACCATCAGCCTGCAAAGCATGGGCATTCTCAGCGCCATCCTGCTCGCGTTGTCCCTGGCCCTGAGCTTGCGCCTGGGTCGGCACATCTCCACGCCGCTGCTGCAATTGCGGGTGTGGCTGCGTGACATTGACGAACACACCCCGGCAACTCAGCGCCAGGACGAAATCGGTGACCTGGCCCGCCAGCTCCATAGCAGTTATGCACCTGAAAAGGTCGAGCCTGAACCCGAGCCAGAGCCTGAATTCGACGATTACGAAGACACCGAAGAGGCCGAGCCGACCTTCGAAGTGCGTAATCTGCGCGATCCGAGCTTCGACGAGAGTGCCCCGGTGGCCGGCCTGAAACCGGCGCCACGGCACGTGGTCAGCGCTGAAGAAGACGAACTGGACGAAGAAGATCCGTTTGCCGACCTGCGCGACACCGCTGCCGCCGCGCCCGTTGCCAAGCCGCAACTCAACAAGCCTGTTGCCCCGGCGCAACCACAGCACAGCGCGGTATTGGCGGTGCAGCTGGGTGCTCAGGAGCAACTGCGCCGCCTGCCGCGTGCGCGCCTGACCGAGCTGCTGGAGCGTTATCGCGACTGCCTGGACCAGGCAGCTTCGCTGTATGAAAGCGAACTGCACACCCTGAACGATGGCAGCACGCTGATGCTGTTCCACAGTGAAGACAGCGGTGACGACTACCTGACCAACGCCATTTGCTGCGGTGAGCTGCTGCGTGCGCTCGGCCACCAATTGCAGATCGAAGTCGCCGACAGCGGCATCACCCTGCAGTTGCAGTTGGGCCTGACCTTGGGCGATGGGCTCTTCGGCCTCAGTCAGATTGATCTGCTGCTGACCGAAACCGCTCAGGACGCTCTCGCATTGTCCCAACACAGTCGAAACCTGCTGCTGGTGGAGCGCAAGATCAGCGACGACGTACTGATCCGCCAACGCGCCCGGATCCGCCCGATTGCCAGCCCTGAAGGCGCTTGCTGCGTCGAACGGTTGATGGAGCCTTACCCGTCGATGCTGGAGCGACAACTGGCGCGCATGCATGAGACACGCGCCAAGAGCTGAACCCGGCCGTAAACCCAAAAGCCCGCAGACGAGAGATTGTCTGCGGGCTTTTTTGTTGCCTGCGGCATAGAAACCGTATCCATATCCGTAGCAGCTGCCGAGCCTGCGAGGCTGCGCTCGGCCGCGAAGCGGTCGTGAAATCAGGCAACTCGTTCTTTCAGCCAAACCGCGTGCACAGGATTTGCGAGAACCTCGCCCGAACGCGGCCCGCCTCGAACGCAGCCTCGCAGGCTCGGCAGCTGCTACACGCGTTAGACCTGTCCGAGCACCAACCAAACGGCAGAAACAACAAAGCCCGCATCAACGCGGGCTTTGTCTGTACGGCATTCACCTTAGAACCTGAACACTTCCATGTCCGTGCGAATCGGTGAAGCCATCGGGATCTTCGGTTTCTCCGGTTCTGTCGGCGCCGCTGGTTTGGACGCAGGTTTACGCGGTGCTTCGACAACCGGTGGCTGATTGGCCAGCGGCTTGAGCGCGACCGACAGCTGTTCGGCCAAACGTTGCAGCAATATGCCCTGGGCCTGCACCTGGGCCGCCGTACCGCTGGCGTGTGGCTCTTGCAGATGAATGATGCGGTTGTCACGCACCTGGCCGCGACGGTCGATCAAACGCCACTGGGCATCGAGGATCGCCGGTTGCGACTCACCCGAATCCAGGCGGGTGATCGACAGCAAAACCTGTACATCCGGGGTGAAACCCAAGGTCGCCGGTGCCAGCACTACGCGCTGGCTGTCCAGATGGCCGGCCACCTGGCGCAACAAAAGCTGATTGATGTCCGAAGACAGGCTGCCCGCCCAACGACCGTCGGTGGACGCTTGCAGGCTGCCATCAGGCTGGCGCTGCAACAGGGTTTCACGTTGCAGGTAATCGGCGATCGATACCGGGCCCAACAAAACCGCCATGCCCGCGCTTTGCGCAGGCTGAGCCGGACTTCCACTGTCCAGCTGATACAGCGACACCGGCTGGTGAACGCTGCAACCCGCCAGGCCAAATACGCCAGCGAGCAACAAAATTAGAGGAAGGCGCAGAACAGTCATCATCCCATCCAAGTGACGGCCAACAGGCCGGCCACAGTGAAAAATACTCAACCCATATGAAGAACGCAGGACCACGCCCACGTTTGAAAGGCCATATCATCCGTGAATATGGCCTCCGACTCCAGCGCGAAAGCATCGATCTACGGGTTAAATCGTAGATCGAGCGCTCTAGACCGCTTGATTGAGAGTTTCTACCAATAGTGCATCGACACGCTGAAAGCCCCGCGGCAGCTTGTTGCCGCGGCGTCCGCGCTCACCTTTGTAGTGTTCGAGGTCGTCGGCTTTGAGCGACAGCGTGCGTTTACCGGCCTGCAAGACCAGGGTCGCGCCTTCCGGCAATACCGCGATGTCGGTGACATATTCCTCGCGGCTGGCTACACGTTCGCCGGATATACCGATGATCTTGTTGCCTTTGCCCTTGCCCAACTGCGGCAGGTCGCTGATCTTGAAGATCAGCAGTCGACCTTCGGTGGTGACCGAGGCCAACCAGTTCTGCTCACGGTCGGTGACCGGACGCGGCAGAATCACCTTGGCGTTGTTCGGCAGGCTCAACAGCGCCTTGCCGGCCTTGTTCTTGGCTTGCAGGTCTTCACCCTTGACCACGAAACCGTAACCGGCGTCCGAGGCGATGACGTACAGCCCATCGTCTTCAGGCATCAACACGCATTCGAAGGTTGCCCCGGGTGGTGGCGTCAGACGCCCCGTCAGCGGTTCGCCCTGGCCGCGAGCCGATGGCAGTGTGTGCGCCGGCACCGAATAACTGCGACCGGTGGAATCGATAAACACCGCAAACTGGTTGGAACGACCGGCCGCCGCGGTCTTGAAGCCGTCCCCGGCCTTGTATGAAAGCCCGGTGGCGTCGATGTCGTGGCCCTTGGCCGAGCGCACCCAGCCTTTCTCCGACAGCACCACGGTGACTTTTTCGTTCGGCAGCAGATCGTGTTCGGTCAGCGCTTTGGCTTCGGCACGCTCGACAATCGGCGAGCGACGGTCGTCGCCATAGGTTTCGGCGTCTTTGATCAGCTCACTGCGCACCAGCTTCTTCAGCTTGGTTTCGCTGCCCAGCAAGGCTTGCAGCTTGGCTTGTTCCTTGAGCAGTTCATCCTGCTCATCGCGCAGCTTCATTTCTTCGAGTCGCGCCAACTGACGCAGGCGAGTGTCGAGAATGTAGTCGGCCTGGATTTCGCTCAGGGCGAAGCGCTCGATCAGCTTGGCTTTAGGGTGTTCCTCGGTACGGATGATGTGGATCACTTCATCCAGGTTGAGGTAGGCGATCAGCAAACCGTCCAACAGGTGCAGGCGACGCTCGACCTTGTCCAGGCGAAATTGCAAGCGGCGACGCACGGTCTGAACCCGGAACTCCAGCCATTCCACCAACAACGCCCGCAGGTTCTTCAGCTGCGGCTTGCCGTCCAGGCCAATGATGTTGATGTTGACCCGGTAGCTCGACTCCAGCTCGGTGCTGGCGAACAGGTGCTGCATCAACGCTTCATGATCGACCCGGCTGTTGACCGGAATGATCACGATACGGCATGGGTTCTCGTGGTCCGACTCATCGCGCAGGTCCGCCACTTGCGGCGCCTTGGACGGCTTGGCCTGCATCATTGCGGCAATCTGTTCCAGCACTTTGGCACCGGAGACCTGATGCGGCAGCGCGGTGACGACAATGTCGCCGTCTTCGATGTGGTACACGGCGCGCATGCGCACCGAACCGCGACCGGTTTCGTAGATTTTCAGCAAGTCGGCGCGCGGTGTGATGATTTCCGCTTCGGTCGGATAATCCGGGCCCTGAATGTGTTCACAGAGCTGCTCGACCGTGGCTTTCGGTTCATCGAGCAAACGCACGCAGGCCGTGGCGACTTCCCGCAGGTTGTGCGGCGGGACATCAGTGGCCATACCCACGGCGATGCCGGTGGTGCCGTTGAGCAGGATGTTCGGCAAACGCGCTGGCAATACCAGCGGTTCGTCGAGGGTGCCGTCGAAGTTCGGGCCCCAATCCGCTGTGCCCTGGCCCAGTTCGCTGAGCAGCACTTCGGAATAACGCGACAGGCGCGCCTCGGTGTAACGCATGGCGGCGAAGGATTTCGGATCGTCCGGCGCACCCCAGTTACCCTGCCCGTCCACCAGCGTGTAGCGGTAGCTGAACGGCTGGGCCATCAGCACCATGGCTTCGTAGCACGCCGAGTCGCCGTGCGGGTGGAACTTGCCGAGCACGTCACCGACCGTACGCGCGGACTTCTTGTGCTTGGAGTCAGCGTCCAGCCCCAACTCGCTCATGGCGTAGACGATACGCCGCTGTACAGGTTTCAAGCCGTCGCCGATGTGCGGCAAAGCACGGTCCATGATCACGTACATGGAGTAGTTGAGGTAGGCATTTTCGGTGAAGTCGGCCAGTGAACGGCGTTCAACGCCGTCCAGGCTGAGATCCAGGGAGTCGCTCATGCGGGCCTCATCAGTTCGTTGTCTGGCGCAGCAACAAGGTGCCACTGCGCTGGGTAAATTCAAGTTTTTTCAGCAGGATGCTCACGACTTGGCGTCCCAGCCGCCTTGCGGCGCGGCAAAGCGCCAGACAATCGGCCGGGCTTCGCCATCCGCGCGAGCACCATTGTTGTTGTCGATGCCGATCCAGGCGCCATCAGCGTCGACCACCAGTGCTTCGGCAAGACCATAGGGCTGTGGATAGCGTCGATGCTCCTGCAAGGCTTCAGCCGCGAATGACCAGCAGCGCTCGACCTTGGCGCTCAGAGCATCGCGACGACAGATTTGAAAAGCATTGCGCTCCAGGGTGAAGAGCTTGCCGTTGAACAGCGCCAGATCCGCAAAATCTTTGGATACCGGCTTGGCGTTGGGAAATGGCGCGGGCTGCATTTCCTTGCCAGCTTCGCTCAACAGCACACAGCTGCCGTCACAATCCCAGACGGTCTGTTGGCGCTTGATCAGTAACAGACCGCGCCGCTCGCGCTCGGCCGCCAGCCATAGCTGATCACCTTGCGGACTGATCGCCAGCCCTTCGAACAGCGCGTTGAAGTGCTGCAACATGCCACTGGCTCGCGCTTCGCGAACCATGATTGGTGAAATTTTCAGCCACGCGACTGGCCCCTGTACCGGCACTTGCAGCACCGCCGCATGGGCTTCGCTGACGATGTAGCGGTTACCAGCCTTGTCGCAAGTCATTCCCTCGAAATCCAGGTTTCCACCGCGCACGAACGATGCCGCCCAGGTGCGCGACTTCAGCCCCCAGGGCAACCCGCTGTCAGGCACCGGCGGCACAGTGATGCGCACGGTTTCGGCCTGCCAGACGCGCTCGCTGGTATCGAGCCGGTAGATCTGATCATCATCACGATCGGAAACCGTCCACAGGTCTTTGCCGCATTGCGCCAGCCCCGACAGGTTACCGCCGCGCATGCCGTCCACGGCGTGCTCGGCAACCAGCGTCAGTTCCGGCGCAGGCTCCGCCGCAACGGTGGACGCCAACAACAGCAACGCGAGGGCGAAACCGCTCCGCATCAGCCCAGAACCTCGGCCAGGTTGCCTTTGGATTCCAGCCAGGACTTGCGGTCGCCAGCGCGTTTTTTCGCCAGCAGCATGTCCATCATTTCCGAGGTGGCTTCGAAATCATCCAGCGTCAGTTGCACCAGACGTCGAGTGTTCGGGTCCATGGTGGTTTCACGCAGCTGCGGCGGGTTCATTTCACCCAGACCCTTGAATCGGGTGACCTGCGGCTTGCCGCGTTTCTTCTCGGCCACCAGGCGATCGAGAATGCCATCGCGCTCGGCTTCATCGAGGGCGTAGTAAATCTCTTTGCCGAGGTCGATGCGGTACAGCGGCGGCATCGCCACATAGACGTGACCGGCGTCCACCAACGGCCGGAAATGCTGGACGAACAAGGCACACAGCAAGGTCGCGATGTGCAGACCGTCGGAGTCGGCGTCGGCGAGGATGCAGATCTTGCCGTAGCGCAGCTGGCTCATGTCCGCAGCACCCGGATCAACACCAATGGCCACGGCAATGTTGTGCACTTCCTGGCTGGCCAGCACTTCGCTGCCGTCGACTTCCCAGGTGTTCAGAATTTTCCCGCGCAGCGGCAGGATCGCCTGGAACTCTTTGTCCCGCGCTTGCTTGGCCGAACCGCCGGCGGAATCACCTTCCACCAGGAACAGCTCGGAACGCATCGGGTCCTGCCCGGCGCAATCGGCGAGTTTGCCCGGCAAGGCCGGTCCTTGGGTGATGCGTTTACGCTCGACCTTTTTACTGGCCTTCAAACGGCGGCCAGCGTTGTTGATCGCCAGCTCGGCCAGTTGCAGGCCCAACTCGGGATTCGCGTTGAGCCACAGGCTGAAAGCGTCCTTGACCACGCCGGAAACAAACGCCGCCGCCTCGCGGGACGACAGGCGCTCTTTGGTCTGGCCGGAGAATTGCGGTTCCTGCATTTTCATCGACAGGACGAAGGCAATGCGCTCCCAGACATCTTCCGGTGCCAGCTTCACGCCACGCGGCAGCAGGCTGCGGAATTCGCAGAATTCGCGCATGGCGTCGAGCAAGCCCTGACGCAAACCGTTGACGTGAGTACCGCCCTGGGCCGTCGGGATCAGGTTGACGTAGCTTTCCTGCACGCTGTCGCCACCTTCAGGCAGCCACAGCAACGCCCAGTCGACCGCTTCTTTATTACCGGCCAGGCTGCCACAGAACGGTTCGTCGGGCAGACGTTCGAATTCGCTGACCGCGTCCACCAGGTAGGAGCGCAGACCGTCTTCGTAATGCCATTCGACTTTTTCGCCGGTGGCCTTGTCTTCAAAGCTGACCAGCAGCCCCGGGCACAACACGGCCTTGGCCTTGAGGACGTGCTTGAGGCGACTGATGGAGAATTTCGGAGAATCGAAGTATTTCGGGTCCGGTGCGAAGTACACGCTGGTCCCGGTATTGCGCTTGCCAACGGTGCCGACCACTTCCAGATCGGTGGCTTTGTAGCCATCGGCGAAGGTCATCTGGTACTCGTTGCCATCGCGTTTGACGCGCACCCGGACCTGGGTCGACAGGGCGTTGACCACCGAGATACCCACCCCGTGCAAACCGCCGGAGAACTGGTAGTTCTTGTTCGAGAACTTGCCGCCAGCGTGCAGCTTGGTGAGGATCAGCTCGACGCCCGAGACGCCCTCTTCGGGGTGAATGTCCACCGGCATGCCACGGCCGTCATCGCTGACTTCCAGAGAGTGGTCGGCATGGAGGATGACCTGCACCGATGTTGCATGTCCGGCCAAGGCTTCGTCGACGCTGTTGTCGATGACTTCCTGGGCAAGGTGGTTCGGCCGACTGGTGTCGGTGTACATGCCGGGGCGTTTGCGCACCGGGTCGAGGCCCGAGAGGACTTCGATGGCGTCTGCGTTATAAGAGCTAGCGCTGGGAGTGGCCATGGGGTCTCGTCGTCAGTCGTTCATGAAAATAGGGGCGAAGGTTCACACTGCTGTGAAATCGATCGCCTGGTACACATCTGCGCCGATGCCGGCAAAACTCAACAGGGCCGGCAATTGCCCGGCGAACCCCTGGAAACTATGGTCGCCGCCGGCCTGGATACGCAAGGCACAGGCTCGGTAATACTGCTGGGCGAGGCGATAGTCCAGCGTTTCGTCCCCGGTTTGCAACCACACCTGAAACCGCTGCGGGTCCTGGGGTGCCGGCACTTCCAGCTCGGCCAGGGCCGTCACGTGGTCGTGGGTCAATTCCCAGGTCTCTTCGGTATACAGGTTCTTCTGCGGGCCCAGGTATCCGTCGAACATCCGGTGCGGGCTGACGGCAGGGTTGATCAACAGGGCCTTGAGGCCATGGCGCTCGGCAAGGTGAGTGGCATAGTAGCCGCCGAGGGAGCTGCCGACCAGCAGTGGCCGCCCCAGCCTGGCAATCGCCTGCTCCAGCTGACCGATGGCCTCGCGCGGATGGTGATGCAAGGCCGGCACCTGCAACTGGTCGCCCAGCCCCAGACGATCCATCACGTTGACCAGTTGACAGGCCTTTTTCGACGCGGGTGCGCTGTTGAAACCGTGGATATAAAGGATCGAACCAGACATGCGAGCTCCCTGTGAGGCGGGCAAAGATGCCGCAGTTTACAGGGAGTCGAGCGGGGTTTGGTGGTGATCGTTCCCACGCTCTGCGTGGGAATGTCTCACCGGACGCTCTGCGTCCGCTTTGGCGGGTGACGCGGAGCGTCACTGGCTGCATTCCCACGCGGAGCGTGGGTACGATCGAACGCGGAAGTCAGTAGCCGTTCGAGCCGTAATCGATCTGGAAATCGAAGCCGGTCACACGCTCGACCCCGGTTTCCAGCCGTCCGTCCGGCAGCAACCGTAGCCAGCGATAGCCTGGTGCCAGGGTATCGACCTTGAAATCCACGCTGCCGGGCTCGAACTGGATGCACGTCGATGGCGAAGCGATCAGCCGCACATCGTTGCGCAACTGATCGATTTCCTGATGCACATGACCCCAGAGCACTGCCCGCACCTGTGGAAATCGATCGAGCACGGCAAACAAGGCGTCCGGGTTGCGCAGGCCAATCGGTTCCATCCAGGCACAACCGATGGACACCGGATGATGGTGCAAGCACACCAGATGATGGCGCTCCGGCGCTTCGCTCAGGGCGCGGACGAGCAATTGCAGTTGATCGTCCTGCAAATACCCTGGCACCGAGCCCGGTACAGCCGAATCCAGCAAGGTGATCCGCCAGTTACCGATGTCCACGATGGGCTCCAGCAACTGACTCTGGACCGCGGCCCGGGCCATGATCTGCGGCTCATCGTGGTTGCCGGGAATCCAGCGCGCGGGCGCATCGATCTGCCGGGTCATCTCGCGAAACTGCTGATACGATTCAAGCGTGCCATCCTGGGACACGTCGCCACTGGCGATCATCAGGTCGATCTGCGGCTGTTGTGCCAGTACCAACTCGATAACCTTTTGCAGACTGTCGCGGGTGTTCATGCCCAGCAACGTCTTATCTGCCTCGGCGAACAGGTGGCTGTCAGAGAGCTGCACCAGCAATACGGCATCGTTGGCAGTCAGAGTGGATACGCTCGGCAAGGCGTTCTCCCAAGGCGTGATCACGGAAATGGATGAATGGCGCAATTATGCTGGGGGAAATTGAAAAGAGGAAACCCGTGAACCAGACGCAGTTCACAACTAACGCACAACTTCGAACTCATGCCCGCAGGCCAGGCAATGACTCAGCCACTCGCCGAGGAACACATTGAGCTGGGCCTTTTCATCCGGCTGGTGCATCAACGCATTCGGATAAGGATAGATGCCGCGAAAGCGCCGCGCATGTTCGGCACTGATGACTTCGGCCATGCGCGCGTCGTGGTAGACCTGCACTTCCAGTTGCGGCACCGGCAGCCATGGCAGGCTGTGTTCCTGGCGCACTCGCAGGGTCGTGGTGTACGGACATGCCTGCAACACTTCCAGCATCAGCACGCCCAGCATCTGCTCACCCTGGGTCATGGCAATGCGCCGGGCAGCTGGCTGGTTGCGCATCTCCGGTAACAGGCGCATCAGTCGGGCGTAGTTGGCCTCGCAGGCGCTTTGCAGCCCCACAAGATCGACCCGATAACGATCGCGCTGTTTGTTTACGACCATAACCCCCTCACTTCAACGCGGTTCAAAGCCAGCCATTGCAAGGCAATAATGCTCGCCGCGTTGGAAATCCGTCCATCACGTACGGCTTGCAGGGCATCTTCAAAATCCCAGACCGTCACGCGAATATCTTCTGCTTCCTCCACCAGCCCATGAATGCCGCCGGCCCCGTTACTGTTACACCGCCCCAGATACAAGTGCACGTATTCGGTACTGCCACCGGGCGACGGAAAATAATTGAGCATCGGCCACAGCGCAGTGAATACAAGTCCAGCTTCCTCCTGCGCTTCGCGGTGAGCAACTTCTTCCGGTATTTCATCCTTATCGATCAGACCGGCGACCAGTTCGATCAGCCACGGGTTATCGGTCTTGCCCAATACACCAACGCGAAATTGCTCGATCAATACCACTTCGTCCCGCTGCGGATCGTAAGGCAGGACACACACTGCATCATGACGAACGAACAACTCGCGACTGATCTCGCGACTCATGCCACCGGCAAACAGCTCATGACGCAGGTGCACGCGATCAAGCTGGTAAAAACCCTTGAAGCAGTTTTCGCGGCGTACGACGTCTACGATGGTCGGGGTGGCATTGGCAAAATCAGTCATAACAATCCTCGTTTACTGTCAATCCGTCCGGGGCTCCCCCCAGGCTTCGCGCCATCCTAACGCGCCCACATCGTTTGATGCAGCCTCTTTGCCGTCAGCGGGATAGACGGCAAGGGGTGAAAACAACTCTAATTGACTCTAATTAGCTTAGTGGCGAACCGACCGCACCGCTGGCAGTCGAAGACCCTGAATTTTGCCTTTCACTGATTCATGAAGGACGCCCATGTCGCTGTTGAAAATCGCCTCCGTGGCCTGTATTGCCCTCACGCTCGGCGCTTGCCAAAGCCTGTTCCAACCCAGCTATCGGGCACAGGTGACATCCACTCGCGATGCGTCCGAGCAGGTCAAGCCGGGTTGCGACGGCCCCGACTGCCCGCTGGTGAATATCGACACGGTGCATTTCCCGACCGAGCCGCAACTGGACCGGACCGTCGAACAGCGCCTGCTGCAAATGACCCGCACCTCACCGGGCGCGGCGCTACCGGCGTCCCTCAACGCCTACCGCGAACAGTTCTTGCGTGAATCAGGCGATCGCAACAGTGTCTACTTGCAAGCCAAGGTACGTGAGCAGCATGACGGACTGGTGATCATTGAAGTGTCCAGCTATCTGGACACGGGCGCGGCCAATGGCACGCCGGGACGGGGCTTTATCAACTACTCGCGCCAGCAGCAAAAAGAGCTGAGCCTGAGCGACATGCTCTTGCCGGGGCAGGAAGTGGCGTTCTGGAAGACCGCGCAAGTCGCGCACAATAGCTGGCTGATCAACTCGCAGCTGGATCGTGACCCCGACTTCGTCAAAAGCTGGCCCTTCCAGAAAACCCCGAACGTGGCCTTGACCAGCGCCGGGGTGGTGCTCAAGTACAACGTTGCGACCATCGCACCCTATTCGAGTGGCCTCATCGAAATGACCATCCCCTACGCTCGCCTGAAGGGCCAGATCAAGCCTGAGCTGGTGCCTGAGCGTAGCTGAAGACCCGACCCAGCAGCAGTTGCAGCAGCCCTGCCACTACCAGCGATGGCAGGGTTGCGCCGACCTCCGGATACAGATTCGCCAGCAAGTGATAGGTGCTCACCCCGCCCAGCCAGGCGAGCAATGCCGGCCAGCGCAAGGCGGCTGACGCAATTTGGGCACTGCGCTTGCGCAGGATGAAGTGATCCACCAGCACCACGCCGAACAGCGGCGCAAACACCGAGCCGATCAACAGCAGGAAGTTCTGGTACTGGGCCAATGGCGCGAGGCACGCGATCAAGGTGCAGATCACCCCGATGGCCAAGGCCAGGTGCTCGACTTTCATCCGTAACAGAATCCCGCTGGAGACCGCCGCCGAGTGAATGTCGGCGAACGCGTTTTCCGACTCGTCAAGCAGGATCAGCAGCAGCGGAATGCCCAAACCGGCACCGGCCAGCGCCAACAGCAAGGCATTGACTTCACCACTCGGGGCAAACGCCAGGGTGTAGGCAACGCCCAGGCTCATCAGCCAGAAGTTACCGATGAAGAAGCCCAGCGCCGTGCCGCCGAATACGCTTTTCGCACGCTTGCCGAAACGCGAGTAGTCGGCAATCAGCGGCAGCCACGACAGCGGCATCGCGATGGCAATATCAAACCCCACGGCGAACGGCATCGAACCGTCACCGGCCTGCTTCCATAACGCGGCCAGATCAGCTTTGGCGAAGAGGTTCCAGGTCAGCCAGAGGCAGGCCGCCAGCAACAACCAGATGCCCCACTTGCGCAGGATCTGGCGGACGAACGTCAACGGACCGCTAACGGCGAGCAAGGTGGCCAGGGCGCCGAACACCAGGGTCCAGAGCAATGGATTGGCCATCAGGCTAGCGTCGCTGAACGCACGAGCGCCGAGCAGGCTGGCCGCGTCACGCATGACGATGATTTCGAACGACCCCCAACCGATCAGTTGCAGCAGGTTCAACAGCGCCGGCAGGCTCGCACCGCGAGCACCGAGACTGAGTTTGAGTGCGGCCATGGCCGACAGGCCGGTATCGCAGCCAATCACCCCGACGCATGCCAGCAGCAGAACGCCGACCAGCGTGCCCAGAAAAATCGCCAGCAATGAGCCCGACAACCCCAGCCCCGGCGCCAGCAAGGCCCCGGTCTGCAAGACCATCAGACCAATGCCAAGGGAAAACCACAGGGAGAACAAATCGCGGGCACCGAATACGCGCTGGGCCAGAGGCACGGCGTGGTCGGGGGAATAGGTACCGGGTTGAATACTCAAGGGTGTTATCTCGGAGGGATAAAGTGTGTCATTGAGATCGCGGGTGTCTGGTCTGGCGCTATCGCGAGCAAGCTCGCTCCCACATGAGATCTGCTCTGGACACAAGGTATGTGGACGACAGAGATCCAATGTGGGAGCGAGCTTGCTCGCGATGGCGGCGGTGCAGGCACCGCCGACCTCAGGTCAGATCAAACCTTCTTGTACAGCTGACTGCCTTCCTGCTTGAAGCGCTCAGCCTGTTCGGCCAGACCTTGGGCGACTTCGGCATCGACGGTTTCGATCCGCTGGTTGGCCGCATACTCGCGGACTTCCTGGGTGATTTTCATCGAGCAGAATTTCGGCCCGCACATCGAGCAGAAATGCGCGACCTTGGCCGAATCCTTCGGCAGGGTTTCATCGTGGTACGAACGCGCGGTGTCCGGGTCCAGACCGAGGTTGAACTGGTCTTCCCAACGGAATTCGAAACGCGCCTTGCTCAAGGCGTTGTCGCGGATCTGTGCGCCCGGATGCCCTTTGGCCAAGTCTGCCGCGTGGGCGGCGATCTTGTAGGTGATGATCCCGGTCTTCACGTCATCCTTGTTCGGCAGGCCCAAGTGCTCCTTCGGCGTGACGTAGCAGAGCATGGCGCAACCGAACCAGCCGATCATTGCCGCGCCGATGCCCGAGGTGATGTGGTCGTAACCCGGTGCGATGTCGGTGGTCAGTGGGCCGAGGGTGTAGAACGGCGCCTCGTCGCAGCACTCGAGCTGCTTGTCCATGTTCTCTTTGATCAACTGCATCGGCACATGGCCCGGGCCTTCGATCATGGTTTGCACGTCGTGCTTCCAGGCGATCTTGGTCAGCTCGCCGAGGGTTTCCAGCTCACCGAATTGCGCTTCGTCGTTGGCGTCGGCAATCGAGCCCGGACGCAGGCCATCGCCCAGCGAGAAGCTGACGTCGTAGGCCTTCATGATTTCGCAGATGTCTTCGAAATGCGTGTAGAGGAAGTTCTCTTTGTGGTGCGCCAGGCACCACTTGGCCATGATCGAACCACCACGGGAGACGATGCCGGTCACGCGTTTGGCGGTCAGCGGCACGTAGCGCAGCAGCACGCCGGCGTGGATGGTGAAGTAATCGACGCCCTGCTCGGCCTGTTCGATCAGCGTGTCGCGGAACAGCTCCCAGGTCAGGTCTTCGGCGGCGCCGCCAACTTTTTCCAGGGCCTGATAGATCGGCACGGTACCAATCGGCACTGGCGAGTTGCGGATGATCCACTCACGGGTTTCGTGAATGTGCTTGCCAGTGGACAGGTCCATGACCGTGTCCGAACCCCAGCGAATGCCCCAGGTCAGTTTCGCCACTTCTTCTTCGATGGACGATCCCAGCGCACTGTTGCCGATGTTGCCGTTGATCTTCACCAGGAAGTTACGGCCGATGATCATCGGTTCCAGTTCGGTGTGGTTGATGTTCGCCGGAATGATCGCGCGACCGCGGGCGATTTCTTCACGGACGAATTCCGGGGTGATGATTTTCGGCACGCTGGCGCCGAAGCTGTGACCGGCGTGCTGCTGATCCAGCAGGCCTGCGGCACGGGCCACTTCGAGTTTCATGTTTTCGCGGATGGCGACGTATTCCATCTCGGCGGTGATGATGCCTTTGCGGGCGTAGTGCATCTGGCTGACGTTAGCGCCCGGCTTGGCGCGGCGCGGGTTGTTCACGTGAGCGAAGCGCAGCTTGGTCAGCTCGGCATCGGCCAGGCGTTCCTGGCCGAAGTTCGAACTCAGGCCGGCCAGGCGCTCGGTATCGCCACGGGCTTCGATCCACGGCGAACGCACATCGGCCAGGCCTTTGCGCACATCGATGATGACGTTGGGATCGGTGTACGGACCCGAGGTGTCGTAGACCACGACCGGCGCGTTGATCTCACCGCCGAAGTCGGTGGGGGTCACGTCTAGGCTGATTTCGCGCATCGGCACGAGGATGTCCGGGCGAGAGCCCTGAACATAAATTTTTTGCGAGCGGGTAAAGGGCTGAACCGATTGCTGATCGACTTTGGCCGAGTCACTCAGATTGATCGCATTTTTTGATTTTGTAGTCATCACGGGCTCTCCAGACATCATCCAGGCAGTGGAATTTTGTCGGAGCGAACCTGTAACGAATGGACGCAGCCCACCAGTGAAAATTCCAGCTGGATGAGTGCTGTGCTGAGTGCACGAGGGTTGTTCGATTGTCGAACAACATCCCGGACGAAGCACAAGAGGACTCGCCGGGTGACGAGAAATCTTGTTCCCTACGCAGGCTTAAACCTGATCAGGTTCAACGGGATCCGAAATTATTCGATCTCAGCCTCATAGCAAGGCACCCCGACAAGAACCCGGCCAGTCTAGACACAACCGGCAAAGAACGCCAACACCGGTGCAAACAGCGTGATGAATGGCGTCATTACAGGATTGTTGCCGCAGGTTGGTGCATCTACACTCGCTACGCCATGCTGCGCCTTGACGCTGCCGGGCGTGCGCCGTAGCCTTGGCGCTCAAATTATCGACGTAATAAAATTTAGGGATCGCCTCATGCTGCGCAAACTCTCACTGGCTCTTGCCGTGTCTTGTGCGTCCAACGGAATGGCCTGGGCAGCAGAAGCGCCATTATCGACCAATACCGATTTGGTTAGCGTCTACCAGGAAGCTGTCGACAACAACGCTGACCTGGCCGCCGCCCGCGCCCAATATGGTGCGCAAAAGGAAGTCGTGCCCCAGGCCCGCGCCGGCCTGCTGCCGAACCTCTCGGGTAGCGCCGAGGTCGCCGATGTCCGGACGAAAATCGACCAGCCATCGGCTATTGCCAATCGCAGTGCTCACTTCTATCAAGCAACGCTGGCCCAGCCGTTGTTCCGCGCCGATCGCTGGTTCCAGCTTCAGGCAGCCAAGGATGTCAACGAGCAAGCGGCGCTGCAACTTTCGGCGACCGAGCAGAACCTGATCCTGCAAAGCGCCGAAACCTACTTCAACGTGCTGCGCAGTCAGGACAACCTTGCCTCGACCAAGGCCGAGGAAGCCGCGTTCAAGCGCCAGCTCGATCAGTCCAATGAGCGTTTCGATGTCGGCCTCTCGGACAAGACCGACGTGCTGCAATCGCAAGCCAGTTACGACACCGCGCGCGCCAACCGGATTCTCGCCCAGCGCCAGGTGGATGATGCGTTCGAAGCACTGATCACCCTGACCAACCATCAGTACAACTCGATTCAGGGCATCGTCCACACCTTGCCGGTCCTGCCGCCAGCGCCGAACGACGCCAAGGCCTGGGTCGACACTGCCGCCAAACAGAACCTCAACCTGCTGGCCAGCAACTACGCGGTCAGCGCCGCCGAAGAAACGCTCAAGCAGCGCAAGGCCGGCCACGCACCGACCCTCGACGCCGTGGCGCAGTACAAGACCGGTGACAACGATGCGCTGGGCTTCAGTAACCCGAGCGCCTTTGGTCAACCGTACGGCGGCACCGTCTCGCAAAGCTCGGTCGGCCTGCAATTGAACATTCCGATCTACAGTGGTGGGCTGACCAGCTCGCAGGTTCGCGAGTCGTACTCGCGCCTGGACCAAAACGAACAGCAACGCGAAGCACTGCGCCGGCAAGTGGTGGAAAACACCCGCAACCTGCACCGTGCGGTGAACAGCGATGTCGAGCAGGTGCAGGCACGCCGCCAGTCGATCATCTCGAACCAGAGCGCGGTGGAAGCCACGGAGATCGGTTATCAGGTAGGCACGCGCAATATCGTCGACGTGCTCGACGCCCAGCGCCAGCTGTACACCTCGGTGCGCAACTACAACAACAGCCGCTACGACTACATTCTCGACAACCTGCGCCTGAAGCAGGCGGCCGGCACCCTGAGCCCGGGCGACTTGCAGGACCTGAAGCGCTACCTCAAGGCCGACTACAACCCGGACAAGGACTTCCTGCCACCGGACCTGGCCAAGGCTGCAGCGGAGCAGCTAAAAGCTAATCCGGGTCAGTAAAAAGCAAAAGATCGCAGCCTGCGGCAGCTCCTACGGAGGAATACAAATCCCGCGTAGGAGCTGCCGCAGGCTGCGATCTTTTTATTTGAAGCACCGCGATCTAACGGTTGATCAACCGCCCCAACCCATCCAGCAATCGCTGCAAGGCGCCCTGATTGGCGCGCATCACCGTAAGCCCCGCCTCTGCCATCTGCTGCGCATCGCGTGGCAATTCAAACAGTCGCTGCACCGCCACCGCCAGCCCGTGGGCGTCATCCACTTCCTGTAGCGCCTTGGCGTTGCGCATCAGTGCGGCGATCTCAAGGAAGTTGAACAGGTGCGGCCCGCTCAGCACCGGTTTGGCCAGCGCTGCCGGCTCCAGCAAGTTATGCCCACCATTCGGTACCAGGCTACCACCAACAAACGCGCTGTCGGCCAAGGCATAAAGAAACAGCAACTCGCCCATGGTGTCGCCGAGCAGCACCGAGGTGCTGGCGCTGACCATTTCGCCGGTCGAACGACGGATCGTGTTGAAACCTTGCTGCTGGCAGAGTTCGAACACCGGATTGAAACGCTCGGGGTGACGCGGCACCAGAATCAGCAGCGCATCCGGATGGCTGGCGAGCAATTGTCGATGCGCCGCCAGCACCACTTCGTCTTCACCTTCATGGGTACTCGCGGCGATCCATACCGGACGCTCGACCGCTTGCCATTGCTGGCGCAACTCGGCGGCACGCTGCAGCAACTGGGGGTCGATGCGCAAATCAAACTTGATCGAGCCGGTCACTTCGACCGTTTCGGCGCGCGCGCCCAACCGTCGAAAACGCTCGGCCTCGGCTTCGGTCTGCACTGCGAACAGACTCATTTCGGCGAGCATCGGTTGCGTCAATTTACCGAAACGACCGTAGCCTTTGGCCGAACGTTCCGAGAGCCGGGCATTGGCCAGCGCCACCGGGATCCCGCGTTTGGCGCACTGATGAATGTGGTTCGGCCAGAGTTCGGTTTCCATGATCACCGCCAGTTTCGGCTGAACCCGGTCGAGGAACCGCGCCGCCGCACACGGCAGATCGTAAGGCAGGTAGCAGTGCTGGATGCGTGGCTCATTGGCGAACATTGCGTGAATCCGCTCGGAGCCGGTTGGGGTCATGCAAGTCACGGTGATCGGCAGCTGCGGATAACGTTCGAGCAACCCGCGAATCATGGGGGCAGCAGCAATGCTTTCGCCAACCGACACCGCATGCACCCAGATGCCGCCGGGCTTCATCACCGGCAAGCCGATGGAGAAGCGCTCGCCAATACGCTTGGCGTACGCCGGCGCCTTGCGCGAGCGCAACCACAGCCGAATCGCTACCAGTGGCAGCCCCAGGTAAAACAGCGCGGTGTAGAGAGTTCTATTCATGGCGGCGGAGTTTATCGGCTTTTTTAACCGATCGCCTGCAAGTGCACGGCAAAACGTTCCGCCAACCAACGGGCCGCCGGCCCCAACGGTTCATCACGCCGCCAGACCAGTTCCACCACCAACGCTGGCGGGGTCCACTCGCTGACCAGTTCGACCATCTGCCCCTGATACGCCG
The DNA here is from genome assembly GCF_007713465.1 of Pseudomonas sp. H3(2019). Lineage (GTDB taxonomy): Bacteria > Pseudomonadota > Gammaproteobacteria > Pseudomonadales > Pseudomonadaceae > Aquipseudomonas. The sequence continues at coordinate 72,847 of NZ_VMSG01000019.1, read as the reverse complement.
GGTACTGCACCACGTGTCTCGGTAACCAGCCCCAGCCCAGTCCGCGCATCAGCCACTCGGCGAGCACATAGAAGCTGTCGGCGCGCCAGACTTGCGGGCTGGCTTGCTCACTGCCGGGATAGACGCTGGAATGCGTGGCCATCAGCAGTTGTCGATGCTGCGCCATCTGCTGGCAATTGACCTGCCCTTCTGCGGCCAGCGGATGCCCTACTCCGCACACCGTGACCATCTCGACACTGCCCAGCACCCGACGTTCCAGGGCTTCTGGAATCTGTTCGTGATAAAACAGCAAGCCCAGATCGGCCCGGCGCTCCACCAGTTTGCGCGCCACATCGCCCTGCGCAGCGCTGGCCAGTTGCACTTCCAGGCTGGGAAATTGCTCGGCCAATGCTTCAAGGCTGTCGAGCACCGGCTGATAAGGCATGGCCTCATCCTGCGCCAGACGCAAGCGCGCTTCCTGACCCCGCATCAACGCCTGCGCCCGACCATTGAGACGCTCGCACTGGCGCAGCACCTCTCGCGCTTCTTCGAGCAACGCGCTGCCCGCTTCAGTCAAGCGCGGCTGGCGGCCGCTACTGCGATCAAACAGGTTCAGGCCAAGGTCGGCTTCAAGCAGTGCAATCGCACTGCTGACCGCCGATTGCGCCTTGCGTTGATTCCGCGCGACCGCCGAAAACGAACGTTGCTCGGCCACACTGACGAACAAACGCATCTGCTCCAGATTCCATTGCACACTCATGGCTCAACCCATCTCAAAATCAGATAGGTAATGACTTTACCCCATCTCGAAAGTCTCTAGAATGCCGACCTCATCAAGCAGGCCAAAATACGAGGATCACACCATGAACGCTTACTACTACCTGGCTATCGCCATCTGCGCCGAAGTGATCGCCACCGTATCGATGAAAGCGGTCAAGGGCCTGAGCACGCCCATTCCGCTGCTGCTGATCATCGTCGGTTACAGCATCGCCTTCGGGATGCTGACCCTGGTGGTGCGCACCATCCCGGTTGGCATCACCTACGCAATATGGGCCGGCATGGGCATCGTGATGGTCAGCATCGCGGCGCTGTTCCTCTACGACCAGAAACTCGACATCCCGGCCATGCTTGGCATGGCGCTGATCGTTCTGGGCGTGGTGGTCATCCAGCTGTTCTCGAAAACTGCGGGACACTAAAAGCAGCTTCAAGCCTCAAGCTACAAGCGGCAAGAGCAGCAGTCCTCTTGCAGCTTAAGGCTTGAAGCTTGCCGCTTGGCTGTATACTGCGCCTCTAGTCCTGAACTCCGAGGTCGCTGCATGCCATCCGTTATTTCCACCGACGTACTGATTGTCGGCGCTGGTGTCGCCGGCCTCTGGCTGAACGCACGCCTGCGTCGACAGGGTTTCTCGACTGTACTGGTGGAATGCGCCAGCCTCGGCGGCGGGCAGAGCGTGAAGTCTCAGGGAATCATCCACGGCGGCGCCAAGTACGCGCTGCATGGCGCGTTGACCGGGGCCTCCGAAGCGATTTCCGACATGCCGCGCCGTTGGCGTGAAGCGCTGGCCGGTGACGGCGAGCTGGACCTGTCCGGCGTGCGTCTGCTGTCCGAAGCCCACTATTTGTGGTCCCCCGGCACCCTCGCCGGCAACCTCACCAGTTTCTTCGCCAGCAAAGCGGTGCGCGGCCGGGTCGATCAGGTCAAGGGCGAGCAACTGCCGCCGGCCCTGCAAGACAAACGCTTCAAGGGCAAGGTCTATCGCCTGGCGGAACTGGTGGTCGATGTGCCAAGCCTGATCGGGCGTCTGGCCGAGCTGGCCGGTGACGGCCTGCTGGCCGGGCAGAAGATCGAGCCACTGCTGGAAAACGGCGAACTGGTCGGCCTGCGCGTCGACGAGCGCGAGATCCGCGCACAGCGCATCGTCCTCAGCGCTGGCGCTGGCAACGCTGACTTGCTCACGGCGCTCGGCCTGAGCCAGCCGGCCATGCAACGTCGGCCGCTGCACATGGTCATCGTCAAAGGCCCGAGCCTGAAACCGCTCTACGCCCACTGCCTGGGCGGCGGGCCAAAACCGCGCATCACCGTCACCACCCATCCGGCCGCCAATGGTCAATGGGTCTGGTACCTGGGCGGTGATATCGCCGAAGCCGAAGGCGTGGCTCGCGAACCTGCCGCGCAAATTGCTGCCGCCCAGAAAGAACTCGGCAACCTGTTGCCCTGGGTCGACCTCAGCCAGGCGCAATGGGCGACCTTGCGGGTCGAGCGCGCCGAACCGCTGCAATCAGGCCTGAGCCGCCCCGACAACGCCTTCCTCGCCGAGCAGGATCGCCTGCTGGTGGGCTGGCCGACCAAACTGGCGCTGGCACCGGACTTCGCTGACAGGGTAATGGCGTCGCTGCAACGCGACGGCATCCAGCCAAGCCACCCGGCCCCGCTGCCAACCCTGCCAAAACCGCCGATGGGCGTGCCTGCCTGGGAGCAACTGCTGCCATGAGCCAAGCCACCCTGCACGACCTGCATCGCCCGTTGGGCAGTACTGGCCTGCTGGTTTCGCCACTGGGCCTGGGCACGGTGAAGCTTGGCCGCGACCAAGGGGTGAAATATCCCAACGGCTTCCAGATCCCGGACGATGATGAAGCGCGCAGGCTGCTCAAGCTGACCCGTGACCTGGGCATCAACCTGATCGATACCGCGCCCGCCTATGGCCGCAGCGAAGAACGCCTCGGCCCGCTGCTGCGCGGTCAGCGTCAGGAGTGGGTGATTGTCAGCAAGGTCGGTGAAGAGTTCGCCGATGGCCAGTCGCACCACGATTTCAGCGCTGCACACACACGTTTTTCCGTGGAGCGTAGCCTGCAACGCCTGGAAACCGACTTTATTGATCTGGTGCTGGTGCATTCGGACGGAAACGACCTGGCGATCCTCAACGAGTGCGAGGTCTACCAGACCCTCGCCGAGCTTAAGCGCGAAGGCAAGATTCGCGGGTTCGGGTTTTCCGGCAAAACTGTCGATGGTGGCTTGAAGGCTCTGGAACAAGGCGATTGCGCCATGATCACCTACAATCTCAACGAACAGGCCGAGCGGCCAGTCATCGACTACGCTGCTGCCCACGGCAAAGCGATCCTGGTGAAGAAGGCTCTGGCCAGCGGTCACGTCTGCCTCAGCCCGGGCGTTGATCCGGTACGCGCCAGCTTCGAATTGTTGTTTGCGCAGTCCGGTGTCGCCAGTGCTATTGTCGGGACCATTAATCCGCTGCACCTCGCCCACAATGTGGCGATTGTTGCTCAAGTCCTACGTAGTCGTTGAACAGCCGCCAAGGCGGCCGACCCCGACGCAAGAAGGAGCCGACATGCCGCGAACGCTCATAAGAAAAAACCCCAGCAACTTCAAGACCCTGCCGTTATACGTCGAAGCGACTCCCGAAGGCCTGAGTTATCAGAGTGTCGGCAGGCCGCTGAATTTCTCCCAGACCCTGCAACGTCGGCGCCCGGTCACAGTAGCCAATCCAGAGCACTTCTCACTGGAGCTGGCTAACCTGGGCGTTTCGGTGCGGCTGACCCTGCACTGGCAGAATCGCGATTACTGGGTGCTGGTCCGCCAGCGCCGTCAGGACCGTGGCGATGTAGTGCTCAAACTGATCTCGGGTTATGTGCCGGCTCACGAACTGAACCTGCCGTTGCACACGGCCATTCAGGAGATCGCCGAAGAATGCCTGTTGGAAACCCCTGAAGGCTGGCTCGGCGGGCGCTTCAATGACACCTGGCTGCCAGCGCCCTACGCCAGCGCGCTGCATTACCGCGAGGCGCTGCCGTTTCGCCTGACGCCGCTGTCTGGCGCTGCACGCCCGGTGCGCTGCGCCAATATGCAGTTGATCGAACGCCCACGGGCCTACGTGCATCTGCCCACGGCTTCGTTGCAGTTGATTTACGATTTGCGCCTGGACGTGCCCAAGGAAACCAAATCGCTGAGCCTGTTCCATGTCGATGAACGCCTTGAAGGCGATCAACTCGTTGCGCGACTGGATCGCAAGCACCCCGACCTGTATCTGATGCCGCTTGAGGATGGCCAGCCGTTGCCCGAGCTCTATACCCTGAAAAAAGATCAGCTCTACCCCGCAAGCACACGCGGACTGTATCTGGCAGAGAGTTTTGCCCGGCAGGAAGGCTGGCTGGTGCGTGACGAACGGATTCGCTGGAAGGACTGGCTCAGGCAGCAGGGCTTGAGCCAACCGGGCAAGGCATCGGGTTTCAGCCGATTGACCGGCAAGGCCAGACTGCTGCTGAAGAAAATTGTGCCGCGCAAGGCCGCACGCTAACCCTTAGATGATCGTTCCCACGCTCTGCGTGGGAACGATCCGTGTAACGACTCAGGTCTTGCGAATCTTCTCGACAATTGCCGTCGTCGAGCTGTTTTCCACCAGCCCCAGCACTTTCACTGTTCCACCATAAGCGCTGACGATGTCGGCGCCGACCACCTGGTCGATCCCGTAATCGCCGCCCTTGACCAGCACGTCCGGCTTGACCTGCGCCAGGAGGTTTTCCGGAGTGCCTTCAGGGAAGCTGATCACCCAGTCCACCGCACCCAGACCTGCCAGTACCGCCATGCGCCGGTCAACGCTGTTGATCGGCCGCCCCGGACCTTTCAAGCGGCTCACCGATGCATCGTCGTTGACCGCAACGATCAAACGATCGCCCTGCGCCCGCGCCTGCTCCAGGTAGGTCACATGGCCCGCATGGAGGATGTCGAAGCAGCCATTGGTAAAGACGATCTTCTCTTTGTGCGCACGCGCATCGTCGACGGCCAGCAGCAATTGCTCCAGGCCCAGAACACCCCGTTCAGAACCTTCTTCACGCTGAATCGCGCGACGCAACTCCGGAGCACTGATCGCTGCCGTACCCAGCTTGCCGACCACGATGCCAGCAGCCAGGTTGGCCAGGGCCACTGCGTGCGGCAGTTCTTCGCCAGCAGCAATCGCCGCCGCCAACGTAGAAATCACCGTGTCACCGGCACCGGTCACATCAAATACTTCACGAGCCCGTGCAGGCAAGTGCAGCGCCGGATGATCAGGACGCAGCAAGGTCATGCCGTGCTCGCCACGCGTGACCAGCAAGGCGCCGAGATCAAGGTCGTGCATCAGCTTCGCGCCCTTGCTGACCAGATCGTGCTCATCGGCGCAACCGCCAACAATGGTTTCGAACTCGCTGAGGTTCGGGGTGATCAGGCTGGCACCACGGTAAATCGAGAAATCCTTGCCTTTGGGATCCGCCAGCACCGGAATGCCACGGGCACGTGCGGCCTGGATCAGCACCTGATGGTTCTTCAACGCGCCTTTGCCGTAGTCGGACAACACCAGCACTTTGATGCCTTCGAGCAGGCCGTCGACTTCAGCGCCGAGCGCCAGTGCGTCGGTGGCAAACGGTTCTTCGAAGTCGATACGCAGCAATTGCTGGTGACGACTCATGACCCGCAGCTTGACGATGGTCGGTTGATGCGCGATGCGCTGAAACAACGCACGCACACCGGCGCCTTTGAGGCTATTGGTCAGGCTGTCGGCGGCCTCGTCATCACCGGTCACACCGACCAGGGACGCCGGCGCGCCGAGCGCGGCAATGTTCAAGGCAACGTTGGCAGCACCGCCCGGGCGGTCTTCGATTTGCTCGACCTTGACCACCGGCACCGGTGCCTCAGGAGAAATCCGTGAGGTACCACCATGCCAGTAACGGTCGAGCATGACATCGCCGACCACCAAGACAGGGGCTTGATCGAATCGCGGCATGGACAACTTCATGGTGCAACCCACATACAAAATGAACAGGGGCGCGATATTAGCACAGCGTGAACGCTGCCTAGTTCGACAGCTTCAACAGGTGTGTATCACGCCGCTATATTGTTCATTTTTTAAACAAAACACTCAGGACGTGCTGCACGGCGCCGGTCAGTTCGACCTCGTCGGTATTGATTTCGCAGTCCGCCTGCTGCGGTGCTTCATAAGGGCTGTCGAGACCGGTGAAGTCCTTGATTCGCCCTTGCAGTGCAGCTTGATACAAACCCTTGGGATCGCGCCGGGCGCAGATGTCGAACGGCGTGCTGACATACACCTCAAGAAACTCGCCCTCGCGGAACAAGGCTCTGGCCGACGCTCGATCGGCCTGAAACGGCGAAATTGCCGAGACAATCACAATCAGCCCCGCGTCGACCATCAACCGCGCCACTTCGGCAATACGCCGGATGTTTTCCTTGCGCGCTGCCGCTCCCATGCCCAGGTCATTGCACAAACCGTTGCGCACGTTGTCGCCATCCAGCACAAAGGTGTGGCGCCCCTGCTCATTGAGCTGTACCTCAAGCGCATTGGCCAAGGTCGACTTGCCGGCACCGGACAACCCCGTCAGCCACAGGCAACACGGTTGTTGATGCTTGAGCGCTGCTCGGGCCGAGGGTGACAACGACAATGCGTAAGGGCGGATCTGTGGAGGCTGCTCGCAGACAAACGACAATTTACTCATAGCCGAGCATCTCATAGTCACGTTGGTAGACCCGACGCACCAAACGGCGAGTGCGTACCGAGCAAAAATCACGAGCGGGCGCCGATTGGCGATGCTGCGAGCTGTTCACATGGGGTAATAACGAGACAACCCCTAAATGCTCGCAAAGCACTTGAAAGTCACGACCCAGGTGTTCCTGATACCCCACGAAATCCATCGCCATATGCCCCATGGAGTCGACCAGGAAGTCGGTCTGGGGAACGAAATGCATCTGTTTCTGAACGTTCTCCGGATGCAGCCAGCCGCCGATGAAGTCATCGAAGTCACGGTAATGACGGACCAGCGCCTGGGCCTGTCGGTCGCGCGCCCCCAGTTCGTTGCCACGCAGGAAAGCGTAGGCCGAATAGGCCCGCTCCAAAGGGTCACGAACGAAGGTGAATTTGAAACTGCTGGAAAACTGCTCGGGAAATTGCTGTTCGTACCAGTACAGCGGCAAATGCCCAGGTTTCCAGCCGTCGAATAACGCGGAGCACACGCTGCTCCCGGCACACTTGGGGATGTGGATGAACACACAGGAGCGCTGCTGGAAGGCCTGAGGAAAGCGCACATTGCCCGACATCGCCTTGTTCACCACTTGCCGATCCCTGACCGACAAACGCCCCAGCAGGAACGCTCGCTGCTGTTTGGGTAATAGCTTCCATAAAAAGCGCTGCAACATTCCGGTACCCACGCGAGGCGAACAGCCACCCCGAAGCCAATGATTCATGCTCGAACCGTAGCAGGCGAAATACCGAAATTTATTTAGACATAGTCAAGACTGTAAAGATCTGGACACAAACACCCTGAGCGCACTGCACGCCGAGGCGGCTTCAGGGTGAGCATGGCTCACCCTGAAATGGGAATCAGACGATACCTTGCGGTGCGGGCTCATCGAGGCCCAGTGCATTCAATCGAGCGTAATAGCCATTCTTCGCCAGGAGTTCGGAATGGGTACCGCGCTCGACAATCTGGCCGTGATCCATGACCAGGATCAGATCGGCCTTCTCGATGGTCGACAAACGGTGGGCTATCACCAGCGTTGTACGGCCTTTCATTACCTGATCCAGGGCGGCCTGAATATGCCGCTCGGATTCGGTATCAAGGGCCGACGTCGCTTCGTCGAGAATCAACAACGGGGCGTTTTTCAACAGCGCCCGGGCAATCGCAAGACGCTGACGCTGGCCGCCGGACAACAGCACGCCGTTCTCGCCGACCTGGGTGTCCAGGCCTTGAGGCAACTGCGCAATAAAGTCCATGGCATAGGCATCTTTCGCGGCTTTCTCGACATCTTCACGGGGAGCGCCAGCGAGGTCGCCATAGGCAATGTTGTTGGTGACGGTGTCACTGAACAAGGTGACATGCTGCGTCACTTGAGCGATATGCCGACGCAGGTTCAGCAGTTTGTACTCCTCGACTTCAAGCCCATCGAGAAGAATCTCGCCTTTATCGTGGTGATAGAAACGCGGAATCAGATTGGCCAGGGTCGATTTTCCGCTTCCTGAACGCCCCACCAGGGCAACCATTTGCCCGGGCTCGACAGAAAAGCTGATGTCATCGAGCACCTGACGGTCGGTCCCCGGGTAGGTGAAGCTAAGGTGACGCACCTCGAGTCGCCCCGTAACGGAGTCACGCTCGACACTGCCTCTGTCGACTTCGGGTGTCACATCCAACTGTTCGAAAATGCTCTCGGCCCCGGCAACGCCCTTCTGAATCGTCGAACTGACTTCCGAAAGCTGCCGAATCGGTTTAGGCAGCAAGCCGGCAAGGGTGATGTACGCCACCATGTCGCCCGCCGACGCATCACCGCGCAGGGCCAACACCAGGAACATCAACACCGCCATGGCGGTGTAGATCACCAACTGCAGCATCGGTGTGTAGATGGCGCCGGTACGGGTCATGCGCAGTTGCTTGTCGGTGTTGCTCTGGCTCGCGCGTTTGAATCGCGCACGCTCATAGCTTTCACCGCCGAAGCTGCGGACCACGCGATACCCCTGAATGGTCTCGGAGGCCACATGGGTCACGTCGCCCATCGCCACCTGGATCTTCTTGCTCTGCTTGCGGAACTTGGAGCTGGCGCGACTCACCATGAATGCAATCAGCGGCAGGATGGCAACCATCACCAGCGTCAGGCGCCAGTTCATGATCAGCAGGGAGACAAACAGGAAAATAACCGTCATGCCCTCCCGGAACACGACCTTGATCGCATCTGTCGCAGCACCCGTGACCATGGTCACGTTGAAGGTGATGCGTGAGATCAGGTGCCCGGAGTTGTGCTGATCGAAGTAACGATTCGGCAACACCAGCAGGTTGTTGAACAGCTGCACGCGCAAATCATGTACCAGGCCCAGCGAGACTTTGGCCAGGAAGAAGTTGCCCAGGTATGAACCGGCGCCCTGCCACGCGGCGATCAGGATGATCAGCAAGGGGACAGCATGCATTAATGACAGATCGCGCAGATAAGGTATCGAGGGGAACAGTACGGCCTCGGGATTGGACAAGCCATCAACGAAATACTTGAGCACGTAGCCAAGCATCGGCTGAGTCGACGCGAAAATCAGAAACCCGACAATACTCAGAGTGAACAGGCCGATATATGGCCGCACATAACCAAGGAGTCGGAAATAGATTTTCAAGCTCGAAGGGCCTGCGGAGAGACTGGAGTCGGTCATATCACGCGAAGTATTCAAAAAAAGGATGCTGACTTTATCACAGCTTCTTCCGGTCTCAGCCGGGATCGTTCGAACGAGTTACCCGGCGGTAATATTCCACAGGACCAGGGTAGACGGATACGATAGTATTACCGACCCTTAATCGGAATACAGTTCAGTATGCCATTCAGCAGCATCAATACCAGAGCGACCCGGGTTTTCGATTTCATTTGCCTGTGGATGCTGCCGCTGGGCTTTTTTCTTTTGCTTTGCGGACTGTTTTTTCTGCCTACACGCGGCAGCTACCAAAAGCTGTTTTACGGCCTCGTGAGCACCCCCGCCCTGATAGCCCTGTGCATTCGCCCCAGTGAATTGAAGAACGTCCTGCGAGAGCCGCTGGTTCAGGTATTCCTGCTTTATTCCGGCTGGGCGCTGCTGTCACTGAACTGGAGCCCTACGCCAGACAGCCTGTTCAGCCTGACAAAACCACCGCTGTATATTTTCATGCTCTTTGCTGGTGCCAGCCTGCTGCTGCGCTACCGTGCCGAAAGCTTCAAACTCGTCCTGCTGGCCGCAGCCCTGGTAGCGTTGGTCGCCAGCGTATTCAATCTTTATATTTTCCTGTCGCACTATGCACCGGGCGACCGAATGATTGGCGGGGGTGTCTTTGACAACCCCTTGCTCAGCTCCCACCTGTTCGGCTTTTTCTGCACCTACTGGTTTTTTCTGGGCATGACCGTGCGCAATCCGAAGCTGCTGCTCGGCATTTTCCCGGCCTTTCTGATCATGTTCGCGGCCGCCCTTGCAACCAGTTCCAGAACGCCCCTGGTTGCCATCGCCATGGCAGGCCTCTGGCTGGCATTCATTTGCTGGAACCGTCGTTCATTGTTGCTACTGGCCATCATCGGCATCCTTGGCGCAAGCTTGCTGGCCGCCTTCCCGGACATGCTCCTGGCCCGCGGTGACTCTTACCGCTTCGAAATCTGGAAACAGGCGCTGCATCTGATCGCTGATGCGCCCTGGACTGGCCATGGTTATGACGCGACGCTGAGCATCGATCCGGGGGTTGGGTATCCCTTCCGCGAACCTCATAGCTTTGCCTTGGGCGTGCTCTTCTATGTCGGCATCATCGGGTTCCTGCCCTGGCTGGCCATGCAGCTTCTAGGGCTGTTCAACTGCTGGCGCCAGCGCTCGCAACCGCTGTTTATCCTGGCGTCGACCCTGATGGTATTCGGTATAGGGGCCAGCCTGGCAGAGGGTGGCGACATCCTGTACACCCCCCGGGAGCATTGGTTCCTGCTGTGGATACCGCTGGCACTGATGGCTGCGCTGAGCATTGCCCAGCGCACAAACCGTCTGTCGAAGCTTTCGGTTCGCAGCCTCTCTGACGACGACGCCCAACGCATGACCGTCAACGCTCAGGTGGTCGAAGAAGACGGCCTTGGACCCAAAGTCCTCAAACTCGAGGATGGCAGTTTTCTGAAGCTGTTCCGTGCCCGCCGTTGGCATACCTATGGCAGCCTGTATCCCTATTCCGAGCGCTTCGCCGAAAACAGCCAACGCCTGGCCCGTACAGGCCTGAACACTCCACCGATCCTCGATCTGTACCGCATGCCCAATGGCAGTAGCGCCGTACGCTACCAACCCCTGCCAGGCAGAACCCTGCGCCAGGTGCTGCAAGCCATGCCCAGCGTGAGTATGCGCCAGGCACTGGTGCACCGTTTTGGGCGCTTCCTGGCGGAATTGCACGAACGCGGGGTCTATTTCCGCTCATTGCACCTTGGTAATGTTCTTTTGCTGGAGGACGGCGAGTTCGGCCTGATTGATCTGGCCGACTTGCGCCTCCTGCCCTCACCTCTGAACCTGGAGCTTCGTCGACGCAACCTGCGCCATATGCAGCGCTATACGGAAGACCGACGCTGGCTGTTCGACGCGCACTTTACCGACCTGCTTCAGGGCTATGCCCTCCTGGCACCAGACAACGCCGTCAAATGCGTGCACAAGCAAGTGCATTCCCTTGGTTTGGCGAGCTGATGGAACCTGCGGCGCCTCCCCAGCTACTGCCGGCACATTATCCGAGCAGGCCGTAGCGAAGGCGCGCAGCCAGCCGGCCCAGGAGTTGTCGGGTCTTGAGCTTGGGCTTGCGTACTACCTGCTCGATATCACTCATGACCATCAGGCTCTGCCGGGCCAGCAGGGGGCGCACAAGGAGCGCGCGAGTCGTGGGCAGGAGGTTTTCCGAGTAATACCAGTCGAGCGGCAGCCCACTCAGAGGCGCCTCCTGCAGGATCCGATCATAGAGCTCTGCCTTGACCACGTAAGCATGAGCCAGGCGCACCCGATTCACCGCCACCAGATTGGCTGAAACCTTGCGCGCCTGCCCGCCCTTTTTCAGCGTGCCCCCCAGGTACAGCAGGGTCCAATCCCGTGACAACAACTGTGCCGGCACCCGACGCAAGACCGCAGGCGCATAGGACTCAAACTCGCAATCGTCCTCCAGGACCAGCACCTGCGGCCAGCCGCGAGCCTTGGCCATGGCAATCACCGCAAGATGGCTGCGCATGCAGGCCCAAGTAGCGCGCAACTTGTGTTCGAACCTGTCGCTGTCGCCATCGACGCGCAGCAAAAACTCGCGCAGTTGCGGCGATGGCAGATCATCGTCCAGCCGATGCATCGACACGGCACTGAAACGCTCGGCCTGCAGCCCCAGACCGTACAAGTGTGCCTGTATGCGAGCCCAGCGATCCTTCCTGCTGTCGAGATTGATAACGCAGGCATGTGCAAAAGGCCAAATCATTTTCCGTTCACCACCGCAACCGTGATTATTAAAGTGCCAGGCCTGACTGCCAGCCCCTACTGGACGGTGCTGTCAAGCACCAGAGAAGGCACAGGCTCTGCCTGCAACAGGTCAACCAACAAGCCGACGGTGGTATCCAGCCCTTCTACCCCGTGCGCCAAGTGAAACTCGGCGAATTGCCGGGCCCGCTCCTGGCACTGCAGATAGTTGCCTTGAATCCAGACTACCCGCGCGGCCAGTTCTGCAGTCGTGGTGATGCGCTCGCCCAGGAAGCGCTCCTGAGAGAAAATGTCGTGATGTTCACCAACATTGACATAAATGACCGGGCGCCGCGCCAGCGCCGCCTCGATAACTGCGTTAGACATAATGCTCACAACGATCGAAGCCTGCCCCAGCGCAGCGGCCAGACCGACTCCACGGTCCAGAACCTGCACATTGGACAGGACCGCGGCCGCGCCGTGCCAAAACGACACCTCGCTACGCGGATGCGCCTTGATCAGCACCTGGTACTCAGGGTGCTGCGCCGCCCAGTCGCGCAGCAGAGCGTAGGTTCGCTGGTAGCTGCGCTCCTTCTCTTTGTCCGGGCCAACGCCCAGGACCAGCAGCACCTGCCGCTCAGGATCGGGCGGTGGCAGGTCGTAGGCTGCGTCAATCATGTGCGAACCGGACAGCACCGCATTCGAACTGCCGAAGCGTAGCGGCCGTGACTGCAGAGCCTCCAGCGAACTGCGGCCGAACATGAAGTAATAGTCGTAGTCGTTCATGCCCAGACGACTCGAAGACTCTACCGTGGTCGCGTGCGCCAGATGCACAAGCAGGTGATGATGCCGGTTCAGCGCCAGACGCAGGAAAGGCGCATACAGGCTACCGTTACGGTCGTTGAGCAGAATCTTCGGCTGGTGGCGAGCCACCAGCCATTCGGCATGCGCGGCATAGCCAAAATAGCGCAGTGGCACCGCCTGCTGCGGATGCTTGAGCAGACGCTGGGCAAGAATAGACCCAGGCACCTGCAGCGCGGTTTCCACCAGTGAGTGACCGCTGGCGCGCAGGGCCGCAATCAGCAGTTTCTTGCGCTGCAAGGGAATGACTTTGGATGCTGACTGCAGCAACAGGAAATCGCAGGGCTCGGCCACGACCTCCACCGCCAGGCGCGCCCGCGCCCTCCAGCCGAACAACCAGTCTATGCAAGCATCCCGGCCAAAGCGCAAGAGGCTGCCCAACCAGGAATGGCGCTCGCGCAATCGCCGCCAGCGATAGCGGTCCAGGGCATGAGCCTTATCGGCCCAGCGGTTGCCAGAAACATCCGGGATCATGCCGCCCCCAATAGACAGTTACCATAGTCCTTCGTCAAGCGAGCCCCAATGGCGCGCTTTTCCAGAAAGCGTTGAATCCAGCCCATTGCATTGCCCCTCAGTTTTTTTCCAGAGGGGAAAAATACAACCGTCCCAATCCGCGCCAGGTCTTTGCAGACCAGGCTTTGAAAGGGATCTGTGCCAGCAGCTCACGAGCCAGCACCCGATCGCGATTAGCTGTTTTGAGGAACATCGAGTTGAGAAACTTGTAACGCACCTCGTCATACAACGGATGATCGCTGAACAGCGCGTAGGACCGCAGAATGTTGTCGACCATGAAACGATGATTCTTGTACGAGTTGGTCGCGTGCTTGCGGTAGCGCGCCATCAGTACATTCAGACCATCGATGAAGTAACCGGCGTGAGTCACCTTCAACTCGATCAGCAGGTCCTCCAGACGAATGTTCGGGTCGAAACCACCTACCTTCTCCAGCGCCTCACGCCGAATCATCAGTGTCGGGGCCGGCGGATAGGGTTTTCGCTCGAGGAACATGTCATCGAAGTCGAGGCGTCGGAACGGTACATCCCGGCGTTGACGCTTCTCGGGAAAGAGGTTTCCATCGGCGTCGATCAGCTCGATGTTGCCGGCGCAAATCCCAACCTCGGGCTTGCCATCCATGTAAGCGACCTGAATCGCTATACGCTCCGGCAACATGATGTCGTCAGAACCGAACGGGACGATCAAGCTGCCTTTGGAGCGAGCAATCGCACCATTGAGCGTGTTGGTCAGCCCCTGATTCTGCTGAACCCGGAAATCGAACGAGTGCTGTTCCTGCAGTCGCTGGATACGCTCGACACTGTCATCTGTGGAGCCATCATCGATGACCAGCAATTCGATATTCGAATAGGTCTGATTCAGGACGCTGAGAATACTCTGCTCAATGTACGGGCCGTGGTTATAAGAAGCGATGATCACCGTCACCACAGGTTGATCGTCTTTCATACCTCCCCCTTGTGCGCCTGATTCAGCCCTGAGTCGATCAATTGCAGATACTCCTGACGGAACACGTCGATATCGTGCTGTTCTTGCAAATAACGGTAGGCCTGCTCACCTTTGGCTTTGAGTTCCTCATCCGAAAGCCCCAGATAGGTATCCAGCGCCTTGGCAAGAGACGGGACATTCGCCGGCTCGACAGCAAGACCACCCGCGCCCTGAACCAGCGGAAGCATGGCTGGCACATTCGAGGCAATCACCGGCAAATGGCCGCTCATGCCTTCGAGCAATGCCAGGCCCAATCCCTCGGCCAACGAGGGCATGGTCCAGATATCGAATGCGCGAACATACTGCAGGGCGTTTTCCTTGAACCCCAGAAGATGTGCGCGTCCGCTCAAACCCAATCGTTCAATTTCGCTGGCCAAACGGGCTTCTTCGCGACCGGCACCGATGATCGCCAACTGCGTCTGGGGATATTTGTCTTTGAGCGTGGCAAAAGCCTGCAATAAGTAGGTATGACCTTTAACGGGCACCAAACGCCCAAGCGCGCCGATCAAGCGTACCGATGGATCAAGCCCCAACAACTCACGCGAACGCTCACGGGAGTGCTGCAAACCTTCAGCCTGCTCGATATCGATGGCATTGGTAATGGCATAGGTATTGAGGTCAGTGAAGCCACAATCACAATCGAGCAAGTACTGCTTGACCGCTGGTGACACACCGACAAAACGCCAGTGACCGTCGACCAGGCTCTGGGCCTGACGCCGCCGGTAAAAACGGTCGTACTCGCCGAAGCCATGGGAGATGCCGATACACAATGGTATTTTCAGCCAGCGATTGAGTTGTAACAGCATGTTCACCGGTTTGAAGCGGTTGCAGATGACCACATCAAACTTTTCTTTTCGGCAAAACTGATACAGCCGCCACATGGCTCGCAGGCGCATCCCCTTGAGCGACTTGTCGGAGAACTCGAAATAGACCGAGCGAGCAGCACGGCTCACGGCCTCACCCGGCCCCGGCCGGCCGCGCAAGAACGCCGCCGTTATTTCATATCGCTCTACCGGAAGGGCTTTGACGATCTGCTCCGCAAGGTCGGCAAAATCGTGCGCTTTAACGTTGTAGTCCGGCTGCAGCTGCAAGACCTTGGAACGCTGAGTCATGGTTCATCCCCGGTAAAACCCGTTGCGTCAATGACCCAAGCTGACTTGGCAGCCAGGCCTTTTACGTATTCAGGATCAGGCTCGGACATCCGTGACCACTCATTGCGTTTCCAGATATAGAAGTGGAAGTACAGAAACGAGCGCTCTCCGTCCTGATCATTAGTCAAACAACCATCACGCCAGTACCAACGCTGGGGAACATTATCAGAGCCATCGTGCCACTTGATATGGCCGCCGGGGGTGCTGAACGCTTCGGTGAATTCACTGCGCCGCCGCCACGGATTGAACTTGCCAACCAGATTGAATAACGGTTTGGGGAAATTCTTGCGCCAGAGGAAAATCCGGCTGAACGCCCCTTCATCCAGAGCGTATTGTTTCTGATCGGTAAAACGCGTTTGCCAGTTTTTGATCCGCATGAACAACTCACGATGGCGAGCCGTATTGCGTATCAGACACAGGTGCCCGGAAACTCGTCGCTCATGGGTCGAAAACAGGTCAAAGCGGGCCAATCGCTCAGCCGTAAAATAGCGACGCAGGTCGCCATACACCAGGTCAATATCACCGAAAGCCCAGAAATCGTAACCCGTCAGGCGATCGGCATGGATATGACCGAGCGCTGGCTTGATGTCACAGAGTTTGTAAGCCACATCAGGCGAGAAATCGATATTCAGGCGGCGCGACACCAATTGGCAGTATTCACTGAAACCGATGTTCTCGATCTTTACGTTGTCTGGCAGATTCTGTGGACGACCGCAGTCACTGAACAACAGCCAGTCGATGTCCGCATTACGCCGGCAGCTCTCGAGAAAGAACGGCATCCAGAACGGCCAGCGACCGAAATAAGGAATAAGGAAAAGAATGCGGGAAGACGGATTATTCACTGAGAGCTCACTACAGAGAAAAGAACACGAAGTAACGCTATACCCGCACGTCTTTATTAATGTTTCAAAACCCAGAACAGCTCATGACGCCTGACCGCCTTGCGAAAGAACTCGTTCTCGCCATAAGGCGAGCCCGAACGCCCTGCCAACAGACGCTGCAATCCACGACGCATGCGACGCTTGAACGGCGCACGCGGCTGCAAGTCATGCATCATCCCCAGCGCCAGAGCCTTGTCGCACTGCTGCCCGATCGACAATGCCAGGCAATATGGGTGCAGCACCTGCGCCGGATCAAACACCGGCGGCAACGCAATCCCGGCCTCTGAATCACCCATTGGCCAGCGATCATTGTCGTGCAGGTGGTTCGCGTAACCGAGCAGTGTAGTCGGCTGCCACTCAAGCCCCTTCAAGGCTTCCAGCACCGCATGCTGTGCACAGATGTGATCGGGATGCGGATCGAGCGATGGATGCGGCAGGACGATCACTTCAGGGCGCGCCTTGAGCAGCAGCTCACGCAGATCGGCCAGCAGGTTATTCCAGGTCGGCGCACCATCGCGGTCACCGGGCAACGCGAACGGATTGAGTTGGCGAAACAGTCGCGTGTCGCTCAGATCCGCCTCACGCGAGCCTACCGGTTGATCCGGCGCCGCCTGCATGGCGGGCAATTGCAGGCAGAAATACCCCAATTGCACACACTGCGATTCAGGCACACCGGCCCAGCGCGGCACCGCAATACTGTCCCAGGCGCGCAGGCGGCCTTTGATGCGCGACGCCTCGACGGCGTTCAGCCCCATCTGCCGATAGTGCCCGGCTTCAATTTCGCCAGCGGTCAACGTGACAATCCAGGCTTCGTCGGCCTGACTGTACAAACCGAATGCAGCCAGTTCCGCATCGTCGGCGTGAGGCGCGATCACCATCACTCGCTGACGGCGGTAATCAGGGTGTTCGAACGAGCGGAGCACAGGCTCGCCGAGCAGTCGGCAGAAATGCCCACGCACACACAAGTTGCCCTGTGACAGAACGTCTGCCTGACCACTGAGGTTGAGGTAACGCAGGCCGTCTACCCCACGTTCGAAGGCTTGCCGGTCTGGATTGTCGCCACCCGACAACTCGACTACAGGATCGAAAAAACGTCCCAGCCAGGTGCTTTTGACCCGCAGCGCCAGTACCAGCGTGGCGTCGTCGGTCAGGATGACGCCGTCGTCCAACAGCAGACGCCCACCGTCCCGTCGGACCTTGGGTTGCTGCGTGTACGGCGGGAAGCTGTACTGGTAATCGTCCTTGGGCGAGTAAAACAAATGGTCGGCGAACCACGCTTCATGGGCGACCCAGGCCAGGACCGCGAGTACCAGCGGCAGCCACCAGGTGACCAGCACGCCAACCGCAATCAACAGGAAGACGCCGATCAACAGACCGATGCGCTTGTTACGTCGATGACGCTTGAGCAGTTGCTGCTTGCGACTGAGGGGCTGGCTCATGGTCTGGCTCATACGGTAAACACCGGCACAGGGTTGCACCAGCGGTCCTTGTATTCACGATCGGCACGCCCGAAGGAAAAGCGCAGCGGCTTGTCGATTGCTCGTGCGTGCTCCCAGGCGCTTTGGGTATTGAGAAAACTCAATACACTGCCGGGGCTGAACTCGCGAGTCTCGGGGTCGACGCCACCGTTGATGTACTCGACGCTGATCCACTCTGGCGCTTCAACACGGTAGACCAACTGAATCGCAATCGGCGCATTGTTGAGGAAAATCACCGAGCCGATCATCAGCTCGCGCAGCAGTTCGAGCACCTCGCTCATGCGTGTCGCACCGGTCGCCGGGAAACCCCAACGGCGCTGGAACAAATCGCAGTAGATCGCCGCCAGTTCCTGACTGGAAAAGTCGCTGACCGCTCGTATCACGCCTCCGGCCTCTTCCAGCAAACGCAATTCACGGCGCTGGTTGTAGCGAAACTTCTTCGACAACTCTTCAGGTGTGCGGGCCATGGCCAGTTGTTCGGTTTGCAGCTTGAGACCGGAAAAGCGACCTTCATTCAATGCCGACAAGTAGCGCCCGCGGTGCCGCAACAGCGCTTGCGCGTCGGCCGCAGCCGGCAGGATGAATTCAGCGTTGCCGAGATCGAACAGACCTTTCTTGCCGTTACGCTTGAGCACGTCCTTGGACAATGCGAGGTCGCGGCCCCAGGTCGGGATCGCGGCTTTCAGTTCGCCACCCTGCTCCCAGGCCAGGTAACGCACCGGGATATCGGCCAACTGCGCCAGACGCTCGACCACCAGCGGATGAGTCGCGACGCTACCGCCAAAACGCTGCCAGACATCGCTATACGTCGACGCGTCGACAACGGACCAGCCACGCTCGCGCCAGCCTTGAAATCGGTTGAGCATCAGGCCCTCGCCGTCAGTTCAAGGACGTGCGGCAGACGCCAGAACGCCTCGCGCACCGCGCGATCCGAGAAACGCTCGCGCAGGCGGTCAAGCATCATTTCGGCGCAAACCTGGTGCTCGTGCTGATTCATCACGGCCAGGTGTTGCAGGCCCTGCGCCAGATGTTCGACATCTCCCAGAGGGAACAAAATACCGACACCTTCGACCACTTCCTTCGCCCCGCCACACGCGGTAGCCAGCAACGGCACACCGGCGGCCATGGCTTCGAGCAGTACCATGCCGAACGGTTCGTGGTCGGAACTCAGGGCAAACACATCGAAGGCCCGGAAGTAACGACGCGCCTCCGGTACCTGGCCGAGAAACAGCACGCGGTCACCGATACCGAGTTCGCGAGCCAGATCCTTGAGCTTCTGCTCCAGACGGCCGGAGCCAAGAATCGCCAGTTGACTGTCGACCGGCAAACGCGGCAAGGCCTGGGCAAAGCCGCGCAGCAACGTGGCCTGGTCCTTGTCCGGGTGCAGGCGTCCGACGTTGCCGATCACCCACGCATCCGGCGACAGCCCCAAGGCATCGCGCGCCTCATCGAAGGACACCTGAGAGGCCTGCAATGCGTCGACATCGATGCGGTTGTAGAGGGTTTGAATCCGCGCCGCCGGCCACTTCGGCAAGCAACGGCGCATGTCGTCGCGGACCGCATCGGAAACCCCGAGCAGGCTCAGGCGCTTGCGAAAAATATGCGCGAACAGCTTGCGCGTCCGCCGCTGGTAATCACCAAAGCCGTGATGCACACCAATCACCGGCAACGCCGTACCGAGCAAGGCGATGTAGATCGGCTTGAAACGGTGGGCGATACAGAAACTGAAATTGCGCGACTGGACGATTTTGCGCAGATCGGCAATCGCCGAAAGCTTCAGGCCACGAATGGCCTTGGAGCTGTATTCCATGAACAGCACTTCATCAGACGCACAACCTGCTGCAACGTCAGCATCGGCGACCCCGGTGAGAAACACCGTGGTCACTCGATAACCAGACCCTGCAAACAGGCTGGCGTACTGTCGGACGCAGTCCAGGAACGGCCCGTCATAGCCGTGACAGAACTGCAGCACATGGCGTTCAGCCGAGCGTGTCATAAGCGTCCGCGCCGTCTTTGACCACCAGAATGTCTTCCATGATCAGATACTGTAGATCGGAACCGAAGAACATGTTCAGGGCGTCGGTCGGCGAGCAGATCATCGGCTCACCACGGCGATTCAGCGAGGTGTTCAGCGACACACCGTTGCCGGTCAGCACTTCCAGCGCTTTCATCATGTCGTAGTAGCGCGGATTGTATTCGCGCTTGAGCACCTGGGCACGGGACGTACCGTCTTCATGGACGACTTCCGGCACGCGGGTTTTCCACTCTTCAGCCACTTCGAAGGTGAAGGTCATGAACGGTGCCGGGTGATCGATCTTGATCATCTGCGGCGCCACGGTGTCGAGCATCGACGGGCAGAAAGGCCTCCAGCGCTCGCGGAACTTGATCTGGTGGTTGATCCGGTCAGCCACACCAGTGGCGCTCGGGCAACCGATGATCGAACGACCGCCCAACGCACGCGGACCGAACTCCATGCGACCCTGGAACCAGGCCACCGGATTGCCATCGACCATGATTTTGGCGATTTTTTCCGGCATGTCGTCGAGCTTGCGCCACTTGGGCGCATTTGGGTGACGGGCGCAGGCCGCGATCACGTCTTCATTGCTGTAGGACGGGCCAAGGTAAACGTGTTCCATTTTCTCGACCGGAACACCACGGGCGTGGGACACGTAAGCCGCAGCCCCTACCGCGGTGCCAGCATCGCCGGACGCAGGCTGTACAAACAGCTCTTTGACGTCGTCGCGAGCGATGATTTTCTGGTTCAGCTTGACGTTCAACGCACAGCCGCCAGCGAACGCCAGCTTGCCGGTTTCCTTGAGCACGTCGCCCAGGTAGTAGTCGATCATCTGCAACGCTAGTTTCTCGAACAGCGCTTGCATGCTCGCGGCGTAGTGGATGTACGGCTCGTCAGCAATATCGCCTTCGCGTTTCGGACCCAGCCACTCGATCAGCTTCGGCGAGAAGTAGAAACCCTTGCCCTTCTCTTTGTAGCGACGCAGGCCGATGACGTTGGCGTAATCGGTGTTGATCACCAGCTCGCCGTTTTCGAACGACGCCAGGCGGGAGAAATCATATTTGCTGGCGTCGCCGTACGGCGCCATACCCATGACCTTGAACTCACCGTCGAGCATCTCAAAGCCGAGAAACTCGGTGATCGCGCCGTACAGGCCACCGAGGGAATCCGGGTCGAAGAACTCCTTGATCTTGTGGATCTTGCCGTTCTGGCCATAACCGAAAAAGGTCGTGGCGTACTCGCCCTTGCCGTCGATCCCGAGGATCGCGGTTTTCTCTTTGAAACCGGAGCAGTGGTAGGCGCTGGAGGCGTGAGCCAGGTGATGCTCGACCGGCTCGATCTTGATCTTCTTCGGATCGAAGCCCAGTTGCTCGAGGCACCAGACAATTTTGTTGCGATAGCGCTTGTAGCGACGGTTGCCCATCAGGATCGCGTCAAGCGCGCGATCCGGGGCGTACCAGTAACGCTTGGCGTAGTGCCAGCGGGCCTTGCCGAACAGGCTGATCGGGGCGAACGGGATCGCCACTACGTCAACGTCGGAAGGTTTGATGCCCGCCTGTTCCAGACAGAACTTCGCCGATTCGTAAGGCATGCGGTTCTTTGCATGTTTATCGCGTACGAAGCGCTCTTCTTCAGCGGCCGCGACCAGCTTGCCGTCGATGTACAAGGCTGCGGAAGGATCATGGCTAAGGGCGCCGGACAGGCCAAGAATCGTCAATGCCACAGGGGTCTAGCCTCTTAAGTCTGCATGCAGGCGACGTGCGCCTGGAAATAATGTGTCCTCGCAAAAGGGCGAGAAACAGCTAAAGGGCGGGATTATAGCGTAAAAGCAGTGGCAAGCCTCTAGCAGCAAGCTTCAAGGGTTTGGCTTGGCACTCAGCGGATATCTATGCTGCCATCGGTACTTTGCCGATAAATCGTGTAGGGCAGCACAACGGTGTCGAAAGCGCCTGACACCAAAAAGTCAAAGTACACCCAAGGCACACCGCTCATCGTCACTCCCACCATGGAGTTGGGCGGCCCGTTCAGCACGCAAAAATCGTAGGCCACCCCGCTGTAGATACGAGGAATGGACTGACAATAGGTTTTCTGCTTCCTGAGACAGCGAGCCACCTCGGCATCATCCTGCAATACCGTAGCAACGGTCCCGCAACCGCCTAAAGCAAGAGAAAAAGCACCCAGCGAAATAGCCGTTTTGATAGTCAATGTTTGCCCTCCGAGAACGTCAGGCAACGCTAGCACCGCGATTGATGGCCCCACAGATCACGACTTCTGTAGATGACGTAGGATGATTCATAAAGAGTTGTCACTGAGGACACAAACGGCTATTGACCCCACCACTCAGTCCGGCTGTCAGGCCGCCATCGTGAGCAAGCTCATCTCCTACAGCTGGGCGAAGCCCGGAAAGTCCCTAAACGTAGGGCACAGAGAAGCTTCCGACATGTTTTTAAGGTTGCTGGTGGGAAGCGGCATCACTAGTCTTTGGTGGTCGCTGCCAATTCAGCGAACGGGCGTCGCGGCCCGGATCAATCAAGGCGCAACTTCCCAACTCAAGGAGCGTCATCATGGACAAATCCACTACAAATCCCCCTGAAACCCCAAGCACTTCCCCTTACGCTTCCAACGACTCAAAAAAACTCCACGACGCCGCCGAGCGGGCGCTGGATCATTACCTCAAACCGCCGTTCGACAAGGGCAACCTGCCCGATAAACGTCCCTCCAACATCTTCACAGTCATCCCCGATCTGGATAATGAGACGCTGTTGGCGCATGCCTCGGAAACCCTGGCGTCGTTGAATGTGCTGGCCAGCGATCTGGTCTTCGAGCTTGAAGGTACGCGCCGGCACGTGGCGCTGGCGATTCAGCAGATGGTCTCGCTGAGTGAACTGTTGGTGAATCGAGCGCTGGATAATTTTGATCAGCCAGAGGCGCCGTAACACCGCACTGTGGGAGGGCCACCCGGCCCGTCCCACAGTTTTGATCGATGCACATCTGCAAATGATTGTGATCGTTCCCACGCTCTGCATCAGCTCACGAATCGTGACGCAGAGCGTGGGAACGATCTAACGATCTAAAGCCGTGCACGCCCCAACCACTCAGGCCGGCCGGCAGGCCGCCGTGCTGTGGCCTTTGATCTTGATCCACCCGCCCCATCGGGAGGCCGAGTGCAGGTGTTCATCAGGGGGTTGGCGCGCAGCGCCGTACGGCGCAGCCGGACACATCGAGAGGAGGTCGTCGCGAAGCAGACCGGAGGCGATGCCCCCTGATGGACAGCGGAGCGAGGGAACGCCGAGCCTAGGCGAGGTGCCGTACGCTTGGGGCGAAGACCTTTGCTTCCTTTGGGGCGTCTGCCAAAGGGAGTCGCTGTAAGAGCGAAACCGTAAGTGGCCGTTACCGCAGGAATGGATATGTACATCTGCGGGAGATTGGTCGGCTGTCAGGCCGCCGAGATCAAAAGATCGTCCGAACACGGCCCGAACCTGCGGCAGCGCCTACACTTCCTTGGGCAAACGCTGATCAATCACCCGATACAGCGCACTGTCCTCAGGCCAGTTACGCATGAACCGCGCCCGATCCCGCGCATACGCCGGAGCGAAACTACTGACCGAACCGTGCTGACACATCGAATCCAGATCGATCAACGACCAGCGATCCTTGTCCCAAAACAGATTATGCCCCTTGAAATCCCCATGGCTGATGCGCTCGCGAATCAGCTCGGCAAACAAGTGATCCAGCGCCAGCAACTCAGCTTCAGGCGCCTCACCACTCTCAACGAACGGCGCAAAGCGCTCAATAATGTCCGGCCCCGAAAGGTACTCGGTAATCAGATAGGCCCGACTGCGCAGCCAGAAAAAACGCCTCTCCAACAGCGCCAACGGCTTGGGCGTAGCGATACCGAGGAACCCCAGGCGATGACCCTCGCGCCATGAATGCCAGGCGCGACTCGGGCGCCAGAAGCGCTTGAACCAATGGGCAACGCCCTTGATGTTGTAGCGCTTGACCACCAGCGTCCGACCCGCCACCTCGACTTTACCGACACTCGCCGCGCCGCCGGTCTTGTACAGATGCCCCTGATCGAGCAAGGCATCGGCCTGCGCCAGCACCGGCAGCATGACCGCCTCTTCCTCACGAGGAATCGCGCGCAAACCGAACGCCCCGCGCTGCACACTGAACAACGTGCATTCGCGGCCGACCTTGATCAGGAAGTCTTTCAAACGCCAATTACGGACCTTGTCGACCTGCTTCTGCAACGCTTCCAGTGGCAAGGCGTGCTCGCCGTTACTCAACAAGTAATAGACCAGTAATTCTTCGGTGAACGGCTCAAGCGACTTGGGCAGTTGAGCGAAAAACACCCCGAGGTTCTCCAGGACTTTCTGCCGGGACAACGGCTGACCAGCCTGCTCGACCCGAATACCCGCACCGTCGATCAAGTACAGTTGGCCGTCGTGGCGCAACAGGTTGTCCAGGTGCAAGTCTTCCTGCCACAGGCCCTTACTGTGCAATTGACCGATGGCGGCCAGCGCCTCGGCCAACACCGAGGCTTGCTCGTCCGCCAGCGCCGGCAGCGCTTCAACCTGCTTCCAGGCATCGCCGAGGCTTTCGGCGCCTTCGAGGAAATCGAACAGCAGCCAGCCACCCTCGCCGTCTTTCAAACCATCGGCCAAGAGCAATGGCGTGGTCAACCCTTGAGCCGCGAGCAGGCGCACGCCGTCCAGCTCGCGCTGAAAATGCCGCGCGGCCTTGCTACCCACCAGCAACTTGGCCAACACCGGACGCCCGCGCCAAACAGCGGCGCCCACGTAACGCCGACCCGGCAGCACCCGCAGCAAGCTGAGCAGTTGCAACTGCGCCGGACCTGCGGCGTCAGTCAACTCGATGCTCAATGGCAGGTTTGGCGCACGACCGGCGCCCTTCAACTCAGACAAACGCATCAGAGCGCATCTCCATAGCGCTGCTTGCGTTCATACAGTTTGTTGGCCTTGCCCTCGAGCCACGCCAGCAACGACGCCTCTTCACGCAGAATCTGGCGCAAGGGTTGCTGGAAGTAACCCTTGAGGAAACGCAGCTTGTCGCGACGCGTCAGGCCGATATCCAGCGCCGAGAAATACAACGCCGCCAGATCCTTGTTACGCCAGCGCCGGGTGATCGCCTGGCGGGTCTGGGCACGGTGCAGATCGATCACCGAGAGCTTGAAGTCGTCGGCCGTCACCGGTTTATCGGTGTGCAGCAGAAAGTGGCAGATGTAGCAGTCGCGGTGGTTGACCCCGGCGCGGTGCATCATGCCGGTCATGCGCGCCACTTCGGCGATCAGCGCGCGCTTGAGTTTTGGCTCTGGCGGCTGCTTGACCCAATCGATGCTGAAGTCTTCCAGGCTGACGGTCGGCGCCAGTTCTTCGGTGACGATAAACGAGTGCTGGTCCGCCGGGTTGCTGCCGCGCTCGCCGTAAGCGACGGCGGTCATGGTCGGCACACCGACTTCCTGCAAACGCTGGATGGCCCGCCATTCCTGGCCGGCACCGAGTACCGGCAGCTTGGCGGTGAGCAGATTCTTGAAGATCTCGCCCCAGCCAATGCCGCGGTGAATTTTCACAAAGAAGCCGTTCCCGGCCACTTCGGTACGCAGGGTCCGGCGAGCTTCGAGCTCACGGTACACCTCACCCTTCAGACCTTCGACTTCGGTGAACGCATCGCGTCCGGCCCAAAGGCTCTTGAACGGTTCGGCAAGAATCAACTTCATCAGTGTTGCTCCGCCAGAATCACATCCGCCGCGTGCTGCGGCATGCTGTAGAGATCGGCCGTGTCAGCGAAGGCCAGGCCATTACGACTCCAGGCCGCACGCGCTGCGTCGTCGCTCAACATGGTCGTCAGGTACTGCGTGAGTTGCGCCTGCTCGAACGGTTCGTCCAGCACCAGGCCGCTGTCAGCCTTAGCGATGTAATGCGCATAACCGCACACCGCACTGACCAGCACCGGCAAGCCAGCCACCAACGCTTCAAGCAATACCGTCCCGGTATTTTCGTTGTACGCCGGGTGGATCAACAGGTCGGCACCGAGCAGGAAACGCGGGATATCGCTGCGGCCCTTGAGGAACTGCACGTTATCGCCGAGCCCCAACGTGGCACTCTGTAGCTGGAATACTTTGGGGTCGTCCTGGCCAATTACAAACAGCCGGGTACGTTTACGCAGTTCCGCTGGCAACGCGGCCAACGCCTTGAGGCTGCGATCGACACCCTTGGTCTTGAACCCGGACCCGATCTGTACCAGCAACAAGTCGTCGTCGGCCAGGGAAAATTCGCGACGGAATTCAGCGCGAATGTCAGCCGCATTGGCCGGCGCACGACGGTCCAGGGCAATTCCCGGTGGCAACAGGTGGAAGCGCTCAAGCGGTGTGTCGTAATGCTTGATGAACAGCGGCTGCTGGACTTCGGAAATCATCAACACTTCGGTTTTCGCATCGATGGCGAACACTGCGCGCTCGTACTCGGCGAAGTGCCGGTAGCGGCCCCAGCGACGGTAGAGGGCATTGCGCAGGGTCTGTGCCTTGTCCTCGAAGCAGCCATCAGCGGCGTAGTAGACGTCAAGCCCCGGCATTTTGTTGAAGCCGATCAGTCGGTCTACCGGACGCTTGGCCAGGTCGGCTTCCATCCAGGCACTGAGTTTCTCGTTGCGGCGATGGTTGAAGATGGCCTTGACCGGCGCCACCAGCACTTCGAAACCCGGCGGCACATCGCCTTCCCAGATCAGCGTGTAGACGCGGATCTGATGCCCGCGCTGCTGACATTCCAGGGCGATGCGCATGAAATCGCGCTGCAATCCGCCAAACGGGAAATATTTGTAAAGGACAAAAGCCAATTGCATCAGCGCAGCTCCTCAGCCAGTAACAACGTGCTCAGTCGGCTCGCGACACGCTCGGGGTTCAGGCGAGTGAAGCACAATGGCCACTCGCGCTTGAGATCGAATCGACGCTGATCTTCAGCGGTCGGTTGGTAAGAACATTTTTTTTGCAGGCACGGCGCACACGGGAAGTCGCTCGCCAGGTGCACCTGGCTTTTGCCATAGGCACCGGTCAGGCCCGGATTGGTCGGGCCGAACAACGATATCGTCGGCACGTCCAGCGCGGCGGCCAGATGACCGAGACCGGTGTCGACTGCCACGCAGGCTTGCGCACCGGCCAGCACTTTGGCGACGCCGGCCAGGTTCAATTTGGGCAGCACTTCGGCATTACGCAGACCCTTGGCGATGCGCTCGGCCCGGGCCTTTTCGACGGGGTTACCCCATGGCAGCTTCACCGCCATGCCGAGGTGGCCCATGCGTTCGGCCAACTCACGCCAATAAGCTTCCGGCCAGTGCTTGGTGTCCCACGTAGTGCCGTGCAGGAACAACACGTAAGGATTCTTGCGCGGCAGCTCGACCAATCGCTCGACGTTCAGGCCATAGTCGCCCAACCCTTGCGGCAGGTCGTAACCCAGCGCCACGGCGAACAACTGACGCAGTCGTTCCACGGCGTGTTGCCCACGGGCTACCGCCAGACGTCGGGAATAAAATCGCGCGGCGATGGGCTCACGGGCCGAGTTCTTGTCCAGCCCGGCTACCGGCGCGCGGACGTAACGGGTCAGCCAGGCGCTTTTGAGCAAGCCCTGGGCATCGATCACCAGATCGTATTGGGTGGCACGAACGCTTTGCTTGAAGCGTTTCCACTCGCCGCTTTTGAGGGTTTGCCAGATATTCTTGCGCCAGCGACGGATCGCCACCGGAATCACCTTGCCGACCGCCGGGTGCCAGGTCGGGATCTCGGCGAAGCCTTCTTCCACCACCCAGTCGAACTTGATGCCCGGGATCGCCCGTGCCGCGTCGGTCAACGCCGGCAACGCATGAATCACGTCGCCCAGCGAAGAAGTCTTGATCAACAGTACCCGCAACTTAACGGACCTCGACCGGTGCGCCTTGCAGGCGATCTAGGGCTTCGTTCACCGGTTGCGGCGTGAGCTGGCGCAAGCAGTTGTAATGACCGAAACGGCAGGTACGATCGAAGCAAGGGCTGCACTCGATGCCCAGACGAACGATCTCGACCTTCTCGGCCAGCGGCGGTGTGAAGCTCGGCGATGTCGAGCCGTAGACGGCCACCAGCGGACGGTTCAGCGCTGCCGCGACGTGCATCAGGCCGGAGTCGTTGGACACCACTGAATCGGCGCACGACAGCAAGTCGATGGCCTCGGCCAGCGAAGTAGCGCCACTGAGGTTCACCGACTCTTCACGCAGGCCCGGAATCAGTCGCGAGCGAATGTCTTCACCGACCGCGTGATCGTTCTTCGAACCGAACAGCCAGACTTGCCAGCCTTCGCGGATTTTCGCTTCGGCGACCTTGGCGTAGTGCTCCGACGGCCAGCGCTTGGACTCGCCGAACTCGGCACCCGGGCACAGCGCCAGCACCGGACGATCAAGGGCCAGATCGAACTTGGCCAGCGCGGCGTCGCGGCTGGCCGGGTCGATTTGCAGGCTCGGGCGCGGATACGGCTTGGGCAACTCGGCGCCCGGCTCATAGGCGAGTGCCATGAAGCGCTCGATCATCAGCGGGTAACGCTCTTTATCGAGGGTGCGCACGTCGTTGAGCAGGCCGTAACGAAACTCGCCACGCCAACCGGTGCGTTTCGGGATGCCGGCAAAGAACGGCACCAGTGCCGATTTCAGCGAGTTGGGCAGCAAAATCGCCTGATCGTACTGGCCGGCCAGGGACTTGCCGATCCGTCGCCGCGTTGCCAGCTCCAGCACGCCGTGGCCGAGCGGAAAGCTCAAGGCCTGACGCACTTCGGGCATCCGCTCAAGGATCGGCCGACTCCACTCGGGGGCCAGCACGTCGATTTCGCACTGAGGATGACGCTGTTTCAGACACTGAAAGAGTGTCTGCGCCATCACCATGTCACCGACCCAACTGGGCCCAACGATCAGAATATTCATAGTTATCCACAAACGAGCGGGGAGGCATGACCAGTCTTCCTGGCGGCCTCCCCGTCTTATTTATCCAGGCTTGATAGTGTACGCCACTCGGTCATCCTGCATTTTCTGCTCCTTGCCTGATCTCGTCCTTTTAGCTCAAGCCAAGCCCGGCCCAAATCCGCAATACTTCTCGACGCTCCGCCTCGAACTGGTCGCCCGGAATCACCCCGGCCTCATTCTGCAGGGCCTGGCGGTGCGCGGCGGAGCGGTAGGCTTTATACACCTCACGCAGCAGGCTGGCGTCTTCGGCGGGTATCAACCCGACGTCCTCCAGACCTTCCAGGATGCGGATGTTATCCGTATAGCGGAGCAGCGAAGGGTGCGTGTCAGACCACGCCAAGGCGGCGTATTGCACCATAAATTCAATATCGACGATACCACCGGCGTCCTGCTTGAGGTCGAACGGCGCAGTGGCTTCGAAGGCGTTTGGCGCGGTCCCGGCAGCGGTGCCCTTGCTCCCCAGGTTGTCGCGCATCTTGGCGCGCATTTCACTGACTTCCTGGCGCAGCTTGGTTAAATCGCGTGCCCGGCCCAGAACCTTCGCCCGGACTTTTTCGAAAGACTGGCCGACATCCTGACTGCCGACCAGCACGCGCGCCCGCACCAGCGCCTGATGCTCCCAGGTCCAGGCTTCGTTTTCCTGATAACGCTGGAATGCCCCCAACGAACTGACCAACAGCCCCGACGCGCCGGAAGGGCGCAGGCGCATATCGACTTCGTACAGCTGGCCGGAGTTGGTCTGGGCGGTCAGCAAATGGATGATCCGCTGCCCCAGCCGGGTGAAGAACTGCGCGCCGTCGATCGGTTTCGGGCCGTCGGTTTCCGCTTGCGGATCACCATCGTGGATGAACACCAGGTCCAGGTCAGAACCATGCCCCAGCTCCAGGCCACCGACCTTGCCGTAACCGACAATGACGAACCCCGGATCGCACAAGGTGCCGTCGGTACGCTGCGGCGTGCCGTACTTGGCGACGGTCTGGCGCCAGGCCAGGGTCAGCACTTGCTCCAGAATGGCTTCGGCGAGCCAGGTCAGGTAGTCGCTGACTTTCATCAGCGGCAGGCTGCCGGCAATTTCCGAGGCCGCCACGCGCAGGCGGTGTGCCAGTTTGAAATGCCGCAAGGCTTCCATCTGTTGTTCGAGGTCATCTTCGGGAATCCGCGTCAACCGCTCGCGCAATTCAGCGGCCAACTCCGGCGCCAACGGTGGCTTGAACAGTCGCCCTTCGTTGAGCAACTCGTCGAGCAGCAGCGGGAAGCGAGTGATCTGCTCGGCAATCCACGGGCTGGCCGCGCACAAGGTCAACAGACGTCGCAGTGCACCGGGGTTCTCGGTGAGCAGCACCAGATAAGCCGAGCGCCGCGCCACCGCTTCAACCAGCGGCAACACGCGCTCCAGCACCAGGTCTGGACTTGCGTGTTCCACCGCTTGCGCCAGCAAACGCGGAATAAAGGCATCGAGCCGTTCGCGCCCCAGACGTTGCATCGCCCGCAATTGCGGACTGCTGCGCAGGCTGGCAAGCGTTTTCAGGGCCTTGGGCGCATCGACAAAACCACCCTCTTCCAACTGACGGCAAGCGGCCTCTTCATCCTGGGCTTCTTCCCAGAGCGGCAACCACTCACCGCCGACCACCACTTCGTGCTTCTCGCCTTCCTCTTCATCCGGGTCAGCGATCACTTGACGGAAGTGCCAGTCGACCCGACCGCGCCAATACATCAGTTGCTCATGGAACGCGGTCCAATTGGCAAAACCCATCATAAAGGCAATGCGCGCCTGATCCTGCTCATCATGCGGGAGCATTTGCGTCTGACGGTCGGCAATCGCCTGGATCGCATGCTCGGTGTAGCGCAGGAATTCGTAGCCTTCGCGCAGCTCGCCGATCACCGCCGGCGGCAGGTAACCCTGCCCTTCCAGCGTGCTGAGTACTTTTAATAGAGGGCGCTGCTGCAAACTCAGGTCGCGGCCCCCGTGAATCAGCTGGAAGGCCTGTGCGATAAATTCAACTTCGCGAATGCCGCCAGAGCCAAGCTTGATGTTGTCGGCCATGCCTTTGCGCCGGACTTCCTGCTGAATCAGCTGCTTCATGGTGCGCAGCGCTTCGATGGCCGAGAAATCCAGATATCGGCGATAAACGAACGGCCGGAGCATGTCGAGCAATTGCGCACCCGCGGCCTGATCACCGGCCACCACCCGCGCCTTGATCATCGCGTAACGCTCCCAGTCGCGCCCCTGGTCCTGGTAGTACTGCTCCAGCGCATTGAAGCTGAGCACCAGCGCGCCGGACGAACCATACGGCCGCAAGCGCATGTCGACGCGGAATACAAAACCGTCGACGGTCATCGGGTCCAGCGCCTTGATCAGCCGCTGGCCCAGACGAATGAAGAATTCCTGGTTGTCCAGCGCACGCTTCACGCCAACCGTTTCGCCACCTTCGGGGTAAGCGAAGATCAGATCGATGTCCGACGACAGGTTGAGCTCCACTGCGCCAAGCTTGCCCATCCCGAGGATGACCATCTGTTGCGGCTCGCCGCTGCGCCGCCCGGTGGGCGTACCGAATTGCTGGCTATGGCGCTGATACAACCATTGATAAGCCTGATCGATGCTCGCATCGGCCATGTCCGAGAGGTCGCGGCAGGTCTGGATCAGATCGGCCTGGCGGGTCAGGTCGCGCCAGATGATCCGCACTTGCTGACGGTTGCGCTGACGGCGCAATACGCGGCCCAACTCATCGTCGGTGGTGGCCACCTGCACAGCGGCGGCGATCTGAGCGCACATTTCACCGGCGGTGAAACTTCGGTCGAGTTCGCCGGACTGCACAAGCTCAAGCAACATCAAAGGGTCACGCAAGCTCTGCTCAATGACAAAATCGCTGGCCGCGGTCACTCGGGCAAACGCTGCCCAGCACTCTGGCGACCAGGTCGACAGACCATGATCATCGTCAAACAGGGCAACAGCGGCACGCAACGACTGCTCGGCGCGACTGACAAACGGAAGAAGAATGGCCGGCAGTTCGGCAAGCGAAGGAAGGCTCATGGTCTATCCTTGATCGGCGTAGAAAGGGCTGTCTGTAGTGAATGCATGAAATGCACTACGCAATGGACCGTCGAACAAAAGTTAGAAATAGCTGAAATTTCGGTTTTTTTGGCAGCCGGCATCAAACTTCCACCTATCTCGGTTAGCTAAAGACCAACAGTAACGATTATTCTCACAACGCAGCAGGAGGCCACACGCCCATCCTCTGTAGTTTTACTACTCGTATATACATTCGAAAGGCTGAAATGGCCGACGATTTGTAGTAAAACTACACGCCGCCGAATCAACCTCCGGCATTCCAAGAATTTATAACGTCTGCCCACAAGGCCAGTCGCTAACTCAGGCAACCGATTCTGGAAGCCTTTCCGCCCTGGAGCAAGCCATGCAAGACCTCGATCCCGTCGAAACCCAGGAATGGCTGGACGCCCTGGAATCGGTTCTCGACAAAGAAGGCGAAGACCGTGCTCACTATCTGATGACCCGTATGGGCGAACTCGCAACCCGCAGCGGTTCGCAATTGCCTTACGCCATCACCACGCCATACCGCAACACCATTCCCGTTACCCACGAAGCACGCATGCCTGGCGACCTGTTCATGGAACGCCGCATTCGCTCGCTGGTACGCTGGAACGCGATGGCCATGGTGATGCGTACGAACCTGAAAGATTCTGACCTGGGCGGTCACATCTCCAGCTTCGCCTCCAGCGCAACCCTGTACGACATTGGCTTCAACTATTTCTTCCAGGCCCCGACCGACGAACACGGCGGCGACCTGATCTACTTCCAGGGCCACACCTCGCCAGGCGTTTACGCCCGCGCATTCATGGAAGGCCGCATCACCGAAGACCAGATGAACAACTTCCGCCAGGAAGTCGATGGCAACGGTCTGTCGTCCTACCCGCACCCGTGGCTGATGCCTGATTTCTGGCAGTTCCCGACGGTATCCATGGGTCTGGGCCCGATCCAGGCGATCTACCAGGCACGCTTCATGAAGTACCTGGAAGCCCGTGGTTTCATCCCTGAAGGCAAGCAAAAAGTCTGGTGCTTCCTGGGCGACGGCGAGTGCGACGAGCCGGAATCCCTGGGCGCGATCTCGCTGGCTGGCCGCGAGAAGCTCGACAACCTGATCTTCGTCATCAACTGCAACCTGCAGCGCCTCGACGGCCCGGTTCGCGGCAACGGCAAGATCATCCAGGAACTCGAAGGCGTGTTCCGCGGTGCTCAGTGGAACGTGACCAAAGTCATCTGGGGCCGTTTCTGGGACCCACTGCTGGCCAAAGACGTCGACGGTATCCTGCAACGCCGGATGGACGAAGTCATCGACGGCGAGTACCAGAACTACAAAGCCAAAGACGGCGCGTTCGTGCGTGAACACTTCTTCAACTCGCCAGAACTCAAGGCGATGGTTGCCGATCTGTCCGACGACGAGATCTGGAAGCTCAACCGTGGCGGCCACGACCCGTACAAGGTCTACGCGGCGTACCACGAAGCGGTCAACCACAAAGAACAACCGACCGTCATCCTGGCCAAGACCATCAAGGGTTATGGTACCGGTGCCGGCGAAGCGAAAAACACTGCGCACAACACCAAGAAAGTCGATGTCGAGAGCCTGAAGTTGTTCCGCGACCGCTTCGACATTCCGGTCAAAGACGCAGAGCTGGAAAACCTGCCGTTCTTCAAACCGGAGCCAAACAGCGCCGAAGCCCGCTACCTGAGCGAGCGCCGCACTGCACTGGGCGGTTTCGTGCCACAGCGCCGCGCGCAGAGCTTCAGCGTGCCGACGCCATCGCTCGATACCCTCAAGGCGATCCTCGACGGCTCGGGCGACCGTGAAATTTCCACCACCATGGCCTTCGTGCGGATCCTCGCGCAGCTGGTCAAGGACAAGGACATCGGCCCGCGCATCGTTCCGATCATCCCGGACGAAGCCCGTACCTTCGGTATGGAAGGCATGTTCCGTCAGTTGGGCATCTACTCGTCCGTCGGCCAGCTCTATGAGCCAGTCGATAAAGACCAGGTGATGTTCTACAAAGAAGACAAGAAGGGCCAGATCCTCGAAGAAGGCATCAACGAAGCGGGCGCCATGAGCTCCTTCATCGCTGCCGGTACTTCGTACTCCAGCCACAACCAGCCGATGCTGCCGTTCTACATCTTCTACTCGATGTTCGGCTTCCAGCGTATCGGCGACCTGGCCTGGGCCGCTGGCGACAGCCGCACCCGTGGCTTCCTGATCGGCGGCACCGCCGGCCGGACTACGCTGAACGGCGAAGGCCTGCAACACGAAGACGGTCACAGCCACATCCTGGCTGCCACCATCCCGAACTGCCGCACCTTTGATCCAACCTACGGCTACGAGCTGGCGGTGATCATCCAGGACGGCATGAAGAAGATGACCGAAGAGCAGCAGGACGTTTTCTACTACATCACCGTGATGAACGAGTCCTACCAGCAGCCAGCCATGCCGGCCGGTGTAGAGGAAGGCATCATCAAGGGCATGTACCTGCTCGAAGAAGACACCCGCGAAGCGGCGCACCACGTGCAGCTGATGGGCTCCGGCACCATCCTGCGTGAAGTCCGTGAAGCGGCGAAGATTCTGCGTGAAGAGTTCAACGTCGGCGCTGATGTGTGGAGCGTTACCAGCTTCAACGAACTGCGTCGCGATGGCCTGGCCGTAGAGCGCACCAACCGTCTGCACCCTGGCCAGAAGCCTAAGCGCAGCTACGTTGAAGACTGCCTGATCGGCCGTAAAGGTCCGGTCATCGCGTCGACCGACTACATGAAGCTGTTCGCCGAGCAGATCCGTCAGTGGGTTCCGTCCAAGGAATTCAAAGTGCTGGGTACCGACGGTTTCGGCCGCAGCGACAGCCGCAAGAAACTGCGTCATTTCTTCGAAGTCGACCGTCATTTCGTGGTGTTGGCAGCCCTTGAAGCACTGGCTGACCGTGGCGACATCGAACCCAAGGTGGTGGCTGAAGCCATCGTCAAGTTCGGTATCGACCCGGCAAAACGCAACCCACTGGACTGCTGAGGAGACACTCTGTGAGCGAACTCATTCGCGTACCTGACATCGGCAGCGGTGAAGGTGAAGTAATTGAATTGCTGGTCAAGGTCGGTGATCGCATCGAAGCTGACCAGAGCCTGCTGACACTTGAGTCGGACAAGGCGAGCATGGAGATTCCGGCCCCGAAGGCTGGCGTCATCAAGAGCCTGAAAGTGAAGCTGGGCGATCGCCTGAAAGAAGGCGACGAGCTGATGGAACTGGAAGTCGAGGGTGCCGCTGCGGCACCTGCGGCTCCGGCCGTCGCTCCTGCACCTGCGGCCGCTGCAGCACCTGCTGCGGCACCGGCACCGCAAGCTGCTCCAGCGCCAGCCGCTGCGCCTGCTGCGGCCACCGTTCAGGACATTCATGTCCCGGACATCGGCTCGTCGGGCAAGGCCAAGATCATCGAAGTACTGGTCAAGGTTGGCGACACCGTTGAGGCTGATCAATCGCTGATCACCCTGGAGTCCGACAAGGCCAGCATGGAAATCCCTTCGCCGGCTGCCGGCGTAGTGGAAAGCATCGCGGTCAAACTCGAAGACGAAGTCGGCACTGGCGACTTTATCCTCAAGCTGAAAGTGGCAGGTGCTGCGGCACCTGCTGCACCAGCACCAACTGCTGCTCCAGCCCCGGCTGCAGCCGCTGCGCCTGCCGCTGCTGCACCGGTTGCAAAAGCCGAGGCCGCTCCGGTGCCGGTTGCTGCTCCAGCACCAAGCGGTGCCAAGGTTCACGCAGGCCCGGCGGTTCGTCAGTTGGCCCGTGAGTTCGGCGTCGAGCTGAACGCGGTGAGCCCAAGCGGCCCGCACGGTCGCGTGCTCAAGGAAGACGTGCAGGTTTACGTCAAGGCCATGATGCAGAAGGCCAAAGAAGCTCCAGCCGCAGGCGCAACCGGCGGTGCCGGTATCCCGCCGATTCCGGTCGTGGACTTCAGCCGCTTCGGTGAAATCGAAGAAGTGCCGATGACCCGCCTGATGCAGGCTGGCGCCGCCAACCTGCATCGCAGCTGGCTGAATGTGCCTCACGTGACGCAGTTCGATTCGGCTGACATCACTGAGCTGGAAGCTTTCCGTGTCGCACAGAAAGCCGTGGCCGAGAAGGCTGGCGTCAAGCTGACCGTACTGCCACTGCTGCTCAAGTCCTGCGCACACCTGCTCAAGGAACTGCCGGACTTCAACAGCTCGCTGGCGCCAAGTGGCAAAGCGATCATCCGCAAGAAATACGTAAACATCGGCTTCGCCGTCGACACCCCTGAAGGCCTGCTCGTACCGGTCATCAAGAACGTCGACCAGAAGAGCCTGCTGCAACTGGCTGCCGAAGCCGCGTCCCTGGCTGAAAAAGCCCGGACCAAGAAGCTCTCGGCAGACGAGATGCAAGGCGCCTGCTTCACGATTTCCAGCCTCGGGCACATTGGCGGCACCGGCTTCACGCCGATCGTCAACGCGCCGGAAGTGGCGATCCTCGGCGTTTCCAAGGCAACCATCCAGCCAGTCTGGGACGGCAAAGCCTTCCAGCCGAAACTGATGCTGCCACTGTCGCTGTCCTACGATCACCGTGTGATCAACGGCGCCGCTGCTGCACGCTTCACCAAGCGTCTGAGCGACCTGCTGGGCGACATCCGCACCATTCTGCTGTAAGACCGAGTAGCCCTCCTTCACCGGAGGGCCACTCGGGCTCCACGTTTTCCGAGCGCCACGCTCGTACCTCAACCCCGCCAATTTGGCGGGGCTTTTTTTGCCTGAAAAACACCCGCCACTCAAGCATCCCGTCAACGGTCGATTAAGCGCTGTATGTATTCCTACCGTCGATAACAGTCGAGACTACTTTCGTGGCTTATTCAGACTACAGCCAAAGTCCACTTACCTATCAATATTTATCACCCAACGAACAATAGGATAGTGCCAACAAAGCACGCTGACCGCCTTCACAAAACACTGTAACTTTCACCGCTATATTTCGAACGGATTCGAAAATGTTTAAACCGACTGTCGGCCCGATTATTGGCCATACAACAACTCACCATGCGCGCATTTTTTTACGCGGCGATATAGAAGACAATGCCCCGGTCTTTGCGGGGATACGTTATCGCCGCGCCGCTGATACACACTGGTCCACAGGCCTGTTTGT
This sequence comes from Pseudomonas sp. H3(2019), assembly GCF_007713465.1. GTDB lineage: Bacteria > Pseudomonadota > Gammaproteobacteria > Pseudomonadales > Pseudomonadaceae > Aquipseudomonas. The sequence goes on along the minus strand of NZ_VMSG01000019.1, from coordinate 35,860 downwards.
TGCTTTAACAGCACTTCGCGACCTGTCCGACGTTATTGTGCTCAACAACCTCGACGCCGATACCGCCTACGAGTACCAGGCTGGCTGGTTCAGCACCATGAGCCCGGTACACACCGTGGAAACGGTGCAAGAGCTACCCCTGCAATGGCCGAAAGAGATCTACCGCTTTCGCACCGCATCGAGCAAAACCACTGCAGCACGGGGCTATATCGTTGGCTCATGCCGTTACCTGCGCATGACGCTGGGCGTTCCGTCGGCACCCGCGAAAGGCGATAGAATTTTTGCTGCTATCAACTCATTGGCTGAAAAAACTTCCCCCCCGATCAGTGCCTTGTTGATGACGGGCGATCAGGTTTATGTGGATGACCTGAACTTTCTCAGCCCTGATCGGGAGTACAAGGAGATTCTCAGCAAATATCGCACCGCCTTTTCACAGCCACATATTCAGAACTTGATGGCATCACTTCCGACTTACATGATTCTGGATGACCACGAAATAGAAGATAACTGGCCAGCCAATGCAAGCGCTAGCGACAAGCTCCTCTACAGGAATGCCATGGCGGCTTATGAGTTGTATCAGGCCAGTCATAGCCCTGTTCATGAGTTACTGCCCAACGGGCAACCCAGCCGAGAACTAAAGCATTACTGGTATCAGTTTTCCGAAGGGGATATCGAATGGTTCGTGACCGACAGTCGAACCCGACGCACGCTCTCGGCCGACGATCGACGCATCCTTGATGCAGAGCAGGAGCAAGCCCTGCTCAAATGGCTGATTCACAGCCCGGCACGGGTCAAGTTCGTGGTCACCAGCGTGATGTTCTACCCTGACCGCAAGCGTCATGGCGACGATGCCTGGAAAGCCTTTCCCGAACAGCGCCTGCGCCTGCTGGAAACCATCCGGACCCACAAGATCAACAACGTCATCTTCGTTTCCGGCGACGTTCATGGCTCCCTCACCAGCCGCCTGAGCCATAGTGAAGACCCGGACTTCGAGGTTCACACCATCGTCTCGTCGCCTCTGTGCAACAGCGCACTGCTGCCCTACGCCAAAGCCTCGACCTTCATACTCGACCAACCGTTGGTGCAGACCGTTGCGGGCGACTATCACCACCAACTGACCAGTAACGTGGTCAGCCAGGATAACTTTGCGCACCTGGTGGTCGATGCACAGCAGATTCGCGTCAGTTATCACGACCCGGAGGGCAACCCTCTGCAATCGACAAGCATTAAATTGCGTTAAGCCCGGAAAAGATCGCAGCGCGTTCCCCCGTAGAAGCTCCCGCAGGCTGCGATCTTTTCGCTCTACCACATTACTTTCAGACCCTCGCTGGAGAAAACCCCGCCCTCGCCGATACAGTCTTATAGCACTTAGCCTTCATCCTTACTTGTCAGTCAGTGCAGCATGATGCAACCTTGCCGCAGGCAACAGTAAAGAGGGCGCGAGCCCGGCGCGATCAGCATTTTCGAAGCGAGTTTCTTCCATGAAAAGCCATCCCGATGCCGCCAGCCGTATGGTGGCCGAGGTAGTGACGCAGTTGCCTGTGCCCTCGCGGCTCGGCATGCTGCGTTTCGAACGGCTGAATGAACCAAGCTGGGCGCTGCTGTTCCTTGACCCAAACTGCGAACGCCAGTTCGGATTGCCCGCTGTCGAGCTGTGCGCTCTGGTCGGCTCACCCTATGCGAGCCTGATGGAGCCCGAAGCGCGCTATCAGTTGCACGATGCAATCCAGCAGCAATTGACCGCAAGCCCGCATTACCTGGTCCGCTACACGCTGCACACCGCCCAAGGCTCCCTCAGCCTGCTCGAATTGGGCGAAGCCTATAAACAACACAATCGCCACCTGCTACGCGGCTATCTGCTGGTGGTCGACGGTTTGTTTACCGATGATCCGCTGCTCCCGGCGCTGGACCTGGAAACCCAGAACTCGCGCCTGCAGATTGCCCTGGAACTGAACCAGCGCGCCCAGCAGGAACAACTGCTGCACCTGGAGCGGGTTCGCGCCCAGCAAGACCTGATCCTGCTGCTCGCCCGCCAGCGCTACAGCACCGGCAACTCCTTGCAAGAAGCCGCCGAACTGATCACCCGCAGTGCCTGCGAGATCTACGAGATCGATTGCGCGAGCCTGTGGAACCTCGAAGGTCAGAAGCTGGTGCCGATTTCCGCCTATCGACGCGCCTCTCAAGAGTACTGGCTGCCGGACGTGATCGACGCCAGCAGCTTCCCGGATTACCTGGAAGCCTTGCACACCAGCCGCGCGATCGACGCCCACAACGCCATGCGTGACCCGCGCACCCGAGAAATGGCCGAGAGCCTGCGCCTGCGCGACGTCAATGCCATGCTCGACGCCAGCATCCGTATCGATGGCCAGGTCGTCGGCGTGCTGTGCCTTGAGCAAACCGGCATGACCCGCGCCTGGCAGTCGGACGAAATTGCCTTCGCCGGCGAGCTGGCCGACCAGTTCGCCCAGGTCATCAACAACCACAACCGCCGCACCGCCACCAGCGCCCTGCACCTGTTCCAGCGCGCGGTCGAGCAAAGTGCCAACGCCTTTTTGCTGGTCAATTGCGACGGTGTGGTCGAGTACGTCAACCCGAGCTTCACCGCGATCACCCAGTACAGCACCGAAGAAGTCCACGGCCATCGGCTGTCGGAACTGCCGGCGCTGGAGAACCTCAGCGAACTGCTGTTCGACGCGCCCTCAAGCCTGGCCAAGAGCAACAGCTGGCAGGGCGAGTTCAAGAGCCGGCGCAAAAACCTCGAACCGTACTGGGGTCAGTTGTCGATCTCCAAGGTCTACGGCGACAACCGTGAACTGACCCACTACATCGGCATCTACGAAGACATCACCCAGACCAAGCTCGCCCAGCAACGTATCGAGCGCCTGGCCTACACCGATAACCTGACCAACCTGGGCAACCGCCCGGCGTTCATCCGCAACCTCGACGAGCGTTTCGCCCGCGACAGCGACAGCCCGATCTGCCTGCTGCTGGTGGACATCGACAACTTCAAGCGGATCAATGACAGCCTCGGACACCAGACCGGCGACAAACTGCTGATCAGCCTGGCCCGGCGGCTGCGCAACAGCCTGAGCCCGAGTGGCAGCCTGGCGCGTTTCGCCAGTAACGAGTTCGCGGTGCTGCTGGACGACACCAGCCTTAAAGCCGGCCAACAGATCGCCAGCCAATTGTTGATGACGCTGGATAAGCCGATGTTCGTCGACAACCAGTTGATCAGCGTCACCGGCTCCGTCGGTCTGGCCTGCGCGCCGCTGCACGGCCGCGATCCGCAAACCCTGATGCGCAATGCGGGGCTCGCGCTGCACAAGGCCAAGGCCAACGGCAAACATCAGGTTCAGGTATTTACCGAAGCGCTGAACGCCGAGGCCAGCTACAAACTGTTCGTGGAAAACAACCTGCGCCGCGCCCTGACCCAGAACGAGCTGGACGTGTTCTACCAGCCCAAGCTGTGCCTGCGCTCCGGGCGCTTGCTGGGGATGGAAGCCCTGCTGCGCTGGAACCATCCGGAAAAAGGCATGATCCGCCCGGATCAGTTCATCAGCGTCGCCGAAGAAACCGGTCTGATCATTCCCATCGGCAAATGGATCGCCCGCCAGGCGTGTCGCATGAGCAAAGAACTGACCGCCGCCGGGCTGGGCAATTTGCAGGTAGCGATCAACCTGTCGCCCAAGCAGTTCTCCGATCCGGACCTGGTCTCATCGATTGCCAACATCCTCAAGGAAGAGCAACTGCCTGCGCGCTTGCTGGAACTGGAACTGACCGAAGGCCTGCTACTGGAAGCCACCGAAGATACGCACTTGCAGCTCGACCAACTCAAGCGTCTGGGCCTGACCCTGGCCATGGACGACTTCGGCACCGGCTACTCATCGCTCAGTTACCTGAAAAAATTCCCGATCGACATCATCAAGATCGATCGCAGCTTCATCCATGAAATCCCGGACAACCAGGACGACATGGAAATCACCTCGGCCGTGATCGCCATGGCCCACAACCTCAAGCTCAAAGTGGTCGCCGAAGGCATCGAAACCGCCGAACAGCTGGCATTCCTCCGGCGCCACCGTTGCGACGTCGGCCAGGGCTACCTGTTCGACCGGCCGATCCCGGGCTTTGATCTGATCGAGAAGCTCAAACGCTATCCGCGCGGCCCAATCGCCTGACAGCGCTGTAACACTCGGGCACACTGCTAGTCTGACTATTTACATTTCAATCTGACTGAGAGGACTGATCATGGTCTTGCGCTCGGAAATTCTGGTGAACAAAAACGTGCTCCCGACTAAAGAACAAGCTCTGCCTGGCCGCGAAACCCCAATGACCGTGCCCGAAAAACACTTCGTCCACGACGCTCCGCTACTGGGCCCGTTCGTGACCGACGTGGATTTCGCCATCTTCGGTCTGGGGTGTTTCTGGGGCGCAGAACGCAAATTCTGGCAGCGCGAAGGCGTGGTCAGCACGGCAGTGGGCTACGCAGGCGGCTTTACCCCGAACCCGACTTACGAAGAAGTTTGCTCAGGCCTGACTGGCCACAGCGAAGTGGTACTGGTGGTCTACGAGCCGGCAAAAGTCAGCTACGAAGAACTGCTGAAGATGTTCTGGGAACTGCACAACCCGACACAGGGCATGCGTCAGGGTAACGACATCGGCACTCAGTACCGCTCGGTGATCTACGCCACCAACCCGACACAGTTGGCAGCCGCCAAGCACAGCGAGCAGGTGTTCCAGGCTGAACTGACCAAGGCTGGCAAAGGCACCATCACCACCGAAATCGAAGAAGCGCCGACGTTCTACTTTGCCGAGGCTTATCACCAGCAGTACCTGGCCAAGAACCCTGAAGGGTATTGCGGGATTGGCGGTACGGGCGTGACTTGCCCTATCTAAGCAGCGACAAGCTGCAAGCCTCAAGCTACAAGTTGCCGGCGAACCGCTTGTAGCTTGTAGCTTGAATCTTGCAGCTGCTACTCAGCGATCAACCAATCCATCTGCCACCCACCCTGGGTCTGGCCGAGCTTTTTCGACAGCCACGGCAGCAACTCGCGCAACTCTTCCTCAAGCCCCCACGGCGGATTGGCAATCGCCAGCCCGGAACCGTTCAGGCTGTTTGGCGTATCCAGCGGATGCACCAGCAACTCCACGCGCAACAACTTCGGCGCACCGGTGCCGGCCAGATCCTGGTAGAAACGACGCAGCATGCGCTGGTCCTTCACCGGGTACCAGATCGCCGCTACGGTTTGACGCATCCGGCCAATCGCTTCTTTCAGCGATGCGGCACAACGCTGCATTTCATCGAGCTTCTCGAACGGCGGATCAATCAGCATCAACCCACGCTTCTCCGGCACCGGCAACAACGCCCGCGGCACGTGCCAGCCTTCGCCCAAGTGCACTTTGACCCGGCGATCGCCCTTCATGTTGTCCTTGAGCAGCAACCCGTCTTCCGGGTGTTTCTCGTTGAGCAACACCCGGTCCTGCGGACGGGTCAAACGTCGCGCCAGTTCTGGCGAGCCTGGGTAGTAGCGCAACTCGCCATCCGGGTTCATCTCGTGCAAGACGCGCATGTAATCGGCGGTCAGCGGCGGCAGATCCTGCTCGCCCCACAAGCGTGCGATGCCTTCCAGGTATTCACCGGTACGGCTCGCCTGATCGCCCTGCAGGTCATACAGACCAATGCCGGCGTGGGTGTCGAGATAGGCAAACGGCTGCTCCTTGCGCGACATCAAGGCGATGAGGCGGGTCAAGGTCAGGTGTTTGAACACATCGGCGTGATTGCCGGCGTGGAAGGCGTGACGATAATTCATGGCTGCTCCTGCGAAGGAGGCGAAGTTTACCTTGTACCGCGCCCAGCGTCAGGGGTTCGCAGCTGAGCGGGCAGACAAACCACGATCATTGATCAACGTGCGGGAAATCTCCGACGACTTTGCCTAGAAGTTTTGCCGACTGCGCGCCCTTCTCTCAGAGAGCCCCTCAGAAGGCCACATCAATTCGATCTACTTTTACTTTCACAAACTGCCCATTGAGAGACGGATGTTCATGGTGGATTTCCTGATCAAAAAACTCAACAAACGACCTAAAGACACTTCCGTCCAAATACCCATAAAGGAAACCTGAAAAACCATCGCCCAACATCTCAACCATGACATCTGTTTCTTGGGCAGTCACAACAAAACTGCTATCGGGCAGGATCATTTCAAGCTCAACCTCATAACGTGCTCCTACCATAATTTTTTCGGGGCAATAGCTCATAAAGCATTTGATCAACACACCGTTTACGAGCAGCACCACCTCCTCTTCAACTATCTCCCCGATGGAAACAACAAGAGCATTTTCAACTTTAGTCATTTGAGGGCCTCACCACTTGATGATCGTTCCCACGCTCCGCGTGGGAATTCCTCAAGGGACGCTCCGCGTTCCAGCCGCACTGGCCGGTATCGAGCCTGGCTCCGATGTGACGCAGAGCGTCACGGGCTGCATTCCCACGCAGAGTGTGGGAACGATCAATATTAACCAGCGGTTATTTTTCTTGTGTTGCTTGCGATTGATAACGCATCAAACACTCCAAGAGGACCCGCATGAACTGACGCTGATCCTTAACATCCTCATAAAAATAAGTATCAATCTTTGAAAACACCCCATCAAAATCATCGTTTATGCCTAAAAAATATACCAAAGTACCAATTAGCAACTGTCGTTCATTCTCGCTATAAATAAGAAATTCTGGCCGCATTAAAATATCAAAAAGCTCAGCAAGCTCTTGCTCATCGTTCACATCCTTCGAAACGATAATCTCCTCCCTCGCCACATCACTTGTGTTTTCCATATCAAATACGAAAAGCAAACTACGTATATCCCAGATATTGTAGGCATCTTTCATTAATCAAAGTCCGTATAAGAAATTTCGCCTCCGTTTCGGGGTCGCTTCTTTACCAAGTGGACTGATCTTCAAGACTGGCTTTATGGAGGTCGTCTTTCCACGCTTCGCTTGCCAACCGATATATGTCCTCGAAAAATCCACGAGGATCGTCTATTTCTGTTTCATTCCACGCAATAGTGCGTGGCTCATCGTAATCACTTTCAAACTGAGCAGCAAAATCAAAATTTTCTTGTCTCAGGATATCCTCAAGCATTTTGAACGTTACAAATCTATGCCTATAAGTTAAATAGTCAAAGTCCGGAAGTATGAATACCTTTATTATCTTCTCCCTATCATTTTTCTCATTCGGATTATATACCCACAGCTCCTCACCCAGCGTTTCCTCTCTATCGTATATTGATATCCCTCCAAGCAAATACAAAGGGACTGGTACATAAGGGATGTTTACAAACGGATGAGTCAACATTCATTTCACCTTTCGTGGAAAAGCAGTAAATGGTCGTTTTATATTTTTCTTATCAAACTTAATCTCCGCACCATCCAAACCCTCAATATACTTGGGGCTATTTCTATCTTTATCATTCGGCTTATATCCACGACCGGCTCCTGGCAACTCCATTCGAACAATAGGATTCCGTTCGCTATCATAGCCAGTTGGTTCAGGTGGGTCACGATGCATCTTCGACAGAGCATAACTTATCGCCCGAAACTGCATAGTCCAACTTTTAAACTGAGAGCTAGAATTAATCTTCTCTCTTACTCCTTTTTTTGTTGGATGCGAGCCGTCAATTGCCCGTTGCTTTAAGGCCTTGTCACCAATTTCCGGACCATGCTTCGCGACCGTATGCATTTTGTATTGTTTTTCCCAATCCAAAACTTGGCGTTTGGCCTCTGCCTCATTTTCTGGCTCAAACTTTTCCGTCTTAGGTAGTGCTGGAGACTGCTCATCAACCGCTGCGCCACCCACATCATCCGGCGCCTTACAACCCGGCTTGTTCGGTGGCGGACAATTTCCGTTCAACCCCAGCGGGTCAATCCACCCCGTCGGATTCGGGGTGTACTGGTAGCCGTTTAGCCCGCCCGCCAATTTGATCGGGTCGGGTGTCAGGTAGCGGCCGATGTCCGGATTGTAGTAGCGATGCCGGTTGTAGTGCAGGCCGCTTTCGGCGTCGAAGTACTGCCCCTGAAAGCGTAACGGCTGCTCGAGCTGTTCTTCACCGAAGTGCTTCAGGCTGGCGAGTCTTCCGTAGGCCTTGTAGGTCGCCGACCAGACGATCTCGCCACCGTAATCCGTCAGTTCCTGCGGGGTGCCGAGGTGGTCGAGTTGGTAGTAGAACGGGCAGGCCTTGCGAGGGCCTTTGCCGTCGAGCATGGCCAGGGGGCGAAAGCTGCCGGGTTCGTAGAGGTAGCTGCGGTAGTGTTCTTTGCTACTTTCGGCGACGAGGTTGTCGCCTTGCCAGAAGAATTCGGTGGTGTGGCCGTCGACGGTTTTGGTGATGCGCCGACCGAAGGCGTCATAGCGATAACTGGCGGTTCTGCCATCCGGCAGCGTGACGCCGATCAACCGGTGCTGGCAGTCGTAGCGGTATTCGGTGACGAGTTTTTGTGCGGTGCCGCGGCGCTCGCGAATCAGGTTGCCGAAGGCGTCGTAGTCGTAATGGCGGTCGCCTTGCAGCAGCAGGCGGTTGCCTTTGATCGTCGCCAGGCCCGGGCGATCGTGCATTTGCAGGTTGCCCGCCGGGTCGTGCTCAAAGCTTTGCGCGGGTTCGCCGCGAGAATGGCGTACGCGCGTCAGGCGGTTGAGCGCGTCGTAGTAGTAGCTGCACTGGCCGTGGCGACTGTCAGCGATGGCGGCCAGGTTGCCGTTGACCGCATAGCTGTAGTGGCGCATGTACAGCGGTCGGTCTGACTGGTTGACCGCGTGGGCGTGCAACCGGCCCTGCTCGTCATAGTGGTACTGGCTAAGCAGTTGGCCTTGCTGGCGTTGTTGTTCGCGCCCCGCGTCAAAGACGTGCGTGGTCAGCCGCGTGCCGTTGAGGTCGATAGCGCTGAGCACCCCGCCCTTGGCGTGGTGGTAGTCGAGTGTGCTGTTGTCCGGCAAGCGCAGACGATTGAGCTGGCCGCAGGCGTCGTAGCCATAACGCAAGGTGCCCCAACCCTGATGTTCGGTGATCAGGCGGTCCTGCTGGTCGTACTCGAACTCCAACGGGTGGTCGTGACCGTCATCGACGCTGACCAGTCGGCCAAGACCGTCGTAGCAATACTCGACGTTGACGCCATCGGGCAGGGTCTTGACCAGCAACCGTCCTGCCGAGTCCCGCTGGTAGGTGGTGATCAGCGTTGAGCCGTCATCGCCGAACTCGGTTTTCTCCAGCAGATGGCCGTTGAGGTCGTACGCATAGGCGGTGCGGCGGCCGTCGAAACCGGTTTCCTGTCGGATCAGGCCATTGGGCGTGTAGTCCAGCCGATACTTTTCGCCGGACTCGTTCTCGATTTCTGTCAGCAACAGCTGCGCGTTGTCGTAGCGATAACGCAGTTGCGTGCCGTCGGCATTGATTCGGCGACTGACCAGGTGCAGGTCGTCGGCGTATTCATAGCGCGTAACCTGGCCCAGCTCATCGCGTTCGGCGGTGATTTTGCCGTAGGCGTTGTAGCTGAAGGCGCGGCTGGCTCCTGTGGGAAACGTTGTCTGAATCAGTCGCCCGACGGCATCCCATTGGTAGTGGGTGACGGCACCGTGTTCGTCCTGACGGCTAATCTGCCGACCCAAAACATCGTAGGAGAACCGACACCGGCCACCGTCTGGCAACGTTTCTTCGAGCAGTTGCCCCAAGTCGCTCCAGACGAACACATGCCGACTGGTATCCGGATAACGGATCGACAGCAGCCGCCCCCGAGTGTCGTAGTGGTAATGCGTGACATGCCCGTCGGGATCGGTCGCTTCAGTAACGTCTCCCTGAGCATTGCGCCGATACTTCCACACGGCTTTACCGCGATATCGCGCATGCAGGAAACCGTCGCGGTATTCGTAGGCCGTCGGTTCGTCTTCCGGTGGAATCAGCGCGACAAGCCGTCCGACCTCGTCGTAACGGTATTCGGTGACGGCCCCCAGCGGATCCTGCTCGGCAATCAGCCGACCTTTGTCATCGTAGGCCTTGAGATGTTCGCCACCCTCCAGGTCGACCTTGCGCACCAGCCGCGCCCGATCGTCATGGACGTAAACCTCTTCGCTGCCATCGATATTCAGGACGGTGACACCGCCCTGGTCATCCCAGGCGTACTGGGCGTCCATCTGCGAAAACGACGCCCAGTGCCGAATGCATCTGGCAGCCTTGCCGGACCTTTCCCACTCCCAGAAAAAGCTCGCACCACCGACCAATTGCCGCTGCAAAATGACGTGCTGAGCGTCGTAGTCGTAGCGCTCGCTTTCGCCTGCGGCGTTGGCCGCTTCGATCAGTTGATCGCGTTCGTCATAGCGATAATTGACCAGCGTCTGCTCGGTGTGCCACGCCTCGTCGAGGCTCTGGGCCGGAACAAAACGCTGGTAATCGACGGCGATCAAATGACGGCGGTCATAACGCAACAGCAAGGCGCGACCGGCGCCGTTATCGAAGCGTTTGATGCGATCCTGACGGTCGCGGGTGATGCGCAGGCGGTTGTCGTAACCGTCGCTGACGGTCGTCAGCCGGCCGTTATGAAAGTGATAAAAACGCGTGTCGTCACCGGCCTGGGCGAGGATCAGTTCCTCGGGCTCATCGCCCAGATAAATCGCCGCCCGCGAGAGACTGTTATGGATCGCCGGGCGCTCGACGTTCGGTAACGGGAATGCCGTACGACGGTTTTCGTGGTCGATCCAAATGACGTTGTCACCGTCGATTTCCAGGCGATGCGCCAGCGAATGGCTCCAGCCAAAGCCGAGCCCGCTATCGATCTCGGCGGCGCTGGTGCGATAGAGCCGGGTGAAGTCGAACGGCAGAATCCCGTCCAGCGAACCATCGACCAAGGTCAGCAGTTCTTCGCCAGTGACCATCGACACCGGACACTTGTTGGTCGCGGTTTTATCTGCCGAATCGGCGCTGTCGCCGTTGGGGTTTTTCGCCTGCGTCGGGGCGTCGACGTGAGGCTCGTGTTTTTTCAACGTGGTGTTTTTGCGACCATTCCAGCGCAGCTGCATCCGACCTTTTTTCAGACCCGCCGCGACACCCCGTGCGGCGACTTTTTTGTAGCGGTCGACGTAGTCCATGAAGTTGTTGATGATCGTGACCATCGACTTCACGAACCCCATGGCCGCCTGAAAAATCTGCGCGCTGTACCTGGCCAGACGCACTGTCAGCCAGGCAATGCCAACCCCGACGACACTCAGCACCAGACCCATCAGCAGATCGATGACCAACTCGACCACGACCTTGGAAATGGCCTCGGCCGAAGACCCGGCCAGTTGCGTCGGAGGCAATGCTTCCAGCCACAAAGTCGCGGTGCGCATCAGCAGACACAGCGCCGCCTCGTCGCTGGCCAGCAACATGGCTTTTTCCATCTTGTCTGGAGCGCTTACGGCCAGATCGGCAAGTCTGCCGGCGCTTTCACCGAGCTTCTCGACATAGGCTTCGGGATTTTTCAAAATGTCGCTCAGCTCGCCGATGCCATCCCAAACACCCTGAATCGCCGCCCAACTCCCCGCGAGCATTCCATTGCCCGCCGCCGCCAACGATGCCGAAGCCGACTGCTGTGACCACTGCGGCTTGAACCCTTCCCACTCATCACGCAGCCAGTTTTCCAGCTCTTCGGTCAGGCCCTCGTAAGCGTCGAAAAGCTCATCGACTTGCCCCGCCGTCACTTCGCTTTGGACATGAACGCGATAGAACTTCCCGGCGGTCCCCTTAAACGTCCCTTTGCCGTTTTCATCCAGCAGGACCGGCGTCTTTTCACCGCCCTCCACGGCAATCACATCGACCTGAATATTCCCCAAGGGAATGTCGTAGACCGATTCGAACTTGCTCTCGATCTGCAACAGGCCGCCGGCCGGACACTGCGCCACACTGGAAATGAAATCGTCATCGCCGCTGCTCACCGCGGTGGTCGTGCTGCCGAACTTGATCTGCCGCTCCATGCCCATCAGCGACGGCATGTCAGTAGCGTGGCTAACCTTGTCGGCGGCCTTGATGAACCAGCGGTTGAGTTGTTCGCGGTAGAGGCTGAGGGTGTCTTTAAAGCTGTCGAGTTCCTGCTCGATACGTGCGATCTGATCCATCAGATCAGCTCCGCCATCAAGAACTCCACCAAGGCAGTTTTCGGTGCTTGAGGCAGGTCAGGTGCGTCAAGAAAGACCGCAACCTTGTGCCGTAAAACGCTTTCGGAAAACGCTTCAAACAGGTCCGGGTGATCGTCGCTCAGCCACGTCAGCAGGTTGTTGATTCGAGTGGTGGCAGACAGGGCCGCGAGTTGCTCCAATAGCGCGCCGGGAATCTCCCACCATGGAAAAACCTTCGATGTTTTCAGCGCACAACCACCGATTTCCAGGGCCTGACCATTGATCAGGCAGCGCCCGATCGGCGGCATCAGTTGCGCGACATCAACCTGTTCAGACTGAAGAATCGGCAGCAAATAACGTCCGTCCCAGAAACGGAAAAATACTGCGTTGCCGTTGGGTAACAGGGCTTGCGTAAGGCTGCGCAGATGGTCGACCAAAGCCTCTTGAGGAGCAGAAGACACCGCCAGCCAACCCCAGTCGCGAGACTCGGTAGTGGCAACCCACTCCAGAAACTCACTGTCCGCAGCGACGATGCCGACATAGGGCATCACCGACATCCACTCGGCGTAAGCGGTGTCGGCCCAGATGGCGCTCGGTGCTTGCGTAGTGATCGAGCGTTGCCAGGCTTTAAGGGGCTCGGCAGAGCTCGCATTGCCGAACACCGCGATCAACTGCTCGGAAGGTTTCAGCGGATGGCGCTCCAGCCAGGCACGAGGTGACAAGGCATCAGGCTGCACAGACACCCTCCTTGCAGCGCTCGCATTCTTCGCAGAACGGCGCGTCGCTTTTCAGGCTCAGAATCTGTGCGGCGCTCAGCAGCGCAATTGGAGTTGCGGCGAGTTTCAATGGAACGTCCAGCGACTTCGGCGCAGCAGCAACCATCGCCACCATCGGCGCGCCACCCAGCTGAATCGGCACGCTGCTGAAGATCCCGGCAGCGCTGATGTTGATCCACTGCCCGCCCGCCTGAATGGTCGCGCTGGCACCACCGTCGATAACCACTTGCTGGCCGGCGCTGACATGGAATTGCTGACTGGCATTGAGCACCTGACTGCTCACCCGAATGTGCCGGTCGCCGACCACCTCCAGGTGATCGCTGCGCCTCACTTCGGCCTGGCGAATGCCGTGGGTGATGCGCTGTTCGCCAGCCTTCAGTTCATGGCGATCGAGACCCGCGACGACCACACTTCGCTGGTTGCCCACTTGCGTGTGCAAGTCGTGCAATACGTGTTGTGTCCAGTCGCGCTGGGCCCGCAGATGGATTTCCTCGGCGCCCTTGCGGTCTTCAATGCGCAGTTCGTTGTAACCACCACCACCGGGACTGCTCTGGCTGCGAAAAATGCTGCGGGTTTTGTCCGCCGGCAGATCGAGCGGCACCGGGTTGGCCCCATTCGGCAGGCAGGCCACCACCATGGGTTTGTCCGGGTCGGCATCGACAAACCCCACCAACACTTCCATTCCAACCCGCGGGATCAGCGCACTGCCGTAACCGTCATGAGCCCAGCCACTGGCGACGCGCAGCCAACAACTGGAATGTTCGTTGCGCTGACCTTCGCGGTCCCAGGCAAATTGCACCTTGACCCGCCCAAACTCGTCGCAATGGATTTCGCTATCGGTCGGCCCAGTGACGACCGCGTTCTGATAGCCCGGAACCCGCGGCTTGTTTTCGGCCAAAGGCGGACGAAACGGTACGTCCCACGGCGTCGCCAGAAAGGTATTGCGATACCCCTGAAAATCACCGCTGTCAGCGGACTCTTCCAGCACTTGCGGTTGCCGGCCGTGGTGCTGAATTTCTGTCAGTAGCCACAGGTCATTCCACTCTGTGCGCGGGTGTTCGGCGATCTTCAGAAAATGGCCGGTGAGCAACGCCGATTGATCACTGCGACCTTCGGCCTGACGGAAATCCGCGCCATGGCGCTCCAGCGCCCGCTGCGCCAGGTGTTTGCCGTGGTCGCGATCGGTGAACTGACCGGGATAACGGTAGTCCTCCAGCACCGTACGCTGCTCGCTGTCGACAGTGCTTTGCAGCAACAGGCCGGGTTTGTGGAAGTCGTAGTCGCGACGGGTGACTGCGGTGGTGCGGGTTTCCAGGCGGACGTTGAAGCGCTTGATTGCAGGCTGGTCGGCGGCCATTCCACTGCCTGGCAAATAAAGGGTCGGCTGCGCCAGATTGGGGAAAAACGTCTGATCGTCACCGAACACCAACAGGTGACCTTTCGGGTTGTGCCGGAAGTGGTAATGAATACCGATCTCGGCGCAAAGACGCTGAATGAACGCCAGATCACTCTCGGCGTATTGCACGCAGTACTCGCGCCGGGGGTATTCGCTATCGAGCCGAAAGGCGAATGCATCACCCAGAATGCCGTGATCCTTGAGCACCAGAGCGATGATCTCGGGAACGCTTTTATGCTGGAAGATTCGTTGGTTGATGCGTCGATCGAGATCGGTCAGCCGCGGCACCAGACTGATCTGGTAGCGGGTCAGACGCTTGCCGGAATCGCCTTGGGCGACGCGATGCACCTGGCCATGAATGCCGGCCCCCAGTGCATCGAAACTGAGGAAAGCCTGACGATACAGCAGGCTCTCGAGGTCGAGGTCCGGATGTTCACTGACCAGCTCCAGGTCAAAACGATAGGGTTGGCTGATGGCTTCCTTGCCCGTGAACTCAAGCACTTTGAGCTCATTCTGGACGCCGTCGAGGGTCAACGTGAAATGCGGTTGATGGGCTGACGCGAGCATCCGATGCCTCTGAAGCAGAATGAAGGCGGGCGATTCTGCATGAGCGACAAGGGGGGGTGACGGAGGGTCAGAAAAATCAGATTCGCCCTGATTTTTTAGAGAGTTTTCCTTCAGATATCAGGATGAACTACTACAGACATTCCTGTCGGACGGACCGTGTTGGCGCCATCTTGAGCCACAACACGATGGTTAAAACCGACGGACGAAAAAAACGGCTCGCATCCATAAAGGCTGCGAGCCGTTTTTTATTCAGCGAAAGATCAGCGCCTCAGCGCTTCACATCACTTGTTCAAGTGAAAATCTTTTTCCGCCGCGGCGAAACGCTGCAACATACCGGCAGACGGCTCACCCATTTTGCTGACCAGCAAAATAGCGAGGCTGGCGAAGATGAAGCCCGGGATGATTTCGTACAGACCCAACAGGCTGAAGTGCTTCCAGACGATCACAGTGAGTGCACCCACCACGATACCGGCGAGTGCGCCGTTACGGGTCATGCCTTTCCACAGTACCGAGATCAGTACCACCGGACCGAACGCGGCACCGAAGCCGGCCCAAGCGTAGCTGACCAGACCCAGTACGCGGTTTTCCGGGTTGGCGGCCAATGCGATGGCGATCAGTGCAACGGCCAGAACCATCGCGCGACCAACCCAGACCAGTTCAACCTGGGAAGCGTTTTTACGCAGGAAGGATTTGTAGAAGTCTTCGGTCAGGGCACTCGAGCACACCAGCAATTGGCAGCTCAGGGTGCTCATCACGGCAGCCAGAATGGCCGACAGCAGCACACCGGCAATCCATGGGTTGAAGAGGATCTTGGCCAGTTCGATGAACACACGCTCGTGGTTTTCACTTACAGGCATCGCCACGGCCGGGTTCGCCGAGAAGTAAGCAATACCGAAGAAGCCCACCGCCACGGTGCCGCCCAGGCACAGGATCATCCAGGTCATGGAGATGCGACGCGCGTTGGCAATCGACTTGACCGAATCCGCCGCCATGAAGCGCGCCAGGATGTGCGGTTGACCGAAGTAGCCCAGCCCCCAGCCCATCAGCGAAATGATGCCGATAAAACTGGTGTTTTTCAGCATGTCGAAGTTGCCTGGATCTTGTGCTTCGATGGCCAGGAAGGTGGTGTCGATACCGCCGGTAGCCAGCAGCACGATGATCGGTGTCAGCAACAGGGCAAAGATCATCAGCGTGGCTTGTACGGTGTCAGTCCAGCTCACCGCCAGGAAACCACCGACAAAGGTGTAGGCAATCGTCGCCGCAGCGCCGGCCCACAATGCAGTCTCGTAGGACATGCCGAAGGTGCTTTCAAACAGACGGGCACCGGCCACGATGCCGGAGGCGCAATAAATGGTGAAGAACACCAGGATCACCACAGCAGAGATGATCCGCAGCAAGCCGCTCTTGTCTTCAAAACGGCTGGAGAAGTAATCCGGCAACGTCAGTGCATCGCCGTTGTGTTCGGTCTGCACGCGCAGCCGGCCGGCCACGAACAGCCAGTTCAGGTACGCACCGACGATCAGGCCGATGGCGATCCAGCTTTCCGACAGACCCGACATGTAGATAGCGCCCGGCAGCCCCATCAACAACCAGCCGCTCATGTCGGAGGCGCCCGCCGAAAGCGCGGTCACGACGCTGCCCAGGCTACGGCCACCCAGAATGTAGTCAGAAAGGTTGTTGGTGGAGCGATAGGCCATGAAGCCGATCAGCACCATTGCCGCGATGTAGATCACGAACGTGATCAAGGTTGGATTGCTTGCACTCATTGAGTAACGCCCTGGCTTTGTTTTTATGTAGCAGCGATCTGCTGAACCGCCGCCAAACAATGACGTTTGAGAGACGATCGGGGCATCCGCGCATTTATGACTGATGTTTCCCCAGGAAAGCCATCAGCCGATGAACCGCATCAATGACGGTTGCACCTTGGTGCGCGAATGCTATTCAACAAAGCAAATAAGGTGCAACCAGTTTTTGGGAATAAGTTGCACTTGGTATGTGATTTCTTTTAAATCCGGTTTTTTGCTCCTTTTCGGAGCAAGAACCTTTGGCAACTACTGTAAAAAGCACCAAGCAGGAACGAGGCTCCCTTACCAGAATTTATTTCCTGACAAGCTGCCGATTATTCCGATAAAAAAGGGTTGCACCCGGTTGCACCTCTTTCGGCGCACGGCTAATCTTGCCGCCAGCTGATGCCACGCAGTCGTGGCAAACATGAGGATAAAAATATGGCTACCACCACCCTTGGGGTCAAACTCGATGACCCGACCCGCGAGCGCCTCAAAGCGGCCGCGACCTCGATTGATCGCACGCCGCATTGGCTGATCAAACAGGCAATTTTCAATTACCTGGAAAAACTCGAGGGTGGTGCAACCCTGACCGAGCTGAGCGGCTCGACCCGCTCCGAAGCCGAAGAAGGTGCCGAGGTCCACGTCGATCACGCCCATCAGTGCTTCCTCGAATTCGCTGAAAGCATCCTCCCGCAATCGGTACTGCGCGCCTCGATCACTGCCGCCTACCGTCGTCCGGAGCCGGAAGTAGTGCCGATGCTACTGGAGCAGGCGCGCCTGCCAGCTGCGATGTGCGACGCCACCAACAAGCTCGCCGCCTCGATTGCCGAAAAACTGCGCAATCAGAAGAATGCCGGCGGCCGTGCAGGCATTGTTCAGGGCCTACTGCAGGAATTTTCCCTGTCGTCCCAGGAGGGCGTGGCGCTGATGTGCCTGGCCGAAGCGCTGCTGCGCATCCCGGACAAAGGCACTCGCGATGCACTGATCCGCGACAAGATCAGCACCGGCAACTGGCAGCCGCACTTGGGCAATAGCCCGTCGCTGTTCGTCAACGCTGCCACCTGGGGCCTGTTGCTGACCGGCAAACTGGTCGCCACCCACAACGAAGCAGGCCTGACCTCGTCCCTGAGCCGGATCATCGGCAAAAGCGGCGAGCCGATGATCCGCAAGGGCGTCGACATGGCCATGCGCCTGATGGGCGAGCAGTTCGTTACCGGCGAAACCATCGCCGAAGCCCTGGCCAACGCCAGCAAATTCGAAGCCAAAGGCTTCCGCTATTCCTACGACATGCTCGGTGAAGCCGCACTGACCGAACATGACGCGCAGAAATACCTCGCGTCCTACGAGCAAGCCATCCACTCGATCGGCAAGGCGTCCCACGGTCGTGGCATTTATGAAGGCCCGGGCATCTCGATCAAGCTCTCGGCCCTGCACCCGCGTTACAGCCGTGCCCAGTACGAGCGCGTGATGGACGAGCTGTACCCGCGCCTGCTGTCACTGACCTTGCTGGCCAAGCAGTACGACATCGGCCTGAACATCGACGCCGAAGAGGCCGACCGCCTCGAGCTGTCGCTGGACTTGCTCGAGCGCCTGTGCTTCGAGCCGCAATTGACCGGCTGGAACGGCATCGGCTTCGTGATCCAGGCCTACCAGAAGCGTTGCCCGTACGTGATCGACTACGTGATCGACCTGGCTCGCCGCAGCCGTCATCGCCTGATGATTCGCCTGGTGAAGGGCGCCTACTGGGACAGCGAAATCAAGCGCGCCCAGGTCGAAGGCCTGGAAGGCTATCCGGTCTACACCCGCAAGGTGTACACCGATGTTTCCTACATCGCCTGCGCCCGCAAACTGCTCTCGGTGCCGGAAGTCATCTACCCGCAGTTCGCCACGCACAACGCCCACACCCTGTCGGCGATTTATCACATTGCCGGTCAGAACTATTACCCCGGCCAGTACGAGTTCCAGTGCCTGCACGGCATGGGCGAACCGCTGTACGAACAGGTTGTAGGCAAGGTTTCCGAAGGCAAGCTGAACCGTCCGTGCCGCGTGTACGCACCAGTCGGCACTCACGAAACACTGTTGGCGTATCTGGTACGGCGCCTGCTGGAAAACGGCGCGAACACTTCGTTCGTCAACCGTATCGCCGACCAGTCGATCTCGATTCAGGAGCTGGTAGCCGATCCGGTGAGCAGTATCGAGCAGATGGCGACGCTGGAAGGCGGCTTCGGTCTGCCGCACCCGCGTATCCCGCTGCCGCGTGACCTCTATGGCAGCGAGCGCGCCAACTCCAGCGGCATCGACCTGGCCAACGAACATCGCCTGGCATCGCTGTCCTGCGCCCTGTTAGCCACCGCCCACAACAACTGGAAAGCCGCGCCGATGCTGGGCTGCGCCGCCAGCGCCGAAACACCGGCACCGGTGTTGAATCCGTCGGACCTGCGTGACGTGGTCGGTCATGTGCAAGAAGCCACCGTCACCGACGTCGACAACGCCATCCAGTGTGCATTGAACGCTGCACCGATCTGGCAGGCCACCCCGCCCGCCGAGCGCGCCGCGATCCTCGAACGTGCCGCCGATTTGATGGAAAGCGAGATTCAGCCGCTGATGGGCCTGCTGGCTCGTGAAGCCGGCAAGACCTTCGCCAACGCCATCGCCGAAGTGCGTGAAGCCGTGGACTTCCTGCGTTACTACGCGGTGCAGGCACGCAACGATTTCACCAACGACGCCCACCGCCCATTGGGTCCGGTGGTGTGCATCAGCCCGTGGAACTTCCCGCTGGCCATTTTCAGCGGTCAAGTCGCCGCCGCACTGGCCGCCGGCAACCCGGTACTTGCCAAGCCTGCCGAACAAACGCCGCTGGTCGCCGCTCAAGCCGTACGGATACTGCTCGAAGCCGGGATTCCCGAAGGCGTGCTGCAACTGCTGCCGGGCCGTGGCGAAACCGTCGGTGCCCGCCTGGTCGGAGACGATCGGGTCAAAGGCGTGATGTTCACGGGTTCCACCGAAGTTGCGCGCTTGCTGCAACGCAACGTCGCCGGTCGTCTGGATGCCCAGGGCCGTCCGATTCCGCTGATCGCCGAAACCGGCGGCCAGAACGCGATGATCGTCGACTCTTCGGCACTGACCGAACAAGTGGTCATTGACGTGGTGTCCTCAGCCTTCGACAGCGCCGGCCAGCGCTGCTCGGCCCTGCGCGTGCTGTGCTTGCAGGAAGATTCCGCCGACCGCGTGATCGAAATGCTCAAAGGTGCCATGGCTGAATGCCGCCTCGGCAATCCTGAGCGCCTGTCCGTGGACATCGGCCCGGTGATCGACGCCGAAGCCAAGGCGGGCATCGAGAAACACATCCAGGCCATGCGTGACAAAGGTCGCAACGTCTATCAAGTCGCCATCGCCGACATGGAAGAATGCAAGCGCGGCACCTTCGTCATGCCAACTCTTATCGAGCTGGAAAGCTTCGACGAGTTGCAGCGGGAGATTTTCGGCCCGGTGCTGCACGTGGTGCGCTACAAGCGCAAAGACATCGATCAACTGATCGGGCAGATCAACGCTTCCGGCTACGGCCTGACATTGGGTGTGCACACGCGTATCGACGAGACCATCGCCAAGGTGATCGACAACGTCCACGCCGGTAACGTCTACGTCAACCGCAACATCGTCGGTGCAGTGGTCGGCGTGCAACCGTTTGGTGGCGAAGGCCTGTCGGGGACCGGCCCGAAAGCCGGTGGTCCGTTGTACTTGTACCGCTTGCTGTCGACTCGCCCTACCGACGCGATCGAACAGTCTTTCGCTCGCGGCGATGCCCTGAGCGCGCCGGATGTGCGTCTGCGTGACGCCATGAGCAAACCGCTGAGCGCCCTGAAAACCTGGGCCGACAGCCACAAGCTGACCGAGCTGAGCGCGTTGTGCGTGCAATTCGCGACACAATCGCAAAGCGGCATCACCCGTACGCTGAGCGGCCCGACGGGCGAGCGCAACAGCTACGCCATCCTGCCGCGTGAACACGTGCTGTGCCTGGCAGACGTCGAAAGCGATCTGTTGAGCCAACTGGCTGCGGTACTGGCCGTGGGTGGCTCGGCGGTGTTGCCGGAAGGTGAGCTGAGCAAAGCGCTGTTGGCTCGTCTGCCGAAAGAAGTGCAAGCACGCATCAAGCCGGTAGCCGACTGGAACAAGGACGAAGTGGTGTTTGATGCGGTTCTGCATCACGGCCACTCCGACCAGTTGCGTGCGGTCTGCCAGCAGGTGGCCAAGCGTGCCGGCGCGATCGTTGGGGTCCATGGCCTGTCGCAGGGCGAAACCAACATTGCGCTGGAACGCCTGGTGATCGAGCGTGCATTGAGCGTCAACACCGCTGCAGCGGGCGGTAATGCCAGCTTGATGACGATCGGCTGACATTCCACTGATCGTTCCCACGCAGGAGCGTGGGAACGATCATTCGCGGGCAAGCTCGCTCCCACTGAGTTCTGCGTCAGGCTTCTTGCTTGTTCTGCCCTTCTATCACCGTCATCAATCTTCCTGTTCAGCCCGCCCTCCTCGCGCCTAGACTCGGTCCATTCCAATCAAGGTAGGCCGCCATGTCCGAGACGTTGCTCAGTTCCCGCAATCTGGCTTTCGAGCTGTATGAGGTCCTCGATGCCGAGGGCCTGACCCAGCGCGAGCGTTTCGCCGAGCACAACCGCGAGACCTTCGACGCCGCCATTGGTACGGCGCGCAGCCTTGCCGAGAAATTCTTTGCCCCGCACAACCGTAAGGGCGACGAGAACGAACCGCGCTACAAAGACGGCAAGGCGATCCTGATTCCGGAAGTGAAACCTGCGGTGGATGCGTTCCTGGAAGCGGGTTTTCTCAACGCCGCACGCAGTTTCGAAGCCGGCGGCATGCAGTTGCCGACCTTGCTCTCGCAAGCCTGCTTTGCGCACTTCCAGTCCGCCAACGCCGCGACGACGTCCTACCCGTTTCTGACCATGGGCGCGGCCAATCTGATTGAAAGCTTTGGCACCGACGAACAGAAGCAGCGCTTCCTGCAACCGATGATCGACGGCCGCTTCTTCGGCACCATGGCCCTGACCGAACCTCACGCCGGCTCCTCGCTGTCGGACATCCGCACCCGCGCCGAACCGGACGCCGATGGCACGTATCGACTCAAGGGCAACAAGATCTTCATCTCCGGCGGCGACCACCCGCTGTCGGAAAACATCGTGCACATGGTGCTGGCCAAACTGCCGGATGCACCGGCGGGCGTGAAAGGCATTTCGCTGTTTATCGTGCCTAAATTCCTGGTCAACGATGACGGCAGCCTGGGCCAGCGCAACGACGTGCTGCTGGCCGGGCTGTTCCACAAGATGGGCTGGCGCGGCACCACGTCTACCGCACTGAATTTCGGCGATAACGGCGAGTGCGTCGGCTACCTGGTAGGCAAGCCGCACCAAGGCCTGAGCTGCATGTTCCAGATGATGAATGAAGCTCGAATCGGCGTCGGCATGGGCGCAGTGATGCTCGGTTACGCCGGTTACCTGTACTCGCTGGAATACGCCCGCGAGCGCCCGCAAGGTCGCCTGCCAGACAGCAAGGACCCGAATACTGCGCCGGTGCCGATCATCCAGCACGCCGATGTCAAACGCATGCTGCTGACCCAAAAGGCTTACGTCGAAGGCGCCTTCGACCTCGGTTTGTATGCCGCGCGACTGGTCGACGACACCACCACGCTGGCGACCGAAGCCGAGCGCAAACAGGCCCACGAACTGCTCGATTTGCTGACGCCGATCGTCAAGTCCTGGCCATCGGAGTTCTGCCTGAAGGCCAACGAACTGGCGATCCAGATCCTCGGTGGCCACGGCTACACCCGCGAATACCCGGTGGAACAGTATTACCGCGACAACCGCCTGAACCCAATTCATGAAGGCACCCACGGCATTCAATCGCTGGACCTGCTGGGCCGCAAGCTGGCGCAGAACGGCGGTGCCGGGCTCAAGCAATTGATCCGCTTGATCGCCGATACCGCTGAGCGAGCGCAAGCGTTTGAAGCGCTCACTCCATTGCGTCAACCACTGGATGCGTTGGTGGCACGCTTGCAAACCGTCACCATCGGCCTGCTCACCGATCTGGCCCAAGGCAAGGTCAACAGCAGCCTGGCGAACTCGGCGCTATACCTCAAGGCGTTCGGCCACACAGTCATCGGCTGGCGCTGGTTGGAACAGGCGATCCGCGCTGAAGAAGGGTTGGCCAAAGGTAACGCGGCGGACGTCAGCTTCTATAAAGGCAAGCTGCAAGCGGCGCGCTACTTCCTGACCTGGGAAGTGCCGGGTTGCCACCATGAACTGGCGATTCTCGAGGCGCGGGATGATACGTGTCTGAACATGCAGGATGAGTGGTTCTGACGCCCCCCACTGATCGTTCCCACGCAGAGCGTGGGAACGATCATTATCATCAAACCAGCTTGAACCCACCCATCTGCCGCGCCAGGTCATCGGCCAATCGCTGCAAGGTCTGACAATCCTCCCGACACGCCCTCACCTCACCCGCCGTGGCCCGTGCCAGATCAGAAATCCCCTGTACGTTGCGGTTGATTTCTTCGGTCACCGCCGACTGCTCTTCGGTAGCTGTCGCTACCTGATGGTTCATGTCGCTGATGCGCTCAACCTGCCCGGTAATCGCGGTCAACGACGCTCCGGTGCGCTGGCTCGACTCGACGCCGGTACCGGTTGCCGCTTGCCCGGAGTGCATCGATGACACCGCGTTTTCCGCGCCCTGCTTGAGGCTGCCGATCATCTGCTGGATTTCATCGGTGGACGACTGCGTACGGCGCGCCAGCGTCCGCACTTCATCAGCCACCACTGCAAAGCCCCGGCCCATGTCTCCGGCCCGCGCCGCTTCAATCGCCGCGTTCAGCGCCAGTAAATTGGTCTGCTCGGAGATCCCGCGAATCACCGCCAGCACCTGATCGATAGACGCGACCTGAGTCGCCAACTCGCTCACGGCGCTGGCAGCGATGCCGATTTCGTCGGACATGCTTTCGATATGCCGGATCGAGCCACCGACCACTTCACGCGCCTGCAAGGCTTCATCGCGAGCGGTCTGCGAGGCGACCGCCGCGTTGCCGGCGTTCTGCGCGATTTCCTGTACGGTGAGGCCCATCTCGTGCACGGCGGTGGCGACCATATCGGTCATTTCCTGCTGTCGACCGGAACGCTCGGCGGTGTTCTCCACCACTCGCGCAACCTGCCCGACGGCGGTGCGCAAACGCTCGCTGGTGGCCAGCACTTCGCCGATCATGTTGCGTTGATTTTCAAGGAACCGGTTGAAGCCCCGAGCCAGGTCCCCCAGCTCATCGGCGCGACTGGAATCTAACCTGTGGGTCAAATCGCCACCACCGCTACCAATCGCTACCAGTGCCGCTGTTACTTGCCGGATCGGCCGAACCAGGCCGCGAGCCAGCAACACCACCAATGACAGGCACACCAGCGCAACGCCCAAACCGATGGCGCTGGTCAGCCACATCGCGTGTCGGGCCTCGGCGTAAATTTGCGATTGCGGCACTTCGGCCACCAGGGTCCAGCCCAGATCGCGCAATGGCAGGCTCAGGGCCAGATAGTCTTCGCCATCGCGCACAAAACCGCTGCTGATCGGGCCTTGATGGCCCATCACCGCTTGCGCCGCCGAGCTACCGATCTGCTCGGCCAACTGGCGTTTGTTGCTGAGCCCGGCCTCGGGATGAACCTGGATCAACCCGTCGGAACGCACCAGATAGACCTTCCCGCGCTCGCCGAAGCTGAAGTTGTGAATCAGCTCCGAGAGCTCCTTCATGCTTAGGCCCAGCCCGGCAACGCCCACGACTTTACCGCCCTGCGAGACCTTGAGGTCGATGAACAAGGCCAATTCGCCGGTCGCCGTATCATTGTCGATATTGAGAGTGCGCGGCTGGTTGCCGTCGAGGAAGGCGTAGAACCAGGCGTCTGCGGGATTGGATCGACTGAGGGTCCGATCAAGCCCTTTTTCGGTGAAGTAGTGGCCCGACGCAGTGCCTGCGATCAGCGCGGTAAAGGCTTTGTGCTCGGCGCGGATGCCTTCCAGATAGCTGACGAAGCCGTTGGCCCGGTCAGCGTTTTCACCTTCGGCCAACCACTCGCGCACCATGCTATTGCTGGCGATGTCCTTGGCCGCGGTGAGCGGCTGGACCAGAATCCGTTCGATGTCGTTGCGCATCGCTTCGATGCTCGACGGCAGCGCTTGCTCGACCAGATAGCGCTGGGCAAGGCGGTTGACCACCAGGGTATAAATGCCGACCACGATCAGAATACTGACCAGCAGGGCGGTGCCCATACTCAGGATCAACTGCCATTGAATACTGCGTCGCCAGAACTGCATGAAGCACCCCCAAAGAGTAAGAGGCGAAACTACTGCAACAGCCGTGCCGATTGTATACAACTCAGTCGACAATCTACTCTTTGGTTGTGCGCAAGCTGATCAGGCCTGATTGATCGTCTTCGAAATCACTTCAACCGTGGCGCTGACTTGCTCTTGGTAACGGTCGAGTTCCCGCTGATGACGTTTCTGCATGTCGAGCTGCTGCGAGCACAGGTTCATTGCCGTCAGCACCAGCAGTTTGTCCCCGATCAGGGTCGGGTATTTCTTTTTGGTCTCAGCCAGCACCGCTTTCAACATTAATGCGGCGTCCAGCAGGGTCTGCTCTTCCCCGGCCGGCGCCTTGATCGAATAGTCTTCCCCGAGAATCGAAACGACTTTTATCCCGTCGGCACCGTGTCTCATGCGTTCACAGGACCTGCGCTCACGCGCTCAACCAGCGCTTGAATGCGCGCGACAGTGGCGCCCTGCTTCTCTTCCTGTTCCATCAGGCTCAGTTGCAGGCTTTCGTTTTCATCCTTGGCCTGGGCCAGTTCTGCGCTCAGTGTTGCGTTCGTGCCCAGCAGTTCCTGGTTCTGTTGCACCAGGTCGCTGACCAGTTGTTCCAATTGGCTTAGGGATGCTTCCAACATTTTGATTTTCCGAGCATTTTCAAAGGGCGCGTACGATAAAGAAAAGTCACCACTGGCGCCAGGGTTATTCAGGCGCAAAGCCTTGATTTGCCTGGCGGCGACCTTGCTTGCGAGTTTTAAAGACTGCGATTGTCCGCTCTGGTTCCTGACAGCTCGTCAGTACGACCGATCTGCGGCAAAAGCGCACAGCGCGCTCAAGACTTTAGTCGTATGACCGATAAGTCATACATACCTCGTCTCAGACTCGTGCCAATGCGCGCTTTACGGTGAACACCATGTCCCTTCGCAATATGAATATCGCCCCCAGGGCGTTCGCAGGTTTCACCCTGATTGGCACACTGATGTTGATTCTGGGTGTGTTCGCCTTGAACCAGATGAGCAAGATCCGCAGCGCCGGCGAAGACATCGTTCAGAACAGTGTGCCGAGTATCAAGGCCCTGGACGAGTTCACTCAAGTCGGCCTGCGCCAGCGCACTCTGGCCTATCGCCTGCTGGTCAACCGCGAACCGGATATCCAGCAAAAAACCCTGGAGTTGCTCGACACCCGCAGCCAGCAGATCCGTACGGCGCAGACCGCCTATGAAAAACTGATCAGCAGCCCTCAGGAACGCGCGGCCTACGACCAGTACGGGCAGTTGCTGGGTCAATACCGCCAGATTGAAGACCGGATGAAGACGCTGTCGCGTAATAACCAGATCGAGGAACTGCGCACGCTTCTGAACACCGAATTGCTGACCACCTCCGATGCGATTAACACCGTGCTGAACCGCCTGGTGGAGATCAACAACGCTCAAGCCGAAGACTTCAACCAGAAAGCCGCCGACCAATACTCCTCCGCCTTCAATCTGGTGGTGACCCTGCTGGTGATCGCCACGGGTTTGACCCTTCTGTTTGCCTGGCTGCTGACCAACAGCATCACCCAGCCCATCGCCAAGGCACTGAGCGCCGCCGAAGAAATCGCCGAGGGCAATCTGACCCGGCCGATCGTTGTCGACGGCACCGACGAAGCCGGCCGCCTGTTGCAGGCCATGCTGAAGATGCAGGAGAAACTGCGCGACACCTTGCAACGGATCTCGGGTTCGGCGACTCAGCTGGCCTCCGCTGCCGAAGAACTGAACAGCGTCACCGACGAAAGTGCCCGCGGCCTGACTCAGCAGAACAACGAAATCGAGCAAGCCGCGACGGCAGTCAATGAAATGACCAGCGCCGTGGAAGAAGTTGCGCGCAACGCGGTGAGCACCTCCGAAGCCTCGAAAAACGCCACCACCTCTGCCGGTGACGGCCGTGACCTGGTGCAGGAAACCGTCAGCGCTATCGAACGCATGAGCGCCGATGTACAGAGCACTGCCACCCTGATCGGCGATCTGGCCAACGAGTCGCGCGACATCGGCAAGGTGCTGGACGTGATTCGCGGCCTGGCTGACCAGACCAACCTGCTGGCACTGAACGCTGCCATCGAGGCTGCGCGTGCCGGTGAAGCCGGTCGTGGTTTTGCGGTGGTGGCCGACGAAGTTCGCGCGCTGGCGCATCGCACGCAGCAATCGACCAGCGAAATCGAACGCATGATCGGCAGCATCCAGAGCGGCACCGAACACGCCGTTGATTCGATGCGCAACAGCACTGAACGCGCTGAATCGACCCTGAACATCGCCCGTGGTGCCGGCCTGTCGCTGGACACCATCAACAGCGCCATCGTCGAAATCAACGAGCGCAACCTGGTGATCGCCAGCGCCGCCGAAGAACAGGCCCAGGTGGCCCGCGAAGTCGACCGCAACCTGGTGAATATCCGCGACCTGTCGGTGCAATCGGCCACCGGTGCCAACCAGACCAGCGCCGCCAGCAACGAGCTGTCGCGTTTGGCGCTGGACCTGAACAATATGGTTGGGCGATTCAGCCTTTAATTACGCTTAGCCTGTTGATCGTTCCCACGCGGGAGCGTGGGAACGATCAGTGCGTCGCGTACCTTGCGGTCAAAAGCTTTTTGACAGCATCACATTTCAACAGGTTAGAATCACTGGCACGCAGACTGCATGGTCAGTTTGCGCCCGCCTTTAGCTTTCTGGAGTACTGCCATTGAATGCGACGACCATCAACAGCCTGTTCTTGATCGGCGCGTTGCTGGTAGGTGCGAGCATTCTGGTGAGCTCACTTTCGTCCCGCCTCGGGATCCCGATTCTGGTGATCATCCTGGCCGTGGGCATGGCTGCCGGCGTCGACGGCGGCGGCATCATCTTCGATAACTACCCCACCGCCTATCTGGTCGGCAACCTCGCGTTGGCCGTGATCCTGCTCGACGGCGGATTGCGCACCCGGGTCGCGAGTTTCCGCGTGGCATTATGGCCGGCGCTGTCGCTGGCGACGGTCGGGGTGCTGATCACTACCGGGCTGACCGGCATGGCCGCGGCCTGGCTGTTCAACCTGAACCTGATCCAGGGTCTGCTGATCGGCGCTATCGTCGGCTCCACCGACGCCGCGGCAGTGTTCTCGCTGCTGGGCGGCAAAGGCCTCAACGAACGGGTGACCGCCAGCCTGGAAATCGAATCCGGCAGCAACGACCCGATGGCGGTGTTTCTCACCGTCACCCTGATCGACATGCTCGCCAGCGGCCAGACCGGCCTGCACTGGAGCCTGCTCACTCACCTGTTTCGTGAGTTCGGCATCGGCGCCATCGTCGGTCTGGGCGGTGGCTGGTTGATGCTGCAAATGGTCAATCGAATCCACCTGGCCGCCGGCCTGTACCCGATTCTGGTGATCGCTGGCGGTCTGGTGGTGTTCGCCCTGACCAACGCCTTGCACGGCAGCGGCTTTCTCGCCGTGTACCTGTGCGGCCTGGTGATCGGCAACCGTCCGGTGCGCAGCCGCCACGGCATTCTGCACATGCTTGACGGCATGGCCTGGCTCGCGCAAATCGGCATGTTCCTGGTGCTGGGGCTGCTGGTGACACCCCACGACTTGCTGCCCATTGCCCTGCCCGCCCTTGGTCTGGCGCTGTGGATGATTCTGTTTGCGCGCCCACTGTCGGTGTTGGTCGGCCTGCTGCCGTTCAAGGCTTTCCATGGCCGCGAGAAGGCCTTTATCTCCTGGGTTGGCCTGCGCGGCGCGGTCCCGATCATTCTGGCGGTGTTCCCGTTGATGGCCGGTCTGCCGAACGCCCAGCTGTACTTCAACCTTGCGTTCTTCATCGTGCTGGTATCGCTGCTGGTGCAAGGCACCAGCCTGCCGTGGGTCGCCAAACTGCTGAAGGTGACCGTCCCGCCAGAACCCGCGCCGATCTCCCGGGCCGCCCTCGAAGTGCATGTCACCAGCGAGTGGGAGTTGTTCGTTTATCGCCTTGGCGCGGAAAAATGGTGCATCGGCGCCGCCCTTCGCGAGCTGAAAATGCCCGAAGGCACACGTATCGCGGCACTGTTTCGCCGTCAGCAACTGCTCCATCCGTCGGGTAGTACAGTGCTTGAAGTCGGCGATTTGCTCTGCGTTATCGGCCATGAACACAACCTTCCGGCGCTCGGAAAACTCTTCAGTCAGGCGCCGCAACGCGGCCTCGATTTGCGTTTCTTCGGTGACTTCGTTCTGGAAGGCGACGCCCAGCTGGGTGCGGTTTCAGCGCTGTACGGGCTGCAACTCGAAGGGGTCGATCCGGACATGCCGCTCGGTCGCTTCATTACCCAGAAAGTCGGTGGCGCTCCGGTGGTCGGTGACCAGGTGGAATGGAACAACACCATCTGGACGGTCGCGGTCATGGACGGGAACAAGATCGCCAAAGTGGGCGTCAGATTTCCCGAAGGAAGTCGCCCGGGCCCCGGGCTGTTCCTCTAAACTCCTTTTTTCGTTACGTTTTCGATCGGTCTCTATGCCAACTCTGCGCTCATTTTTTGCTATTGCCCTGCTCGGGCTCAGTCTCTCCGTCGGCTCCCTGCAAGCGGCCGAACCGCCGTCTGCCGAGACCGTGCAGAAGAGCCTGGACAAGATTGCCGAGCGCAAACTGCCCGAGGCCGATCAAAAAGCCCTGCAACTGGTGCTGCAACAGACGCTGACCCAGTTGTCCAACCGCGACGATTATGAAAAGCGCCTGGACAACCTCAAGCAGCAACTGAGCACGGCACCCAAGCAGAACATCGAAAACCAGCGCGAGCTGGAGCGCCTCAAGGCCAGCAAATCCGTACCGGTCGAGCAACGCTACGCCAACCTGTCGGTGCCACAGCTCGAGCAGATGCTGACTGAACGCAGCACCCAGCAAAGCGATCTGCAAAAAGCCCTGGCCGATGCCAACAGCCTGATCATCACCGCCCAGACCCGCCCCGAGCGCGCCCAGGCCGAGATCAGCGCCAGCCAGACACGCATCCTGCAAATCAACGGCATCCTCAAGCTGGGCAGAGACAACGGCAAAGCCCTGACGAATGAACAACGCGACACCCTCAATGCCGAGCTGGCCGCGTTGAATGCGCTGATCCCGCTGCGTCGTCAGGAACTGGCTGGCAACAGTCAACTGCAGGACCTGGGCAGCAGCCAACATGACTTGCTGCTGGAAAAAACCGCACGGATGGAGCGGGAGATCCAGGACCTGCAAACCCTGATCAACCAGAAGCGCCTGGCCCAGTCTCAACAGACGGTGACCCAGCAATCGATCGAAGCGCAAAAAGCCGGCGGCAGCAATCTGCTGGCCACGGAAAGCGCTGCCAACCTGAAGCTCTCCGACTACCTGCTCAAAAGCACCGACCGCCTCAACGAATTGACCCAGCAGAACCTGCAAACCAAGCAGCAACTCGACAGCGTGACCCAAAGCGACGCCGCGCTGGACGAGCAAATCAGCGTACTCAAGGGCAGCCTGCTGCTGTCCAAGATTCTCTATAAACAAAAGCAGGCCTTGCCACGGCTCACGCTTGATCGGAACCTGGCCAACGACATCGCCGACATTCGCCTGTACCAGTTCGAGGTCAATCAACAACGCGAACTGATCAGTACGCCCGGCGCCTATGTGGATAACTTGCTGGCGAGCCAGCCAGCCGATCAGGTCACCCCGCAACTGCGCAAAAACCTGCTGGATCTGGCCGTCACTCGTGCCGACCTGCTGGAGCGCCTGAGCCGCGAGCTGAGTGCGCTGCTCAATGAATCCATCACCCTGCAATTGAATCAGAAGCAATTGCTCACCACCGCCCAGGGCCTGCGCGCGACCCTCGACGAACAGATGTTCTGGATCCCCAGCAACAAGCCGCTGGATTTCGAATGGATGCGCGGCGTGCCGGACCGACTGGAGAAACAGGTCGTCACGCTGCCGTGGGCTTCGAGCCTGAGCGAGCTGGCCGACGGCCTGACCCAGCGACCACTGCTGTTTCTGCCGCTGGTGCTGCTGATCGGCTTCCTGGTCTGGCGGCGCAAATACCTCTATGCGCGACTGAACAAGGTGCACCAGGACATTGGGCACTTCAAACGCGACAGCCAATGGCACACGCCGCAGGCGATCCTGATCAACGTGCTGCTGGCGATGCCGGTGTCACTGGCCCTGGCCCTGTGCGGTTTCGCCTTGCAGATCGACGCCCGCGGACAAAACGCCAACCTCGGCGCCGCCCTGTTGCAAATTGCCCAGGCGTGGCTGGTGTTCTACACCGCGTACCGGGTCCTGGCACCGGGAGGCGTGGCGGAACTGCACTTTCGCTGGGAAAAACCTCAGGTGGAATTCCTGCGCGGCTGGATCCGTCGTCTGGGTCTGGTGGTGCTGGCGCTGGTGGCCGTGGTGGCGGTGGCCGAATTGCAACCGGCGGCCCTGACGGACGACGTAATCGGCATCGCCGTGGTGCTGACCTGCTACGCCTTGATGGCCTGGCTGCTCAGTCGCCTGCTGATCAACAGTCCGACCCATAACAGCGCCTCCCTGTTTCGCAAAGCTGTCGGCGTTCTATTCACTGTGCTGCCGATTGCCTTGTTTATCGCCGTGTGCTTTGGCTACTTCTACACCGCACTGAAACTCAGCGACCGGTTGATCAACACCCTGTACCTGCTGATGTTCTGGCTGATCATTGAAGCCACCTTTGTGCGCGGTCTGGCCGTCGCGGCGCGGCGCCTGGCCTACCAGCGCGCCCTGACCAAACGCCAGGCCGCCAAAGAAGCCGGCGACGGTGAAGCGGTCGTCGAAGAGCCGACACTGGACATCGAGAAAGTCAACGAACAGTCCCTGCGCCTGATCCGCCTGGCCTTGCTCGGCGGCTTCATCGCTGCGTTGTATTGGGTCTGGAAAGACCTGATCTCGGTGTTCTCGTACCTCGACAACATCACGTTGTACGAATACACCAGCGGCGTAGGCGCCAACATGAGCATGGTGCCGATCAGCATCGGCGACATGCTCGGTGCGCTGATCATCATCGGTATTACCGTAGCCCTGGCGCGAAACCTGCCAGGGTTGCTCGAGGTGCTGGTGCTGTCCAAGCTCGACCTGGCTCAGGGCAGCGCCTACGCCACGACCACCCTGCTGACCTATGTGATTGCCGGTGTGGGTTTCGTGTCCACCCTGTCGACCCTCGGCGTGAGCTGGGACAAATTGCAATGGCTGGTGGCCGCGCTCTCGGTCGGCCTGGGTTTCGGTATGCAGGAGATCTTCGCCAACTTCATCTCCGGGATCATGATCCTGTTCGAGCGCCCGGTGCGGATCGGCGACACGATCACCATCGGCAACCTGTCAGGCACGGTGAGCAAAATCCGCATCCGCGCCACCACCATCACCGACTTCGACCGCAAGGACATCATTGTCCCGAACAAGACGTTCATCACCGGGCAACTGATCAACTGGTCGCTGACCGACACCGTGACCCGGGTCACCCTCAAGCTGGGCGTCGGCTACGATTCGGATCTGGAGCTGGTACGCACCCTGCTGCTCAGAGCGGCCATGGAAAACCCGCGTGTACTGAAGGACCCTGCGCCCTCGGTGTACTTCCTGAACTTTGGTGAAAGCACCCTGGATCACGAGCTGCGTATCCATGTGCGCGACCTCGGCGACCGTAACCCGGCACTCGATGAAATCAACCGGTTCATCAACAGCGAATTCAAGAAGCACAACATCAACATCGCTTTCCGTCAGGTGGATATCCACCTGAAAAACCTGACAGGCCAGGAACAGCTGTTGCTGACCAGCGATGCGGTCAAACCCGCCACGTCTCCCGACAAAGGCAAGACCCCACCCGAGCCACCGTCGGTGCATCTCGACTGACTGGACGCCATGCGCCATTCCCCAGCAGAATGCTCGGACATTCTGCTGGAGATGGCCGTTGAAAGCCCTCGACGAACTGACCTTCGACAACCGCTTCGCCCGCCTGGGCGACGCGCTCTCAACTCATGTACTGCCTGAGCCCATCGGCGAACCACGACTGGTGGTTGCCAGCCCTGCGGCCATGGCCCTGCTCGACCTCGACCCGAGCGTTGCCGAAACGCCGGTGTTCGCCGAACTGTTCGGCGGCCACAAGCTGTGGGCAGCAGCCGAGCCGCGGGCGATGGTCTATTCCGGGCACCAGTTCGGTTCCTACAACCCGCAATTGGGCGATGGTCGCGGGCTGCTGCTGGGCGAGGTCTACAACGAGGCCGGCGAACACTGGGACTTGCACCTCAAGGGTGCCGGGCAAACGCCGTACTCACGCATGGGCGATGGCCGTGCGGTACTGCGCTCGTCGATTCGTGAGTTTCTGGCGTCTGAAGCGTTGCACGCACTGGGCATCCCGACCACCCGCGCCCTATGCGTTATCGGTTCGAACACCCCGGTCTGGCGTGAGAAACAGGAACGCGCGGCCATGGTCCTGCGCCTGGCAGCGAGCCATGTGCGCTTCGGACATTTCGAATACTTCTACTACACCAAACGGCCCGAACAACAGAAAGCTCTCGGCGAGCACGTGTTGGCGATGCATTTCCCCGAGTGCCTGGAACAGCCGGAACCGTACCTGGCAATGTTCCGCGAAGTCGTCGAGCGCAACGCCGGGCTGATCGCCAAATGGCAGGCCTATGGCTTCTGCCACGGGGTGATGAACACCGACAACATGTCGATCCTCGGCGTCACGTTCGACTTCGGTCCGTTTGCCTTCCTCGACGACTTTGACGCCAACTTCATCTGCAACCATTCCGATGATCAGGGTCGCTACTCGTTCAGCAATCAAGTGCCCATCGGCCAATGGAACCTCAGCGCACTGGCCCAGGCCCTGACACCGTTCATCAGCGTCGAAGCCCTGCGCGAAACCCTCGGCCTGTACTTCCCGCTGTATCTGGCTCATTACCTGGACCTGATGCGCCGTCGCCTCGGCTTGACCACTGGCGAAGAAGACGACCAGCAACTGGTCGAAAACCTGCTGCAACTGATGCAAAACAGCAGCGTCGACTACAGCCTGTTTTTCCGCCGTTTGGGCGATCAAGCCGCCGAGCTTGCCGTCGCCCGCTTGCGCGACGACTTCGTCGACATCAAGGGCTTCGATACCTGGGCCGAGCGCTACTGCGCACGCGTCGCCCGCGACGGCAACAGCGATCAAGCACAGCGCCGCGCCCGCATGCACGCGGTCAATCCGCTCTACATCCTGCGCAACTACCTGGCGCAGAAAGCCATCGACGCAGCAGAAAGCGGTGACTACGCAGAGGTTCGCCGCCTGCATGCGGTCCTGAGCAAGCCGTTCGAAGAACAGCCTGGCATGGACAGCTACGCCGAGCGCCCGCCTGAGTGGGGCAAGCATCTGGAGATCAGCTGTTCGTCTTGAGGGCGGTCAGATGAAGGTTTCTACCGACACGTTAAAGCGCTCGGCCAACCAGCGGATCTGCCGCAGGTTGAGCTGGCGCTTGCCACTCAGGATTTCCGATACCACCGATTGTGCGCCCACACCCGGCAGGTCGCTTTGACTCAAGCCGTGTTCGCGCATCATGTAACGCAGCACATCAACACCACTGGCCACAGGCATTGGCCGGTGTTGCTGGTCGTAGGCCTCGATCCAGTCACTGAAAATGTCCACCAGACTCATGAGCGGACTTGATTCATCTTCGCCGATCAAGTCCAGCAACTCATCGAGCGCCTTTACCAGCACATCGTAATCAGCCTCGTTTTTCGGTTTGCGCAGCAGCGGCGACACAAAGTGCCAGGGCCGCTCTGAAGCAAGCAGTCATATGGCCATGATGCGCAAGAACTTGCGCAGCATGCCTGTGGATAACTCGCCTTCGATCAGGCTTGCAGCATCGCCTGTATGGCTTTCAAGGCACTGTGCAAGTTGTTGCGCTGTGGTGCGCAAGAAGTTGCGCACTTTTCTTGACAAAACAGCGATATTTGTCAGATAAAAATAATAAGTTATTGATTTTTATACATTAAATTTAAGTGGCATGGACCTTGATAACGATCAGAGACTCATCGGGAGCGTTGTCTCCCAAGTACTTTGATTTATCACGCAAGGAAAAGCGCTCATGCAAAACCCCACCTATCTCTCTATTTCGGGGACCACGCAGGGCTTCATCAGTGAAGGGGCTTCCACTGAACAATCGGTCATCGGTGGCTGGCAGAAAGATCATGAAGACAAAATCCTGGTCTGGGACGTCAGCCATAACATCTATATCCCCCACGACCCAAGTTCCGGAAGGGCTGGAGGTCAGAGCACCCACAAACCGCTGGTGATCACCAAGGCATTCGACAAATCTTCACCCCTGCTTTTTTCTGCCCTGACACGGGCCGAGAAAATGTCCGAATGGCACCTTGAGCTTTACCGCGACGATGCTGAAAACGGCGGTGCCCTGGAGCTCTTCTACACAATCACGTTGGAGGGAGCCGTCATCGTCGATATTCAATCGCGCATGCCACTGCGCCTCGACTCAAACAATGAGCCACTGACCCACCGAGAAGAAGTTTCCTTCAGCTACCGAAAAATCACTTGGGAGCATATAGCCTCCAACACCTCCGGCTCTTACGACTGGAGCGATAAGAAGACAGGTTGAATCCCCCCACGGCTTGCATTATCCCATCGCTCAGCAGTGCTGACCGATGGGCGTTTAGCCAACAGCCGACTTACCTGATCTCTTCCCAGCAAATTGCTTCAACCCCCTAAGTGCGCAACTTCTTGCGCACATTAGCGACTTTTCCTAAAGTGAAACAGGTTAAACCCTACGCAGACAACGCATATCTAATTGATTTATATACGAAATGTACTACATGGCACATGAACGAGCCCCATGAAAGACAGGACACCGTTTCCCCCTTACGATAAGGGATAGG
>NZ_VMSG01000018.1 GCF_007713465.1 Pseudomonas sp. H3(2019) | reverse complement strand
TGACCTGCATCGACGCCCAACAAAGCTACCGCCCGCTGCCCAACACCCACCGCCCCATCGTCAAAGGCCCGCAGACCGCGTTGGTGGTGGGCCCCAAAGGCGAGGAAATCTGGACCGATCAGTTTGGCCGGGTGAAGGTGCATTTCTATTGGGACCGGCATGATCAGTCCAACGAAAACAGCTCGTGCTGGATTCGCGTGTCACAGTCCTGGGCCGGTAAAAACTGGGGCTCGATGCAGATCCCACGGATCGGCCAGGAAGTGATCGTCAGCTTCCTCGAAGGCGACCCGGACCGGCCGATCATCACCGGTCGCGTCTACAACGCCGAACAGACCGTGCCCTACGACCTGCCCGAAAACGCCACCCAGAGCGGCATGAAAAGCCGTTCGAGCAAGGGTGGTACACCGGCGAATTTCAACGAAATCCGCATGGAAGACAAAAAAGGCGCCGAGCAGTTGTACATCCATGCCGAGCGCAATCAGGACATCGTGGTCGAGGTCGATGAAAGCCACTTGGTGGGCCACGACCGCAACAAGAGCATCGGGCATAACGAGACGGTGACCATCGGCAACAACCGTCTGCGCATCGTCAAGCAGGAAGACATTCTGTCGGTGGGCCAGCGCAAGACCGACAGCATCAGCCAGAGCTACGTCATTGAAGTGGGCGAGAACCTGCGGTTGGTCTGTGGTGAAAGCATCCTGGAGCTCAATGCCAGCGGCCAGATCAACCTGACCGGCGTGCAAATCAGCTTCTATGCCAGCGGTGATGCCGAGTTCAACACCGGCGGCGTGCTGCACCTGAACAACGGCGGCGGCGCTGGCGCCACGCCTGATGGCCAGGGCGTCAAGGCGAGCATCGACGCCAATATCAATGCCGCATTCCCCAAGCCCAAGGGTTAACCACGAGATTTAGGCGCCATGACTTATCGCATCAATGAATTCCAGTTCCAACTGCCGGCAGGCGAGCTGCAAGACGCGACGATCAACATCCTCAAGTTCGCCGAACTGGGCACTTCGCTGATCGTCAGCCGCAGCTTGCTGGCCGAGGGCGAAACCCTGCAAAGCAACTTCGACGACCAGCTCAAACGCCTGGAAAAACAAGTGCAAGACTTGCGTTTTCAACCGGGCGTCGCCGTGCGCCTGGGTGCCAACCAGGAAGTCGAAGGCATCGAGTTGCGCAGCCAGTTCAACAAGGGCAACGACAAAGTCTTCCAGTACCAATTGGCGCTGGTGTTGCCCGGCACCCGCAAAATGCTCGCCCTGAGCTACGTGAAGGCGGAAAAACTCGGCGATGCCGAAGCCGCGCATTGGGCGACCATCAAGAGCTCGCTGTTGTTCGACGTTCCGGCCTGATGAGTACCCTGCATGTCTGACGCACTTTGGGCCGCCCGGCTGGGCGATGCACTCGACCACACCTCGATGATGGCCGACATTCTTGGCGGCGTGCTTGAGGTGGCGGCCAACATTGCGATTACCGCGCTGGCCACCGCCGCCGTGGTGGCGGCCACCGGCATCACCGTCGTCACCGGCGGGCTCGGTTGCTTCCTGCTCGGCGCGGTGGTGGGTACGGTGGTCGGTCTCGCCATGAGCAAGACCGGGGCCGACAAAGGCTTGAGCAACCTGTGCGAGAGCTTCAGCAATTCGCTGTTCCCACCCACGGTACAGGCGACGATTCTCACCGGTTCCACCAACACCCTCACCAACAACATTCCCGCCGCCCGGGCCGCCGGGGCGATCCCGTCCCATGTCGCGCCGGCCGGTACCGAACTGGAGGCACCCGAGCCCGAAGCCGAGCCCAGCTATCTGGACATGGCCGAGAGCTTCTTCTCCCAGATGTGGCGCCCCACTGTCGCCACCCCGGCGCCCGGCGCGGTGCCCAAGCCGCTGGACCTGGTCACCTGCATGAAGCATCCGCCGATGCCGCCGCAGTTTCTGGCCGAGGGCTCGGACAAAGTCACCATCAACGGCCAACCGGCTGTGCGCAGTGGCGACCGCACCACCTGCGACGCCAAGGTGGTGAGTTCCGGGCTGATCTCACCCAACGTCACCATTGGTGGCGGCTCGGTGGTGGTGCGCGAGATCCGCAGCGGCAAGACCCCGGGCGTAGGGCTGGCGGTCACCGCGTTGCTGATGCTCAAGGGCGGCAAAGGCAAATTCTTCAGCAAACTGCCGTGCATGCTGATCGGCGGCGCGACGTCGATGGCCGTCAGCAGCGCCATGAGCGCCATGGCCAACGCCGCCATGGGCTCGGCGAACCCGGTGCATGCCGCGACCGGGGCCAAGGTGCTGGGGAGCGACGATGAGCTGGACTTCGTGCTGCCCGGTGTCTTGCCGATCGATTGGCAGCGCTTCTACAACAGCCGTGACGAGCGCTGCGACGGCTTGTTTGGCACGGGCTGGAGCGTGTCCTACGAGGTGTGCGTGGAAATCCTGCCTCACCCGGAGGGCGGGGAAACGCTGGTCTACACCGATGAGCAGGCCCGGCGTATCGACATGGGTTCGATCCCCTTGGGCGGCGCGGTGTTCAGTGCCGGTGAAGGGCTGAGCGTTCGACGGCACGTTAATGGGCAGTTGTTGATTGAAAGCGATGACGGCATGTACCGCTTGTTCAATCCAACGCCGGGCAATACGGCGCTGCTGCGCCTCGATCAATTGGGCGACCGCAACGACAACCGCATCTACCTCGACTATGACGACGGCGGGCAGCTTGTTCGGCTGCGGGACACCTTCGATCTGGTGCAGGTCGAGCTGATTCATGAAGGCGGTCGCGTGGCTCGGGTGGAACGGCTCTACCCCAACCAACACCGCGAAGTGCTCGTCAGCTACGGCTACGACGCAATGGGCGATCTGGCCGAAGTGCGCGACGCCACCGGCCAGGTGCAACGGCGCTTCGCCTACGACGCCGGTCGGCGGATGGTCGAGCATCAGTTGCCTACGGGGCTGCGTTGTTTCTATGAATGGGCGTTGGTTGAAGACCTTGAATGGCGCGTGGTCCAGCACTGGACCGACGAAGGCGACGCCTATCAGTTCGACTATGACCTCGTCGCCGGTGTCACGCGCATCACCGATGGCTCGCAGCGCATCAGTACACGGCGCTGGAACACCCAGCACCAAATCACCGAATACACCGACAACCTCGGCCAGGCCTGGCAGTTCGAGTGGAACGACGAGCGCCAATTGCTCAGCGCCACCGACCCACTGGGCGGGCGCTACGAATACAGCTACGACGACGCCGGCAACCTGATCGGTGAAACCGACCCGCTGGGCCGCAGTGACTCGACCCTATGGCTGGAACACTGGGCCTTGCCGCTGGTGGAAACCGATGCCGCCAGTAACAGCTGGCAATATCGCTACGATCAGCGCGGCAACTGCATCGCCGAAACCGATCCGCTGGGCCACATCACCCGCTACCGCTACGACACCCACGGCCAGGTCGTCGAGATCATCGACGCCGCCGGCAAAAGCAAAAAACTGCGCTGGAACCCGTTCGGTCAACTGGTCGAACACATCGATTGCTCGGGTTATCCGACGCGGTTCAGCTATGACAACCGGGGCTATCTGCAAGTCATCACCGATGCCCTCGGCGAACGCACCCAATTCAGCTACGACGCCCAGGGGCGGTTGATCAGCAGCCAGTTGCCGGACGGCCGCACCGAGCAGTATCAGCGCGACGTCAGCGGCCAGTTGACCGGCTACACCGACCCGGCCGGGCATACCACCCTGTATCAACATAACCGTCGCGGCCAGGTGCGTCAGCGCACCGACGCCCATGGCCGGCAGGTGCAGTTCGGGTACGACAGCTACGGGCGACTGCAAGCGCTGACCAATGAGAACGGTGAAAGTTATCGGTTCGCCTGGGATGCTGGAGACCGGCTGACCGAACAACAAGACCTCGACGGTAGCGCCAAGCGCTACACCTATGATCTGCTGGATAACGTCGCGGCGGTCACGGCGATTCCGGCGCCTTACGGTAATGGCCTGGCCGTCGTCCCCGAAGCACCGCCGGCCCCCATCGTTCATCGCCTGGAACGCGACGCCGTTGGCCGGCTGATCGCCAAAGTCACCGACGATGGCCGCACCGACTACAGCTACGACCCGCTGGACCAGCTCACCGCCGTCACTTTCACCGACCACCAGGGCAACGTCCAAGCCCTGAGCTTCGCCTACGATGCCCTCGGCCAATTGCTCAAAGAACAAAGCACGGCCGGCAACCTGCAGCACCACTACGACGAACTCGGCAACCTGATCCAGACCCAACTGCCCGACGGGCGCTGGCTCAATCGCCTGTACTACGGCAGCGGCCACCTGCACCAGATCAACCTCGACGGCCAGGTCATCAGCGATTTCGAACGTGACCGCCTGCACCGCGAAGTGCTGCGCACCCAGGGCCAGATCAGCACTCGCAGCAAATACGACCGCAGCGGGCGTTTACGCTCACGCCAACGCCGCCACAGCAGCCAGCCATCGCTGATGCCGGCGGCCGTGCAAAAGCACTTTGAGTACGACCCCGCCGACAACCTGATCGGCAAACTCGACCAGCAACCGGCCGCACAACACCGCCAACTGCTGCACTACGACGCCACCGGCCGCATCATCGCCAGCCAGGACAGCCTGCACGGCCAGCGCGAAACCTTCGCCTACGACGCCGCCGCCAACCTGCTGGACGCCCCGCAACCCGGTGCCGGGCTGGTGGTGCACAACAAACTGCTGACCTATCAGGACAAGCGTTACCGCTACGACACCTTTGGCCGGCTGATCGAAAAACGCAGCGCTAAACGGGGCTTGCAACGCTTTGCCTACGACGCCGAAAGCCGGTTGATTGAAGTGCGCAACGAAAACGGCAGCGTGGTCAGGATGACCTACGACCCGCTGGGCCGACGCATTGAAAAAACCGAGCACGACACCCACGGCTACCCGCTGGGCGAAACCCGCTTCACCTGGGACGGCCTGCGCCTGTTGCAGGAGCATCGCCATCAGCAGACCAGCCTCTACCTCTACGAAGACGAAGGCTACGAACCCCTGGCCCGCGTCGACGGCACCGGCCCGCTGCAAAAAATCCGCTACTACCACAACGACCTCAACGGCCTGCCGGAACAGCTCACCGAGGCGGACGGCCACAACGTCTGGCAGGCGACTTATCGGGTGTGGGGCAACACGTTAGAAGAGGTGCGCGAGCCGTACTACATTGAAGAGCAGAACCTGCGGTTTCAGGGGCAGTACCTGGACCGGGAGACGGGGCTGCATTTCAATACGTTCAGGTTTTATGATCCGGATGTGGGGCGGTTTACGACGCCGGATCCGATTGGGTTGGCGGGGGGAATCAATCTCTATCAATATGCGCCAAACCCTCTGACGTGGATGGACCCATGGGGATGGGCATGCAAAAGCGCAGTCAGTGGCAATAAAGGCCGAACCAAGGCGATCCATGACCTTAAGCGAAATGGGTTTAAGGTCGTCGCTGAAGAAGTCACCATGAAGGTCAATGGGAAACGTATTCGGGCTGACTTCGTGGCCAAAGACCGAAACGGAAAACTGCACGTATTTGAAGTGAAGCACGGCACCGGGAAGTTGACCCCTAACCAAACCGACTCCAAAGTCTTCGACATGACTAAGCCGGCCAACACCACACAACATTTGGGGGGAGGCACGATAAAACCTTCAGCCGGCACGCAGGGTACCTTCAAGGTTGATACCAAAGGAAAGCCGGGGGTGCCGCTGGGTGGGAAAGGCACACAGCACAACGCAACCTTCAATCTCTTAATCTACAAGTGAACATAATGAGCATAGAAATTCGTAAAAGCTTGGAAGTGGAATTACTGGCGGAGCTAAAAAAGATAACGTCGTCCCACTTGGACCTGAAAGCAAGCAAAAACAAACTTGGCCTACTTTCCTCCAAGGAAAAGCTCGGGGAGATTTACATACAACACTTGACCAAGGCCGACGGCTACTATGCGGGCCTGGAGATTTATACATGCGAGGCATTTAGCTTCTGCATAAACAAATCACCGCCCTATCAGAGCCGACTGTTGAACTCATCTTTTTTGTCGAAAAGTTCATTATCGGAAGAAACAAAACAGTTTGGTGACGAGCTGGGCGGCATCATTAGAACCCCATCGCCTGATGAAATAAGCGCAACAGTCAAAAAAATAAACGAACGACTGATAAAATTTTACTTATCAAAGGCAGAGAACGGCATCCTTGGTACGCCCTCATTAATTGATGACGTATTAGCTGAACCTGACAACTATGCATACCCCTTTCTAACTGCATTATTTGCAGCGCAAAAAAATGACCTGAGCCTGGACTCAGACGTCTTCAAAAAAGTCCTTGCAACCAAATCAATATTTGGAAACAAACAATTTGATCTAGCTTTGGCAAATAAAATTCTTAGGATAGGTAACAAGTAGCCCCCCAAAGAACTATTCACCGAGATCT
Organism: Pseudomonas sp. H3(2019); assembly: GCF_007713465.1. Classification (GTDB taxonomy): domain Bacteria; phylum Pseudomonadota; class Gammaproteobacteria; order Pseudomonadales; family Pseudomonadaceae; genus Aquipseudomonas. Next base: position 140,251 of record NZ_VMSG01000018.1, on the reverse strand, counting down.
ATGGTACCTGGCAGGCGACTTATCGGGTGTGGGGCAACACGTTAGGAGAGGTGCGCGAGCCGTACTACATTGAAGAGCAGAACCTGCGATTCCAGGGGCAGTACCTGGACCGGGAGACGGGGCTGCATTTCAATACGTTCAGGTTTTATGATCCGGATGTGGGGAGGTTTACCACTCCAGATCCGATTGGGTTGGCGGGAGGATTTAATCTCTATGTTTACGCACCTAACCCCTTTACTTGGATAGACCCGTTGGGGCTAGCCTGTGGTCCAGCCACCAGGCAGAACTCAAAAGGGAGATGGATCGATGCCAAGGGCAAATTTGCGAATAAACGTAATGTCTCCAAACTTCCGTCGCTGAAAGGGAAATCCGTGCAACAGGTGGAGAAAATCCTCCGGCAAAACGGCTATACCAGAACGAATCCAGCAAATACCAGGAACCAGCGTTGGGTACACTCTGATGGTTCAGAAGTCCAGATTCATGCCTATGGGAATACGAACCCCACACCGTTCAAAGGATCGAACAATGCTCACAGTCACAAATCATTAGGTAGACATGGAAACCCAGGCACCACTGAATTAGCTAATGACGGAAAAACAGCCGTCAGCACTCATTCCTCAGAAGCACACATCGGAATGAAAAACCCGCCAGATTACCCAACGGTTTCGGGCAGACCTCACGGAAGTTAGAAGGTAACCATAATGTCGGCAGAGTTTATATTGTCTTTTAAGGATACAATCTGGTACACGACCAATCTCAAAGAGATAGTGCGAAAAATCACCAGCCTTAGAACTTTTTCCAAGAGCTTGCAGAAAAAAGAATTCCGATTGATGGGCACCGAGCCCAGAAGTCCGGGAGATTGGAACTACGACGTCCGTCTCTTCCTAGAAAAAGAACGTATTTTTTTGGAGATTAGCGCTCACCCCTCCAGCATCGAAAATGACCTGTCTGCTTTTTTCGAGTGGATCAGGTCTCATACCGAAATTGCTATTGATGATGAGGATGGAGTGTCCTCAAACTGGTAGTAGATCAGGAGGAATAACAGGCAAAAACCAGCATGAATATATTCAAACTCTTTTCATACAAGCTTGAAAATTTCCTGAATATCCGTCCATATCCGAAAGAGCTGGGCGCTGTTTTTTACCAAGAAGACGAGCCTTCACTGCTGTCTGTCGCCGCTAGAAAACACAACGGTTCGACCTTCTACATCAGCCGCTGGCACGATTTGTTTTCCATAAGCGCCTTCGAAAAATCCATGTCAAAAAACGGTTTCACGGAGCCGGACTGCTATGCCCTTCTCTTGGTCCTGTCCCGCTTTGGCTATCTGCTTGAAATCGACAACCGTCAACGCACCAACAAAGACTATTTTATTTTCTTCTTTCTGATTCAGTTAATCAGTTTGAAGAACAGTTCTCTCGACGCGGATGCCCAACTCAGGAACTATATGCTCAGGTTCCTGCTTTTCGAATTGAGTATTGACGACGAAGCGTATCGTCGGTTCAGCATCAAGGATAATCAGCTGGTAATGGCTACCGACACCCGGGGGCCCGTAGCTTTTTTGGATGTCATCGACCTAGTTTACAAAGCGATCAAATTTGATAGCAGAAAAGAACATGTACTGCTGAGCACGTTAAAAAATTATCAAACAAGCCTCGTCACATTATTGACCGAACCCGACGACACAAATTACCGTTTTAGGCTAAATGATCGTCATAGCGAATTCATGTATCCCGATGTATTTTTGCAGGCATACGCTAAAAACAAGAGACAGATATTTCATATTTTGATTGACACGATCAACCCCCTTCAATCAACGGAAAATCTGTTTGTCTCCAATATCATTTTAATGAACTATTCCTTTTACATTCTGAAAAACAAGCCTCACGAAATTCTAAAGTTGAAAAAATACGTCAATAATGAGGTACTGTTCAGAAAACTTCTGGAAGCAATAATTACTCGTCGAATGGCAATAAATAAATCGTCATTCGAAAAAACATCCATAGACCAGGACCTTTCCTTGATAAAAGACAATTCGACCTCGTTCTACAATATTTTGTACAGCCTATAGATGCTCTCACAAACGAGAGAACTGCGCTGATGTGCATGCCATAACCGACAAAGAGCAAGGTGCAATGGAAGGCATACAATTGCGCAACAAGCGCAACGATTGCGCGGCGCGCCAGACGCTTGCGTCGGATAAATAACCCGCATGTCTGACGCGCTTTGGGCCGCCCGGCTGGGCGCTGGCTCAATCGCCTGTACTACGGCAGCGGCCACCTGCACCAGATCAACCTCGACGGCCAGGTCATCAGCGATTTCGAACGTGACCGCCTGCACCGCGAAGTGCTGCGCACCCAGGGCCAGATCAGCACTCGCAGCGAATACGACCGCAGCGGGCGTTTACGCTCACGCCAACGCCGCCACAGCAGCCAGCCATCGCTGATGCCGGCGGCCGTGCAAAAGCACTTCGAGTACGACCCCGCCGACAACCTGATCGGCAAACTCGACCAGCAACCGGCCGCACAACACCGCCAACTGCTGCACTACGACGCCACCGGCCGCATCATCGCCAGCCAGGACAGCCTGCACGGCCAGCGCGAAACCTTCGCCTACGACGCCGCTGCCAACCTGCTAGACAGCCCCCAACCCGGCGCCGGGCTGGTGGTGCACAACAAACTGCTGACCTATCAGGACAAGCGTTACCGCTACGACACCTTTGGCCGGCTGATCGAAAAACGCAGCGCTAAACGGGGCTTGCAACGCTTTGCCTACGACGCCGAAAGCCGGTTGATTGAAGTGCGCAACGAAAACGGCAGCGTGGTCAGGATGACCTACGACCCGCTGGGCCGACGCATTGAAAAAACCGAGCACGACACCCGCGGCTACCCGCTGGGCGAAACCCGCTTCACCTGGGACGGCCTGCGCCTGTTGCAGGAACATCGCCATCAGCAGACCAGCCTCTACCTCTACGAAGACGAAGGTTACGAACCCCTGGCCCGCGTCGACGGCACCGGCCCGCTGCAAAAAATCCGCTACTACCACAACGACCTCAACGGCCTGCCGGAACAGCTCACCGAGGCGGACGGCCACAACGTCTGGCAGGCGACTTATCGGGTATGGGGCAACACGCTAGAGGAGGTGCGCGAGCCGTACTACATTGAAGAGCAGAACCTGCGGTTTCAGGGGCAGTACCTGGACCGGGAGACGGGGCTGCATTTCAATACGTTCAGGTTTTATGATCCGGATGTGGGGCGGTTTACGACGCCGGATCCGATTGGGTTGGCGGGGGGAATCAATCTCTATCTGTATGCAGCCAACCCATATGGCTGGATTGACCCCCTGGGCTGGAGTTGTACGTCATCTATAAACCGACGTATCGGTCGTCTGAAAAAACAGGGGTACCAGGATCACCACATACTGAGCGACAAACACGACAGTACGAAAAATCACCCTCTGCTCAAATTGGCAGGGTTCGACCTACAAAGCCGGCAGAACAAAATATTCCTGCCCAATAAGGCCAGGGCCATGACTGACGGGCGTCGATCAATCCACGAGGGACGCCATGTGGGTAGAGTCAACCAAAACCTTGGAAGCAAAATGGACCAGCTGGAAAAAATCGGCAAACGAGCCAATTGGAATCAGGCCCAATATCGCAAAGCGTTGGATAAAATAGTGTCCAACGAGCGCAAATTACTCCGCTCGGGCGAAAGGCAACTGAATAAAAATGCACGCCCTGGCGCTCATTACAATTAGGAGATCCAGAAATGATCTTAAGCTGGAAAGCCCCTATTTATTACAACGATAAATTGATTGGCTCATACGATGCCGAGCGCGGCTCCTATGAAACGGCAGGATCGAACTTTGACTATTTGTCCCTACTGACAGGTGAGCCTTACCCTGCCGAAATGGATAAACCCAAAATATTTTTCCCATGCCAAAAGAAAAAATTGTTGGCTTACGACTGCTTATGGTTATTAGGCGACATCCCGTTGGTGAGCCAGCGGTTAGCGAGTTTCCTCGTCCAGAACGCCGGTCACCATATTGAGCTCTTGACACCCACGAGTATTGCTGCCGACGGGGAGGAGGTGAGCGAAGTCTATTACATCGTCAATGCTGCCCAGGCGATAAGCGCGGTTGATCACAGCAAGTCGGTAGCAGAACTCTCTGACGATGGCTCAATACTCTACTTCAATGAAATTTGGCTTCATGATGACGCCGCAGGAATGGGCGCAATTGCGCGCGAGCGTGATTCGGGAGATCTTTTGATTTCCCGAGAGCTGGCGGACGCCATGATCGAACAAAAATTCAAAGGCGACAAAGGACTAGGCTTTTACACCGCTGAGCGCTCATTCACTCCCTATAAAAACCAAGCGTGATCTACTAGTGGAAGGCATTCGTTAAAAGCGCCAATCAGCGCTCACAAAAAATGGGCACCCGACCCAGTCGGCGTGCCCATTTTTTTACCGCCCCGAGACGGTGTTTACCTGTTACGGATTGACGCTGTCTTTGAGCGACTTGCCCGGCTTGAAGGCAACGGTGTTGCTGGCCTTGATTTTCACTGGCTCACCGGTTTGCGGGTTCTTGCCGGTGCGCGCGCCACGGTGGCGTTGCAGGAAAGTACCGAAGCCCACCAGGGTGACGCTGTCTTTACGGTGCAGAGCGCCGGTGATTTCTTCGAGGACGGCGTTGAGTACGCGGTTAGCCTGTTCTTTGGTGAGGTCAGCCTTTTCAGCGATGGCTGCGGCGAGATCTGGTTTACGCATGAGTGAAGCCTCTTTGACGGTTTTTTGTTGTTATGTCCGTGCTGTTCTTCCGGAACAGCGCCCAAGGCGCCGCAGGCTCTACTCTGCGGCAGACGGAGTGAGGATGGCATGCGGTTACGTGCGACGCCAGTCTCGGGGCGACCTTTGTAGGGGCAAAAGCGGGGTGATTCCGACAGAACGACCGGTATTTACGCCAAAAGCGCCGGAAGCTCCTTGTTTAGAGCCAGTTTCTCCATCACTGCCGCCCCGGTGAGCGCGTAACCCAGCAGTTTTCCGCTCGCATCACGGCACAGCGCCTTGATGTCGGCGCCCTGCCCTTCGACGCTCCAGACACCTTCAAAACCCCGTGGTGGCGGGGAAACCACCAATGGGCAGACCGGTGTTTTCACGGTAATCGGCATCGCGCCGTAGCTGACCGCCGTCGGGTTGCCGGCCAGGGTTTGTGCCAGCGCACGCGCACAGCTCATCAGGGGCATCACGTACAGCAAATTCAGCCCATCAACCTCGGCGCAGTCGCCCAAGGCGTAGATATTGGCGTGAGAGGTCTTGAGGTGGCGGTCAACGACCACGCCGCGGTTGATCTGCAAACCGGCAGCGGCCGCCAGATCGATGCGCGGGCGCAGGCCAATGGCGGAAACCACCACATCGCAGGGGATCACCTGGCCATCGGACAAATGCCCTTCGAGCCCGTCATCGGTGCGCTGCAAGCGGTTGAGCACCGGGCCGAGGTGGAACTGCGCGCCCAGGCTTTCCAGCCCGGCCTGCACGGCTGCGGCGGCCGCCGGATGCAGCAGCGTCGGCATGACTTGTTCGCACGGCGCGACCAGTTGCACCTCGTAACCACCGAGGATCAGGTCGTTGGCGAACTCACAACCGATCAGGCCAGCGCCGAGCAACAACACCCGACGCTTGCCGGCCGCCGCTGCCCGAAAGCGCGCGTAGTCTTCGAGGTCGTTGATCGGGAAGATCGCCTCGGGCGCATCGCCCTGCACCGGCACACGCACGGTTTCCGCGCCCCAGGCGAGGATCAGGTCGCGATAGGCCACGGCTTCTTCGCCGATCCACAGGCGTTTGTGGCCCGGGTCGATGCCGCTGATGCGCGTATGGGTCCGCACTTCAGCCTTCAGCTGTTCGGCCATGGCGCCGGGCTCGGCCATGCTCAGGCCATCGGCGTCCTTGTTCTTGCCAAAACCGGTGGAGAGCATCGGTTTGGAGTAAGAGCGTCCATCATCTGCGGTAATCAGCAGCAGCGGTGTTTCGCCATCGAGTTTGCGAAACTCCCGGGCCAGGTTGTAGCCGGCCAGCCCAGTGCCGACGATCACGACAGGTGCGTTCATTCGTTACTCCTCTTCAATTCATCAAAATCTGTGATCAGGCAGCGATTTCGATCATTTCGAAATCCATTTTGCCGACGCCACAGTCTGGACACAGCCAGTCTTCCGGTACGTCCTGCCACGGGGTTCCGGCCGCGATGCCGTCATCCGGCCAGCCGTCGGCTTCGTTGTAGATCAGCCCACAGACCACGCATTGCCACTTCTTCATTACTTGTTTCCTCAGGTTCTCAGGCTTTTACTGACGCGAACGGTCACCCGATAAGGGTCTGCCGTCCGGCTCAAGGCGTTTTGTACTGATCGGGCGCAGCAGATGCAAGCCTGTTCGCGGCCAATACCCGGTCTGGTCAGTCAATATCACCGACCGACATGGTAAGCTCGCCGCCTCATTTGCTGCCAATACTGACTCACTGTGCCGCACTCAAAACCCCTCGCCCCGGCTCTGTTCTGGCTGCCACAAAGCCAGCTGACCCCGCTACCCGACGCGCAAACCCTCGACTGGCTATTCGATGAGGGCTCGCTCACCCGTCGCTTGACCCGTTTGTCGGATGACGGCTTCAGCGTGACGCCGTTGTTCGAAGGTTGGCAGCCTTTGCGTGCAGACGAATGCGCCGCACTGGAATTGCCCGAAGGCAGTGAAGGCTGGGTTCGCGAGGTGTATTTGCGCGGTCATGGTGAAGCCTGGGTGTTTGCCCGCAGTGTGGCGGCACGCAGTTCGTTGCAGGACGGCGGGTTGAATATGGATAAATTGGGTAGCCGCTCCCTGGGCGAACTGCTGTTTTGCGATCAGGCGTTCCAGCGCCGCGCCATCGAGGTTTGTCACTATCCCGTCGAGTGGTTGCCGAGTGAGTCTCAAGCACCTGAACTGTGGGGCCGGCGCTCGCGTTTCGACCGGGGGGACCTGAGCGTGCTGGTCGCGGAAATATTCCTGCCAGCCCTGTGGCGCGCTGCCCGCGCGAATACGGAGAACTGCTGATGTACCAAAGCCTGCTCAAATCATTGAATCGCGTGAACCCGCGCGCCTGGGACTTCATCCAGTTGACGCGCATGGACAAGCCCATCGGCATTTACCTGCTGCTGTGGCCAACGCTGTGGGCGCTGTGGATTGCCGGCAAAGGTTCGCCGTCACTGGCCAATATCGTGATTTTCGTCCTTGGCGTGGTGCTGACCCGCGCGGGCGGCTGCGTGATCAATGACTGGGCTGATCGCAAGGTCGACGGTCACGTGAAACGTACCGAACAACGGCCCTTGGTCAGCGGCAAGATCAGCTCCAAAGAGGCGCTGGTGTTTTTCGCATTGCTGATGGGTGTGAGCTTCCTGCTGGTGCTGTGCACCAACGCGGCCACGGTCTGGTTGTCGTTCGGCGGTCTGGCGCTGGCCGCCACTTACCCGTTCATGAAACGCTACACCTATTACCCGCAGGTGGTGCTGGGCGCGGCGTTCTCCTGGGGCATGCCGATGGCGTTCACCGCCGAAACCGGTGAACTGCCGGCCATTGCCTGGTTGCTGTGGATCGCCAACCTGCTGTGGACCGTGGGTTATGACACCTATTACGCCATGACCGACCGCGACGACGATTTGAAAATTGGTGTGAAATCCACGGCGATTCTGTTTGGCGACGCCGATCGGGTGATCATTCTCACGCTGCAAGGGCTGGCCCTGGGGTGCTTGCTGCTGGCCGGATCGAAATTCGAACTGGGCGGCTGGTTCCACTTGGGTCTGGTGGCAGCGGCGGCGTGTTTTGCCTGGGAATTCTGGTACACCCGCGACAAGGACCGACTGAAGTGTTTCCGGGCCTTCCTGCATAACCATTGGGCCGGGTTGGCGATTTTCGTCGGGATTGTGCTGGATTACGCGTTGCGTTGACCCATTTGAACGATCGCAGCCTCCGGCAGCTCCTACACCGATACCGTAGGAGCTGCTGAAGGTTCGGGCCGCGTTCGGACGATCTTTTAGCGGTTCAGATTATTCTGCGCCGGTCAGTGCTTGGCCATATGCCACATACCGTTCATTTTACCGTCACCCATTTTGTCGCCGGGTTTCGTGTCCATTTTGAAGGTGTACATCGGCTTGCCGTCGTGAGCCCATTGCATCATGCCGTCATCGCGCTTGATCACGGTCCACTTGCCTTCGGGCTTGGCATCCATCGGAGCCATCATCGGCGGCCAGTTCTCGGCGCACTTGGCGTCGCACATCGACTTGCCCCCCTTGTCTTTGTCAAAGGTGTAGAGGGTCATGCCCTTGGAATCAACCATCATGCCGTCTTTCATCATGGCCGGCTCGGCCGCGAAAGCCATTGTCGGTAATGCCAAGGCTGCGGCCAGCATCAAGGCTTTGAACGATTGAGCGTAGTGAGTCATAGAAACCTTCCTTTGTGGTTGTCAGGATCTGGACTTAAAGCGTAGTTCAGGATTGCACTGCTCGCCGCACGACTAAAATACTGTCACACGACTGCAATAATTCCGTTATCTAATGCGGCGCAAGACAGTTAAATGACAAGAGGATTAAGGCATGGTTGGCAGGAGTATTCTGATCGTCGACGACGAAGCGCCCATTCGCGAAATGATCGCCGTTGCGTTGGAAATGGCCGGCTATGACTGCCTGGAAGCCGAAAACTCCCAGCAGGCCCACGCCATTATCGTCGACCGTAAACCGGACCTGATCCTGCTCGACTGGATGCTTCCCGGCACTTCAGGCATCGAGCTGGCCCGCCGTCTCAAGCGTGATGAGCTGACCGGGGACATCCCGATCATCATGCTCACCGCCAAGGGCGAAGAGGACAACAAGATCCAGGGCCTGGAAGTCGGCGCCGATGACTACATCACCAAACCGTTTTCCCCACGCGAGCTGGTTGCGCGCCTGAAAGCCGTGCTGCGTCGTGCCGGCCCTACCGATGGCGAAGCGCCGATCGAAGTCGGCGGCCTGCTGCTGGACCCGATCAGCCACCGCGTGACCATCGATGGAAAACCTGCCGAGATGGGTCCGACTGAATACCGCTTGCTGCAGTTTTTCATGACCCATCAGGAGCGCGCCTACACCCGCGGGCAATTGCTCGATCAGGTCTGGGGCGGCAATGTGTATGTCGAAGAGCGTACCGTCGATGTGCACATCCGTCGTTTGCGCAAAGCACTCGGCGATGCCTACGAGAATCTGGTACAAACCGTGCGTGGCACCGGCTACCGGTTTTCGACCAAGGCCTGAGCCGGCCCTACCTGCTCGACACGCTGACAAGGACGCAAGTTTAAGTGAACCAAAACTGGCATGGCACTCTGATCCGCCACATGCTGTTACTGGTCACCGGCTGCCTGGTGATCGGCCTGATTACGGGCTACTACGGCTGGAGCCTGGCCGCTGGCCTGGGCATTTACCTGGCCTGGACCCTCAAGCAATTGCTGCGCCTGCACGAGTGGCTGCGCCTGCAAAAGCCCGACGAAGCACCACCCGATGGCTATGGCCTGTGGGGCGAAGTGTTCGACAGCATCTACCACCTGCAACGGCGCGATCAGCGCGTGCGCGGACGCCTGCAAGCGGTGATCGACCGGGTTCAGGAGTCCACCGCAGCGTTGAAAGACGCCGTAATCATGCTCGACAGCGACGGCAACCTGGAATGGTGGAACCGCGCCGCCGAAACCCTGCTGGGCCTCAAGACCCCGCAGGACAGTGGTCAGCCGGTGACCAACCTGGTGCGTCATCCGCGCTTCAAGGAGTATTTCGAGCAGGACAACTACGCCGAGCCGCTGGAAATCCCTTCGCCGACCAACGACCGGATGCGGATTCAGCTGTACATCACCCGTTACGGCAACAACGAACACTTGATGCTGGTGCGCGACGTCACCCGCATTCATCAGCTTGAGCAAATGCGCAAAGACTTCATCGCCAATGTCTCCCACGAACTGCGCACGCCGTTGACGGTGATCTGCGGCTACCTGGAAACCCTGCTCGATAACGTCGAAGAGGTGAATCCGCGCTGGAGCCGTGCGTTGCAGCAAATGCAGCAACAGGGCGGGCGCATGCAGACGCTGCTCAACGACTTGCTGCTGTTGGCCAAGCTCGAAGCCACCGATTACCCGTCGGATAACCAGCCGGTGCCGATCGACAGTCTGCTGCAATCGATCAAGAGTGACGCCCAGGCGCTGTCCGGGCAGCGTAACCAGCACATCACCCTGGAAGCCGATCCGTCGATTATGCTCAAGGGCAGTGAAGCCGAATTGCGCAGCGCGTTCTCGAACCTGGTGTTCAACGCCGTCAAATACACCCCGGACGGTGGCAACATCCGCATCCGCTGGTGGGGTGACGAACAAGGCGCACACCTCAGCGTGCAGGACTCGGGGATCGGCATCGACAACAAACACCTGCCGCGCCTGACCGAGCGATTCTATCGCGTCGACTCCAGCCGCAACTCCAATACCGGCGGCACCGGGCTGGGCCTGGCCATCGTCAAACACGTTTTGTTACGTCATCGTGCGCGAATGGAGATCAGCAGCGTGCTGGGTCACGGCAGCACGTTCACCTGCCATTTCGCGCCGGCACAGGTGACAAAATCGCGGGTCAGCTCGCTGACCGACTAGCGCACGAGTTGACTAACCTCTAGGCAATCGCCCTGTCAGCCGCTACATTGGCTGACTTGGGCCTGCCTTTCAGGCTCGGCAATCCCCTTTCTTTTCGAATACACGGAACCCGCAAAACTCCATCATGGACCCTTCCCCTGGCGTGACCCTCGCTTCACTCTTCGCCGATTTCGGCATGATTCTTTTTGCACTGATCCTGGTTTTGCTCAACGGCTTCTTCGTTGCGGCCGAGTTTGCCATGGTCAAACTGCGCTCGACCCGGGTCGAGGCCATTGCTGAGAAAAACGGCTGGCGCGGGCACATCCTGCGCACCGTACACAGCCAGCTCGACGCCTACCTGTCCGCCTGCCAATTGGGTATTACCCTCGCCTCCCTGGGCCTTGGCTGGGTCGGTGAACCGGCGTTCGCGCACATTCTCGAACCGTTGCTGAGCGCGGTCGGCGTCAACTCGCCGGAAGTGGTCAAGGGTGTGTCGTTCTTCACCGCCTTCTTTATCATTTCGTATCTGCACATCGTGGTCGGCGAACTGGCCCCCAAATCCTGGGCCATCCGCAAACCCGAGCTGCTGTCGCTGTGGACGGCGGTGCCGCTGTACCTGTTCTACTGGGCGATGTACCCGGCGATCTATCTGCTCAACGCCAGCGCCAACACGATTCTGCGGATTGCTGGCCAAGGTGAACCCGGCCCTCATCACGAGCACCATTACAGCCGTGAAGAACTGAAACTGATCCTGCACTCCAGCCGTGGCCAGGACCCGAGCGATCAAGGCATGCGCGTACTTGCCTCGGCCGTGGAAATGGGTGAGCTGGAAGTGGTCGACTGGGCCAACTCCCGGGAAGACCTGGTGACGCTGGAGTTCAACGCGCCGCTCAAGGAAATCCTTGCACTGTTCCGTCGTCACAAATTCAGCCGCTACCCGGTGTACGACAGCGAACGCCAGGAGTTCGTCGGCCTGCTGCACATCAAGGACCTGCTGCTGGAACTGGCGGCGCTGGACCACATTCCCGAGTCGTTCAACCTGGCCGAGCTGACCCGCCCGCTGGAACGCGTATCGCGGCACATGCCGTTGTCGCAGTTGCTGGAGCAGTTCCGTAAGGGCGGTTCGCACTTCGCCGTGGTTGAAGAGGCCGACGGCAACATCATCGGCTACCTGACCATGGAAGACGTGCTGGAAGTGCTGGTTGGCGACATCCAGGACGAACACCGCAAGGCCGAGCGCGGGATCCTCGCTTATCAGCCGGGCAAATTGCTGGTGCGCGGTGACACACCGCTGTTCAAGGTCGAACGCCTGCTGGGTATCGATCTGGACCACGTCGAGGCCGAAACCCTCGCCGGACTGGTCTACGAAACCCTGAAACGGGTGCCGGAAGAGGAAGAAGTGCTGGAAGTCGAAGGTTTGCGGATCATCATCAAAAAGATGAAAGGCCCGAAGATCATTTTGGCCAAGGTGTTGATGCTCGACTAGTGACCGACACCTGATCGGTATCGATCCCTTCGCGAGCGATGCTTGCTCGCGAAGGCGTCAGAACAGGCAACACGTCATTGTTTGCCGAGCGCAAAGTTCGGCAAGCTACCCACCGACTGGTTGAACTGGTACGGAATCGACACCAGCCCCAACCCGCTATTGCGCTGCACCACAAAATGCAGGTGCGGCCCGCTGCTGTTGCCGGTATTGCCCGACAACCCCAGCGCACTGCCAACTACCACCCGCTGACCTTCGCGCACACACACCGAGCCGCGTTTAAGGTGCAGGTACACGCCCATCGTCCCGTCATCGTGCAACACCCGCACGAAATTGCCCGACGGGTCAGTGCCGCGTCCGCTCTGGTTGTTTTCGGTCTTCACCACCATCCCGCCACGCGCCGCGATGATCGGCGTGCCTTCAGGCATCGCGATATCCATGGCATAGCGGTTCTTGACCCCAAAATGGCTGTATCGGCCATTAGGGCCCTGAGTCAGATGGAACGGGCCGCCACGCCACGGCAGCGGATACCGATAGGCCAACGAGGTATCTGTGGGGTTGCCCAGGGAATAGTTGAACGTCGGGGTATAGGTCAGCGGCTTGCCGGGCGTAATCGCCGTGAGCAACGCCAGACGCAGAGTGCTGCGCGCCGGCAACACCCTACGGATCGGTTGTGCCGGCGCACCGCTGACATTCTTCAGCCCGGTGAAACTCAGCTCGACCTCTACCGGCGCATACAAATCGTTGCGCACAAACACACTGTGCGTGTCCCTCTGCTTCTTGATATCCAGAAGTACCTGGCGCTCAAGGTGCTCCTCCATGCGGTCGCGGAACACAAAGATCCGCGCGCCATGGGATGGACGGTCACTGTAGGAGACCACACCCGTCGCGCTGGTGGATTTGTAAATAGTGATGGCCATAGCCGAGGTGGAGGCCATGAAAAGACCACAGAAAAACAGCAATCGCGCGAACATGGGCAAGGTTCTGTCGAGGAAGGCCTGAAAACAGCCTAGCAGCCAGAATTGACCTGCGTAGTCGGCAGATGTTTCAAATGATCGTTCCCAAACCTTTGTGATGATCGTTCCCACGCTCCCGCGTGGGAATGCATCCTGTGACGCTCTGCGTCACGCGCCAAAGCGGACGCGGAGCGTCCGGAGCGGCATTCCCACGCAGAGCGTGGGAACGATCAACTAACGATCAACTACATCTTGACCCGATACTCCGTAGGGTTCGGCGGGTCGAGGTTGTCCATGGCGCGGTCGATCAGCAGTTGGGCGCCTTCGGCCATGCGGTAAATCGCCAAGGCGACGTTGCGGCGCGAGCCTTCGATTTCGAAGGCGAGGTCGCCAGCGATGGCTTTGATGGAGGCGATGTCTTCGGAGGCGTTGGCCAGGAGGCTGTCGGTGTCGACGTCGGGGGCGACGATGAAGAGTTGGCCTTTGCGGGCGTCGGCGAGGTGGATCTTGGGTGGGGGCGTGCCCAGGTGGTGGTCGAGGGCGCGTTCGGCGGCTTCGTGGAGTTTTTTCGAATCAGGGGATTCGTAGGGGGAAGTTGCTGGGTCTTCTGGTGGATTCGGTGTGGGCTTGATCATTAGGTGTCTTCCGGTAATTGGAGCTGACACCGTTTCGCTTGCGCTTCGAAAGTGGTGGCAACTGTGCATAGGTGTGCAAGACCGGCCCGGAGATACCAGCAGACCCGAAGGTCTCCCATACACAGTCGCCATAACGATTCGCGAGCATAAAAAAATGCTCGGTCATTAGCCATAACCAATTGTGTTCCAGGGCGGACTTGCACGTCCGTGTCACCGTTTTTTAGTGACAGGGTGAGACTAGCCCTGACTCGCAGGCCAGGATAGTTACCGAACACCGCTACAACTTGAAGGAAATGTCCGAGGACGTGGGAACGCTCAATGAGCACTTCAGGGAGAGATGCACTGAGTTCGATGACCCCATCGCGAGCAGGCTCGCTCCCACACTGGAATGCGGTTCCCTGTGGGAGCGAGCCTGCTCGCGATGGCGATCTAATCAGCGACGCTGTACTTACGCGCCCGGTACGAAATGCTTCTGCGCCGTGCCGCGGGCGATCAGGCGGGAGATGTAGTCGAGCTTTTGCGCGTCCTGGTCAACGAAACGGAAGGTCAGTTGCAGCCAGTCGCTGTCGGGTTTCGGCTCGTGAGCGACGATGGCGTGCAAGTAGCCATTCAGGCGTGCGACTTCGGCGTTGTCGCCCTGCTCCAGGTCGAGCACGGCGCTGTCGAGCACTTGCGGCAGGGTGTCGGTGCGCTTAACCACCAACAAGGCTTCCTTGATGCTCAACGCTTTGATTACGCATGGCTGAGTACCACTGGGCAGGCGCAGTTGACCTTGACCACGACCACCGGCCGGGGCCGCGGACGCCGCTGGTGCCTTGACCGGCGGGCTGTTGAGCAGACCGCGAGAAGGCGCTGCAGCAGGGGCTGGCGCGGCGGCGGGTTTGGCGAACGGATTGACCGCAGCCGCCTTGCCGCCCGTGAGCGCGCTGAGGGAGTCGTTGCCGAACGCCGAATTCATCTTGGTGGGCGCGCTGTTCATCAAGGTGTCGAGTTTGCCGACCTTGTTCAACGCCTGCTTGACCTTGGTCAGCAGCTGCTCGTTGGTGAACGGCTTGCTGACATAGCCGGAAACGCCGGCCTGAATCGCCTGAACCACGTTTTCCTTGTCGCCACGGCTGGTCACCATGACAAACGGCATGCTCTTGAGATTGTCCTGCTCACGGCACCAGGTCAGCAGTTCGAGGCCAGACATTTCCGGCATTTCCCAGTCGCACAGGACCAGGTCGAATGCTTCCTTGGCCAGCATGGCCTGGGCCTTTTTGCCGTTGACGGCATCTTCGGTCCGGATACCCGGGAAGTAGTTGCGCAGGCACTTCTTTACCAGGTCGCGAATAAACGACGCATCGTCCACGACCAACACACTGATCTTGCTCATCCAACACCCCTATAAAAATCCCGGCAAGCATAACGCTGGCTGATGGCACTTTGCCAAAACTCTTCAGTCACGCCGGGACTTTTCGTTCGCGGGTGCTGCTTTTTCATTCGGCGTTTCAATTCGAAAGCCACACAAACAAAAACGCCCGACCACAAGGCCGGGCGCTTTACTTGGGCAATCTTACTTATCGTCAGCTTTGCCCGGAACATTAGCGCTTTCGGCACTTGTGCCTTCAACTTCTTCCTTCATGCGCTTGAGGCCCAGGTGACGGACATCAGTCCCGCGCACCAGGTAAATCACCAGCTCGGAAATATTGCGGGCGTGGTCGCCAATCCGCTCCAGCGAACGCAGCACCCAAATGATGCTCAAGACCCGCGTGATAGAACGCGGATCTTCCATCATGTAGGTCGCCAGTTCGCGCAGGGCGGTCTTGTATTCACGGTCGATGACCTTGTCGTACTGGGCCACCGACAACGCCAGGTCAGCGTCGAAGCGAGCGAAGGCGTCCAGCGCGTCGCGAACCATGTTGCGTACCTGGTCGCCGATGTGACGAACCTCGACGTAGCCACGCGGGGCCTCGCCTTCTTCGCACAGCTGAATGGCACGGCGGGCGATTTTGGTCGCTTCGTCGCCGATGCGCTCCAGATCGATCACCGACTTGGAGATACTGATGATCAAGCGCAAGTCGGACGCGGCCGGCTGACGACGGGCCAGAATGCGCAGGCATTCTTCATCGATGTTGCGTTCCATCTGGTTGATCTGGTCATCGATCTCGCGCACTTGCTGGGCCAGGCCCGAGTCCGCTTCGATCAGTGCAGTGACCGCGTCATTGACCTGCTTCTCGACCAGCCCGCCCATGGCCAGGAGGTGGCTGCGCACTTCCTCGAGCTCAGCGTTGAACTGCTGGGAGATATGGTGGGTAAGGCCTTCTTTACTAATCATGTTGGCGTCCTTGGAGCGTCCGGTAAGGTGCGGTCTACCGCAGCGATGGTTAAGTGAGCAACGCTAGCGACATCCTAGCCATAACGACCGGTGATGTAGTCTTCGGTCTGCTTCTTCGCCGGATTGGTGAACAGGGTATCGGTGTCACCGAATTCCACCAGTTTGCCCATGTACATGAACGCCGTGTAGTCGGAAACCCGCGCGGCCTGTTGCATGTTGTGGGTCACGATGACGATGGTGAACTTGGATTTCAGTTCGTAGATCAGCTCTTCGACTTTCAGCGTCGAGATCGGGTCGAGTGCCGAGCACGGTTCGTCGAGCAGCAGCACTTCCGGCTCGACCGCGATGGTACGAGCGATCACCAGACGTTGCTGCTGACCACCGGACAAGCCCAGGGCCGATTCGTGCAGACGGTCTTTCACTTCATCCCACAGTGCCGCGCCTTTCAACGCCCATTCGACGGCTTCGTCGAGCACGCGCTTTTTGTTGATGCCTTGAATACGTAGGCCGTAGACCACGTTTTCATAAATGGTTTTCGGGAACGGGTTCGGCTTCTGGAACACCATGCCGACGCGACGACGCAGTTCGGCCACGTCTTCGCCCTTGCGGTAGATGTTGTTGCCGTACAGGTTGATCTCGCCTTCGACACGGCAGCCATCGACCAGATCGTTCATCCGGTTGAAGGTGCGTAGCAGCGTCGACTTGCCGCAACCGGACGGACCGATGAACGCGGTCACGCGCTGCTTGGGAATATTCATGCTGACGTCGTACAGCGCTTGTTTGTCGCCGTAGAACAGGCTCAGGCTCGGCACTTCGATGGCCACGGTTTCCTGTGCCAGGTTCAGGCTCTGTTTGTCGCGACCCAGGGCCGACATGTTGATGCCGTGGGTGTGTGTTTCGTGCTGCATGGGAAACTCCCTGTGCTAACAAATTCGGTTCAGTGAACTGCTGGCGTCAGAGCCAGCAGCACATTCAATTTTGGGGACAGCGATCAGCTATCCAACGCTTTGTATTTCTCGCGCAGGTGGTTACGGATCCACACTGCCGACAGGTTGAGCGTCGCGATCACCAGCACCAGCAACAGCGCCGTGGCGTACACCAGCGGCCGTGCGGCTTCGACGTTCGGGCTCTGGAAGCCGACGTCGTAAATATGGAAGCCCAGGTGCATGATTTTCTGGTCGAGGTGCAAGTACGGGTAGTTGCCGTCCACCGGCAGCGACGGCGCCAGTTTCACCACACCCACCAGCATCAGCGGCGCCACTTCACCGGCGGCGCGAGCCACGGCGAGGATCATCCCGGTCATCATCGCCGGGCTGGCCATTGGCAGCACGATCTTCCACAAGGTTTCAGCCTTGGTCGCGCCGAGGGCCAACGAGCCTTCGCGCACGGTGCGAGGAATCCGCGCCAGACCTTCTTCGGTCGCCACGATCACCACCGGCACTGCCAGCAGTGCCAGGGTCAGCGAGGCCCAGAGCAGGCCCGGCGTACCGAACGTCGGCGCCGGCAAGGCTTCAGGGAAGAACAACCGGTCAACCGAGCCGCCGAGTACGTAAACGAAGAAGCCCAGACCGAACACGCCATAAACGATCGCCGGAACGCCCGCCAGGTTGTTCACCGCGATACGGATCAACCGGGTCATCGGCCCCTGGCGTGCATATTCACGCAGGTAGACCGCTGCCAGTACGCCGAACGGGGTGACGATCATCGCCATGATCAGGGTCATCATCACGGTGCCGAAGATTGCCGGGAAGATCCCGCCTTCGGTGTTGGCTTCACGCGGGTCGTCGCTCAGGAACTCCCAGACCTTTTTGAAGTAGAAGCCCATTTTGGTCAGGTAGCTCATCGCGTTCGGCTGATAGGCGTGAACCACTTTGCCGATGCCGATTTCGATCTCTTTGCCGTTGGCATCGCGAGCCGTCAGGCTGTCGCGGTTGAACTGCGTGTGCAGGTCGCTCAAGCGCGCTTCGACATCTTTATAACGGGCGTTCAGTTCAGCGCGTTCGGCGTCCATGTCGGCCTGCGCGGTCGCGTCGAGCTTACCTTCCAGCTCCAGCTTGCGGCCGTGCAGGCGAATACGTTCGAGGCCGGCGTTGATCGCACCGATGTCGGTTTTTTCCAGGCTCTTGAGCTGCGCTGCCAGCCCGTTGACCCGGTCCACCCGCGCTTGCAGCTCCGGCCAGGCCGCTTCGCCTTCAGCGATGACCTTGCCGTCCTGTTTGACGTTGAGCAGGTAGCCGTAGAAGTTGCCCCACTCGCGGCGCTCGATGGTCATCAGTTCACGCGGCGTGCTCTGGTCGGTCAGCCACTCGCCGACGATCCAGGTGAAGTCATTGCCGTTGATGTCACGGTTACCGACCTTGATCAGCTCGCGGGTCATGAATTCCGGACCTTGGTCCGGCACTGGCAAGCCCGCGGTTTTCAGACGCTCACGCGGTACTTCTTCCTTCTGCACCACTTCGCCGATGACGACATGGTTGGCCTGGCCCGGCACGTTGTAACTGGCGTGCATCAGGTCTGCCGGCCAGAAGTGGCCCAGACCGCGCACGGCAATCACCGCCAGCAAACCAATGGTCATGATGACCGCGATGGACACCGCGCCACCGCTGATCCAGACGCCGGGGGCGCCGCTCTTGAACCATCCTTTCAGGGAGTTCTGTTTCACAGACTTCTACCTTTCTTAAAGCGACGAGTATTTCTTGCGCAGACGCTGACGGATCAGCTCCGCGAGGGTGTTCATGATGAAGGTGAACAACAGCAGCACCAGCGCCGACAGGAACAGCACGCGGTAGTGGCTGCCGCCGACTTCCGATTCGGGCATCTCTACCGCGACGTTGGCGGCCAGGGTGCGCAGACCTTCGAACAGGTTCATTTCCATGACCGGGGTGTTACCGGTGGCCATCAGCACGATCATGGTTTCCCCGACCGCACGGCCCATGCCGATCATCAGTGCCGAGAAAATGCCCGGGCTGGCGGTCAGGATCACTACGCGGGTCATGGTCTGCCATGGCGTAGCGCCGAGGGCCAGGGAGCCCAGCGTCAGGCCGCGCGGCACGCTGAACACGGCGTCTTCGGCGATCGAGTAGATGTTCGGGATCACCGCAAAGCCCATGGCCAGACCCACCACCAGTGCATTGCGCTGGTCGTAGGTGATGCCCAGGTCATGGGAGATCCACATGCGCATGTCGCCGCCGAAGAACCAGGTTTCCATGTACGGGCTCATGTACAGCGAGAGCCAGCAGACGAAAATGATCACCGGGATCAGGATCGCGCTTTCCCAGCCGTCCGGCACTTTCAGGCGAATCGACTCGGGCAGGCGACTGAAGATGAAGCCGGCGACCAGAATGCCGATCGGCAAGAGCATCAGCAGGCTGAAAATGCCCGGCAAATGCCCTTCCACATACGGCGCGAGAAACAGGCCGGCAAAGAAGCCGAGGATCACCGTCGGCATCGCTTCCATCAATTCGATGACCGGTTTCACCTTGCGGCGCATGCCCGGCGCCATGAAGTACGCAGTGTAGATCGCCGCAGCAACCGCCAGCGGTGCGGCCAGCAGCATCGCGTAGAACGCGGCTTTCAGCGTACCGAAGGTCAGTGGCGAAAGGCTCATCTTGGGTTCGAAGTCGGTGTTGGCTGCGGTCGATTGCCAGACGTATTTAGGCTCGTCGTAGTTTTCGTACCAGACCTTGCTCCACAACGCGCTCCACGAGACTTCCGGGTGCGGGTTGTCGAGCAGCAGCGGTTGCAGTTTGCCGCCCTGCTCCACAATGATCCGGTTGGCACGCGGCGACAGGCCGAAGAGGCCCGCGCCATCCACCACCTGGTTCACCAGCAAGGTGCGGTGGGCAGTGCTGTGGAATACGCCAAGCTTGCCGGACGTGTCGAGGGCGACGAAGCCTTTGCGACGTTCTTCGGCGGTGATTTCAACGATCGGCGTGGTGCCCATCTGGAAGGTGCGGATCTGTTTCAGTCGTTGCTCGCCATCGGTATCGCGAGCCATGAACCACTGGGCCAGACCACCCTTGGAGTCGCCGATGATCAGCGAAATACCGCCCACCAGTTGAGTACTGGCGGTCACTTGCGCTTCGCCGTCATCCAGCAGTTTGTAGCGACCGTTGAGGCTCTTGTCGCTCAGGCTGAAGACGTCGGCCTGGGCACGGCCGTTGACCACGTACAGCCACTGCTGACGCGGGTCGACGAAGATGTTCTTCACCGGCTCGGTCATTTGCGGCAGCTCGATACGCTTCTGCTCGTTGGTGACCTCACCGGTCATCATGTTTTCTTCGCTGCTCAGCGACAGCACGTGCAATTGCGAACCGGTAGAGCCGGCGAGCAGCAGGGTCGAGTCGGTCGCATTGAGGCTGACGTGCTCCAGGGCACCGCCCTGCTCGTTCAGTGCGATCGGCGTTTCGCCGTACGGGAATTCGATGGCCGGCGAGATGGTTTTCTTGCCTTCCGGGTAACTGACTTTATAGGTGTGACGGAACACCAGCGCCTGACCGTTGGACAAACCCACGACAACCAGCGGATGGCCGGGCTGGTCTTTACCAATGGCGGTTACGCTGGTGCCGGCCGGGATCGGCAGGTCAATGCGGCTTAGCTCGGCGCCACTGTCGACGTCGAAAAACAGCGCCTGGCCCTTGTCGGAAACCCGCATGGCGACCTGGTTCTGTTCTTCGAGGGAGATCATCAGCGGTTTGCCGGCGTCTTGCATCCAGGCCGGAGTGATTGCGTCCTTGGGAGTCAGGCTGGCGCCCTGAAACAGTGGTGCGACAACGTAGCCAAGGAAGAAGAAGATCAGCGTGATCGCACCGAGGACGGCGAGTCCGCCGACGAAAACGTACCAGTGGGTCAGGCGATCCTTGAGCGCGCGGATGCGGCGCTTGCGTTGTAGCTCCGGCGTATTGAAGTCAATGCGCTTGGGGGGATTGGTAGTCATGGTGGAATTGGCCAGATCAGTCATGCGCACACCCTAGCGATCCTGTATGACAGAAAGATGACAATGCAGTGACGCAACAAATCCGCCGCCCGTGTGAACTGGCAGCGGACAGAAATTTGGGGGTGTAGGAGCCGGCTCGCCGGCAGTGCAATCGACTGGGTCGACGGGCTCACCGCGGTGAGGCCATTCACCGCCGAGCCGGCTCCTACTGAGTCAGGACTTCAGCCCTGACTCAGGGTTTTACTTTTTTGCGACTTCAGCGCCGCCTTCCTGCAGACCCAGGTCAGCCAGTGCCTTGGCGGCAACTTTGGCTGGCAGTGGGATGTAGCCGTCTTTCACGACAACTTCCTGACCCTGTTTGGACAGAACCAGTTTCACGAACTCGGCTTCCAGCGGGGCCAGAGGCTTGTTCGGAGCTTTGTTGACGTAAACGTAGAGGAAACGCGACAGCGGGTATTTGCCGTTCAGGGCGTTTTCTTCGCTGTCTGCGATGTAGTCAGTGCTGCCTTTCTTGGCCAGAGCCACAGTCTTCACGCTAGCAGTTTTGTAGCCGATGCCCGAGTAACCGATACCGTTCAGCGAAGAGCTGATCGATTGCACGACCGAAGCCGAGCCTGGTTGTTCGTTGACGTTTGGCTTGTAGTCGCCTTTGCACAGGGCTTCTTCTTTGAAGTAGCCATACGTGCCGGATACCGAGTTACGACCGAACAGTTGAACCGGCTTGTTGGCCAGGTCGCCGGTCACGCC
Organism: Pseudomonas sp. H3(2019); assembly: GCF_007713465.1. Lineage (GTDB taxonomy): Bacteria > Pseudomonadota > Gammaproteobacteria > Pseudomonadales > Pseudomonadaceae > Aquipseudomonas. The sequence goes on along the minus strand of NZ_VMSG01000018.1, from coordinate 118,536 downwards.
CAGGTCGCCCCAGGTTTTGACTTCTGCTTTAGCGCCGCACAGACGAGTCGAGGAGAAGATCGCGTCGACTTGTTCCATGGTCAGGTGCTGGATCGGGTTGTCCTTATGCACGAACACGGCCAGGGCATCCACGGCAACCGGGATAGCGGTTGGCTTGTAGCCGTACTTCTGTTCGAAGGCCGCCAGTTCGGTGTCCTTCATCTTGCGGCTCATGGGACCTAAGTTGGAGGTGCCTTCAGTCAACGCAGGTGGCGCGGTGGCGGAACCAGCGGCCTGAATCTGGATGTTTACGTTCGGGTATTCTTTTTTGTAGTTCTCAGCCCACAGGGTCATGAGGTTGGCCAGGGTATCGGAACCGACGCTGGACAGGTTGCCCGAAACACCAGTGGCTTTGGTATAAGCCGGAATGGCTGGGTCTACACCAGCGGCTACCGCGTTGGCAGTTGCAACGCCAGCAGCGACAAACGTCATTGCCGCCATCAAACGCTTCAGTTTCATGCCTTACTCCTAGCAAATAGGGTGTGTTAAGTCGGGGCCAAGTATCGGCAGGCCGTGTGAACACTCTATGACTTGAATATGACAATTAGATGAAAGGCCAGCATTTGGCGCTTGATCGTTCCCATGCTCTGCGTGGGAACGATCATTCAGTGAGTTAGCGGTTGTTCTTCCAGAGGTAACCACCCACCAGAATCCCGATGCTGCAAATGATCGCCACATAATAGGCAGGCCCCAGCGGGCTTTCCTTGAGCAGCAGGGTGACGACCATCGGGGTCAGGCCGCCGAAGATCGCGTAAGCCAGGTTGTAGGAAAACGACAGGCCGCTGAAGCGCACCACGGCCGGGAACGCCTTGACCATCACGAATGGCACCGCGCCGATGGTGCCGACAAACAGGCCGGTCAGCGCGTACAGCGGGAATAGCCAGTCGGGGTGATCGAACAGGCTGTGGTAGAAAGTCCAGGACGTCGCCAGCAGCGCTGCGCTGCCAAACACGAACACCCGGCCAGCGCCGAAGCGATCCGCCAGCGCGCCGGAGATCACACAGCCCAGGCTCAGGCACACGATGGCCACGCTATTGGCTTGCAGCGCAGTCGTGGCCGAGAAGTGATAAATGGTTTGCAGCACGGTCGGGGTCATCAGAATGACCACGATGATCCCGGCCGACAGCAACCAGGTCAGCAGCATCGAGATGGCGATGGCGCCGCGATGGTCACGCAGCACCGCACGCAGCGGCACCTCTTCGGCCAGCGCCTTGCGCAGTTGCAGCTCGGCGAACACTGGGGTTTCGTGCAGCCAACGGCGCAGGTAGACCGAGAACAGGCCGAACACACCGCCGAGCAGGAACGGGATACGCCAGGCGTAATCGGCCACCTGTTCAGGGGTATAGAGGCTGTTGATCGCGGTGGCAACCAGCGAGCCAAGCAGGATGCCCGCGGTCAGGCCGCACGTCAGCGTGCCGCAGGCGTAGCCGATGTGCCGCTGTGGCACGTGTTCGGAAACGAATACCCAGGCCCCCGGCACTTCACCGCCAATCGCCGCGCCCTGGATCACCCGCATCAGCAGCAACAGGATCGGCGCCCACAGGCCGATCTGCGCATAAGTCGGCAGCAGGCCCATGATCAGCGTCGGTACGGCCATCATGAAAATGCTCAGGGTGAACATTTTCTTGCGCCCCAGCAGGTCGCCAAAGTGCGCCATGACGATGCCGCCCAGTGGCCGCGCCAGGTAACCGGCGGCAAAGATACCGAAGGTCTGCATCAGCCGCAGCCACTCGGGCATGTCCGCCGGGAAGAACAACTTGCCAACGACCGTGGCGAAGAACACGAAGATGATGAAGTCGTAAAACTCCAGTGCGCCGCCCAAGGCGGAAAGCGACAGTGTCTTGTAATCGTTACCGGTCAAGGGGCGCGCAGGTTGCGCGGGTGACGCTATGCTCGATGGCGCGGTGGTCATGGCAAGGGCTTCTCTTATAGTCAGATCCGCAACCCCAACAACGCTGGCAGGGGCTTGGGCAGGTTCGGCACGATAGCAAATTGTTCGAAAAAGCACAGGAAAGCGAGTATTTGGCAGTCAAAATGAGAACCCGATGGTCGTCTCGGAGTCTACCGACCGATATACTCGCAACCGTGCAACACTTTGTAAGGGGTTGCTGTGCGAAAACGTCGTTGGCCTTTGTCAGCCGGTTTCGCAGAGTTTCCCTTTAGCACGCCTTATGGAAAACGTGACGAACGTAGTATGTTCGGGGCTGAATCGTTTTTCCCAGGACGGCTATTCACCCGCTACATATTCCAAGAGTCACGGCTCAGAGGCACCCCCGGCATGATAGAGCTCGAACAAGAAGATCCTATTCCGCAAGGCGATCTGGCCCTGCAAATCACCGCGCTTCCCCGCGAAACCAACGGCTTTGGCGATATATTCGGCGGCTGGCTGGTGTCTCAGATGGATTTGGCCGGTACGGCGATGGCCAGCAAGGTCGCGGGCGGACGTGTCGCCACCGTGGCGATCGATCGCATGGCCTTCCTGGTGCCGGTCGCTGTGGGCGCGCAGCTGTCCTTCTATACCCAGGCAACGGAAATCGGCCGTAGCTCGATCAAGATGATGGTCGAGGTCTGGAGCGACGATCCACTGTCCAGCGAATGGCGTAAAGTCACTGAGGCGGTGTTCGTGTTCGTCGCCATCGATGGCAGCGGCCGCACCCGCTCGGTTCCACCCAGAGCTCGTTAAACCGGGCGAGCGTTAAACCCGGCGGCCGCTTTACGGTCCATTGACGTCATTGATCCTGAACGAGATGCGCAACATGCCGACTCCCAACGTTGAAGCCGTAAAACTGGATGAACTGAACTGCTGGCGCATCCGCCACGGTCAGGCCGAATTGCTGGTGGCCCAGCAAGGCGCGCACATCCTCAGTTATCAACTGGCCGGGCAACCGCCGCTGATCTGGCTCAACGATGAGGCGGTGTTCAAAACCGGCAAAAGCATCCGCGCCGGTGTTCCGGTGTGCTGGCCATGGTTTGGCAACCTGGACCGCAATCCGCCGAGCGTTCAGGCAATGCGCGTCAGCAACGAAGCGCCGACCGCCCACGGTTTAGTACGGACGATGGACTGGGAACTGGGTGCGATTGAAGCCGAAGGCGAAAGCCTGAAGGTCGAGTTCGTCCTCCCCTACCTCGAAGGCGGCTTGCCGGGTTGGCCGTATCCGGTGGATCTGAAACTGAGCATTCGCCTGGATGAGCAACTGCATATCAACCTGACCAGCCAAAACCAGGGCAGTACCCCCGTCACCATCAGCCAGGCGCTGCACAGCTATTACGCGGTCAGCGATGTACGCAACGTGCACGTCGAAGGCCTGGACGGGCTGAGCTACATCGAAACCCTGGATAACTGGAAAACCGTCACTCAGAACGGCGACCTGCGTTTTGCCGGGGAAACCGACCGGATCTACCTGAATACACCGGCGCAATTGAGCATCGTCGATCCTGCCTGGGAACGGCGCATCGAGCTGACCAGCAGCGGCTCGCGCTCGGCGGTGATCTGGAACCCGTGGATTGCGCGCTCAGCGCAGTTCAGTGACATGGCCGACGATGGCTGGCAGCGCATGCTGTGCATCGAAACGGCGAATGTGATGGATGACGTCGTGACCCTGGCGCCGGGGGCGAGTCATACGCTGGGCGTGAGCATCGCCAGCAAACCGCTATAGAGACACTGCGGACAATTGTGGCGAGGGAGCTTGCTCCCTCGCCACAGCTTCTGTGCAAGCCTTTCCTTACAAATCCGACTCTTTGACCGCCCGCACTTTATCCGCATCCAGTGCATAGGCCGCATCGGCCAGGTCGTTGTTGACCTTCTCGATCTTCAGCGTGCCGGTGACCCACAGCGGTGTGTAGATATCGTCCAGCTTCAAGCCCTTCGGATAGCGCACCAGCACCAATTGGTTAGGCGGTGGTGGCGGCACGTGGATGCAGGCGCCCGGGTAAGGCACCAGGAAGAACAGCGTGCTGCGACCCTTGGCATCGGTTTCCAGCGGCACGGGATACCCGCCGATGCGGATGTTCTTGTCGTTCATCGACGCCACGGTCTTGGTCGAATACATCACCGCTGGCAAGCCCTTGCTCTGCTTCAGGCCACCCTTGTCGGTAAAGGTGCCGTTGGCTTCGGGCGAGTTGTGGTCGATTTCAGGCATGGCCTCAAGGGCTTTCTGATCCGACTTGGGCATCAGTTCAAGCCAGTCGGTTTCCGGCAGTTCGCCGGCATGAGCCAGGCCAGTGCCCAGCAATAAGAGAGTCAGCAGAAGACGGCGCATGAAATGTGCTCGGCAAAGGGGAGTCAGTAAATCGTCGAGCATTCTAGCCCCCTCTGCCCGTGCGGCAGAGAGGGCTTTGTCGCTTGAATCAGGTGTTTTTCTTGATCAGACCGTAGATCACCAGCAAAACAATCGCGCCCACCAGTGCACCCAAGAAACCCGCGGCTTGCCCAGGTTCATAGATATGGAGCGCCTGACCACCGTAAGTCGCGGCCAGCGAACCGCCGATGCCGAGCAGGATGGTCATGATCCAGCCCATGCTGTCGTCACCTGGCTTCAGGAAACGAGCCAGCAGGCCAACGATCAATCCGATGAAGATGGTTCCAATAATGTGCATGGCGTTTCCCTCTGAATGATGTAGGTATGCCGAAGCCTAGCCAGACTTTGGCATCCTGCCATCAGAGATCGGCGGCGACCGAAGGTTCCATCGCCGCCAGATGAAACTATTCGCTGATCAGCGCTTCGACCTTTAGGATCTGCTGCGCGAGCGTCTCCCTGTCGGCGCAGCGCAGGTTGGCGTGACCAACCTTGCGGCCGACCTTGAACGCCTTGCCGTAGTGGTGCAGATGGCAATCAGCGATGGCGATGACCTTCTCGACCGGCGGGACGACGCCGATGAAGTTGAGCATCGCGCTCTCGCCGACCTTGGCGGTCGAACCCAGCGGTAGGCCGGCCACGGCGCGCAGGTGGTTTTCGAACTGGCTGCACTCGGCGCCTTCAGTGGTCCAGTGCCCGGAGTTGTGTACACGCGGGGCAATTTCGTTGGCCTTGAGGCCACCGTCGACTTCGAAGAACTCGAACGCCATCACGCCGACATAGTCCAGCTGCTTGAGCACACGACTGGAGTAATCCTCGGCCAAGGCTTGCAGCGGGTGGTCGGTGCTGGCCACGGACAGTTTGAGAATGCCGCTGTCGTGGGTGTTGTGGACCAACGGGTAGAACTTCGTTTCACCATCGCGAGCGCGCACGGCGATCAGCGAGACTTCGCCGGTGAACGGCACGAAGCCTTCCAGCAAGCAGGCCACACTGCCCAACTCGGCGAAGGTGCCGACCACATCGGCCGGTGTGCGCAGGACTTTCTGGCCCTTGCCGTCGTAACCCAGGGTGCGGGTTTTCAGCACGGCGGGCAGGCCGATGGTGGCAACCGCGGCTTCCAGATCGGCTTGCGAGTGGATATCGGCGAAAGCCGGGGTCGGAATACCCAGGTCCTTGAACAGGCTCTTTTCGAACCAGCGATCGCGGGCGATGCGCAGCGCTTCGGCACTCGGGTAAACCGGGACGAATTGCGACAGGAAGGCCACGGTTTCGGCCGGGACGCTTTCGAACTCGAAGGTCACCAGATCGACTTCATCGGCCAACTGGCGCAGGTGATCCTGATCGCCGTAATCGGCCCGCAGGTGTTCGCCCAGCGCGGCTGCGCAGGCATCCGGCGCGGGGTCCAGAAAAGCGAAGTTCATTCCCAGCGGCGTACCTGCCAGGGCCAACATGCGACCCAACTGGCCGCCACCGATTACACCGATCTTCATCGTCAACAACCTCAGGCGATGCGTGGGTCTGGATTGTCCAGGACGCTGTCTGTCTGCTCAGCACGGAAGGTTTTCAGCACCGCGTGGAATTGCGGGTGCTTGGCGCCCAGAATACTCGCCGACAGCAGCGCGGCGTTGATCGCACCCGCCTTGCCGATGGCCAGGGTGGCAACCGGAATACCTGCAGGCATCTGCACGATCGACAGCAGCGAATCGACGCCCGAAAGCATCGACGACTGCACCGGCACGCCCAGTACCGGCAGGTGGGTCTTGGCCGCACACATGCCAGGCAAGTGGGCCGCGCCGCCGGCACCGGCGATAATCACCTCGATGCCACGGGCCTCGGCCTCTTCGGCGTACTGGAACAGCAGGTCCGGGGTGCGGTGGGCAGAGACCACTTTCACCTCGTAAGGGATGCCGAGCTTTTCCAGCATATCGGCGGTGTGGCTAAGGGTGGACCAATCGGACTTGGAGCCCATGATCACGCCAACCAGTGCGCTCATCGTCGTGCCTCTTCTCTCTGGGCGCCCGCAGGCGCGTCAAAAAACAACAAGCCACGCAAATGCGTGGCTTGATTGTACGAATTAGTTTCGAGTTAAAACTGCCTGCGCTCAATCATGCAGCGTTAAAAACAATCTCGAAATGCTCATTGGCTAAAGCCAACTCCGCTTTCTCGCTTGTTTTTGCCTTGCCTGATCTTCGCTCGGCGAGTTTTACCTTCGAAACCTGGCCAGTCAAACCGGCCGAAGGCCGCGCAGTATACCTCAATGAAGCAGATAAACAGCCCCCCGCGCGACCATCTGTCATACGGCGCAAAGTGCCGGTTTTATTGACCTGAAGGTCAATCCAATACAACACGAATCCCACACTGAATCTTCAGAGTCTCAAGGGGTTTGCGCGGCGCTGCCTTCCAGCTTGCGCCACAACAGCCTTACATTGGCCTTGCGCACCAGCGCGCAGCGGTACAGGCGAATCTCCAGTGGCACGTGCCATTGCGGGCCACCGCAGACCACCAGCTCGCCGCGCGCCAGTTCGGCACGCACGCTGAGCTGCGGCACCCAGGCAATGCCCAACCCTTCCAGCGCCATGCTTTTCAGGCTGTCGGCCATGGCGGTTTCATAAATGGTGGTGAAGCGCAGCGCACGCTGGCGCAGCAGCATGTTCACCGAACGGCCGAGAAAAGCCCCGGCGCTGTAGGCCAGCAGCGGCACGCTGGCCTCGCCTTCGAGGTCGAATAGCGGTTTGCCGTCGGCATCGGCCGCGCAGACCGGGAGCATTTCGGTGTCGCCCAGGTGCAGTGACGGGAAAATCTCCGGGTCCATTTGCATGGCCGCATCCGGGTCATAAAACGCCAGCATCAGATCGCAGCCGCCTTCGCGCAACGCATGGACGGCGTCGCCGACGTTGGTCGCCACCAGCCGCGTGGCAATGTTCAGGCCTTCATTGCGCAGTTGTGCGATCCAGCGCGGAAAGAAACCCAGGGCCAGGGAGTGAGCGGCAGAGACTTGTATCACTTCGCCCTGCCCGCCTTCGAGGTGATGCAAATGCCGCAATACTTCGCCGAGTTGCTCGACCACCGTACGCGCCGTGACCAGAAACAGCTGACCCGCCGCCGTCAGCTCGATGGGTGTGCGCGAGCGATTGACCAGAGTCAGCCCCAACGCGGCTTCCAGGCTGCGGATCCGCCGGCTGAATGCCGGCTGAGTCACGAAGCGCCGTTCGGCGGCCTGCGAAAAGCTGCGGGTGGCGGCCAGGGCACTAAAGTCCTCGAGCCATTTGCTTTCCAGATTCATCACGTCCTCCCGGACACGCACCAATTTAGGTCACACGTTCACCGCACACACGGCGTCACACAGACATTATGCCGAATGTGCATAGGGCAGTGCTTAACAGCATTGGCCCAAAATTTTCCACAAGCCTAGCATCCGTAGCGTTCCGGCACAGACCGGGTCCATATCGAGATGATTTCTATCATGTCTTCCGCTGCATCTTTCCGCACAGAAAAAGACCTGCTTGGCGTACTCGAAGTACCAGCTCAAGCGTATTACGGCATCCAGACCCTGCGAGCGGTGAACAACTTCCGTCTCTCCGGCGTTCCGATTTCGCATTACCCGAAGCTGGTTGTGGGTCTGGCAATGGTCAAGCAGGCTGCTGCTGACGCCAACCGCGAGCTGGGTCACCTGAGCGATGTCAAGCACGCTGCCATCAGCGAAGCCTGTGCCCGTCTGATCCGCGGCGATTTCCACGAAGAGTTCGTGGTGGACATGATTCAAGGCGGCGCTGGCACTTCAACCAACATGAATGCCAACGAAGTCATCGCCAACATCGCGCTGGAGGCCATGGGCCACAGCAAGGGCGAATACCAATACCTGCACCCGAACAACGACGTGAACATGGCGCAGTCGACCAACGACGCCTACCCGACGGCCATCCGCCTGGGTCTGCTGTTGGGTCACGACGCCCTGCTGGCCAGCCTCGACAGCCTGATCCAGTCGTTCGCGGCCAAAGGTGAAGAATTCAGCCACGTTCTGAAGATGGGTCGTACCCAACTGCAAGACGCTGTGCCGATGACCCTTGGCCAGGAATTCCGCGCCTTCGCCACCACCCTGAGCGAAGACCTGGCACGCCTGAAGACACTGGCACCGGAACTGCTGACCGAAGTGAACCTGGGCGGCACCGCGATCGGTACCGGCATCAACGCCGACCCGCGTTACCAGCACCTGGCTGTTCAGCGCCTGGCACTGATCAGCGGTCAACCGCTGGTACCGGCCGCCGACCTGATCGAAGCGACTTCCGACATGGGCGCCTTCGTGCTGTTCTCCGGCATGCTCAAACGCACCGCGGTCAAGCTGTCGAAGATCTGCAACGACTTGCGCCTGCTGTCCAGCGGCCCACGCACCGGCATCAACGAAATCAACCTGCCAGCGCGTCAGCCAGGCAGCTCGATCATGCCAGGCAAGGTCAACCCGGTTATTCCTGAAGCCGTTAACCAGGTGGCCTTCCAGATCATCGGTAACGACCTGGCCCTGACCATCGCGGCCGAAGGCGGCCAGCTGCAACTGAACGTGATGGAGCCGTTGATCGCCTTCAAGATCTTCGACTCGATCCGCCTGCTGCAACGCGCCATGGACATGCTGCGCGAGCACTGCATCGTCGGCATCACCGCCAACGAAGCCCGCTGCCGTGAACTGGTCGAGCACTCGATCGGTCTGGTCACCGCGCTGAACCCGTACATCGGCTATGAAAACGCCACCCGCATCGCCCGTATCGCTCTTGAAAGCGGCCGCGGCGTGCTGGAACTGGTGCGCGAAGAAGGCTTGCTCGACGACGCCATGCTCGCCGACATCCTGCGCCCGGAAAACATGATTGCTCCGCGTCTGGTACCACTGAAAGCCTAACGCTGTTGTAACTGCTCACCAGGTCGAGGGACTAGACACCTCTCACCTTTTGAGGGCCTGGAGATCATTCTCCAGGCCCTTTTTTTTAGATTCTTTGCGGGTTCGACGGTGTATGTCGTACCTGCGCGATTTCTGTAGGAGTACGGCTTGCAAGCCATATTCCTACATGAAAAAAGGCTTCGTTTCGTCGCTCGCACCACAACCGTGCAGACGGACGTCACTTGGATAGGTATAGTGCCGCCCCTCTTCGTATGAGTGGTCGTCGGTAGCGAGGCCAAAACACATGCGGAACCCGAACTAATAACAAACCCGCGATATGGATCCGGAACGAACATCGCCCCATCCGTTGTGCCGTGCACAAACCGGTGTAACGCGGTGTTTCAGACCGCCAACAATCGCCTAAACAAAAAACAGCGAGGAATACTCCATGCTCGAAGTCATCAACGACTTCCTCTCAGGGAAAGTACTGATCGTGCTCATTGTCGGGCTCGGTAGCTACTTCACGATCCGCTCGCGTTTCGTCCAATTGCGTCACTTCCTACACATGTTCTCGGTCTTCAAGGACAGCCTGCGTAACAGCAGCGAGCAACTCAGCTCGTTCCAGGCCCTGATGCTCAGCCTCGCCGGCCGCGTCGGCGCAGGCAATATCGCGGGTGTCGGCATCGCCGTGACCCTCGGTGGCCCGGGCGCAGTGTTCTGGATGTGGGTGACTGCACTGGTCGGCATGTCCAGCAGCTTCTTCGAATGCTCCCTCGGCCAGCTCTACAAGCGCTGCGACTCCGAAGGCCAATTCCGTGGCGGCCCGTCCTACTACATCCAGCATGGCCTGAAGAAACGCTGGCTGGGCATGATCATGGCGTTCCTGCTGTTGGTCACGTTCGGCTTCGCCTTCAACGGCCTGCAATCGCATGCGGTAACGCACTCGCTGAATAACGCCTTTGGCCTCGACACCACCTACACCGGCCTGGGCCTGGCGGTGCTGTTGGGCCTGGTGTTCATCGGCGGGATCAAGCGGATCGCCAAAGTGGCCGACCTGCTGGTACCGGTGAAGACCCTGGTCTACATCGGCGTGACTATCTACGTGATCGTGCTGCAATTCGACCACGTACCGGGCATGCTGATAACCATCGTCAAGAGCGCCTTCGGTCTGGACCAGGCCTTCGGCGGCCTGATCGGCAGCGCCATCGTCATGGGCGTGAAGCGCGGCGTGTTCGCCAACGAAGCCGGCCTGGGCAGTGCGCCTAACGTCGCAGCCGTGGCTTCGGTCGAGCACCCGGTCGCACAAGGCGTGGTTCAGGCGTTCAGCGTGTTCCTCGACACCTTCGTGATCTGCACCTGCACTGCATTGCTGATCTTGCTGTCGGGCTTCTACACACCAGGCTTCGAAGGTGACGGCATTGCCCTGACCCAGAACTCCCTGGCCGCCGTAGTCGGTGATTGGGGCCGGATGTTCATCAGCGTCGCGCTGGCGTTGTTCGTGTTCACCTCGATCCTCTACAACTACTACCTGGGCGAGAGCAACCTGCGCTTCCTGATCGGTGAAAATCGCAAGGTGCTGATCGGCTACCGCGCAATGGTACTGGCGTTGATCTTCTGGGGTGCGATCGAAAACCTCGGGACGGTGTTCGCGTTCGCCGACATCACCATGACCCTGCTCGCGTTCGTCAACCTGATCGCGCTGTTCCTGCTGTTCAACGTCGGCATGCGCATCCTGAATGACTACGACGCTCAACGCCGCGCCGGGATCAAGACGCCAGTGTTCGACTCCAGCAAATTCCCGGACCTGGACCTGGACCTCAAAGCCTGGCCAGCCAACCCGCCAGCCGCCGCTCCGAAAGCCGAAGCCGAGTCGCAAGGCGTGACCGCAGCGCAACGCTGATCGGTTAAAACCGGGCGCATCCCCTGCGCCCGACGTGACACAGCGTGCGACCGGCGTCATGCTCGGTCGTACGCTGTCATCGTTCAGGAGACCCCACATGATTCCCGCAACTTATCCTGCTGCGCAGCACGTCATGGTGCTCTACACCGGTGGCACCATTGGCATGCAAGCCAGCGCCAACGGCCTGGCCCCGGCGTCCGGTTTCGAAGCCCGGATGCGCGATTACCTGCACAGCCAGCCTGATCTGGTGGTGCCGAACTGGCGCTTCCGAGAAATGACCCCGCTGATCGACAGCGCCAACATGACCCCGGCCTACTGGCAGCGCCTGCGTGACGCGGTCATCGAAGCGGTCGAAGTCGACGGCTGCGATAGCGTGCTGATCCTGCACGGTACCGACACCCTGGCCTACAGCGCCGCCGCCATGAGTTTTCAATTGCTTGGCCTGAATGCACGAGTGCTGTTTACCGGTTCCATGCTGCCGGCCGGCGTGCCTGACAGCGATGCCTGGGAAAACCTCGGCGGTGCACTGGTCGCCCTCGGCCAAGGCCTGGCACCGGGCGTGCAGTTGTACTTCCATGGCGAGCTGCTGGACCCGACCCGCTGCGCGAAGATTCGCAGCTTCGGTCGGCACCCGTTTGCCCGCCTGCAACGCCAGGGCGGAGGCGTCAAAGCACCTGCTCTGCCGGCTGCGCTTGAGTACCGTCAGAGCAAGCAACTGGCCAAGGTCGGCGTGCTGCCACTGTTTCCAGGAATCGGCGCGGAACAGCTCGATGGCGTGCTGAACAGCGGCGTCCAGGGTCTGGTGCTGGAATGCTTCGGCAGCGGCACCGGGCCGAGTGACAACCCCGAGTTTCTCGCCAGCCTTGCGCGTGCGCGGGATCAGGGGATCGTGGTGGTCGCGATCACCCAATGCCATGAAGGCGGGGTTGAGCTGGATGTCTACGAGGCCGGCAGTCGCTTGCGTGGCGTGGGCGTGTTGTCCGGCGGCGGCATGACCCGTGAAGCCGCGTTTGGCAAATTGCATGCGCTGTTGGGTGCAGATCTGGACACGGCAGAGGTTCGACGGCTTGTAGAGCTCGACTTTTGCGGCGAACTTAGCTGACACCACACAAAACCCTGTCGCTTGATCGTTCCCACGCTCTGCGTGGGAACGATCTTTACAGGGTCGTCATTGGGCACACAACTTGCTCCCCTTCCAGCACTCCCAAGCTGGAATCACCCATGCTCCACTCCCACCTCACCACCCTCAACGCCGTTTCCCTGGTGCTCAACGCCTTCAAGGCCGATGGGCTTTCAAGTGAGGCGCTGTTGGCCGGCAGCGGTATCAGCGCCGCTGATCTGAGCCGCGCCGACACGCGAATCACCACCAACCAGGAAATGCAGGTCTGCGCCAACGCAGTCGCGCTCAAGCGTGACATTGGCCTGGAACTGGGCCGGCGGATGCACGTTTCGTCCTACGGCATACTCGGTTATGCCCTGCTCACCAGTGCCACCTTCGGTGACGCTTTGCGCCTGGCGCTGCGCTATCCGGCGCTGTTGGGAACACTGTTCGAGCTAAGCCTTGAGGAAGATGGCGACCGAATCTGGTTCGCCGCCGCCGATTACCGGGAAAATCCGGCGCTGGCGGTGTTCAATGCCGAGTTCTGCCTGGTCTCGTTGAAAGTCATCTGCGACGACCTGCTCGGTCATCCCCTGCCGCTGCTGGGTGCCCGTTTCGAACATTCGGCACCGGATTATCAGGCCAGCTACACCACGCACTTTGATTGCCCCCTGCGCTTTGACAGCACCGATAACGCCTTCGCCTTCGACAAACACTGGCTGGACCAACCCTTGCCGCTCGCCGACACCATCACCCACCAGGCCATGGCCGAACGCTGTCGCAAGCACAACACGGAATTCACTGGGCGCCAGGCGTGGCTGGGGCGGATCCGCCAACTGCTCGCCGCCCAACTCGACGCCGCGCCAGGCCTTGAAGGCTTGGCCGAACAGATGAACTGCTCGGCGCGGACTCTGCGTCGACACCTGAAGGACCTGGGGTGCAGCTATCAGGAATTGCTCGACGAACTGCGCTTTGAACGTGCCAAGCAGATGCTGTACGAAGACCAACTGCCGATCTACCGCATCGCCGAGGCGCTGGGATTCAGCGAGACCGCAAGCTTGCGCCATGCGTTTGTGCGCTGGAGCGGCGTGGCACCGAGTCAGTTCAGGCCTTGAGATAAAGCAGGCGCAGTGGACGACGCTGAACTACATTACGCAGCCCAATCATGTTGTCGGTGTTCCTGCTTGATGCCCCTTCCTCGTCGCTGCACACGCTTTGCCTTGCTGGCCCTGCTGCTCAACCTGCCCGTGGTGGCGCAAGCGATTGAACTGGACTGGTTTGGGCTACCCCCTCAAGCCGTGGTTGATGCGCCTGAATACAAGGCCATCATCGTTCCCACGGCCGTCACGGAGAGTGCGACGGGCATATCACCGCCCTTGGTCGGCTTGCTCAGTGAGTACCGCGGTTTGTTTTACCTCAACGTTTATCGCGATGAAAATTATCGGGAGCGCGCGTATAAATTTGGCCCGATACCGCTGATGACGACGGAAGAATTTCGCTACTGCACCAAGAGCCAGGACAATCTTGTCATGAGCCGTAGCGCCACTCATATCGAGTTGGCACCCGGCATCGCAATGAACGAACTGAGTTTTGAATGTGGACGTAACGGCTGGGAAACCCGGCGTTACCTGTTGGTCGACAGCCGCCAACCGGGTACGCCGCTACTGGCTATCGGGCGCTTTTCAAACGATCAGCACCTGGTGTTCCAGGCGTTGCAAGCGACCCTCCCGCAGGTTTCAGACGCCTGGCTCAAGGCGCTCGAATCCGCGCGACCGGCGATGCTGTACCACGTCCCGGAAACGCCATTCAGCTTCAGCGTGGTCGACCAGCCCTACGTAGCCGAAGACGGCGCGAAACGCCTCCGCGAGCTGCACCAGCAACTGAGTAAAGACAAGGACAAAGGCCCGGGCCTGAAGAATGTCGAAGAGTTGTTTATCAACACTGACTTTCGCCTTGTCGGTGCCGACCAGAAAGACTTTGCCGGGCTGCTCAATGACATCGCGTTCTGGCGAAGTGCAACCAAACCGGACAACGTCACCACGAACTTGTTCAAGGAAGTCGTCCGCCGCGACCCTCAACGCGTCCCGATCTACCTGAACATGGCAGACCTGTACTGGTCCCGGTATGAGAAATTTCCCGAGTACACCACCAGCCTGGCCCCAGCACTGGAGTACTACCGGATTTACTGCGGCCTGCGCCTGGCGCGCAACATGAGTATTCCTGAGCGGGTCCTGGAAAGACTGAGCATCACCCAAGGCGACCCAAAAATCTGCAAGGCTCAATGGCCGCTGCTGCAAGCGGTGGACGCTCAGGATGAAACCCGCGTACGCAGTCTGCTGGACGCCGGCATGCCTGCCGACACCCAAGGCGAAGACGGGCGCAGTGCGCTGCTTCATGCGCTGGACAAGCCCAACTTTGCAATCGCCCGTTTGCTGCTGGAACACGGTGCGAAAACTCAAGGTATCAACGGTAGCGAGCCCGTGGTGATGCAGGCGCTGAACAAGGATCGTCGCGAAAGCAAAGACCCGGAGAAGGCCCGGCGCCTGCAATTCTTGCTTGAGGCGGGAGCCGCCATCGACGAAACCAATGTCGACGGTGAAACCGTGCTGATGCAACACGCCACGGTGATGGATTCCGACCTTTTCACCTGGCTGCTCAAGTACCCTCAAAACCTTGACCTGCGAGATAAAAAACAGGGGGAATCGGCGCTCTATCGGACCATCGAAAGCGGTGCCTACCCCGCTGCTGTACTGCTGGTCAAAAGCGAAGTGCAACTCAATGCGGGTTATCGAGAAGGCCGCTGCAACAGCAATGAAGAAGTACTCGAACCGGCATTGCTGCGCTTGGCCCGAGCGAGCGGGTCGAGCGGAATTGACCCTGTCGTCTACCAGCAACAGACGCTGGAACTGTTCACGCTGATGCTGGAAAAAGGCGCCGACCCTCGCGCCGGTCATCAGTGCAAGGGCGACAACCTGGAAGTCACGCGTTTCTGGCTGAAACAACGCAAACGTGACGACATGCTGCAAGTGCTGCAACGCTACTTCCCGGAAGAGGCAGGCGCCACGCCAAGCGCGTAAGTATCTTGTCGCCCCGAACCGGGGCGTCACCGCGCCAACAAGGGGCGAATTTCGGTCAAATCTTTTGGCCATATTGATCCCCTTTTGGCCTTTCCTGCCGTTCTCTGAATCGCCGCACGCCGCAAGACTGTGTTCAACCGAACCAGCCTGCGGAGAACAAGAAAAATGCTGACGATCTACTCGGACGATCACCACCTGCACCATGGACGCTGCGAATTGATGGACGGGCAACTGATGCCCTGCTTCGAAATGCCCTCGCGGGCCGACCACGTTCTCGCACGCGTTCAATCCCGCAGTCTGGGGCCGGTGCAAGCGCCGCAGGATTTTGGGCTGGGGCCGATCCAGCGCATCCACAGCGACGACTACCTGACCTTCTTCAAAGGCGCCTGGCAGCGCTGGACCGAGTTCGAACGCGACGGCGACTTGCTGCCGTACACCTGGCCGGCGCGCACCCTGCGCACGGTCATCCCGAAAAGCCTGCATGGCCAACTCGGCTATTACAGCTTCGACGGCGGCGCACCGATCACAGCCGGCACCTGGCAAGCGGCGTATAGCGCAGCGCAAGTCGCACTGACCGCCCAGGCCGCGATCCAGCGCGGTGCCCGCAGCGCGTTTGCCCTATGTCGCCCACCGGGACATCACGCCGCCAGCGACTTGATGGGCGGTTATTGCTACCTCAACAACGCCGCCATCGCCGCCCAGGCATTCCTCGATCAGGGCCACAAGAAAGTCGCGATCCTCGACGTCGACTACCACCACGGCAACGGCACCCAATCGATTTTCTATCAGCGCAGCGATGTGCTGTTCGCCTCGATCCACGGCCACCCGGAAGCTGAATTTCCATTCTTCCTCGGTTACGAAGACGAACACGGCGAAGGCGCGGGTGAGGGTTTCAACTTCAACTACCCGTTGCCCGCAGGTTCCGGCTGGGACACCTGGAACGCGGCGCTGGAGCAGGCCTGCAAAGAGATTGAGCGCTACGGCGCCGATATCGTGGTCGTGTCTCTTGGCGTCGACACCTTCAAGGACGACCCGATCTCCCAGTTCAAGCTCAACAGCCCGGATTACCTGGCGATGGGCGAACGCATCGGCGCCCTTGGCAAGCCGACCCTGTTCGTGATGGAAGGCGGCTACGCGGTGGAAGAAATCGGCATCAATGCCGTGAACGTTCTCGAGGGTTTTGAAAGCGCCCAATGAGGAGCAGCAACCCGAATCTGTACCCGACCGAAGCGGCCATGAGCACGCTCTACACTCTGCAACCGCTGCCGCGCGATGCGGAACGGGCGCGGACCCGGGCCTGGACCAAGATCAAATCCGGGACCTGAAACACTCACTCCGCTGAAACCGAAGACCCGCACGAGTGCGGGTCTTTTTGTGACGGAGACTCAACCCTTCAGGCATCAACGTCACCAGACCTTTTTCAACCGCCCGAGCGCTGCGCGGATCGCCTCCTCGGGCACCGCCGCAAACCCCAGCACCAGCCCGGCGCGCTGGTCTGGAGGGGTGCATGACTCCGGCAGCCAATAGTTGCTCAGGCCATTGATCTCGACATCAACACTCGCGGCGGCGTCGATCAATTCGCGCTCGTGGGCCTGAGTGTCGACCGGCACCGTCAAGTGCAGCCCCGCCGCGACACTTGGCAGATTGCCAACACCCGGGATATCCGCAGGCCAACCCGCCAACAGCGTGTTGCGCCGACTCAAGGCCGCGCGCCGCATACGGCGGATATGCCGCTGAAAATGCCCGGCAGCCATGAACTCGGCCATCACCGCCTGAGTGCTCACCTCGGAATGGCGCACATCCACTGCACGACGCTGGGAGAACGCGTCTACCAGGCCCATCGGTAACACCAGATACCCCAGACGCAACGCCGGAAACGCGACCTTGCCGAAGGTGCCGACGTAAAGTACTCGACCCTGTCGATCCAGCGCCGCCAAGGGCGCCAGCGGTGCGCCGCTGTAGCGGTACTCTCCGTCGTAATCGTCCTCGATGATCCAGCCGTCGGTGCGCTCGGCCCAGGCGAGCAATTCCAGACGTCGGGCCAGGCTCATGATCACCCCGGTCGGATACTGATGGGACGGCGTGACGTAGGCCAATCGGCAATCGCTCAACCCGTCCAGTTCGGCGCAATTGATACCGTCGCTGTCCACCGAAACCCCATGCAAGCGCGCCCCGGCCACGGCGAAGGCATGCCCGGCCGCGCGATAGCCGGGGTTTTCCACCGCGACCCCATCGCCTGGCTCCACCAGCAGCTGTGCACAAAGGCTAATCCCCTGCTGTGCGCCACTGGTGATCACAATTTGCTCAGCACTGCACTGCATGCCGCGTGAGCTGCGCAGATAAGCCGCGATCAATCCGCGCAAGCGCTCGTCACCTTCCGGCGCGCCGTAACACAGCTGCTGTAAATCCGGCTTACGCCAGAAAGCCGCATTCAGCTTGGCCCAGACCTCGAACGGGAACAGGTCAAAGGCCGGCACACCGACCCGAAAAGCCCTCGGTGGACCACCCGCAGGCCTGGTCAAATGATGCTTCTCGATCCGCTCTAAAGCCCCGCTGTGGATAACTTTACTGGATGTAACCACAGGTAAATTCAGCCAATTTGTGGATAACCCTGTGGGTAAGCCTGTTGATAACCCTGTGGATACTTTTGTGGATAGTTTTTTCGCCGGCAACGCAGTTTGCGGCAATTGCGCCACGTACGTGCCGTCCCCCACCCGCCCCTCGATGAAACCTTCGGCGTAGAGTTGGTCGTAGGCACGGACCACACTATTGCGCGAAATCGACAACGCCGCAGCCAGATCGCGGCTGGCGGGCAAGCGTGTGCCACTCACCAGCCGACCGTCGAGCACCCGCACGCGTAAAGCCTGATAAAGCTGACGACTCAAGCCCTGACGGCGATCGAGTTCGATACCCGCCGGGTTGAACGACAGGGACAGCAGCGGGTTGTTCATGGCAACGGAGCCTCGCTAATGGACCTACGAAATTGGCTGTTAATGGCTCTTACAACAGACCAATAGCCTGCCTAGGATACAAGCATTCGCCAAGGAAAATATCCATGTATACCCCCAGCGCATTCGCCATCGAAGACCTTCCCGCCCTGCATCAGCAGATCCTCGACACACGCCTGGCCATCCTGGTCACCCACGGCGAGCAGGGCTTGCAGGCCAGCCATGTGCCGCTGCTGCTCAGCCCCGAACAAGGCCCGAATGGCACCCTTTACGGCCATCTGGCCCGGGCCAATCCGCAATGGCAGGAACTGGAGGCCGGGGCCGAGACGCTGGTGATTTTTGCCGGGGCCGATGCTTACGTCAGCCCATCGTTCTACCCCAGCAAAGCTGACCACGGCAAAGTCGTGCCGACCTGGAACTACGTGGCGGTGCACGCCTATGGCAACGCCGAGGTGTTCAGCGACGCTCATCGTCTGCGTAATCTGGTCAGCGCCCTGACCGATCGCCATGAACATGGCCGCGCCAAACCGTGGAAAGTCGACGATGCGCCAGCCCATTACATCGACGGGATGCTCAAGGCCATTGTCGGCTTCGCCCTGCCCATCCAGCGCCTGGAAGGCAAGCGCAAGCTCAGCCAGAACCGCAGTAGCGCAGACATCGCCGGCGTGCGCGAAGGGCTGATCGCCAGCGCCAACCCGCACGACCAGGCCCTCGCCCATTTGATACCAAAGGAATGATCATGAGCCAAATTGAAATTCGCCGCGTTACCGCCAATGACCACGCCGCCTGGCAACCGTTGTGGCAAGCCTATCTGCGCTTCTACGACACCGAATTGCCCAGCGCTGTTTATCAGAGTACCTGGCAACGTTTGCTCGACCCGAACGAACCCACCAACGGTGCCCTTGCCTGGCTCGATGGCAAGGCAGTGGGTCTGGTGCACTTCATTTACCAGCGCTCGAACTGGAGCATCGAAAACGCCTGCTACCTGCAAGACCTGCTGGTGGCCCCTGAACAGCGTGGTACTGGTATCGGTCGATTGCTGATCGAATTCGTCTACGCCACAGCCAAGGCCGACGGTTGCTGCGATGTTCATTGGCTGACCCACGAAACCAACGCCACCGCGATCCAGCTCTACGAGCGCATTGCCGAACGCCCGGGTTTCATCCAGTTTTGCAAAGCCCTTTGAGGCTCAAGGAGAGCAACATGTCGACTTCACTCGCTGACTGGAAAGGTGTCCCGGCACCAACGGTTCAACTGATCGAAGGGCGCTTCATTCGCCTGGAGAAACTCGACCCGGCGCGCCACGCCGACGGCTTGTTCAAAGCCCTGCAAGGCCCGGGCGCCGACCCGAAACTGTGGGATTACTTGCCATACGGCCCATTCCCGGAGCGCAGCGCCTTCAACGATTGGCTGAATAATCATGCCGCCAACAGCGACCCGTATTTCTTCTGCATCGTCGACCGTACCAGCGGCGATGTGCAGGGCATGCTCAGCCTGATGTCGATCGTTCCGGCCCACGGCCGCATCGAAATCGGCCACGTCACCTTCGGCGCAGCGATGCAGCGCTCGCCGAAAAGCACCGAAGCGGTGTACCTGCTGGCCAAAGAATCGTTCGCCCTGGGCTACCGTCGCCTGGAGTGGAAGTGCAACAACGGCAACGCTCGTTCAAAATACGCGGCCGAACGCCTGGGCTTCAGCTTCGAAGGCGTGTTCCGCCAGCACATGGTGGTCAAGGGTCAGAACCGCGACACGGCGTGGTATTCGATTCTGGATTCGGAGTGGCCGGCGATTGGGGTGGGGTTTGAGAAGTGGTTGTCGGATGAAAACCAGACGGATTCGGGTCAGTTGAAAACACTGGCTGAGTGCCGGGGGTAACAGCGCCTGACAGTA
This sequence comes from Pseudomonas sp. H3(2019), assembly GCF_007713465.1. Lineage (GTDB taxonomy): Bacteria > Pseudomonadota > Gammaproteobacteria > Pseudomonadales > Pseudomonadaceae > Aquipseudomonas. Next base: position 98,421 of record NZ_VMSG01000018.1, on the reverse strand, counting down.
AAAGATCGCAGCCTGCGGCTGCGATCTTTTGACTTTACGATAATGCCCCAAGCGATGCTTCACTTGCTCGCGAATGGCTTCACGCCAACTTCTGCGCCAACACCGCTATATGCTCCGGGCCAATCCCGCAGCAACCACCGAGATGGCTGGCGCCGCGCTTCTGCCAATCGGCCGCCCAATGCAAGTAACCAGGCGGATCGAGGTCCTCGCGCAACGGGTCCAGACCATCATTGGCCGTGGCCTCTTTCGGTTGCGGCGGAAAGGCGTTGGCGTACGCGCCGATGTGAGTCTTCACACCCAAACGCTCGAAGGTTTCCCGCGCAGCATCAATCGCCGCACCGATGACTTCCGGCTGGCTGCAGTTGAACAGCAACGTCTCGACACCCAGCTCTGCGGCCACCGCAGCGGCTTCGGTTACAGGTTCACCCGAACGCAAACGCGGCACGTCGTCCGTGTCTTCATCCTTCAAGGTAAACGACAGCCAGAACGGCTTACCGTCCTTTGGCAAACCGGCATGAATAGCCCGCGCTTCGACAATCGAACTCTGGGTTTCGGCCAGCCACAGGTCGACATGAGGCGCCAGCCCCGTGACCAATGGCGTCAGCAATTCAGTCACCCGAGCAGCATCAAAAAGGTCCGGACGATAGGAGCCGAACAGCGGCGGCAATGAACCCGCCACACGCACGGGCTGTTTAGCCGCGTCGGCGGCACGCCGTGCAAGCTCACCTGCCAAAGCGGCAAGCGCCTGACCTTCAGCCGCAAAACGTTCTTCACCGATATGAAACGGCACCACCGCGTAGCTGTTGCTGGTGATCACGTTCGCACCGCTTTCGATATAGGCCGTATGGACGGCCTCAACCGCTTGCGGTGCTTCGCTCAACGCCAGCGCGGACCACTCAGGCTGCCTGAACGGCGCGCCTCGGCGTTGCAGTTCGCGACCCATACCGCCATCCAGAATTACCGTGCTGCCTGCGTCCATATGTTTTTTTCTCATATGCTTATGAAAATAACTCACTACCGGAGTCGTCCTTATAACTATTAAATACGCACCATTCCGTTAATAACAACTTCTTTTTTAGTCAGGAACTGCCCGTGAAACTTCAACCGCTACTGGCCCTGGGCCTGACGATTCTCGCTGCCTCTTCCCAAGCCTTTGCCGGTGCGACGCTGGACCGTATCGAGCAAAAGAAAGAGTTGGTGGGCGTGCTGATGGAAAGCTATCCGCCGTTCTCGTTCCTCAACGATCAGAACCAGCTCGACGGTTTCGACGTCGACGTGGCTAAAGCCGTGGCGGACAAACTTGGCGTCAAACTGCGTCTCGAAACACCGTCCTGGGACGTGATCGCTGCCGGTCGCTGGAGCGGTCGCTATGACATCTGCATCTGCTCCATGACCCCGAGCAAGGCCCGCGCCGAAGTCTTCGATTTCCCGGTGGAGTACTACGCTTCGCCAGCAGTGATTGTGGTCAATGCCAAAGACGATCGCATCCATAACGCCAAAGACCTGAGCGGCAAAAAAGTCGGCCTCACCAGCGCATCCAGCTACGAAAGCTACCTGAACAAGAACCTGGTGATCGAAGGCGCTGAAGACACCCGATTGCAGTACCCGTTCGAGGACGTGCAGATCGCCCCATATGACACCGACAACGTCGCCTTCCAGGACCTGAGCCTGGGCGCTGGCGTGCGACTGGATGCAGTCCTCACCAACCTGGTGACCGCACAACCGCGCCTGACCCAGGACCAGCGCTTCAAGCTTGCCGGCGAGCCGCTGTACTCGGAACCCAACTCCGTGGCCATCGAAAAGGGTGATGCCCAGTGGGATGGCAAAGTGCGCGAAGTCTTTGCCCAGTTGAAACAGGACGGCACCCTGAGCCGGCTGTCACAAAAATGGATCGGCGCCGATATCAGCAAATGACTTCTTTCCCCCGCCCTCCTCAGCCACCGCAACCGGTGGCCGAGTCATTGCTCAAACGCGTCTTTGGTTTTCGTACCCGCCTGTACCTGACCTGGGCGGCGATGCTGGGTCTGTTCGCGAGTTTCTTCCTGAGCTTCGACCTGAAGTTTTCGATCATTCTCGACAAGCTGCCGAACCTGATCGGCCTGCATCTGGCGCCCAACGGCTTCTTGCAAGGCGCAGCACTGACACTGTTTTTGTGCCTGTGCTCGATTGTCGCCTCGTCGCTGCTGGGCTTCATCACCGCCCTGGCGCGGTTGTCGAAGAGTGCCGTGGCGTTCGGCATCGCCAGTTTCTACGCGTCGTTTTTTCGGGGCACGCCGCTGCTGATTCAGATCCTGTTGATCTACCTCGGCCTGCCGCAGCTGGGCATTGTCCCCGGCGCCATTGCCGCCGGGATCATCGCGTTATCGCTGAATTACGGTGCGTACCTGAGCGAAATTTTCCGTGCGGGCATCGTCGGTGTACCTCATGGCCAGCGCGAAGCTTCCCTCGCGTTGGGTATGCGCGAGTCGGTGATCTTCTGGCGAGTCACCCTGCCACAGGCCATGCGCACCATCATCCCGCCCACCACCAACCAATTCATCTCGATGCTCAAAGACTCATCACTGATCTCGGTGATGGGCGTCTGGGAAGTGATGTTCCTGGCGCAGTCCTACGGCCGTTCCAGCTATCGCTACATCGAAATGCTGAGCACGGCAGCGATCATCTACTGGCTGATGTCGATTGGTCTGGAGTTGATTCAGGCGCGGATGGAGCAGCATTACGGGAAGGCGTACAAGCAGCGGAGCTAAGACGTCCATTTCGCCGCAAGCCTTGTGCATCCAAGGCATCGCAACCCTCCTGAAATCGATGTATCCGAGAACGACGTAAGGAAAAACGTCAGCAACGGGAGGCCAATAGTCATGCGGCCTCCAAGGCGGAGTCTTTTCTACAACCGAAGCTCCAACACCTCGCACAAGAGCCGGAAATACCCGGCATCGAGGCATGTGCCCGCCCTTTTAGAGTTCGACCTCCCCAAGGAAGAGGTCGCATTCAATGCCCATTTTGCACACTCATCGTCCACACCATCTCGCTCTGGCAATCGCCCTCGTCTTCGGCTGCAGCGAAATGTCCCATGCTCAGCTAACAGAGCCCGAAGTAACCGAGACCAAGCCTCGTCCGGTCAAAGCCCGAAAACCTGCGAAACCCAAACCCACCCCTCAGGACTCTGTCGAACAGCACTTACCCGACGTCCCCGTCACCACCGCAGTGGCGTTGATCCCCCCCGATAACAGACAAGCCGTTCCTGTTGCTGTTCCTGATCCTGATCCGCTGCTCGTCGAGGACATGATTGCCCCCAAAGAACCCTCGGCAAGTGAAGGATTGAGCGCTGCACTGACACCTGAACTCCCGGCGGAAGTGATGACCAATGCCCCCTCGGTCGCCAACAGCCTCGACTCCGATAAACCCGGCACAACACAAACGCCGAAGACGCTTGCAAACAATGCCGCCATCAATGCCCTGCTCACCAGCAACACCGCAACGGCCGCCATAGCGCTGGAGCAACTGGCTGGCGCCAGCAACGCCAACCTCGCCAATGCCACGCTGAGCAGTGTCCGGCCGGTGAGCGCGAGCATGCTTTCGACCCTGCGCGAGCTGAGCAACGACGCGAGCCTGCAAGATCACTCGGCAACCGGTCACGATAGCAACGGCAGGGTCTGGATCCAGGCGCTGGGCAACTCCGCAACCCTCGATGACAAACAGGACGACAGCGCATTACGACAACGCACTCACGGTGTAGTGGTGGGGGCCGACTGGTCACTCGACAATGATTGGCGCGCAGGCGTACTCGGTGGCAAATCACAAACACGCCTGGACGGGGTATTACTGGACGGCGATCTCGACAGCTGGCACCTCGGTGCCTATGCGCTGCGCCAAAGTGGTCCGTTGGCATTGCGGCTGGGTGCGACCTACAGCAGTCATGACGGAACCACCAAACGCAACATTGCCTTCAATGGTTACAGCGACCCACTCAAAGGCAGCTACGACGCCAGCAGCCAGCTGGTTTTCGCCGAAGTCGGTTACAACCTGGGGCGTGGCGCCCTGCAGGCCGAGCCTTTCGCAAGCCTGGGGTATGAACATTACCAACGCGACAGCTACCGGGAAAAAGGTGGGGATGCTGCGCTGAAAGTCGACAAACAAACCCAACGCAACTTCAACAGTATCTTTGGCCTGCGCCTGGCACACCGCAGCGACCTGGAAAACGGCATGAGCCTGACCCCGCGTATGAGCGCTGGCTGGAAGCACATCTACGGCAATGTCAGCAGCCATGTACATCAGACCTTTTTGGTAGGTGGCGAGTCGTTCTACGTCGAAGGCATTCCACTGGACCGCAACAGCCTGACACTGGAAGCGGGGTTGGACCTGAGGGTCTCACAGCAGCACTCCCTGAGTGTTGCCTACAACGGTGAGATGAGCAGCAACAGCCACGAAAACGGCGTGATGGGGCAGTGGCGGATGAGCTTCTAACGTCCACAAATCCGGGGCGAAAAAAAAGGGGGGCACATGCCCCCCCGAGGTAAAAGTGTTGCAGTCGAGGCTGTTAAATCAGCCTTCGATCTCAATCAGGATTTCGCCCGGGTTGACCCGGTCGCCCTTGGCCACGTGGATGGCAGTCACTTTGCCGGCGATGGCCGCTTGCACTTCGGTTTCCATCTTCATCGCTTCGGTGATCAGCACCGCCTGACCGGCTTTCACGGTGTCGCCTTCCTTGACCAGCACATCGACGATGTTGCCTGGCATGGTGGTGCTGACGTGGCCCGGCGCGCTGGCTTGCTTGCGCTTGCTGCTGCCACCGCTGACGAATTCGTTGAGCGGCTCGAACACCACTTCTTCCGGCATGCCGTCGATGGACAGGTAGAAGTGACGCTTGCCTTCGGCCTTGACGCCCACACCGGTGATGTCGACGCGGTAGGTTTCGCCGTGAACGTCGATGACAAACTCGGTCGGCACACCTTCGCCACCCGCCGAGGTCACGCCGCCAGCCTCCGGAATCGGCAACAGCACTTCCGGTGTCAGGGTGCCGGCTTCGCGTTCTTCAAGGAACTTGCGCCCTATGTCCGGGAACATCGCATAGGTGAGCACGTCTTCTTCAGACTTGGCCAAGGCACCGATTTCGCCGCGCAGCTTGGTCATTTCCGGCTTGATCAAATCCGCCGGACGGACATCAATGACTTCTTCGCTGCCGATCGCCTGACGGCGCAGCTTCTCGTTCACAACACCCGGCGCTTTGCCGTAGCCGCCTTGCAGGTAGAGCTTCACTTCGTTGGTGATGGTCTTGTAACGCTCACCGGCCAACACGTTGAAGAACGCCTGAGTGCCGACGATCTGCGAAGTCGGAGTCACCAGCGGTGGGAAGCCGAGGTCTTCGCGAACCCGCGGAATTTCGGCCAGCACTTCGCTCATGCGGTTCAGAGCGCCCTGCTCTTTCAACTGGTTGGCGAGGTTGGAAATCATCCCGCCCGGCACCTGGTTGACTTGCACGCGGGTGTCGACGGCAGTGAATTCACTTTCGAACTGGTGATACTTCTTGCGCACGGCGTAGAAGTACAAACCGATTTCCTGCAGCAGTTCCAGGCTCAGGCCGGTGTCGTATTCGCTGCCCTTCAGGGCGGCGACCATCGACTCGGTGCCTGGGTGGCTGGTGCCCCAGGCGAAACTGGAGATCGCAGTGTCGATATGGTCGGCACCATTTTCGATGGCCTTGAGTTGGCACATCGCAGCCAGGCCAGCGGTATCGTGAGAGTGGACGAACACCGGCAGCGACTGCTCGGTTTTGAGCGCCTTGACCAGTTCGCCAGTGGCGTACGGGGTCAGCAGGCCAGCCATGTCCTTGATCGCCACGGAGTCGCAACCCATGGCTTCCATTTGCTTGGCTTGCGCCACAAAAGCCTCGATGGTGTGCACTGGGCTGGTGGTGTAGGCGATGGTGCCCTGAGCGTGTTTGCCGGCAGCTTTCACCGCTTCGATGGCCACCCGCAGGTTACGCACGTCGTTCATCGCGTCGAAGATGCGGAACACGTCGATGCCATTCACCGCCGCCTTGGCGACGAACGCTTTGACCACGTCGTCGCTGTAGTGGCGATAGCCCAACAGGTTCTGGCCGCGCAGGAGCATTTGCAGACGGGTGTTAGGCAGCGCCGCACGCAGTTTGCGCAGACGCTCCCACGGGTCTTCCTTGAGGAAGCGCACGCAGGCGTCGAACGTCGCGCCGCCCCAGACTTCCAGCGACCAGTAGCCGACTTTGTCGAGCTTGTCGCAGATCGGCAGCATGTCATCGGTGCGCATGCGGGTCGCGAGCAGCGATTGGTGGGCGTCGCGCAGGATTGTGTCGGTTATGTGGATACGCTTTGTAGGTAAAGAGTTAGTCATTGGAATAGTCCTCACAGGCCTGCGTGGGCGGCGATGGCGGCGGCGATGGCCAGGGCCAGCTCTTCGGGTTTGCGCTTGATCGAGTAGTTGGTCAGCTCAGGGTGGCTTTCAACGAAGCTGGTGTTGAACTGACCGCTACGGAATTCCGGGTTACGCAGAATTTCCTGGTAATAAGCGGCAGTGGTCTTGACCCCTTGCAGACGCATGTCGTCGAGGGCACGCAAGCCACGGTCCATCGCTTCTTCCCAGGTCAACGCCCAGACCACCAGTTTCAGGCACATCGAATCGTAGAACGGTGGAATGGTGTAACCGGTGTAGATCGCCGTGTCGGTACGTACACCGGGACCGCCGGGTGCGTAGTAACGGGTGATCTTGCCGAAGCTCGGCAGGAAGTTGTTTTTCGGGTCTTCGGCGTTGATCCGGAATTGCAGCGCAAAACCGCGGTGCTGGATGTCTTCCTGCTTCACCGACAGCGGCAGACCGGAGGCAATGCGGATCTGCTCACGGACGATGTCGATACCGGTGATTTCTTCGGTGATGGTGTGTTCCACCTGCACCCGGGTGTTCATCTCCATGAAGTACACCTCGCCCTCGGCGAGCAGGAACTCCACGGTGCCGGCGTTCTCGTAACCCACCGCCTTGGCTGCACGCACCGACAGGTCGCCGATGTAGGCGCGTTGCTCTGGCGTCAGTTGCGGGCTCGGGGCGATCTCGATCAGCTTCTGGTTGCGACGCTGGATCGAGCAATCACGCTCGAACAGGTGCACCACGTTGCCGAAGCTGTCGCCAAGGATCTGCGCTTCGATGTGCTTGGGATTGACGATGCATTTTTCGAGGAAGACTTCCGCCGAACCAAAGGCCTTGGTCGCTTCGGAAATCACCCGCGGGAAAGCTTGCTCCAGCTCTTCGCGGCTGTTGCAGCGACGAATCCCGCGACCGCCACCACCGGAGGTGGCCTTGAGCATCACCGGGTAACCGATGCGATCGCCTTCGGTCAGGGCTTCGGCGATGTCGGCGACGTTGCCTTCTGTGCCCGGCGTGACCGGCACGCCAGCCTTGATCATGCTGCGGCGAGCTTCGGTCTTGTCGCCCATGCGGCGTATGACTTCTGCCGATGGGCCAATGAATTTGATACCGCGCTCGGCGCAGATATCGGCCAGCTCGGCGTTTTCCGAAAGAAAGCCATAACCTGGGTGCAACGCGTCGCAACCGGTTTCCACCGCGAGGTTCACCAGCTTGCGCGGGTTCAGGTAGCCGGCCAGTGGCTCGGCACCAATGCTGTGGGCTTCATCGGCGCGTTTGACATGCAACGCATGGCGATCGGCGTCGGAATAGATCGCGACCGAACGAATGCCCATCTCGGCGCAGGCACGTACGATTCGTACGGCAATCTCACCACGGTTGGCAATCAGGATTTTTTTTATCACTTGGAGGTTCCCTTGAGCCGGTTGCTACCCACGACCTTGGACTGGGTCGGCGCGTGACTAAATATTTCAAGCCAGTCGCGTAGTCACACTAGCCCGCTCAAGGGATTAACAAAAATCAATAATAATTGGGTCAGGCATAAGTAAAGACTTATAGTTGAAGGGCCCGCCCGCGACCAGAGTGTTTCAATAATGCGTAAGTCCTTGATGCGTATGACATTACGCCAGCTTCAGATCTTCAACGAAGTCTGCGATTTGCGTTCCTACAGCCGCGCCGCCGACGAAATGTCGCTCACACAACCGGCCGTCAGCCTACAGATTCGTCAGCTTGAAGAGCTGATTGGTCAGCCTTTGTTCGATTACGTCGGCAAAAAGCTCTACATGACCGAAGCGGCTGAAGCGTTACAGCGCGCCAGCCGGGATATTTTCGGGCGCCTGGAAAACCTCGATATGCAGCTCTCGGACATGCAAGGCTCATTGCAAGGCCAGCTGAAACTGGCGGTGGAATCCAGCGCCAAGTACTTCGTACCGCACTTGTTTGCCGCCTTCAAGCGCCAACACCCGGAAGTGAACCTGCAACTGACGGTAGTCAACCGCGGACAGGTCATCCGACGCCTGTCCGACAACCGCGACGACCTGGTGATCATGTCCATGGTGCCGCAGGACATGGGCCTGGAGTTTTTGCCGTTCCTCAACAACCCGATCGTCGCCGTGGCGCCACCGGATCATCCGCTGTGCCATATGGGCCCCCTGCGCTTGCAGGATCTTGAGCCCTACACATTGCTGCTGCGCGAACCCGGCTCCGGGACACGGCTGGCGTGCGAGGAGTATTTCAAAGAGAAGCGCGTGCACTTCAACCAGACCCAGGAAGTCTCGTCGGCCGAAGCCCAGCGCGAATGTGTGGTGGCGGGTCTGGGCCTGGCCTTGTTGACGCGCCACGCCCTGAACCTGGAGTTGGCGACCGGCGGGCTCAAAGAGCTGCCGGTCGAAGAGCTGCCGTTGTACCGCAGCTGGTGCCTGGTGCAGGCCAAAGCCAAACGCCTGTCACCGGTAGCGCATGCGTTCCTGGGGTTTATCCGCAGTGAACGGGTGCAGATCAGCGCGCTGGTTGAGCGTTTCGACGCGAAACTGCCGGTTTTGCCTGCCAGTAATTGAGTTCCAGATCCGGGTATTCACCGATCTCGGCCAGAAGCTGGCGGTGCTCGCAGCGATCTTCAATCGCGCGGCGAAACGCCATGCGACGCTGGTCTTCTTGCTGACGGCGGGTTCTGACTGCGCTGTTGCGTTCTTCGTAGTGCTGGGCCATTTCGAGTCTCCCAAGGCGAGTACGGGAGTTTCAAGATAGGCCCGGGGGATGACGGTTTAGCGGCGCGGGGATTACAGGGATGTGAAAGTTGCCAACTTCGAGGACGCTATTGATCGCTCCCACGCTCTGCGTGGTAGCGCCTCTTGCGACGCTCTGCATTGCGGGACGCGGAGCGTCCTTGGCTGCATTCCTTTGCTGCGCGTGGGAACGATCACCAGCCTTGAGGTCAATCGTCGAGGGCTTTGACCGACTTGGGCGACAGACGCAGGCTGCGAAGGCTGCGCTTGACGCTCTTGAGGTGGTTGACCAGGCTCGGCCCACGCGCCATGGCCACGCCCATGGCCAGCACGTCGATCACCACCAGGTGTGCGATACGCGAGGTCAGCGGCGTATAGATTTCGGTGTCTTCATGCACATCGATCGCCAGGTTGACGGTCGACAGCTCGGCCAACGGGGTCTGGCTTGGGCACAACGTGATCAGCGAGGCACCGCTTTCACGCACCAGGTTGGCGGTGATCAACAGGTCCTTGGAGCGGCCGGACTGGGAAATGCAGATCGCCACGTCCGTCGGCTTCAGCGTGACCGCCGACATCGCCTGCATGTGCGGGTCGGAATAGGCCGCAGCCGTCAGCAGCAACCGGAAGAATTTATGCTGGGCATCCGCCGCAACGGCGCCGGACGCCCCAAAACCATAGAACTCGACGCGCTGAGCCTGGGACATGAGGGTCACAGCCCTCTGCAACTCCAACGGATCGAGCTTCTCGCGAACTTCCATCAGGGTGTGCAGGGTGGTGTCGAAAATTTTCAGGCTGTAGTCGGCGACCGAGTCGTCTTCGTGAATCGCGAACTGCCCGAAGCTCGCCCCAGCTGCCAGGCTTTGCGCCAGCTTCAGCTTCAAGTCCTGAAAACCCGAACAACCAATGGCACGGCAGAAACGCACGATGGTCGGCTCGCTGATGCCGACGCTGTGGGCAAGATCGGCCATGGAACTGTGCATCACAGCCGCAGGGTCAAGCAGCACGTGATCGGCAACCTTGAGCTCCGATTTGCGTAACAGGTGGCGCGACTGGGCGATGTGTTGCAACAGGTTCAAAGGGCAGGACTCATTGTTATTGGCTGACGCCGGGGATGTAGCAATTTTGTAGTTATACTACAAGAATTCGCTTTTTGCCTGCTCAATGCGTAACTCCATGTCCTTGTTTTGGCCGGGCGCACACCATGTAGCAAGGTGGTCTATACAACCGCAGCAGCTACGCAGACAGATTGTCCGCACGCAGTAAGTCCGCCAATACAAACGCTTGCACCGGCCGGCTGATCAGGTAGCCCTGCACTTCATCGCAGGATTGATCCTTGAGAAACGCCAGCTGCTCATACGTTTCCACGCCCTCCGCCACTACTTTCAGCGAAAGCCCATGCGCCATGGCAATGATTGCCCGGGTGATCGCGGCGTCTGAACCGCCCTCCCCCAGCCCACGGATGAACGCCTGATCGATCTTCACGTAGTCCACGGGAATGCGCTTGAGGTAGCTCAGCGACGAATACCCCGTGCCAAAGTCGTCGATCGCCAGCTTCACACCAAGGTCGCGCAACTGCTGGAAGGTCGCGATGATGTGCTCGACGCTGTCCAGCAACTGGCTTTCTGTCAGTTCCAGTTCGAGGTAGTGAGGCGCCAGACCGGTTTCTTCAAGCACCTGGCGCACCAGGCTGACCAGCTTGCCCTGACGCAGCTGGTGGACCGACAGATTGACCGAAACCCGAATCGGCTCCAGCCCCTGACGCTGCCACTCGCACGCTTGCCAGCAGGCTTGGCGTAGCACGAATTCGCCAATGGCCCCGATCAATCCGACTTCCTCTGCCAACCCGATAAAATCCCCCGGCGGCACCCGCCCCATGGTCGGATGATCCCAGCGCACCAACGCTTCAGCGGAGTTCAAACGGCCAGTCGCGAGGCAGAGTTTCGGCTGGTAAAACACCTTCAGTTGCTTTTCTTCGATGGCCTTGCGCAGTTGGTTCTCCAGCTGCAAGCGCTCAAGGGTGCTGGCCTGCAGGCTGTCGGTGTAGAACTGGAAGTTGTTCCCGCCCAGATGCTTGGCATGTTGCATGGCCATGTTTGACTGGCTGACCAGCGCGGAAGTTTCCCGCGCGTTGTCCGGCAACATGCTGATGCCCATCGACGCACTGACCACCAGCTCATGCCCTTCAACGGTCAGCGGCAAGCGCAGCTTGGCCGACAATCGGGTAGCGACCCGAGCCAGGCTCGACAGGTTGCCATAAGCATCGAACAGCACCGCGAACTCGTCTCCCGACAAACGCGCAATGGTGTCCGCCTCTGGCAGCGCATTGACCAGACGCCGAGCCATTTTCTGCAGCATCTGATCGGCGACTTCATGGCCGAGGCTGTCGTTGAGCAATTTGAAACGGTCCAGGTTGATGTGCAGCAGCGCCAGACTCCGGCCGCCCTGGCGTACCCGTTGATGGGCTTCATGCAGGCGCTCACGGAACAATGAGCGGTTGGCCAGCCCGGTCAGTTCGTCGTAGTGGGTCAGGTAGCGCATGCGCTCTTCGGATTCGCGCCGGGCTGACAGATCGGCGAAAAAGCCCACGATATGACTGATATTTCCTCGAGCATCGCGCACCACACTCAGTTGCAGCCATTGTGGATAGAGCTCGCCGTTTTTGCGCGCCTCCACCAACTCACCTTGCCAGCTACCGTGTTGTTCCAGTGCCTGATGGATCGCCGAGTAGTGCCGCCGCGCATCACGACTGCACGGCAGTTCGACCACATTGCGCCCCAGCAAATCTTCAATCTGATACCCGGTGACCCGGCTGAACGCCTGATTGACCGCGATCAAGGCGTAATCCGGATCGAAAATCACAATGCCTTCGCTGGCCGCTTCAAACACTGTCGCCGCCAGTTGCCGCTGCTCTTCAAGCCCTTTGCTGACGCTGATGTCACGCCGGGTGCCGACCATCCGGATCACCCGTCCATTGGCCCCCCGCTCCACTGCCCGGCCGCGGTCTTCGATCCAGACCCAGTGGCCATCACCATGGCGCACGCGGTATTCGATCTGATAATCCTCGGTGCGGCCCTTCAAATGCTCGACCAGCGCCCGCCGCAGCGGCGGCAAGTCCTGCGGGTGCAGGCGCGGCTTCAAGTGACTGAGCATCGCCGTGACGAATTCCGGTTCAAGGCCGAACAACTCCTTGAGTTGGGTGTGATGCACCTCATCGGTTTGCAGGTTCCAGTCCCAGAGCCCCAGTTCACTGGCCTTCAACGCCAGCGCCAGCCGCGCTTCGCTCTTGCTCAGGGCCTGGTTGGCGGCGTCCAGTTCGCGGCTACGCTGGGCGACACGGCTTTCGAGGCCGACCTGGGCTTCACGCAGCTCTTCTTCGGCGTGGCGACGCTGTTCGATTTCCCGCGCCAATTCCTGATTGAGTTGCTCGCTGCGACTTTGCGCCTGCTGCAAGTGCTCAATCAGTGCCTGATTCTGGAAACGCCGCATCAAGCCGTGCTGGATCAGCCGATTAACCTGCCACGCGACCACACTCAGTGAGCCCAACAGAATCAGCCCGAGCCAACCCCAGCCTTGCTGCTGTTCATCGCCGCCCCAGAACAAATAACCGATCGCCGGTAACAGACACGGCAAGGTAAAAGACAGGAAGGCCGGCAGACTCACCGCATAGGCGACACTGGCCGAGAGGGTCGCCGCGCCGATCAGGCCGAATACCCAGGCTTGTTGCAGGAAACTGTCGGTGGGCACCAAGGCAATACCGGCACCGGCCAGCGTCAGGCCGGTCATGGCCGAACCCAACAGAAACATTCGACGCCAGACTGGCTGCGCCTGACGACTGGGCATCGCCGAGTCGAAGGCTGCGACCTGAATCACCCGCAGCGCCACCAGCGACAGTAACCAGATCAGCCAGATGCTCACCAGGAAATAGCGCTGCGGACTCCAGAGCAACCCGGCGCAGACCAGGCCATTGATCAACATGAACAACGTGGGCAGCAACGAGCCCTGATACAGCAGACGCGTGCGCTCGACCGCCATCTCCATGGCGTACTGTTTGCGGATAACCCGCGGATCCACAGAAGGGCCCGACAGGCTGGTGCTGAGGGTCATAGGCAATATTCTTGTTCTTATAAAGGCGAGCGTGATGAGCCCGAAATGTCGACGGAGCATACACAAGCAATGGCCCGGACCAAACAGCTCCAGATCAGAAAATCGACAAATCAAATGGCCCGTTGCCAGCGCTCAAAACCGCAGAAGCGCGGCCCATCAAGGCTTGCGATGAATGACTGACCGGTCGTCCCCTGCACTTCTTTCATCGGTTAATGCAAAGCTCGGTTTGCCCGGTGTGGCGCGGCACCCTAGAATGCCCTGATGCGCGATGATCTCTCCCTTCTGCTGAACTCCCTCAACGATGCCCAACGCCAGGCCGTAGCTGCCTCCGTGGGTCGTCAGTTGGTCCTGGCCGGTGCTGGTTCCGGTAAAACCCGTGTGCTGGTGCACCGTATCGCCTGGTTGATCCAGGTCGAGAACGCCTCGCCACACTCGATCCTGTCGGTGACGTTCACCAACAAGGCCGCTGCCGAGATGCGCCATCGCATCGAGCAACTGATGGGTATCAACCCGGCCGGCATGTGGGTCGGCACCTTCCACGGCCTGGCGCACCGCTTGCTGCGGGCGCACTGGCAGGAAGCCGGCCTGAGCCAGACCTTCCAGATCCTCGACAGCGATGACCAGCAGAGGCTGGTCAAGCGGGTGATCCGCGAGCTGGGACTGGACGAGCAACGCTGGCCGGCCCGTCAGGCCCAGTGGTTCATCAACGGGCAGAAAGACGAAGGTCTGCGCCCGCAACATATTCAAGCCAGTGGCGATCTGTTCCTGGCCACCATGCGCAGCATCTATGAAGCCTACGAGGCCGCGTGCTTGCGCGCGGGCGTCATCGACTTCTCCGAACTGCTGCTGCGCGCCCTCGACCTGTGGCGCGATCATCCGGGCCTGCTGGCGCATTATCAGAAGCGCTTCCGTCATGTGCTGGTGGACGAATTCCAGGACACCAACGCCGTGCAGTACGCCTGGTTGCGTCTGCTGGCCAAGGGCGGCGACAGCCTGATGGTGGTGGGCGACGACGATCAGTCGATCTACGGTTGGCGCGGCGCGAAAATCGAGAACATTCACCAGTATTCGGCCGACTTCCCGGACGCGGAAGTCATTCGCCTGGAGCAGAACTACCGCTCCACCGCCGGAATTCTCAAGGCCGCCAACGCCTTGATCGCCAACAACACCGGGCGTCTGGGCAAAGAGCTGTGGACCGACGGCGGCGAAGGCGAAGCGATCAACCTGTACGCCGCATTCAACGAACATGACGAAGCACGCTACGTGGTGGAAACCATCGAAAGCGCGCTGAAAACCGGCATGGCGCGCAGCGATATCGCGATTTTGTACCGCTCTAACGCCCAATCGCGGGTTTTGGAAGAAGCGCTACTGCGCGAACGCATTCCGTACCGCATCTATGGCGGCCAGCGCTTCTTCGAGCGGGCTGAAATCAAGAACGCCATGGCTTACCTGCGTTTGCTCGAAGGTCGCGGCAACGATGCGGCGCTGGAACGGGTGATCAACGTTCCGGCCCGTGGCATTGGCGAAAAAACCGTCGAAGCGATCCGTGATCACGCTCGTCACAGCGATGTGTCGATGTGGGAAGCCATGCGTCAGCTGGTGGCCAATAAAGGCCTCACCGGTCGCGCAGCCGGCGCTCTGGGTGCGTTCATCGAGTTGATCGAGCACCTGGCGACCACCACCGCCGAAATGCCGTTGCACCTGATGACCCAGACCGTCATCGAGCAGTCCGGCCTGATTGCCTATCACGAAGCGGAAAAAGGCGAGAAAGGTCAGGCGCGGGTAGAAAACCTTGAGGAACTGGTCAGCGCGGCGCGCAACTTTGAAAGCGCCGAAGAAGACGAAGACCTGACGCCGCTGGCCGCGTTCCTCGGCCATGCTTCGCTGGAAGCCGGCGACACTCAGGCCGACGAGCACGAAGACAGCATTCAGCTGATGACCTTGCACAGCGCCAAAGGCCTGGAATTCCCTTACGTATTCCTGGTGGGCATGGAAGAAGGCCTGTTCCCGCACAAGATGAGCCTGGAAGAGCCCGGCCGCCTTGAAGAGGAACGCCGCCTGGCTTACGTCGGCATTACCCGGGCCATGCAAAACCTGGTGATGACCTACGCCGAAACCCGACGCCTGTACGGCAGCGAAACCTACAACAAGGTTTCACGCTTCGTACGCGAAGTCCCTAAAGGCCTGATTCAGGAAGTGCGGCTGTCCAACAGCGTCAGCCGCCCATTCGGTGGCGGCCAGAAGCAAAGTTCGAGCAGCATGTTCGCCGGCACGGAGATCCCGGAAACCGCGTTCAGCCTCGGTCAGCAAGTGCAACACGCGGTCTTCGGCGAAGGGGTGATCCTCAACTTCGAAGGCGCTGGCGCGCAGGCCCGGGTGCAAGTGAACTTCAGCGAAGGCAGCAAGTGGCTGATGCTCGGCTACGCCAAGCTCGAAGCCATCTGACTGATCGCAACACCGTTGATGATCGTTCCCATGCTCTGCGTGGGAACGATCAACTTAGAGGAATACGCATGGGCTCAGGCTTCTTTTCTTCCTGGACATTCTGGGCCCTGTTGTCGGCTGCTTTCGCTGCGCTGACCGCGATTTTCGCCAAGGTCGGCATCGAAAACGTCAATTCCGACTTCGCCACACTGCTGCGCACGATCGTGGTATTGGTCAGCCTGGCCTTGATTTTGTACGCAACGGGCCAATATCAGTCATTAGGATCGATATCCGCCAAGAGCTACCTGTTCCTGCTGCTGTCTGGCCTGGCAACCGGTGCCTCGTGGATTTGTTACTTCCGTGCGCTGAAACTCGGGCCAGCCTCGCTGGTAGCCCCCGTCGACAAACTTAGTGTGGTGCTGGTGGCCGTGCTGGGCGCAGTGTTGCTGGGTGAGCGGCTCGACCTGCGCCAATGGGGTGGAATCGGCCTGATCACGGCAGGCGTGGTGATGTTGGCATTGCGACGTTAAGCAACGTTCCTGCTCAACCAATCCACTTGTCCTACAGACAAAGATACATGCGCCTACTTGTATCGACGGAGCTGAACGCAGCCTGTCAGGCAAAAGCCCGAAACACTCTGCCGCTAGCCAGTGTCACTTCACCTGTGCAACATGGCGCGCGTGCCATCCACAAATGGGAATTCCCTTTATGAAACGTTTTCTTAGCATCGCCCTGGCGCTGTGCATCGGCCTGACGATGAGCCTCGACGCCAACGCCAAGCGCTTCGGTGGCGGCAAAAGCGTAGGTGCTGCGCCTACCCACCAGACCAGCCAAATGGCGCCGTCCTCGCCTGGCATGGGTTCTGCTGCCGCGACCGCCGGTGCTGCGGGTGCCGCAGGCGCTGCCGCCAAAGCCGGCGGTGCTTCGCGCTGGCTCGGCCCTCTGGCCGGCATCGCTGCCGGCGGCCTGCTGGCCTCCATGTTCATGGGCGGCGGCTTCCATGGCATGCAGATTTTCGACATCCTGATCATGGCAGTCATCGGGTTCGTGATTTTCCGCTTCATCGCCGCTCGTCGCCGCAAGCAACAAGAGCATATGGCCCCTGCGGGCGCGCCAATGCAGCGTGAAGTGTACGAACAGAAGCCGGCCATGGGTTCGATCTTCGGCGGTTCGGCGGCTCCTGCTGCCGCTCGTCCGGTGATCAACGCTCCGGCCTGGTTCAACGAAGAGCGCTTCGTTGAAGCCGCACGCAACCACTTCCAGTCCCTGCAACAGCACTGGGACGCCAATGAAATGGACAAGATCGCCGAGTTCGTAACCCCGCAAATGCTGGAGTTCCTCAAGCGCGAACGCGCCGATCTGGGTGACGGCTTCCAGTCCACCTACATCGACAATCTCACCGTTCAACTGGACGGCGTGGATGATCGCGCCGACAAGACCATCGCCACCCTGACCTTCACGGGCGTGTCGAAAACCTCGCGTTTCGACCAGGGCGAAGTGTTCAGCGAA
Organism: Pseudomonas sp. H3(2019); assembly: GCF_007713465.1. Taxonomy (GTDB): domain Bacteria; phylum Pseudomonadota; class Gammaproteobacteria; order Pseudomonadales; family Pseudomonadaceae; genus Aquipseudomonas. The sequence continues at coordinate 81,271 of NZ_VMSG01000018.1, read as the reverse complement.
AGCTGGAACATGGAACGTCCGCAAGGCGAAAACCAGCCTTGGCTGGTGGCCGGTATCCGTCAGAACGGTTAATACCGCCCTCGTTTCGCATGCTGTAATAAAAACCCCGGACTCGTCCGGGGTTTTCTATTTCGCAGTTGCATCTATAGCGAGCTACTGTATAAACCGCCCCAACTAAACCGCGCCATTGAGCAAGAGGATCCCGGACGTGGAAGAAATCATCGAACAACTGCGAGAAGCCAACGAACCGGTACCGGTGCCCTTGGAGCTGCCTGACGAAGACCTGCTGGTGGAAATCGAAGAACAACTGTTCATCGATATCCCGTTCGTCTTCAGAGAATTCCTGCTGACCGTCAGCGACGTCGTGTACGGCAGCCTGGAGCCGGTGACTGTCACCGACCCGCAATCGCACACCTACCTGCCGGACGTTGCCGCCAACGCCTGGGATGCCGGTGTTGATCGCAGCATGATTCCGATCTGCCAGGACGGTGACAACTACTACCTGGTCGAAGAAGACGGCACCGTGGTGCTGTGGCTGGCCGAAGAAGAGCTGTTGGCCGAAGAAACCTGGGAATCGGTGTGGCACTGGGCGCGGGACGTCTGGCTGGAAAGCTGATCTGCCTGACGCCCCGCTGGGTCAATACCCGGACGAATCCTTGTGGTTGTCCAGGGTTTCCAGCAGGGCGACCTGCATCCGCGTGTGCACGCGGATGAACCAGCGCCAGAGCAGAGCCGCCACCGCGGCGGTTACAACGGCGATCAGCCCCAGCAACTTGTTGGTCGGCAAGATACTAGCCGACAAGGCTGCCAGCAGCAGGAAAATCACCAGCAGCGAGAGAATCGGGATCACTTCGGCGATCACCCGACGCACTCGCTGTGTGTGGCGGCCGGCCATCTCCGGCTTCACGCCCATTTCCGCCAACAACATCGAGAGCGCCTTCAGCTTGCGATAAGCGGCAATCAGGAACGGCAGCGACAGCAACAACGCCCCGCCCCAGATCAATGCCTTCTGCCAGCTTGGATCATCGATCCAGGCATGCAGATAGCTGGAAATCCGCTCGGCAAAAAAACTGCCCGAGAAGAAGATTGCCATCACTAGCGCCAGATTGACCCCGACCTGCAACAAAATCCGCCGAATCATCGACGCCAGCTGCGCACCCTCGCCCTGCGGTTGAATGCTGCGCAACCACTCCCCATACATCCCCAACACGCGGCCCAAACGCAGCGGGATAACTGCAGCCAACTTCAACGAAAGCGGATCGGCGGCACGGATCAGGTACGGCGTCAGTAAGGTGGTGATGGCCGAAACAGCGACCGCCACCGGATAAAGGAAATCGCTGGTGACCTGCAAGGTCATGCCCAGCGCCGCAATGATGAAAGAGAATTCGCCAATCTGCGACAGGCCCATACCGACGCGCAGTGAGGTGCGTCCATCATTGCCGGCGATAAACGCCCCAAGGCCACAGGAGAGCATCTTGCCGAGCACCACCGCGACGGTAATCACCGCAATGGGCCAGGCGTACTGAAGAAGAATCTGCGGATCAATCATCAGGCCAATGGCGACAAAGAATATAGCGCTGAACATGTCGCGAACCGGCTCGATCAGGCGTTCAATTTTCACCAGCTGCCGAGATTCGGCCATGATCGCGCCAATCAGAAACGCCCCGAGCACCATGCTGTACTCAAGCTTGACCACCAGCAGGCAAAAGCCAAAACACAGGCCAAGTACGGTGATCAGCAGCATTTCGTTGCTGTCGAACTTGGCCACATAAGCCAGCAAGCGCGGCACCAGCAGGATGCCGATCACCAGCGCAACGATCATGAACAGCGAGAGTTTGCCGACCGTGGAAAACACCTCGCCGGAGCTCACGGTGCCGCTGACGGCGATACTCGAAAGCAAGGCAATGATGCCGATACCGAGGATGTCTTCGACGATCAACACACCAAAGATCAGCTGGGCAAAACGCTGATTCTTCATCTTCAGGTCGTTGAGGGCCTTGACGATGATGGTGGTCGAGGAGATCGCCAGGATCGCGCCGAGGAACAGCGAGTCCATGGTGCCCCAGTCAAACCAGCGGCCGATTTCGTAGCCGATCCAGATCATCAGCACGATTTCCAGGAACGCCGCGATGAACGCCGTGGCACCGACCTTGAACAGCTTGCGCAGGCTGAACTCCAGGCCCAGGCAAAACATCAGGAAAATCACCCCGAGTTCGGCAAGGGTCTTGATGGTTTGCTCGTCGTGGATCAACCCGAATGGCGGGGTGTGCGGGCCAATGATGAAACCGGCAACGATGTAGCCCAGGACGACCGGCTGTTTGAGCCGATGAAAAACAATGGTCACCACACCCGCAACCAGCATGATCACTGCCAGATCCTGAATAAAACTGATGGCATGCATGGCAAGGACTCCTTGGCGGTTGGGTGTGCTGACGTCGTTGGGCGATTACCAGATCGGATGAAAGGGCCCTTGAGGTGGGCTTTTGAAGGGTAACACCGCGACTTCGGGCGCAAAGGCGGTGCAATATATAGAAACAGATCGATTCGGGCGTGACGGCCATCATCGGCGTGGCGTCCCGTTAACGGTGGTTTTGAAAAGCCAGCCAGGCACCCACAGAGGTGCACCCGCAATCCCAGCCTTGAACCGTGAGTAGTGTGCTATGGAACCCGGAAACGCCCAGCTGTCGATGACGGTATTGATGACCCCCGACATGGCCAACTTCTCTGGCAATGTCCACGGCGGCACCCTGCTCAAATACCTCGACGAAGTCGCCTACGCCTGCGCCAGCCGTTATGCCGGACGCTACGTGGTAACCCTGTCGGTGGATCAGGTGATCTTTCGCGAACCGATCCATGTCGGTGAGCTGGTGACCTTTCTGGCTTCGGTCAACTACACCGGCAACACCTCGATGGAGGTCGGCATCAAGGTGGTGACCGAGAACATCCGAGAGCGCTCGGTGCGTCACACCAATAGCTGCTTCTTCACCATGGTCGCGGTCGACGATCAGCGTAAGCCGGCGGCTGTCCCACCGTTGCAACCGCAGAACAGCGAAGATAAACGCCGATATGCCCAAGCCAAACAGCGTCGGCAGATTCGTCAGGAACTGGATCAGCGTTATCGCGAAATCAAGGCAGACGCCTGACACCGCGCAGATCGCAGCCTCTGTAGAAACTACCGCAGGCTGCGATCTTTTCCGCCGCGACGACGTTACAAACTGATCGCCGTCGCCTCGAACTTCACCCGAGGATGGGCAATACGGTCCTGGGCTCGCACCAGTTCCAGCTCATAGCTTGCGCTGGCCTGGGTTTCCAGCAGCACTTCATGCACCGCCGACGCCGTGAATTCAAAGGCCGCGACCAGGCTGTCACCCAACAACACCCGCGCCAGAAACAGACCCGACGTCAGGTCGCCCACGCCCACCGGCTGACGTGGGAACGCCAGCAATGGACGACGCAGATGCCAACTGCCTTCGGCCGTCACCAGCAACATCTCGAAGCTGTCCGGCAACTTGCCGGGATAGTCCAGATGCTTGACCAGCACCGCCTTCGGACCACGCGCCAACAGCGCGCGAGCCATCGCCAGGCAATCGAACAATGACTGCGGCTTGCGACCGGAGAAACTGTCCAGTTCCAACTGATTCGGGCACATGAAATCCGCCACCGTCGCCGCTTCATCCAGCAGGAAGTCGCTGACTTCAGCCGGTACGATGCAGCCTTTCTCCGCATGCCCCATCACCGGGTCGCACAGGTACAAGGCGCTGGGGTTGATCGCCTTGATCCGCGCCACACCGCTGAGGATCGCCCGCCCTTGAGCAGCACTGCCCAGATAACCGGACAGCACCGCGTCGCAGTTGCCCAGCTCGCCAATGGCCGCGATCCCTTCCACCAGCTCGGGAATCTGCTGCGGCGCCAGCACTTCACCGGCCCACTGGCCGTATTGAGTGTGGTTGGAAAACTGCACGGTGTTAAGCGGCCAGACGTTCACCCCGACCCGCTGCATCGGGAAAACCGCGGCGCTGTTGCCGGCGTGACCGAAAACCACATGAGACTGGATGGCGAGCAGATGGGGAGTACGTTTCATGCGGGATTTCCGTAAACCGATTGAAATTCGAGCCGCGCAGTATGCGACTAAACATGGCCTGTACGACAGACCGAAGACACAGTTAAGCTGACACTAATTTGTTGGAGCACTGTTCATGCTGACCCTTGGAAATATCTTCGTGCTGATGCTGCTGGCGACCGGTGCCGCCTGGCTATGGCACAACCATGGCTTGCGCGAGCGGGCCCTGGAACGGGTCAAGCGGCATTGCGCCAAACTCGACATCGAATTGCTCGACGGCAATGTGGCGTTGAAAAAAATCGGCTTCGTGAAGGACGCCAACGGGCGGCGACGTCTGGCCCGTGTGTATAACTTTGAGTTCACCGTGACTGGCGAAACACGTCATGTGGGCACCATCACCCAATTCGGTGCCCACAGCGCGCAGATCGAATTGGCACCCTACCCGATCCCGCTCGAGGAAAAACCTGTGCTGCCCAGCGCCGAGGTGATCGAGCTGAGTCAATGGCGCCAGGACCACAACAAGTTGCGTCACTGAGCCCTGAACCGCGTTAAATCAGGTTCACCCGGCAGCTCGCAAGTTTCCTCTGCAGTAATTCGGCATCCTGCGGCTTATCGAAAATCAGCTCGATGCGCGAGTCCTGACGCCATTCACTGGGTTGCCAGCGCAGCGCGGCGTTATCCAGCGAGTTGGCCGACACCCAACCCTTGGCGCTGTGGATAACCAGCTTGGCCCGGCGCCAGTCCAAGGCCGCCAGGCAAGCCTGGACCCGGGAAAGTTCGAACGACTGACTCGGGTGCCAACGCCAACCAATGCTCCAGCCACCTTCCTGCTGCTGACTCAGGCAAATCGGCTGCGTCGGATCAGTCCAGACTGCCGGCATCTGCGCCAGACCTTTAGGCGCACTGAAGTTATCCACACCCTCGATCGCTCGACTGTGCACGCCCGGCAAATCACTCAATGCCAGTGCGCTCTGCTGCGTCCAATACAGCGGGCATTCCGGCAACTGCGCGGTGATGCGCTGGCGATCTTCATCGTTCAGGTGCTCGGCCTTGTTCAACAGCAACAGGCCCGCGCTTGGTAGCGCTTGCTGTTGCGCCTCCGGCAGTGGTTTTCCGTCGGCCAGTGCTTGAGCGTCGAGCACCAGAACGCTTGGCTGAATCGCCAGAACGCCCAGCCACGGCGCGTCACCTAATTGCTTGAGCAATTGCGCCGGGTGTCCCAGCCCCGAGGGTTCGATAAACAAGCGATCCGGCCGTGATTTGCGCAGCAACCGCCCGAGGCCAATCTGAAACGGCGCACCATTCACGCAACACAAACAGCCGCCAGCCACTTCTCCCAGTGCGATACCATCGGCGCCCGTGGTCAACAGCGCGGCATCGAGACCGACCTGACCAAACTCGTTGATCAGCACCGCCCAGCGCTCGTTCGCCGGCCGCTGCGTCAGCAGATGCTTGATCAGGCTGGTCTTGCCGGCGCCTAACGGTCCGGCGATGACGTGAGTAGGAATGTTCTGCAGCATGTTCGACGGTTTCTTGGGAGCAAAAGGATGCGACTGATCGGTTTGTCATTGCTGTTGGCCTTCGCTTCGAGCGAGGCGTTGGCCCAGGCCTGTGTGGTTCATAGCCAAGCGGAGCGACTCGATGTCAAAGTCTGCCAGCAGAACCGCAACATCCCGGAAAAAATGTTCCATGACGGCTTCTGCCAGCCAAATCTCGTGGGGCAGAAGGTCGATGTCACATTCCTCGAGCAATGTCCCAGCGGTGCCTTCGGTGTATGCAGCAACGCTCAAGTTGCCAATATGCCTTACCGGCAGGATATTCACTATTACGGCGTGGCCACAGACGCGGTGTACCTGAAGCCTTTTTGCGAAAGCCAGAGTCAGGGCGCGTGGCTCACGCCTTGAGTCACGCGAGCCAGTCGAGGGTCAGGATCAGCCGGCGCTCACCCGGTGCCGGTTGCGGCGAACGATGAATCAACCCGAAGCCCTCGTTGCCGTGCCACTTCTCGCCCTTGAGCAACGCCACTTCACCACAGAGCATTTGCTCACAGTCCTGCGGCTCGGTCTCCGCCCTGGCCAGGTTCTTACGATCCATGGCACCTTCTCTGAGCCACTGACTGCCGATGCCGGCGTAGGTGGTAATCAGCCGCACTGGCACATGATCGACGTGAAAACGCGGGCACATGGCTTTATCCAGCACTCGTAAACGCAAGCCTATACGCGTCGCCCCCAGCAAGCAGGCAAACGCGCTGACCAGCCATGAAACGTCAGCGATAAACCCTTCGTAACCCTCCAGATCACTAAAGCTTGCGGCCAGCCCCCGCAGATCGGGTTCAACGTCGTCTGTTGCCAACTCCACCACCAAAGACTCGCCCAGTGGTTCATTCAGCGATAACAACAATGTGCCGAAATCGGCGATATGTACCGGCAAATGGCGCTGCCAGAGCGCCAGGTTGGTACCGTCTTCAAGTATCTGCGTGAAAATTTCAGGGGTTTGGCCCTGTACCTGACGAACCACCGGGCGCGCTTTCAGACTCGGCGCCAACATCAGGCTGCCTCCTCTTCGAGCCATGGACCAAACGGGTCTGCCATCAGGCGCCAGCCTTCGACACCCAGGGACATTTCGTCATCGTTGAGCAGGCAATTGTCGAGGCGTTCGGTGAGTTCAGAAAAGTCGATATTCTGGCCGATGAACACCAGCTCCTGACGGCAATCACCGGTGGCGGAGGTCCAGTTTTCCATGATCGCGGCGGTACTTTCCTGATCCTGTGGCCACTGTGCTTTCGGCACAAAGCGCCACCAGCGACCGGCAAATCCATGACGCATCAAACCACCGGCCTGGGACCAACTGCCGGCGTCCTGGTGCTTGCTGGCCAACCAGAAAAAGCCCTTGGAGCGCAGCAGTTTTCCATTCACCCACGGCCGATTGATGAAGCTGAAAAAGCGCTGCGGATGAAACGGTCGACGTGCCCGATAAGCCATGGAAGCGATGCCGTACTCGGTGGTTTCCGGCACATGCTCACCGTGCAACTCTTGCAGCCAGCCTGGTGCCTGAGAGGCTTTTTCAAAGTCGAAGCGGCCGGTGTTGAGGATCTGTTTCAACGGTACTTCGCCCATGACCATCGGGATAATGTGCGCCTGAGCGTTGAGCCGTTTGAGGATCGCGATCAACTCTTCGCGCTCGGTGCTGCTGATCAGATCGATCTTGCTGATCAGTAGCACATCGGCGAATTCGATCTGCTCGATCAGCAGGTCGGTGATCGAGCGCTCGTCTTCTTCGCCAAGGGTTTCACCCCGTGAAGCGAGGCTTTCGGCGGCCTGAAAATCGAGCAGAAAGTTCATCCCATCGACCACCGTGACCATGGTGTCGAGCCGCGCGATGTCGGCCAGGCTTTGGCCTTTCTCGTCGCGAAAGGTGAACGTTTCCGCCACGGGAAGAGGTTCGGAAATACCAGTGGACTCGATCAGTAGGTAGTCGAAACGACCGTCTCTGGCCAGCTTGCTGACCTCTTCCAGCAGGTCTTCGCGCAAGGTGCAGCAGATGCAGCCGTTGCTCATTTCGACGAGTTTTTCTTCGGCGCGGTTCAAGGTGACATCGCGCTGAACTTCGCTGCCGTCGATGTTGATTTCGCTCATGTCATTGACGATCACCGCGACCCGAAGATTCTCGCGGTTGCGAAGTACGTAGTTGAGCAGCGTGCTTTTGCCGGCGCCGAGAAAACCGGACAGCACGGTAACGGGGAGACGATTGGGCATCAGGTATTCCTCATCAGGAGTGGCCGGTCAGGTGAATTTTTAATGTTATAGTATAACAACACAAACACACCAATCTCCTCTTGCTCCCAGCGACGAAGGACGCAATGCTTGAGCCCGTTCGCACCACGAGAAAACCCATGCACAACGCCTTGAAATGCACACTGTTGAGTCTTTCGCTGTTTGTCGCAGCAGACGCCTGCGCGCAGGCATCGAGCCAGGCGAAGTGCACGCGCAGCGCTAATCTGCTGGCCTGCGTAGACCCGGACGGCAACTCTTACAGCGTCGCTACGGCGGGCAGCACGACCTACATGCGCGGGTTTGAAGTGAGCGGTAAACGCTATTGGGCGCAAACCAGCAGCCGTTACGGCCAACTGACGTTCTTCACCGGTTTGGCGTCCGACGGCGAAGCCTGGGTCGGTTACACCCGCCGCGTTGGCTGGACCACCCTCAATCGGTTTTCCAGCTCTGGCGGTTCCAGCGGCAAGTTCACCTGTAGCCGACTGACGGGTTGCTAGACCTGCGATTTTTGCTGCGACTGCTGCCAGGCCATGTAGCTGTTCAGCGGCGGATTCTTCTGAAAGTAGCGCTGCAAACCTTCAAAAAGGCCGTCGGCTACCGCCTTTTGGTGCCGCGCTGTCACCAGCCTCTGACTGTCTCGGGCGTTGGAAATGAAGCCGGTTTCGACCAGGATCGAAGGCACATCCGGTGACTTCAGCACTGCAAATCCGGCCTGTTCCACGCGTTTCTGATGCAATGTGGTAATCCCCGCCAAGCTGCCAAGTACCGTGTTGCCAAGCTGCAAACTGGCGGCGATGGTGGCGTTCATCGACATGTCGAGGATCACTCCGGCGAGCATCGGATCCTTGTCCTTCAAATTGAGCAGACTGGTCGCACCCAACAAGTCGGCACCGTTTTCCCGCTGCGCCATGAAACGTGCCGTGGCCGAGGTTGCACCGCCTTCGGACAATGCGTAAACCGAAGCACCAGAGGCCGTGAGCCGTGGTGCCGCGTCAGCGTGCACCGAGATGAACATGTCGGCCTTGTGCGTACGGGCGATCTCCACACGCTTGCGTAGCGGCACGAAGAAGTCGTCATTGCGCACCAACTTCACATCGAAACCTTTCTCGCGCTTCAAACGCTTGGCCAGCAATTGTGCGATGGACAGCACCACGTCTTTCTCGCGCTCGCCTTTGGCGCCAATCGCGCCGGGGTCCTTGCCGCCATGGCCAGGGTCGACCACGACGATGATGTCGCGCTTGGGGTGAGCCTTGTCAGCCGGTGTTTCTCGCTGGACCAAAGGTGCCGCCGCAGCGATCTGCACGGGCGCGGCGTTGAGCAGGTCGAGCACCAGACGATGGCCCTGCCCGTCCTGTGGCGGCAGTTGAAAACTATTGAGCCGCACCGGACCGGCAAGGTCGAGGACGATCCGCGTATCGCCTTGCCCGAAGTGCCCTGAACGGATCGAACGAATCACCGTGTTGGTGAGCACTAACTGGCTGAAGTCACCGCTGAGCTGCGCACCGCTCAAGTCGATGATCAGTCGCTCGGGTGCGCTCAGCGAAAAGGTTTTGTACTGCACCGGTCCGCTCAGATCGAGTACCAGGCGAAGCTTGTCATCCGAACGCCAGAGCCGTGCATTGCGGATCTGCGTCGCCGACACGCCGAAAGGTAAAACCAGCGCAGCGCTGGCCAACAACAGGTTGAGCAATTGTCGCCTGTGCATAGTGAAAGACCGCTCGAGAAAAAGGCATCGTCGATTTACTTGTTATAATATAACATGGCAAAACATTTCCAACGATGGACCTGCTCATGAATGCGCTGACTCTGCCGGATATCGCCGCGCAGGCCTCACGCCAAGCCTTGCCACTCGAGTGGGTAGGCATGTACGGCATTGCTCTTCCTGTTGTGTTCGACGGCCAGCGATTGAACGCGAAAGCCGATGCGGGCGTCAGTCTCGATGATGGCGAAGCGCGTGGCATTCATATGTCTCGGCTGTATCTGGCGCTGGAAATGCTTGAGCAGGAAAGCCTCACTCCGGCGTTGTTGCGGCAAGTTCTGCAACGCTTCCTCGACAGCCACGAGGGTTTATCCAATGCCGCTTACCTACGGATTCACGCCGATTTGCTGCTCAAACGCCCAGCCTTGATCAGCCCTTTGGCCGGCTGGAAAAGCTATCCGATCACTGTCGAAGCTCGATTGGAAAACGCAGTGTTCCACGTGGAACTTAAAATTGAAGCGTCTTACTCATCCACTTGCCCCTGCTCAGCAGCGCTTTCGAGACAACTTATTCAGCAGCAATTCATCGATGACTTTGCCAACAAGCCGTTGCAGCACGCCGACGTTTTGACTTGGCTCGGATCATCAAAAGGCATCGTCGCGACGCCCCACAGCCAACGCAGCAGTGCGCAATTACGGCTACGACTGGATGACTATCTGGACGATTTGCCATTGATCACCGCACTCAACGACGCCGAAGCCGCACTCGGCACCGCCGTTCAAACCGCAGTAAAACGTGCCGACGAACAAGCCTTCGCACTCGCTAACGGACAAAACCTGATGTTCTGCGAAGACGCCGCGCGGCGTTTGAACCTGGCGTTGAAACGCTCGCCTGGCATCAAGGCTTTTCAGTTGCGCGTAGTTCACGCCGAAAGTCTGCACGCCCACGATGCGGTGGCCGAAAGTCGCTGGAACTGGGAGGCCGCATGATTCGTTGCCAAGGATTACGCTGGGGTGCACCCGGCCAACCACTCACTCCCGCCCTCGATTTTGATTTACCCGGCGGTAGCCTGACCGCAGTAATCGGCGCCAATGGCTCGGGTAAAAGCAGCTTGCTGAAAGTCATCGCCGGCCTGCAAAAACCGTTAGCTGGCAAAGTTGCTCTCGACGTTTCGCCACGGGGTGGCTTGTCCTTTTTGCCACAGCAACAGTACCTCGACCGACAGTTCCCAATCAGTTTGCAAGAATTGGTGAGCGCCGGATTCTGGGGCAGCAAACAAACGCCGGACGTTCGCCGCCAACGCCTCGACAGCGTGCTGAATGACTGGTGCCTGAACGGTTTGGAACAACGCCCATTGATGGCGCTGTCGGGCGGCGAATTGCAACGCGCCCTGCTCGCCCGTTTGAGCCTCGCCGAAGCGCCACTGTTGCTGCTCGACGAACCTCACGCGGCGCTGGATGAACTCGGCCAGGCACTGCTGTGGAAACATATCCACACCTGGCACAACGAAGGCCGGACCCTGGTTGTGGTTTGTCATGACCTGGCTGCGGTTCGCCAACACATTCCTCAAACATTGCTGATCAAAAACACGGGCTGCGTCCTGGCGCCGAGCCGTGAACTGATTCTCCAGCAACCACACACGCAGGTGGCGTAATGCTCGCCGCCGCGCAACTTTGGCAACCGTTCCACGAATTCGTATTCATGCGCCGAGCACTGATTGGCGGTCTGGTATTGGCTTGCAGCACTGCACCGCTTGGGGTGTTTCTGATCCTGCGGCGCATGAGCCTGATCGGCGATGCCGTGGCTCACGGCATCTTGCCCGGTGCCGCGTTAGGGTTTTGGTTCGCCGGTTTGAGCTTGCCAGCACTGACCATCGGTGGCCTCGGTGCGGGGCTGAGCATGGCCGGATTGGCGGCATGGATCACCCGCCGCACTGGCCTTCGGGAGGACGCTAGCCTGGCAGCGATCTACCCCATCTCGCTGGCCAGTGGCGTGCTGATTCTGGGGATCGCCGGCAAACGCCTCGACTTGCTCCACCTGTTGTTCGGCTCGGCATTGGCCGTCGACGGCCCGACATTAACCGGCATGCTCTGGGTCTCGGGGATCAGCCTGATCGCCATGGCGTTGATCTATCGGCCACTGCTACTGGACACCCTCGACCCGCTGTTTCTGCAAACCGTCAGCCGTCTCGGCCCGTTGGCCCATGGCGTGTTTTTGACCCTGGTGGTGCTGAATCTGGTGATCGGTTTCCAGGCCATCGGTGCGCTGATGGTGGTCGGATTGATGATGTTACCGGCCGCCGCTTCACGCTTCTGGAGCCGCCACTTGCCGATGCTGATGGTCATCGCCGGGCTGCTCGGCTGTCTCTCGGTATGGCTCGGTCTGTTGCTGTCGTTCTACTACTCGCTACCCAGTGGCCCGGCCATCGTGCTGGTGGCCGGCGCGTTGTACCTGCTGTCCGTGGTATTCGGTCCGGTGCACGGTTTGCTGCGCCGCCCGCCTTTGCTCACATCCCAATGAGGTGTTTCCCGATGCGCGCTCTACTCGTGCTGTTCAGTGTGTGGTTGTCGATGTCGCTTTCAACGGCATCGGCAGCCGAAAAGCTCCCGGTGGTCACCAGCTTCAGCATCCTTGCCGACATGGTTCATCAGGTCGGTGGCGAGCACATCCAGATCACTAACATGGTCGGCCCGGATGCTGACGCTCACACCTACGAACCCACTCCGAATGACGCCAAGGCCCTGCTCAAGGCCAAACTGATCTTCAAAAACGGCCTCGGCTTCGAGCCATGGCTGGACCGCATGGTGGCCAGCACCGCAACCAAAACCCCGGTGATCACTGCCAGCCGCGGAGTGATCCCCAGGACAATGGAAGAGGACGGCGAGACCATCCCCGATCCGCACGCCTGGCACAATCTGGCGAACACCGAACTCTATGTGAACAACATCACCAAGGCGTTGATCGCCGCAGACCCGGCAAACAAAGCCGACTACGAACACAACAGCCAGACCTACCTGAAACAGATCTACCGTCTGCTAACCGAAGCCAAAGCCAAGCTCGGCGCATTGCCTCCAGGCAACCGCAAGATCGTTACGTCTCATGACGCGTTCGGGTATCTGGGTCAGGCGTATGGCATTGACTTCATGGCGCCTCAAGGCTTGTCCACCGAGCGCGAACCGTCCGCCGCTGAAGTTGCTGCATTGATCACCCAGATCCGTCAGGCCAAGGTCAAAGCGGTGTTCATGGAAAATATCAAGGACGCCCGTCTGCTCAAGCAAATCGCCGATGAAAGCGGCGCGCAAATTGGCGGCACCCTGTACTCGGACGCACTCGCCGCCGAAGGTCCGGCCAGCACCTTTGCCGGGCTGTTCGAATACAACCTCAATACGCTTTACGACGCCCTGAGCAAGCCATGATCCGCAAGAACCCGTCCGGCGATTTGCCGCGGATTGCCGAGTCCGCCTACGTCGATAAAACCGCGATCATCTGCGGCAAGGTAGTGATTGGCGAGAATGTTTTCGTCGGTCCCTACGCGGTGATTCGCGCCGACGAAGTCGACGAATCGGGCGAGATGGAGCCGATCACCATCGGCGCCAACTCGAATATTCAGGACGGCGTGGTTATCCACTCCAAATCCGGTGCAGCGGTGACCATCGGCGAGTTCAGCTCCATCGCTCACCGCTCCATCGTCCATGGCCCATGCACGGTCGGTAACCGGGTGTTCATCGGTTTCAACAGCGTGCTGTTCAACTGTGCAGTCGGCGACGGTTGTGTCGTGCGGCACAACTCGGTGGTCGACGGACGAGACTTGCCGGCCGACTTCTACGTGCCGTCCACCACCCGCATCGGTCCCAAAACCGACTTGTGCCAGTTCCCGCCGGTCAGTGTCAGCGCCTTGGAGTTTTCCGAGGACGTGGCGCGTACCAACGTCGATCTGGTGCGCGGCTACAAAGCGCTGCAGAACGAGTTTTGAGCATGAGCCTCGGGATCTGGGGCGGATGAGTGTTGAAGCAGGATTGAAGCGGAAGCTATTGCTGGCAAGGTCTGGGCCTTGCCAGCAATAGAGATCAGGCGCGAGGTTTGACCGTCCCGCAATCCTGCCCCAACCATACGGCACGAGTATCCATGCTGCCCTTTTGCTGAATGCCGGTGGCATTGAACGTGCCGTTGACCGTGGTGTTGAACTCACGGTCGCTAAGGAACGTAGCAACACCGGCACCCTGAGCTTTCGGGCAGCTGAAGCGGAACTTCCACTGGTTACCGCTGCGGTCGGTGACTTGCTGCGTACAACCCGATTGTGGGTCCTGTAGCGGAATGGTATCGGATTGAACCTGTGCCTGGGTCAGGCATACACGAATCCCTTTACCGCCCATGGTGATGCCTTGTTTCTCCAGCGCGGCCTTTTGTGCCGGCGTCATCTGGCTGCCCAACTGGCTGAGGATCAACTGCAGATCCGGCAGGTTCTGGTCATCGACCTTCATGTTGCTTGAGGTCAATTCCCACAAACCCGGTTGCAGCATCTGCGCCTGAGCGACCACAGGAAGTGACAAGCCAACAGCCATGGCCAAACCCAGCAGACGTACGTTCATCGAGTAACTCCTAGACAATAGTGGCCGTTAGACGTCGCCAATCTACTTCGGTTGCATGTCTAATTAAATAGCGACATTCGCCGTGGAACATGGTCTGTTAAGCATTGAATTGTCAGGAGCACGGTTGCCCCATGGATTTTTTTGGACCCCATCTTTTCGCGTATCTGATCGCGCTCATCCACTCACTGGGCACGATCGCCGCCATTCACGCCGTATTGACCGTCAGGACCGCTCAAGGCTCGATTGCCTGGGCCTTGTCGCTGGTGTTCATACCTTACCTGACGCTCATACCTTATCTGGTCTTCGGTCGCAGCACCTTCGACGCGTATATCAAGGCTCGTCGACAGGCCAACGAAGAAATGCGCAAGGCCATCGCTGACCTGAACTGGCGTCCGTGGATTGAGGAAGCGCTGACAGCCCGCGCTTCCAAGGCCTACACCTCGTTGCGGGCGATGCCGAAGCTGGGGCGGATGCCGTGCCTGGCAAACAATCAGGTGCGCCTGTTGATCAACGGCCAGGCAACCTTTGATGCGATTTTCGAAGCGATCCGTGCCGCCCGCGAAGCCGTGTTGATTCAGTTTTTCATCATCCATGACGACCAACTCGGCCGACGCCTGCAAACCCTGCTGATGGAAAAATCCGCGGAAGGCGTCGCTATTTACCTGCTCTACGATCGGATCGGCAGCCACTCCCTGCCTCATAGCTATGTTCAACCCTTGCGCGATGCCGGGGTGCAGGTCGAAGCGTTTGCCACACGCAGTGGCTGGCTCAATCGGTTCCAGGTGAACTTCCGTAACCATCGCAAGATTGTCGTGGTCGACGGTGTGCAGGGATTTGTCGGCGGACATAACGTCGGTGACGAATACATGGGCCAGAAACCACCGCTGGCACCCTGGCGCGATACGCACATTGCCGTCAGCGGTCCCGTGGTTGCGTGCATGCAGGAGTCTTTCGCGGAAGACTGGTTCTGGGCCTCCCGAAAACTGCCACCGCTGATATTGCCACAGAGCTACCCCGATGGCGGCGTGCTCTGCCAACTGCTGGCCAGCGGCCCGGCGGACCCTCACGAAACCTGCTCACTGTTTTTCGTGGAAGCCATCCAGTCCGCAACCGAACGCGTGTGGATCACCAGCCCGTATTTCATTCCCGATGAAGCGGTGTTTGCTGCACTACGCCTGGCCGTGCTGCGCGGTGTCGATGTGCGGCTTCTGTTGCCATCGCGGCCGGATCACCGGATCGTCTATGCAGCCTCCAGCCTGTACGCCTTCGAAGCCGTACGTGCCGGGGTTCGGGTGTTCCGTTACCAACCGGGCTTCTTGCATCAGAAGGTCGTGCTGATCGACAGTGAGATCACGGCCATCGGCAGTGCAAATCTGGACAATCGTTCGTTCCGGCTCAACTTCGAAGTCATGCTATTGACCGTCGACAGCGAGTTCGCAGGTTTGGTGGAACACATGCTCAACGACGACTTTGCTCAGGCCCACGAAATTGCCAAAGGCGAAAGCCGGAAGACCCACCGCCTGCAACAGCTTGGCATGCGGGTCGCCCGGCTTATCTCGCCGATTCTTTAAGGGTTGTAGATGTCGTCACGCGTCCACGGTAGCTCATGGCTGCCGTCGGCGTGGGTCTTGACCGCGAGGATCTGGTGCAAGTTGATCCAGCCCCGCGCGAACGCATAGGCGCAGCCCGCCAGATACAATCGCCAGATCCGCAACGCCTGCTCCGGAACTTCTTTGGACGCGGCTTCAAGGTTATCCTCAAGCCGCTCGCTCCAGTGGTCCAGCGTGCGAGCGTAATGCAGACGCAGACTTTCGACGTCAACGATCTCCAGCCCCGCTTCGCTGATCTCGGCCGAAATCATCGACAGGTGCGGTAATTCACCGTTAGGAAATACATAGCGCTCGATGAAATCGCCAGCGCCACGTCCGACCGGCCGGCCATCCGTGTGCTTGGCGGTAATGCCATGGTTCATCACCAGGCCGCCTTCACGCACGGCACCGAACAATGTCTTGCAGTACTCCGCCAGGTTGGCGTGCCCGACGTGTTCGAACATGCCGACACTCACGATCTTATCGAACCGCCCATCCTGAGGTAGATCGCGGTAATCAAGCAGTTGTAGCTCAACCTGATCCTGCAAACCTTCAGCGATCACTCGCTCCCGGGCCAATGCCAACTGCTCCTTGCTCAGGGTGATGCCAAATACTTTCACCCCGAACTCCCGCGCCGCATAACGCGCCAGCCCTCCCCAGCCGCAGCCGACATCCAGCAGGTACTCGCCGGGTTGTAGCCGTAGTTTGCGACACAGGTGGCGGAATTTTGCTTGTTGGGCCTGTTCCAGGGTTTCGCTGCCGGTTTCGAAGTAAGCGCAGGAATACGCCATGTCACTGTCGAGCCAGAGCTGATAGAACGCATTCGAGAGGTCGTAGTGATAGGAGATCGCCGCCGCGTCAGTGGCTTTGTCATGGACTGAGCGCACCAGTTGATTGTCGTCAGCGTCATCCAGCAATGCCTGGCTCCACTCATCACACACCCGGATCACATCGCTGATCGAGCCTTCGAGTTCGAGCTTGCCCTCAACGAAAGCGGCGCCCAACAGGTCGAGGCTTGGGCGAGTGAATTGAGACACTAATTGTGGGTCCTTGACCACAATCGTGACGCTGGGCGCAGGGCCCAGATTAATTTCATGGCCATCCCAGAGTCGCAAACGAAGCGGTAATTGCAGATTCTGTAAGGCCGGTGGTAATTGCGCGAGCATGAATAGTCCCCCTTGTTTCAGACGTCTGATTTGAGGGTAGACCATTGTGGAAAATTAGCTGGCTATCGATTTAATAGCCTTTTCCTATGAGTCACGACGGGGCAACAAACTGTCGAAAACCCACTGTTTCAGCCACGTGACGGCCTGAAGAGGTGCGCCCTATTCACAGTTGACTGTCAATTGTGCGCACAGTTCGGCAAAGCTCCAGCCCTCATTGACCAGGCGCTCAACTCTCTTCTTTCAGCTTCAGCAGCGGCTCCTGGAACCGTAACAAACGCCCGGCATTGCCCAACACCAGCAACGTGCTCAGGTTATGCAGGACCGCAGCAATCATCGCCCCTGCCGCTCCCAGCCAGCCAAACGCGGCGAACGCGACGATCGCCAGCGTCCAGCCCAGACCGATGATCACATTGACCTGCAAGGTCTGCCGGCACTGGCGGCTCAAGCGCACGCAGGTACCGAGTCGACGCAGATCGCTGCCGATCAACACGATGTCGGCCGAGGCCAAGGCGATGTCTGCGCCGCCCGCGCCCATGGCCACTCCGACCACGCCAGCCTTGAGCGCCAATGAATCGTTGATGCCGTCGCCGACCACCATCGGCCGGAAACCATTGTCGATTTCAGTCAGGACGCGGTTGAGCTTGTCTTCCGGCAAGGCTTGCGCCTCGACATCGCTGATGCCGACTTCATGGGCCAGGCTGTGGGCGACGCTTTGTCGATCACCGGTCAACAACAACTGCCGGCCAAGGCCCAGTTCACGCAGTTCTCTCATGGCAAAACGCGCTTCCGGTTTGACGCTGTCAGCCAGCAACAACCACGCGAGGAAACGTCCATCCAACGCCAGTCCGGCAATCGGCCCATCATGCTCCGGCACCGTCGAGGTGGCGATGCCCAACTGCGCAAACAGCTCGGGTCGACCGAGTGCAGCTTCGCCCTGCTCGGTCATCGCCACCACACCCAGGCCCTGACGCTCACGAATGTCCGACAGCAGCAGGAAATGCTCCTGAGTCACCAGCCCGGCCAACGCCCGACTGACCGGGTGGCTGCTGGCCGAGCCGAGGCTGGCGGCCAGTTTCAGCAACGTGCTGCGGTCCTCGACCGGGCTGTCGATCGACTGCAAACGCAACGTGCCGAACGTCAGGGTGCCGGTCTTGTCGACCACCAACGACGTCAGGTCCGCCAACTCTTCGAGGAACGCCGAGCTGCGAATCAGAATGCCGTGGCGCGCCGCCACCGCGATCCCGGCAATCGCCGTGGCCGGGGCCGACAGCACCAATGCACAGGGGCACGCGGCAACCAGTACCGCGAGCATCGCTTGCGCATCATTGGTGACGAACCAGGTCACTGCGGCCAACAGCAACACCAGCACCATGTAGCTGCCGGCATAGCGTTCCAGCAAACGGGTGATCGGTGGCTTGGAGCGCTCGGCACTTTGCATCAGTGCAATGACTTTGCCGAGGGTCGATTCGTTGCCGGTGCGGGTCACTTCCAACCGCAGCAAACCATCGAGGTTGATCGCCCCGCCGAACACTTGCATGCCGACGGTGGCTTCAAGTGGCACCGACTCACCGGTAATCGGCGCAGTGTCCAGACTCGCTTGACCGGATAGCACCAGCCCATCGGCCGGCACTCGATCGCCTGCGCGCACTTCCACTATGTCTCCGGCCTTCAACGCAGCGTTGTCGATTTCGATAATCGAGCCATCGGCCTGAACCTTGCGTGCGTGACTGCGCGTCAAACGGCCCAACGCGTGAATCGCTTCCTGAGAGCCAATCACGCTGCGCTCTTCCAGCACGTGGCCGAAGATCATGATGATCGGCAACAAGGCCGCGGTCAGCAGATCGCCCGTCGCCCAGGCGCCCATCATCGCCAGAGCAATCAGTTGATCGGTGATCCCGTGCAGGCTCGGATAACGCAGGCTGTACCAGGCCGAACGCATGACCGGAACGGCTACCAGCAACGAAGCCAACCCAAGCAATAACTGGCTGACACCGGTTTGCTCCGGAGACAACCAGCGCCAGACCAACCCCAGGCCGAGCAGGCCCAAAGCAAGCATTGCCAAGGTCAACTGGCGTGCAGCGCTGCGTTGTTCAGCCGTACTCAACATGCTTGGCGCGGCGGCGGTTTGAGTTGTCATTGTTCGGCTCCCTGAATGATCAGGCGGGAATCGTCTTTAGGGTTGACCGTCGTAACCGAGCCGGCCTGACCGAGAATTTTCGGCATACGCTCGCGATAGATCCGCAGGAGCATTTCCGGGTCGCTGCCCTTCTGCTGCGCCTGTGCCAGGCTGAGCACCGTGGCGGTGTCAGCCGACGCTTTGGCCAGGCGTTCGCTGGCTTGAGCGTGAGCGACTTGCAGTGTGCGGTCAGCTTGTTGGGTCGCGGTCTGAGTGAGTTTTTCGGCTTCAGTACGTGCGTTCGCCACGGCTTTATCCGCCTGCTGACTGGCGGTCAGTACCGCGTTGAAAGCATTGACCGCAGGTTCGGGCAGACTCGATTGCACGTCGACCCGGGCGACCTCGATACCCAGTCCCTGCCCCGTCGCGGCTAACTCTGCCAAGCGTTGATTGATCCCTTGCACCAGATCACCGCGCAGACGTTCGCGCCGTTCGGCGGCCTGATTATCGGCACCGATCAACTCCGGCCGAGCGACCAGAATAGTGTCCAGGTCTCGCGCAGCCGTCAGCGCCACCGCACTGCGAGTCACCAAGCGGTCCAGCGCCGGTAGCACATGCTCACCTTGCAGGACGAAGGCGTAAGGCTCGGTCACTTTGTAAAACACCCGAACGTCCAGTTGCACCACGCCTGAATCGCCAGTGAGCAAATACCCCGAGCCGGCGAGTGCATCGCTCAGTGGAGCGGCGAAACTCGCCACACGCTCACCTTGCAGCGCAGCATCAGAACGCAGCAGATTTTCCACCCGCCGTTCGATCACTCGATCCGCTGCCGGCAACAAAATCACCTGCTCGAACGGACGCGGCCACGCCAACAGCAAGCCGGCGTTCTGGATACGATCCAGTGCTCCGAAGTGCAACACCACGGCGCGATTCTGCGGATCAATCTGCCGCACATTGGAGAAAGCCCAGGCCAACGCCGCCAACACCGTTACCGCGTAAAGCGCGAGAAATGTCAGGCGCCCCGCCTGAATCCACGGGCTGTCGAGTTCATTTGTTCCACGTGGAACCACACTCATGGCTGCGACCCAGACTTGTTATCCAGCGTCGGCGGTCCATCGACCAACACTCGAAATGGCGCTGCATCGGTACGCAGAATCAGCTTTGTGCCCGGTTTCACCATCGTGTCCAAGGTGTCCAACGAACGCAGCAAGTTGTACAACTGCGGCGAACCCGCGTAAGCCTTGCCATAGATTTGCGCGGCTTCAACCCGCGATTGGGCCTCGATATCCGCAGCCTTCACCGTGGCGTCGGCCTGGACGATGCGCGCATCGCGCTCGGCGGCTGAACGGATTTGCGCCGCCTCTCGCTTGCCGATGGCGGTGCGTTCGGTGGCAATGGTTTCACGCTCGGCGCGCATACGATCGACAGTGGCGGTCAGGGTCACTGACGGCAATGTCAGGCGTTCGATCCCCACTTGCAGCACACGCACGCCGTAAGTGGTCAGCAGTTGCTGATCAATCTGCTTGCGCAGTTGTGCCTCGAAATCAGCGATATGCACTTGGTTGGCGTCGGTGTTCACCAGGTTGGCCAGGTCGAAACTGCTGGCGGTGGTTTCGAGCGCGGAGCCGACAAACGTACGAATCTGCCGCGCAGCTTCGTCCGGCTGGTTCTGTACCGCTCGCATGAAGCGCTGCACATTGTCCGGATCACCCTGCACCTGCCACGCAACATAGGCCTGAACGATGATCCGCAAACCATCGCGTGTGCCCACGTCCTGCAAACCGCTGGAGGTGGTGCGCAGTCGCAGGTCGACCGGTATCGCCGCCTCGAACGGTGTCGGCCAGCGCCAACCGAGGCCAGGTTCGAGCAGTACCCGTGAAGGATTGCCGAAACGGGTAATCACCGTCGCCTCGCCCGAGCGCACTTGCACCAGGCTCGCCGTCGCAATGGCAAACAGCACCAGCAGCGCCGCCCAGCCCATGCGTCGCCACGGGAACGGGCCCGCCTCTTGCGGGTCGCCATGGTGATGATGGTGATGGCCGTGATGATGCCCGCCATGGTCGTGGCCGGCGTGGTCGTGATGATCATGCGGCTCGTGGGAATGCGACGGACTCAATGGGCGGCTCCTGACTGAACGGGTTGACGTGACGGCGAAGTGTCAGTCGGTAAGGTGGCGGGTAACGTGTAGTTGCGTAAGTCGATGGTCGGCGTACTGTTGCCGCCCAAGCGATGATCGAGGACCAGTACTTTGGCGTTGGCTAATCCTTGGCTCAGTTGTGCGAAATATTGCTCCAGCACAAAGGCTCGACCGGCTACGGCGTAGGCTTTGCGTTCGGCAGCGAAACGCAGGTCATCGGCCTGAGCCGTGGCGTTGACTTCACGGGCCGTGGCCAGCGCATGGTCATGGGCGACACTGGCCTGCAATTGCGCCTGATTGGTCTGCTCGGCAGCCGCACCACGCTCGCGCGAGATCAACGCTTGCGCGCCGATCTGCGCAGCTTGCACGCTGTGATAGGCGTTGGCAGCTCCGGCCGGAGGGTGAATGGCTTCGACGACCGTGGCGAGAATTTCCACGCCACTGTCGAGTTTCTGCAAATCAGCCTGCACTGCACGACCAATGTCTTCGGCGAGCCCTACCCGATCTGCGCCAAGCAAACCGTCGAGGGTCCGCGAGGCAAAGTCGTGTACCAGAATCCGGCTCGCGGTGCTGCGAATCAGTGTTGGTACATCGGTGCTGTTGTAGGTCGCCGCCAACGCGGCCTGATCGCTCAAACCGATGCGGTAGACAAAACGCACGTCCATGTTGACGATCTGGAAACTCTGTTTATCGTTGCTGCTACTGGCAATCACCTGGGACTTGTCATTCACGTGGCTGGCGTCCCACAACCGGTTGGCAATCGCCGGCGCGGGCCCTTCCGCAGGATCGGCCACCGTCGCTGCTGGCGCGTCACCGACGCTGGTTGCCAATTCGTGAACCACGCCATTTTCGACGCTCAGCACCCGCCCCAACGGCCAAGGCAGACCAGCATGCAAACCCGGGCCAAACACCTGCACCGGCTTGCCAAAACGCTCGTAGATCCCCCGCCCTTGCAGCGGTATTTCGTGAATCCCGGTGAGCAGCCAACCCACGAACAGCACCACGGCCAGCACAGGCAAGAAGGCCCGACGCATGTAAGTGAAAGCCCAGATCTGCCGCAGATCGATGCCAAAGCGGTTATGCAATTCGTGCTGCAACGCCAACAAAGGTTGTGGCGGCCAGCGCAACATGTCCGCGACAAAACTGCGCGCCAGCAACGTCGGTTCGAGCAGATCGCGACGAGGACTGAACAACGACAGTGCCGCACGCAGCAACAATTCTACGGCGACCAGTCCCGGCAGTAACCCGATCAACACCGCCAGACGCGCCGGCCAGATAGCCGTTTCGCTGCTGAACAACAGACAGAATGCGCTGATCACCAGGCAGATGATCGCCACGCGAGTGAGCTGCGCCAACTGTCCGGCTTCGGGCCATTCGGCGGGATTTTCCTGGGCCAGTTGGCGCTCGCACACCAACAAACCGAACGCCAGCAACAACGACAGCGCCGCCCCAACGCTGGCCGAAAGGCCCAGTGCAGCAGCGGGTAATGTCAGGCTCCAGAATTGTTCGAGGCTGAACATCACCAGCAATGACCAACCGGCCAGCCACAACGTCGGCGCGCCGATCTGCGCCAGCAATCGAATCCAGCGCTCACCCGCTCGCGCCAACAGTCGCTCATACCAGCCGAGCGCCTCGGTGGGTTCGGTCTGTTCCGCAGCCAGCACAACCACCGGTTCAACCAGCGCCCGCGCCCGCCATTGGGTGATCCACCAGGCCGATTGCAGACCGGCCACCACCACGATCAACGCCGAGGACTGACTGACCAATAGTGGCGCCCAGAGCGATTGTGGTGCAAACAGCCCGACAAAAAACGCCAACAACAATCCTGCGGTTGCGAGACTCGCCAGGCCGATACCCACCCGCTTCAACCGACGACCGTGAAACACCGCCTGCTGAAAACGTGGCAGTCCTTCCACGTTCGCTCCCTCAGCCTCCAGATCGACTTGCATACCACCTCAGTACTTGTTGTTACGTGAGCCAGGCCTGTGGATAAGTCGTCAGGCCGTTGCATTTTTTGAAAATCGTTACGATATAACGATGGTAGTGATTTTTTGGCTCCCCGCCCATCGCCCAACCGGCACAAATGATGAAGCAGAAAGGTAAAGCGTAGCCGGGCTGCGCAGGGCATCAGCTCGGTAAATGCCCCAGCGGTAATGGCCCAGGGGTTTTCACCGTGTGAATCGCAAAGTTGCTGCGTATATCACTCACACCCGGCAACTTGAGCAGGCTGCCGGTCAGGAAGCGCTCATAACCGCGCAAGTCCGGCACCACCACTTGCAGCAGAAAATCCGATTCGCCTGACACCAGAAACGCTGAAATCACCTCAGGCAATGCCGTTACCGCCAGACGAAACGCTTCGGCCTCTTCGTCGTTGTGGCGCTCGACCTTGACCCCGACAAACACGGTCAGCCCCAGCCCCACTTCGTCGCGGTCGAGATTGGCTTGATAACCGCGAATCACCCCGGCCTCTTCCAGCATTCGCACCCGGCGCAGACACGGCGAAGCCGACAGGCCGATCTCGTCCGCCAGTTGCACGTTGCTCAGGCGACCGTCGCGTTGCAGCGCGGCAAGGATTCGGCGGTCGTAGGCGTCCAGTTTCATGGTTTGGCAGTTCCCGACTGTTTTTATTCATTGATTGGCAGAAGCTGCCAAGTCTAGCCGTTTCCGAGAGCGACTACGCAAGCACCTGCCCTGCCCATCGGCCCTAGACTTTGATCACCGAATCGCTAACGAATGGGGTGCAGCATGGCAGAGCTCTGGATGTTCTTTTTGGCCTTGGCAGTGGTTTACCTGTTGCCCGGGCCGGACATGATTCTGCTGCTGCAAACCGGTGCCAGGCAGGGCAAAGCCGCCGCGCTGGCCACCGCCATCGGCCTGGCGATTGCCCGGGGTTGCCACGTTGCGCTGGCGGCGCTGGGCCTGGCGACGCTATTCAAGGCTGCACCCTGGACCTTTGAAGTGGTGCGTCTGGCCGGCGCGGCCTACCTGCTATGGCTGGGGATTCAATGCTTGCGCTCAAACATGCTGCCGAACCTGAACGCCAACGGTACAGCCGCTGCGAAGCTGGCGTGGCGCGGGGCGATCCAGCGCGGCTTGCTGACCAACCTGCTCAATCCCAAGGCGCTGCTGTTCTGCTCGGTGCTGTTGCCGCAGTTTATCAACCCGCAGGCAGGGCCGGTGCTGACGCAGTTCGCGACCCTGGGCGTGTTGCTGGTGGTGGCCGGTTTGCTGTTCGACAGCGGTTACGCGCTGATCGGTGCCTGGCTCGGGCGCTGGCTGGAACGCAGCCCCTCGGCGCGACGCGTGCAGCAATGGCTGTTTGGCAGCCTGCTGATCGGTTTTGCACTGCGCCTGACGTTCGTTCAGCAGGTTTAACGATTGGCCTTGCGCTTGTGGCGATTGATCAGCCACAGGGCGAATGCCGTGAACACCACCACAGAGCCCATCTGCAGCCACTTTTTATACGGCCGCAAGGTTGAGCGCACAGGCTCAAGCGCCTGGGTTACATAACGTTTATCGGCGCTCTGAAAGTCGGGAAATGGGCATTGGTGCCCGAAATGAAATGCCCAATCCACATACGGACCTTCTTTGACGTAACGTTGATAGAAAGCCTTTTCTTCCTCAGGACCGGTGCCCATACCTGCAGCCATGCAGAGCACCGCCGCAAACGCCTGACTGCTGTGGGGCAACAGGTCAGCGGCTTTACTGGCCAGGCCCGTGGCAACATAGCGGTAGTGAAAGCGTTCGTCCGGTTTGGCGGCGCTGGCCTGCTGGCGTTGCACCTCACCTTCGGTGATCAGCGGCCCGACTTTTAGCTCAGTCATCTCAAGGCTGTAGTTGCCGTCGAACGTGGCGTAATCCGGAGCCATTTCGTAACCCAAAAGCTCCATTCCCTGGTCGCGAGCCAGCAAGGCTGCGATGAAATAGTCCCTCGCTCTATGACTCGGCCACCAGCCCGACTCGGCGGCCCGGCGCCGGAGGCCATACTCTTTGGCCAACGCTTGCAACTTGGGACTATCAAAGTACGTCAACGCTTCGTCATAGCGCTCCTCACGCAGCAACCGACGCCCGAGCAAGTCGCGCAAACGTGCCGCGATCGGTACCGGTACATAGCGCTCACGCTCCTGCTGGGTCAACGGCGTGAGCGCCGGCACCTGGCGGTCGACAAACTGTTTGAGTTCATCGACCGTCAGCACCCGCTCCGCGACGACAGCCGCGTCCTCCCAGTAGAGATCCTGGCTGCGATACAGCTGCTCAAAGGCTTGCAGATAATCACCACGCTCCAGCGCCAGCAGCGCACTTTCACCGTCGACCCGGCAGCCGGGTTTGAGCGTTTCGTAGTCGCCGCTGGACGCCCTGCGATCGCCCCAGTTTTCATCCTGCGGGAAAGCTTTGGCCGCCTTGGCGTAGGCGCTGGCAGCCGCCGTCTTGTCACCCTCACGCAACGCCATTTTGGCTCGCAGCCACCAGGCCAGGCCGCCGTCACCGGCATGTTCGAGCAAGGTTTTGGTGGTGGCGTAATCACCGATCTGATAATTCAGCGCCGCCAGGCGGTCAGCGTTATCCAGGCTGCCAACGGTGCTCTGGACCAGCGACTTGATCATTTTTTGTTCAGCGGGCGGTTGTTCACCGTACGACCAGCCGACATGGCTGATCAACGCCGCCGTGACCAATTGCTGCACCGCTTTGCCTTTGAGCACCTCGTTGAGCTGCGCCTCCGACATCTCGCCCAGTTCATTCATCAACTGCTTGAGCGAGCTGTAACCGACTTGCGAGCCTTGCAGGCTTTGGGTCGCGTAAAGCTCGACGGCAGTGTTCCAGTCACCCGCCAGACGTACCAGCCGCGCTTCTTCACCAAGGCTGGCGACGCCCAACTCCTGAGGATCGCTGAAACCCTCGATACTCAACTGGCGAGCCTGCACAAAGGCCTGCCGGGCCTGTCGCAGACTCTCGCGACGCCCAGCTTCGTCGAGGTCATTGGCCTCCTGACTGATGGCGAACAAGGCCCGTCCCAGCGAGTAAGCCGCCCAGGTGCTGCGCAACGCACGCTGATCGGCCGGCAACGCCAGCACTTTGCGGAAATACTCTGCCGCCACGGCATGTTCGCCCGCGTTGAAGGCCACGGCACCGGCGGTGTACAGGCTGAGTTCGGGCGGCAGGCTCGCACCCTCGGCTTGCACCTGTTGCGCATCCTGAAGCGTTCGCAGCTGCGTCACCTGCGCACGCTGGGCATCGCTCAAACCCGTCTGTTCAGCCGTGTTTCGCGCCTGCGCATACAGATCATTGTCAGCGCCGTAAACGTAGTCGACCGTCATGACCTGCGCAGGCTTCAAACCGGCGATGGCTTTGCCCAGGCGGTTCACTTCGAACCGGAAGCTGCCTTCCGGCAATTCACCCAGGGTCTGAGCCCGGTCGCCGAGCAAGCGCAGCGGAAAATCAGGCCCACAAGCCATCGCGGCGCCCAGCGGCATGCAGAGGCTTAAAGCGAGCAATTGACGCGGCCAGTTACGGATAGACATGTGAGCTTCCTTGATCAATTTTTGTGCAGCGCGCCCAACCCAGGGGGCGTTCGGCATCCGCCAGTAAACGACCGTCCTGAAGGCGGGTAAAGCTGAGCTGTCCGGATGTTTGTTTCACGGCATAACCGTTGACCGCTTCAACCGTATCGCAGTCAGTGACCGCCAGCGTCACGCGCTCGGGCAGACTACCGTCGAGGTTGCCGCGATTGCTCACGGCAATGTCGTACAGACCGTCATGGCTGGAAAGGGTCAAGTTGAGCTGACTCACCAGCCGATCACCCCGCGCCACTGCCCGCAACGTCGCCAGGCTCCAGGCGCGTCGGTCGCCCTTGAGCGGCAGACGAAACCAGATCAAACCGGCCAGATGGGGCGGTGGCTCGGCGCGCAATTGGCTGGCGAGTTTCGATAACTGGTGCGGATCAGCCAGCAACTCACGGCGCTGCCCAACGCGTTCTAAAGGCACCTCGCTTTCGACTATTGGCGCCCCGCCGTCCCCCGGCAGCAATGCGATACCGTAGGCCGGCAACGCCAGGTAGAAGGGTTTTGCAGTGATCCGGCTCCAGCGTCCGGCCCATTGTTTCGCCTGGGCCGGATCAAACAGGCCACGTTCGGGATTGCTCACTGCGTGCACCTGCAACACGCTGCTGTCGACCACTGCCAGCAACCCCGGCAGTTCGGGACTGTCGAGCCAGGCCGGTAGCGCGGTGATGCTCAGTTTCAACGTGGCCGGCAACACGTTGCGCAACCCGGCGAGAAACTCACGGTAGGCCGATAGGCGCGCCGTGCCGGCATCGTGGTCAATCTCGATGCCAGCCAGCGTCAGGCCCTGAGCCTGCCAATCGGCCACTACGTGCTGGATCTGCGCCGTGACTTCGGTTTGATCCAGCGACTTGAGCTGGCCGTCGAGTCGAATCACCGCAATCAGTGGGCGACCATCACTTTTCAATAGCGCCGGGTTTATTCGCGCACGACGCCAGCCAGCCTGTGGATAAGTCTGCAGGGCCAACACCCGCAACGTCGAAAAGTCCCTGCGCGATTGAGCCAGAGCGTCGTCATGGGCATCGCTCCATTGCCGCTGCCAGACGTAAAGTTGTTGATCGAGCGGCGGCGCGTCCTGCTGCTGGCAACCGTTGAGCAGCATAGCGGCTAGTACCAGCGTGCAACGGACAAAGAATATCGCAGACATTAAGGAATGGAACTTTTGGGGACGGCCGTGCGCCGACCCCACATGGATTGCGCTTAACTGACTGACACTAGCCACTCAGAATCGCTTTTTCGCTACAAGCTGATGTCGAGCCTGCCTCACTCTTTCACCGCGCCGGGGAGAATGTCAGGCGTTGACGGGCGAGGCGGTTGGGGGGCTGACTCAGTTTCCAGATGTGCCAGTTTGCGCCGGGCGATTTCCGCACCCCGGCGGCGCAAGGGTGTTTCGATGAAGCGGTAGTTCAGCTCAGCGCATACCAGCATGATTGCCACCGCTGTCAGTAGCAGTTCGGTGGTGAAACCCTGAGCAAGTGTAAGTCCTTGTTCCGTGGCAACCCGCGACCATATTTCAGTGCTCAGGTGATAGGCAAACACATGAATCACATACAGTGCGTACGAGCGCGAGCCTAGCCATTCCAGCACAAGAGACAGTGGCGAAGGGCTGAACACATAGCCTTTCTGGTAGCTGGCCAACCAAACGAGAATGACCGACACGATCGCGACCAGGCCGTATGCAATCGGTGTCGAACTTAATTGCGCACCCGCGGCACCGAGCATGTAAAGCAAGAACAGAGTCACACCCAGACGTTTGAGCAGGCTACTGCGCAGGACTATCGGTTCCATCTGTTTGTAGAGGTCGGTGCGGGTGAACATGCACAGTAAAATGCCCCACATCATGGCATCCAGACGGAATGAAAACAGCATGGCCGCCGGGGCAGGAGCGAACATGTTGCGATCAAGACCGAACTGCGCAGCAATCAGCAGCAGCAGCACGATGACTCGCCAGCGCTGCGAGGTAACCAACAATAGGAACAGGGGGAAAATGAAATAAAACTGCTCTTCCAGTGCCAGACTCCAGTAAACGGAATTGGGACCCAGCAACATTCCATATTGATTCGCGAGGTTACCGCTGAAGGTGGCAACTGCTGTGAAACTGCGAACGTTGTTGAACCAGGAATCAAACGCATTGGATTGGTTATAGAAAATCGAAAAGAACAGCGGAATCAGTACCCAGAGCCAAGCTGTAGGCAGCAGTCGGTACGCACGCCGCAGCCAGAAGGTAAAGGTCGCAAGACCGTAGCTACCCTGTTGCCGGTGTTTGTCGAAGTAGTCCAGATAACTTTTGCTTACAACGTAGCCTGAGATGCAGAAAAATAAATCCACCCCTGACCCCATGGCAAACAGATTGAACACACGGGAAAAAAAGTCTTTGTAGAACGGCAGCAGCATCGACAGATGCGCGAAGAGGGTCAGGCCAATCGCCATGCCGCGCAGGTATTCGATTTCCAGGTTTTTCTTGCTACTCATCGAACGCTCTACATTCATTATTGGTTTTCATCTGTGGCCGCCAGTCAGCTTGATTGACCGGCATTTGTCATTCGGGCGCCTGGCTGCTCAGCGCTAGGCAGACAGCGGCTTGCGGGCAATGATCACCTGACTTTTTGCCACGGCCGCATCCAGCGCCTGCTTGAGCTGCGGACCACGTGGGGAGTCCAGGATCAGCCGCCACATTTCAGCCCAGTGATTGAGCAGCGGATGATCGGCATTGTAGAGATCGACCTTGGTCTCCCAGAACAGCAACATCCACATCGACCAGTAGAAGCCGAACTGGCTGTGACTGATCACTTCCAGGCCGGCATCACCAACCATCTGCTTGAACTGCTCTTCGCCGATGACCCGAATGTGATTGGGCTTCTGGAAATATTGCTCGGAGGCAATGTCCTTCTGCAGGTGTTCAGAGCTGGGGTGGGGAACACTGAGCAAGTACAAGGCGCCAGGCTTGCCGACCCGCACCAGTTCCGCGAGAAACTGCGCCGGGTCGTCCACGTGTTCGATCACTTCGGTGGACACAATGCGCGTGGCAATAGCGTCAGGCAATGGCAGCGGGTTGCAGTCCGTGACATAGCATTCGACATCACGCGCCGGGGTGTCCTTGAGGCGCTCACCGGTGGCGGCAATCTTCGCCGCGTCTATGTCAGCGACAATGATTTTCGCGCCGCTCATCGCACAATAACGCACGTTGCCGCCGTCCCCACAACCGACGTCCAACACCGTGTCCTCAGGGGAAATATCGAACCCGGTAAACAGCTCGTGAGTTTGCTGATTGAACCAGCCACTGAGCATGGCATCTTCCAGGCCCAGCTGGTAGGAGTCGACCTTGGGCGGGGTGGGTGCCGCAACTTCTGCCTGCATCGGAGCGGTTTTTTTGCCCGCCGTAAGTTTTTTCAGAAGGCTCAGCATGAGGTGGCTCCAGTGTGGGGGTCGCTGCTTGCGTAGGGTTTACGGGCAATAATCACTTGGCTTTTGGGCATGAATCCGTCCAGCAACTGTTTGATCGCCAGCCCATCGGGTTGCGCCAGCAAGTCCTGCCAGGTACGTGCCCAACTCTCCATCAACGGTGAGTACGGCGGCGTGATCCGGTCACGCACCGCCCCGCCCAGGTCACGCCCGGCCGCACGTTCGCTGGCCCAGAAGAAGATCATGCCCATGACCCAGAAAAAGCCTGTGGCCTGACGATGCTCGATCACCAGCCCAGCGTCTTCAACCAACGCGGCAAAGCGCTCCGGGGTAAAGATCTGTACATGGTTGGGTGACTGGAAATAGCTGGCCGGTGCGATGCCCTGCTGCAAATGCTCACCTACCGGCGCCGGCACACTCAGCAGGTACAACGCGCCGGGGCGTCCCATGCGCACCAGCTCGGCCATGACCGGCTCGGGCTGATCGATGTGCTCAAGCACTTCCATGCACACGACCTTGCTTGCACAGCCATCGGCCAAGGGCAGCGGCAGGCTGTTGCTCACCAGCCCCAGGCTCGGCTTGTCTGACTGGGCTTCCACTTGCCGGGCGAGGTCGCGGACCTTGTCGTGCTCGCTGTCGGTGAAGATCACCGACGCACCCTGGCGTACCGCAAACAACGTCGCCACACCTTCACCGCAACCGACGTCCAGCAAGGTGTCGTCCGTCGTGATGGCGAAACCCTTGAGCAACTCACCGCTGTCACCCGAAAACCAGCCGTCGAGCACGGCGTCGTGCAGACCCACATCCCTGGGCGAAACCGGGCTCGGCACAATCGGTAACGGTTCGGATTTCACCGCAGGAAACAGGCGTTTCATCAGTGTGCGGATCATGCCTTGGAGGTTTCCACGGCAGACACCGGACGGGCCTTGAACAGCCGAGCAAAAAAACCTTCAAGGCGTTGTTCCGCGGTCGCCTGGCTGCAGAAGGTTTCGAGACTGGCCACCGCATGGGCGGACATCTGCGCGTAGCGCCCGGGATCGTCTTTGGCCACCTCGTAGCTAGCCCGGTAAGCCCTGCACAACGACGCCCAATTGGTGACGTAACGCAGGGTGCGGAAGGCCCTTCGCGGGTCGTGAGGCCAGGCGGTCAGCTCATCGGTGGCATCGATCAGGAAAGCGTTGTCGACGTCCAGGTAATCGATCATCGCCGTGGTGCGTGGCGCCACGGCCGGTTTGCCGCAGGACATGAACTCCATCAACGGCAGACACTGGCCTTCACCGTAGGAGGTGTTCACCACATAACTGGTAGCCTGAACCAGACGCTCGTAGTCCGCATCCGCGAGGTAGCCATAAATCAGTACGATGCGGCAGCGATAAGACTGGTTTTTGTACAAGTGGTGAAGAATGTCGGTCAGTGCTTCTTCAGCATCGTGGTGGGTCAATTTGAGCACCAGCGTCGCGTCTTCCACCTCGCGGAAGGTCACGCAGAAGGCACTGAGCATGTCTTCCCAGTTCTTGCGCCCGTCACTTGGGTTGAACACCGAGGTGTAGATCACTCCGTCGAGGACTAAATCATGCTCGCGAGCCGGCGCCTGGAAATCGATACCTTTGCCGGCGCGCAAATGCGCAGGACCAAAGGCACGCAGGTCGAGATGGCGACTGTCTGCCAGCAATCCCTTGATCTTCAATCGCACCTGACGGGCCAGCGGCTGGCGCTGTAACTGTGCACCCCGCGAGGCAAAACGGTCCCACACCGGCGCGGGTACTGCCACGATCGGATAATCGGCGCCCATCGCCTCGCGCACTGCATTGACGGTGTAGCTGGAATGGGTGATCGCCGCGCCTGACGCCCGCAATACGGTACGCCAGTCATTGTGTGGATCACCGGCAAATGGCTCGCTGGGAATGGTACTGAACTCCCACGCGAACACCGCCAGGGTCGGACAAGCGAAGTGCACAGGTGTGCGATGAGGCGGCGAGAACGAAAGGAACACGCAGTCTTCCCCGCGGGACAGGCAGTCGAGGTACAGGGCATCGACTTCGGTCTGCGGGTCGCTGACTTCCACCACCGTCCCCAATCGCTCCAGCACCGGCCGGTATTCCTTGAGCACGAAGTAATAGCTGTACTCCGAGCGCCCAAGGTTCTGGGCGATGGTGTGCTGGTTGGTTTCCGAATGAATGATGATCAGCATGAGGCGTTATCCGTCACGGCTGTTGCCTGCGAAGTCAGCGGTGCCAACCCGAAAAAATCCGACAGGCGCTGTTGCACCGGGGCGAAAGCGCAGTAGTCGTACATGCGTTCGATGGCGGCGCGAGACATACGCTGATAATCCTGCGGTTGCTCCTTGGCCATTCGATAGCTGTTTTCGTAAGCCGTTTTCAATGAGCCCCAGTCCGGCCGATAGCGCAGGGTGCGGTAGATGATGCGACTGTCCTGAGGCCAGATGGTCAGCTCTTCGCTGGACTCGACCACGAACGCCACGTGCTCGTCGATGTAGTCCTCCATGGCGGTGTGGTCCGGGGCAATCACCGGTTTGCCACTGGCCATGAACTCCATCAGCGGCAGGCACAGGCCCTCGCAGCGTGAAGCGTTGACGTAGTAGCTGGCGGCTTCGTAGAGCCGGGCGTATTGCGGATCGTCCAGATAACCGTGCATCACCACCACCCGACAGGCGAACGGCGACAGCTGCGCCAATAAGGTCATCAGTTCGGTGTAGTAGGACGACAGATCGTTGTGGGTAATCTTCAGCACCAGCGTGGCGTCCTCGGTTTCCCGGAAGGCCCAACAGAACGCCGAGATCAGCCGATGCCAGTTCTTGCGACCGTCTTGAGGGTTGAACACGCTGACGTAGATCACGCCGTCCACCTCGGTTTCGACCTGGCCGGTGGTGTCGGGATAATCGATCGGGGCAGGCTCGGGTGCCACTATCGACTGCGGGCCGGCGATGGCCGGCAGGACCCTCGCCAGTCGGTAATGGGCAGCGTCCGATAAAAGATCGCGAATCCCCTCCCAGTACCACTGGCTCAGGAAATGCGTGCGATGGACCGGCACCGGTTGCGCCTTGCCCAGATCCAGCGTCCACAGGCGCAGGTAATGGCGAGCAATGATCAAACGGCGCTTTAGCGTCAGCGGTGGCGGCCGTAAGGCCTCCAGTTCCGCCAGTTGCTCGGCGGTCAGCGGCACAGGAATCAGCGCATCGGCAGACAGCCCGAGCGTGCGGCTATCGAAGATGCAGCCCTTGATGTCGAGGGTCGAGCCCAAGTTGACTGGCCTGCTGGAGAGGCGGCTACGAATGGCCGCGAAGTTTTCCCATAGTGGTGTCGGTAAGACCAACACCGGAAAGTCTTCGCCCATGGCCCGACGAATCGCCCGGCCGGTGTGACTGGAGAGCGTGATCACCCGCCCCTGGCGCGCGAACATTTGCGTCCAGTCCTGTCGCGGATCGTTGTCCCACTGCTCATCGGGAATCGAGTCGAACTCCCAGGCCACTACACAGATCGTCGGGCACTCAAGGTCGTTCGGGGTTTTCTGCGGCGGCGTGAAGGACAGGAACAAGCTGTCTTCGCCGACGGCAAGCAATTGTCGATAGAGGAGGTCGACCTCGGCAGTGGAGGACACCACATGCACCCGCCCAAGGCTTTCGAGCACCGGGCGATACGCCTTGAGGACGAAGTAGTAACTGTATTCGGGACGACCGAGGCTCTGGCTGATGGAACTGTCGTTGACGTCCGAGTAAAGAATGAAATTCATGGCATCCCACGATGAAACTGCCGTCCCGGCAGTCTCACTCTATGACGGCAAAACGACGGAGCGAGTTGGCATTTGCCGGCCCTCGTCCATCGTCTTCTTGCCTGTCTACGTTCTTGTTTTAGTGGTCAGTTTCGTGGGGTTCAGAACACCCCTGCCGAACCCTGGACAATCGTGACGAAGGGGCATTCTAAACATATCCGATGAGCATTCGTGAACCGTCCGGCGAGAATAAATCAGGCGACTCAAACGAGAACTGACCGGTCACGGTGGGACTTATTGAAATTGCCGCGCAATTGGCACAGATTGGCGACCAAACAACTACAACAACGACTTCGCATACCAGACATTTCCGAGAAAGCAGCCTCTTGCTTTCCGGTTTTACCTAGCAAAACTGGGGTTGCCGAAGTTTGCTCATTGAGGGGGCTGCTGCTTGAAGAAGCGTCTGTTCGTTACGGGGCTGAGTGGATTCGTAGGACGTCACATCCAATCCCGTCTGAACTCTTCTGACTCGGGTTGGGAATTGTCGCCCGTCCCATCCCGTTATGACCTGTGTGAACCCAAAAGCCTCGACGGCCTGTGGCCGCATATGCCGGATGCGGTGATTCATCTGGCAGGACAAACGTTCGTCCCCGAAGCCTTTCGCGACCCGGCTAAGACTTTTCAGGTCAACCTGCTAGGCACCCTGAACCTGCTGCAAGCCCTCAAGGCGCGGGGCTTCAACGGTACTTTCCTGTATGTCAGCTCCGGCGATGTCTACGGCGGGGTCAGCGAAAGCGCCTTGCCGATCGACGAACGCCAGCCACCCTGCCCGCGCAACCCGTATGCCGTGAGCAAGCTCTCGGCGGAAATGCTGTGTCTGCAATGGGGCATGACCGAAGGCTGGCCCGTGTTAGTCGCGCGTCCCTTCAACCACATCGGCACCGGGCAGCTGGACAGCTTCGTCATCGCCAGCGCCGCCCGGCAGATCTGCCGGATCAAGCTCGGCTTGCAAGCGCCTGAACTTGAAGTGGGTGACATCGACGTGACGCGCGACTTTCTCGATGTCCGCGATGTCGTATCGGCCTACCTGGCATTGCTGGCGTGCGGTACGCCCGGGCAGGTCTACAACATCTGCTCCGGGGTCGAGCAGAGCATCCGCTCCGTGATCGAGCAACTGACAGATCTGGCCCAGATCGATATGCAACTAATTCAAGACCCGACGCTCCTGCGCCGTGCAGAACAGCGCCGTGTCTGTGGCAGCCATGCCAAGCTGCACCATGCCACAGGATGGGCGCCTGAACTTACAACACAACAATCCTTGCCCTTGCGGGCGATCCTTTCCGACTGGGAGTCTCGGGTACTACAAGAATGACAAAAAGTGCACTGATCACAGGGATCACCGGTCAAACCGGGGCCAAGCTGGCACTGCAAATGCACCACCGCAACGAACACTGGGTCGTGGTCGAAGGCATGGCCAAGGTCACCAACAATGGCTCGGGGACACACCTGATAGCCAAAAACGAGTCCACCTTCATTGCCGCCAGGCACAAGCATCGTCTGGAAAACCCGGGGGTGATCGATCTGGTGATCATTGAAGTGCAAAGCGGTGAGTATCTGGGGGGGACGATATCGTCCGCTTCGAAGATCAATACGGCAGGACGGTCTGAATGTTGCTCAATTTGTATCGCTCGCTGTGGAGCTACCGGGGTTTCATCCTTGGTAGCGTCAAACGGGAGTTTCAAGCGCGTTATCGCAACTCGCTGTTCGGTGCGCTCTGGACCGTACTCAATCCGCTGTCGATGATCGTCGTCTACACGGTGATTTTTTCCCACATCATGCGCGCGCGATTGCCTGGCGTGGACGACGGTTTGGCCTACAGCATCTACCTGTGCGCCGGCTTACTGACCTGGGGCTTTTTTTCCGAGATCACCCTACGTAGCCAGGGCATGTTTCTGGAAAACGCCAACCTGCTGAAGAAGATCAGCTTTCCGCACATCTGTCTGCCGGTCATCGTGCTGTTCAATGCCGGGATTAACTTCGCGATCATCATGGCGCTGTTTCTCGGTTTTCTGCTGATCAGCGGTCGCCTGCCAGGCATGGCATTGCTGGCGCTGTTACCTCTGGTTGCCCTGCAAATACTGTTCTGTGCCGGCCTTGGGATGATTCTTGGGGTGTTGAACGTGTTCTTTCGCGATGTCGGGCAACTCTTCGCCATCTGCCTGCAATTCTGGTTCTGGCTCACGCCGATCGTCTATCCGCTTGCGATCCTGCCCCAGCCAATCCAGCGCTTGCTTGAGCTCAACCCCCTGACCGCGCTGATGACCAGCTATCAGAACGTATTCCTCTACGGCCAATGGCCGGTCTGGAGTTCGTTGCTGCCGATGCTGGTCATCACGCTACTGCTGTGTGCCATTGGCCTGCGGCTGTTCCGCCAGCGAGTGGGTGAAATGGTGGACGAACTCTGATGGGACATATCCGCGTAACCGGCCTGGGCAAGGCCTACAAGCAGTACCAAAACCGCTGGAGCCGACTCTACGAATGGATTGTTCCGTTCTCGAAACCGCGCCATCACCAGCAATGGATCCTGCAAGGTGTCGAGTTTGAAATCGCGCCGGGGCAGGCCGTTGGTATCGTTGGGGTCAATGGCGCCGGCAAGAGTACCTTGCTGAAGATGATCACCGGTACCACACAGCCGACCTGCGGCAAGATTGAAGTACAGGGCAGCGTGGCGGCGCTGCTGGAACTGGGCATGGGCTTTCATGCCGACTTCACGGGCAGGCAGAACGTCTTCATGGCCGGGCAACTGCTGGGCATGCAGGTAGAAGAAATCGAAGCGCTGATGCCACAGATCGAAGCATTCGCCGAGATCGGCGAGGCCATCGACCACCCGGTGCGCACCTACTCCAGCGGCATGCAAATGCGCCTGGCCTTCAGCGTCGCCACCGCCCGCAGACCCGACATCCTGATCGTCGACGAAGCGCTGTCGGTGGGCGATGCCTACTTCCAGCACAAGAGCTTCGAACGTATCCGCAGCTATCGCCGGGCAGGCACTACGCTACTGATCGTTTCCCATGATCGCTCGGCGATCCAGTCGATCTGCGACACCGCAATCCTGCTAAAGGATGGCCACATGGCCATGCACGGAAAACCGGAAGAGGTGCTCGACTACTACAACGCCATGATAGCCGAGCGCGAAGGTCAGATCGTACGCCAGGAAATGCTCGCCACCGGTCAGGTACAGACCGTTTCCGGAACCGGTGAAGCCGGCATTCTCAGTGTTCGCATGCTCGACGAGCGTGAACGCTCGATCGAAGTCACCGAAGTCGGCCAACCGGTGGTACTCGAGGTTCAGGTCGAGGTTCGCCAGGATATCGAACGCCTGGTACTGGGTTTCATGATCAAGGATCGATTGGGTCAACCCATGTACGGCATCAATACCCATCGCCTGGACCAAGCCCTCACCAACTTGAGGACCGGAGAACGGGTAACCTACCGGTTTGCCTTCCCCATGCACCTGGGCAAAGGCAACTACTCCGTGGCACTGAGCCTGTCGCGACTGGATTCGCACCTGGACCGCAATTTCGAATGGCGCGATTACGGCCTGGTGTTCCATGTCATCAACAACCGACATGAGGACTTCGTCGGCTGCTCGTGGCTGGGAGCGAAAACCACCATCACTCGCACAACCGCACAGATTATTTCGGAGACTACACCATGACTCGCCTGTTGATAGAGTGTACCCATGTGTTCCAACACCCCAAGATCAATTCGGGCATTCAGCGGGTGGTGCGCAACGTCATCAATCAGTTGCCGGAAACCGTGGACAGCGTGCAATGCATTCCCGTGGTGATGCTCAAGGGCAAGCTCTACCGAGTGCTGAAGCTGGCCCCTTTGAACATTCCGTTGTTCGATGGGCTAATGGAGTTCGCCGGGCGCCTGGAGCGCCTGGCGCACCGCTACCGCCAACTGCACCAACGTTTCGAAAAACGCTGCACTTCGCGATGGACCCGGCGAGCGCTGTATGTGGCTTACCGCCTCACGGCACTGGCAGGTTTCAGCGTTCCGTTGCGCCTGATTGACCAGATCAACCAATATCATCTGCCCAAGCGTTGCTCACCGTTGCAACACCAGCCGGGGGATCAACTGGTATTGCTGGATTCATCCTGGCACGCGGATTCCTTTCCGTTGGCCGAACAGCTCAAACGCGACGGCGTAGGTATCGTTCCGGTGATCTACGACCTGACTCCCCTGACCCACCCGCACTTCTACGACACGCGGCTGGTGCAGATTTTTACCCAGTGGTTCGACTGGATCACCAAAACCGCCGACGGCTATGTAGCGATTTCCGCCACGGTGCGCGATCAGGTGCGTGAGGAGGTACATCGCAGGGTCGGCCCGGCGAAAGCCGACACATTGTGGTTCGACTATTTCCACCTCGGCTCTGAACTGGACCTGAGCGAAGCCACCGCCGCCGTGGAACCGCGTCTGAGCCAGTTGTTCACAACGTCGGAACCGGTGTTCCTGATGGTCAGCACCATTGAACCGCGCAAGAACCACGACTATCTGCTGGACGCCTTCGAGCTTGCCTGGGCTGCCGGCTCCAAAGCCCGACTGTGCATTGCCGGCAGAATCGGCTGGAAGTGCGATGCCCTGCTCGCCCGCGTGCGTGAACATTCGGAGCTGAACCAGCGGCTGTTCATGTTTAACGACCTGAGCGACACCAGCCTCGAATATGCCTACTCCCACGCCAGCGCACTGGTGTTTCCGTCCTACGTCGAAGGTTTCGGCCTGCCACTGGTGGAAGCGATGCAACGCGGTTTGCCAGCGATGGGCAGTGATATTCCCGTGTTCCGCGAGATTGGCGGTGAATTCATGGCCTACTTCGATCTCGCGTCCCCGCAAAGCCTGGTCGATCTGATCACCCACATGGAAAACACCGGAGCCTTCCCGGCCGCGCGCAAGGTGAGCGAATGGCGCTGGCTCGGTTGGCGCGAGGCCAGTAAGCAATTGGTTGAGCACGTTCTGCGCAACCTGAAGCAGTCCCCGGTGACCGTTGAGAAGCAGCATGCAGATTGCCCTTAACGCACGAATTCTCCAGGCCCCCCGAACCGGCATCGGCCACTATCTGGCCGAGCTGATCAGTGCCCTGGCCCATGATCCGGACCTCGAACTGTCATTGTTCCACGGTTGGGGTTGGAGTTCGTCGCTGCCAAAGGCAACGATGCCCGGTTACTCACGGCTCACACCGTTGCTACGGCAAATCCCCGGTTCTTACCAGGCGCGGCGCTGGCTGGAGCAACGACGCTTCGACCGAGGGCGCTCGGCGACCATCGACCTCTACCACGAACCGAGTCTGTGGCCCCTGGCATTCAAGGGACCGACCATCATGACCCTGCATGACCTGACCCATCTGCACTACCCGTCGACCCAGCCCGCAGCGCGGTTGCGGGAGATAGAACGCCGACTGAGCCAGGGCGTGCAGCAGGCCCGCCTGATCCTGACCGACTCGCAGTTTGTTGCCCAAGAGGCTCAGCATTATTTCGGCCTTGGACCTGAGCGCTTCGTGGTTGCCCCGCTGGGGGCTGCGGCGCGTTTTCATCCGCGTTCCAACGCATCGCTACAGCAGGTGCTGCAACCTTATGGGGTAAAACCACAGGGGTACTTCCTGTGTGTTGGCACCCAGGAACCACGCAAGAACCTGTCGCTGGCCTTGCGCGCCCACACTGAACTGCCCGAGACATTGCGCCAGCGTTTTCCTTTACTGGTGATCGGAATGGCCGGATGGGAACGTCGCCAATTCAGCGATGAACTGAACAACGCCTTGGCAGCCGGTCATGTTCGCCTGCTCGGGTATTTACCCGATGAGCATGTCGCTCAGTGGGTGGCTGGCGCCCGAGCACTGATCTTTCCGTCAGTTTATGAGGGCTTCGGCCTTCCGGTGCTGGAGGCCATGGCCAGTGGCACGCCAGTAATACTGACTCGACGCTCGGCAATGCCGGAAGTCGCGGGCGCTGCGGGAAACTATATTGAGTCTGATGATTTGCACGGTTTGTGCGCGGCCATGAGCCATCTGGTCGAGGATGAAGCGCATTGGCAGACATGCCGAGAAGCGGGGTTGCAACAAGCGAAGCTTTTTTCCTGGGAGCGTTGCGCGGCGATAACAGCTCACGCCTACCGTCAGGCTTTGGGAGGTTGAATGTACGTACTCCATGACCCCCTACACATCCAGCACCAGCGGTTGCTGGCCCTGAGCCGGAACCGCACAGCAAATCAGCACTTCCCCGGCACCGGGTAATTCCGCCGGGGGCTGTGGATAATTCACCCCACCACTGATCAAACGGGTCTTGCAGGTGCCGCAGGAGCCGCCGCGGCAGCTGAACTCTGGCCGCAAACCTCGACTTTCCGCCAACTCCAGCAAACTGCCGCTGTCTGGCTGCCAGCGCGCATCAATGGCCGAGCGCTGAAACACCACCGCGACCGGGGTGGTGGCCGCAGGAAGTTGCTCGATGACTACCGCCTCCGGATCCGGCTGCCGACGTAGCGTCGAAGGACCAAAATTTTCGGCGTGAATCCGCTCATCGCGGATGTCCAGCCCGCGTAAATCGTCGTACAGCCCTTGAGTGAAACTGCTCGGGCCACAGAGGACAAAATCCAGCTGATCGTAGTCTTCCACCAGCAGGATGGTTTTAAGCAGTGCGAGGTCGATGCGCCCGGTCAGGTCAAAACCCTCGCCTTCCAGGGCTTCGCGTTCCGGCTGGCTGAGCAGACGTAATACCTGCACCGCGTCATCCGCGCCCTCCAGCAAGCGCTCAAGCTCAGCGCGAAATGGCTGATCAGCCAGGCTACGCGAACTCTGGATCAACCAGGTCGGGCGGGTACGCCGTGTGCGCTGGCCTTGGTAAACCACTTCACGCAGCATCGACAACAACGGTGTGATGCCGACCCCGGCCGCCAACAGCACCAGCGGTCGCTGTTCATTGGCGGCCACCGTGAAATGCCCTTGCGGTGCACGAGCTTCAATCAGATCGCCGACCCGAATCCCTTCGTGCAGGTGCGAAGACACCAATCCATCACGCTTCACGCTGATGCGGAAGAATTCATCGGAGGGCGCACTCGACAGACTGTAAGTGCGGATATGCACCTGGCCATCAAGCGTGAAACGCACCGGCAAGTGCTGCCCGGCCTGAAACAGAGGTAACCCGGCGCCGTCAGCCGATTCCAGATAGATCGAACGAATGCTCTGGCTTTCCCGCTCAATCCGGGACACCCGCAATGGCCGCCAGCGATCGCCCAATGCCGCCGCCTGCAACCTGGCGGCAGTCTGCTCCCAGGTGCCGGTCATCAAACTGTTGGGTGAAACCCCATCGAAGCGCCAGCGCAACACCAATGCTGCGGGTCGCCGAACCACCTGCTGCACATGCAGCTTCCACAACCGTTCGGCGCCTTGAAAGGCTTCAACTTGTGGGCCATCGAGGATGATTTCGGTATGCCCGCTGACCTGCAACAAGTCACCCGAGGTGAAATCGATAAACAGTAACCCGGCCCGCGGATTGAGTAGCAGGTTGCCCAAGGTATTGAAGTGCAGATTGCCGGCAAAATCAGGGATGGTCAGGCAGTCGCCCTCAACCTTAACGAGGCCAGCCTGGCCGCCACGGTGAGAAACATCCACAGAGCGTGAGTTATCCACATCCACATAACTGGCGACAAAGAAGGTGTCGGCCCCTCGAATCATCGCTGTGGCCGCATCATCCAGCGAATTCAGACGCTGTACGATGCGGGTCGACGGATCGGCCAGCGGCACCGATTTGAACTGCCGCAATTGAATATATTGCGGGCAATTACCGAAAGACTGCTCGACCGAGACACTCAGGCCTTGCGCGCCAATCGTGCTGACCCGGCCGTTGATCCGGTTACGCCGCCTGGTGTGCAATTCGATCCCCAGCAAGCCAATCGCCGCCCCGGCGTGTAATTGCGCCGGGTCGTCCAACGTGGGCAGGCTGTCGAGTTGCAACCGCGCAGGTTCAGGGGAATGGGCGAAACCCGGCTGGCCTTCGAGGATGCTTGCCCAGGGGTTATCGTCGGCGTCCACGGCACCGAACACCATGAACGGCAACTGACGATAGAACTGCCGATGCTGATCCGGCATTTGCTGGCGGATCACCTTGCGCCCGTGCGCTTCCATACGCTCGGCAACCCCTGCATGAGCCTGCAACTGTTTCTCGCCGGCATGCCAAGGTGAAAGCTCCATCACGGTTCTCCCCTGCGCACCCGGCGCAGTGTAAACGGCCCGGCAATACCGGGCTGTAAGCGTTCAGGCAGTTTGTAAGCCGGCCACGGAGCGTGGCATGCCGACAAAACCGGGCAAGGCCTCGATCCGCGCCAGCCAGGCCCGCACATGGGCATAGTCAGCCAGCGACACGTTGCCTTCCGGCGCATGGGCGATGTAGCTGTACGCCGCCACATCGGCGATGGTTGGCTCATCGCCAGCGAGGTAGGTGGATTTGCTCAGTTCTTGATCAATCACCTTGAGCAGATTGTGCGAACGAGCAATCACCTCTTCGGCGTTGTGAGGCGCACCGAATACCGTGATCAGCCGGGCAATGGCCGGGCCAAAGGCAATCGGCCCGGCCGCTATCGACAGCCAGCGCTGAACCCTGGCCGCACCGACGGGGTCGGCGGGCAGCCAGCGGCCCTTGCCGTATTTCTGCGCCAGGTACACCAGAATCGCGTTGGAATCGGCCAGCACCACACCTTGGTCGTCGATCACCGGGACCTGACCAAAGGCATTGAGTGCAAGAAAGTCTGGCTGTTTGTGCGCGCCTTTCGCCAGATCAACGAAGATCAGTTCGGTTGGCAGCTCAAGCAACGACAGCATCAGCTCCACACGGTGGGCGTGGCCGGAACGTGGGAAGTTGTAGAGTTTGATGGCGTGCATAGTCGACTCCGCGGCTGGATCGCGCGGTTCAGGAGGGAACCGCGCTAAGTGGCGTTATCTTCCACCTGCCATCAAAACAACAGAATAACCAGAAAACACAATCGATCATTTCACCCAGCGCAAT
This sequence comes from Pseudomonas sp. H3(2019), assembly GCF_007713465.1. Classification (GTDB taxonomy): domain Bacteria; phylum Pseudomonadota; class Gammaproteobacteria; order Pseudomonadales; family Pseudomonadaceae; genus Aquipseudomonas. The sequence goes on along the minus strand of NZ_VMSG01000018.1, from coordinate 38,394 downwards.
AACACCTCAGGCGCGCAATGCCGGATGTTCACGTAATGCCTTCACCGCATAGTCCACGAAACTACGTACCCGCACCGGTGCCTTGCGCCCGCCCTGATACACCACATGGATGGGCAACGACGGCAGTTCGAAGTCTTGCAGGACGATTTCCAGCTCACCGCTGGCGACCTTGCTGGCCACTTGATAGGAAAGAACCCGGGTCAATCCAAGCCCCAGAGCCGCGGCCGTGATTGCCGCCTGATTCGCCGTGACGACCAGACGCGGTTCAGGGCGAATGCTCAACACCTCTCCGGCCTCGCTAAAGGGCCAGTTTCGCTGCTGCCCAATGGACGAGGTGGCAACAATCCGCGCTCGGCCCAGATCATTGGGATGCATTGGCCGGCCATGACGCTTCAGATAATCGGGAGACCCGCAGATAACCCGCCGCACCTCGCCCACCAGAATGGCGTGCTGGTTGCTGTCAGGCAGTTCACCGATGCGCACGGCGACGTCGATGCCCTCCTCGACCATGCTCACCACCCGGTCGACCAGCAACGCGTTGATACTGATATCGGGAAACTGCTCAAGGTAGCCAACCATCACCGGCGTCACGAACAACTCACCGAACAGCACTGGCGCAGTGATCGTCAGTTGCCCACGCGGCTGCGCATGACTGCCGGCAACTGACGCTTCGGCTTCCTGAATGTCCGCCAGAATGCGTCGACAGTCTTCCAGATAACGCTGACCGGCCTCACTCAAATGCACACTGCGCGTGGTGCGTGTCAGCAATTGAGTGCCGATACGCACCTCCAGCGCCGCCACCGCCCGCGTCACGCTGGCCGCCGACAACCCCAGACGCCGCGCCGCCGCAGAGAAGCCCTGTTCTTGCGCCACGGCGACGAATACCTGCATTTCCTGGAGTCTGTCCATGAGCTACCTATTGCATCGTCGCGCCCGACCTTGAGTGAGCCGGTTACAGACTGCCTTCGACATCTTCCAGGCTGAAGGTCTCGGTGTTGTCGTCATAGGAGAATATTTCAGCGTACCGGCCCCAACTGATCACGTTCTCCAGCGTTTCTTCTACCGCGGCGTCAGTGAGCGAATCTCCCAACTCCTGCTCGAACCGTACCCGCGGCGCCCAGTGACCACGTCGTTCCTGCAACACTTGGCGAATGCGGGTGGCCAATGGCACATACCTGAGCAGATGGTCGGCAAAAATGGTTTTGCGCTCCTGGGTGCCGTACTCATCGAACAGCTTGCCCGCGTCGGTCAACTTGATGTCGGCGCCCTTGAGTTCGGCAAACCCCAGATGCTCGAGCATCTCCGCGACCGGGAACAGATCGTCGACCTCCAGCAACAGACGCTCGGCGACATTGGAGAGACTGTCCAGGCCAAAATACGGCTCGGCTGCCAGCGCCGAAATCAGACCGGCCATCAGGTTGGTCGACACGTCAGGCAACGGGCTGCCCAATTGCAGTTCAGCCTTGCCGGTTTTGGCGTCGGCACTGCGCCGGTTGGTCATCAGTGCATAGATGTCATCGACCATTTTGCGAAAGGCCGGGTCCAGACGGTTGCGCGGGTGGGCGAACGGCACACGGATTTGTGCCACGACCCGCCCGGGGTTCGACGACAACACCAACACGCGGTCGCACATCAACACCGCTTCTTCGATGTTGTGGGTCACGATCAGGATGGACTTGATCGGCAGCTGGCCGCCGCTCCACAGGTCCAGCAAGTCGGTTCTCAGGGTTTCTGCCGTCAGTACATCCAGCGCCGAGAACGGCTCGTCCATCAACAACAAAGTCGGATTGACCACCAGCGCCCGGGCAAAACCTACGCGCTGGCGCATGCCACCCGACAATTCCCTTGGGTAAGCGTTTTCGAAACCGTCGAGGCCGATCAGGTCGATGGCGGCCAGTGCACGCTTGCGTGCTTCCTTGGGTTCGACCTGCAACGCCTGAAGACCGGCTTCGACGTTTTCCAGAACAGTCAGCCAGGGAAACAGCGCAAAGGTCTGAAAGACCATGGCCACGCCTTCGGCAGGTCCGGTCAACAACGAACCGTTATAGCGAACCTCGCCTGAGGAGGGCAGGATCAGACCGGCAATGATCCGTAGCAGCGTCGACTTGCCAGAGCCGGAGCGACCCAGCATGCCGACGATTTCACCTTCGCGCAGGGTCAGATCGACATCGCTGAGTACCTGCAACTCGTCCTTGCCCTTGCCGAAGCCTCGACAGACGTTCTTCAGTGCATAAATTTCGGAGTGCGCGCCTGTTTTTTCAGTCTGGCTATTCATCAAATCGACACCTGTTAATTCAGACGGAGTTTGTTTTCAGCGATGGCGTACAGCGGCCGCCACAGCACGCGGTTGAACGCCACGACAAAGAACGACATCACCACCACGCCCAAGGTGATTTTCGGAAAGTCGCCAGCCGCGGTGGTCTGGGCGATGTAGGCCCCCAAACCGTGAGCGACCACCTTGTCCTGCCCCCAGGAAACGAATTCGGACACGATACTGGCGTTCCACGCCCCGCCCGAGGCGGTAATCGCACCGGTCACGTAATACGGGAAAATGCCCGGCAGCATGACCTTGCGCCACCACTGCCAGCCGCGAATGCGGAAATTGGTCGCAGCCTCGCGGAAGTCGTTGGGAAAGGCGCTGGCACCAGCAATCACGTTGAACAGGATGTACCACTGGGTGCCCAACACAATCAGCGGGCTTAACCAGATATCCGGGTTCAACTGATAGCGCAGAATCACGATGACAAACACCGGAAACAACAGGTTCGCCGGGAACGCCGCGAGGAACTGGGCCAGCGGCTGGATTTTCTCCGCCAGATGCGGGCGCAAGCCGATCATCACGCCCAGCGGTACCCAGATCAACGAGGCCACCAGTATCAACAGGGCTACCCGCAGCAGGGTGATGGTGCCCAGACCGATCACATGCCAGAGTTCGCCCAGCGTCACCTCGCTGCCAACGTAAATCACGATGTGATACAGCGCGTACAGGGTCATTAGCGCAATCGCCGCGCCCCAGATCCAATCGATAGTCTTTGATACCTTCGGACTCGCCTGAACGGCCACCGCTTTGGAGCGTGGCAAGCTCAGGCGCATGTTGGTGATACGCACAATGGCCCGGAGAAAAGGCCGCAACAGGCGCTGAACCACGCGGGTGCGCTGGATCAGATTCAGTACCCAGGACTCGGGAGCCCCGGCCTGTGAAGCCGTGTCTTCCATCCGGAATTTGTCCGCCCAGGCCACCAGCGGCCGGAACAGGAACTGGTCGTAAATCAGGATGACCGCAATCATCGCCAGAATGACGTAACCCACGGCGTGCATGTTGCGTTGTTCGATGGCCGTCGCCAGATAGGATCCGACGCCCGGCAAGGTGATGGTCTTGTCGCCCACGGTGATTGCTTCCGAGGCCACCACGAAAAACCAGCCACCGGACATGCTCATCATCATGTTCCAGACCAGGCCCGGAATGGCGAACGGCACATCGAGTTTCCAGAATTTTTGCCAGCCGGAAAGCTGCAGGTTACTGGATACCTCTTCCAGATCCCGAGGCACCGTACGCAGCGACTGGTAGAAGCTGAACGTCATGTTCCAGGCCTGACTGGTGAAAATGGCGAAGATCGCTGCGCACTCCGCGCCCAGCACACGTCCTGGAAACAACAGCAGGAAAAATGTCACGGTAAACGAGATATAGCCCAGCACTGGCACCGATTGCAGAATGTCCAGCACCGGTACCAGCAGCTTCTCTGCCCGCCGGCTCTTGGCGGCCAACGTGCCGTAAACCAGGGTGAAAATCAGCGCCGCCACCATGGCCGCGAGCATGCGCAATGTGGTGCGGATCGCGTATTCGGGCAAGTCGGCCGGGTCCAGCGAAATGACCTGCGTCTGCAACGTCGAGATGGGAGCCCAGGTCTCGTGCGCGCCAATCGAGAAAAACAGCAGGAAGCCAATCACCAACGGCATGGCGATCAGATCCCAGCGGTTGGGAAGCAACCGTTGTGCCGTGGCCGGTATGTAATGACGCAATACCTTATTCATGTTCAGTGATTCCAGTAGCGTTCTGGAGGTGATCGTTGACTACCGATCAACAGGTTCTAGAGCGACCGCGCACAGAACGGCTCAACAAACAGTTGGAGCACAGCTAAGTACACTCTAGCGGGGTAATAAAACGACGGAGGGAGGCCACACAAACGAACGCTATGGGGCGATGCAGAAAACGGTTCAGTGGTCCAGAGCGCCGGGGATCTGAACACACCGTTTACCCTCTGCGCCTCACTTGGCATCCCAATGGGTGGCCCGCCGAGAATGGGCAGGATCCATGGCTGGAGTCTCCTGAACGGGAGTGAATAGGACATTTGGACGGGAAAAGCACGACGTCATCCAGCCGGCAGGTTTGCCTGCGGCACGCGCAATCGACATCGATGCCGACGCGCTGCATTTCCGGGGCGGATTGTACGTTTCAAATTGTTACAGAAACATAAACTTGACGTATTTTTTACGTATTTGTGAATGCTCACCATCCCTTTGCTGGGGTCAATGCCATTGGCTGGAACGTCTCTCCACTTATTGAGCACAGTTGATCCAGCGAGCCGTTACCTACCTAAACGATGACAAACAAAGCCTCGGCCATTAGAATTTGATTATCATCGAACGCCTTAGGGTACTGGCAACTCCATGGAAAATAAGACTGCACGACTGACTGTGCTCATTGATCCCGTCAAGAAAAAAGCCCTTGAGGAGCTCTGTGCATCTCAGGACCTGACGCCTTCACAGGTCGTCCGTCAGCTTATTCGAGACTACCTGGAGACACATGGCGTGTCCTACTCGACCAAAAGCAAAATAGCGGTCAATGATAAGTAGTTCACTCGCCATGGAGCCGGCACATCGGGAACCCGCTCATCGCTCTGCCTACTAAAGCTCCAGCTCAGCCGAGGCGTGGCGCCTTGTCGATCTCGAAACTGCCCAATGCACCACTGAAGTCGGCGTGATAATGCTCTGAACCAAGCGCTTGGAGTATTCCCGCTCTCTCCAGCTTGCCAAGGACTTTATCGTTGGCTTCGCACAGTTTTACGACAATGCCGCGCTTGCGTAATTGCTCAATAACTTCGAGCAACGTTTGTAAGCCCGTTATGTCCATGAACGGCACTCGCTTTAGACGAATAATCAATGTCCCCGGATCGGTGTGCGTTTGGGCCAGAACGCGCTCAAAGGTTTCTGCTGCGCCAAAGAAAAGCGGCCCTTCAATGGTGTACACCAAAACACCAGGCGGCAGACGAACGTGCCCATTGATCCGTAACTCAACTTCAAGCTCTTTTTCGACCATTTGCTGCACTTCGACAGAAGATGCCATCCGACGCATGAATTGCAGCATCGCGAGAATGACACCAATGTTCACTGCAATCGCTAAGTCGCTGAAAACAGTCAGGCTGAAGGTGATTAGAAGTATTGCCACGTCGGCTTTCGGGGCGCGCTTGACCATGCGCTGGAAATGCTTCAACTCGCTCATGTTGTAGGCGACCACAAACAGGATCGCTGCCAACGCACACAGCGGGATATCCGAAGCCAACGGCGCCAGGAATAAAATCAGCAATATCAATGTGAGCGCATGTACAAAACCCGCGACGGGACTGTTGCCTCCATTGCGGATGTTGGTAGCGGTTCGAGCAATTGCACCTGTCGCGGCAAAGCCACCGAACAAAGGGGTGACCAGGTTAGCGATGCCTTGGCCGATTAACTCCTGATTGGAGTCATGCTTGGTACCAGCCATACCGTCGGCGACAACAGCAGACAGTAATGACTCGATAGCGCCCAACATCGCGATGGCGAACGCCGGGCCAATCAACTCAATTACTTGAGGCAGTGTTATTGCAGGAAGGCCGACCGCAGGCAATCCTCGAGGAATCCCCCCGAAAGCACTCCCGATCGTTGCAACACCGTCGAACTGAAAATATGACTGCAGTGCCGTCACGACGACCATAGCGATCAAGGGGCCGGGAACACGCCTTACGCCAGGTATTTTGGGGGCGGTGATCACCAGCACCAGACTCGAGAGTGCTAACAGTGTCGTGGGTACATGAAAGCTGGGGAGAGCCTGAACCAGGTGCCAGAGTCGCTCATGGAAATGCTCACCGCTGATTTTCGGCAAACCAAAGAAATCTTTCCACTGCCCGACCCAAATGATCACACCAATGCCGGCGGTGAATCCGACAATCACCGGGTCGGGGATGAACTTGATGATGGCGCCAAGCTTGGTGATACCGAGCAAAAGCAAAATCGCCCCGGCCATTATCGTTGCGATCTGCAAGCCATCAACGCCGTATTTGGCGGTCACTCCAGACAAAATGACGACGAATGCCCCTGTCGGACCTGCGATCTGAAGACGGCTCCCTCCAAAGAGAGAAACCAGAAGACCACTGATGATGGCTGTATAAATTCCTTGTTCGGGCTTTACGCCTGAGGCGATAGCAAACGCCATGGCCAAGGGCAGCGCCACAACGCCGACGATGACCCCGGAGACGATATTTCGAAGCCAGTGTTCGGGCCTCAACAGGCCCGCTTTCCAGGCTTCTCGTATCGCAATCATGACTAGCCCTCTCTGGTGGCATGTGCATAATATTTACATGAAGTGATAATAGCAAAACCACTGAAATACCCTTTGCACAGCATCCGCGACGCTGAAAAAACCAGTGTTGAATGATCCAGAATCATGTTTGTGGACAACATGAGTCCACGCTCGGAGATCCACATGAAACGTGAAGACGTCAAAACCAAACACGGTGAAGGCATGCACTTCGACACGCATGTGATAGCCAACCCGGCCAACACGCACGAGTGGATCATCCTGTTTAAAAAAGAGGTGGGAAGCAGTTATTTTCTGGTCAATGACAATGAAGAAATCGAGTCATTTCGACAGCTGGATGACCTGATCCAGGAGCTTCGGGAGATCGGCATCAAATCCGCTGAGATTCATTTCTGACTGCCCCTCCCTTGGAGGGGGATCATGTCGGTAGCGAGCGCTCTGATGAGGCAGCCGGATCACACGGATGAGTGCAGCCTGGATGAGTATCCATTGTGGAACTACAAACCCTCTGCCTTATCGATCGATACGCTGAGACGCTTCTTGGTGGCTGAGTCCGGGGTGGCGCAGAGCCCCCCCCTCATCTAATTTATCCCTGAGCTGTTCTTGGCAGGCCATATCCATCGACCAGCAAGGAGAACAGCGGCCAGCCCCAGCGTGGGCAGCCACACCCATAAAATCTCAGACTGCAGCGCTGCCCAGCCGCGCTGACTCAGAAACTGCGTCAGACCGATGGGGGACACTTCGATCGGCCTGAACGGCATGAACCACCGCAGCTCACTGAAGGGCCAGAACAAGGCAACCCCCAGGCCGCCATCGGTGCAGGCATCCAGTAATGGATGAGACACGGCCGCCAGGAAGAGAAAGCTGATGCTCCGCCCAAGGCTCGTATGCAGTGACTTATAAAACACACTCGCCAGACAGCTAATGGCCAAGGCAAAGGCTATCGAATGGGCTGCACCGCGATGCCCCCAGGTGTCGGTATAGGCAATGCCCAGTTTGAATGAAATCACGTCGGCATCAGGTAGCGCGGCCAGCACCGCGCCCATGATCAATAACCTGGCGCTGATGTGGCGCCGCCCCATCACCGCTCCAACAATAAGGGGCACGACAGCATGGGTGATAATGCTAGGCATGGAGCGTTGTTCCTCACGGTAATAGCGGGAGTGAAGGCTGAAGGTCCTTCACGTTTAAACATCCGCCTCTTTGTTCGCGCCCATCGCACTGAGGAACCGCTGTTGGAGCCTCAGCATTTCACTGGGCCCGATACGCTGGTATTCAAGGCCGAAACGTGGCGCAACTTCGCTGATGAGCTGGCTTAAGGCCGGATAATGCCGGTGGCTCCAGTGCGGGAACAGATGGTGTGTCAGGTGCAGGTTGGCCCCGCCGAGCCAATACCCCAGCCAGCGCGGCGTTGTCTGCCAGTCAATGGTGGTAGAAAACACATGGCGATACCGGCCGTGGGGTAATACGCCACTTTCCGGCGCCTGATAAAACTTCGCCTTTGCCCAATGAGTACCGATGATCAGCATCACGAACAGCAACGAGGAGAGCATTTGACTGCCCAGGTAAACCAGCACGATGTCGAGCGCGCTGATGGTCGCTGGCAAAACCCAGAGCGGGATCAACAGCGCCAATACCAGGTGCGTGCCTTTGCCAAACACAAACACACTCCAGCCGCGCACGCCGTGTTGCGCCATTCGCCTGGTAACCGGCGTTTGCCCCGCCCGGTCCAACCAGTCGAACAGAAAAATGTAATAAGGGAAGGTCATGGCCGCAACCAGTGGCCAGTAAAAGCGCTGCACTCGCATAAAGGGCTTCCAGCGCTGGAATGGGGTCTGGCGTAGAACTCCATTGGGCTCAATATCGAGGTCGTAGCCCTCAACGTTATTGTGCCCGTGATGAAAAATAACGTGCCGCACTCGCCAACAATCAGGATCAAGACCCAGTGGTATGCTGACCAGGCAATTGAGCCAGCGATTGGCCCAGCGTCGTTCGAAAAACGCATTATGGGACGCATCATGGACCACGTTGACCGTGATAAACATGGCCGTAAAAATGAAGCCGAAGTAATAACCCAAGTAAGCCCACCCTGTGGACTGCTCCAGGCTCATGCCGTAAAACCCGGTACATAGCAGCACCAGCACCAGTAGCTTGACGATCATCCAGGTATCGGCGAAACGATGATCATGGTGCGCCGCCAGATAGTCGCTGGCCGCCTGCATCAGTGCTTTATGCACATCAGCGTCATCGCGCTGGAACGCTAGCGGTTTCATTATTGGGGCACCCCGTCCATGGACGTCTCCTGCCCCATCCGGCGCAGGAACTGTTGCTGTTGCCTCAGCAGTTCGCGATAGCCAATACAGCGATAGTCCATGCCATGTTGCACCGCCAACTGTTCAATGATCGCCGCCAGCGCGGGGTAATGACGATGACTCCAGCCGGGGAACAGATGATGGGTCAAATGGTAATTCAGCCCACCGGTGAAATGGCGCAGCCAGGAAGGCGTGGTCAGCCAGTCGCAAGCCGTAGAGAAATTATGTCGATACCAGCCATGGGGCATCACCGCCGTATCAGGTGCACGATAAAACTGCGCCTGTGCCCAATGCGTACCTAGCAGCAAGTAAACCACCAACAACGACGCACACATCTGGCTCACGGCATACGCCAGCAGCACCGTCGACCAACTGATGCCATTGAGCTGACAAACCGTCAATGGCACCCCCAGCACCAATAGCAAATGGGTGACCTTGCTGACGACAAATACCGTCCAGCCCCGGCGTCCCGGCAACACGTCTTTTGACTTGAGTGGCGTTTTTCCTAATCGATCCGACCAGTCAAATATCCAGGCGACATAGGGCAGCGACAACGCCGCGATCACCGGCCAGTAAAGGTGTTGATAGCGCATGTGTGCACGCCAACGCTGGAACGGAGTCTGTCGGAAGATGCCGTTCTCTTCCGTATCCAGGTCGTAATGTTCGACGTTGGCGTAGACGTGGTGAAAATCGACGTGACGCACCCGCCAGTAATCCGGATCCACACCCAACGGCAGCGTGACCAAGCGCCCTACCAGGCGGTTGGCCCAAGGTGCGCGGAAGAAGACGTTGTGAGAGGCGTCATGATTGACCACCACGTTTAACAGCATTCCCATCATCACAAACAGGAAGTAGCAACCGACAAACGCCCACGCGTTGTGCTGCATCAGGCTCAAGGCATAGAACCCCGCGCACAACACCAGCAACACCAAGGCCCTGGCGAGCAGCCAACCATCGGCATAACGGTGGTCATCCGCCAGATAGGCGCGAGCCGCGCGCTTGAGTGCTTGATGAAAGGCCTGCTCGCCATCGGCGGGAAAGACCAGGGGCCTGAGCGACTCAGCCATGAGATTGCTCCACCGCAGGCGCAGCGTCGGATCGCCGCCGGGTGCAAGACCACAGCACCGCGACTCCGTGCACCGCAAGCGAGACAAGCACGACCTGCCAATACCCCTGTGACCACCTCAGCAGCCCGAGAAACAGCACTGGCAGCCCCAATGAAATTGCCAGCCAACCCATTACGCTCCAGACGCGCCCTTGCACCATGCCCGCCAGCGCCACCGGTCCCAGCGCCAATAAAGTGAACAGCGCGACTTGCGGCCAATGAACGTTGGTGTAGCCGTAGCCATATTCATAGACATAGGCAATCACCCCGACAAACACCAGCAACGCACCACTGAAAACGGTCAGGTTCGAGCAACGCCAGCGTCCGCCTTCATCGGACACGCTCACCGGCATGTGCATGTAGCGCAACAATGGCAGATTACTCGCCCAAAATGGGTTTGCAGACGGTTTGGCGCCACCCACGCCATAGTCGAACGGCGCTTGCGGCAGGCTGGGACAAAACGTGCCGAACAGTTTGTCCCAGAAGATAAAACTGCCGCCAAAGTTCTTGTTCGAGTAGGCCATGTCTTTGACGTGATGTACCCGATGGTGGGCAGGCGTGACGAACACCGACTCCAGGACTCCCAACTTGGGCGTCAATGCACTGTGATTAAACAGTTGAATTGTGTAATGCAGGATGGACACCGTGACAAACACCGACAACGGTACACCCAGCACAGCCAACACCATAAAGAATGGGATAGAGGTCAGTGACGAGTACCAAGAGTTGCGTACCCCCAATGACAGGTTGAAATGCTCGCCCTGATGGTGAACCACGTGCACCGCCCACAGCACACGCAAGTAGTGGTGTGTCCGGTGCAACCAATAAAAACCGAAGTCCCAGGCAAACAGTGCAAATACCCAGGTCAGCACCGGTGGCCATGACTCAAACAGCGAGAGGCTGAAGTGGGTGGCGACATAGCCGTAACAGGTGATTTCCAGCCCACGGAACAACCACAGCATGAGATGGCCGGAGTTCAGGTTGAACATCACGTCATGCCAGTTGACCACGTCACGCTGGCGCCACTGCACCACCAGCATCTCGCCAATCACCACCAGCAACATGAACAGGATGGGGAACGCCAGATCAATCATCACGCCACTCCTCTGACCGCACGATAGCGAATCAAACCAACACACCGCACCAGCCATCCAGCCACCAGTGCCAACAACGTACCGCTGGCCAGGTCAATCAACAGGTGACGGCGTAACTGCAGGATCGAAAAGGCAATCGCCACAGCCCATAGGATGAACAACACCGTTCTCACTTTGTGCCTTTCATCGCCAACGGCCCATACGGCCAGCACCGTCAGTGCCATGTGCAATGACGGTAAGCAATTTTGCTTTGAGTCGAACTGTGTCAATGCACTCAACACATCAGAACTGAGGGTGGTGCCGTGATCGAGCGGATAGACCATGGTCGTCGGCCACAACACATAAACGACCCCCGCCCCTATCGCAGTCAGTTGCATGGCCCTGGCCAACCATTTAACCCGATCAAGCGGGGCAAGCAGGTAAGCCAACGGAATCATGATGAAGAACGACAGGTACAGCCAAATAGCGTGTGGGCTGAATGGGATCAGGCGATCAATCAATGAGGGCGAGATGACAGTCCCCGCGTCTTGAAGACGGTCAGTGAGGTTGTAAACAACCCCCACACATCCCCAGCCTAGCAGCATGTGCCACAACCTTGGAAAGATTGCCTTGATCATGGATTCACCTGCCGAATGATTCGTCGTCTTTTCTGATCGAACGCTGGCATCACGGTCTGTACCGTCAGTTGCCACTCCAGTGGTTCGGTGGCGATCCCCTGTTGCTCGAGCACTGCCACGAGTTGCGCGTGACACTGTGCCAACTCCTGTTGTGAACAGTCGGCAACCAGCTGTAAACGATGTTCGGCCTGTTGAATCAACCGGTAATCACTGGTCAGCGGCAACGCGTTGGCAATGGCCCGCGTGCACAGATCGGCAAATATCACCTGCGGCGTCCCCTGGCGATTGAGCAACAGCAACTGGTCATCGCATCGACCTTCTATCCGTTCAATGGCCATGGTCGCTTGCCCGCACGGGCATGGGGTGGCCTTCCTGACCAGTACATCATCGAGCCGGTAGCGCACGATGGGTTGTGTGCTACGGGTGAAATCGGTGATCAACGGCGTAAAGCGATGCTCATCGATCCACTGGGGCTCGATGTAGAGAAATTCTTCATTCAAATGCAGCGTGCCGTGGGAACATGAAGCTGCCAGAAACCCCTCGGTGGCCTGATACACCTCACCGATGTCAGGAAACACCTGCTCCAGTATCCGTCGATCATGCATGTCCAGGACTTCGGCTACCGAGATCACTTTCTTGACGTTGAGGGCCAGTTGCTGATCGAGGACCGCGAGCGCAAGCGCCCTCAACACTTGGGCCGGCGCGACAATGATCGTCGGTGCCTGCTGCTGCAAGCGCGGCAGTTGCGCCGGGAAAGGCGCAAACAGATCGTAGAACTCCAGGCTCAGCCAGCGGTTGTTCACGCTGTGGTAGAGATTGTTGTCCGCACGTAAAAACAGCGCGACGCGTTCACCGGCAAAAATACCTTCGGGCAGCATCTTTGCCAGCATGCCGCCGGCCCAGACCTGTTGCTCCCGCTCACTGACGACAAACACACCGCGCTGCCCCGACGTGCCAGACGACAACCCAACACTGTAGGCGCCGACCGTGGGGGTGAAGTCGCGTTCGGTTTCGCTGCGTCGGGCACACGCCAGTAACTGATCGCGCTGCAATTGGGCGGTGTTCATCTGGTCGAACTGCGCCATCATCAGCGCCTTATCCATCAGCGGCCACTCGGTCACCGACAGCGCGCTGTAAGGGCGAAAATAGGGACTCTGTGCAAGGACCCGCCGAGCGAAGCGCTTCAGCTGTTTTGCCTGATAGGCTTGCAGCACCGCGCGATCGGTGAAGATCCGGCGCTGGGTACGAAAGTAGTGCCAGAGGGTCTTCACCGGGATCATAGGTCGCCCTCATGACACAGACGGATGTCAACATGACCGGCCGCCCACAGCTGGTTCAGTCGGCGGAGCGTGTCGTAATAGACGCGGGAATCATCCATCAGCAAATTGGCCAATACCGAGGGTCCGCGCAAGGTTTGATAGCTCTGGGCAGACCATCCGGCGTCACTGGCCAACAACGTCCAGCCTTCGTCGGTGAGAATGAACGCGCCGATATGCCCCGCCGCATGGCCTGGCAAAGGCACCAGGAAGATCTGCCCCTCACTTCCCGGCAGTTCAAAGCCGTGATCGAAAGGCGCCAACTGCTCAGACAAGCCCACCCGTGCAAAGCTCTCCATAAACTGCAGTCGTGCTTCAAAACTCTCCGGGATCAAGCCGGGAATGAAGGCCTGCTTCAGCGCCGCAAACCCACGCAGTGTCCGGGTTTGTTGCCAACCCTGGCCCGAGCAGATGAAATTGGTCTGGTTGAAATCGCGCAGCCCGGCAATATGGTCGGCATGAAAATGCGAAAGGATCAGCCCCTCGATGTCATTGCCCGCCAAGCCTGCGCTGCGCAGTTGCTCGACCAATGACTCGCGTGGGTCGAAGTACACCGGAGTGACCTGGCGGTACACACGAAAGAGGCCGGACTGCGTCTGCTCCTGGAAATGCGTCGAGTAGCCGGTATCCCATAGCCAGCGACGACTGCCGACCTCCAGCAGATACGCCCGGGCCGGGAACTTACACACGCGCAGACCGGCCCCGCGTTGTGCCATGCAGGCGATATGGGTGCAGTAGCCCACCTCGAATTGGGTGACTTTAGCCATGAGCCACCGCGCCCTGTTGCCTGAACCAGGCACCTGTTTGCTCGATCCCCTGCTCCATCGTGTAGCGTGGCGAGTACCCCAGTTCCTCAGTGGCGCGCACCTGGCTGAGCGTCATATCGAAATTCAACGCGGCGACGCTGTAGCGTGTCAGTTGCGGCTCTTTGCCCGTAGCGCAGCTCAGTAGCTCCAGCCCGCCGGCCAGTGCGTGCAAGAGTGGGTAGGGAATCGCCTGCAACTGATAGCGCAGGCCCAACTGTCCATGGAGCAAAAGATGCAGCATGTCAGCCAAGCGCATCGGCTGGTGGTTGGTGATGTTGTAGGCCGCCCCGGAAGGCAAAGGGTTGCAGCGGCTCGCCAGGTCCATGGCGTGCACCACGTTGAGCACAAAGGTCAGGTCCAACAGCGCGTTGCCGCCGCCGGGAAGGCGCAACACGCCGCGATCGCGCTCAAGTCGGCTCAGCACTCTGGGCAGGATCACCCGATCATGTGGGCCGAACAGGCCACGAGGCCGCAAGATTACGTAGGTGGTGTCCGGATAGCGCGGCACCAGCGCCTGGATGCCCTGCTCCGCCGCGTACTTGCTGGCAGCGTAATGGTTGGCAAACCGTGGGGCGCGGTAGCTCTCGACGATTTCATGATGATGCTGGAAATCAAAGTAGATCGAGGGCGTGGAGATATGAACAAAACGCCGAACACCGGCACGCCCCGCTGACTCAGCCAGTTTTTGCGTGGCAACCACGTTCGCCTGGTAGAAATCTTCCCGGCGCCCCCACGGCGAAGACTTCGCGGCGCAGTGCCAGACCGCATCACACCCGCTCATCAATGGCTGGCATTGCTCAAGGCTTGCATGGGTTAAATCCAACGCCGTAAAGTCGGCGCCCAGCTCACGCAGGGCGTTACCAACCTGGGCGTCGCGACCGGTGGCATGTACCTCATGACCGGCGTCGAGCAGCCACTGCGCTGCGTTGCGCCCAAGCCCGCTGGTGGCGCCGGTCAGCAGTACGTTCATGGCAGCAGGACCATGCCGGCCAAGGATAAACCAGCCGCTGTGCCGATGAGCATAACCGGCTCGGCGCGATTAAACCGTCCGCTGGTGACCGCCGCGTGCAATGCCGTGGGGATCGATGCGGCCACCTGGTTGCCATGATAGCGGTAGATATCCACCAACACGCTGGAAGAGACATTCAGGCGTCGACGCATATGCTCCAGCGACAGATGGCTGGCCTGATGCGGCACCACCGTGGCGATTTGTTCCAGGGTCAACCCGCTCGCCCCCAACAGACGAGCCAGGTAGTCCTCGATCAACGCCGAGGCTTGCCTGAACAATTGCTTGCCGCGCATCTGGAACAGGAAGTCGCGGTCGGTCATGCCCGCGCGCGGATTGCGTCGTGTGCCGCCCGCCCGTATCTCACAGAGTCCGCTGCCCTGGGGATGGGTTTCAACCAGGCTGGCGAGGATCCCACTGGTGCCATCGCCCCGTTCAACGATGGCGCACGCTGCACCGTCACCGAAAATCAGTGAGGATTCTTCATCGTCCCAGTCGATCCCGCGTGACGCCAGGTCGGCCGACACGATCGCAATGCGTCGGTAGGTGCCGGCATTTAACAGCCCTGCGGCGACCTGTAGCGCCGAGATAAAGCTCACACAGCTGCTATTGATGTCGAAACCGGGGGTGCCGGGCGCCAACTGGGAGACCTTTAGGATGTGCACCGCCGTGCATGGCAATGCCTGCACGGAAATCGCCGAAGCCGAGATCAGCAAGTCGATTGATGCGGCGTCGATACCCTGGCGGTCCAGGGCGTCGTGAAGAGCGGCTGCCGCCAGCTCCGCCTGGCTGGCATCATGCGAGGCATGATAGCGATAGCTAATGCCCGAACGCTTCTCGACATAGCCCGCAGGCTTGTTCAACAACCGATCAAGGTCGACCGACTCGACGCGATTGGGTGGTAGCGCCACGCCGGTGGCGATGATCTTGAGAGGAACCAATGCGGGCGATGAAAAAGGTGACTTCATTAAATATTCGACCTTGAATTCAGCAATGAAGGACGGAAGGCCGACAGACATCGGCACCGAAGTTGCTGCTGCACAGGGAGGAAAAACCGGCATTCAGCGAGGTCTTGCTCAGGGCATCGCGGTGGATCACCCGCTCGGCGCGCAGCGCACAGGCCACTAGAACCCACGAAAAAGACCCCAGCCAGCATATCGATTCCATCCATGGTGTGAGCGCTTGTTAGTTGTTGAGGAGACAGCGGGTATTTATAAAACCGAAGGAGCTTAACAAGCCAAGGACGAGGCGATTGCCTCAAGTGCAGACACGGAAAAGAGTGGGAACTGTTCTCGAATGTCCAAATGTTCTAATTAACTCTTGGGAAATCTCTGGTAGGAGAGAAAGCCGTAAGCCGCGTGTTTAGCGTATTGCATCGTACTCAGCGCGACGGAAACCTGATGAGCGGCGAGGCCAAAAAAATGAAAACCCTTTGTATTTAAAGGGTCTCCATTGTGTCGTGCTTAATGACTACTGTGTCAGACGTTATTATTCTACGTCAGACGTTATTATTCTATGCCCGTGTGAATTATTGAAAACCACGAGCTGGTTGCCGACAACATAGTTTGTCTCAAGGTACCCCGAAAACATTGGTCAAGCCGCATCCTATCCCCCGCCTTTTCAGAAATATAGTTTGTCACGGGCCTCGGTTCGATCGAATCCATAGGTTCGTTGACGACAACATAGTTTGTCCCAGCTGTCGTAAGAGTCCAGCCAATTCACCTTGAGTAGTTAAACGGACGCCCAAGTCATCACATTGTCATTCACCTGATCACCTGTTTGCATTCGACCTGACCAGCCATTTGCATCGGTCATGACTACCTTGCATCGAGCACATTCGTGTGCGTTGTACGTGCAGATGGGATGGTCACGGCGGCCTTTCTGCTCGTCATGGTCGCGTAGATGCTACCCCTTGCAGCGATAGGGGGGCTGTTGACGTCGTCGAGTGTTCATTCGTGGGCTGTGCCTGTTCACAGCGGGCTCTTTCGCGTCCGGTGCAAAATGCGAACTGTGCAGAAGCACTTCAGCATTTGATATATGTCAATGTCGTTTTTGACCGTTCTGCTAATCATTGAGTGGTAACAGGCGATTGTCATGCTGAAGTCTATAATTTTGGCGAATGCGGGCGAACGCAAGCACCGCAATCGGTTGATTCAGAATTTGGTTCAGCTTCCACCCCACAAAGGCAGCTCGACATGAAAAATACCAAATTGGCCGTGCTCTTCTTCGCCGCATCGTTAACCCCCATGTGGGCGTTAGCAGCAGACCAATCTCAAGTGGCACAGACGCAGCAACAAACTCCGAATGTTGCCGAGTTCGATAAGCAGATGGCTCAGGCGCAAGATACCTTTCAGAAGATGCAGGTCCAGATGGAGAAAATTCAGCAGACCCAAGATCCCCAGCAGCGGCAGAAGCTCCTCCAAGAGCATTGGAATACGATGCAAAATGGAATGAGCATGATGAACGGTATGTGGGGGCCGGGAATGATGGGGTGCTGCGGAGGAGGCGGCATGATGGGAGGCCACATGATGGGAGGTGGCATGATGGGGTGGCAGGACTACTCGAATTTGACCCCGGAGCAAAAGAGTCAACGCCAGTACATGATGGACAGGTACACGGGAATGCAACAGATGATGATGGATCACATGATGTGGCACCAAAACTATATGCAGGGGCAGCCACTGGCCAAGCCTGGACAGTAGATGTTTGCTCGCTTTTTTGATCGCGGAGTGCGTTGTCGATTAACTCGGGGCGTACTCCTGAGCTTTGCGCTTTCACCTATGGCTTGCGGCTGACTTGGTAGGGCCTCTACGGTGCTAATGGTCATCGGTTGGCACTAACTGCTCTAAAGAAAACGTCCGGCTATTTCGCCTTGGGTAGGTTAACGGGCACCCACCTATGCGGCAGTAGCTCGGTAATCTCACTCGCTCGCTGCGTCGGGAGTCGCGTCAGCACATCCTTCAAGTAGGCGTATGGATCATGGCCGTTGAGCCGCGCCGACTGGATCAAACTCATTATCGCCGCTGCCCGTTTGCCGCTGCGCAGAGAACCTGCAAGTCGAGTCAGCCGAAGGGAATTTCACCTCTCGGCTGCTCACAGAACCGTACGTGACAGTCTCCCGTCATACGGCTCTTGATCACACATTCGATGCACATAGTAGATACCAATGCGCGAACAGCTCCGGATTTTCTCTTCGAACAAGACGCAGCCGATGCTCCGCTTGACGTATAGAGATTCGGTACTTGCTCTTCATCCATTTGAGCAAGCGCGATTGCAATGCGCTCCACGATCGATAGCTGAAGTTTCTGTACCAGAATTTACCGTAGTATTCGATCCATCCTCGAATCACAGCGTTGTACCTGCGAGAAAAATCCCTCAGGTCGTCCGTCGTGGATCGATGGATGCGCCAGTGTTTGATCGTGTCCACCATCCTACGCATCGCCTTCATCGACGCTCCCGGCATGCACTTGCGAAAGAGTTCGCCCTTGGAGTTTTTCAGGGCTCGCACCTTGAAGTCATATCCGAGAAAGGTGAAGCTCGTCGCGACGTTGTGCCGCTCGAATGTGTCGATGTAGACAATCTTCGACTTCTGGACGCCTCGATATTGATGCGCTCTCTATCATGCCACTTACATTGGTACCCTAGCGAAATCCAGTGCATATGTTCCGCACGCACTCCTACAGCTGCCTGTCACGCCATTTTCTGAATTGCATCTCTTAACACGAACTAAAATACAAGGGGCTACCCATATGGGATCGGCCTGCGATGGTACAAGCACGATCAATGTAAGTTAATTTTAAAAAAGCAAATCCCTCATTACAAAATTGTAATCATCCAATCATCTTCACGTTATCTCCAGATTGCAACGATACAACTCGGCGATCTTACGGAAGGGCAATCCACTTCCCATAGAAAAATAAAATTTAAGCCGAAAAGCGTTCCAGTTCTGCCGAACCTAAGGAGTGATTGATGGTTAACAATACAAAATTTTCGATGGCCGCTTTGGCAGTGGTTGTCAGTTCCGGGCCGTCCATGGTTTTTGCGGAGGAAAAAGCTGGAGGGTTTATAGAGGACAGCAGCCTGACGGTACTCAACCGAAACTACTACTTCAATCGAGATCACCGCAACGGTCAGTCAAGCCCGACGGGCAATGGTTATTCCGAAGCCTGGGCACACGCCATAATCAGTAAGTTTGAATCCGGATTTACCCAAGGCACTGTCGGTGTGGGAGTCGACGCTTTCGCCATGATCGGGCTAAAACTTGATACTGGTGATGGTCGTAATGGTGGTCGTAGTTCGTTCGACGTACTACCCGTCAATAGCGACGGAGAGGCTCGGGATGAATACACCAAAGTGGGTGGCGCGGCAAAAATTCGTGCTTTTGACACCGTAGTAAAGGTCGGTGATGTATTTCCATCCAACCCTGTCGTTGCAGCTGGTGACTCAAGACTTCTACCGGAAAGTTTCCGTGGTGTGACGGCGACCAATACCAGCATTGAAGGTTTAACAGTTCAGGGTGGTCGCCTTCACGCCATGAGTCAACCAGTCTCCAGCAATATGCGCGATAACTTCGCGACCTTCTATGCGGGACCTGTCAACTCGCCTTGGGTCGGCTACTTTGGTGGCGACTATAATCTGAACAAAAATGTCAGCCTTAGTCTTTACTCCAGCCGTCTTAAAGACGCGTGGAATCAATACTACGCGGGCACAGCGTTGAACTACTCATTGTCGGATGAGCTTTCCGTATTCGGCGGTCTGAATTACTACAAAGCTGTCGACGAGGGAAAAAAACTGCTGGGCGAGTTCGACAACAATATTTGGAGTGCTAAAATTGGCGTGAAGTACGGAGCACACTCGCTTGCACTTTCTCACCAAAGGAATAATGGTAACGACGACTTCGACTATCTGCGCCAGTCGGATTCCATTTTTCTGGACAACTCAATCCAGTACAGCGACTTCAACTCGCCTAAAGAACGCTCATGGATGGTTCGCTACGACCTCGACATGACTACATATGGCGTGCCTGGCTTGTCATTTATGACACGTTATGGTCGTGGTACTGACGCTGACTATTCAAACGCTAACGCAACATACATGCGGCGTGATGCGGACGGGAATCCGTTGACTGACCAGAAACGTTGGGAGCGCGATATTGAAGTAAAATACGTCGTTCAGACAGGCTCCCTGAAAAACATGTCTTTCCGCCTACGGCAAGCTAACACTCGCGCAACCGCATTTGAGTCGGATCTGGATGAAGTTCGTGTGATTGCTGAGTATCCATTAGCCATTCTTTAATACCCGAACGGGATGATTCATCATAGACGAACATCCCATTTTCGCTGGGAATATTTCAAAAATGTAATTTTTCAATCATCTCCCCGTTAGCTTGAGTTCCTTATAGTTAACTGGAGTTGATAGGACTCTAGCCAGCGCATCTGACTAGTGTGCTACAGACGTGTAGCTAGTCTGTGAAAGTCTGAAACTAATTGCTGCTCAGTTGAAGTACACATTCACTTTTTGAAGCTCCTTTACTCCTTTGGAAGATGTGAATTTTTATGACGTCCCTCGGGACGTCTTTTTTATGCCTGTCAAAACCCGAATACATAAAAATGCCCGACACATTAAGATGAATCGGACGTTATAAATCCGTCTGACAGACACGCAGTTTCTAGCCGCCACGTTTACGACATTCCCCCGCCACCGTGTACTTGATAGTATTGAGCTGCCCTTGCGAGTCTTCATAGGTCATTGCCGCCGGCACTACAGCGCAGAGCTTTTCAGGTCGCACAACACTCACGACTTTAACCACATCCACCTTCATTCCGTACTCATACTCTTTCACGACCGGAGCACGTTTGCCCTGGCTAACGGCATACTGTTCCATGGCTTTAACGTTAGCACTCATCATTCTTTCGAAGGCCTTGTCTCCACCCCCTTCCGCCAACACATTTGAAGACATCGCCAGCAACCCGACACAACCCAAGACATTAATAAATCTCATATCAAATACCTCGTAGATTAACTAGCACAAGAGTATCAACTCGAACATTTCGACGGCGTTGCACCGACATTACGAATACGTCATAAACCACCATCGAGTAGGAGGCGGATTTACATCCGCCGTCCTCTCACACCACCGTACGTACGGTTCCGTATACGGCGGTTCAGGCTATGCGGCTAAGCCGGTTTATCGTATCCAGTATTGAGACCAACCCTAGCTGATCCCATAGCTTCTTCGGTAACGCCTGATTCACATGAGGCGCCCCCGAGTTCCACCATGGGCCGCGACCATTGAAGGCTGATTTGCAGGCGCGTGCTTCGCTAAGCCCCAAGCGCATCAAGTTGCGTGCCCTCGTAGAGGGCTGCTTCCATTGGCGCCAGATGACGCAGCGAAGTTTATGCCGCACCCACCCGTCCAGCTCCACAAGGGGTCGCTTGCTCTGACTAAGTTTGAAGTAGCTAGCCCAACCGCGCAGTACAGGGTTAATCCGCTCGATGACGTTCGCCATCTTGTGGCCCCGTGCTCCGTGCAGCAGGTCTCTGAGTCGGTCGCGTAGGCGACCCAGACTCATTGTCGCTACCCTTAACCTCGGCGGTTGATGCCAGCTCATCCCATAACCCAGATAATCGCAGACCCAAGGCCGTGCCACGCGGCTCTTTTCTCGATTCAGCGTCAGTTTCAAACGCTGCCTCAAGAACCGCTCGACTCTGGCCATCACTCGCTCGCCAGCACGACGACTACGCACATAGATGTTCGCGTCATCGGCATAACGCACGAAGTGATGGCCCCGCCGTTCCAGCTCACGGTCGAGTTCGTTGAGTAAGATATTCGACAGCAACGGCGAAAGCGGGCCGCCTTGCGGCGTCCCTTCCTGCCGTCGGCTGGCGATCCCGCCCGACATCACACCCGCCTCGAGGTAACGGCGAATGAGCCTGAGCACCTGCTTGTCTTCGATTTGACGCTGCACATGGGCCATCAGTACATCGTGGTTGACCCGATCGAAGAACTTCTCCAGATCGAGTTCCACGCACCAGCGGTGGCCCGCCGCCACATGGGCACGGGCTGTTTCGATGGCTTGGTGGGCGCTTCTGCCCGGACGAAAACCGTAGCTGTAATCCGAGAACAGCGGGTCGAAGATCGGCGTGAGCTGTTGCAGCAGTGCCTGTTGGATCAGGCGATCCACGACGCTGGGGATACCCAGCTGTCGAGTGCCGCCTTTGGGTTTGGGAATTTCGACGGCGCGTACACCTTGCGGGTGATACTCGCCGGCCAGCAGCCTCGCCTTGAGGGTTGGCCAATACTGTTTCACGTAGCCCGCCAATTCGTCGACCGTCATGCCATCGGCACCCGGCGCACCCTTGTTGCTGACCACGCGGTGATACGCACGCTTGAGGTTGGCCGGTGCAAGCACCCGCTCCATCAGCGTGTCCGGCTCCGCTTTCGTCCACGCCACAGACGCCGCCGATGCCTGTGCACTGCCAGCCGTCGCCCGCGGATTCTGTCCGGAACTAGGGGTCACAGTTCTCCCGCGGAGAAATTTCTGCTTTTTCGACATTCGACGAGACTCTGACGCCTACTGGCGGCATAACCTGTTCGGCCCTTGGTGGCGCGGTTATTCACCACTTACTACAGCCTCGGCTGACTTCTGCACGTTCATCCCGGCGCCTCTCGACGCTCGGTAGCACAGTGGCAAACGAGCAGATCTCCCAGGGTAATTCGCGCGACCTTCCTGCTTATGCCTGTCGGATATACGTCACAGCGTTCCGTGCAAGTACTGGGCTTTGACGATTATGGCCGTCTTACCCCGCTGCGCCGCCTCATCCGCTTCCTGTTCGTCAGGCCAGCATTTTGCCTCGGGCTTCCTTCAGATTCGCGGTCACCCACGACACCCTTGCCTCTGGCTAACACTTCCCCTTGCCGGGTGTGTAGAGGACTTTCACCTCCAAGTCGTCCGGTTCATCACCATAACGAGCCGAACAGCGCCAGTCACGGCGCTACGCGCCATGCCTGGCGCACCATAAAAAAGCCCGCCATCGAAGTTCGATGACGGGCTTGTTCGTGTGCAGCACTGTTACATTTCTTTGGTTTTATCATCCTTTGCATCATTTAATACCACCGAGTCGTTCTTCGCTTGATTGGCTGCAAACGCCTGCACAGCCTGCTCATTCGCCGCCATCATCCTGTCGAACGTCCTATCGCCGCCCCCTTCAGCCATTGCAATGGAAGAAAGAATCAAAGCACCTAAAAAAGCACATACTTGAGTAAGTTTCATTCTGACACCTCATTTATAAATGACGATGTCAGGGTATCAATTCGATCCTGTCACGACGGTGGCGCTGACATTACATATTCGTTATCTTGGCTGATGTAAAAAAACCCGCTACTGACTATCAGTCGCGGGCCTTTTAACCCTCAACTAATTAGGCAGCCGGTGTAACTTCGTCTTCCTCCCGACGGTGCGCCCACTGATAAAGCGCCGGCAATATCAGCAACGTCAGCGCCGTCGAGGACAGAATCCCGCCAATCACCACCGTCGCCAGTGGCCGCTGCACCTCCGCTCCGGTCCCGGTGGCCAACGCCATAGGTATAAAGCCGAGCGAGGCCACCAATGCCGTCATCAACACCGGACGCAACCGCGTCAGCGCACCTTCATTGATCGCGCTGCTCAGCGAGCGCCCCTCCTCCCGAAGATTGCGGATGAACGCGATCATCACCAGGCCGTTGAGCACCGCGACCCCGGACAAGGCAATAAAACCGACCCCCGCCGAGATAGACAATGGAATATCCCGTAGCCACAAGGCCATGACCCCACCGGTCAACGCGAATGGAATTCCGGTGAACACCAACAGGCCGTCCTTGAGGTTGCTGAACATCATGAACAGCAGGGCGAACACCAGAAGCAAAGCCACCGGGACCACGATCTGCAAGCGTTTGGCCGCCGATTGCAGCTGCTCAAACTGGCCGCCCCAGTTGGTCCAGTAACCGGCAGGAATCTGCACTTGCTGGTCAATGGCGCGACTGGCTTCCTGCACAAACGAACCAATATCCCGCCCCCGCACGTTGGCGCTGACGATCACCAGACGCTTGCCGTTCTCGCGACTGACTTGGTTTGGCCCCAGAACCAGATCAAGGGTGGCCACTTCCGACAGCGCGATGAACCCAATCTGGTCGGCACTGCCATTGAGCAGCGCCGGCACCGGGATCAGTAGCGTCGACAACCCCTCGACGTCTTTGCGCATGGCATCGGACAAACGCACCACCATGTCGAATCGTCGGTCGCCTTCATACATCGTCCCGGCCTGACGCCCACCGACCGCCACCGCGATGGTGTCTTGCACGTCGCCCACGTTTAGGCCGTAACGTGCGGCTTTGTCACGGTCGATGTTGATGGTCAGCACCGGCAGCCCCGTCGTTTGCTCGACCTTGACCTCGGAGGCGCCATTGATCTTCTGCATAGACGCGGCAATTTTCGCAGCGGTGCTGTTAAGCACCGCCATGTCATCACCGAAGACCTTGACCGCCACGTCGCTGCGCACCCCGGAAATCAGTTCGTTGAAGCGCAACTGAATGGGCTGGGACAGCTCATAGTTGCTGCCCGGCATCGTCGCCGTGGCTTTCTGGATATCAGCAATCAGCGTCTCGCGGGATTTCTTCGGATCAGGCCATTGATCCTTCGGCTTGAGCATCACGTAGCTGTCGGAGATATTCGGCGGCATGGGGTCGGAGGCAATCTCTGCGGTACCTGTACGAGCGAACATGCGCTGGACCTCTGGCACTTTTTCCAACACCAGTTTTTCCAGGCGCTGCTGCATTTCTACCGATTGCGTCAGGCTGGTGCCCGGTACGCGCAAGGCTTGCAGGGCAAAATCCCCTTCGCTGAGGCTCGGCACAAACTCACTGCCCATTCGGCTGGCGACCACGCCCGACACCGCGATCACACCCAATGCCACGGCGAATGCAATCGATCGATGGCTCATGACCCACTCCAGCGCCGGGGCATACACCCGACGCGCCCCACGCATGATCACATTCTCTTCTTCCTTGACCTTGCCAGTCACAAACATGGCAATCGCCGCAGGAACAAAGGTGACGGACAGCAACATGGCGCCCAGCAAGGCAATCACGACAGTGAAGGCCATCGGGTGGAACATTTTTCCTTCAACTCCCGTGAGGGCGAAAATTGGCAGATAGACGACCATGATGATCAACTGGCCGAAAATCAGCGGTCGGCGTGCTTCCTTGGCCGCCGCGAACACTTCGTGAAAGCGTTCGGAACGGGTGAGGATGCGCCCATGGTGTTGCTGCGCATGGGCCAGGCGGCGGATGGCGTTTTCGACAATTACCACCGCACCGTCGACGATGATGCCGAAGTCCAGCGCGCCGAGGCTCATCAGGTTGGCACTGACTTTGTTGGTGAACATGCCGGTGAACGTGAACAGCATGGCCAGCGGAATCACCATCGCCGTGATCAGCGCAGCGCGAATGTTGCCCAGGAACAGGAACAGAATCGCGATCACCAGGATCGCCCCTTCCACCAGGTTCTTCTTGACCGTGGCAATTGCCTTGTCCACCAGGTGGGTGCGGTCGTACACGGTGACCGCGACCACCCCTTTGGGCAGCGAACGGTTGATTTGCTCAAGCTTGCCGGCCACGGCCTGAGACACCGTGCGACTGTTCTCGCCGATCAGCATGAACACCGTGCCGAGCACCACTTCCCGACCGTTTTCGGTCGCGGCACCGGTGCGCAGTTCGCGGCCGATGTCCACGGTGGCGACGTTTTTGATGCGGATCGGTGTGCCGTCGACATTGGCCATGACGATGTTGGCGATGTCGTCGGTGGTCGCCACCTGGCCGGGCGCGCGAATTAGTAACTGCTCGCCGCTGCGCTCTATGTAACCAGCGCCGACGTTGGCGTTGTTGCGCTCCAACGCCGTCACCAGGTCAGTCAGGGTTAGCTTGTAGGCCGCCAGGCGTTTCGGATCGGGGGCAATCTGGTATTCCTTCGCGAAGCCGCCGATGGTGTTGATTTCGGCCACGCCCGGCACGTTGCGCAACTGCGGTTTGATAATCCAGTCCTGGATCACCCGCAAATCAGTCGGCGTGTACGGGCTGCCGTCCTCCTTGAGCGCGCCCTCCTCGGCCTCTACCGTCCAGAGGAAAATCTCCCCGAGACCGGTGGAGATCGGCCCCATAACCGCCTCAACCCCTTCGGGCAGTTGCTCCTTGGCCACCTGCAAGCGTTCGTTGACCAGTTGCCGGGCGAAGAACAGGTCGGTGCCTTCCTTGAAGATCACCGTGACTTGCGACAAGCCCGAGCGCGACAACGAGCGGGTCTGCTCCAGCGCCGGCAATCCAGCCATGGCGGTTTCGATGGGAAAGGTGATGCGCTGCTCGGTTTCCAACGGCGAGAAACCCGCCGCACCGGTGTTGATTTGCACCTGCACGTTGGTGATGTCGGGCACGGCGTCGATCGGCAGCTTTTGATAGCTGGCGATGCCGAGACCGGCCATCAGCAAAACCGCGAGCAGCACGATGATGCACTGCTCGATGGAGAATTGGATCAGGCGTTCAAACATGAGGACTTTCTCGTGGCAATGACGGAGCGGTGGGCGTCTTTAGTGAGCGTGCTCGGCCGAGGCTTTACCCAGTTCAGATTTGAGAATGAAGCTGCCGGCCGTCGCGACCTGGACACCAGCCGCCAGGCCTTCGGTGATCTCGACCAGCCCGGCGGCACGGCTGCCGGTCACCACCGGTTGCGCCTTGAAACCGTCATCGGTGCGGACGAACACCGTGGGTTTGTCCTCCACCGTTTGCAGGGCGGTTTCAGGTACGGCGACTTTGGTCTGACGGGTTTCGGTGTCGACCCGCGCGGTCACGAACAACCCCGGACGCCAGGCGCCTTGCGGGTTGGCCAGGGTCACGCGGACCGTGGCGGTGCGGGTCTGCTCGCCCAGCAAACTGCCGACGTAGGCCACGGTGCCGCTGACTTCGGCGTTGAGTTCCGGAGCACTGACCGTGACCGTTTTGCCCACAAGGACCTTGTTCAAATCCTTCGGGGAAACGCCGAAAGTCACCCACACCCGCGATAAATCCGAGAGCGTGAACGCGTTGGTGGTTTCGCTGACCACCTCCCCCAGCCCCAAGTGCTTTTCCACCACCATGCCGTCGAACGGCGCCCGCAATTCATAGCGATTGCCGCCGCTGGCCACCGAACTGCCGCTGAGTACGCTGATTTTCTGCCGGGCGTTGCCGACAGCGATTTCGGCTTCTTGCAACGCCTGGCGGGCCTGGAGGAAATCCTGCTCGGCAGAGATCTTGTCCTGCCACAGTTGCCGCTCCCGGGCGTAGGTGGTGCGCGCCAACTCCAGACGCCGTTGCGCGGCGGCCTGTTCGCTGCGCTGATCGGAGATCTGCTGGCTGGCGATCACGGCCAGCAACTGGCCCTTTTTCACCGACTGGCCAAGGTTGACGCGCACCGACTCGACCACACCGGGGACGCGCGGAACGATATGCGTCGTGCGGTCTTCGTCGAAACGGATTTCGCCGGGAAACGGCAATGCAAGGCTAATGTCCCGAGCCTTGGCTTCGGCCAACTGAATACCCGCCGCAGCGATCTGCTCGGCACTCAGCGTCAGGTGCCCTTCTTCAGTTTCGCCTTCGGCGTGCGCGGTCTTCGCCTCGCCTTCGTCGGCGTGATCGTCATGGCCCGGTTCATCCTGAGCCTGAGCGACAGCGGTCGGTGCCGTGGCGCTGCCCGGCCAAAATGAGCCAATGCCAATGCCCACCGCGAGGGTCAGTGCGGTGACAAACAGGTGTTTTTTTTCCATGGGGACTCCTGCGCCGTCCCGTTGGCCGGGCAGCGATAAAAAAATGAAGTTCAGCGGCTGCGAGTGAGTGCCTCGACATCGCCGAAAATGCGCTCGATGCGCACCCAGGCGTCGGTCGCCTCGGCTATCGCCTGGATGTATTGGGCGCGGGCGCTGATCAAGGTGCGCTGGGCATCGAGTACGTCGAGGAAGTTGAACTTGCCCATCTCAAAACCACGGGTCGCGGTGTCGACGGCACTTTGCGCGGCCGGCAGGATCGAGCGGTCGAACGATTGGATTTCCGTGTTGGCGGTCAGCCATTGATCCAGGGTGGTCTGGATGTCCGTGCGCAGGCGCAACTCACTGGCGTTGCGCAAGTCGCGAGCCTGATCGGCGCGGCGCGCGGCCGCGAGGATATTGCCCTGGTTGCGGTTGAACAGCGGGATCGGCATCGACAGCCCGACGACGTTGACCCGCTCCCGCTCCAGTTCGCTGTATTGGCTGCCCACACTCACCGTGAGGTCCGGAATCCGCTGGGCTTTCTCCAGGCCCAGAGACGCTTCGCGCTGATCGATTTGCAGCTTGGCCAAGCGCAATTCGGCGGTGTCTTCGATGCGCGCCAGCAAGCGTGACGCCGGCGGCACGGCGGGCATCGAGCGCGCGGAATCACTGACCCTCGCAAAGTCAGGCACCGGTGCGCCCATGACCTGGACCAATTGCTGCCAGGCACTGGCCTCGTCGCGTTCGGCTCTTCTGAGTTCCAGGCGCACTTCCGATAACTGAACCTCGGCGCGCGTCCCTTCAACCGGCGATGACTTGCCGCTGTTGATCCGCCCTTGCGCCACGCGCACACCGCGCTCGGCGAGTTCCAGCGACTGGCGTGACAACAGCAAGCGTTGCTGCGCCGTCGAAGCGCCGTAGAACGCCTGAATGACATCGGCCCGCAACACGTTGCGCTTGCGCTCCAACTCAATGCCAGCCGCATCCTGGGCGCGGCTGGCGACGTCGATCCTGGCCCCGCGCTTGCCACCGAGTTCGATCGGCTGATTGAGCTTCACCGTGGTGGTTCGCGAGTTGCGCCGAGTGTCTTCCGCCTCCCAGGACACCTCGGGATTGGGGATCAAACCCGCTTGCTGCCGATCGCCCTGGGCAATGCCGATTTCCCACTGCGCCGCTGCCAGATCGGGGTTGTTGGCAAACGCCGTTTGCAGGGCTTGGTCCATGGTCAGCGCCGGGGAAGCCGAAGCGGCGGCCACGCTCGCACCGGCCCAGGACAACAGGCAAGTCAAACCGAGGACTCTGGTTATATTCAACGAAACTATTAACGTTCGATGCCAGCACACTTTCAGACTTCCTTTAAAGCACTAATAATTCAATGGCCTCAATGTAGAGTTGCGCAGCTATCAACAAGGTGACTGCAACATTACAAATACGTTATCCAAGGTTCCGGCTGGACTTTTTGCACTAACATAGCCAAGAGAAAAAACTGAATAACCACACAGGCAATATGAAGAAACAAATGCCCGCCACTTATCCGCTGAACAGCACTTGTCGAAGTACCACAACCCTGCAAGCCACCCTCTGAGCATGCGACATGTTGTCGCTAACCTCGAATTTACAGCTCAAGAACAAGGCTTTGGCTTGACCCTGTAGCAGCTACAGGCTTTACGGTGGCGCTCATTGCAGAATTTAAAACGCCCCACGCATTCGGTCAGAGAGCCCTAAAACAACAACTAACTTTTCTGAATAAGCTAACTGTTTTTATTATTTAAAAGGTGAACTAGCATGCGAATCCTTGTAGTCGAGGACGAGCTTAAAACTGCCGAATACTTGCACCAGGGCCTGACTGAAAGTGGCTATGTAGTTGACCGGGCCGCGACGGGCGCGGATGGACTCCATCTGGCGCGTCAACAGGTTTACGACTTGGTGATACTTGATGTCAATCTTCCGGAACTTGATGGCTGGGGGGTGCTTGAGCACCTGCGCCAAAGCAGCAACACGAGGGTCATGATGCTGACGGCCCGAGGGCGCCTGTCGGACAAGATCCGCGGTCTCGATCTGGGCGCCGATGACTATCTGGTCAAGCCGTTCGAGTTTCCGGAGCTGCTGGCCCGGGTACGGACCCTGATGCGCCGTAGCGAGCACATTCCAGTGCCGCAGGTTTTGAAAGTCGCCGATCTGGAACTCGACCAGGGACGCCATCGTGCATTTCGTGGTGAGCAGCGCATCGACCTTACGACCAAGGAATTTGCGCTGCTGCACTTGCTGATGCGTCAGTCGGGAGAAGTGCTCTCCCGCACCCAAATCATTTCGTTGGTCTGGGACATGAACTTTGACTGTGACACCAACGTGGTCGAGGTTTCAATCCGTCGCTTGAGAGCCAAAATCGACGACCCTTTCGACAACAAATTGATCCATACCCTGCGCGGTGTTGGCTACGTGCTGGAGGCGCGAGAATGAAGCCGGCCAGCCTGTCGATGCGACTAGGTTTGACGGTGAGTATACTGGGGGCATTGCTGGTGGTGTTTCTGGCTGTGCTGGCGTTTATCGCGCTGACGCACGAGTTGGACAAGCTGTCCAAAGCCAGCCTGGACACGAAAATGCAACAGGTCGAACACAGCCTTTCACTGTATGAAAACCCGGGCGACATCAACACCAAACCGCACTCATTGCTGGATCAAGTGATGGGTCATGACAACCTCAATCTGACCATCTATGACCTGGAAAACCTGAGGACTCCCCTCTTGAAGTTTGGCTCTGGCTTGTCAGACCCGAGGGTGGAGTTGAAGGCTACTACGACGGCCATCGACAAAATTTCGTACTCCAAAAGCGCCGATGCAGAGGGTCGGCACTTCCTGACCGCATCCAAGCTCATCCGACTGAAGAACGGTACGAGCGTCCCCGTATTGCTGTCGATTGATTGTGCCAACGATGAAGCGCTGCTCAGCGCCTACCTGAGTTCGACGATCATTGCGTTGCCGCTGCTGCTGATCCTCATCGGAATCAGTGCCTGGGCTGTGGTGCAACGAGGCCTCGCGCCACTTCGGGAGTTCCGCAAGGTCGCCGCCATGATTTCGGCTCAGGACCTCAGCCATCGACTCTCGGTAGTCAAGATGCCTCAGGAACTCAGTGAATTGGCCCATGGCATCAACTTCATGCTGCACCGACTCGACAATGGCGTTCAGCAGTTATCACAATTCTCCGATGACCTAGCCCACGAACTGCGCTCGCCCATTACTAACCTGATGGGTAAGGCCCAGGTGACCCTTTCCCGGGAACGCCCGACAGAAGAGTACAAAGCGGTGTTGGAGTCCTGCACTGAAGAGCTGGGTCGGGTGACCCGAATTGTCTCGGACATGCTCTTCCTGGCGCAGGTCAGTCACCCGGCGGCGCTGGTCCCGTTCGAGACCATTTCTTTAGAAGACGAAGCCTTGAAGGTCGTCGATCTATTTTCGCTGTCGGCGGAAGAGAAACGGATCAGCCTGAGCGTCACCGGAAATGGAAAGACCATTGGCGACAGACTGATGATTCAGCGAGCGATTTCAAACCTGTTATCTAATGCAATACGCTACTGCCCAGCAGGACAATCCATTTCAATTATCATTGAAAACCGTGCTGAGCAAGTCTCTCTGCTGGTGGGCAACCCTGGCGCAGGCATCGAAACGCAGCATCTGACGCACTTGTTCGACCGCTTTTATCGAGTCGATACCAGCCGCTCGCGTGCGGAAGGTGGTACCGGTCTTGGCTTGGCGATTGTTCGATCTATCATGAGCCTCCATCAGGGAACGGCAGAGGTTCAAAGTATGCCTGGCAGTATCACAGTGTTCCGGCTGATGTTTCCAAGCATCGACGGGCAAGCAACTTGGAGAAGTCAGAAATAGAAATATGAATGTGCCTCCGGCCCCTTAGGTGGGGAGTCGGAGGCATAGTTTCATTATGAGTCAGAGCCAGAATTGGATCGTCACAAGGTACATGTTTAGTATTTCATATCTTCATTTTAAGGAGAAAGCCAATGAACAAAATCATATCAAGCCAGGTTTTAATCTGTGACACACTCTGGCTCTTGAGTAAATGTACGCGAGACATCAACTGCGCCTAAGCCTTCTAAGGTTCGACGACCAATCAGAACTGGATAGTTCATATTCCCTCGATCCCTCAAAGAAAACTCTTCGCTGTACACCTTATTACCAATACACATTGACATTGTAACGACTGGGCGATGTTCAGCGCCGCCGGCGCCTCTCACCTTCACGTTTCTCTCGACGGGTCGCTCGAAGAGTGCACTAGTCAGTTTTTTAGTTTTGGTGTCTTTGACCTCGACTTTGAAACGCACCCACTCTTCTCCATCTTTCCGGTACCGTTCCAAGTCTTTCGCATCCATGGATGAAGTAAGGGCGCCAGTATCCAGCTTTACTTTTACGGTAATACTTTCCGGTAAAATTATTCCTTCTTCGACCCAGCCAAAGACTTTTTCTGTCTTGGTGGTTGCTGAAAAAGCAGGTGACGCTGCTAAAGCAAAAAATATCGGTAGTGCAGCCCAGTTGAAAACCTTCCAAATCATCGGGCGCCCCCTATTAATAGACGAATAGACACAAGTAAAGGCACATTTAGTTTTTGATGCCACATCCAACATTTTATCGAACGAACGAATGAACATTGACTTCTAGAATGATATTTTATTTTTCACATAATCGAAAACTATTGAACGCGACCAGCAAACTCAATCCCTGCGCCGGCGGCAGCTATCGCAAACCGATTTACCCATGGGTGGAGCATCGCTTATCTCATTACCTACCATAACCCTCTGCGAGTACAGGTTTGTAATTAGTTAAAAATCAGATACTTCAAATAAGTCAGTGCACCATACCCTCATGATCGTCAGCCAGTTGGTCGTGGAAATCAGATCCTTCCATTTGAACGGTAGTGTGGCTGATGTGGAACTTACCACTCATAAGACTGGTTACTTCAGACAAAATAGCTTGCTCGCTGCGAGAAGCCGAGTCAGCGACAAGATGGACGCTCATAATAATTTTACCACTGGTCAAAGCCCAGATATGCAAATCGTGGATATTCTTGACCCCCTCAATGCCATAAAGCGTCGCCTCTACCTGCTCGATATCGATGCCCTCTGGAACCCCTTGCAGCAATATGTTCATGCTTTCCTTGAGCAAAGACCAAGTCCTGGGCAGCACCCAGAACCCGATGCCAGCTGCGACAAGTGAGTCAACCCAGCTCCAACCGGTGAAGCGGATTAAAAGAGCTGCAATGATGACGCCAATAGACCCCACCATATCGCTCCAAACCTCTAAATAAGCGCCCTTCACATTGAGACTTTCCCCGCTGGCAGCGCTCAACAGGCGCATTGAAATGAGGTTGACGATGAGCCCGATCACCGCAATGACCAACATGCCAGTCGACTGGATTTCTGCCGGGACTTTAAGTCGAAGATACGCTTCATACACGATGTATATAGCGACTAAAAACAACAAGACCGCATTGAAGGTGGCTGCAAGTATTTCGAATCGTGCATACCCAAAAGTGCGCTTCCTATCCGCAGAGCGCTTGGCAATATGAATAGCGACCAAGGATATCGCCAAAGCCGCAACGTCTGTCAGCATATGCGCCGCATCTGACAGTAAGGCCAGGCTGCCGGTGACAAAGGCTCCGATAACCTCAGTAATCATAAAGCTTGTCGTCAGGGCAAGTGCGATCCACAACATCTTTTCGTGCCCCGCACGTACTTGGCCGTGACTGTGCCCTGAACTCATGACCTTTTCCCCAAACGCCGCTCGCTGAAACTCCAACCATCCTGGTAGCACCCTTGCTACGAGTCGATTGCAGAATATAAAGACCTGCTGATACCCCAAACCGTTCCATGTCATGAAACACTACATTCCAGGGTTGGTACTGGTTTGAGGTAGAATTCAATCAAAAGCGCGAAATCGCAGTCTTAATCGAACATTTCCTGCAAAAACGATTTTTTGCGGTACGGCTGTTGCCCCTGATGCCCACCCTGACTTTGATGGCCACTCTGATGACCGCTTTGATGGCCACCATCTCTCCATCCGCCGCTGTGACTTCCTCGCTGATCTCCATGAGCTTGGCTATTCCCATGTTGGTTGTAACCAGGTTGTTC
Source organism: Pseudomonas sp. H3(2019) (assembly GCF_007713465.1). Taxonomy (GTDB): domain Bacteria; phylum Pseudomonadota; class Gammaproteobacteria; order Pseudomonadales; family Pseudomonadaceae; genus Aquipseudomonas. The sequence goes on along the minus strand of NZ_VMSG01000018.1, from coordinate 4,621 downwards.
TGCTGGAGGAGGACTTTGCACAGGTGAGGTTAGGTTCTGTGGAAGAAACCTGACGGCCTCCTGTTGTTGGCTGCGCTCAATGATTTTGTCGAGTTCACCTCGGTCGAGCCAAACACCACGGCATTGTGGGCAATAGTCAATTTCGATGCTCTGGCGCTCAGTCATTACCAGAGCTGTATCTTTGCAGATGGGGCATTGCATAATTTAATTCCTTATGTAAGTAGTCAATTGACGATGCAGCTTTCGCATCACCGACGCAGTAGTCGCAGTCCATTGAATACGACGAGCAGGCTCGCCCCCATATCGGCGAAAACAGCCATCCACAACGTTGCGTGGCCGGACAACGCAAGCGCCAGAAAAACAACTTTGATGCCCAAGGCCAGTCCGATGTTTTGCTTCAAGACAGAGGCACATCGACGACTCAGGCTAATAAAATCAGCAATCTTGCGTGGATCGTCATCCATGATGGCGACATCAGCCGTTTCAAGCGCTGTGGCAGTCCCAGCAGCCCCCATCGCAAAACCAATGTCGGCTTGCGCCAATGCCGGAGCATCGTTCACGCCATCGCCCACCATGCCAACAGAACCAAAACGGCGTTTGAGTTCAGCGACGGCGGTTTGTTTATCCTCCGGCATGAGGTTTCCACGTGCATCCTGTATGCCCAGCTGATCGGAAATTGACTTGGCCGTTGCTGGGTTATCCCCCGTGAGCATCACAGGTACGACATTCAGTGCTTTCAGAGCGGTCACGGCCGCAAAGCTTTCAGGCCTTACTGTGTCAGCTACAGCAAAAATCGCCACTGGGCCGTTGGCTGCGCAGAGCACGATTACAGTCTTGCCCGCGTTTTCCAGCAGCGACAATCGGGCCTCAAGGGCCGGGGAACATACGCCCAGCTCTTCAACCAAGCGGTGGTTACCCAAGTGCCATGATTGGCCATCGATAACGCCTTTGACGCCACGACCGTTGAGTACGCCGAAGTCTTCAACCGGCAGAGTCGCTGCATCCGGTTGCTGTAATTTCCATCCGCTGACCAAGGCCTTCGCCACTGGGTGTGTACTGTGTTCGTCGAGACTAGCTGCGATCTGCAAAGCCGTCTCGATGGGCAGATCACCAAACGGCTCGGTATCGGTCAATACCGGCTTGCCTTGTGTCAAGGTGCCGGTCTTGTCGAGTGCCACAACCTTAAGCAGTCGGCCGCTTTCAAGGTACGCACCACCTTTGATCAAGATGCCATGTCTGGCAGCTGCGGCTAACCCGCTGACTACAGTAATTGGTGTTGAAACAACCAAGGCGCACGGGCAGGCGATTACCAGTAAGACCAGCGCCTGATAGAGCCAATCGCCCCAGGCTCCACCGATCAGAACAGGGCCTAATACAGCAACCATGAGGGCAAGAACCACCACGGCGGGGGTGTAATAATGTGCAAACTGATCGACGAACCGTTGAGTAGGTGCTCGTTGAGATTGCGCGTCTTGTATGGCCGCAGCAATACGAGCAAGAGTGCTTTCCCCTGCTACGGCAGTCACGGTAGCTTCAACCACTCCGTCGGTAACAATGCTGCCTGCATAAAGTGGGTCCCCGATCTGCTTATCAACAGGTAGGCTTTCGCCGGTAATTGGAGCCTGATCCAGCGCTGCGCGACCAGAGTCGACGCTGGCATCCAAAGGCACTCGCGAACCTGTGCGAACCCGAATGCGGCTACCGAGTAATACACTCGCCACCGGCTGGTCCTTCCACCCGCCGTCAGTCATGACTTCAGCGGTTTCTGGCGCCAATGCGGTCAGCGACTTGATCGCGTTGCGCGCACGCTCTAGAGAAAGCGCTTCGATAGCTTCAGCAATGGCGAAAAGGAAAACCACCATCGCTGCTTCGGGCCATTTACCGATGACGAGGGCACCAACGACAGCCAACGACATCAAGAAATAGATGTTCAGCGTGAAGTTCTTGACCGCAATCCACCCTTTTTTAAGTGTAGGCAGACCAGCGCTCAGGATAGATAGAGCAGCCAGTACTATCACTGGCCAAGAGCCTTCTTGCCCGGTTGTCCACGCAATGACTTCAGCGGCGATAGCCGCCACGCCGCTGATGGCCAACAACCCTTTCAATTTTGCACTCAGCGCTGGGGGAATCGCCGATGGCGCGGCACCGGCTTCAATCAGGCTCGGCCCCATATCCAACGCGACTAATGCGGTGACGATTGACTGCGGATCATCCAAGCGGTGATGCACGGTCAACTCACGATTCAAGAGATTGAAGTCGAGTCGGACAATTCCGGACATGGGTTCCAGCCGGTTACGGATCAGGCGCTCCTCTGTGGGGCAATCCATTTTGTCGATGCGATACCGAACATTGCTAGTCCCTTCCGGAGCTGGATTGCTCCTGCTGGTCGCAAAACCTTCTGTTGCTTGAGTACCATGAGCGCAGCACGCATCGGCATGATCGTGATCGTGCGCGGCGTGATCGTGCTTGCTAGTCGCTAAATTTTCTGTGGCTTGCGAGCCATGATCGTGGACATGCGCGGCGTGATCATGCTGGTGCGCTTTGTGATGGGCGGGCTCAACAGCCTTAGCGACCGCATGCTGATGGTTAGATCCACAACAATCGTCTTTCTTCTGAACGTGAAGATGGAGGATCGGCTTAGCCTTGCTTTCCTGACTCATGGTGCTTCTACCGGTAAGAACAATGGCGCCATTCAACAGCCTGTACCTACTACAGGGTCAAGCGAAGACTTAGTACTAAGCACGCAAACAGCTGTTTCATACCTTGATCCCTATGGTTTTTGGTAGAGCCGTTTTTTCTAGTCCGTTCGACAATCAGAGGGAACTAATGGTCCTGAAACGCCCCTAGGTGGCGACGCGCCGTTTTTCAGGACAGCCGATTGCTCAACTGCCACTGAACCAGTTGTAACCCTGATCCTCCCAATAACCTCCGGGGTAGTCATTGGTCACAAAAATCTCCACAACATGCTTGGGATTCTTGAAGCCCAGTTTGGTTGGCATACGCAGCCGCAGGGGGTAACCGTATTCCGGCGGTAAAACCTGATCGTCGTAACTCAGGGTCAGCAGCGTCTGCGCGTGCAGAGCCGTGGGCATGTCGATGCTGGTGTAATAGTTATCAGCGCATTTGAGCCCCACATATCTGGCGCTGGTATCGGCACCCACACGTTGCAGAAAGGTCGAAAAAATCACTCCGCCCCATTTGCCAATGGCGCTCCAGCCCTCCACACAAATCAGCCGCGTGACCTGACTGGTGTGTGGCAACCGGTTCAATTCGGCAAGGGTCCAGCTGTGCTTGTCCTGAACCAATCCACCCACCACGAGTTTGAAACCATCACCGTCGATATTCGGGATGCTGTTGCGGTCGTAGTAGGCATTGAAGGGAAACGGCCGCGTCATCATCGACTCAGGGTAGGTTGGTGCCAGTCTGCTCGGATCGAATAGCGCCGCCTGAACCTTGTCATTGAAGCGCGAGACCATTTTCAACATGGACTCCACCGAGTCGCTGTCATCCAGGCGACAGCCCGTCAGCAATACAATCCCCCCCAGCGTCCAGGCATGGCGAAGAAACTGTCTGCGTGCGGGCAGATCAAGTTCTTGCGCCACCGACTTGATGATGGCGGACTCATCAAGCCCGCCTTTTCCCGTTTCTCCGATCATGGTTAGTGCCCGCGCAGCATGGCAATCAGGGTGCGCGGCACGAGGGTCACCATCACCAGATGCACCACGATAAAGGCGACCAACAGGGCCATGCAGACAAAATGCACGATGCGCGCTGAGTCATAACCGCCCATCAGCTCCCTCAGCAAAGGAAACTGCACTGACTTCCAGATCACCAGTCCCGACAGCACGAGCACAATGAGATCGAGCACAACAAACAGGTAGGCGAGCTTTTGCAGGGCGTTGTATTGCCGCAAGTCCGCATGAGCGAGCTTGCCTCTGAGAGCCGCTAGGAAATCATGAAAGACGTCAGTGGGGCGGATGGGGAAGAACTTGTAGACGATGCGGCCGGAGAAGATATTCAGCAGCAGGTAAACAATGCCGTTGATGACCAATATCCACATCGCTGCAAAGTGCCAAAGCAGCGCACCCGCCAACCAGCCGCCCAGGGTGATACTGGCGGGAATCTGAAAGGAAAAAATTGGCGAGGCGTTATAGATACGCCAGCCGCTCATCACCAGAACGAGCACTGCGATGACGTTGATCCAGTGGGTCAGCCGGAGCCAAATCGGGTGAATAGTTTGGGGGCTACTCATCATTTCTATCCTGCCGGTACAGTGCCGGCGAATCCCCCCGACCACCACGAAATGTGTTGGCTCAATCCCCCATTGTTAACCAGCAACTCCAATGGAGTCGCAAACAGCGCCGACCTGGCTACATATCTATCAAGACTAGCATCGGCTTATAGACGCTGTTTTACATTATTCATCCTGGCACTTTGTGCAGATGCGCAGAGCCTGATCAGTGCTGGCCGGCTTGATCCAGGCGATACGTCGCTCAGGGGGCTTATTCCAACGTTTGCCCCGCCTGTGCGATAGCTTTCCAGGTTTTGCCTTCGTCTTGCGACAGATAGACGTCACGCTTGATAGTCGCCATCGCCCACTCCTGAGCATTGGCCGGGCTTT
>NZ_VMSG01000017.1 GCF_007713465.1 Pseudomonas sp. H3(2019) | reverse complement strand
GAAGTATCCGATCAAAAATAAAAATGCCAGTCAGCTTAACTGACTGGCATTAGCCGCTGAGGCCGGTTTTTTTATGGGCGGGATAAATCCTGCGACTGAATCAGTCGTTGAAATCTTCCCAGCCGCCCATTTGTTTCCAGCGATTGACGATGCCGCAGAACAGCTCGGCAGTCTTCTCGGTGTCATAGCGAGCCGAGTGAGCCTCGCGACCGTCGAAGTCGATATCGGCAGCCTGGCACGCCTTGGCCAGGACCGTTTGACCATAAGCCAGACCGGCCAGTGTCGCGGTGTCGAAGCTGGAGAACGGGTGAAACGGATTGCGCTTCATGTCCAGGCGCGTAACGGCGGCATTCAGGAAGCCCAGGTCGAAGCTGCTGTTATGGCCGACCAGGATCGCCCGTTTGCAGCCGTTGGCCTTCAGCGCCTTGCGTATGCCACGGAAGATGTCGGTCAGTGCCGCTTCTTCACTCACGGCCATGCGCAGGGGATGATCGAGCTTGATCCCGGTGAACTCCAGCGCCGCGGCTTCGATGTTGGCGCCTTCGAACGGTTCTACACGGAAGAAATAGGTGTGATCGGGGTACACAAAACCTTTTTCGTCCATGCTGATGGTCGTGGCGGCAATTTCCAGCAAGGCGTCAGTGGCACAGTTGAAACCACCGGTTTCAACGTCGACGACAACGGGTAAGTATCCACGGAACCTGGCTGCCATCGGGTGACGTGAACCACCTCCGCCTGAACTTTCCTGTTCGTCGTCGAAATGGTCTTCACTCACGCGTGTTCCTCCAGCAGGCGCCAGCGCAGTTTTTCACCGGCGCGCAGCGGGATGACAGTCAGCTCGCCGAACGGCAGGCTGGTTGGGGCGGTCCATTCTTCGCGGACCAGGGTAATGCGGTCGGTGTTCGCCGGCAGGCCGTAGAAACTCGGGCCGTTGAGGCTGGCGAAGGCCTCGAGCTTGTTCAGCGCATTGCGCTGTTCAAAGGCTTCGGCGTACATCTCGATCGCGGCATAAGCGGTGTAGCAACCGGCACAGCCACACGCGGCTTCTTTGGCGTGTTGGGCGTGCGGAGCCGAGTCTGTGCCCAGGAAGAACTTCTCGCTGCCGCTGGTGGCGGCGTCAAGCAGGGCGACCTGATGGGTATTGCGCTTGAGAATCGGCAGGCAATAGAAGTGCGGACGAATCCCGCCCACCAGCATGTGGTTGCGGTTATACAGCAGGTGATGAGCGGTGATGGTTGCGCCAACGTTGGCCGAAGCCTCGTTGACGAACTGCACGGCATCGCGGGTGGTGATGTGTTCGAACACCACTTTGAGCGTTGGGAAACGCTCTACGACCCGACGCATGTGCTCGTCGATGAAGATTTTTTCGCGGTCGAAGACATCGACGTCGCCGCGGGTGATTTCACCGTGAATCAACAAGGGCATCCCGACCTCGGCCATGGCCTCGATCGCGGGGAAGATCTTGTCGATGCTGGTAACACCGGAATCCGAGTTGGTGGTCGCGCCGGCCGGATACAGCTTGGCGGCGTGAACGAAACCGCTGGCCTTGGCCTCGCGAATTTCATCGGGTGTAGTCCGGTCGGTCAGGTAGAGCACCATCAACGGTTCGAAACGGCTGCCGGCCGGGCGCGCAGCGAGAATGCGCTGGCGATAGGCGTCGGCTTCAGCGGCGTTACGCACCGGTGGTACCAGGTTAGGCATGATGATGGCGCGACCAAAGGTACGCGCGACATCCGCGACAGTATTGGGCAACACAGCACCATCGCGAAGATGAATATGCCAGTCGTCGGGACGCAGCAGGGTCAGGCGGTCGGACATTGGGGATTCCAGGCGGGTCAAACTCAAGGGAATGCTACCGGAAAAGACTCATCCAGGCACTCGCTATCAAGTTTTGCAGCAAGCAACCGATATGACAAAGGTATGCCGTAATTATATGTATCGGTCTTTTTGTTGTAGAAGCCAGTGGAGCCTCCCGTGCGCCAGCGTTATTTAGCCTTGCTCAGTGTGTTTGCCAGCCTTCCTGCGATGGCGCTCACTTTCCAGACGCGTCTGGAGAGCATCGAGTGGACGGTCGAAGGCGACAAGTTCGAATGTCGCCTGAGCCAGCCGATTACCGATTTCGGTTCGGGCGAGTTCGTGCGGCGCGCAGGCGAGCAGGCCACCTTTCGTCTGAAGGCCTACAACCCGATGATCAGCGGCGGCTCGGCGACGTTGCTGGCCGCCGCTGCGCCTTGGCAGCCGGGGCGCGGCGATATCAATCTGGGGGCGGTCAAGGTTGGCAGCGGTGATGTGCTGTTCAACAGCTCGCAACTCCAGGCCGGACGCCTTATCGGCGGTTTGATGGACGGTCGCAGTCCGCTGATTCGTCATTATTCACGCGATGGCGGAGTGTCGGAAGTCCGTTTATTGCCGGTCAGTTTCAGCAAGGCCTACGCCGATTATCAGGCGTGTGTCGCCAAGTTGCTGCCGATGAATTACGAGCAGGTGAAGCAGGCTGAGGTTGGTTTTCCGGGTGGTGGTATCGACCTGGATGCGCAGGCCAAGGCCAAGCTGCAGGTCATGCTGACGTTCATGAAGGCCGACCCGACGGTCAATCACATCGAACTCGACGGCCATTCCGATAACAGCGGCAATCGTCTGACCAACCGTGACCTGTCCCGGCGCAGAGCGCTGGCGGTGATGGACTTCTTCAAGGCCAATGGCATTCAGGAATCACAGATCACCATGCGTTTTCACGGCGAACGTTATCCGTTGGCCCCCAACACCAACACCGCCAATCGGGCAAAGAATCGCCGGGTCAACGTTCACCTTGAGCGCGTTGCACCCACCGATAAACCGGCGCCGCAAGTCAGCTCGGCAAGCAGTACCGCGACGACCTCCTGAACCGGCTGAAATCGTCGCCCGCTCGACATAATCTGTCGCTTCATCATCATAAGCTGTCGCGCCTCTGTAATTTATCCTCTCGCAGCGGTAGACTTCTCGGCTTTCCGTAGAACCCCGTGGAGTGATGGCATGGCGGACGTAAACAAGGTCGTTCTGGCGTATTCCGGCGGCCTGGACACTTCGGTGATCCTCAAGTGGCTGCAGGATACTTATAACTGTGAAGTGGTGACCTTTACCGCTGACCTGGGTCAGGGTGAAGAGGTCGAGCCGGCCCGCGCCAAGGCACAAGCCATGGGCGTAAAAGAAATCTACATCGACGATCTGCGCGAAGAATTCGTGCGTGATTTCGTTTTCCCGATGTTCCGCGCCAACACCGTTTACGAAGGCGAGTACCTGCTGGGTACTTCCATCGCTCGTCCGTTGATCGCCAAACGCCTGATCGAAATCGCCAACGAAACCGGCGCTGACGCCATTTCCCATGGCGCGACCGGCAAGGGCAACGACCAGGTTCGTTTTGAACTGGGCGCCTATGCACTCAAGCCTGGCGTGAAAGTAATTGCCCCTTGGCGCGAGTGGGACCTGCTGTCCCGCGAGAAGCTGATGGATTATGCCGCGAAGCACGCGATCCCGATCGAACGTCACGGCAAGAAAAAATCCCCATACTCGATGGATGCCAACCTGCTGCACATCTCCTATGAAGGTGGCGTGCTGGAAGACACCTGGACCGAGCACGAAGAAGATATGTGGCGCTGGACCGTCTCCCCGGAGAACGCCCCTGACAAGCCGCAGTACCTGGAACTGACTTACCGCAACGGCGACATCGTTGCGCTGGACGGCGTCGAAATGACTCCGGCTACCGTGCTGGCGACCCTGAACCGTATCGGTGGCGAACACGGTATCGGCCGTCTGGACATCGTCGAGAACCGTTATGTCGGCATGAAGTCCCGTGGTTGCTACGAAACCCCAGGCGGCACCATCATGCTGCGTGCTCACCGGGCGATCGAGTCGATCACTCTGGACCGCGAAGTGGCTCACCTCAAAGACGAGCTGATGCCCAAGTACGCCAGCCTGATCTACACCGGTTACTGGTGGAGCCCTGAGCGTCTGATGCTGCAACAGATGATCGATGCTTCTCAGGCGCATGTGAACGGTGTGGTTCGCCTGAAGCTGTACAAAGGCAACGTGATCGTCACCGGTCGCAAGTCTGATGAGTCGTTGTTTGACGCCAACATTGCTACCTTCGAAGAAGATGGCGGCGCCTACAACCAGGCTGATGCAGCCGGCTTCATCAAGCTGAACGCTCTGCGTATGCGGATTGCCGCAAACAAAGGCCGCAAGCTGTTCTGATGCTGTTGGCATGATCAACGATTGTGGCCCCGTTTGTAACGGGGCCACAATGTGATCGAAGAATTCGTGTGTGGCTGTTTATCTCCTGAATCTGTGTCACCAGGTCTTGCGCTTCAACTTCCTGGATTGTCTGTTCTCCCTTTCTTTTCTGTTTGTGTCAGAGACTATATAGCCGGCCACTGTACTGGGTAGGTGTCAGTGCTGGCTGACGACGGTCACCGCCAAGGTGCTCAAGTTATAAATCAGGTAAAAAGAGTCGTTGGGCTCCAGGGCTTTTGCATCTGATTTTTTGAGTGCTCTTTCGTTAATCAAATGTTCCGACTCGCCGCTTGTCAGAAAGACGATCACTTCACTGTGGTGGTGTTTCCTTGAATAGAGAACGCTCATCAAACTGTAGACATCTTTCTTTTTGCGAGTCCATCGTGCATCAATGATCCGTATGCCGTGTATCGACACAGGTAAAGACACTGGGTGTTGGGTCGACAGGTTCGCAATGAAGGTTATATAGGCAGGTGGAGCGGGCGCGCTCTGAAGCAGATAGTCGGGTTTACCTCCTTTGATCGAGTTGGGTTGATTGTCCTCTTCAACAGGGTTGTTGATGGCGGTGTTTCTGTTTTTTTTCGGTCGAGCAGCATCGTCGATGACTTTTACAAACTGCTTGCTCTTTTGAAAGTCAGAAGGTGCATACAATGATCTGTAGTTAAAGTTTAGTGTAATAAAAAATAGAAAGAGCAGGTAAAAAGGGAAGCTGATCAGAAACCAGATGTAAGTCTGACGCTCCTCGTTGTCAAGGAAGGGCAGCGATACGGCAGCCGAGGTTTCGGAGAGTGTCGCAAATATCGCAATGATGGTCATCGGGTTGGAAATCTTTTTTTGAGTCTTTGTCATTTTGATTACTCGTTAAATAGTGATCTATAGTGGATTCCTTGTGGGTGAAGATGTTAAGTGGTAGTGGTTGTCTGGTATTGATTTATTGCTTTTTGTAAAGGGTTTGTAGATGGGTCTGCTTTGCAGTTTTATCACTTTTTTTAACGGATCAACAGCCTTGTTTTAGGGTGATTTATGTAAGCGAGTGAGCGCGGATTGTTTTTTGATAATAGACTCATGTTTCATGATTGGCCGGGATAGAGTGTGTATTGTCAGCTGGTTTTTTTTGATGTCCGCAGAAAAAAACAGTTGATCAGAGGAGGGTAAAGCCTCGAATAAACTTTAAGCGACATTGTTTTTTATGAAATCCTGTAGGGGGAATCCTTGTTGTTTGTAGGGATTGTCTCTCGGTGTGGGTGGTTGGGGTGGGCAGCATCCCAAGGTCGAAACGACTACGCTATTGTGCGGGCTCTAAAAATTCGAACAGCGAAATTGGACTTGCCCATGAATAAAGTGCTGATCGTGGATGATCACCCCGTCATTCGTCTTGCTGTACGTATGCTAATGGAGCGTCATGGCTACGAAGTCATTGCCGAAACGGACAATGGTGTCGATGCCTTGCAACTTGCCCGTGAACAGATGCCGGATATTGTGATACTGGATATCGGTATTCCGAAACTCGATGGCCTTGAAGTTATTGCACGCTTGACCTCGACGCCCATGCCTTTGAAAGTGCTGGTATTGACGTCGCAGGCCCCCGGTCACTTTTCAATGCGTTGCATGCAGGCAGGAGCAGCCGGGTATGTCTGCAAGCAGCAGGACCTCACCGAGTTGCTCAGTGCGATCAAGGCTGTATTGTCCGGGTATAGCTATTTTCCGAATCAGGCTTTGCACTCGGTTCGCTCAAGTTTGGGGAATGCAAGTGAAGCAGACATGGTGGATCGTCTGTCTGGAAGGGAAATGATGGTTTTACAACAGTTGGCCCGAGGCAAGACCAACAAGGAAATTGCCGATGGAATGTTCCTCAGCAATAAAACTGTCAGTACTTACAAAACGCGTCTGCTATTAAAGCTCAATGCTCGCTCGCTGGTAGACCTGATCGAGCTTGCGCAGCGCAATGGTCTGGTTTGAGTTTCTCGGGGGAGGGGCGCGCAGTGCTTGGCGCATGGAGACGCTTGAAGGTAAGCGGTGTCTGGTTGGATTTTGAATCGCCGGATGGCTTGCCCTGATGTCCGGGCGCTCTGGGTTCATTGAATCAGAGGGCATTGCCCAGCGGTTGAGGGCGTGCTGAAAAGCCTCCATTTCGGGAGGCTTTCAGGTGTTAAAGGTCAAAATCGTAATCGGCCAGTTGCTTTTGCAAGCGGCGCTCCTCCAGAAGATTATCGATGGTGCGACGTTTGCTCAGGTTGGTCTTCGCTACCTCTACCACAGGCTCGGCATCATCGGCCTCAACAGAGATGAAGTCGTCTTCTGTGTCCAGTTGTTCTTTGCCAGTGCTCATAACGTTAACTCCAGGCTAAGACTGCCATTGGCGCCTCTTATATCGACATTCTCCTGGCGGGTAAAAAAGATTTTTTCAATCGGTAAATCAATAAAAGTAATAGAACCTCAATCGTCAGAGGTCTTTTGCTTGTATTCGCACAAGTCTTCGATACGGCAGCTGCCACAGCGGGGCTTGCGAGCCAGGCAAACGTAGCGCCCGTGGAGGATCAGCCAGTGATGGGAGTCGAGCAGATACTCCTTGGGAACAAACTTCATCAGTTTCTTTTCCACCTCGACGACATTCTTGCCCGGCGCTAACCCTGTGCGGTTGCTGACCCGGAAAATATGCGTGTCAACGGCCATGGTCAGCTGACGGAAAGCGGTGTTGAGCACCACGTTTGCGGTCTTTCTACCTACCCCGGGCAGCGCTTCGAGCTCTTCACGGGTTTGCGGTACTTTACCGCCATGAAGCTCTACCAGCATTCGACAGGTTTCAATGACATTCCTGGCCTTGCTGTTGAACAGGCCGATGGTCTTGATGTACTCGGACAATCCTTCTACGCCCAGCGCATAAATCGCTGCCGGGGTATTGGCCACCGGAAACAGCTTGGCGGTGGCCTTGTTGACGCCCACGTCAGTGGATTGCGCAGAAAGGATCACGGCGATCAGCAATTCAAAGGGCGACGAGTAGGCCAGTTCGGTTTTCGGTTCCGGATTGTCTTCGTGAAGCCGGCGGAAAATTTCCAGGCGTTTTGCGGCATTCATGAGTAGAGCAGTTCCTTGAAGGCGGTCAGTGTGAGGTCGAGGCACCAGGCCAGGCTTGTTTGGCGGCTATGAGCAGTCCCAACAGGATAAACCCGCCGGGGGCGAGGACGGCCAGTCGTATGCCGCCGTCAGCGGCAAACAGCCAGTCTTGTGCGTTGGAATCGGCAAACCCGGTCAACCAGGACAGATGGTTGGCAAATGAGCCATTGCCAATAGCTTCTCGCAACACGCCCAGAACTACCATCAGCCCAAAAAACAGGCTGGACAGGCGAATCCGGTCCCTCACGCTTGCCTGGGTAAAAAAAACGCCGTGCTCCAGCACAATGCACTGCAGGGCAATCAGTCCGGCATAAATTCCCAGCTGCCGGTGCAGTTCAAAGGCCCAGGCCTGCAATGCCAATGTGGCGAGGCTGGTCAATGTGGCGGCGAGCGCAATGCTGATGATCAACTGCATGGACGGGACGATCCGCGGCCGCAATACGCTCATCTTCAGGCCGTAAACGCCAATGACCAGCAGCGACAGCAGCGACAGGCTCAAGGCGTTCATCAGGGAGTCGCTGGCGCCGATCAACAGGGTCAATATCAGCGAGTTCTGCAACATTGAGGACGGGTTCATTGTCCGCTCCCGATCAGTTGTGGCTGATGCTCGTCGAAATAGCGTAACGCATCATGGATCGCGTTGATCACCGCCCTGGAAGTGACGGTTGCTCCGGTCAATTGGTCGAACTGCCCCTGATCTTTTTTCAGTGCCCAGCCGCTGTCACCGGGGTCGTTGCGCGACTTGCCGAAAAAGCCCTGAAGCCAGGGATTGGGCTGGTCGGCGATTCTCCCGCCCAGCCCTGGTGTTTCCGATTGCTTGAGGGTTTTGACCCCCAGCAGCTTGCCGTTGATGTCGATCACGATCAGCAGTTCGATCGCGTTTTCGTAACCCGTCACCTGGCTGCGTAATATCACTGCGCTGGGTTTTCCGCCTGCTGTAGCCAGGTATCCGCCCAGCAAGGAGCTATTGCTCAGCGCGATATCCTTGAGTTCGAGTGGCTGGTCCAATGGCTGATTGTCGTAGCTGCCGGCTGGCAGCATGTCGAACAGCTTGCGGCTCTCGATCAAGCGCTGTTCGGTCAAAATGCGCGGCGCAGAGGCGTGTTGCAGGAAAAAAGTCGCGCCTGCGCCCAGTCCGGCCACAACGACCAGCATCAGCACACTGAGATTGCGGTTCATGGCGTACGAGGCTCTGGCTGTGCAGCAGCGAGGCGTTCCAGGGCTGGTACGCAGAGATTCATCAGCAGCACCGCAAAGGCCACCCCGTCGGGATAGCCGCCCCAGGTTCGAATCAGGTAGGTCAGCAGGCCGACGCCCGCGCCGAACATCAGGCGGGCTTTGGGGTTCTTCGCTCCGGACACCGGTTCGGTCACGATAAAGAATGCCCCGAGCATGCTCGCACCCGTCAGCAAGTGAAAGAGCGGCGAGCCGTGGGAGTCCGAACCCGAGCCGTTCCAGCACAGCAGACTGATGACGAACAGGCTGCCGAGCATGCCGACCGGCGCATGCCAGCTGAACACCCGCTGCTGTAACAGGAAAGCGCCGCCGGCGAGGAAGGCCAGGTTGACCCATTCGATACCTTTGCCGCCAACGTGACCAAACGCCGGGTTGCCGGCGAAGAGTTCGTCCATGGTCAGGCTTTTGTTGATTCGCAGGCTATCCAGCGCCGTGGCCGTCACCCAGGCGTCTGGCTGCTCGGCACCGCTGAAATTGAAACCGAAAATCTGTTGCAGGCCGGCGAGCAGACTCATCCCGTGGGACGTTGGCCAGTGGGTCATCTGTCGCGGGAAACACACCAGCACCAGCGCAAAACCGAGCATGGCCGGATTGAACGGGTTTTTGCCAACGCCACCATACAGGTGCTTACCGAAAAACATCGCGAATGCCGCAGCGCTGACCGTCAGCCACCATGGACAGTAAGGCGGTAACGCCAGTGCCAGCAAGGTGGCGCTGACCAGTGCGCTGCCGTCGCTTAACGCAGGCTTGAGCGGGTACTTGCGCAAACGCAGTACCAGCGCCTCAACTGCCAATGCGCTGCTGCAGGCCAGCAGCAGATTGATCAGAACGCCCCAGCCAAATAACCAGAACAACACCAGCATGCCCGGCACGGTGGCCAGTAAAACCCGCTTCATCGCCTGTTGCAGGCGATCGTCGACCGGTTCAAGGGGCGACATAGGCGTTTACCTGGCGTTCGGCTTCGCAGAGTCGTTCGCGGGCCTTGGCCAGGAGCTCCGCCGGCGTATCAGGACGCCGCTCGAGCTTGCTGACATCGGCGCGGGCATAAGCCAGTTCGGTTTTCAGTTGCCGCAGTTGAGCGTCGATGGGGCGTTTTTCGACGCGTACCAGATCGGGTGCCGGTTTTTCGCTGGCACCCTCGGCATCGTGCAGCGCCTGCTCCGCTTGAGCCAGGGCCGCGCTGAGCGCTTCCAGTTGCTCGGCCGGTGCTTCGCTGGCCTGGGCTTTTTTCAGCTCGGCGCGACGCATCGCCAGCTGGATTTTCGCGCGTTTGAGTTCGGCATCGTTGGCCGGCGCCGTCGGTTGCACAGGTGCTGACGGGACCGTACTTTCGAGCTGCGCCAGGGCCTGCTCGGCGGCTTCGAATTGCTGCTGCAAAATGATCAGCTGCGACTGCTGTTCGAAGGTCGGAGGATGCCCGAAAGCCTTCAGCGATTTGTTCAGTTGCGCGCGGCTCATGGCCACATCGATCTTGGCTTTTTTCAGCGCGGCATCGGCGGCAGCGGCTTTTTGTGCCTGAACCCGGGCAATGGCGTCCTGTAGTGGGTTGTTGCTTGCGTCGCTGTGCTGTGCGGCTTTTTGCGCACGGGCCACTCGTTCGGCGTGCTTTTGCTCTTCCTCACGACGCAGGCGCGCATTGCGTTGTTCGAAACGCTGTCGGGCGTGATCGCGTTTAGCCGTGCGTGCCAGCAGTTCTTCGGGCGTGAACGCCAGACCACCGATAATCGGCAGCACCTGGGCCGAGGGTAAAGGATGCATTTCGATGCAATCCACCGGGCAGGGGGCTACGCACAGATCGCAGCCAGTGCATTCGTCGATGATCACGGTGTGCATCAGTTTTGCCGCACCGACAATCGCGTCTATCGGGCAGGCCTGAATGCACTTGGTGCAGCCGATGCATTCGGCTTCACGGATAAATGCAATTTGTGCTGGTGCCGAGCCACGGCTGACGTCCAGCTCCAACACCGGGATTTTCAGCAGTTCGGCCAGCGCTGAAATGGTCTCGTTGCCGCCCGGCGGGCACTTGTTGATGGCCTCGCCATTGGCAATGCCTTCAGCGTAGGGCTTGCATCCGGGATGGCCGCATTTGCCGCATTGGGTCTGCGGCAGGAGTGCGTCGATACGTTGAATCAGACTCATGTTTTGATCAGTCCGCTGAAGCCGAGAAAGGCCACTGCGATCAGTCCGGCGCTGATCAGGTCGATCGGCAGGCCACGAAAGGGCAGGGGCACATCGTTATTGAGGGTGCGCTGACGCAGGTCGCTGAACAGACTCAGCACCAGCCAGAATCCCAGCCCGGCGCCAAGACACAGCGCTACGTGATAGCCAAAGCCTTTGTCGCTCTGCATGCCGAACAGGCTCAGTCCCAGCACGCCAGCGTTGCCCAGCAACAACGGCCACACGCCGTTGAACAGTAACTGCGGCAGGGCACGCGTCAGCAGATTCAGCACCGGGGTTATCAGCAGCACGCTCAAGGGCAAAAACACAAACAGGTACAAGGACGTCAGCCCAAGCGGTATCAGCAGCCAGTGATAGGCCGCGTAGCCCAGAAGGCCGCTGAGCAGCATCAGGCAGGTGGTTGCAATGCCCAGGGCATGAACCTGACGCCGCTCGATGGCAGGCTCACGCGTCGATTGCATCAACGGATCGACACCCAGCGGCCAGTGCAATATGAAGTTACTGATCAGGGCGGTGCTGATGAGCGTGAGCAGAATGTCGGTCATGGGCGTGCCGGGTTGAGCGAACGGGCCTGTGCACAAAGATTAGGCATTATCCGGCAAGCAGATATGAAAATCCCACCGCCGCGAGTCAACGCGACGGTGGGATCGGTTCAGCCAGGCACCTTACTTGATGCGCTGACCCGGCTTGGCGCCGCTGTCCGGGCTCAACAGGTAGATTTCTTCACCGCCTGGGCCTGCCGCCATGACCATGCCTTCGGAGATCCCGAAGCGCATTTTGCGTGGTTTGAGGTTGGCGATCATCATCGTCAGACGACCTTCAAGCTTGGCCGGGTCCGGATAAGCGCTCTTGATGCCGGAGAACACGTTGCGTTGCTCGTCACCGATATCCAGGGTCAGGCGCAGCAGCTTGTCCGCGCCTTCCACGGCTTCGGCCTTGAGGATCAGGGCCACCCGCAGATCGACCGCGGCAAAGGTATCGAACTCGATCTCTGGCGACAGTGGATCCTTGGCCAGTTCACCGTTGCCTTGGGGCGCAGCATCGCCGGTATCGGTCTGGCTGGCGGCCAGGTCTTCTTTCGAAGCGTCGGTCATGGCTTGCACCTTGACCGGGTCGATGCGGGTCATCAGCGGTTTGAACTCGTTCAGTTGATGGTTGCTGAGCAGGGTTGCGTGATCGTCCCAAGTCAGCGGTGCGACGTTGAGGAACGCCTCGGCGTCGGCGGCCAGCAACGGCAGCACAGGCTTGAGGAAGATCACCAGTTGGCGGAACAGGTTGACGCCCTGGGCGCAGATCGCCTGGACTTCGTCTTGCTTGCCTTCCTGTTTGTTCAGCGACCATGGCGCTTTGTCGGCGATCCAGGCGTTGGCGCGGTCGGCCAGGCCCATGATTTCGCGCATGGCACGGGCAAAGTCACGGGCTTCATAGGCTTCGGCGATGCTTGGCGCGGCGGCCAGGAACGCGTCGGTCAGTTCTGGCGCGGCATTGCCGGCCACCAGCACGCCAGCGTTGCCTTTGTGGATGAAGCCGGCGCAGCGGCTGGCAATGTTGACGACTTTGCCGACCAGGTCGGAGTTGACCTTCTGCACGAAGTCTTCGAGGTTCAGGTCCAGGTCGTCGACGCCACGGCCGAGTTTGGAGGCGTAGTAGTAACGCAGGTATTCCGGCGACAGGTGGTCCAGGTAGGTCCGGGCCTTGATGAAGGTGCCGCGGGACTTGGACATTTTCTGACCGTTGACGGTCAGGTAGCCGTGTACGTTGATACCGGTCGGCTTGCGGTAGCCCGCGCCTTCAAGCATGGCTGGCCAGAACAGCGCGTGGAAATTGACGATGTCCTTGCCGATGAAGTGGTACAGCTCGGCGGTGGAGTCCTTGGCCCAGTAGGCGTCGAAGTCCAAATCCTGCCGACGTGCACAGAGGTTCTTGAAGCTCGCCATGTAGCCGATCGGCGCATCCAGCCAGACGTAGAAGTACTTGCCCGGTTCGTCCGGGATTTCGAAACCGAAGTACGGCGCATCGCGGGAGATGTCCCACTGTTGCAGGCCGACATCCAGCCATTCGGCGATCTTGTTCGCGACCGCGTCTTGCAGGGTGCCGCTGCGGGTCCACTCCTGCAGCATCTGCTGGAAGTCCGGCAGCTTGAAGAAGAAGTGCTGGGAATCCTTGAGCACCGGCGTGGCACCCGAAATCGCCGACTTCGGATCTTTCAGGTCGGTCGGCGCGTAGGTAGCACCGCATTTTTCGCAGTTGTCGCCGTACTGGTCTTCAGTGCCGCACTTCGGGCAGGTGCCCTTGATGAAGCGGTCGGCCAGGAACATTTTCTTTTCCGGGTCGAAATACTGGGTGATCGAGCGCGTGGCGATGTGCCCAGCGTCACGCAGCTTCAGGTAGATCTGGCTCGACAGCTCACGGTTTTCTTCAGCGTGAGTGGAGTGGAAGTTGTCGAAGTCCACCAGGAACTCGGCAAAGTCGGCGCTGTGTTCAGCCTGGACGTTGGCAATCAGTTGTTCTGGGGTGATGCCTTCTTTTTCTGCGCGCAGCATGATGGCCGAACCGTGGGCGTCGTCCGCGCAGACATACGTGCATTGATTGCCGCGATGCTTCTGGAAGCGCACCCACATATCGGTCTGGATGTACTCAAGCATATGGCCAAGGTGGATTGAACCATTGGCATAGGGCAGGGCGCTGGTGACGAGGATCTTGCGTGGCTCGGACATGGGGCTCGGCTACTTGATGAAACGGAGGTCGGCCACTATAAAGCGCCGGCGCATATTTTTCACCCCGCTGGTGCGTTTTCCACCGCTCCCGTACCCCGTAGCAGCTGCCGCGGGCTGCGCCAGCTGCTACGGTGGATGTCCTTACTTTTTACGCATGCCGTCCGACGTGCGGAACAGGTACGATAGCCACCATGTTCTCCCAGCCTATTTATCGGAGTTGCCCATGAGCGCCGTCAATCGCGCAGCGGTGGAAGCCGTCCTTCGTCAGTACACCGACCCTTACCTGAACCAGGATCCGATCAGCGCCGGTTGCCTGCGCAGCATCGACATCCAGGGTGACCGCGTCAGCGTTCAGCTGGAACTGGGCTACGCCGCCGGCCTGTTCAAGAGTGGTTGGGCGCAGATGCTGCAAATGGCCATCGAGGGCCTGGAGGGCGTGACCTCGGCCAAAGTCGACATCAGCACTGTGATTGCCGCGCACAAGGCTCAGGCGCAGATTCCAGGCCTGGCCAACGTCAAGAACGTGGTCGCCGTGGCGTCCGGCAAGGGCGGAGTGGGTAAATCCACCACCGCCGCCAATCTTGCGCTGGCGCTGGCCCGCGAAGGCGCCAGGGTCGGGATCCTCGATGCCGATATCTATGGCCCGAGCCAGGGCATCATGTTCGGCATCCCGGAAGGTACCCGACCGAAGATCAAGGACCAGAAGTGGTTCGTGCCGATCGAGTCGCATGGTGTTGAAGTCATGTCCATGGCGTTTTTGACTGACGACAACACGCCGATGGTCTGGCGTGGCCCGATGGTTTCCGGCGCCTTGCTGCAACTGGTGACACAGACGGCCTGGAGCGATCTGGATTATCTGGTGATCGACATGCCGCCGGGCACGGGTGACATTCAGTTGACCCTGGCGCAAAAAGTCCCGGTGGCAGGTGCAGTGATTGTCACCACACCGCAGGATCTGGCATTGCTGGACGCCCGCAAAGGCGTGGAGATGTTCCGCAAGGTCAACATTCCAGTGCTCGGCGTGGTGGAAAACATGGCCGTGCACATCTGCTCCAACTGCGGTCATGCCGAGCACCTGTTCGGTGAAGGCGGCGGCGAGAAGCTGGCCAGTCAATATGGCGTCGAACTGCTGGCATCGCTGCCGCTGTCGATGTTGATCCGCGAGCAGGCCGACGGCGGCAAGCCAACAGTGATTGCCGAACCGGACAGCCAGATCGCCATGGTCTACCAGGAACTGGCCCGTCACGTCGGTGCGCGGATTGTCTTGCAGGAAGCCGCCACGCCAGCGATGCCGAACATCACCGTCAGTGACGATTGATGAGGTGACACAAATGAGCGGCTATCGAAGCCGTTCATTTGAAATGCAATCCATTGTGGGAGCGAGCTTGCTCGCGATGAGGCCATGACATTCACCATTGATGGTGACTGTTGAACCGCTATCGCGAGCAAGCTAGCTCCCACATTTGGTCCGCGTCGTTCTTAAATCCGCATACCGCCATCCATTTCCAGGATCCGGCCGGTGTAATAGTCGTTCTCGAAAATGTACGCCGCCGAATGGGCGATCTCTTCGGGTTTGCCCATGCGCTTGAGCGGAATCCCGGAGGTCATTTTCTCCAGCGCTTCAGGCTTCATGCTCAGGGTCATTTCGGTTTCGATGAAGCCTGGTGCGATACCGGCCACACGAATGCCGTAGCGCGCCAGTTCCTTGGCCCAGGTCACGGTGGCCGCCGCAACCCCGGCCTTGGCAGCGGAGTAGTTGGTCTGGCCGACATTGCCGGCGCGGGAGATCGAGGAAATGTTGATGATCGCGCCGCTGGTCTTCAGCTCGATCATTTTCGCCGCCACTTCACGGGTGCACAGGAACACGCCGGTCAGGTTGACGTCGATCACAGCTTGCCACTGGGCCAGGCTCATTTTGGTCATTTCACCGTCCTTGACCTTGATCAGCAGGCCGTCGCGCAGAATTCCGGCGTTGTTGATCAGGCCGTGGATCGCGCCGAAGTCTTCGGCAACCTGGGCAACCATGTGAGTCACCTGTTCTTCATTGGCGACGTTGCACAGATAAGCGCGAGCCTCGACACCGGCGGCTTTGCAGGCGGCGACGGCCTGGTCCAGCTTTTCCTGGTTGAGATCGACCAGTGCCAGTTTTGCGCCCTTGGCGGCGAAATACTCGGCCATCGAACGGCCTAAACCCTGGCAACCGCCCGTGATAATGATTACTTTGTCAGTGAGTTTCATTCGCATGCCCCAAATGGCAGGTCAGAGTGGTTTCCTTTTAGAGAGCCTCTCGATCTGCACCTGATGTGGCCTGGCTGCACATGAGAACTGCCCCGATGGCGTTGCTGGAACTTTGTCCCAGGAGCCTGTCCGTTTTTTTGACGGATTCTATATAAGGAGTCATAAATTGAGCGTTGAAGCTGCCAAGCATGCCCGAGAGTTGTTGCTCAAGGAATACCGCGGAGTGCTCTCGACGCACTCCAAGGCAATGCCCGGTTTCCCGTTCGGCTCAGTGGTTCCTTATTGCCTGGACGAGCAGGGCCGGCCGCTGATCCTGATCAGCCGGATCGCCCAGCACACCCACAATCTGCAAAAAGACCCCAAATGCTCGCTGCTGGTGGGTGAGCGCGAGGCTGAAGACGTGCAGGCCGTTGGTCGCCTGACCTACCTGGCCGAAGCGGAAAAAATCCTGGATCAGGCCGCCATCGATGCCGCCGCCGAGCGTTATTACCGCTATTTCCCGGATTCGCAGAATTATCACAAGGCGCATGATTTCGACTTCTGGGTACTCAAGCCGGTACGGCATCGCTACATCGGCGGTTTCGGTGCGATTCACTGGGTCGACCAATTGACCCTGGCCAACCCATTCGCCGGCAAGGCCGAAGCGAGCATGATCGAACACATGAACGCCGACCACGCCAAGGCCATCGCCCATTACGTCGAGCTGGCCGGCTTGCCGAAAACAGCACCCGCTCAGTTGGCGGGTATCGATGCCGAAGGCATGCACCTGCGCATTGGCCAGGGGCTGTACTGGTTACCGTTCCCGGAAGTGTGTAATACGCCGACACAAGTCCGCGAAGCCTTGGTTTTATTGGCTCACGCCGAGCAATGGCCGAAAAATGCGACAGCCGACGCTTGAAATCACGAAACGGCGACGTCATCTACGTTCTACTTGCAAGGCATTCTTGCGTTGAGGAACCATTTGATGCGCCCTTTTTTGTTGCTCTTTCTGCTGTTTCCGGTGTTGGAGCTGTTCGTATTCGTCAAGGTCAGCGCGGCCATCGGGTTTTTCCCGGCACTGCTGCTGATCATTCTCGGCTCGATGTTCGGTGTGTTCGTGCTGCGCATCGCCGGCCTGGCTACCGCATTGCGTGCTCGTGAAAGCCTGAACCGCGGCGAGTTGCCAGCGCAGACCATGCTCGAAGGCCTGATGCTGGCCTTGGGTGGTGGTCTGTTGATCCTGCCAGGCTTCGTCAGTGACGTGATTGGTCTGATCATGGTGCTGCCGATCACTCGTCGGCTGCTGGCCAACAAGATGCGCCAGCGCGCCGAAGAGCAGGCAATTCGTCAGCGTGCCTTTGCCGATGATCTGCAACCGCGTGGCGGCCCGGCTCCGCGTCAACCGCTGGGCCGTGAGCCGAACGTGATCGAGGGCGAGTTCGAGCACCGCGACTCCAAATAACTGTTTCATTCACACGGCACCTTCGGGTGCCGTGTTCGTTTCTGTGGTCGGTGTCGTAAAAAAAATCACTGCCCAGCCCTTGTAATAAGCTTATGCGCCCTTATGTAACGGTCACCGCAAGGTTTCTGGTGAAGATCACCAGACAGACTTCCGCGGTTCGCTTGACGAGCCGCAACCGGCAACGCCGGAATTTAACCCGCCGGGATTACACCGGCCGCTGAAAACCACAATTAGGAGAGATCGACAATGAAGCTTCGTCCTCTGCATGACCGCGTCGTCATCCGTCGCAGCGAAGAAGAAAAGAAAACCGCTGGCGGTATCGTTCTGCCAGGTTCGGCTGCCGAAAAAGCCAACAGCGGTGAAGTACTCGCCGTAGGTACCGGCCGCGTGCTGGACAACGGTGAAGTGCGTGCGCTGGCCGTGAAAGTGGGTGACAAGGTTGTGTTCGGCC
Organism: Pseudomonas sp. H3(2019); assembly: GCF_007713465.1. Lineage (GTDB taxonomy): Bacteria > Pseudomonadota > Gammaproteobacteria > Pseudomonadales > Pseudomonadaceae > Aquipseudomonas. The sequence goes on along the minus strand of NZ_VMSG01000017.1, from coordinate 131,475 downwards.
CGTACTCCGGCAGCAACACTGTGAAAGTCGACGGTGAAGACCTGCTGGTAATGGCTGAGAACGAGATTCTCGCTGTTATCGAAGGCTGATTTGCGCTCAATTTCCCGCTACTACAAAAGTATTTAAGGAATATCGATCATGGCTGCTAAAGAAGTTAAATTCGGCGATTCCGCCCGTAAGAAAATGCTCGCCGGTGTCAACGTCCTGGCTGACGCAGTGAAAGCGACCCTGGGCCCTAAAGGCCGTAACGTGATCATCGAGAAGAGCTTCGGCGCTCCGACCATCACCAAGGACGGCGTTTCCGTAGCCAAAGAAATCGAGCTGAAAGACCGTTTCGAAAACATGGGCGCGCAGCTGGTCAAAGACGTTGCCTCCCGTGCCAACGATGACGCAGGCGACGGCACCACCACCGCGACCGTTCTGGCTCAATCGATCGTCAACGAAGGCCTGAAAGCCGTCGCTGCCGGCATGAACCCGATGGACCTGAAACGCGGTATCGACAAAGCGACCATCGCTATCGTCAAAGAGCTCAAAGCCCTGTCCAAGCCATGCGCTGACACCAAGGCCATCGCTCAGGTCGGCACCATCTCGGCCAACTCCGACAGCTCCATCGGCGACATCATTGCCGAAGCCATGGAAAAAGTCGGTAAAGAAGGCGTGATCACCGTTGAAGAAGGCTCGGGCCTGGAAAACGAACTGTCGGTTGTAGAAGGCATGCAGTTCGACCGTGGCTACCTGTCCCCGTACTTCGTCAACAAGCCAGAGACCATGACCGCCGAACTGGACGGTCCGCTGATCCTGCTGGTCGACAAAAAGATCTCGAACATCCGCGAAATGCTGCCAGTGCTGGAAGCCGTTGCCAAAGCCGGCCGTCCTCTGCTGATCGTTGCCGAAGACGTTGAAGGCGAAGCCCTGGCGACTCTGGTTGTGAACAACATGCGCGGCATCGTTAAAGTGGCTGCCGTCAAAGCCCCAGGCTTCGGCGACCGTCGCAAGGCCATGCTGCAGGACATCGCTGTTCTGACTGGCGGTACCGTTATCTCCGAAGAGATCGGCCTGAGCCTGGAAAGCACTACCCTGGAACACCTGGGTAATGCCAAGCGCGTGATCCTGTCCAAAGAAAACACCACCATCATCGATGGTGCTGGCGTTGAGGCTGACATCCAGGCTCGCGTTGTGCAGATCCGTCAACAAGTGGCTGACACTTCGTCCGACTACGACCGTGAAAAACTGCAAGAGCGTCTGGCCAAGCTGTCCGGCGGCGTTGCAGTGATCAAGGTTGGCGCTGGCTCCGAAGTTGAAATGAAAGAGAAGAAAGCCCGCGTTGAAGACGCCCTGCACGCTACCCGTGCAGCCGTTGAAGAAGGCGTGGTACCTGGCGGTGGCGTGGCACTGGTTCGCGCTCTGCAAGCGATCTCCGAGCTGAAAGGCGACAACGATGACCAGAACGTAGGCATCCAGTTGCTGCGTCGCGCTGTTGAAGCGCCACTGCGCCAGATCGTTGCCAACTCCGGCGACGAGCCAAGCGTTGTTGTCGACAAGGTCAAGCAGGGTAAGGGTAACTACGGTTACAACGCTGCTACCGGCGAATACGGCGACATGATCGAAATGGGTATCCTGGACCCGGCCAAAGTGACCCGTTCGGCTCTGCAAGCGGCTTCGTCGATTGCCAGCCTGATGATCACCACCGAAGCCATGATCGCCGAGATCAAGGAAGACGCACCAGCTGGCGGCGGCATGCCAGACATGGGCGGTATGGGCGGCATGGGCGGCATGATGTAAGCCAGCCTTACCCCGTACGAAAAAACCCCGCAGGCGTAAAGCCCGCGGGGTTTTTTTATGGCTGTAACATATCGGCAGAGGTCTGCAGTACCTTCCCTGACAGGGTTTGGATCAACAGATCTATCCCTGAGCCACTCTTGGCCTTAAGCTGCGCGGTCCAAGACGGCCGTAACTGTATACGGAGCAAGTGCCCATGCGAATTCTATTGGTTGAAGACAACCGCGACATCCTCGCCAATCTGGCCGATTACCTGGGGCTTAAAGGCTATACCGTGGATTGCGCGCAGGACGGTTTGTCAGGTCTGCACCTGGCGGCCACCGAGCATTACGACCTGATCGTGCTCGACATCATGCTGCCCGGCATCGATGGCTACACCCTGTGCAAACGCCTGCGTGAAGATGCCCGGCGCGATACCCCGGTGATCATGTTGACTGCCCGTGACCAACTGGATGACCGGCTGCAGGGCTTCAAATCCGGTGCCGATGATTACCTGGTCAAACCGTTTGCCCTGTCTGAACTGGCGGCGCGCATCGAGGCGGTCATGCGTCGTACCCAGGGTGGCGGTCGCCGTGCCTTGCAGGTTGGCGATCTGAGTTATGACCTCGACACGCTGGAAGTGACCCGCGAAGGTCGCCTGCTGAAACTCAACCCGGTAGGCCTCAAGCTGCTGGCGGTATTGATGCAGAAAAGCCCGCACGTCTTGCGTCGCGAAATACTCGAAGAAGCCCTTTGGGGTGATGACTGTCCGGACAGCGACAGCCTGCGCAGTCATGTCCATCAGTTGCGTCAGGTGATCGACAAGCCGTTCGCCAAACCCTTGCTGCAAACCGTGCACGGCGTCGGCTATCGCCTGGCCGAGGGGCGTGATGGAGTTTAAGCAGAGCCTTGCTCAGCGGATCATTATTGCCTTTGCCTTGATGAGTGCGTTGGTGGCGGGGGCATTTGCCATGGGTATTGTGGCGACTGTACATCTGGTCGAAGCAAAGCTGATTTCTGCCGGCCTGGGTGGCGATTTACAGCGTTTGCTGTTGATGGACAGCATGAGCGACTGGCGCCACCGGCCCGAGCCCGATCAGTTGTTCTACTTCAGTGGCGGCCCTGGCGACTTCGACTTGCCCAGGGACCTGCGGCATCTGACTGCGGGCTTTCATGAAGTGTTTCGCGAGCAGCTGTCATACCACGCGCTCGTCGAGATCGTTGACGGCCGACGCTACGTCCTGTTGCAGGATCAAAGCGATTTCGAAGAACGCGAGCGAGTGCTGTTTGCGGTGGTACTGGTGGGGTTTGTATTAAGTCTGGCATTGGCGGTGTTCCTCGGCTGGGTGCTCGCGCGCAAGGTCATGGCGCCGGTGGTCCGGCTGGCACGCCAGGTGCGTCACCGCGATCAACTGCTTGGTCTGGCACCGCCCCTGGCGCCGGACTATGCCGCCGATGAAGTCGGTGAACTGGCCGTCGCCTTCGACGCCACGCTGGGCCGGTTGCGCCAGGCGCTGAGTCGCGAACGGCTGTTCACCAGCGACGTCAGTCACGAACTGCGCACCCCATTGATGGTATTGGCCAGCTCCTGCGAATTGTTGCTGGAGAACCCGGACCTCGATCAACGCAGTCGCAACCAGGTCGAGCGGATCGCTCGTGCCTGTGAAGAGATGCGCGAACTGGTCCAGACCTTCCTGATGCTCGCCCGGGCCCAGCGCGAAGATGCCAGCATGTCGCCGCAACATACCTTGGGGCAAGTGGCCGAGGACTTGCTCGGCCTGTGGCGCGAGCCGATCGAAGACAAGGGGCTCACGCTGTTTTATGAACCCGGCAACCCGACGGATACGCGCTATAACGCGACATTCCTGCACGCAGTCATGGGTAACCTGTTGCGTAATGCCTTGCACTACACCGACAGCGGGTTTATTCGCTTGACCATTCTGCCTCGCGGTTTTCTGGTCGAAGACAGCGGTGTCGGTATTCCCGAAGAGAAGCGCGAAGCGATGTTCGAGCCGTTTGTGCGCGGTGGCGAGAAGCGTGGGGAAGGGCTTGGGTTGGGCCTGTCGCTGGTGCAGCGAATTTGTGAAAACCAGGGCTGGAGCGTCAATCTCAGCACCATGGAACCCAACGGCTGCCGCTTTTATGTCGAACTGGGCAAGCCGGACGCCTGATGCCTCGGTCGCGACCGTAGAGGCAGAGTTCGAGCAGGCGGATTTCGCATGACATGAAACAGCTGCGCCGCCACTCGTCGTGGGGCTCGGCAGACTGGGCGAAGCTCATCTACTTTTATAAGTAGGCATTTGGCAGCTCCATCGAAGGTTTGCAGTGATGAAACTAGAAATTGCTAGGGGTCTATTTTTGGCAGGAGCCTTGGCAGTTGTTTCACTGGCGGTGGTCGGACTGGAGCAGCCACGTACGCAAGTTCTCAGTGCAAAGAATGGCGGCGTGCATTGCCCGCTGCCACGGGTTGCGAAGTCATCCACGGTGACCCACTCCGAAAATGATGAGTTGTTGTTGTTCATGTTAGGCATGACTCAGGGAATGAAACACCAAAGTTGAAAACCTTCAGCCCACATCAAAGGCCTCGCATACGCGAGGCTTTTTGCTTTTTGTGGTGGATCGTTCCCACGTGCAGCGAAGGAACGCCCAATGGACGCTTTGCGTCCGCTTCTGAATGTGACGCGGAGCGTCACTGGCTGCATTCCCACGCAGAGCGTGGGAACGATCTAACTCTCAGGTCTTGTCGGGTTTGGCCAGCAACGTGTAGATGCAGGGCAGCACGAACAGCGTGAACAGTGTCCCGATCGACATACCCGTGGCGATCACCATCCCGATATCGTAGCGGCTGACGGCCCCCGCGCCGGTGGCGATGATCAACGGCACCATGCCGAAGACCATGGCGGCCGTGGTCATCAATACCGGGCGCAGGCGAATGGCTGCCGCTTGCTCCACGGCTTCGCGGGGCGTCAGGCCCTTGTCCTTGCGCAACTGGTTGGCAAACTGGACGATCAGGATCCCGTGTTTGCTGATCAGTCCGATCAAGGTCACCAGCCCGACCTGGGTATAGATGTTCATGCTCGACCAGCCCAGGAACAACGGAATCAGCGCGCCGCAAATCGACAGCGGCACGGTCACCAGAATCACCAGTGGATCGCGGAAGCTTTCGAACTGCGCCGCCAGCACCAGGAAAATGATCGCCAGTGCCAGGGCGAAGGTCACCCACAAGGCGCTACCTTCCTGAACGTACTGGCGCGAGGTGCCGGCGTAATCGAAGGCAAACCCCGGCGGTGCTTCTTCTTGGGCGATCTGGCGCACGGTATCAATCGCCTCGCCCATGCTGACCGTCGAAACGCCGGAGAGAATCGCCGAGTTGAGTTGCTGGAACTGGTTCAACTGCCGCGGTCGTGCCCGGTCACTGATGGTGATCAGGGTCGACAAGGGCAGCAGTTCACCTTTGGTGTTTTTAACGTAGTAGTTGCTCAGCCAATCGGGGTTGTCCCGGTAGGGCCGTTCGACCTGGGCGATGACCTTGTAGCTGCGCCCCTCGATGGTGAAACGGTTGATCTCGGCTTCTGCCAGCAACGTCGACAGGGTTACGCCCAAATCCTCCATCGAGACGCCCATTTGAGCTGCCTTGGCGCGGTCGATATCAACCACGACTTCGGGCTTGTCGAAGGCCAGGTCGATGTCGAGGAATGCGAACTTGCCGGATTCCAGGGCACGCTTTTTCACCCGATTGATCACCTCGAGCAGTGACGCGTAGTCATTGGCGGTGTTGATCACGAACTGGAACGGCAAGCCTTCACCCGTACCTGGTAGAGAGGGCAGGTTGAAGCCGAAGATTTGCAGGCCGGTGATGTTTGAAAGCTTGCTTTGCACTATTGGCAGAAGCTGCATCTGGGTTCGTTTGCGCTCATTCCAGGGTTTGAGCAGGAAACCGCCAATCCCTGACTGCACGCCGTTGAATCCGTTGATCTGGAAGGACGAGTAGTACTCGGGAAACGCCTTGAAGATCGCGAGGAATTCGTCGGTGTAGGTATTAAGGTAGTCCAGGTTGGCCGGTTGCGGGGCGTTGGCCATCATGAAAATGATGCCCTGATCCTCATCCGGTGCCAGTTCAGACTTGGTGAACTTGAGAAACACTGGAATCAGGCACAGCACGATCACGGCAAACACCAGCACCACCGGCCGGGTATTGAGCGTGCCGTGCAGCATGCTTTGATAACGACGCTTGAGCCCTTCGAAAATCAGATCGAGGCGATGGGCCAGGCCTGACGGGTTTTCATCGTGACGCAAGAGCAGTGCGCACATCATCGGCGACAGCGTCAGCGCAACGATCCCGGAAATCACCACGGCACCGGCCAGGGTCAGCGCGAACTCCTTGAACAGGGCACCGGTCAGGCCCGTCAGAAAGCCGATGGGCGCATAGACCGCCGCCAGGGTGATGGTCATCGAGACCACCGGCATGGCGATTTCCCGGGCGCCTTCGAGGGCCGCGTCCAGCGGCGTTTTGCCTTCTTCTATGTGTCGGTGGATGTTTTCCACCACGACGATGGCGTCGTCCACCACCAGGCCGATGGCCAGCACCATCGCCAGCAAGGTCAGCAGGTTGATCGAGTAGCCCATCAGTTGCATGAAGAACATCACGCCAATCATCGACAGTGGAATGGTCACCACCGGGATCAGCACCGAACGCAGCGCGCCAAGGAACAGGAACACCACGACAATCACGATCAGCACCGCTTCGAAGAGGGTTTTCACCACTTCATTGATCGAGGCCTGAATGAACAGCGTGGCGTCGTAGGCGATTTCGGCCTTGAGGGTGGGTGGCAGCTGGGATTCCAGCTCCGGCATGAGCTTGCGCACTTCCTTGATCACGTCCAGCGGGTTGGCGGCCGGTGTGGCCTTGATCCCGATGTACACCGACGGTGTACCGCCGAAGGAGCTGACGGTGTTGTAGTTCTCGGCACCCATCTCCACGCGTGCCACATCGCTGAGCAGTACCCGGCTGTCACCTTCGGTTTTCAAAGGAATTGCGGCAAAGGCTTCGGCGGTCTTCAACTCGGTATTGGCGTTGATACTGGTGACGACGTACTCGCCTTTGACTTCACCGGCGGCGGACAGGAAGTTGTACTGGCGCACGGCGTTGGTGACGTCACTGGCGCTCAAGCCGAAACCGGCAAGTTTTACCGGGTCGAGCCAAAGCCGCATGGCAAACACCTGGTTGCCGAGAATGGCGGCTTCAGCCATGCCGGGAAGGGTGGCGAGCTTGGGCTGGATCACCCGCGACAGATAATCGGTGATCTGCGGGTTGTTCAGCTCCTTGCTGAAAAAGCTCATGTACATCAGCGCCGAGGCACCTGCGGCCTCCTTGCTCAGCACCGGGTCTTCAGCGTCTTTGGGCAGCTTGTTCTTGACCTCGTTGGCCTTGGCCAGCAGCTCGGTGAACAACCGGTCGCTGTTGGAGCCAATACGTGCGTAGACCGAAATCACCGAGAAGTTCTGGCGGCTGACCGAGGTCATGTAGTCGATGCCTTCGGCACTGGCCAGGCTTTGCTGCAAGGGTTGGGTGATGTAGCCCTGAATGGTTTCGGCGTTGGCGCCGGGGTAGGCAGTGGTCACCGTGATCAGCGCGTTCTCCATTTGCGGATATTGGCGCAGCGGCAGTTTGCTCCAGGCCTGGAAACCCAGCAGCACAATCAGCAGGCTGACCACGGTGGCGAGCACCGGGCGGCGGATGAACGGATCGGTAAACGCCATGGGAATTCCTTGATCAGTTCGCGCGCGGTTGGCGGGTCTGTTCGGCTGGCAGGTTCTTGTCGGGGCTGACGACAATGTGCGTGCCGTTGTCGAGTTTGATCTGACCGGCACTGACCACTTGCTCGCCGTTCTGCAGGCCTTTGTTGATCAACACCAGGCCTTCGCGACGCTCGCCGGTTTCGATGAAACGCCGTTCGGCGATCAGGATCGGCTGGCCCTGCTCGTCTTTCTCGACGTTGCCGTTCGCGTCCTTCTTCTGGGCGACCACGTAGAGCGAATTGCCGTAGAGGGTGTAGGTGATCGCGCCTTCCGGTACGACGATTTTGGGCTGTGGGTCCGGCAACATGACCTGCAGGCTGGCGAACATGCCCGGCAGTAATGTGCCGTCCGGGTTGGCCAGGGTGGCACGCACCAGCACGTTGCGGGTGCTGTTTTCGACCTTGGGGTTGATCGCGCTGATGGCACCGGGGAAGTTCTGTGTCGGGTAGGCCGGGACCGTGACTTGAACCGCCTGACCGAGGGCGATTTTCGGCACCGATTGTTCCGGCACGTAGAAGTCGACGTAAAGGCTGCTCAAGTCCTGCAGGGTGGCGATGACCGTGCCGCTGGGCAGGAAGTCGCCGACGTCGACCTGACGAATGCCGATGGTGCCGCTGAAGGGCGCGACGATGTGTTTCTTCGCCAGCGCAGCCTTGAGCTGATTGACCGTGGCCTTGTTCTTGGCGAGCACTGCAGTGAGCCGGTCGAACTCGCCCTTGGAGATCGCCTGACTGCCAACCAATTGACTGCCACGGCCGTAATCGAGTTGCGCCAGACCAAGGTCGGCCTGGGCGGTTTCCAGCAGGGCACTTTCAACGGCGCTGTCGAGCTGCACGAGCGGCTGACCAGCCTTGACCTTCTGTCCGGATTCGAACTGCACGTCCTTGACCGTACCGGCGGTCTCCAGACTCAGGTTGACCCCTTGCAGCGCCTTGAGTGTGCCGACCGTGGGCAAGCGGGTTTGCCAGGGCCGTTCGGTGGCCGTGGCCACGGCAACGCTCACCGGTGGTCTTGGCACAGCGAAGGTCTGGATCATCTTGTAGATGGAGAAGGCCTTGTAGCCTCCCAGCATCAGGACGATCAACAGCACGACACCCAACATGATCAGCATGCGACGACGCAGCATATTCCACTTCCTTGGAAAAAATCAGGTGAGACAGGCCGAACATTACTCCGTGTATGTCGGTGATTCCAATTGATGTTTCCGGGTGTTCTCAGGAACAGGATCGCAGCCTTTGGCAGCTCATTGTTGATCGTTCCCACGCTCTGCGTGGGAATGCCTCACCGGACGCTCTGCGTCCGCTTCGGCAGGTGACGCGGAGCGTCACTGGCTGCATTCCCACGCGGGAGCGTGGGAACGATCAAACGATCAATTTGGCAGCGCAGATTTCAGACCAGATGCAGGTGGTTATCCCAGAGCCCGGCGGGGAGTTCGAGGGGTTTTGCCAGCAGCGGTGTCTGGCGACAATCATAGAAACGGCAACGCCCTTGCCCCGAGGTCACGACAAAGCCATCGGCCACTGCACCGACACCGGCACAGTCGGGCAGCGGCGCATCGAGGCGCACTTCGCCGCTGTCCAGGTCCCAGATGAAAAAACGGTTGCCGCGCGGTGCGGTGAGCGCCACCAGCCGCAAGTCACTGTGCACCGCGACGCTCGCGGTGTAGTGCCCCATGGCCTGCAATTGGTGCTCGGCCACCGGGAAGGCGACAAAGGGCTGGCCGGGACGCTTGATCGCCAACAGCTCGGATGATTCATGGGCGGCGCCCATGAATTGCTGGCCGGTGACAATGGTGCCGTCGCTGGCGATCCCCATATGACGCACGCTGTTCATCTGCTGAGCCAGGGTTTCCTTGCTCAACAGGGTGCCGTCGCGTTGCATCAGTACCAGGCTGGGTTCCATGGCGTCGAGGTTCATCTCGACCCGGCTTTCGGCTTCGGTACGAATCCCGCCATTGGCCACCACCAGGGTTTCACCGTCGGGCATCCATGACACCTGATGCGGGCCGATGCCGTGGGTGGAAATCTCGCCGCTGTAAACCAACCGCTGACCCTCGAAACGGTACACCCCGAGCAGGCCGCGACCCGGGTCGGTGGTGTCGTTTTCGGTGGCGTACAGCCAGTCGCCGCTTTTATGAATAACCGCGTGACCGTAGAAGTGCCGGTTCGGTTGCGACACCACGGTTTGCAGCAGTGTGCCGTCACGCAGATCGACCAGATAGCTCTCGGTGCCCGGCCGCCGAGCGACGAACAGCGCAATCGGCAGAGCAGGGTGATTGATGATGTCGTGGCAGCGTTGGCCGACTTCAGTGGCGAACACGCGAGTGCCGTCCAGCCGATAGCCGACCGCGTAATGTTTGCCGTCGCTGTCGTCGCGCGCCGAAAGCAGCAAAGGACCGTGGTCCTTTTGCCTGAACAGCTTCCAGCCGCCCAGCGTTACGGCGCCCAGCAACAAACTGCCTAATGTCAGAGCCTGACGTCGCAGCATGGCGCTACCCCTCATCAGTCACCGTCGTTGGCGTTGAAGCCCAGCTGGATGCCCAGCGCCTTGGCCAGATCACCTTCGTGCAGGCGATGGACGACGTTGAGGCTGTCGTAGAGGTCGTTGAGTTGCTGGCGACCGGCATCGTCGGTGAGCATTTCAGTCAGCGAGCGCTGGCTGCTTTCAAACAGTTTCAACGACGCGGCGTAGGCGGCATCGATCTTGTCCGCCAGCGGCTTTTGCTCGGCCGGCAACAGGCCACGCAGGCCCTTGTTGTCGACGCCGACCCAGACCGTCCGGGCGGCAGCCAGGCTCGCTTCCATGCTTTGCAGCGACGTATGACTGCGCCATGCATCCGCCTGGAACGGCTGTGGAATGCCCTTGGTCTGGCGCCCCATCGGCGTGCCGAGTTTTTTCTTCAGGGTATCCAGTGCCGTCACTTGAGCGCGCAGCAGATCGGCGATGGCTTCGTGGGAGTCGGCGTAACGCTGGTTCGGGAATTTGCTCAGTTGCGCAAGCATGCCGTCGGTGCTGTTCCAGCTGGCGAGGATCTCTTCGGCCAGCAGCTTCTGACGTTCGCCGATGGCGGTCAGCAGCGGGCAGTAACGGGCTTTTTGCGCGGCGTCGGCCACGTTGGTCTTGTCGTCGAACAGAATGTACTCATAGGCCGAGAGGCCCTGCACGACGACACTGGATTTGGCCAACGCAGCGGCGTCGATCTGCGGTTGTGCGGTGATCAGTTGCTCGACCTGACGCCCGACCAGGTTTTTCTTGTCCGGCCAGAACTGCACCTGCCAGGAGCGATTGCCTTCGGCCAATGGGCCAACCAGCAACGGTTGCAATTGTGCCCAGGCTTTTTGTGCATGGAGGAAGTCGGCGCGAGCCGTTGCAAGGTCCGCCTTGCCTTCGCAATAGGCCAGCGCGCTGACGGCCAATTGGCGGTCGGCTTCTACCCAGCGACTGTAGGTCGGCAGGATCACTTGTTTGGCGATGGCTGCCGAGGTGACGGCTTGAGGGTCCTGAGGCGAGCAGGCACCGAGGACGAGTGCGGCAAGGCTGGTGAACAACAGCTTGGGGCGGAACATGTCGGGCTCCCTTTTTATATGGGCAAAAACTTATGGGGAATGCGTCAAAGAGAATTCAAAAAGGCCAGCAACGCAGCGCGCTGCTCGGCGTTGAACGCTAAAACCTGTTGCTGCGCCGCGCGTGCTTCACCGCCGTGCCAGAGCACGGCTTCGAGCAGATTGCGGGCGCGGCCGTCATGCAAAAACTGAGTGTGGCCACTGACCGTCTGCGTCAGGCCAATGCCCCACAACGGCGGGGTGCGCCAGTCGCGGCCAGAGGCCTGGAATTCGCTACGGTTATCGGCCAGGCCTTCACCCATGTCATGCAACAGCAGATCGCTGTACGGGCGAATCACCTGATTGGCCAATTCAGGTTCTGCGGCATTCGCGGCGGTGGTGAATGTCGGGGTGTGGCAGGACTGGCAACCGGCCTGATAGAACAGGTTTTTACCGGCCAGGACTTGCGAGCCGTTGACGTCACGGCGGGCCGGGACGGCCAGGTTACGGCTGTAGAACAGCACCAGACGCAAGATGTTGTCGCTGACTTCCGGCTCGCCATCCGGGCCATTGCCGTTAGGCGCCTGCAGGCAGTCAGTCTGGGCCGGGGTGCAATCATCGAACGGTCTCAGACTGGTGGTGAGGCCCATATCACCGGAAAACGCGTGAACGTTTTGCTGATTGAGATTTGGCTGCCCGGCTTTCCAGCCAAAGCGCCCCAAAACGGTCTTTTGCTGCGCGTCATCCCACACCCGGTTCGGGCGTCCGGCGATGCCGTTTCTGGCTTTAGCCTGGGCGTCGGCGTTGGCCAGAATATCTGCGTCGGAGATGGCTTCGAGCAGTCCGAGGCCAATCATCGGCGGGGCGACTCGAGCGGAAAAAAGCGTGTCGGGATGCATCGGACCGTAGCCCAGTTGGGTGATCAGCAACCTGGGTTTGCGCAGTTCGATTTCAGTGCCATCGGTAAAGCGTACCGGGACCGGATCATAGTCGACACGAACTTTGCCTTCGGGGGCGACGCCGGGCACAGCCATGTCCTGGAGTTGCCCGCCGTAGACCGGCTCAGGCACCACGCCCATGTGCTCGATGACCTTGGCATAGGCCGGCTCGTTGGGGATCGACAGACGCACCAGCATCGACACGGCGTTATCGGAATCGGCTGTCGGCGGATGACCGCGACCGTCCTTGATATGGCAGTTCTGGCAGGCGTTGGTGTTGAACAGCGGGCCGAGGCCGTCGCGGGCGGTGGTGGTCGAGGGGGCGATCACCCAAGGGCTACGGAAAAAACTGTTGCCGACGCTGAAGTCCAGCCGACGGGTCGGCGAGAGGTTGGCTGAAGGCAGGGAGAACGCATTCTGGTCGGTCTTTCTGACGGTCGCTGCGCCACCGGAGCGGGCTTCACCGGGTTCGGCCTTGGTAAAACGCGGGGCGTCATCGCAGGCACTCAGGCCCAGGGCCAGAAGCAGTGCAGACAAGCGAAGAGGCAGCGAGGGCATCGGCAATCCTGAAAGACGAGCCAAACAAGGGCGCAAAGTCTAACAGGGCGAGGGAGTTTGAATAAGAGGAATTATCGTTTGCTCCCACAGGGATAGATGTCAGGCAGGCAAAAAAGGCGACCCGAAGGTCGCCTTACTGATTCACTTAGCCAGCGTTGATCAGAACTCGTGATCAGCGTTGTCCGGGTTCAGGTCACTGATGCCCAGTTTGCCGGCAGCCAGTTCGATTGCGCTGGTCTGCTTGACCAGGGAAGCGATGGCGTCACGGACGATCTGGTTGCCAGCCGTGTTGCCGGCAGCGATCAGTTGGTCGTAGTGCTCACCCTTGTTGGCGTGATCAACCATGACCTGGATTTTGGCCTCGGTGGCGGCCAGGTCAGCCTTGAGCGCAGCATCGGCAGCCGGGTCGGCTTTGGCCACCAGCGACGACAGGCTGGCACCGGTCATTTTGGTGCCGTCGGTGCGGGTGTATTCGCCCAGGTACACGTTACGAATGCCTTTGGCATCGTAGAAGTGCGAGTTGTGGGTGTTGTCGCTGAAGCAGTCCTGTTCGTCTTCCGGGGAGTTGGCTTCCAGGGAAACTTTCATGCGCTCGCCCGCCAGTTCGCCCAGCGAGAGGCTACCCATGCCGAAGAGCATTTTGCGCAAACCGCTTTCAGCCGGTTCTTCTTCCAGCTCGGCGCGGTAGTTGTCGGGCACGTTCGGCTTCCAGTTGCCGACCATTTCTTCCAGATCGCTGACCAGTAACTGGGTCACGGCTTTCAGGTAAGCGCGACGACGATCGTTGTGGCCACCGGTAGCCCCGGCGCCTTCCAGGTAGTCCGAAGCCGGACGGTTGCCAGCACCAGGGCCGGTGCCGTTCAGGTCCTGGCCCCAGAGCAGGAATTCGATGGCGTGGTAACCCGTTGCGACGTTCGCTTCGGAACCACCCAACTCGTTCAGGCTGGCGAGTTTTTCCGGCGTGATGTCGGTCACGTCGATCTTGTCTTCACCCACCTGGATGGTCGTGTTGGCGATGATGTTGGCGTTGGCGCCCGGATTACCCAAGGCGTGCTCGTAGCTCCTGTCGACATAGTCGATCAGGCCTTCGTCGAGCGGCCAGGCGTTAACCTGACCTTCCCAATCGTCAATGATGGTGTTGCCGAAGCGGAACACTTCACTCTGCAAGTAAGGTACGCGTGCAGCGACCCAGGCAGCGCGAGCGGCTTTCAGCGTCTCGGCATTCGGCTTGGCGAGGAAGGCGTCGATGGCCGTTTGCAGGGTTTTCGCAGTGGATTCGGCATCGCTGAAGACCGCAAAAACCATGTCGGCGTAGTGCGCGACAACGGCTTTGCCAGCGGCTTCATCGACTTTTCCGGTAGCGGCAGGCGCAGCAGGTGCCGAAGTGCTGGTGGCCGGCGTAGGCGCTTGAGGAGCAGCAGCCTTGTCTTTACCTTCGCCGCAACCGGCGAGGGAAATAGCGATGGCCAGCAAACTGGCGGTAGCCAGAGGCATACGAATCATGGCGAACATCCTGCTTCGGTAAATAATGGACAGGCGCGGGGGTGCGCAAAACTGCGACATAATGCAAATCTTTCGCATTATGTGTAAAGGGCCGCGATTGGAAATATTTCTTGTTTACGAGGTGGTTGCGCCTGCACATGGCCTGTAGCAGCTGGCGCAGCCGGCGTTCGGCTGCGCCAGCTGCTACGGGATAGAGTCAGCTCACAAGATCAACGCATTACTGCGTTGGGCCTGTTTCAGATAAGCGGCCAGCTCCCGCGCAGGCAGCGGTTTGCTGTAGAAATAGCCCTGACCTTCGTGGCAGCCTTCGGAGATGATGTAAGCCTCTTGTTCGACCGTTTCCACCCCCTCGGCGATCACCTGCATGCCAAGGCTTTTGCCGAGCTGGATGATCGCGCGAACGATAGTTGCATCGTCGTCGTCATCGAGCAGGTCCTGAACGAAGCTCTTGTCGATCTTGATCTTGTCCAGCGGCAGACTCTTCAAATAACTCAGCGATGAGTAGCCGGTCCCGAAGTCGTCGATAGCGATCAAGGCGCCCGAACGGCGCAGGCTGAGCAGGTGTTGTGCGGCGGTGCTGATGTCTTCCATCAAGCCGGTCTCGGTGACTTCCAGCTCGAGGCTGCGCGGCGGCAGGCGATACATTTGCATCAGGTTGTTGATGACCCGCGGCAACTCGGCGTGGTGCAGTTGCACAGTGGACAGGTTGACCGCCATGCGCAGGTCGCTGAACCCCTGGTCGTGCCATTCACGCAGCTGTCGGCAGGCCTGGTCCAGCACCCATTCGCCGATGGCGATGATCGTGCCGTTCTGTTCGGCCAGCGGAATGAACAGATCCGGCGGCACCAGCCCGTGTTCCGGGTGTTGCCAGCGAATCAGCGCCTCGACACCGACCACCCGCTGATCGCGGTAACTGATCTGCGGTTGATAAACCAGATAGAACTGATTGCGGGTGAGGGCATCGCGCAGGTCTTTTTCCAGTTCGCGGCGACGGCGCATTTCGCTGTCGACGCTGGCGATATAGAACTGATAGCGATTGCGCGAACGGGTCTTGGCCAGGGTCATGGTCTGTTCGGCTTTCTGCAACAGCTTCTCGGTGCTGTCGCCATCTTCCGGGAACAGGGTGATGCCGATGGTTGCGCGCAGGCGGATTTCCTGATGATCGAGGGCAAACGCCGCTTCCAGGTCATCGAGGATGCTTTGTGCCAGCTCGGCGGCTTCGTAGGGTTGCTCGATATCGGCCTGAACCAGCGCGAACTGATCGCCCCCCAGGCGGGCGAGCGCGCCGAGACGACCACTGTGGGCACGCAGACGGTCGGCCAGGGCCAGCAGCAATTGGTCGCCAGTCTGGTAGCTGAACTGCTCGTTGATACCTTTGAAATCGTCCAGGCCCACACACAGCACGGCGACCCGGCGTTGCAGGCGACCGGCGTCTACCAGAATCTTGTCCAGTTGCTGCTGCAATTGCTGACGGTTCGGCAGGCCGGTGAGGAAATCGTATTGCGCCATGCGCAACAGGCTGTTTTCGGCTACGTGGCGCAGGTGGGTATTGCGCTCGATGGACTCAAGCAACTGGTTGGCGGTGTTGATCCAGATCCCCAGTTCGTTCTTTTCGTGGCCCTTGAGTTGCGGAATCTTGTGTTCGCTGGGGCGGTCGGGATTGACGTTGGTCAGGTGTTCGATGATCCGCGACAACGGTTTGGTCAGCAGCCAGTGATAGACCAGATACAGCACCAGGCCCATGGCCATGGCCCGCAATACGCCGGAGATGAAGATGATCACCGAGCTGACAATAAAGCTTTGACCATAGGTGGCGGTGTCGAGGGTGATACTGAGGTCGCCGTAATATTCGCTATAGGGGCCGCGTCCCACCAACTGCGTGGTGAACGTGCGTTCCTGGCCCAGAATAAGGTCGGTCAGCCAACGGCTGTGAGAATGCTGCAAGTCACGGGTTTTTTCCGCAAGCATGGCTTCATTGGGATGGCCGATGGAGGCCATGCGCACGGCGTCGTCCTGGAACAGGCCTTCGATAACCTGCATACCCATTTCCCGATCGAGGCTGTACACCGCCTGGGTCGAGGGGTCGCGGAACATGTCGAGGATGCGCTGGGCATCATTGGCCACGGCCTGGCGTGTTTTATATGCATCGAAAACAATCTGCGCGCAGCTCAACACCACACCGACGATCAATGCCGACAGGAGCACGACCCGGAGCAACTTCACCGACAAGCTGTTTTTGAGTTCCAGCTTCAAAGGGGTTTTCCTTGTTCCGTTCGGGTAACGTCAAGTTGCCATGAGTATTGGCAATCCCGTGATGGCAGTCAAAGGGACAATCAAGCCGTGTAGATTTTGTCTGCTGGCTTGTCCGCATTGCCGGGGTATTGGCAATTAGAGCCCATTAGTAGTGTTTCGGTAGGCACCTCCTGCAACTTGAGGGGCAGGGGCGAATATTTGTGTCTGGTTGATGGTAGACGGCTGTGGCGTTGGGGCAAGGGAACGTTTGTTTTCGGTGGTGTTGCAGGTGGATTTCGCATTGCCTGGGCATAAAAAAACCCGGCAATGCCGGGTTTTTTTGACTGCAAGCAGACTTAAGCGGTGAAGGTTTTGCCTTCGAACTGCTCAGCCACGAACTTCCAGTTAACCAGGTTCCAGAACGCTTCAACGTACTTCGGACGCAGGTTGCGGTAGTCGATGTAGTAAGCGTGTTCCCAGACGTCGCAGGTCAGCAGCGGGGTGTCGCCGCTGGTCAGCGGGTTGCCGGCGCCGATGGTGCTGGCCAGGGCCAGGGAACCGTCAGCTTTTTTCACCAGCCAGCCCCAACCGGAACCGAAGGTGCCGACCGAAGTCTTGGTGAATTCTTCTTTGAACTTGTCGAACGAACCGAAAGCCGCGTTGATTGCGTCAGCCAGTGCGCCGGTTGGTTGACCGCCAGCGTTTGGCGCCAGGCAGTTCCAGTAGAAAGTGTGGTTCCAGACCTGAGCGGCGTTGTTGAAGATGCCACCCGAAGAAGTCTTGACGATTTGTTCCAGGGTCTTGCCTTCGAACTCGGTGCCTGGCACCAGGTTGTTCAGGTTCACGACGTAGGTGTTGTGGTGCTTGTCGTGGTGATATTCCAGAGTTTCCTTGGAAATGTGCGGCTGCAGTGCATCGTGTGCGTAAGGCAGTGGCGGCAATTCGAAAGCCATGGTGATTCTCCTAATCAGGTCAGTTGCGGTGAGCGCAAGGCCGATCACGGGCGGCCAGACAAGCGCCGGGAGTTTGTACTCTTTGCGGCGCAGGTGTCGGATCATAGCACCGGGGGTGCGGCTTAACCACGCAACAACTGTGTGGAATAGAGGTTCCAGAGCCTTTGGGAATAATCAGGCGGCGCTGATCAGTTGAAAGGCCACGGTAAACATCATCACCGCCACCAGCAGGTCGAGAATCCTCCAGGTGCTCGGGCGTGCCAGCCACGGTGCCAGCCACGCGGCGCCTAGCGCCAGGGTGAAAAACCACAGCAATGACGCACTGGCCGCGCCCACCACATAAGCGCTCGGCACTGTTTGTTGGGCCCCGAGCGAACCGATCAGCAACACGGTGTCCAGATACACATGAGGGTTGAGCAGCGTCACCGCCAATGCACTGAGCAATACCGCGCGCAATGAACGCACGGTCTGGTTTTCACCCTGTTGCAGGCTTTGCTTGGAACAGGCGCGACGCAGGGCCAGGCTGCCGTACCACAGCAGGAAGGCCGCGCCACCCCAACGGGCGATCGCCAGCAACAGTGGATTTTGCGCGAGGATCGTCGCCAGCCCAAACACCCCGGCGGCCACCAGCAACGCATCGCAGGTCACGCAGAGCGCCGCCACCGGCAGGTGATGTTCGCGGCGCAGGCTTTGCGCCAGCACGAACGCATTTTGCGTACCGATCGCCATGATCAGTCCCGCAGCGACCAACAGGCCGTTCACATAGCTTTGCCACATAAGGTTTACTCCGCGTTTGCCGCGAGTTGCCGCAGTACCGACATCGCGCGCTTGGCGTCGGCCTGGCCGACAAACAAATGGTCGTGGTAATAGCCGGCAATCACGTTGCAGCTGATCCCGGCCTGGCCGAGGGCTGTGGCGAAGGCGGCGGTCAGGCCAACGGCTTCGAGGGCCGAATGCACGTTGAGGGTGATCCACGCCGCCAGATAGTCGAAACTCAACCCGGCCTTTTCGGCTTGCGAGCGCTCAAGGATCACCGTCAGGCCTTCCTGTTCGCGGAAACTGCCGATGATTTCGCAGTCCTTCGGCAGGTGACCGTCGCGAATCGTGCAGAACACGTATTCGCCGTCGTTGAGCTGCGGGCTCATGCTGCGCAGCAGGGTGTTCAGTGAGGTTTCGCCAGCCATGTCGCTGATCCTTTGTGAGGAGTTCTTGCTGGTCATTCTCCTGTCCCAGGATGTATAAGAAAAACCAATATTGCTGATCGCTCATTAGGAAAACTGATGTTCGACTATAAATTGCTGTCCGCCCTTGCTGCCGTGGTCGAGCAAGCCGGTTTCGAGCGTGCTGCTCAGGTATTGGGGTTGTCGCAATCGGCGATCTCCCAGCGCATCAAGTTGCTCGAAGCGCGCATCGGCCAACCCGTGCTGGTGCGGGCCACACCGCCGGCGCCGACCGAGATTGGCCGGCGTTTGCTCAACCATGTGCAGCAGGTGCGTTTGCTGGAGCGCGATCTGCAAAGCCTGGTGCCGGCGCTGGACGAAGAAGGCTTGCCGGAACGCCTGCGCATCGCTCTCAACGCCGACAGTCTGGCCACGTGGTGGGCCGAGGCGGTGAGTGACTTTTGCGCCGAGCAACATCTATTGCTCGACCTGGTGGTGGAAGACCAGACCGTTGGCCTCAAACGCATGCGCGCCGGTGAAGTGGCGGCGTGCGTGTGTGCCAGTGAGCGCCCGGTGGCGGGCGCTCGCAGCGTGTTGCTGGGCGCCATGCGTTACCGCGCGCTGGCCAGCCCGGCGTTTATTGCCCGGCATTTTCCCCAAGGGGTCAGGGCCGATCAGTTGGCGCGCACGCCGGCGCTGGTGTTTGGCCCGGATGACTTTTTGCAGCACCGCTACCTGGCGTCATTGGGCGTGGAGGGTGGTTTCGAGCATCATTTGTGCCCGTCATCCGAAGGTTTTATCCGTCTGACCGAAGCCGGTCTGGGCTGGGGACTGGTGCCGGAGTTGCAGGTGCGTGAACAGCTTGAGCGCGGTGTGCTGGTGGAGTTGTTGCCAGATAAACCAATTGATGTGCCGTTGTACTGGCATCATTGGCGCAATGGTGGCCAGTTGCTGGGGTTACTCACCGAGCATCTGGTACGTTTATCCAGGCAGTGGCTGGTGCCGTTGGACTGATGGGCAGCGTCAAGAGCACACGAAATTTGTAATGCAACACGCATGAAAAACGAAACACATCGGAGCAAGTCATGAAAATTCTGGTCACCGGCGCAAGCGGCTTCATTGGCGGGCGCTTTGCGCGTTTCGCCCTGGAGCAGGGCCTGGACGTGCGGGTCAACGGCCGCCGGGCCGAAGGCGTCGAACATCTGGTACGGCGAGGTGCGGAGTTCGTTCAGGGCGATTTGAGTGACCCGGAACTGGTTCGCGAGCTGTGCGCAGACGTCGAAGCCGTGGTGCATTGCGCGGGTGCGGTGGGGCTTTGGGGGCGCTATCAGGACTTCCATCAGGGTAACGTGCTGGTCACCGAAAACGTCGTCGAAGCCTGCCTGAAGCAAAACGTCCGGCGGCTGGTGCACTTGTCGTCACCCTCGATCTACTTCGATGGCCGCGACCACCAGGGGCTGACCGAAGAGCAAGTGCCCAAGCGTTTCAAGCATCCTTATGCGGCAACCAAATACCTGGCCGAGCAAAAGGTCTTCGGCGCCCAGGAGTTTGGTCTTGAAGTGCTGGCCCTGCGTCCGCGTTTTGTCACCGGCGCCGGTGACATGAGTATCTTCCCGCGCCTGCTGAACATGCAGCGCAAAGGGCGTTTGGCAATCATCGGCAACGGCCTGAACAAGGTCGATTTCACCAGCATGCAGAACCTCAACGAAGCCATGCTCAGCTGTTTGCTGGCGACGGGATCGGCGCTTGGCAAGGCCTACAACATCAGCAACGGCGCGCCGGTACCGCTGTGGGATGTGGTCAATTATGTAATGCGCCAGATGGAAGTCCCGCAGGTGACTCGTCATCGCTCCTACGGTTTGGCCTACAGCATTGCGGCGCTGAACGAGGGCTTTTGCGCACTCTGGCCGGGGCGTCCGGAACCGACCCTGTCACGTTTGGGCATACAAGTGATGAGCAAAAACTTCACCCTCGATATCAGCCGCGCCAGGCATTATCTGGACTACGATCCCAAGGTCAGTCTGTGGACGGCGCTCGATGAGTTTTGCGGCTGGTGGAAGGCTCAAGACCCGGGCGCAAAATAAACTCTGAACCGAGCTGGCCGCTCAAGGTCGATCAATGCGGCGAGTTCAGGGTTTATACTCGTCGCATTTAGCCATCACTGTGGTTCAGAAAGGTTGCCTCATGTCCATGCGTAACGATGCCAACGACGACTTCGATGATGTTCCGAGCCTGCGTGCCGACCCCCTCGATGACGATTTTCCAACCGCCGCTGCCCGTGAACACACCAGCGTACATGCGCGAAGCGCAAGCAGGGGCACCGTCAAAGTCCCGAACACTGGTCCATTGTGGGCTTTGGTCGGGGCGTTGCTGTTTGCCTTTGCCGGCCTTGCCTGGTGGAGCTTTCAGCAAATCTCGCTGATGGAGCAGCAACTGGTCGCGACCCAGGAAAGTTTTGCCCGCATCAGCGAGGAAGCCGCCGGGCGCTTGCAGGATATTTCCGGCAAAGTGGTCGCCAGTCAGTCGAACGTCACCAGTGACAGCGAAGCGCTGAAACTGAAAATCAAGCAACTTGAAACCAGGCTGGTGGAGCAGAACCAACAGCAGCAAGGCGTAGTCGGCCAGGCGTCGGACCTGGACAAGCGGCTGGCACAGATCGCTGCGCAAAGCGTCGAGCAACATGCCGTCAACACTCAATTGCAAACCGACCTGAAAGCCCTGAGCGCTGACGTGGCGACCCTGAAAAATACCCCGAGCGACACCAGCAAGTTCGATGCCCAGCTGAAAAGCCTCGGTGCCGAAATCACCGCCTTGAAGAAACAAGGCAACCCGAGCGCGGCGATCGAGCGCCTGGAGCAAGAATTGGTGGTGATCAAAAGCCAGCAGGACAGCCGCCCGGCCGCGGCTCAAGGCAGCAACGCCAATGTCGCCGAGTTCGACGCTTTCCGTGGCCAGGTCACGCGCAACATCACCACCTTGCAGAGCCAGATCCAGAACCTGCAACAGCAGCTCAACGCCCGACCTTGATGTGGCTGATCGTTCCCACGCAGAGCGTGGGAACGATCAGTGTAGGCGACTCGGTCTTTCTATCGAACCTTGTCTTCCCGCCCACGCAGCAACATGTTCGGCATCGCAATCGCCGCCGCCAGACCCAGCAACGACACCGCCGCGCTGACCATCAGCAAATGCCGGAAGGTCAGCAGCAGCTCGGCGCGCAAGGCGTTTTGAGTCTCGCCCGGTGCGGCGTTCAGGCCATCGAGCAAAACGTTTCCGGAACTGCCTTCGGCGATCAGCGACGAGCCGGTCAAATGGGCGAAACTCGAATCCTGCAACAGCGCCAGCAACAAGGCCGACATCAATGCCACGCCGACCGCGCCACCGAGTGAGCGAAACAGGTTGGTGGTGCTGGTGGCGACGCCGATGTCGCGTTGTTCCACCGAGTTTTGCGTACCGACCAAGGAGGTCGGGAACTGCATGCCGGCGGCAATGCCGCTGAGCATCATGAAGAAGCTGCTGATGAGCATCGCTTGCGGCGGGCTGAACGCCATGCCGAGAATTGCGATCGGGGTGAGCAGGGCGCCTGTCAGGATCATCGGTTTGTAACGACCGGTCACCGAGGTCCGGCGACCGGCGAAGTAGGCGCCCATCGGCAACCCCATCGCCAGCGGCAACAGGTGCAGCGCCGCACTGTCGGCCCCGGCCCCGGTGACGCTCTGGAAGCGCAGCGGCATCAGCACGATCAGCGAAATCGCCTGGAAACTGGTGAAGAAAATCGTGCACCAGCAGAGGAGCGCATTGCGGTTGGCGAACAGGTGCATCGGCAGCAAGGGCTCGCGTGCCCGCCGCTCATGCCAGACGAACAGCGTCAGGGTCAGCGCCGCACACGCCAGCAACCCGAGCACTTCGCTGCTGCGCCACGAATGCCCTTGGCCAACCTGAGTGATGCCCAGCAGCAACGCGGTCAGGCCGATGATCATCAGCAGCGTGCCCAAATAATCGATGACCGGCTTGCGCTGTGGCACCGGCAAACCCACCAGCGTACGGTTGGCCACCAGCCAGGCGCCGAGGCCCAGCGGCAGGTTGATCAGAAACACCCAGCGCCACGACAGGTACTCGGTCATGTAACCGCCGAGCACCGGCCCGGCCACGCTGGCCACTGCGTACATGCTGCTGAAGTAACCCTGATAACGCCCGCGTTCGCGGGGCGGCACGATATCGCCGATGATCGCCTGGCTGACCGAAATCATTCCGCCAGCGCCGATGCCCTGAATAATCCGGGCGAGGACCAGTTGCTCCATGCTCTGGGCCATGCCGCAAAACACCGAGGCCAGGGTGAACAATCCCATGCCGAAGAGCATCAGCCGCCGACGGCCGTAAAGGTCGCCGAGCTTGCCGTAGATCGGCACTGCCACGGTCATCGCCACCATGTAGCCTGCGATGACCCAGGCCAGCAGGCTGAAATCCTTGAACTGGGCGGAAATGGCCGGCATCGAGACGGCCACGATGGTTTGATCCAGCGCCCCGAGAAAGATCGCCAGCATCAGGGAGACCAACACGCTGCGGATGGCCGGTTTGGTGGATTCAGGCTGGTTCAGATTGGTCACGGGTCTAACCTGCGGGCGGTGATTAACCCGCAAGAGGCAAGGCGAGCGGGAATGCTCGCCAGTGTAAGTCGATAGCAGGCTATTCGATAGCCTCGTACGGAAGTCCGACGTAATTTTCTGCAATGGTTTTTCGACCGGCTTCGGAGTCGACGAAGTACTCGAGTTCCGATTCGCTGATGCGCTGGCTGAAGGCATCGTTGCCTTCGAAGGTGTGCAGCATCGAAGTCATCCACCAGGAAAACCGTTCCGCCTTCCAGACTCGCCGCAGGCAGATTTCCGAGTACTTCTCCAGCAATTCGGTGCGACCGTCGCGGTAGACCTTGAGCAGAATGTTGAACAGGGTGCTGACGTCGCTGGCGGCCAGGTTCAGGCCTTTGGCGCCGGTGGGCGGGACGATATGGGCCGCGTCGCCGACCAGGAACATCCGTCCGTACTGCATGGGCTCGACCACGAAACTGCGTAGCGGCGCGATGCTTTTTTCAATCGACGGTCCGGTGACCAGCGTGTCGGCAAGCGCCTGCGGCAGGCGCGATTTCAGCTCCTCCCAAAAGCGCTGATCGGACCAGTCCTCGACCTTCTCGTCAGCGGGCACCTGCACGTAATAGCGGGTACGTGTGGTCGAACGCATGCTGCACAACGCGAAGCCGCGAGCATGTCGGGCATACACCAGTTCATCGTGGACCGGCGGGGTGTCGGCGAGTATACCGAGCCAGCCGAATGGGTAGACCCGTTCGAATATTTTCAGCGTGTCGGCGGGAATCGATTGCCGTACGACACCATGGAAACCGTCGCAACCGGCAATGTAGTCGCAGTCCAGGCGCCAGGTTTCACCGTCCTTTTCAAAGGTCAGGAACGGCTCGGCGGATTTCATCCCGTGAGGCATCACGTTGCCGGCTTCGTAGAGGGTCGATGCCCCCGCCAAACGACGGGCAGCCATCAGATCACGGGTGACTTCGGTCTGGCCGTAGATCATCACGGTTTTGCCGCCGGTCAACGCGTGCAGATCGATGTGCACCTGGCGTCCATCGAGGGCCAGCTGGAAGCCGCCATGCACCAGACCTTCAGCGTCCATGCGCTGACTGACGCCGGCCTGGCGCAACAGCTCGACCATGCCCTGTTCCAGGACCCCGGCGCGGATTCGCCCCAGTACATAGTCGGGTGTCTGGCGTTCGACAATGACCGTGGCGATGCCGGCGTTGTGCAACAACTGGCCGAGCAGCAGGCCAGAGGGGCCGGCACCGATAATCGCGACTTGGGTTTTGAGGGTTTTCATTATTGTTAGGGCTCTCAAGCTTCACGCGGACAAAGTCGGTGAATGGTTTTTATGAATCGAGTGCTTGCATTTTTCGCTTGTGAGTCGGTCAATTGAAGGTGAAAACTGCGCTGAAACCTGTACATTTCGCCAATCGGGGCGATTACCGCCCGTTACGCTGAGGCCTGGACTGAAGTGATGAACAAGCCTGCCCTTCCTTCGATTCCTGTATTCAAACTCTATGGCGAGAGCCTGGACTGGCCGACCCCTGACTTGTTGCATTGCGAAACCATTTCTAAACGCAGCCGTGAACATCAATGGGAAATCAAACCCCATCGGCATGCCGATTTATGTCAGTTACTGTTTGTGTACAAAGGTCAGGCTGCGCTTGAGATCGAGGGGCAGCGCACGCAACTGAGCGAAGCCGCGATCCAGATCCTGCCACCGCTGTCGGTACATGGTTTTCGATTTTCCGAAGACGTAGAGGGATTTGTGGTGACACTGGCCGCGCCGCTGGTGGCTCATCTTCAAGCGCAACTGGGCAGTTCGGTGAATGCCCTGGCAGTGGCGGAGAGTTACGCGGCGGGAAGCCATGCGGACTACCTCAACAGCCTGTTTACAGCCTTGCAGAATGAATACGTCGGGCACCAGCCCGCACGGGAAATGCTCATGCATTCGCTGGTCAGCGTGATCATGGTGTGGGTCAGCCGCCAGGTGATCCAGCGCCG
Source organism: Pseudomonas sp. H3(2019) (assembly GCF_007713465.1). Taxonomy (GTDB): domain Bacteria; phylum Pseudomonadota; class Gammaproteobacteria; order Pseudomonadales; family Pseudomonadaceae; genus Aquipseudomonas. The sequence continues at coordinate 106,448 of NZ_VMSG01000017.1, read as the reverse complement.
CGCCGCCAGTCAGCGACCACAGCGTGCACGCGAATACCTCAACGGTTTTATTCAGCTGGTGGAAGAGAATTATCGCCAGCACGTGAAGGTCGAGGACCTGGCACACCGGCTGGGGATTTCCGTGTCCCACCTCAACGGCACCTGCCGTGAGCTGGCGGGACAACCGGCATTGCAGATCATGCACGAGCGTCAGTTGCTGGAGGCCAAGCGATTGCTGACCTACACCAGCATGACCATTTACGAGATGTCGGATGTGTTGGGGTTCTCTGACCCGACCAATTTCACCCGGCTGTTTCGGCGCCGTGTGGGGATCTCACCGAAAGCGTTTCGGGATCGCTTGAAAGCTGATCAGGACAGCGAGGGCTAGGGGCCCTCGTTACTTGAGGTTCAGGGTCGCGGTGTGTGGAATGCACCGTTCGAAGTTGCAGCTGGCGTACTCGCGTGGCAGCTGCCGGGCCTGTTCAACGCGATAGGCGGCGGTGCCGTACAACGCCAGCGCGGCGGTGCAGGTGATAAAGATCGCGAGATACCTTCTGGTTTTGACGTTCATGGCGCTGACCTCTGAACCGGTACCCCTTATTTTTAAAGGGGTACTGATATCAGCATAGGTCAGAGGGGGGCAGCTGCAAGCTTCAAGCTTCAAGCGGCAAGCTACAAGTACAAGCCGAGCGCGTCGAGCTCTTGCTTGCAGCTTGAAGCTTACAACTTGTCGCTGCTTCAAAGCCCCGCATCCCACGCCGGTTCTTCGGGAAATCTCGACACCAGAAAATCCAGCATGCTGCGCAGCGCTGCGGGCATGTGTTTGCGTGAGGCGTACACCGCGTACATGTTCATCTGCCGTGGTTCGGCGTGAGGCAGCAGGCGCACCAGTTCGCCGCTGTGGATATGCACGCCGGCCTGGTAGCTGGGCAGCATCGCCACACCGGCACCGGCCATTGCTACGCGCAACAGCGTGCTGGCTTCGTTGGCGCTGATGTTGCCCTGCACCGGCACCGAAACCTGCTCACCGTCCTGTTCGAAATGCCAGAGGCTTTTGCCGAAGTAGGAGTGGGTCAGGCAATTGTGCTGGCTCAAATCCTCTACCCGTTGCGGCGTCGGGTGCTCGCGCAGGTAGGCGGGGGAGGCGCAGATCACCGAACGGCAAACCGTCAACCGCCGGGCAATCAGGTTCGGGTCCAGGTCGTTGCTGGTGCGAATCGCGAGGTCGATACGCTCGTCCACCAGGTTCACCGTGCGATCGAGCATTTGCAGGTCGATGCTGACCCCGGGAAAACGTTTGACGTAGGCCGCCATGGCGTCGGCCAGTTGCGCCTGGCCGAACGAGGTGCTGACGCTGATCCGCAGCAAGCCGCGTGGCGCATCGTCCGGCTCGCTGACGGCGGCCTGCATGTCGTTCGACAAATCGAGCATCTGCCGACAGCGCGGCAGGATCTCGGTGCCGGCGGCGGTCAGGCTGAGTTTGCGCGTGGTGCGGTGCATCAAGCGCGCCCCGACCCAGTCCTCCAGTTCGGCCAGATAGCGCGACACTACCGGGCGCGACAGGTCCAGATGATCGGCCGCGGCTGACTGGCTGCCGAGGTCGACGACGGTGACAAACACCCGCATTGCTTGAAGACGATCCATGATTTGCCCGCTTTCAGAAACAAACTATGTTCAAGCATCGCATTTTTTGTAGCGAGTCAGGCAACTAAGCTCTGTCCCATCGCCAAACACGGCTTATGCACAACGGAGCAGCACCATGATCGGCTTCACTTCTCTCAAGCACCTTTTACTCGCCACCGCCACCCTGGGCTTTGCCGCTCATGCGGCAGCCGCCACTCCGGCACTGACCCTGGACGTCTACAACCCAAGCGCCGCTGCGATCTTCCCGGTGACTTCGGTACTGGTCAGCGGCGAGAAAGAAGCGATTCTGGTGGACGCGCAATTCGGCAAATCCCAGGCCGAGCAAGTGGTGGAAAAAATCCGCGCCAGCGGCAAGCAACTGACCACCATCTACATCAGCCACGGTGACCCGGATTACTACTTCGGCCTGGACACCCTCACCACCGCGTTCCCAAAAGCCAAAGTGCTCGCCTCGCAGCCGACGGTTGATCACATCAAGGCCACCGTTGAAGGCAAAGTAGCGTTCTGGGGACCGAAATTAGGTGCTGATGCACCGGCAAAAACCATCGTGCCGGGTGTGCTCAAGGGCCATAGCCTGACCCTGGAAGGCAAGAAGCTCGACATCATTGGCCTGGACGGCAAGCAACCGGACCGGACCTTTGTCTGGATCCCGTCGATCAAAGCCGTGGTCGGTGGTGTGGTCGTCGCGGAAAACATCCACGTGTGGATGGCCGATACTCAAAGCGCGCAGTCCCATGCCGATTGGTTGACTACCCTGAACACCATCGACAGCCTGAAACCGAACACCATCGTTCCAGGTCATTACCTGGGTGACAGCGCACGTTCGCTGGCCGCTGTGCACTTCACCGCCGACTACATCAAGGCGTTCGACGCTGAAACGGCCAAGGCCAAAGATTCGGCCGAGCTGATCGCCGCGATGAAAAAGCGTTACCCGAACCTCGGCGAAGAAAGCTCGCTTGAGCTGAGCGCCAAAGTCGCCAAAGGCGAGATGAAGTGGTAACCCGCTGAAGTAACGACTGTGGTGATGTTGATCGTTCCCACGCTCTGCGTGGGAATGCAGCCCGTGACGCTCCGCGTCACACCTGAACTGGAGAATCTCATGAGCAAGATCGCAATCATTGGCGCCACCGGCCGTGCCGGTAGCCAACTGCTGGAAGAAGCCCTGCGTCGCGGTCACAGCGTCACCGCCATCGCCCGCGACACCTCGAAAATCAGCCCGCGTGCCGGTGTCGTCAGCAAGAATGTTGACGTTGCCGACGGTGCAGCGTTGCAAGCGGCGGTTGCAGGTGTTGATGTGGTGATCAGCGCGGCACACTTTTCGACGATCCCGGCCAGCGCGATTATCGAACCGGTCAAAAAGGCCGGCGTGAAACGTTTGCTGGTGGTCGGCGGTGCCGGTTCCCTGTTGGTGCCGGATGGCAGCAAAGTCATCGAATCCCCGAACTTCCCTGAAGAGTACAAGGCCGAGGCCACTGCCGGTGGCGTCTACCTCGACACCTTGCGTCAGGAAAAGGATCTGGACTGGACCTTCCTTTCACCGTCGGCACTGTTCGTCGAAGGCGAGCGTACCGGCACCTTCCGCGTGGGCAAGGACCATCTGCTGGTGAGCGCCGAAGGCAAGAGCTGGATCACCTTCGCCGACTACGCGATTGCGATGATTGATGAAGTCGAGAAGCCAGCGCATAGCCGTCAGCGGTTTACTGTGGGCTACTGATCCACAGGACACGGCGCGTAATGATCGTTCCCACGCGGAGCGTGGGAACGATCATAGAGGTCAGATTCACCGCGCCTGCGCCTGCACCACCAGCCATTCCATCAATTCACGCAACTGCGGCGACGGTCCCGGTTTCTGCGGGAATACCAGGTAATACCCCAGCCCCGTTTTCACCTTCAAATCAAAGGGCATGACCAGCCGTCCGGCACTCAGGTCATCGCCGATCAACGACCAATCCCCAATCGCCACCCCCGTCCCTTGAGACGCCACGGACATCGCCAGGTCCAGGGTTTCGAAATGCTGACCCTTGCCCAGTGTGCTGAGGTTGACGTCCGCCGCTTTCAACCAGGCCTTCCAGTCCCGCTGATCGCGCGTTGGGTGCAGCAGCAAATGTTTATTCAGGTCCGCGGGACTGTGCAGCGGCACCGGGCCGTCGAGCAGTGGCTGAGAGCAGACCGGTGTCAGTTGCTCATCAAACAGATGCACGGACGCCAGTGAACTGTCGGGCGGTGCGCCATACATGACGGCGGCGTCGAACTGTTCGCGATGGAAATCCACGCCATGTTGCACCGTGGTGGTCAGCTCCACCGGTACGTCCGGGCGTTCCTTTTGCCATTGCAGCAAACGCGGCAGCAGCCAGCGCATGACGCAGGTCGGGGCCTTGAGCTGCAAGGTTTCGCGGTGTGCGCCCACCTGTTCCACCGCCTCATCGATCAAACCGAACACCTGCTGGATCCGTGGCAGCCACTCGAGCCCCTCGGCCGTCAGGCTCAAACCGCGTGCCTGACGGTGAAACAGCGTGTAGCCCAAATGTTCTTCCAGCCCGGCGATCTGCCGGCTCACCGCGCCCTGAGTGATGTGCAACTGCTCGGCCGCCCGGGTGAAATTGCAGCACTGGGCCGTGATCAGGAACGTGTGCAGCGCGGGAAGGGGGGGAAGTCGTTTCATGGGACGCCAAGGCATGAGGTGAGGACATGGCGAGTATGACTTTTTATCGATTGTTGCGGCTACCCGCAGACCGTTCCAATAACGCCATGACTGAGCACTGCAGCGCGCCTTCAAATGCCGCGCGGGGCCAGCGTCTCAACGAACAAGAAGGGTAAAGATATGGCGACGTGCGGCGAAGTATTGGTCAAGTTACTCGAAGGTTACGGGGTCGAGCAGGTGTTCGGCATTCCCGGCGTGCATACCGTTGAGCTGTATCGCGGGCTGGCCCGTTCGAGCATCAACCACGTTACTCCGCGTCACGAGCAGGGTGCCGGCTTCATGGCTGACGGTTATGCACGCACCAGCGGCAAACCGGGTGTGTGCTTCATCATCACCGGTCCCGGCATGACCAACATCGCCACGGCGATGGGCCAGGCCTACGCCGATTCGATCCCGATGCTGGTGATTTCCAGCGTGCAATCGCGCAGTCAGTTGGGCGGTGGACGCGGCAAGCTGCACGAACTGCCGAACCAGGGCGCGCTGGTGGCCGGCGTTGCGGCGTTCTCCCATACGCTGATGTCCGCTGCTGAATTGCCAGGTGTACTGGCCCGTGCCTTTGCCTTGTTCCAGGCTGGCCGGCCGCGTCCGGTGCACATCGAAATTCCGCTCGACGTGCTGGTCGAAGACGCCGATGCCTTGCTCGCCAGCCAACCGGTGAGCATCACTCGCGCCGGTGCGGCGCCGTCGGCCGTGGCGCAGATGAGCGAATTGCTGGCCAACGCCAAACGCCCGTTGATCCTCGCCGGTGGCGGTTCGATTGACGCGGCGGCCGAGCTGACCCGGCTCGCCGAATTACTCGATGCACCGGTAGCGTTGACCATCAACGCCAAAGGCATGCTGCCGTCGGCGCACCCGTTGCTGATCGGTTCGACGCAAACGCTGGTGGCCACCCGCGCCCTGGTGGCTGACGCCGACGTGGTGCTGGCAATCGGTACTGAACTGGCCGAGACCGACTACGACGTGACCTTTGCCGGCGGCTTTGAAATTCCGGGCACCTTGCTGCGGGTCGACATCGATCCGGACCAGACCGTGCGCAACTACCCACCGAAGGTGGCGCTGGTCTCCGACGCACAAAGCGCGGCCCAGGCCTTGCTAGACGGCCTGGCCAAACATTCGCTCGCCGAGCGTTGCAGCGATTGGGGCCAGGCTCGCGCTGCCAGCTTACGTGCCGAGCTTGAAACTATCTGGGATGCGCCAACCCGTGCGCAGACGCTGTTCCTGCACACCGTGCAGGATGAGTTGCCGGAAGCGGTATTCGTCGGCGACTCGACCCAACCGGTGTACACCGGCAACCTGACATTCAACCCGGAGCGCCCGCGTCGCTGGTTCAACTCGTCGACCGGCTACGGCACCCTCGGCTATGCCTTGCCGGCGGCCATTGGCGCGTGGCTCGGTGGTGGTCAGGAACGCAACAGTCGTCCACCGGTGGTGTGCCTGATCGGCGACGGCGGCCTGCAATTCACCTTGCCGGAACTGGCCAGTGCGGTGGAAGCACGCACCCCGGTCATCGTCCTGTTGTGGAACAACCAGGGCTACGAAGAGATCAAGAAATACATGGTCAACCGCGACATCGAACCGGTTGGCGTCGACATCTATACCCCGGATTTCATCGCCGTGGCCAAAGGCCTGGGCTGTGCGGCACACGCTGTCAGCGGTGTCGAAGAGCTGCGCGCGGCACTGCGTGCGGCGACTGATCGCCAGGGCCCGACGCTGATCGAAATCGACCAGACCCAGTGGATGAAGGCGGTGTCGGCATGAGCTTTCCAATCACCCAGGAAGGTCTGTACATCGACGGCCAATGGTCGGCTGGCGACGAGCATTTGCGGGTCATCAATCCGGCGACCGAAGCGCTGTTGACCACCGTCAAGGGTGGCGATCAGCGCGCAGTTGATCAAGCGGTCACGGCGGCCAGCGCGGCGTTTGTGCAGTGGTCGAAAACCACCGGTGCCGAGCGCGGCGCGGTGCTGCGCAAGATTGCCAACGGTGTGCAGGCACGCCGCGAGCGCTTGATGTACTTGCAGTCGAGCAACAACGGCAAGCCACAGTTCGAAGCGGGCATCGACGTCGATGACGTGATCGCCACGTTCGAGTATTACGCGGGTCTCGCTGAAGCGCTGGACGCCGGCCAGGACCGCGTTGTGGAGCTGCCGAGCGAAGACTTCGCCGCCCGCGTGCGCCGTGAAGCGTGCGGTGTGGTCGGGTTGATCGTGCCGTGGAACTTCCCGATGGTCACCACCGCCTGGAAGCTCGCGCCAGCCTTGGCGGCGGGGTGCTGCGTGGTGCTCAAACCTTCGGAAGTCACGCCGCTGCCGGAGCTGGAACTGGCGGCGATCATCGCCGAGAGCGGTTTGCCCAACGGTGTCTTCAACCTGGTCTGCGGTACAGGGCTGGCGGTCGGTGCGCCGCTGTCGGCCGATCCGGGGGTAGCGAAAATCTCCTTCACCGGCAGCAACGCGGTGGGCGTTCAGGTCATGCAGCGTGCGGCGGAAACCGTCAAAGGCGTGAGCCTGGAACTGGGTGGCAAATCCTCGCTGCTGGTGCTGGCGGATGCCGATCTTGAGCTGGCCGTGGAGCTGGCCTGCGGCGGTGGTTTCTTCAACGCCGGGCAGATGTGTTCGGCCACCAGCCGGGTGTTGGTCGCCGATGAACTGGCGGATGAATTCCTGCTGCGCCTGACGGCGCGGGCCAAGGCGATCCGCGTGGCTGACCCGTTTGATCCCGAGGTTGAAATGGGCGCGTTGGTCAATCAGGCGCAATACCAGCGGGTGCAGGGCCACATTGATCGCGGCTTGAGCGCGGGCGCGCGGCTGGTCTGTGGCGGTGACCGGCCTGCCGATCTGCCGCATGGCTATTTTTTGCGGCCGACCATTTTCACTGAAGTGCCCCTCGACAGTGCGTTGTGGTGTGAAGAGATTTTTGGCCCGGTGCTCTGTGTCCGCAGTTTTGCCTCGGAGCAGGAGGCGATCGAGCTGGCCAACGACAGCCAGTTCGGTCTGGTGGCCAGCGTGGTCAGCGGTGATCCGCTGACCGCCGAACGGGTCGCCAACGCCTTGCAGGCCGGGTTGGTGTGGATCAACGCGCCGCAGGTGATCTTCCCGCAGACGGCCTGGGGCGGCTACAAGCAGAGCAGCATCGGCCGCGAGTTGGGGCCGTGGGGCTTGCAGGCGTTTCAAGAAATAAAGCACGTGATTCGCGCCGTCTGACGGCACGAAAACGGTCCGCGCATGCCTCGTAACGAGGCATGCGCCTGGGACATGGCACCAATGATTTTTTTTCGATTGTTGCGCGTTTTGCGTGACCTCAGGATGAACCCGCAGACCTCGCTACAACCCTTGTATTACGGGGGCTTGCAGCGGATCGAAGAGCGCGGGCGCAAGGGATGCTCCTAACTCATACCTACAACAATAAAGGGAGTCCTTCATGGGCGATCATGATCTGAACAGAAGACAATTCATCAAGACCGTCGGTGTTGCATCGGTTGCGGTGGCCGCCATGAGCATGCCGTTCATCCGCGCCAACGCCAGTGACACACGTTTTCAGGGCAAGACCCTGCGGCTGTTGACCTGGTCCGATGACACCGGGCTTGCCGCGCTGCGCAACATCGCCGCGACCTTTGAAGCCAAAACCGGCGCCAAGGTCATCGCGGACCGCACCGGCAGTACTTCGGAAATGGTCGCCAAACTGAAGGCCGGTGGTGATCGTCCGCAATACGACGTCATCACCCTGGCTGGTGTGGGCGCTGAAGGCCTGGCCGCAGCCGGCCTGCTGGAAAAGCCCGACCTGAACCGCATTCCCAACCTGATCGACGTACCGGAGAAATACCGCACCGGGGCCAACGGCCACGGCATCGGTTATCTGCTCTGGTGCAACAGCCTCGTCTACAGCAGCCGCACGCAGAAAGAAGCCCCGGACAGCTACGCGGCCCTGTGGGACGCGGACCTGGCGCCGAACATCTTCCTGCCGCCGCCGAACTGGACCGAGGCCATGGACCTGATCATCATCGCCGCCAAACTGGCCGGTGGTGACGAACACAACATCGAACCCGGCTTCAAGAAGCTCGCCGAGCTCAAGAGCCGCGTGGTGACCCTGGGGGAAAACCCGAACCAGATTGCCGAACTGTTCCGCACCGGCTCCCTGGACATGGGGGGGCTGTACGCTCCAGCGTTCTTCCCGAAACAGATCCGCGATCCGAACTACGGTCTGAGTGCAACCTTTGGCATGAAGGAAGGTTTCTACACCGACCTGATGCAGTCGGTCATGCCGAAGAACCGTCCGGGCGATACCGACCTGGCCTATGCCTTCATCAACCACTCACTCGATCCGCTGGTGCAGGGCAAGATGGCCGAAGACATCTATAACGGCCCGGTCAACGCCAAGGCAATCATCTCTGCCGAAGCGCGCAAGAGCCCGTACATCCTGACGCCGGAGCAGATTGCCGAGAAGGCGATCATGCACGACAACGCCTTCCTGGCGACTGTGCATGACCAATGGATTCGTCGTTACACGGAAATCTTCTCTTCCTGATCGAGTGTCGAACACAGCCCTTTGGAGCACCACCCCCCCCTGTGGGAGCGAGCTTGCTCGCGATGACTGCTCATCAGTCGACATTGATGTCGACTGACAGTCTGCTATCGCGAGCAAGCTCGCTCCCACAGGGGCCAATGTGGATTCAAAGCGTGTGTTCACTCAGCTGCTTTCCATTGACGAGACCATTGCTATGGAACACCAACCTCTGACCCAAACGGTCAGCCCCGTTGCCGTACGCCCGAGCTTCGGCGTTTCGCCGACGACGCGCGCCTGGTTATTTCTTTCGCCATCGATGCTGTTTCTCGGTGTGCTGATTGCCGCCAGCCTGCTGGTGTTGCGCATGAGCGTGGGCACCAAAGGCGCGGAATGGAGCGGATTCAGCCTGGCCAGTTATGCCCAGTTGCTGGAACCCTATTACCTCAAATCCCTGCTGCTGACCTTGCGTCTGGCGCTGATCAGCGCGGTGATTGCCGTACTGCTGGCGATTCCGGTGGCGTACACCATGTCGCGCCTGACCTCGCCGTTGCTGCGCCGAGTATTTCTGGCCGCCGTGCTGTTGCCGTTGCTGGTCAACCTGTTGCTGCAAAGCTACGGCTGGCTGGTGATCCTCGGACCTGGCGGGATGCTCAACCAGGCGCTGATGGGCCTCGGATTGATCAAGCGTCCGATCATGCTGCTGTACAACCAGAACGGCGTCTTGATGGGCCTGGTCCAAACCGCTTTCCCGTTGGCCGTGCTGCCGATTGCCAGTGCCATGCGCGGCGTTGCGCGCACTTACGAGGAAGCCGCGGCGACCTTGGGCGCGAGCCGCTTGAAGGTGTTTTTCCAGGTGGTGCTGCCGATGAGCATGCCGGGAATCATCACCGGCGCGACCCTGGTATTTGCCTATAACGCCAGCAGCTTTGTGGTGCCCTTGCTGCTCGGTGGTCGGCGCGTGCCGATGCTCGCGGTGATGGTGCATGACCAGATCGCCCCGCTGATGAACTGGCCAGCCGCTTCCGCTGCGGGTGTGGTGCTGATCGTCACCACGCTGGCCATCATGACCTTGTCCGAATACATCACTGGCCGTCGTCGGCGCATGCTGGAGGCTTCGCAATGAGCACGTTGATCAAGAAGCGCCTGTCGCTGTTGCCGGGCGATACCGGAAAATTTGCCGGGATCCTTTCAGGTGTCATCCTGTTTCTGGCGGTGTTGCCGATCCTGACCATGATTGTCATGTCGTTCAGTGGTTCTTCGAACCTCGACTTCCCACCCAGCAGTTACAGCCTGCAATGGTACAAGGCCGCCTGGCACACCTTCGCATCCCCGGACGCCAGTGATGTGCTGAGCCTGGGCAAAGCCATGACCACCAGCCTGATGGTGTCGTTCATGGCCATGATCTTCGCCACCCTCGTTGCGGTGCCGGCGGCTTATGCGCTGACCCGTCTGGAGTTCCGTGGCAAAGCCGTGGCACTGCAATTGATGTCGCTGCCGTTGGTGTTTCCGATGGTGGTACTGGGCCTGGCGTTGTTGCTGGTGTTCGACAGCCTGCCGTTCCAGATGACGGTGTCGCGACTGGTGATTGCCCACGTCATCCTGGCCTTGCCGTTTGTGGTGAAAAACTGCACGGCGGCGATGCTGTCCATCGGCAGCGAAGTCGAAGAGGCCGCACAAATGCTCGGCGCTTCGCCGATGCGGGCGACTGTCGATGTGGTCGTGCCGTTGATGAAGTCGGGGATCCTCGCCGGGATGCTGCTGGCGTTCATTGTCTCATTCAACGAGTTCACCGTGACTTACTTCCTCTACACCATCGATGTCATGACCATGCCTATCTGGATGTTCAGCCGCACCGTATCGTCGCTGGACCCAACCGTATTCTCGTTTGCCGTGCTGATCGTGCTGATCGACTTCGTCCTCATTTGGGCGTTGGAGAAGCTGGTTGGTGAAGGTGGCGTCTCGTTCTGATTTCTGGAGGTAATTAATATGACTGGTCTGATTCTGGAAAACGTCGAGAAACGTTACGGCACGGCGTGTGCGGTGAAGGACGTCAATCTGCACCTGCCTGAGGGCAAACTGGTGTGTTTTCTCGGCCCTTCAGGCTGTGGCAAAACCACCTTGCTGCGGATGATTGCCGGCCTGGAAACCCTTTCCGACGGCGAGATTCGTCTGGACGGCGAAGACATCGGCAACACACCGGCGCACCTGCGTAACTTCGGCATGGTGTTTCAGTCGCTGGCGCTGTTCCCGCACATGACGGTTGGCGAGAACATCGCCTATCCGCTGAAACTGCGTGGCGTGAGCAAGGCCGATCAGCAGGCGCGGGTGGTGGAGTTGCTGGAACTGATTCAGCTGCAAGAAATGATTGATCGCCCGGTTGCGAAGCTCTCGGGTGGACAACGTCAGCGCGTAGCAATTGCCCGGGCGATTGCCTCGCACCCGAAAATCCTCCTGCTCGACGAACCGCTGTCGGCCCTTGATGCCAAGCTGCGCGAATCGATGCAAGTGGAGATTCGCCAGCTTCAGCAACGCCTCAACATCACCACCATCATGGTCACCCACGACCAGCGCGAAGCCATGACCATGGCCGATATCGTGGTAGTGCTGGGGCAGAATCGGGTGCAGCAGGTCGGCACGCCGATCGAGATCTACCGGCATCCGGCCAACGAGTTCGTCGCCGACTTTATCGGCTCGGGGAACATTTTTCCGGCCACCGCGTTGGGTGACGGTAAAGTCGGTTTACCCGGTGGGGATGCGCTTCAGGTACCGATTTGCAGCAGCATCGTGGTGGGCGAAAAGGTCAAGATGCTGGTGCGTCCGGAAGACCTCCAGCTGTCGCACCCACAGGCAACCGCCGGTAATCGCTTGCTGGGCAGGGTGACGTTCGTGCGCGATATCGGCGCGACCATCGAAACCACGGTCGAGTGCTCCGGCGTGACGCTGACAGCGTTGAGTACACCGTGCCAGGGCATCGGCCTGAGCATCGGCAACCCTGTGTCGGTGACCATTCCATCCGAAGCCTGCCGCGTACTCGCCGCCTGACTTACTGGCCCTATCGCGAGCCTGCTCGCGATGAGGCCGGCACAGCCTGCCGAAAAGTCTAATTAGACGGACATCCGCAACCGCGCCAGATCCCGCAACGGCGGCGCGCCAAACAGCCGGCTGTACTCGCGGCTGAACTGCGAGGGGCTTTCATAGCCCACGCGGTAACCTGCCGCCGAGGCATCGATGCCCTCGGCGAGCATCAAGCGCCGCGCCTCTTGCAGGCGCAGTTGCTTCTGATACTGCAGTGGACTCATGGCCGTCATTGCCTTGAAGCGATGGTGCAGGGTCGACACGCTCAGGTTCACTTCCTTGGCCAACTCATCGATGCGCAACGGCTGCTCGTAGTTGCCGTTGAGCCATTTGATCGCCTGGCCGATGCGATGGCTCTGGCTGTTGGCGACGGCAATCTCATACAGTCGATGGCCCTGGGGGCTGCGCAACAAGCGATAGAGAATCTCCCGACGAATCAGCGGCGCGAGCATCGCGATGTCTTTCGGGGTGTCGAGCAAGCGCGCCAGACGCAGCACGGCATCGAGCATCGGCTGATCCAGTTGTTCGACATACAGACCGCGCCCGGCGGGGCGGGTGGGCACGCCGATGGGCCCGGCGTCGGCAATCAATGCGGTGATTTCCGCTGGGTCGATATCCAGGCGCAAGGCCAGAATCGGTTCTTCCGGCGAGACATCGACCACCCGTCCGCTGAGGGGCATCGAGACCGAGACCACTAAATAGTTGAGCGGGTCGTAGTTGAAGACTTCGTCGGCCAGCCGAACTTCCTTGCGCCCTTGGGCCATGATGCACAGGGCCGGCTGCGCGAGCACCGGGGCAAAGTCGTGGGAGTGGCTGTGCCGCGACAAAAACAACGAACCGATGGCGGTCGCGTAGCTGCCATCCTCGCAGGTATTGCGACGAATGATTGCCGAGAGCTCCACGCGCTGTTTTTCCATGTTGGCGTCCAGCGGGGCGTGAGTGGAATCCAGAGATGGCATGCAAAACATCCTCGGCCAGGAGATGGGATGAGCACAGCTTAAATTTGTGCAAGTCCAGGTGGTAGGCGAATCCTGCGCAAAACTTGCCTGATCCTGCTGTGTGGTCGGATTCAGCATAGAGAACGTGAACAGAACGCGGGAAAACTTGCTTGAAACCCCTTTGTCACATTCCAGGATCAGATCTTGCCATGGCACGGCGATAACGCTGTTTGCGTGCAGGATTGTGCAACAAGCCGGCAGGAATCGACTAACGGGCCTGGCACCTGTCGCTTAATCTCTGTCCCTGTCGCAGCTTCTCTCAGGCTGCCGATCGTCTACATCAGGGAGAGTCGAACATGTCCACGCAGATCCCCGTCAGCCATATGGCTTTTGTCCGTGCCCGTGCCGGCCGCTCGATGGAGTTGGGCGCGCGTTTGAGCAGCCTGATCGAACCGTCGCGTCAGGCCAGCGGGTGCCTGCACTTTGCCTTGCAGCATTCGTTGTGCGATCCCGAGCTGTGGCTGGTGTCCGGTTTTTGGGTCGACCAGCAGGCCATGACCGCCTACTTCGGCACCCCGGCCATGCAGATCTTTGCCGAGCTGGTGCAGGAGTTGGTGGTCAACAGCCTGGATTTTCACACCTTCAGCGAAGTGTCGGCGGCTCAGGCTCGCGGTGAATATCCGCAGTTGAACAGCACCTCACTACAGCAGTTGGCCAGCTGACGGTTTAGAATGGCCGACTTTCCATTGGCCAGGATCCGCGACATGGCACGTAAAGAGTTTGCACAGTTCGAAGCTGTTTCCGCCGTAGTACCGGGTGAAGGAGGCTACAGCGCCGCCATCGCCGTCAAAGCCCTGGGTGGCTCAGGCGCCCCGCGTTTTCACAAAATCCTCGATGAGCAGACATTCAAGACCGCCTTCGAAGCCGATCAGGCTGCCGAGCAGAAGCTTGAGCAGTTGACCGACGTCGCTGAAGACGGCGAACTGGTCTGGTAACCCTTTGGCTTATGCCTTGGTCGCCCCCGGGCGGAACATCTTGAACAAGGCCTCTGGCCCCAGCTGGAAATAATCCGCCGGCCCGCCGCCGCGCAGAATCGGTTCTGCCGCGGCGGTGTCGTACACCCCATCCTTGAGCAGCCACTTGGCAATATGCACCGCGACCACTTCGCCGAGGATCAGCCAGCTCGGCACCACTTCCTTGTCGGCGCGTTGCAACTGAATGATCTGCGTGACCTTGCACTCGAAGGACACCGGGCTTTCAGCGACCCGCGGTACCTGAATGATTTTCGAGGCTGCCGGCGTCAGCCCGGCCAGTTCGAACTCGTTGACGTCGGCCGGGACCGTCGCGCAACTCTGGTTCATCTGCTCGGCCAGCGGACGGGTGGCCAGGTTCCAGGCGAATTCGCCGGTCTGCTCGATGTTGTTCAGGCTGTCTTTACGGCCGACGCTTGAGAACCCGATGATCGGCGGAATGTAGTTGAACGCGTTGAAAAAACTGTACGGCGCCAGGTTCAGCCGACCTTCGGCATCCTGCGAGGAAATCCAGCCGATAGGCCGCGGGCCGACGATCGCGTTGAACGGGTCGTGGGGCAGGCCGTGGCCCAGGGCAGGTTCGTAGTAGTGAATATCATCAGACATGGCGGGCTCTTGCGCAGACGTAAAAGTGAAGGTTGCCATAGTGCAAGTCATTGAGGGTGAGTGCCACTCTAGGAAAGATTGATCGTTCCCACGCTACCGCGTGGGAACGATCACAGGCAGTCACCGTTGCAGTGACTGCCGAACGCGGTCAGTCAGTCTCGATCCGCGAGTGTTTGCGGGTGTCTTTCATGGTCACGTACACCAGCAACGACACCGCGATGCAGGCCGTGACATACCAGTAGTAACCGGTTTCCATGCCAATGCTCTTGAACCACAGGGCGATGTATTCAGCGGTACCGCCGAAGATCGACACGGTCAGTGCATACGGCAGGCCGACGCCCAGGGCGCGGATTTCAGTCGGGAACAGTTCGGCTTTGACCACCGCGTTAATCGAGGTGTAGCCGCTGACGATGATCAGCGCCGCCATGATCAGGAAGAACGCGCCCCACCAGGTCTGGATGGTGTGCAGTGTGGTGAGGATCGGCACGGTGAACAGAGTACCGAGAATGCCGAAGGCAATCAGGATCGGCCGCCGCCCGACTTTATCCGACAAGCCGCCGATGACCGGTTGCAGGCACATGAACAGGAACAGCGTGGCCGCCGAAATGGTGGTGGAGTCGGAGATGCTCATGCCGACCGTGTTCACCAGGTATTTCTGCATGTAGGTGGTGTAGGTGTAGAAGGCCAGGGTGCCGCCCATGGTCAGGCCGACCACGGTCATCAGTTCCTTGGGATGGCGCAGCAGGGTGCGCATGGCGCTTTCTTTGGACTTTTCTTTCTTGGTGAACGACTCGGTTTCCTCCATCCCGCGACGCAGGTACAACGCGACGATGGCACACAGCGCGCCGATGGCAAACGGAATACGCCAGCCCCAGTCGTACAGTTGTTCGGTGGTCAGGGTTTGCTGCAGCACGATCAACACGCCGAGGGCGATGAGCTGGCCGGAGATCAGCGTGACGTACTGGAAGCTCGAGAAGAAGCCGCGACGTTCCTTGGTCGCCATTTCGCTCAGGTAGGTTGCCGAGGTGCCGTATTCGCCACCGACTGACAGGCCCTGCAGCAAACGGGCGAACACCAACAGAATCGGTGCGCCGACGCCGATGGTTTCATAACCCGGGCTCAATGCAATGATCAGCGAGCCGAAGCACATCAGGTACACCGACGCCATCAGCGCGGCTTTACGCCCGGCGCGGTCGGCATACAGGCCCATCAGCCAGCCGCCGATCGGGCGCATCAGAAAGCCCACGGCGAAAATCGCAGCGGTGTTCAGCAGTTGGGCGGTGGTGTCGCCTTTGGGGAAAAAGGCTTTGGCGAAATACAGCGAGAAGGCGGCGTAGACATACCAGTCGTACCACTCGACCATGTTGCCGACAGAGCCGCTGAAGATCGATCTGATGCGGCTGGCGGTGGTCTTTTCTTTGGCAGGCACAGCGGCCGACCCAAGAGGCAGGGTTTGTGAGTTATCCATGACGGATCCTTCATTTAATTGTTTTTGTGGAGCGCGCGTAAACGCAGCCTGGGAGGGCTATAGCAGGAGCTGTGCCAAGGGGCTGATGGCCGGTTTAGAGGGGGTTGCGGGAATGGGTGAGCGGAAATCCGCTTATGGCGAGTAGGGTGATGAGCAAAAATCCGCCTACGCATGATCGTTCCCATGCTCTGCGTGGGAATGCCTCAAGGGACGCTCCGCGTCCCCCTCGCGGAAGTGACGCGGAGCGTCACGGGCTGCATTCCTTTGCTGCGCGTGGGAACGATTGATTACAGAAACATCTCTCGGCTCAGCCCATGCCGCTGCATCTTTTCATTGAAGGTCCGGCGCGGCAGTTGCAGTTCTTCCAGCACGGCTTTGATGTCGCCCTTATGCCGGGTCAGCGCGGCTCGCAGGCAGTGGGCTTCGAAAGCTTCCTGCTGGGCGGCGAGGGACTGGCCGGGCTCGATGCCGACCGGTTCCGGTTCACCCAGGCCCAGTACCTGGCGCTCGGCGACGTTCGCCAGTTCGCGCACATTGCCCGGCCAGTCATGGCTCAGCAACCGACTCAACTGCGGGCCAGTGAGCGGTGGAAAGTTGCGTCCCAGCCGCTGCGCGGCGGCGTGAGCGAAGTGTTCGAACAACAATGGAATGTCCTCACGCCGTTCGCGCAATGGCGGCAAGCGCAACTCCGCGACGTTCAGCCGATACGCCAGGTCTTCGCGAAAACGCCCGGCGCGGGCTTCATCCAGCAGGTCGGGTTTGGTCGCGGCGATGATCCGCAGGTCCACGTGAATGCTCTGGTTGGAGCCCAGCCGTTCGAGCTTTTGCTCCTGCAACACGCGCAGTAGTTTGACCTGCTGAGCCAGTGGCATGCTTTCGATTTCATCGAGGAATAAGGTGCCGCCATCGGCGTACTCAAGCTTGCCGATACGTTTGCCCTGAGCGCCGGTGAAGGCGCCGCTTTCATGACCGAACAACTCGGCTTCGAACAGCTGCTCGGGGATCGCCGCACAGTTAAGCGCCACGAACGGCTTGTCGGCGCGCGGGCCGAAATCATGCAGGCAGCGGGCGACCAGCTCTTTGCCGCTGCCGGTTTCGCCACGGATCAGCACATTCACTGGCAGCGCCGCGAGGTCCAGCACTTGCCGGCGCAGGGTCTGCAAACCACGAGAGACCCCGAGCAGGCTGGCGTCGAGTTTGCTGCGGTTATCGGCCTGCTCGTGCAGGGCACGGTTTTCCAGCACCAGCCGACGTTTGTCGAGCGCCCGGCGCAGGCTGCTGAGCAAGGTTTCCGGGCTGAAGGGTTTTTCAAGGAAGTCGTAGGCGCCATCGCGCATGGCTTCGACCGCCATCGGCACATCGCCGTGACCGGTCAGCAGGATCACTGGCAAATCGGCGTCCACTTGCTGCAACCGGGCCAGGAGTTCCAGGCCGGTCATGCCGGGCATTCGCACATCGCTGAGGATCACCCCGGGAAAATTCGCCGGCAGCTGCGTCAGGCATTCATCGGCGCGGCTGAACAGTTTGACCTCGAACCCCGAGAGGCTCAGCCATTGTTCGACGGCATCGCGAATACTGCTTTCGTCATCGACCACGATCACCGCGTTCAACATTGAATGTGCGCCTCCAGATCGATGGGCAAAGTGAGGGTGAAGATGGCGCCGTCGCCGTGATTGTCGGCGCTCAGGCGACCGCCAAGTTCATGCACGATGGCGAACGATACCGCCAGCCCAAGGCCCAGGCCATCACCTACCGGTTTGGTGGTGAAGAACGGATCGAAGATATTCGGCAGATCCTGCAGCGCAATACCGCCGCCGTTGTCGGCGACCGTCAGGCGCCACAACTGTTCATCGGCTTCAAGGCGGATTTCCAGACGCTTGAGCGGTTTGTCACGCATTGCATCGAGGGCATTGCGCAGCAGATTGATCAGCACCTGTTCCAGGCGAATTGCATCGCCGCGAACCCAGGCCGGGCGACTCAGGTGCAATACGCAGTCGATCTGTTCATCACGTAGCCGAGCGTCGAGCAGTTGCAGTGATTGATCGACCACCGATGCCAGATCCAGACGCTCGCGCAAACCGCTGGGGCTTTTACGTGCGAAGGTTTTGAGGTGGCCAGTAATCGCCGCCATGCGTGTCAGCATCTCGTCCACCGGTTTCAGCGCTTTATACGCGTCATCGATCCGACCGTGATCGAGCAGCAAGCGTAAGGTTGCCAGTTGCATGCGTTGGGCGGTGAGTGGCTGGTTGATTTCATGGGCCAGGGCCGCCGACATCTGCCCCAGCGCCGCGAGTTTGGCTGATTGCACCAGACCGTCCTGAGCGGTGCGCAGGTCGCGGGTGCGCTCTTCAACCAGGCGTTCGAGCTCTTCGCGGCTGCGCTGACGCAGCTTGGCCAGACGCCAACGCTGGCTGAGAAACAGCAGCAAAAACACCAGCGTCAGCCACACTCCGGCAGCGGCCAGCCCGGCGTTACGCAAATCTTCGAAGGCCACCTGCGGGCGCCGCAACAGGTGCAAGGTCCAGCCTTCGGTGCTCAAGGGCAGCGATTCCCACAGGTAATCCGCTACGCCATCGGGGCCGTCGACACGGGCCAGGTAACTGTTCTCGTCAAAGTGTCGGATCGGTTGATGGTCGAGCGGGGTCAGCGGCTGCTTGTCATATTGGCGCGTGGTTTTGAGCTCGGCGCGATCAGTGTCCGATAGCGTGCCCAGCAACCGATAGCGCCATCCCGGCTGATTGGCGATAAACACAATGCCCCGCGCATCGCTGACCAGCAGGGTGTCGCTACCTTGACGCCATTCGCGTTCCAGCTCCGGAAACTCGAGTTTTACCACCATGGCGCCGAGAAACTCACCGTTGTCACCGGTCACCGCACTGGACAGAAAATAGCCGGGAATCCCGCTGGTCACGCCCACCGCGTAAAAGCGCCCGGCGCCCTGGTTGCGGGTCTGGCTGAAATAAGGGCGGAAGCCGTAGTTGTGGCCGACGTAACTGCTGGGCAAGCGCCAATTGCTGGCGGCCACCGCAAGGCCGTTGTGATCCAGCAGTTCCAGGGTGGACGACTGCGCGGCACCGTTGATCTTTTCCAGTTTGCGGTTCAGCGCGTCCTGCTGCTGCGGGCTGACCGGGCCATCGAGTGCCGAACGCAGTTCCGGGTCCAATGCAAGCACGGCAGGCAGCGCGCGGTAGCGTTCGATCAGGGTATGCAGGGAATTGGCGTACAGCGCCAGTTGCTGATTGGCGCGGGCAGCATCGTCCACCTGGGCCTGGCGTTCAGCGTGGCGCATGGCCAGGGTGGCGGCGAGGGCCGCACCGGCGAGGATCAGCAGGGTGTACAGCGTCAGGCGTAATGGACGAGAAATCGCAAGCATGGCGTAAGAAACAGTCAGCAATACGGGCGCGCACCATAGCATGCAGTAGTACAGGAGGGCTTGACCAAAGACACCGTCGGCGAGCCGTAATGGATAACAAAAAAGCCGCGCTGTTTCTGCAAACAGTGCGGCTTTCTTTTCCAGCGGTTAAAGGCTTATTGCACTTCTACTGCCAGGCTTTCGCTGATTTTCTTCTGCCAGATGGCCGGGCCGGTGATGTGTACCGACTCGCCCTTGCTGTCGACCGCAACGGTCACCGGCATGTCTTTGACGTCGAACTCGTAGATCGCTTCCATGCCCAGTTCGGCGAAAGCCACCACGCGGGATTTCTTGATCGCTTGCGCCACCAGGTAAGCCGCGCCGCCTACTGCCATCAAGTAAACAGCCTTGTGGTCCTTGATCGCTTCGATCGCGGTCGGGCCGCGTTCGGATTTGCCGATCATGCCCAGCAGGCCGGTTTGCTCGAGGATCTGACGGGTGAACTTGTCCATCCGCGTGGCGGTGGTCGGACCAGCAGGGCCAACCACTTCTTCGCGCACCGGATCAACCGGGCCGACGTAGTAGATGAAGCGACCTTTCAGGTCCACCGGCAGGGTTTCACCCTTGTTCAGCATCTCGACCATGCGCTTGTGCGCAGCGTCGCGGCCGGTGAGCATCTTGCCGTTCAGCAGGACGGTTTCGCCCGGCTTCCAGCTCTGCACGTCTTCCGGGGTCAGTGTGTCGAGGTTGACGCGACGGGCCGACGGGCCGGCTTCCCAGACGATTTCCGGGTAGGCGTCCAACGGTGGCGCTTCCAGCGACGCCGGGCCGGAACCGTCGAGCACGAAGTGCGCGTGACGGGTGGCGGCGCAGTTGGGGATCATGCACACCGGCAACGAAGCGGCGTGGGTCGGGTAATCCATGATCTTCACGTCGAGCACAGTGGTCAGGCCACCCAGGCCCTGGGCGCCGATGCCCAGTTGGTTGACCTTCTCGAACAGCTCCAGGCGCATCTCTTCGATACGGTTGGACGGGCCGCGCTTTTTCAGCTCGTGGATGTCGATGGATTCCATCAACACTTCCTTGGCCATGACCGCGGCTTTCTCGGCGGTGCCGCCGATGCCGATGCCGAGCATGCCCGGTGGGCACCAGCCAGCGCCCATTTCCGGAACGGTTTTCAGCACCCAGTCAACGATCGAGTCGGACGGGTTGAGCATGGCCATTTTCGACTTGTTCTCGGAACCGCCGCCCTTGGCTGCCACGTCGACTTCCACGGTGTTACCCGGAACGATCGAGTAGTGGATAACGGCCGGGGTGTTGTCCTTGGTGTTCTTGCGAGCGCCCGCCGGGTCGGCGAGGATCGAAGCACGCAGGACGTTTTCCGGCAGGTTGTAGGCGCGACGCACGCCTTCGTTGATCATGTCGTCCAGGCCCATGGTCGCGCCATCCCAGCGCACGTCCATGCCCACGCGGACAAACACGGTGACGATGCCGGTGTCCTGGCAGATCGGACGGTGGCCGGTGGCGCACATCCGCGAGTTGATCAGGATCTGTGCCATCGAATCGCGGGCGGCCGGCGATTCTTCACGCAGGTAGGCCTCGTGCATCGCCTGGATGAAATCCACGGGGTGGTAGTAGGAAATGAACTGCAGGGCGTCAGCAACGCTCTGAATCAGGTCGTCTTGCTTGATCACGGTCATGAGTCGCGCTCCTCTAAAAGACGGGAACATTCAATAAGGTGCTTGCAGCTGGGGTGCATCGGTCGGCTGCAAACACCTTTCAAGGCACGCCGGGGTTGCTGGCGCGACGCTAAAAAGGCGCGGCAGTATAACGCGCCTCGGTTCTCGAGGCAGCTATAAGCTACAAGCGGCAAGCTGCAAGTTTTCAGCTTGCGACTTGTAGCTTGTAGCTTGTAGCTTGTAGCTGCAATTCAGCCACAGTGAGTCAACGATTGACCCATAACGTTCTCCAGAGTCTGTTGCTCAAGCGCTTTATTCTGGCGGCGGGTACCTATGCGCTGGCGTTATTGCTGCTGTGGCTGGTGATTCTCAGCGACCACTATCAAGGGCCGGTGCGCGGTGCGGTAATCGGCACGCTGCTGGTGATACTCAGCCAGTCGGTGTTGTTCGCGGTGTTTTCCACCGGGCGCAATCTGCGGTTTTCCGACCCTGGCCTGACCGAAGTTCAGGTGTTGCTGGGGCTTGGCTGGCAGACCTGGTTGATCGCTCATCTGGACTCGGCCCGCGGCGTCTTTCTGGTGTTTTACCTGTTGATTCTGCTATTCGGCCTGTTCCATCTGTCGCGCCGGGCGTTCATCCGGTGTGCGGCCTTGGTCTTTTTCAGCTTTGCGGGCCTTAACCTCTGGGAAGGCTATCACCTCGAACTGGCCGACCCGGCGCTGGCGGCGCTGCAAGTCTGCGTGTTGTTTATCGTGCTGGTCTGGCTGACGCTGTATGCCAGCTACGTTCAGACCTCGCGGCAACGCATGCGCAAGCGGCGCTTTGCCTTGCAAGCGCATCAAGACACCTTGCGCGGGATGATGCGCCAACTCGAAGACCTGGTGGCCACCGACGAACTCACCGGGCTGTTCAACCGCCGGCATTTTCTACGCCTGGCCTCGCGCGAGCTGCGCAGCATGGAAGAGGGCATGGTGCATGGTCTGGCACTGATTGATCTTGACCATTTCAAACGCATCAACGACCGGTATGGGCATGCGGCCGGCGATCAGGTGTTGCAAGCGTTCGCGGGTGTCGCCACGGCCTGCCTGCGTGAAGACGATGTCCTGGCGCGTTATGGCGGTGAGGAGTTTGTGTTGTTGCTACCCGATTGTGATCCCGAGCGCCTGACCTCCTGCTGCGAGCGGCTGCGCATTGCCTTTACCGATGTTGAGCTGGTCGGTCTGCCGGTTCAGGACCTGAGCTTGTCCGCCGGGCTGACCTTGCTTGAGTCGGGCGAAGAACTGGATGGCGCCTTGCAGCGTGCCGATCAGGCGCTTTATCGCGCCAAGCGCGACGGCCGCAATCGCTGCGCCGCGGCCTGGGAGAACATCGATGCCTGAGTTGCGAGTGGGCGAACTTCAGTGGTCGGTGGCAGCGGGCAGCAACCTGCTCGATGCCCTGAACCAGAAGGGCATGCACGTGCCCTACAGCTGCCGCGCCGGCAGTTGCCATGCGTGTCTGGTGCATTGCGTCAAAGGCGATGTGAGCGATCGACGCCCCGATGCGCTGAGCGCCGAGCAACGCCTGCAAGGCTGGCGGCTGGCCTGTCAGTGCGAGGTCGTCGATGACCTGCACGTGGCGGTATTCGATCCGCTGCGTGATGGTCTTCCCGCCACCGTTGAGGCTGCCGACTGGTTAAGCCCCAGCGTGTTGCGCCTGCGTTTGCAGCCTGAGCGTCCCCTGCGTTATCAGGCCGGTCAGCATCTGGTGCTGTGGGCCGGGAGCGTAGCACGCCCGTATTCGCTGGCCAGCCTGCCGCAGGAAGATCGCTTTCTGGAGTTTCACCTCGACTGCCGCTTGCCGGGCGAATTCAGCGATGCGGCACGCTTGCTGAAAATCGGCGACTCGATTCGCCTGGGCGAGTTGCGTGGCGGCGCGCTGCATTATGACCCCGACTGGCAAACCCAGCCGTTGTGGCTGCTGGCGGCCGGCACCGGATTGGCGCCATTGTTCGGCGTGTTGCGCGAGGCGTTGCGCCAGGATCATCAAGGCCCCATCCGGGTGATTCACCTGGCCCATGATGCCAGCGAGCATTACCTGGCCAAACCTTTGGCGGCGCTGGCGGCACAGCGTCCGAACCTTAGCGTCGAGCTATTGACGGCGGCTGAGCTGACAGCAGCTTTGGCGCAATTGCGCCTTGTTTCCCGGCAAACCCTGGCCTTACTCTGCGGGCACCCCGACAGCGTCGATGCCTTTGCCCGGCGCCTGTACCTGGCGGGGCTGCCGCGTAATCAACTGCTGGCCGATGTCTTCGTGCCGCGGGGTTGAACGCGAAATCATTTTCACGAGACTCGCCATGACCAACGCCATCCTGCTGGAATGCCACAAACCGGTGATCGCCGCAGTGGCCAAGGCGCGCGCGATGGCATTGCGCTTCGAAACACTGGCACCTGAAGCAGTGCGCATCAGCAAACAATTGATGAAAGCCCTGGACCGAGAGCAACTGCGCAAAGCGATCGAGGAGGAGGGCAACCTGTTCACTCAACGGCTGCGCTCGCCGGAAGCGATTGCGGCGTTGTTGGGGTTTATCAACCGGCATTGAGTGTGCGGTGACTGGGCGGGCCTCATCGCGAGCAAGCTCGCTCCCACAGGGTATTGTGGTGGACACATAATGTGTGAACACCTCCGGCCAATGTGGGAGCGAGCTTGCTCGCGATGGCGGCAGTCCAGACAACACATATTCAGGAGCAGAAACCAAAAAGCCCCGCCATTCACATGACGGGGCTTTTGCGTTTCAGCGATCTGAAACTCAGACCATCTTGTCGCCAACGTGCAGGATTTTCATGCCGTTGGTGCCGCCGATGGTGTGGTAGCTGTCGCCCTTGGTCAGGATGACCCAGTCGCCTTTCTCGACCACACCGCGTTTGAGCAACTCGTCGATTGCGGCCTGGCTGACTTGTTCGGGCGGCAACGATGCCGGGTCGAACGGTACGGTGTAGACACCACGGAACATGGCCGCGCGGGCCTGGGTTTCGCGGTGCGGGGAGAACGCGTAGATCGGTACCGAAGAACGAATGCGCGACATGATCAACGGCGTGTAGCCACTTTCGGTCAAGGCGATGATCGCCTTCACGCCCGGGAAGTGGTTGGCCGTGTACATGGCGGCCAGGGCGATGCTCTGGTCGCAGCTTTCGAACACTTTACCGATGCGATGGCTGGAGGTTTTGCTGGTCGGGTGCTTTTCAGCGCCGATGCAAATCCGCGCCATGGCCTGGACCGCTTCGAGCGGGTATTGGCCGGCGGCGCTTTCAGCCGAGAGCATCACGGCGTCGGTGTAGTCGAGCACGGCGTTGGCCACGTCGGACACTTCAGCGCGGGTTGGCATCGGGTTCTGGATCATCGACTCCATCATCTGGGTCGCCACGATCACCGCTTTGTTGTGGCGGCGTGCGTGCAGGATGATCTTCTTCTGAATACCCACCAGCTCGGCGTCGCCGATTTCCACGCCCAGGTCACCACGGGCGACCATCACGGCGTCGGAGGCCTTGATCAGGCCGTCGAGGGTTTCGTCATCGGCCACGGCTTCGGCGCGCTCGATCTTCGCCACCAGCCAGGCGGTGCCGCCGGCTTCGTCGCGCAGTTGGCGGGCGTATTCCATGTCGGCGGCGTCACGCGGGAAGGACACCGCGAGGTAGTCGACTTCCATTTCCGCGGCGAGCTTGATGTCGGCCTTGTCTTTTTCCGTCAGGGCTGGGGCGGTCAGGCCGCCACCGCGACGGTTGATGCCTTTGTGGTCCGACAGCGGGCCGCCGATGGTCACGGTGCAATGCAGTTCGGTGGCGGTGGCGGTATCGACGCGCATCACCACGCGGCCGTCGTCGAGCAGCAGCTCGTCGCCCACGCCGCAATCCTTGACCAGGTCCGGATAGTCGATGCCGACCACTTGCTGGTTGCCTTCGGTCAGCGGATGGCTGGTGGAGAAGGTGAATTGATCACCGATCTTCAGCTCGATGCGCTTGTTGGCAAATTTGGCGATACGGATTTTCGGGCCTTGCAGGTCACCCAGCAGGGCGACGAAGCGGCCGTGCTTGGCGGCGAGCTCGCGCACCAGCCTGGCGCGAGCCTTGTGCTCGTCGGGGGTGCCGTGGGAGAAGTTCAAACGGGCAACGTCCAGGCCAGCCAGAATCAGCTGTTCGAGAACTTCCGGCGAGTTACTGGCCGGGCCAAGGGTAGCGACGATTTTGGTACGACGGACGGACATGCAGAGACTCCTGAGTTCAAGCGCTGAGTGAGGCTACTACGGTCCGTTGGTGTAGTCATTGTTCGTTTGCACTACTTATTGCTTTCTTTATTGAACCGTACAACTTTGATTCGAAGCCTCCTGAAGATTTTCGCCAACGGGTCGATACAGAGCTCAAGACAGGAGAACCCCCCATGCGATTCGTGCTCATTGCCGCCCTTGCCCTCAGTGCCGCGGGCTGCACCCGTTGGTCGATGGACCATCATTTGAACAACGCCTACCGCGCTTATGACCGAGGCAACTGCGAGGACGCGATGCTCGAATTGTCCCAGGTTGATCGCAACAGCCGGGCGCGGCGCTATATACAGCCGGAAGTGTCGATGCTGCGCGGGCAGTGCCTGGAACGTCAGAAGCTCTACGTCGATGCAGCCCAGACTTACCAGTTCATCATCGCCCAGTACCCGGACAACGAGTACGCTTACCGTGCCCGCGCACGGCTGGAAACGTTGCAATCGTTGGGTTGGTACCCGCCGCGCAGTGGCGCCAAAAGCACGCCCGCGCCTTTGTAATGCGGGTGGTCATTTAAAGGCTGGGTGTGTGCCAGCCTTGAGCTAATCTTCGATTAGCGCGTTTTAGAATGTTCAACCTAAACGCGGTAACACCCGTGAACGGCAGTGGTAAGGCGAATGCACAACCGTGACGTTCGCACCGGGACGCGGGGACAGCGCACCTGCGCGTGGCAGGTCCGTTGCGAAGCATCAGTGCGGCCCTGCTCAAGGGCTTTCTATAGTGATACTCAGCATGTTCACTGACCGCCGGATCGAGCGGCATCAACTGCCGCATTTTCTGAGAGTGTTCAACAGCGTCACGGACAAGCCCATCGGCTTTCTCGGCCATGCGTCCGAAGACGGCCTGATGCTCATCAGTCCGTTGCCGATGATGGTGGGCGCTGCGTTTGACCTGCGCCTGAGAATCCCCGCCAGCGACGGTGTTTTGCAGGTGATCGACCTGCGTGCCTGTTGCCTGTGGTGCCATGAAGACGTCACCCCTCAGCATTACGACGCCGGGTTTGTGGTGCAACGCGCACCGCCCGAATACGGGCAACTGGTCAGCGCCTTGCGACAGTACTTCAGCTTTTACCCGCTGCCAGCTTCGGCTTAAGCCTTACCCACACATCGGAAGATCAAAAGATCGCAGCCTGCGATCTTTTGACGTTCAACGCGCTACAGCTGAAGCCCATAGTTGATTGGCTGAATCGGGTACTCGTTGTCCAGCGCCTTCTCCACCAACAACAACCCGTGCTCGGTCAACTGATGGATCGCCAGCGCCAGGTTGCGGTGCTTGTCTTCCAGGTCATCGGACAGGTCGAGGATCAAGGTGCTCACCGAGCAGAAGGTCTCGTAGGTGTAGGCCATCAAGGCTTCGTTATTGATGTCGGGAAGCACGGCGAAGAACTTTAGCGAGCGCCGTTCATAGTCGCGCGGGTTGCCGGTGCCAGGTTTGAGGTAGTGGTCCAGCGCCTTGTGCGCGGCGGCGTGGAGTTTTTTCGAGTCGGGGGAATCGTAGGGGGAAACGTTGTCGTGTTCGGGGGGATTAGGTGTGGCTTTGAACATTTTCTTACTTCCTTTAATGGGGCTGCCACCGATTCGCGACTAAACGAAGGGTGGCGGCTGTACGCAGGTTAGTCGACCGGGGAAATAAGAAGCCGGCGCGCCCGAGGGCGCCCTGCGCACAGCCACCATCAAGTGCAGGGATAGGGAATACCTGACTGGATGACGCTTGTGCACCTTACTTACAACCACGGGCGACTAAACCCGATCGCTGATGGGCAGCGACAGGACTCACGTTAGCCGGGGCGGCCAAGGCGCACAAGCGGGCGGATTCTGGCGGATCTGTAGGCTGCGGCGCAAGGATTTGTAGCCTCAGGCCGGTCACATGGTTGTGGTAAGACTTTTAGAGCGCCCCGGCCCTTTTCCAACTCAAATACCGCGTCACCAACGCCGCGCCCAGTTCGCTGGGCCGCACGTCCAGCACCGGCACTCCATGAGCACTCAACCGCTCATGGAGTTCGGCTCTGGCATTCAAATAGTCCAGCGTTCCGCAATAGGCGAGAGCGTCGTCCAGGGTTTGCACTGGCGTTTGTCGCACGGTGTCGAGCACCTCTTCACGCAAACTGGCGACCAGCACGCGATGCTGTTTGCCCAGGCGTTTGACGGCGCTCAACAGTTCTTCGTCGTCTTCATCGCGTAGGTTGGTGATCAGCACCACCAGCGCCCGACGTTTTTGTCGGGCCAGCAATTGGCTGGCGGCGGCCTGGTAGTCGGCCGGACGTTGGCTGCTGCCGAGGTCGTAGACGGCGTTGAGCAACACATTGAGCTGGCCCGTGCCTTTGACCGGGGCGAGGTAGCGCGGGTGTTCGTTGGCGAAGGTACAAAGACCGACGGCGTCGCCCTGACGTAACGCCACATAGCTGAGCAACAGACAGACATTGAGCGCATGGTCGAAATGCGCCAGTTCAGCGTCCTGGCTGCGCATGCGTCGGCCGCAGTCGAGCAGGAAGATGATCTGCTGGTCGCGCTCGTCCTGGTACTCACGGGCAATCGGTGTACGTTGGCGGGCGGTGGCTTTCCAGTCGATCTGGCGCAGGCTGTCACCTTCGCGAAATTCGCGCAGTTGATGAAACTCCAGACCCAACCCGCGACGTTGCCGCTGGCGCACGCCGAGCTGGCTGAGCCAGTTGTCGACGGCCAGTAACTGCGCGCCGTACAGGCGGGCGAAATCCGGGTAGACGCGGGTGCTGTCGGCGACGCTCAGGTAGCGCCGGGCGGACCATAAACCGAAGGGGCTGGGCAGGTTGATTTCGCAGCGCTCGAAGCTGAAGTGGCCGCGCCGCAGAGGGCGCAGGCGATAACTGATCAGGCAGTGCTGGCCGGGTTGCAGTTCGACCGTTTGCGGCAGGTGTTCGAAGCTCAGGCCGTCGGGGACGTGGTCGAACAGTTGCACGTTCAGTGATTGCCTATAGTCGTGCGCAATCTCCACATGGACTTCGCCCCAACGTCCGAGCGCGAGGCTGCCGGGCATCCGACGTTGCACGCGGGGTGACGGCAGGCGCATGAGCCGGACGGCATCGAGCAGCGCCAGCAATAGAAGCGCCAGCAGCAAGCCCCAGTTGATCGACAGCAGGCTCGGTGCAACGCTGAAACCCAAGGCCCTGAATGTGCCCAGCACGATGCTCAGGCCCAGCAGGACGGCGAGCCAGATCAGCAAGAGACGGGTGGGTTTCATGGCTGTGGTCACATCCTTGGTGCCGGAACCTGATCAAGCAACTGCCTGAGCACCTGATCGACTTCCAGCCCTTCGATGTCCAGCTCCGGGGCGATTCGCACGCGATGGCGCAACACGGCCAGTGCGCAGCCTTTGATGTCATCCGGAATCACGAATTCGCCACCGCGCAGCAGCGCCCGTGCCCGTGCTACCCGCACCAGGGCAATCGTCGCCCGTGGGCCGGCACCGAGGGTCAGACCGGGCCAGTTGCGAGTGGTGCGCGCCAGGCGCACGGCGTAGTCCAGCACCTGTTCGTCCAGCGGCAGGTCGCTGGCGATCCGTTGCAAGGCCAGTACATCCTTGGCTTGCAGGACGGTGCGCAACGGTTGCACATCGAGCATGTCGGCGCGGGTCGAGCGGCTGACCTGACGGACCATGTTCAACTCTTGATCGGCATCGGGGTAGTCCATGCGCACCTTGAGCATGAAACGGTCGAGCTCCGCTTCGGGCAGGGGGTAAGTGCCTTCCTGTTCAATGGGGTTTTGCGTCGCCAGCACCATGAACGGTTGCGCAATCGGCAGGGCGCGGCCTTCAAGGGTGACCTGGCGTTCCTGCATGGCTTCGAGCAACGCGGCCTGGGTTTTCGCCGGAGCGCGGTTGATTTCGTCGGCCAGCAACAGGTTGGTGAACAGTGGGCCTTTACGCAGTTTGAACTGTTCGGTTTGCAGGTCGTACACCGCATGCCCGGTGACGTCGCTGGGCATCAGGTCCGGGGTGAATTGAATGCGCGCAAACTCGCCACCGAAGCAGCGGGCGAGGGCACGCACCAGCAACGTCTTGCCCAGCCCCGGAACACCTTCGAGCAGCACATGGCCACCGGCAATCAGCGCGGTGAGTACATCGTCAATCACCGTGTCCTGGCCGATGACGGCCTTCTGCAATTCAAGGCGCACCGCTTGCGCCAGTTGGCTGGCGCGCTGGCGTTGTTGGGTGGCATGGGTCAGGCCGGCAGGTTCGATGGAGTCATTCATAAGGCATTCCTGAGGATTTGCAGGTGGGCGACCTGACGGCTGAACTCGGCGCTGGACAACCGCTGTCCGGGCTGAGGGGCGAGTGCCTGGCTGATGGCGCGGGTCGGTTGACCGGTCAGGCGCGCGAGCACCTGCCATTGTTCGGCAACGCCGAGTTGTTCGAAGCCTGGGTGACGGTGTCGGGCGCGGCGCAGTACATCGTGTTGCAGAGCCAGCAGCAGGTTGTGCTGACCGCTGCGACGCAGCATGAAGTTTGCGCTGGCACGCAAGTGTTCCTGAAGTTGCCGACGGGCTTTGGGAGCCGGAGCCTGCACCGGGCCCTGACGTAACCCGGCATGCCAGATCCACAGGCCGATCAACGCGATGAGCGCCACCAGTGCCTGCGGGAAATAACGCAGCAGCAAGGTCAGCAGGTTGTCGTGATCGATATTGAAAAGCAGGGTCACGCCGGTGTCCGAATACAGATACCAGAGCAGCCAGGCGTTGTCGTATTGGCCGATGTTCGGGTTCTTCCACAGTTCGGCATCGGTGACCACCGTGATCGAACCCTGGCCATAACTGATTTGCATCATGTGAGTGGCAAGCGCGCTGTTGGCCCACGACTGAGCGAGGTTTTTCGGGTCTTCGAGGTGGAACTGCGGATCGAAGCTGGCGTAGGCCGGAGCGTCTTCGTCTTCGAGATAGAGTTTGGTCAGGTTCGGGTAAGGGTCTGCTTCGGCGCCAGGGGGTGGATTGCCGAGATCTTTGCTCATGGATTGATGCAGTTGCACCCGGTCGAGCAGCAGGTCGCCGCTCTTGCCGGTTTTTTCATCCCACAAGGCTTCGGCCACAAACAGTAAACGTCCACCGGCACGGGTCCAGTTCAGCACCTGATCGGCCTGGCGCGGGGTCATGTTGGCGCGATCACCGAGCAGTAACAGGCTCTGTTGATGCGGTTCCAGATACGGCAGGATGTCGAGGCTGTTGGCGTGAGTCACGGTCAGCCCTTGTTGACGCAAAAAGTGTTCGGCCGCCAGATATGGGTTGGCTCGAGCTTCGGGGGAGGGACCGTGGTCGATGACTTCCTGATAGGGCGTGGCCTGCTGGTACAGATAAACAGCCAGTGCAGCGAGCAGCCCGGCAATCAGCAGGCCAGGGATCAGGCGCCGATTCAACGCGCAGCTCCCGGGCCGAACAATGCCCGCCAGCCGTCACACAGTTCCTGTTGCAGATGCGCCGGTGGCAAGCGATGCCCATAGGCCATGTTCTGCCAGTGCACCGTCAACGTGCTGCTGAAAGTTTGCAGAGCCGGTTCTTGTAGCTGTTGGACCCGTTCCAGCACCTGGCCCTCGGTGTCGGCGGTTTTCAGCGGGAGGTTGAAGTCGTGCAGCAAACGGCTGAGCAAGGCCCGGTAGAGCAGCCCGAGGGCTTCGCGGGGCTGGGTCGACCAGAGGCTTTCGACGCTGGCGGCGATGTCGTCCGGCAGGGTCTCGCGGCCGAGGTCAAGGCCGAACAGTTGCGCCGGCACCGGGTGTGCGGGCGTATGACGCAGTCTCGGCCGGCGGCTGACAAAGGTCCGCAGCCAATCGCGGTAGCGCCAGATCAGTAACGCGAAGGCACCGATGACACTTGCCCACAGCAGCACCTCGATGACCTGCGCCAGGCCGGCGAAGCGCTGGCTGTCCAACAGTGCGAAAAACGCTTTGAGCCAACCCGGTGTTTGCGTGTTGGCAGGTTGATCGGGCGTTTCTTTACCAAAGCGATAGTGGGTAACGGTCTGCGGATTCTTGAACGGTGGCGTGTCGAGTATGGCCTTGATGCTGTTGCTGGCGGCCTGGCTGGTCAGTGGTTGCTGGAGCAGGCGCGGGCTGTCGGGGGCGTCGGCGGGTTCGGCGGCCCAGAGTGGCTGCGTAGCGGGCAACCACAGTAACCCGAGCATCAGCAGGCAGGCAGCGACGCTGCTCAGGCGTTGGCGCAGACGGCGGAACACCAGTTCGATATCCCAGGCTTCGAGTCGGGTGCGACGGTTCAGGTACAGGCTGAAACCGCAGGCCACATAGATCGGTTCCCACATGATCAGGATCAGCGCGTAGAGCGCATTGATCAGGTGGTCCAGCCAGAGCCAGTCTTGCTCAGGGGTGGCGATCAGTGTTTGCCAGTCCCAGTTCAGTTCGATTTGCGCGGGCAACAAAAGATAGAACAGCACCATCAGGCCGATCCACAGGGCGACTTCCAGATGAGCGCCGATCAGCGTCAGCCAGCGTGCTGCGCCGCGATCGCGTTGTTGCAGCACGGCCAGGCGCTGCTGGCGTGCCAGACCGCTGAGCTCTTCAAGCTGCACGACCGGCATGATGAAACTGCGACTCAGGCCAAAGCGCCGCCATGTCAGGCTGGCCAACAGCTGTGGTTTGAGCAGTCGCGGCCATTGGCGCAGCGCCTGCCTCAAGGTCGGGGTTTCGCCGAACAGGGCGCTGGAGAGGATGTACAGCGGCAGCCGTTCGAACGCCGGTTTCAACCACCAGAACAGCAGCACGGCAATCGAGGGCGAGTCCCACAGCAACAGGCTCAGCAGGGCAAACAGCGGCAGCGTGACGATGGCCCAACTGGTCATCAGCAGGCGGCGATGTTGCTGGCTCAGCAGAACGCCGAGGTCCATGGCTTCCCAGGTGGTGCGAGGGCGGATGACCACGCTGGCGTCACTCAGGCGCATGGCGTGTACGTCCGGCAACCATAAGGTAAGTCGCCATCACTAACCAGAGGGCTGCCCCCACCAGGTATTTGATCAGCGGTGCAAGCCCGGTGCGGGATGACCAATAGGCTTCGATAAACGCGGCAAGCAGCAGAAACAGCATGACGCCGCAGATCATCAAGACACTTTTATGCGCCGCCAGGCGCAGTGCTTCACTGCGTGGCAAGCGACCGGGGGCAATCAGCGCCCAGCCCAGTTGCAAGCCAGCCGCACCGGCGAGGGCGATGGCACTGAGTTCGAAGGCACCATGGCCGACGACGAACGACCAGAAGTTCTCCCCGTAGCCGATGTGCGTCAGGTGACCGGCAACCGCACCGATCATCAAACCGTTGAAGAACAGAAAAAACACGCTGCCCAGGCCAAACAGCAATCCGCTGGCATAGGTCTGAAAGGCGATGCCGATGTTGTGCATGATGTAGTAACCGAACATTACCCAGTCATCGCTGGCTGCACGTTCACCCAGGCGCCCCAAGTGACCGGCTGCCGGGTCGTACATGCTTTGCATCTCGGACACCTGTCCGGCCGGGACCAGGCTATAAATCAGCTCGGGGAACAGATACACCAGCACGCCGATTCCGATCAGCGAACCGAAAAACAGCAGGCTTGAGACCAGCACGAAAGGCCATTGCTCACGGACCAGGCGAGGAAAACCGGCGAGGACAAAGGACAGCAGATGGGCGCCGACCCGGCCGCGATGGCGGTAAAGCTGCTGGTGCCCGCGCAGTACCAGCTGTTGTAAAGGGTCGATCAGGTAGCTGCTGTAGCCGCGCTCCTGTGCCAGCGCGAGGTGCTGGCACAACCGCCGGTAATCCTTGGGGAACGAGGTGCCATCGTTGGCGTCGGCTTTGCCACGTTCGAGCAAATCGAGCCGCCGGGCAAACTGATCCCATTCGGTTCGATGGCGGTTTTCGAAAAGGCTCTGTTTCATGTCGGCCCCAGCAAACGGCGAGCGATGCCATTGAGCTTGGCAACTGCATGGGGCGGTGAGACGTGGAGTGGTTCCGCGAGGATGCCGGCGAGTTCGTTGACCCGTTCGCTGGAGAGCTCGGCCTGACGCTCGGCGAAACCCAGCACCGCGCGTTGCTCATTGAGGGTCAGCGCAAAGGGCGGGTGCAGTGCCAGGGCCTGCGGAATCTGTGGTCGGGTGACCGCTTGTTCTTGGTAGATCACCAGTGTGCCGGCCGCAATATCGCCCAGCCGTTTGAAGGTCGGATGTTGCAGGCAACTGATGGCACCGAGGCTGTAGCCGAACGGCAGCATGTCGACGAACCGCAACAGGTTGCGGATCAGCGAGGCCGACCAGCCAACGGGCGTTCCATCGTCATGCACGACGCGCAGCCGCATCAGTTGTTTACCGGGCGAGCAGCCCTGGTTGAGGACCTCGAACAGCACCATGTACCACCAACTGACCAGAAACAGCAGCACCGAGCCCAGCCCGATGCCGAGTTTCCCCAGCAAGGCCAGGGCGATAAACAGCAGGCCCAGCACCAGCCCGCGCACCCCCAGGTCGATGGCAAATGCCAGTACACGGGGCATCAACCCGGCCGGTCGCAGTGGCAGATCGATGCCTTCCGGCGTTTCAACCTGATACCGCGTGTCCAGTGGCGGGGGCAGCGTTGCTGTCCTTGGCAGTGCTGACGTCATGCGCATGATCGACCTGGGGTGGATTCAATACCGATCCGATGCTAGCAGCGTTCGCAGCGCTAGCGACATAACTATGTATGACAAGGTATCAACGAGAAATGCTTGAATAGCAAGATTGCTGGTCGGCGCCGCGCTTGAACGCCTAGACTTCGCCCGTCTCAAGTTCAGGAACGCCCCGTGACCTCCATCTTCTGGTACGACTACGAAACCACAGGCATCTCACCGCGCTGTGACCGTCCGCTGCAAATGGCCGGGATTCGCACCGACCTCGACCTCAATGAGATCGACGAGCCGGTCAATCTCTACTGCCAGCCAAGCGACGACATCCTGCCTCACCCGGCGGCGTGTGTGATTACCGGCATCACCCCCGGCCGCCTGGCCGGGCAAGGCCTGAGTGAGGCCGACTTCATGACCCGGGTTCATGCGCAGCTCGCCGCTCCCGGAACCTGTGGTGCCGGTTACAACACCTTGCGCTTCGATGATGAAATGACCCGTTACAGCCTGTACCGGAATTTCTTTGATCCGTATGCGCGGGAGTGGCAGGGCGGCAACAGTCGCTGGGATCTGATCGATGTGGTGCGCGCGGCGTATGCGTTGCGCCCGGACGGTATCGTCTGGCCTGAAGAGGAAGGTCGCGTCACGTTGAAACTCGAACGCCTGACCGCCGCCAATGGCATCGACCATGGCCAGGCTCACGATGCGTTGTCCGACGTGCGAGCGACGATTGCCCTGGCGCGGTTGATCCGCGACAAGCAGCCAAAACTCTATGACTGGCTGTTCAAACTGCGCAGCAAGCAGAAGGTCATGGATCAGATCCGGCTGTTGCAACCGATGGTGCATATCTCCGGGCGTTTCTCGGCAGCCCGCAGCTATGTCGGGGTGGTCTTGCCGCTGGCCTGGCACCCGCGCAATCGCAATGCATTGATTGTCTGCGACCTGCATCTCGACCCGCAGGGACTGCTCGATCAGGACGCCGAGACCTTGCGTCAGCGTTTGTACACTCGCCGCGAAGATCTGGCCGAAGGCGAATGGCCGGTGCCGCTCAAACTGATTCACATCAACCGCTGCCCGGTGGTGGCTCCGTTGTCGGTGTTGCGCGCCGAAGACCAGCAGCGACTGCAACTGGACATGGCGCAATATGAAGCGCGCGCACTGCGTCTAAGTGACGCACAAGAAGTATGGAGAGATAAAGTTCTGGCCATTTATGCCCGCGAGGATTTCTCGCCGAGCGAGGACCCTGAACAACAGTTATACGACGGCTTCATTGGCGATCGGGACCGGCGTTTATGCGAACAAGTCCGAAATGCGGACCCGATGCAATTAGCGCAAGAGCAATGGCCGTTCGATGATGATCGTTTGCCGGAATTATTATTTCGTTATCGTGCCCGTAACTTTCCCGAGACCTTGAGTCACGAGGAGCACGAACGCTGGAAATTATTCTGTCAGCAACGTTTGTCAGACGCGCGATGGGGAGCACCCAATACCTTGCAGGGTTTTAATGAGGCGATGACCGAGTGGTCACTTAGTGCTACAGCGATTCAGCAACAGGTACTGGACGAGTGGCGCGAGTATGTCGACTCATTACGCAAGCGTTTGGAGCTTTGAAACAAGCTGTACAAATACCTGAAGGCGGGGCATAAAAAAACGCCAGCGGACGCTGGCGTTTTTGGGTGTTCGCAAATGAACCTGCGAAGCGGGTTGCGGCTTAGCCCAGCAGGGTAGCCCAGCCTTCAACCACGTCACCGCCCCACTTGGCTTTCCACTCTTTCAGCGTCTTGTGGTTGCCACCTTTGGTTTCGATGACTTCGCCGTTGTGCGGGTTTTTGTATTGTTTAACCTTGCGAGCACGCTTGGTGCCGGTAGTTTTTACAGCGCCGCGTGGCGCTTTAACTTTGGACTCTGGATCCAGCAGGGCGATGATGTCGCGCAGAGACTTGGAGTATTCGCCCATCAGGGTACGCAGTTTGCCTTCGAATTCCAGCTCGGTTTGCAGTTTGTCGTCTTGGGACAGGTTCTTCAAACGGGCTTGCAGCTCTTTGATAGCTTCTTCGGTGGCACGGTATTCGTTGATCAAGGACATGAGGACTACCTTATGTTGGGCGCTGGATGACAGGGTACAGTGGCGCAATAATAGTCAGGGTGTTTCATCAAGTAAACATTTAAGCCGGCTTTTATTTAATTTAATTAGAGTGTTCAGCGAAAAAAGCCTCACGCGGCTGTTAAAACTTGTCAGGGATTCATCACAGATACTCACAAAAGCCCGCTTGCGTATTTCGCTAAAGAACATTGTTGCGCGTTCAGATGCCGCCAGTCGACAGGGCGAGGCAGTGCTCTGCCGGGCTGGGCGTCATGAATACTGCAGTTTTGCTGCGCAATCGCTAGAATGGCGGCCTTTGCGAAGTTCTGGAGTTTTTCCCCCATGCGCACTTTTCGGCTAGTGATTGCTTGCCCGGACCGCGTCGGTATCGTTGCTAAAGTCAGTAACTTTCTGGCGTCACACAATGGCTGGATCACTGAAGCGAGCCATCACTCGGACAATCTCAGTGGCTGGTTTTTCATGCGTCACGAAATTCGTGCCGATTCGCTGCCATTCGGCCTTGAGGCGTTTCGTGAGGCGTTTGCGCCGATCGCCGAAGAGTTCTCGATGAACTGGCGTATCACCGACACCGCGCAGAAAAAACGCGTGGTATTGATGGCCAGCCGCGAATCCCACTGCCTGGCCGACTTGCTGCACCGCTGGCACAGTGACGAGCTGGACTGTGAAATCTCCTGCGTGATTTCCAACCATGACGACCTGCGCAGCATGGTCGAGTGGCATGGCATTCCTTATTACCATGTGCCGGTGGACCCGCAGAACAAAGAGCCGGCATTTTCCGAAGTGTCGCGACTGGTCAAACAGCATGACGCCGAAGTGGTGGTGCTGGCGCGTTACATGCAGATCCTGCCGCCGGAACTGTGCACCGAGTACGCCCACAAGGTGATCAACATTCACCACAGTTTCCTGCCATCGTTCGTCGGCGCCAAGCCGTACCACC
This sequence comes from Pseudomonas sp. H3(2019), assembly GCF_007713465.1. Classification (GTDB taxonomy): domain Bacteria; phylum Pseudomonadota; class Gammaproteobacteria; order Pseudomonadales; family Pseudomonadaceae; genus Aquipseudomonas. Next base: position 69,551 of record NZ_VMSG01000017.1, on the reverse strand, counting down.
AGGCGTCGATGCGTGGCGTGAAGCTGATCGGCGCGACCTGCCACTACGTGACCGAAGAGCTGGACGCCGGTCCGATCATCGAGCAGGACGTGGTGCGCGTGAGCCACAGCGACAGTATCGAAGACATGGTGCGTTTCGGCCGTGACGTCGAGAAGATGGTGCTGGCCCGCGGCCTGCGCTATCACCTGGAAGACCGCGTGCTGGTGCATGGCAATAAAACCGTAGTGTTCTGATTGCCGAGTGCTGATTAGATCGTTCCCACGCAGAGCATGGGAACGATCTACGCAAGAGTGAGGTAGGGGAGATGGCTGATCCACTGGATAAGGCAACATCCAAAGCCCCCGCGACATTGGGCGAGGGGTGTCTGAGCCGGTACGATCCAGATGAGCTGAGCCCTGAAGACGGCACGGAGTTTCCCGGTGCCGCGCAGTTGTGGGAGCAGTTGAAGCCAGATGTTGACGATGAAACGGTGGGCCCTGAAAAGATCGCCCCTAAGCCTGTTTGATCTTCATCAGTTTGTTCAGTAGTGGCTTACCGGCCATCAGCAAGAACACCGGTGCGCCGGCCAGCAAGTAGAAGTAATAGGTCACCGCTCGCCAGATCAGAATCGCAGCCGCCGCCGTCGACTTTCCCTCTATCGGCGCCAACAGCGCTGCCGACGTCAATTCCGCCGCGCCGGCACCGCCCGGCAACAGGCTGAACTGCCCGGCGCTGAGTGACAGCATCTGGATCAAAAAGCTCCAGGCCCACTGAAGATCCGTGCCCAGCCCCCGCAAGGCTAGATACAACACGCTGTAGCGCAGTAACCAGTGCACGCAGGTCAGCGCAAATACGGTGATCAGTGTGTGTACAGGCAACTTGAGTGTTTCCGTGAAGGCCGCAAGAAAGTGCAGCAGCTTGCGTGCCCAACGACGCCAGGCACTGCGCGCGCTCCAGACCAGGCCAGGGGCGTTGACCCGGGAGAAATTCGGCAGACGGTACATGCACGATAACCCTCCCTTCTATCCGTTGTTCTCCTTAGGGGTGACCCTTATGAAGGATAGATGTTTGGTTGGGGATGTGTGGCGGGGAGTCAGCGAGGTTTTGTGTTGGTTGACTGGCCGTTATCTCGCGATAACGGCCAGATCAGGTACTAGATACGGAAACTGCCTACCAAGTGCTTCAGGCGTGCCGCTTGCTGCTCCAGGTCGGAACAGGCGCGCAGTGTTGATTGCAGGTTTTCCACGCCTTCCTGATTCAGGGTGTTGATTTCGCTGATGTCGACGTTGATCGACTCGACCACGGCGGTTTGCTCTTCGGTGGCGGTGGCCACCGACTGGTTCATGCCGTCGATCTCGCCGATGCGCAAGGTCACGCTGTTCAGGCGTTCACCGGCGAGGTTGGCGATCTCTACGCTGTCCTGGCTGTGACGCTGGCTGTCGCTCATGGTACTGACCGACTCGCGGGCGCCGACTTGCAGCTCCTCGATCATGGTCTGCACTTGTTGCGCCGATTCCTGGGTGCGGTGCGCCAGGTTGCGCACTTCATCGGCGACCACTGCGAAACCACGTCCGGCCTCACCGGCCCGTGCCGCTTCAATCGCCGCGTTGAGCGCCAGCAGGTTGGTTTGCTGGGAGATGCTGGTAATCACCTCGAGAATCTGCCCGATGTTTACGGTCTTGCTATTCAGCGACTCGATGTTGGTGCTGGAGGCGCTGAGCATGTTCGACAGCTGATTCATCGCGGCAATGCTGCGGTCGACCACTTGCTGGCCATCTTCGGCCAGGCTGCGCGCATCGCTGGCCTGGTGAGAGGCTTGCGCCGCGTTACGGGCGATCTCCTGAGCCGCCGCGCCCAACTGATTGATCGCGGCCGCCACGCTGTTGGTCCGGCTCGATTGTTCGTCAGAGTTGAGCATCGACGAGTTCGATGCGCTGACCACTCGCAGAGCGACTTCGTTGACGTGCTCGGTCGCCGACGACACTTCGCGGATCGAACCGTGGATACGCTCGACGAAGCGGTTGAATGCGCTGCCCAGGATGCCGAACTCGTCCTGGCTCTGGATGGTCAGGCGGCGGGTCAGGTCGCCTTCACCGTCGGCAATGTCCTGCATCGCGCGGGTCATGACGTGCAGTGGCTGGATCAGGATACGGATCAGCATACCGAGCAAGGCGATGATGATCGCCACGGCAATGATCGTGGCAATGATCGCCGAGGTACGGAAGCTGCTGAGCATCGCGAAGGCTTTGTCTTTGTCCACCGACAGACCGACGTACCAGTTGACCGATGGCAGGCCTTTGATCGGGGTGAAGGTGACGATGCGGGTTTTGCCGTTGACCTCGACTTCACTGATGCCGCCGCCGATACGCGGGGTATTCGTCGGGTAAGCCTCGCTGAGGGACTTCATCACCATGCTTTTGTCCGGGTGGACCAGGATCTTGCCGTCGGCACTGACCAGGAAGGCGTAGCCCATGCCACCAAAGTCACGCGCGGTCAGGGTGTCGATCAGGGTTTGCAGGCTCAGGTCACCGCCGACCACACCAATGCTTTGTCCGGCTTTTTTCGAGGCGGTGGCGATGGAAATGATGGTCTGGCCGGTTGCCGCATCGATATACGGTTCGGTGAGTGTCGAGCCGTTGCTGTTTTCCGCGCCTTTGTACCAAGGGCGAACTCTTGGGTCGTAGCCGTCCGGCATCTTGGAGTCCGGGCGGTTGATGAACGTACCGCTGGCATCGCCCAGGTACCGGGCCATGAAGGTCGATGCCAGGGCATTCTGCTCAAGCAGGTTGGCAACGTTGCCGTGTTCGGGGTTGAGAGCGATGTTCTGGGCCAGGTTTTCCACCATGAGAATCCGCCCGGCGAGCCAGGACTGGATATTGGAGGACGTGACATCGCCCATCTCATGCAGGTAATTGTCCAGGTCCTGGCGAATCGCGTTGCGCTGTAAATAGTCGTTGTACAGCGTGAACGAAGCGAAGGCGGCAATGACGATGAGCGCGGCTGCAAGCAGGATTTTGTGGCTGAAGCGCAGGTTTTTGTTCATGGCTTGTGGTGTCCGCTTAGGTATTTTTGTTGGGGCGTATTGCTTGAAAAAGCGCGCAAACCAGGCGCTATCGCACGTAAGCTGATATTTCCGTCTTTCCTTAGGGAATTATCGGACCTGATTCTCTGTCTGGTCTCTTGCTTGTATCTATCGGCTGAGCAGGACTAAAACTTAGGGGCTTGAAATCGGCGATGCGACAGGCGGCCAAAAAGCGAAAGATCGCAGCCTGCGGCAGCTACACCCATCCAAGGAGCTGCCGCAGGCTGCGATCTTTTGATTTTGCTTCTAGGTCTTCGGTTTGGCGTGCGCCGCGAGGCGCTCCAGCGCTGCGCGCAATTTCGGATCGCTGATGCCGTCGGCGGTGGCCTGAATGGTCGCAGCCGCATCGCTCGACAGGTCCATGGTGTGGCCGACGGCGCCTTGCTGCACGGTCGGTGGTTGTACCTTGAACAGGATTCGCGTCAGGCTGGCGAACTCGTCGAACATCTGTAGTTGCCGTTGCAGACGCTTTTGCTGATAGCGCAGACGGGTTGCCCAATGACCGTCGGTGACGATCAGCAACAGGCTGCCCTCGCGCCACGACGCCACATGACAATGTTCACGGGCGGCCGGCTGCAGCTGGCTTTCCAGCAAACGCTGTAAATGACCCAAGCGTTGTGCGTGGCCGAAAATGGCTTTTAACGGTTTGGCTTCGCGAAGCAGAACGGCGGGTGCTCTGGCCGTAAGAGGGCGAAATGCCATGATCAGACACCTGAAGTAACAGAGCCGCCATGGTAGCAGAAAGCACTTGATGCGCCTGAGCCATTGCTTTGTGAGCGCTTTACTCATTAAATCAATGAGTAACTTCTGGCGTGAATGGCTTGAAGTTCAGCAAAATGCCCTTATTTTAAGTGAGCCCCGTAACAGCGCTGTGCATGCATCGTGGAACAACGCCACTTTCCTCACCATCGTTTCCGGGTAGAATGCTCGTTCGCATGCGGCCATGAGGGCTGCACGGGCGACTCACGGGGCCGCCCTCCATCCCTTTGTGTGGAAGATCCTGCCGATATGTTTGCGCCTTTGTTAAAGAAACTTTTTGGAAGCAAGAACGAGCGTGAAGTCAAACGCATGCTCAAGACGGTACAGATCGTCAATGCCTTCGAAGAGCAAATGGTGGCCCTTTCGGACGATCAGCTGCGCGCCAAGACTGATGAGTTCAAGGCCCGCATCGCCAAAGGTGAAAGCCTCGACAAACTGCTGCCTGAAGCCTTTGCGGTTGCCCGCGAAGCCGGCAAGCGGGTGATGGGCATGCGCCACTTCGACGTTCAGTTGATTGGCGGCATGACCTTGCACGAAGGCATGATTGCCGAAATGCGTACCGGTGAAGGCAAGACCCTGGTGGCGACACTGGCGGTTTACCTGAACGCGCTGTCCGGCAAGGGCGTGCACGTTGTTACCGTGAACGACTACCTGGCTCGTCGTGACGCCAACTGGATGCGTCCGCTCTATGAATTCCTCGGCCTGACCGTTGGTGTGGTTACGCCGTTCCAGCCGCCGGAAGAGAAGCGTGCTGCCTACGCCGCCGACATCACCTACGGCACCAACAACGAATTCGGTTTCGACTACCTGCGCGACAACATGGCGTTCAGCATGGAAGAAAAATTCCAGCGCGAACTCAATTTTGCCGTGATCGACGAAGTCGACTCGATCCTGATCGACGAAGCCCGTACCCCACTGATCATCTCTGGTCAGGCCGAAGACAGCTCCAGGCTGTACATCGAGATCAACAAGCTGATCCCGCAACTGGAACTGCACGTCGAGGAAGTGGAAGGCGTCGTCACCAAGGCCGGTCACTACACCATTGACGAGAAGACCCGTCAGGTCGAACTCAACGAAGCCGGTCACCAGTACATCGAAGACGTGCTGACCGGTATCGGCCTGCTGGCTGAAGGTGAGAGCCTGTACTCGTCGCACAACCTGGGCCTGCTGACCCACGTTTATTCCGGTCTGCGCGCGCACAAACTGTTCAACCGCAACGTCGAATACATCGTCCAGGACGGCCAGGTCGTACTGGTCGATGAACACACCGGTCGTACCATGCCGGGTCGCCGTCTGTCCGAAGGCCTGCACCAGGCCATCGAAGCCAAGGAACACCTGAACATCCAGGCCGAGAGCCAGACCCTGGCGTCGACCACGTTCCAGAACTACTTCCGTCTCTACAACAAGCTGTCCGGCATGACCGGTACGGCGGACACCGAAGCGTTCGAATTCCACCAGATCTATGGTCTGGCGGTGATGGTCATTCCGCCGAACAAGCCGCTGGCGCGTAAAGACTACAACGACCTGGTGTTCCTCACCGCGGACGAGAAGTACGCGGCCATCGTTGCCGACATCAAGGAAAGCATGGCTCAGGGCCGTCCGGTTCTGGTGGGCACCGCGACCATCGAAACGTCCGAGCACATGTCCGGCCTGCTCGTGAAGGAAGGCATCGAACACAAGGTTCTGAACGCCAAGTTCCACGAAAAAGAAGCTGAAATCATCGCTCAGGCCGGTCGTCCGGGTGCACTGACCATCGCCACCAACATGGCCGGTCGTGGTACCGACATCCTGTTGGGCGGTAACTGGGAAGTGGAAGTCGCCTCCCTTGAGGATCCGACCCCGGAGCAGATCGCCCAGATCAAGGCCGACTGGCAGAAGCGGCACCAGCAAGTGCTCGAATCGGGCGGTTTGCAGGTGATTGCCTCCGAGCGCCACGAATCGCGCCGTATCGACAACCAGCTGCGTGGTCGTGCCGGTCGTCAGGGTGACGCCGGTTCCAGCCGTTTCTACCTGTCGCTGGAAGACAGCCTGATGCGCATCTTTGCTTCTGACCGGGTGAAGAACTTCATGAAGGCCCTGGGCATGCAGCCTGGCGAAGCGATCGAGCACCGCATGGTGACCAACGCCATCGAAAAGGCTCAGCGCAAGGTTGAAGGTCGTAACTTCGACATTCGCAAGCAACTGCTCGAGTTCGACGACGTCAACAACGAACAGCGTAAAGTGATCTATCACATGCGTAACACGTTGCTGGCCGCGGACAACATCGGCGAAACCATTGCCGACTTCCGTCAGGACGTGCTAAACGCAACGGTCAGCGCGCACATTCCGCCGCAATCGCTGCCTGAGCAGTGGGACGTCGCCGGTCTGGAAGCGGCCCTGCAAAGCGACTTCGGGGTGGCACTGCCGATCCAGCAATGGCTCGACGAAGACGATCACCTGTACGAAGAAACCCTGCGCGAGAAGCTGTTGCAAGAGCTGCTGGCGGCGTACAACGAGAAAGAAGAGCAGGCGAGCGCCGAAGCGCTACGCACCTTCGAGAAGCAAATCGTGCTGCGCGTTCTGGACGACCTGTGGAAAGACCACCTGTCGACCATGGATCACCTGCGTCACGGTATCCACTTGCGTGGCTATGCGCAGAAGAACCCGAAGCAGGAATACAAGCGCGAGTCGTTCACGCTGTTCTCCGAGCTGCTGGATTCGATCAAGCGCGATTCGATTCGTGTACTGTCGCATGTTCAGGTTCGCCGCGAAGATCCGATCGAAGAAGAAGCGCGTCTGCGTCAGGAAGCCGAGGCATTGGCCGCACGCATGCAATTCCAGCACGACGAAGCCCCAGGCCTCGAGCAACCGGAATTATTGGGTGAAGAGGTCGATGTGGCGCTCGCTGCCGCTCCGGTGCGCAACGAGCAGAAGCTGGGCCGCAATGAGCTGTGCTACTGCGGTTCGGGCAAGAAGTACAAACACTGTCACGGCCAGATCAACTAAGATTTCTGCCAGACATTGAAATACCCGCGCCGCGACCGGCATCAGCCGTCGCGGCGTTTTACCATTTAAAACACCGATGCCAGGTTAAAAAGAACAGGGCGACGACGGTGCAGACATTACATTAAGAGGAGCGCTTTCATGGCTGTTGGTCTTGGTCCTTTGCCAACGTTGCACCCGGTTGCCGGATTTGAACTCGGTATCGCTTCGGCCGGCATCAAGCGCCCCGGGCGCAAAGATGTCGTGGTCATGCGCTGCGCTGAAGGTTCTACGGTTGCCGGCGTGTTCACGTTGAACGCGTTTTGCGCAGCGCCGGTGATTCTGGCCAAACAACGTGTACAAGGCCCGGTACGTTACCTGCTGACCAACACCGGCAATGCCAACGCCGGTACCGGTGAGCCTGGTCTGGCTGCCGCCGAGCGCACCTGCGCCAAACTGGCTGAATTGACCGGCGTCGATGCCAGTCTCGTGCTGCCGTACTCCACCGGCGTGATCGGTGAGCCGCTGCCGGTCGAGAAGATCGAAGGTGCGCTGCAAGCTGCCCTCGACGACTTGTCGGAGAACAATTGGGAGGCCGCGGCCACCGGGATCATGACCACCGACACCCTGCCAAAGGGTGCGAGCCGCCAGTTCCAGCATGAAGGCGTGACCATCACCGTCACCGGTATCAGCAAAGGCGCCGGCATGATTCGCCCGAACATGGCGACTATGCTCGGTTACATCGCCACCGACGCCAAAGTCTCCCGCGACGTGTTGCAGAACCTGTTGCTGGACGGCGCCAACAAGTCGTTCAACCGCATCACCATCGATGGCGACACCTCGACCAACGACTGCTGCATGCTGATCGCGACAGGCAAGGCTGCACTGCCGGAAATCACCGAAGCCAGCGGTCCACTGTTCGCGGCGCTGAAGCAGGCGGTGTTTGAAGTGTGCATGGATGTGGCCCAGGCGATCGTTCGCGACGGCGAAGGCGCGACCAAGTTCGTCACCGTTGAAGTCAACGGCGGAGGCAATCACCAGGAGTGCCTGGACGTCGGTTACACCGTGGCGCATTCGCCATTGATCAAGACCGCGCTGTTCGCCTCCGATCCAAACTGGGGGCGCATCCTGGCGGCCGTTGGTCGTGCCGGCGTGCCGAATCTGGACGTGAGCAAGATCGACGTGTTTCTTGGCGAAGTCTGCATCGCCAGCCGCGGTGCCCGCGCCGCGACTTACACCGAAGCCCAGGGTTCGGCCGTGATGCAACGCGAAGAAATCACCATTCGTATCGAGCTGGGTCGCGGCGATTGCAGCGAAACCATCTGGACCACCGACCTGTCTCACGAATACGTGAAGATCAACGCCGAATACCGCACGTAATTACGTTTAGACCGTATCGCTCCAATCGCGAGCAAGCTCGCTCCCACATTGGACCCAGCTGTACACAACTATAGTGTTCACTGAAAATCTACTGTGGGAGCGAGCTTGCTCGCGATGACGGACGACCAGACACTGAAGATTCTGGCCTGTTCCCCCCTTACGAGAAGGCGCCTGAACATGAGCTACCACCTGATCATCGGCGACAAACTGTATTCTTCCTGGTCCCTGCGCGGCGCTTTGGCGCTGGAGCTGGCCGGTGCGACCTACACCGAAGAACTGATCAAGCTGAACCAGCCGGACACCCGTGAACGCCTGCTCAAGCATTCGCCGACTGGCAAAGTCCCGTTGCTGAAAACCGAATACGGGACCATTGCCGACTCGTTGGCCATCGCCGAGTACCTGGTCGAGCGTTTCCCGAACGCCAACCTCTGGCCGAAGGACATCGCCGCCCGCGCCCAGGCCCGTTCGGCGTGTGCGCAGATGCACAGCGGCTTCTTCGCCATGCGTGGCAACATGCCGTTTGACTTGAGTCATGATGCGCCGCTCTCACCGATGCCGCCTGAAGTGCAGGTGGAGATCGAGCGGATGCTGGCGTTGTGGGCTGAATGCCGCGCGGTCGCAACCGAAACCGGCCCGTTCCTGTTCGGTAGCGTAAGCCTGGCAGATGCCTTCTTTGCACCCATAGCTGTGCGCTTGCGTACCTATCAAGTCGCGTTGCCGGCGGCGGATGCCGCCTATGTCGAAGCGATTTATCAATGGCCAGCCTTCAAGGCCTGGCAGAAAGCCGGCCTGGAGGAAATAGTGCGGTGAAACGAGTTCATGTAGCAGCGGCTGTCATCCGTGATGCCAGCGGCAAGATCCTCATCGCTCGCCGCGCCGATACCCAGCATCAGGGCGGTCTGTGGGAGTTTCCCGGCGGTAAGGTCGAGGACGGCGAAGCGGTGCAAGCGGCACTGTCGCGCGAGCTGCAGGAAGAGTTGGGTATCGTGGTCAGTGCCGCTCGGCCATTGATCAAGGTTCAGCATGACTATCCAGACAAACAAGTATTGCTGGATGTCTGGGAGGTCTCGGCGTTTACCGGCGAACCCCATGGCGCCGAAGGTCAGCCTTTGGCATGGGTGACGGCGCGTGAACTGCGCGACTACGAATTTCCGGCCGCCAACCAGCCGATCGTGGCGGCTGCGCGTCTGCCAGGCGACTACCTGATTACCCCGGAAGGTCTGGAAACTCCAGAGATGCTGCGCGGTATTCAGAAAGCCATCGCCGGTGGGATCAAGCTGATCCAGTTGCGTGCCCCGAATGGCTACGACCCGCAATACCGCGATCTGGCGGTAGACGCCGTGGGGTTGTGTGCCGGTAAAGCGCAACTGATGCTCAAGGGGCCGTTCGAGTGGTTGGGGGACTTCCCGGCTGCCGGTTGGCACCTCACCGCCGCGCAACTGCGCAAATACGCCAGTGCCGGGCGTCCGGTGCCAGCCTCGCGCTGGTTGGCGGCGTCCTGCCACAACGCTGAAGAGCTGAGCCTGGCGGAACAGATGGGCGTGGACTTCGTCACCCTGTCACCGGTTCAGCCGACCCAGACTCATCCGGATGCGTCGCCACTCGGCTGGGAGCAGGCTTCGCAGTTGATTGCGGGCTTCAGCAAACCGGTGTTTCTGCTCGGTGGTGTGGGGCCTGCCGAACGGCAAAAAGCCTGGGAAGCGGGCGCGCAGGGCGTGGCGGGGATTCGGGCGTTTTGGCCTGAGGCGTAACGCCCGACCTGATGATCGTTCCCACGCAGAGCGTGGGAACGATCAGGTCAGGTTTTGGGTTTGGTTGCTGCTTGCCAAAGAATCTCGGCAATCCCCTGGCGCTTGGCAATCAACCGGGCCGCCACAAACAACAGGTCCGACAAGCGATTGATGTACGCCAGGCCAACCCCGGCCAACGGCTCCAGCGCGTTCAGTTGCTGACAACGTCGCTCGGCACTGCGTGCCAGGCTGCGGCAGATATGGGCTTGGGCAATCAAGGCTGAACCACCAGGCAGAATGAAGTTCTCCAGCGGTCCCAGCTCCTCGTTCCAGGTATCGATCGCCGCTTCCAGGCGTTCGACTTCTGCGGCATTCAAGGCCTGATACACCGGCATTGCCAGTTCGCCCCCCAAATCGAACAGCCGGTGCTGACACGGCTCAAGCACCTCGATCACCTCGCCGAGGCCAGGATGCTCGGGGCATTGCTCGGCCAAGCCAGCCAACAACAATCCCAACTGACTGTTCAGCGTATCGACTTCGCCGATGGCTTCGACCCGCGGATGGTCCTTCGGCACGCGGCGACCGTCGCCAAGCCCGGTTTCACCTTTGTCGCCGGTGCGGGTGTAAATCTTCGACAAGCGAAAACCCATGCTTAGCGCTCCAGTTGTTTGAGTTCGTGAGAGGCGAGCGGGGTGCCCGCCAATGGCAGGCGCAAGGTGAAGCAGGTGCCTTGGCCGAGGGTCGATTGCACTTCCATCTGACCCTTGTGGTTGTTGGTGATGATGAAGTACGACACCGACAGTCCGAGGCCGGTGCCCTGGCCGATTTCCTTGGTGGTGAAGAACGGTTCGAAGGTGCGTTTGCGCACGTTCTCGCTCATGCCCACGCCGTTGTCTTCGACCTGGATTTCCGCCCACGGCGGGTTCAGTCGGGTGCGCAGAATGATGCGTCCCGGCTCTGTGGCGTCTTCGCGTTGGTGAATCGCCTGAGCAGCGTTTTTCAGCAGGTTGAGCAGCACTTGTTCCAGTTCGTTGGCGGTGCCGGGCACTGGCCCCAGTTGCGGGTCGAACTGACGAATGATGGCCTGGCCCTTGAAGTCGAAGCCGATGGCCAGGTCGAAGTCGTTGCTGGCGATCTCCACGGCTTGATCGATCAGTGCCGGCAGGTCGCACGGGGCCATTTGGCGGTTGCTGCGACGACTGAAACTGAGCATGTGGGTCACGATCTTCGCGGCCCGGGCGCCGGCCTGTTGAATGCCGTCGAGCAGTTGCGGTACTTCGCGGTTTTGCAGGTAGCGATTGACGCTGCCCAGTTCGATGCCGATCTGTTCGGCGGTTTCGATGTTCTTCGGCAGGTCGGCCGACAAGCGCCGGCGAATGTTCTGCACGTTGTGCAGGATCGCTCCCAGGGGGTTGTTGATTTCGTGGGCCATGCCAGCGGCGAGGCCACCGACAGAGAGCATTTTTTCCGACTGCACCATCATTTCTTCGAGGGACAGGCGCTGGGTAATGTCGTCGATCCGGATCACCACGCCGCGTCCGGCACCGCCCATCAACGGGTAAAAGGTCAGCGCGTAATGCTTGGGTTCGTCATCCTTGATCCAGGTGACGCGCTCGATCTTGACCACGCTGTGCTGCTCGACGGTTTCCTTGAGTTGCGGCAGGAACGGTTTCAGCGGTTCAAAGGCGAGGAAGATCGGCTGGTTCAGCGCTTCGTCCAGACGGGTGCCGGAAAGCGCGCTGGCTTCCTGGTTCCATTGGGTCACGTAGAGCTGTTCATCAAGGGCGATCAGCGCCGAAGGCATCGAGTCGATGATGCTGTTGAGGTAGTTTTGAAAACCGGTGAGTTTCTTCTCGATCTTGCTCCGCACCTGGACTTCCAGTTCCAGTTTACGGTTGGTATGACGGGTTTCTTCGGCCAGGCCCTGGGCCTGGTCGTAGGCGGCCTGGGAGTCGTCCCGCGCGCGCTTGAGTTGCTGTTCGCGGGCTTCGATGCGCGAGAGCATGGTGTTGAAGGCTTCGGCGAGGCTGCCGATTTCGTCGTGGTTGCCGCGAGACGCACGCAAGGCGTAGTTTTCTTCGCGAGTCACCTGCCGGGACAATTCTTCGAGTTCATGAATCGGCCGGGTGATCAGGCGTTTGATCTGCCGGGCAATCACCAGCCACAACAGCACGCTGAAAATCAGAATCCCGAGGCTGGCGGTCAGGGTGCCAGTGTAGAACGCCATCGGCAATTCGCTGCTGGCCACCAGCAGCAGATGACCCGGCGCCTCGCCCGGGCGCAACAGGGTGATCAGCTGATTGCTGCGAAACTCGGAGGCCTGCCAGGCCTCGATATTTCGATAGTGCTCGGGCAGCTTGAGTTTGTCGCCGTGCTGCACCTGCGCCAGGCGCAGGCCTTTGCCGTCATACAGCGCTGCGGCGCGTAGCGGTGAATAGCTGTTGAGTTCGTTGAGCAGCCGTTGGGCTTCTTCGGGAGAGTTGAGCGCCTGGTCAGCGATGGACGGGTTGGCCGCCAGCCGGCCGATGGTCTGCAAGGCCTGCGGGGCCATGCTTTCCTGGGAGATCCAATAGGCGGCGCTGATAAAGGTCAGGTTGGCCACCAGCAACACGGTGGTCAACAGCACCAACAAGGCGGCCAGCAGTTTCTGGCCGACCGGCAGGTTTTCAAGGCGCTGGCGCAATGGCATCGGGGTCGTCGCTAAAAAGGAACAGGAAGGCAGCGTAGCCGTTGCTCAGTCGCTGGGCAATCCGCGTGCGTGCAGGTGCGTAATCAACCGTTGCTGCAATTGATTGAGGTGCGGCAGCACCAGTTGGTGTCTCGACGCAACAGTGCAGGCATGCCCCAGCAGATAGCTGATCTCGGTTCGGCGTTGATTGGCGACATCCTGGTACATCGACGAGTAGTTGGCGGCCGTCGCTTGAATCACCCGCTCGACTTCTTGTTGCAGGTTCTGCGCAGCGCCCGGCTGACCGCAACGCTTCAGCAATTCGCTCAACTCGGCACAGAGGGTGGCGACTTCGCACTGGTGCTGTTGCAAGCCGCCGTTGCGGCAGTCATGCAGGACTGTCAGGGGATTGATTGCGCAATTGAGCGCCAGTTTGCGCCACAGACGGGTCAGGATGTCTGTACTCCATTCGTGCGGGATGCCGGCGACGCTGAGGTCATCCAGCCAGATCGGCGGGGTAGGGTGGCAGGCATCGCCGAGCCAGGTGTACCCATGACCGGCAAATACCACGCGCCAGTCGCCATCGCGAAACGCGCCTTCAGTGCTTGAGGCAAAGATGCAGCGCGCCTGCGGGACACGTGCGGCGACGGCGTCCTGACTGCCGAGGCCGTTCTGCAACAGAATCAGCTCGGCGTTGGGGGCAAGACGCGGCGCCAATTGCGCCACCGCACTTTCGGCGTCGTAGGCTTTGCAGGCCACGAGCAAGCGGTCTATCGGACCAGCGCTGTCGACAGTCTCGCCGGGAATCGCATACTGCTGCGCTTCGCCCTGTTCGACCAAGGTCAGCCCGCTGGCGGCCTGATAGGCCTGCAAGCGCGCGGTGTCGCGCAGAATCAGTTTCACTGGCAGGCCAGCCCGTGCCAGACGCGTGGCCCACAGAGTGCCCAGACTGCCGGCGCCAAGGACGTGCCAGGTGGTCGACATCAGTTTTTTGCTCGGATTGGCAGGCGCATGTGAGGCTCGCAGCGTAGGAAGGTAAAGACCCGTTATAATCAGCGCGGATTTTAACCGCAAGCCAGGCGTGTTCCATCGCTATTGAGCGCGCCCTTTTTTATTGGAGAGATTACATGCCGTCGTTCGACGTGGTATCCGAACTGGACAAACACGAACTCACCAACGCGGTCGAGAACGCCGTCAAGGAACTCGACCGTCGTTATGATTTGAAAGGCAAGGGCAGCTTCGAGTTCAAGGAAAAGGACCTGACTGTCAATCTGACCGCCGAGGCCGACTTCCAGCTTGAAGCGATGATCGAGATCCTCAAGCTGGCACTGGTCAAGCGCAAGATCGATGTGCAGTGCCTTGAGGTAAAAGATGCCTATGCTTCCGGCAAGCTGATGAAGCAGGACGCCGTGCTCAAGGAAGGCATCGACAAGGAGCTGGCGAAGAAGATCGTTGCTCACGTCAAAGACGCCAAGCTCAAGGTCCAGGCCGCCATCCAGGGCGAGCAGGTACGGATCACCGGCAAGAAGCGTGACGACCTGCAGGAAGCCATTGCGGCACTGCGCGCCAAGGAATTTGGCATGCCGCTGCAGTTCAACAACTTCCGCGACTGATCAGTCTTCAGGGAACCTCCGGGCGTTAATGGCGTCCGAGGCCCATGTAACGGCAGAAACGATTGAGCCATCAACACGGGCTCGATCTTTCTGTCGTGCAGTTTTTACGTGCCGGGTAGCCGGGAATCAGGAGAGATAGATGGACATAAATGCTGAAGTGGACAACCTGGTCAAGGCTTCCCAGGCCTGGATCCCGATGATCATGGAATACGGCAGCCGTGTGCTGCTGGCGGTCATCACTCTGGCCATTGGTTGGTGGCTGATCAACAAGCTGACCCAAAAAGTCGGCAAGCTGCTGGCCCTGCGCAATGCCGATCTGGCGTTGCAGGGGTTTATGAGCAGCCTGGCGAACATCATCCTCAAAGTGTTGCTGATGGTGAGCGTCGCTTCGATGGTGGGTGTTGAGACTACCTCGTTTGTCGCGGCCATCGGCGCTGCGGGCCTGGCGATCGGTCTGGCGTTGCAAGGCAGCCTGGCGAACTTCGCTGGCGGGGTGCTGATTCTGTTGTTCCGTCCGTTCCGTATCGGTGACGTGATCGAAGCCCAGGGCATTACCGGCACGGTCGACAGCATTCAGATCTTCCATACCCTGCTGCGCACCGGTGACAACAAAACCGTCATCGTGCCTAACGGTAATCTGTCGAACGGCATCATCACCAACCACAACCGTCAACTGACCCGTAAAGTGGTGTTTGACGTGGCTGTGAATTACGACGCCGATTTGCAGAAAGCGCGTGAGGTGCTGCTGGAGTTGGCCAAGGATGAGCGCGTGTTGGCTGATCCTGCGCCGGTAGCAGTGGTCTCGACCCTGGGCGATAGCTCGATTACGGTTTCCCTGCGCGTGTGGGTGAAAACCGCGGACTACTGGGATGTACTGTTCCAGTTCAACGAGCACTCTCGCGATCGTCTGAAGGCGGCAGGTATTGATATTCCGTATCCACAGCGCGTGATTCGTATGGTTCAGGAAACGGCGTAACCTACTTGGCCTGTTGGTCAAGTATCGGAAACGAACTCAAGGGGCGATAAGCCCCTTGAGTGTTTTTACAGTCTGCTGTTTTGTTGTTCTGAAAGCGGAATAGAACGTTGGCTTATTATTAGCTGGCTATTTATTAAAGTTGATTTCGTGCTGTCATCAAGCAGTCATAAAAAAAGGCCCATCACTGATGGGCCTTTTTTATATCAAGCGAACACTGTAGTCGTAGCGATTACAGGAAGTTGATTGGGTACTCGGTGATCAGGCGGAACTCGTCGATATTGCCTTCGGCCTGGTCGCTGTTGCCTCTGTGCCAAGCTTGGCGAGCACGGAAGGACAGGTCTTTAAGAGGACCAGTCTGGACAACATATTTGGCTTCCAGGTTGGTCTCGTTGTGACGACCGTCTTCGCCGTAGCCGTAGAGACGGTAAGGGCTGTCAGCAGCCATTTTGGTGCCGTCGATGCCTTGACCGTGAGCATAACGAGCCATGAAGCTCAGGCCTGGTACGCCGTACTCAGCCATTTTCAGGTCATAACGTACCTGGATGGATTTTTCTTCAGGGCCGTTGAAGTCAGAGTACTGAATCGAGTTGGCCAGGAAGATCGAGTCGCCACCACGGTTGTTATCGCCTACACCGATGTAGTCGAATGGCGTATCACCGTGAACCTGTTGGAATGCCAGGGTAACAGTGTGTGCCTTCAGGAAGGAGTAGGCAGCCGCCAGCGAGTAGGTGGTGTTGTCGATTTTGCCTGCTTTCGCTGCACCGGTATCGTTGGTCTGATACAGGTTGAAGTCGAAGTTCAGGGACTGGTCAGTCGCCAACGGAATGGTGTAGTTCGCGTTGCCGTAGTACTGGGTCCAGGTGTCCTGGAACTTGGCACCGTAGAGGGAAACGGTCAAGTTGTCGTTGATGCCGTATTTACCACCGAGGTAATCGGCAGCCTCGACCTTCGTGCCAGCATACTGGGTCCAAAGCTCGCCATTGTGACGGGTTTGGTCCTGGCTGCTACCGCCGGTGAAGTGACCGGCTTCCAGGTCGAGGTTTTTAATCTCGCTGCTCTGCAGTTGGAAACCGCTCGCGGTCTGCTGGAACATGCGGGAGCCACCAACAGCGAATACCGGGGCGGTGCTAGGTTGGAAGTCGCCGACTTTCAGCTCGGTTTTGGAGATGCGGACCTTCAGTGCTGCACCCGCTTTACCCATTTCGCTGTTGACGTCGTGGCCAATAACGTTGCCGTTTGCGTCGCGGAGGGTGGTGCGGCTCATGTTGCCCGTACCCGACTGCGCGTCAGTACCGTCCAGTTTAAAGGCGGCATCGCCGTAGGCTTCAACGCCCACGCCAACAGTACCCTGGGTATAGCCAGAGTTGAACTTGCCCAGTACGCCCTGAGTCCAGTCTTTCTGGTCTTCAGCGCCATTTCTGTTGTTGCGGTTGAAGTAGTAGTTCTTCAGTACCACGCCAGCGGAGGCGCCTTCAACGAAACCTTTTGCGTCAGCCTGGTCGGTTACAAACGGTTCGGCCATAGCGACTTGAGTGCCGGTAGCTGCAGTTACAGCCAGGGCGATCATGCTCCACTTCATCACGCGCATCGTGATTTGCTCCTTTGGTTTTTAGAAGAGTACTGCCGTCCCACCTGATTTATTATCTGGGCGGCTCTTTCTTTTTGTGTCGGCGCAAACTTATATCACGCCGACAATGTTGGCGATACTTGCGTATCTAACCTTTCAGCTTCTTTACGGCCCTGTCGCAAAATGCGCTGTAGAGGTCGTAATTTCACAATTTTTTTGCCTTCGGACTGACAACTTCAGCGTTGTTTTCCAAGGCTTCAGTATCAGAAAAAGAAATCCTTGTCCTGCACTTGAAGCTCCTTGGGCAGCCATGCCGCTATTGTTATGAGCCTTAAGGTTCCGGCTTCCAGCGGATGCCTTACAGGCGATGTGTGTATGAATGCAACAAGCGTGCACAAATCGGCTTTTTGTTGCCGGTTTTTTCAAAATTCCCTGTCCTAATGACTGAAACCTAATAAAACCGGGGCTTTCAAGGTCGATCTGTTTAAGCTTGACGTCGTGGTTCTTCTAGTGTTGCACCATCAAAGAGCATGGGTATTAGCACACAAATGTTACTGGTCCACCCTCGCGGGTGAGTAGACGGCGGATGCTCGACATTTTCAGCGTAGACGCAGTGTGCAGATTTGGTGCAAAAAATTTTCAAAGCTGTACGAAATTCGTACAGTGAAGACCTCGAATACAGGTCTATATCCGCTGGTAGGTCGTTGATTTTTTGACGAAGCGCCGAGGTCTGGTGCTGAGGTGGTGCGTCGAGAATGAAAATGTTCAGTACCGGGGCACTCGTGCGTTGAGCGTTTGTATCGGGTCGCCGACTCGAGGGGGGGCCTGTTTTTTCGCAGTGATCCGTGCGGCGTTCGCGGGTATGCTGCTGTTATATACGGGCGGTTAGCCTTCGGGCTGGGCGCTAAACTGAGTCTCATGCAAAGTGCGGGAGTGCACGCGGTGTTCGCCTTAGATCCACGACTTGAACAAGACACCCTGCCGATTGGGGATTTCCCACTAAGTCGGTTGTTGCTGTCCAATGATTCGAATTATCCCTGGTTCATCCTGGTGCCGCGTCGGGAGGATATCAGCGAGTTGTTTCAACTGGATGTCGCCGACCAGCAGCAATTGTGGCGGGAAACAACCGAGTTGGCCGAAGCGCTCAAGGATTCGTTCGACGCCGACAAGTTGAATGTCGCGACCCTGGGTAATGTTGTCAGTCAGCTACACATGCATGTCATTGTGCGTAAGCGCAATGATGCCGCCTGGCCAGCCCCGGTTTGGGGAAAACACCCGGCCAAGCCTTACAGTGCCGAAGAAGTGGCAGTAATTCGCGAACGGCTGCGTTTGGTTTTGACCGATGAATTCACGTTTCTGGAGGGCTGAATCATGAGCCTGGAAGAGCGCGTTACCGAACTTGAAAGTCGTCTGGCGTTTCAGGATGACACTATTGAAGCGATGAATGACGTGCTGGTGATACAGCAGCGAGTGGTCGAGCGCTTGCAGTTGCAAATGGCAGCGTTGCTCAAGCGTCAGGAGGAGATGGTCGGTCAGTTCGAGTCTTTCGAAGAAGAGGCTCCGCCGCCGCATTATTAAGTGCTGGCCAAGGCAACTAATCGGCAGGCAAAAAAAAACCGCGATGCAGCCAGGCTGCATCGCGGTTTTTTAGTGTGGGCGCAGCGGTACTGAAATCAGCGACGCGGCAACGCGGCGATCACGTCTTCAGCTTGCAGGCCCTTGTCACGGTTCATGACGGAGAACTCCACGCGCTGGCCTTCGACCAGGACGCGGTGACCTTCGCCACGGATTGCACGGAAGTGCACAAAAATATCGTCTCCGGAATCGCGAGAAATGAAACCGAAGCCTTTGGAGGTGTTGAACCATTTGACGGTGCCGGTATCACGATTGGTCATGTCGTAATTTTGCGTAGCGGCAGCAGGAGAGGATTTATAAAAGCTGATGGACAGGTGCAGAAGTACGGCGATCAGGGCGACGATGAGGCTAAGCAGAACGGCTGGCTGACCACCAATGACCGGCATCGGTGCGAGGAGTGTCAGGGTTTGCACGACAACGGCAAGCACCAGCAAGGCGCTGACCAGATTTTGCAGTTGGTGACGTGGACCTTTGTTCCAGTAAGGGATAACCGGTGCGAGGGTCAGGTTGAGCAAGCCGAAGAACGCCAGGTACAGCGCGTCAGGTTGTTGCAGGTAAGGTAAGGCTTCGGTTCGCAAGCTAGGGATAAAGGACAGCAGCAGAGCCGCTGCGCCCGTTAGCAGGTGGACGATTTTCAACATTTTGATTAACTCACGTTAAGACGGATCACAAGGAAGAGCTGATTGAGCACGGTTCGCTTCTGAACAATGGGAGGCGCTGGACACGTACCCGGTATCAGCCTATGCGCTGCACCCAGGGAAATAGAGGCAGCGACACGCCTCTATTTAACAGCAAAGCCCCGGCCTTCTCAAATCAAGTGCAGAGGGCGCGGGGCAGGAGAGACCGACGGTCTGCGCGGCGCTGCCCGCAGTGTCACCTGAAGGCTTGTTCTAGAGAGCTCAAGGCCGGCAGCGGGCAGGGAAGGTACCTTGAATTCGCAGGGTTGAAGGCCTCAGGCCAATTTGTCGCAGTGCCGTCAGTGCGTTCCCGATCCTTCGCGCGACAGGCTCCTCTGATGGGGCAATGTCCGAGCCCTTTGCGGCGTCTTTCGCTCTGTGGTTTTGACTTTTCCTGCAATGAAGTTCTGCTTTATAGATGAATGTAGGACCGTGTTAACAGTCTCCCTGCTGTTGTTGGCTTGTCCTACGTTGATGGTCATAAAGTCATCTGGATAATCACTATCCGCTTGCGTTTCTATAAGGAATCAGAGGGTTGTTCTGATTGAAATCAAGTATGACAAAGGAGTGTCAAGGGTATGGTTCAAGGAATAGTGCAGGGAACTCGGGAGGCAGTCAGGTTTCAAGACGCCAAAAAAGATCCCTTTGTCAGGGAGTTTGATATGGGGCTGGCACAACCCTTGTCCCGATCAGTGCGTTTGAATGGATTTGCCACCTGTTTGCGTCTTGAGCAGGTCTATTGGGATATTTTGGCCCGGATGGCGAAAATCAATTGTTGCTCGGTGAGCGCGTTGCTTTCCTACGTGGACAGAGAGGTGCACCTGCGTCATGGCGGGGTGAAAAATTTCAGCGGGCTGGTCCGGGTGGTGTGCGTTGTACACAGTTTGAATGAGGACGCCTGTAGCGTTGAATAACGTGCAGGTCCGTGGTGGGGACGGCTCGTGTGGTCAGGCGTCATCCGGTTGAGCGTACGCCTGTGCAGTGTTACGGCTGCACAGGCTCGATTTAATGGATATAATCCCGCCCTTTGCCGCGAAACCCGACGTTTGCGCGGTAATAATCTGATTGCCGAGACAACCCCATGCCGATGTACGACTATCAATGTGCTTCCTGTGGTCATCAGTTGGAAGCCATTCAGAAGATCAGCGCAGCACCGTTGGTCGACTGCCCTGCCTGCCAGGCACCCGAGCTTAAGAAAATGCTGTCCATGCCAGGCTTCCGCCTCAGCGGCACCGGCTGGTACGAGACCGATTTCAAAACCGGTTCGAAGAAGAATCTGGCCGGCGGCGACAAAGCTGACTAAGTTGAACGACACGCGTGAGCTCTTGCATCATCAGGCACCTTATTGAAGTGCGGTGGTGCGGCAAGGCCTCCAAACGAATTTCGAATTACGAGAAGTGAAACCACTACCATGATGCGCAGCCATTATTGCGGCCAACTGAACGAAAGCCTGGAAGGTCAGGAAGTTACCCTTTGCGGATGGGTCCACCGTCGTCGTGACCACGGCGGGGTGATCTTCCTCGATATCCGTGATCGTGAAGGTCTGGCCCAGGTGGTATTCGATCCGGATCGCGCCGACACCTTCGCTGCCGCCGACCGTGTGCGCAGCGAATACGTGGTCAAGATCACCGGTAAGGTGCGCCTGCGTCCAGCCGGTGCCGGTAATGCCAACATGGCTTCGGGCATGATCGAAGTGCTGGGCTACGAGCTGGAAGTATTGAACGAAGCGGAAACCCCGCCGTTCCCGCTCAACGAGTTCTCCGACGTTGGCGAAGAAACCCGCCTGCGTTATCGCTTCATCGACCTGCGTCGTCCGGAAATGCTCGAGAAGCTGCGTCTGCGTTCGCGCATGACCACCAGCATCCGTCGCTATCTGGACGAGAACGGCTTCCTCGACGTCGAGACGCCGATCCTGACTCGTGCAACCCCAGAGGGCGCGCGTGACTATCTGGTGCCGAGCCGCACTCACGCAGGCAGCTTCTTCGCCTTGCCGCAATCGCCGCAGCTGTTCAAGCAACTGCTGATGGTTGCCGGCTTCGATCGTTACTACCAGATCGCCAAGTGCTTCCGTGACGAAGACCTGCGTGCCGACCGTCAGCCGGAATTCACCCAGATCGACATCGAGACCAGCTTCCTCAACGAAGCCGAGATCATGGGCCTGACCGAAGGCATGATCCGCAACCTGTTCAAGGAAGTGCTGGGTCTGGAATTCGGTGAATTCCCGCACATGACCTGGGACGAGGCCATGCGTCGTTACGGTTCCGACAAGCCGGACCTGCGTAACCCGCTGGAACTGGTTGACGTTGCCGACCAGCTCAAGGAAGTCGATTTCAAGGTCTTCAGTGGCCCGGCCAACGACCCGAAAAGCCGTATCGCCGCTCTGCGCGTTCCAGGCGGGGCGAGCATGCCGCGCAGCAAGATCGACGACTACACCAAGTTCGTCGGCATCTACGGTGCCAAGGGCCTGGCGTACATCAAGGTCAACGAGCGCGCCAAAGGCGTTGAAGGCCTGCAATCGCCGATTGTCAAAAATATCCCTGAAGCCAACCTCAATGTGATCCTCGATCGCGTTGGCGCGGTTGATGGCGACATCGTGTTCTTCGGTGCCGACAAGGCCAAGATTGTCAGCGAAGCGCTGGGCGCACTGCGGATCAAGGTCGGTAACGACCTGAACCTGCTGACCTGCGAGTGGGCACCGATGTGGGTTGTCGACTTCCCGATGTTCGAAGAGAACGACGACGGCAGCTTCACCGCCTTGCACCACCCGTTCACCGCGCCGAAGTGCACGCCGCAAGAGCTCGAAGCCAACCCGGCGACCGCTCTGTCGCGTGCCTACGACATGGTGCTGAACGGCACCGAGCTGGGTGGCGGTTCGATCCGTATCCACCGCAAGGAAATGCAGCAATCGGTCTTCCGTCTGCTGGGTATCAGCGAAGCGGAACAGGAAGAGAAATTCGGCTTCCTGCTCGACGCCCTGAAATACGGCGCGCCGCCGCACGGTGGCCTGGCTTTCGGTCTCGACCGTCTGGTGATGCTGATGACCGGCGCCCAGTCGATCCGTGAAGTGATTGCCTTCCCGAAAACCCAGAGCGCTGCCTGCGTCATGACTCAGGCTCCTGGCCTGGTCGACGCCAAGGCGCTGCGCGAGCTGCACATTCGCCTGCGCGAACAGCCTAAGGCTGAGTAAAACTGAATTCCCTGGCGCATCGCTGATGCGCCAGGGTGTCAGCCCCAGATTGTGTTGCCCGTTCGCCTTCATGGGCGTGCGGGCATTGTTTTATAGAGAATTGTTTTAAAGAGAATTCGGAGCGAGTGTTATGGCGGGTCATTCCAAGTGGGCGAACATCAAGCACCGCAAAGAACGTCAGGATGCCAAGAAGGGCAAGATTTTCACCAAGTGGATTCGTGAACTGACTGTCGCGGCCCGTCAGGGTGGCGGTGATCCGGGCTCCAACCCGCGTTTGCGTCTGGCGCTGGACAAAGCCCTTGGCGCGAACATGAGCCGTGACATCATCGATCGCGCGGTGGCTCGTGGTGCTGGCGCTGCCGATACCGACGACATGGTCGAGCTGAGCTATGAAGGTTACGGTCCGGGCGGCGTAGCGGTGATGGTCGAGTGCATGACCGACAACCGCAACCGCACCGCAGCGGCTGTCCGTCACGCGTTCAGCAAATGTGGCGGCAACCTCGGGACCGACGGTTCGGTGGCCTACCTGTTCGAGCGCAAGGGGCAGATTTCCTTCGCGCCTGCCACTGATAAAGAAGGCATCGACGAAGATGCGCTGATGGAAGCGGCCATGGAAGCCGACGCCGATGACGTGGTCACCCACGAAGACGGCTCGATTGACGTGTTCACTTCGTTCGCCGGCTTCTATTCGGTTCGTAATGCCCTGGAAGCTGCCGGCTTCAAAGGTCATGACGCGGAAATCGTCATGCTGCCGACTACCAGTGCCGAACTGGACCTGGAAGGCGCCGAGAAGGTCCTCAAGCTGATCGACATGCTCGAAGACCTGGATGACGTGCAGAACGTTTATTCCAATGCAGACATCCCGGAATCGGTGGCCGCGCAACTGGGCTGACGGGCGACGCAGATCTGCTGTGGGAGCCGGGCTTGCCCGCGATGGCGTCGGCAGGCTCGACATTGATCTTGGATGTTCTACCGCTATCGCGGGCAAGCCCGGCTCCCACAGGGTTCTCGGCAGGGCTGCAAAATGTGCACCCGGCACAGCCTGCTCTGTGCTGGCCTCACTCTCTAAACCCGCAGGCGTTATGACTTTAATTCTTGGTATCGACCCCGGTTCGCGCATTACCGGTTACGGCGTGGTACGCGATACCGGCCGTGGCTGCGTGTACGTCGCCTCGGGCTGCATTCGTACCGGCAGCGGCGAGTTGCATGAGCGGCTGCAAATTGTTTACCGCGGTGTGCGTGAAGTTATCCAGACCTACGGCCCGGTCACCATGGGGATCGAAAAGGTCTTTATGGCCCGTAATGCCGACTCGGCCCTGAAGCTGGGCCAGGCGCGCGGCGCCGCGATCGTTGCCGGCGCCGAAGAAAACCTCGAAATCGCCGAATACACCGCAACTCAGGTCAAACAGGCGGTGACCGGGACGGGGGCGGCGAATAAAGAGCAGGTGCAGATGATGGTCATGCACATGCTGAAACTGACCAGCAAGCCGCAAATCGATGCCTCGGACGCCCTGGCAATCGCCATTTGTCACGCTCATACCCGTTCCAGCCTGTTACCCCATGGTCTGGGGACGGCTCGCAGTCGTGGCGGTCGCCTTCGCCTCTGATCTGATAGCATCAGCCCACTCATTTTATCCGTTGAGCGTTTTGCGCCTGTTTTGTCGGCCGCCACGCTCACTTTGGTACTCGTCAGCCAGATCTGGCCAACGCTTAAGGATTTGAAACGTGATTGGACGTTTGCGCGGCACCTTGGCTGAGAAACAGCCGCCGCACCTGATTCTGGATGTAAATGGTCTGGGCTATGAGCTGGAAGTGCCGATGACCACGCTTTATCGACTGCCGTCGGTCGGAGAGCCGATCACCTTGCACACCCATTTGGTCGTGCGTGAAGACGCCCAGTTGCTCTACGGTTTCATTGGCAAGCGTGAGCGCGATTTTTTCCGTGAACTGATCCGCCTCAATGGCGTAGGCCCCAAGTTGGCGCTGGCCTTGATGTCGAGCCTTGAAGTCGATGAGCTGGTGCGCTGCGTGCAGGCGCAGGACACGTCGGCGCTGACCAAGGTGCCGGGCGTCGGCAAGAAGACCGCCGAGCGTTTGCTGGTAGAACTCAAGGATCGCTTCAAGGCCTGGGAAACCGTGCCGAGCATGTTCGCGCTGGTGCCTAATCAGCCGGATGCGCCAATGCCGGTGGTCACCGCCGAAAATGACGCGGTGAGTGCGCTGATTTCCCTGGGCTACAAGCCGCAGGAAGCCAGCAAGGCGATTTCTGCCATCAAGGAGAAAGGCTTGAGCAGTGAAGACCTGATTCGTCGCGCCCTGAAGGGAATGATTTAAGTGATTGAAGCTGATCGTCTGATCGCCGCCACGGGTGGCCCCCGTGACCGCGAGGAAGTCCAGGACCGCGCGATTCGTCCCGTCAGCCTGGCCGAATACATCGGCCAGCCGACGGTTCGCGAGCAGATGGAGTTGTTCATCCAGGCTGCCCGTGGGCGCAACGAGTCCCTTGATCACACGCTGATCTTCGGCCCGCCGGGGTTGGGTAAAACCACTTTGGCCAACATCATTGCCCAGGAAATGGGTGTGTCGATCAAAAGCACCTCGGGGCCGGTCCTCGAGCGTCCGGGTGATCTGGCGGCGCTGCTGACCAACCTTGAACCGCATGATGTGCTGTTCATCGACGAGATCCATCGGCTGTCGCCGATTGTCGAAGAAGTGCTGTACCCGGCCATGGAAGACTTCCAGCTCGACATCATGATCGGTGAGGGGCCGGCGGCGCGTTCGATCAAGCTCGACCTGCCACCGTTCACCCTGGTCGGCGCCACCACGCGGGCCGGGATGCTGACCAATCCGTTGCGTGACCGTTTCGGTATCGTTCAGCGCCTGGAGTTCTATAGCACGGCGGATCTGGCGACCATCGTCAGTCGCTCGGCGAACATCCTCGGCTTGCCGCTGGACCCGGAGGGTGCCTTTGAAATTGCCCGTCGGGCCCGTGGTACGCCGCGTATTGCCAACCGCTTGTTGCGTCGGGTGCGCGATTTTGCCGAAGTCCGGGCCAAGGGGCATATCACTAAACCCATTGCCGACTTGGCGTTGAACCTGCTGGACGTCGATGAGCGTGGTTTCGATCATCAGGACCGGCGTTTGCTGTTGACCATGATCGAGAAGTTCGATGGCGGCCCGGTCGGGGTGGACAGTCTCGCGGCGGCGATCAGCGAAGAGCGGCACACCATCGAGGACGTGCTGGAGCCTTATCTGATTCAACAGGGCTATATCATGCGGACCCCGCGTGGGCGGGTCGTGACCCGGCATGCGTACTTGCATTTCGGTTTGAATATCCCGTCACGGTTGGGTGAAATGCCCGTGGTAGACGAGTTTCTTGATGCAGTAGACGAATGACGACCTCTGCGTGCCGATTTATTTCGGCTTTGTGCGGTCCTAGGGGACTGCGATTGCCGATCTTTCGCACGAAAGTCGTTCGAGAATGAAAAAACAGTTGCCTGGCCGGATTGGCAACCTGAGGAGTAAGCACTAGAGTATGCGCGCGCAAAACGGGCTTGAGTCGTTCGCACATCGTTGTCGCGTTTATTACGAGGACACCGATGCCGGCGGCATCGTGTATTACGTTAATTACCTTAAGTTTATGGAGCGGGCTCGAACCGAGCGGCTACGGGAGCTGGGCTTTGCCCAATCGCAGCTTGCTGGTGAGGACCTGTTGTTCGTCGTGCATTCCAGCGAAGCGCGCTATCACGCGCCGGCGCGACTGGACGACGAGCTTCTGGTAAGTGCAGAAGTAATCGAATTGAACCGCGTCAGCCTGCGCTTTAAACAGCAGGTCAGGCGAGCCGCGGATAATGCACTGCTCTGCGAAGGGCAGTTTTTGGTGGCCTGTGTGCGCACCCATAGTTTGAAACCCCGGGCCATTCCCGAAGCTCTACGTGCGGCCTTTGCCGACGTGAGCGGCGCGGGTACACACTCAGAGCAGGAGATAAAGCGTGGAAGCTAACGTCGTCGACCATTCCTCCATGTGGAGCCTGGTCAGCAATGCCAGCGTTGTGGTGCAGTTGGTAATGCTGATTCTGGTAGCCGCATCGGTGACCTCGTGGATCATGATCTTTCAGCGCAGCAACTTGCTGCGCGCCGGTCGGCGTGCCCTGGAGAGCTTTGAAGAGCGCTTCTGGTCCGGCATCGACCTGTCCAAACTCTACCGTCAGGCCGGCAGCAACCCTGACCCGGATTCCGGCGTAGAGCAGATCTTCCGTGCAGGCTTCAAGGAATTCTCCCGTCTGCGTCAGCAGCCAGGCGTTGATCCGGAAGCGGTCATGGAAGGTGTGGCACGTGCCATGCGCGTGGCCATTTCCCGCGAAGAAGAAAAGCTCGAGCAGAGCCTGCCGTTCCTTGCGACCGTCGGTTCCGTCAGCCCGTACATCGGCCTGTTCGGTACAGTCTGGGGCATCATGAACTCCTTCCGTGGACTGGCAACTGCCCAGCAAGCGACCCTGGCCACCGTGGCTCCAGGTATTGCCGAGGCACTGGTTGCAACGGCAATCGGCCTGTTCGCGGCGATCCCGGCCGTTATCGCTTACAACCGTTTCGCTGCGCGCAGCGAAACCTTGCTCGGCCGTTACTACACCTTCGCCGATGAGTTCCAGGCGATCCTGCACCGCAAAGTGCACACCAGCGAAGAATAAGCAGGTAATTCCCAATGGCTTTAATCGCTCGAGCTCGCAAAAAGCGCAAGCCGGTTGCCGAGATGAACGTGGTGCCTTACATCGACGTGATGCTGGTACTGCTGGTCATCTTCATGGTGACCGCACCGATGCTCAATCAGGGCGTGAAAGTTGATCTGCCCAAGGTTTCCAGCGAAGCCTTGCCGCAAGACAACAACACTCAGGTTCTGACCATTTCGATCAAGGCTGACAAGACCTATTACTGGAACCTTGGCAGCGAAGTCGACACCGATAAACAGCAGGACAGGGCCATGACCCTGCCGCAGATGACCAGCGCCGTGACTAAAATCATCAGCGCCGGTAATGAAAACGGCAAGCACACCCAGGTCTTCATTCGCGGTGACAAGAGCGTCGATTACGGCTCCGTCATGGGCGCCATGGGTGGGTTGCAGAAAGCCGGGGTCGGTAATGTTGGCTTGATTACCGAGGCGCCCTGATGCAGCAACAGCGAGAGCCGACAGCCTCGGAAAGCTACTTCTGGCCTAGTGTCTGGGCGATAGGCCTGCACGTGCTGGTGTTTGGCATGCTGTTCGTCAGTTTTGCCATGACCCCGGAGCTGCCGCCGGCCAAGCCGATCGTCCAGGCGACCCTGTACCAACTGAAATCGAAAAGTCGGGCGACCACCCAGACCAATCAGAAGATTGCGGGTGAAGCGCAGAAATCCGCTGCGCGCCAGACCGAAGTCGAACAGATGGAACAGAAGAAGGTCGAGCAGGAAGCGGTGAAGGCTGCGGAACAAAAGAAAGAAGCGGCGGCTCAAAAAGCCGAGGAAGCCAAGAAGGCCGACGAGTCGAAGAAAGCGGAAGAGGCGAAGAAGGCTGATGAAGCCAAGAAAGCCGATGAAGCGAAGAAGACCGCCGAAGCCAAAAAGGCCGAACAGAAACAATTGGCTGATATAGCCAAGAAGAAAGCTGAAGAAGAAGCCAAGAAAGCCGCTGAAGAAGAGGCCAAGAAAGAGGCCGCTGAAGAAGCGAAGAAAAAGATAGTCGAAGACGCGAAGAAGAAAGCCGCGGAAGACGCCAAGAAGAAAGCTGAAGCGGACGAGGCGAAGAAAAAAGTCGCCGAGGATGCGAAGAAGAAAGCTGCTGCCGATGCTGCGAAGAAAAAATCGCAGGAAGCAGCGCGTAAATCTGCCGAAGAGAAAAAGGCTCAGGCCCTGGCTGATTTGCTTTCCGACACGCCGCAGCGTCAGCAAGCCTTGGCCGATGAGCAGGGCGATGAAACCGCGGGCAGTTTCGACGATCTGATTCGTGCTCGGGCAGCGGAAGGTTGGGCTCGTCCTCCTTCGGCACGCAAAGGCATGACGGTCGTGCTGCAAATCGGCATGCTGCCCGATGGTACGGTGACTTCGGTCAGCGTGGCCAAGTCCAGTGGCGATGGTCCGTTCGACTCGTCGGCTGTGGCAGCGGTCAAGAATATTGGACGTTTGACAGAAATGCAGGGAATGAAGCCGAGCGATTTCGCTCCGTATCGTTCATTCAAGATGACATTCACACCTGAGGATCTAGCCTTGTGAGAAACCTTCTTCGAGGAATGCTTGTCGTTATCTGCTGCCTGGCAGGGATGGCGGTAGCAGACGAAAAAAACATTCTGGTCACCAGCGGCAGTGATCGGGCTACCCCGATCGCAGTCGTACCGTTCGGCTTCCAGGGCGGCACCGTCCTGCCGGACGACATGGCCGAAATCATTGGTAATGACCTGCGTAACTCGGGCTACTACTCGCCAATTCCAAAGCAGCAAATGATCAGCCAGCCGAGCCAGGCCAGCGAAATCATTTTCCGTGACTGGAAGGCGATCAGCGCCCAGTACATCATGGTCGGCAGCATTGTTCCGGCAGGTGGTCGCCTGCAGGTGCAATACGCACTGTTCAACGTCGCGACCGAGCAGCAAGTGCTGACCGGTAGCGTGTCGGGTGGCGTCGATCAACTGCGCGACATGGCGCACTACATCGCCGACCAGTCGTTCGAAAAACTGACCGGCATCAAGGGCGCGTTCTCCACACGCCTGCTGTATGTAACGGCCGAGCGCTTTTCGGTGAACAACACGCGCTACACCTTGCAGCGTTCGGACTACGACGGTGCTCGTGCCGTGACCCTGCTGCAATCGCGTGAGCCGATCCTGTCGCCGCGTTTCGCTCCCGATGGCAAGCGCATCGCCTATGTGTCGTTCGAGCAGAAGCGTCCGCGCATTTTCATGCAGAACATCGACACCGGTCGCCGCGAGCAAATCACCAACTTCGAAGGCCTGAACGGCGCACCAGCCTGGTCGCCGGACGGTACTCGCCTGGCGTTTGTGCTGTCCAAGGACGGTAACCCGGACATCTACGTGATGAACCTGGGGTCGCGTCAGATCAATCGCGTAACGGCTGGCCCTGGCATCAACACCGAACCGTTCTGGGGTAAGGATGGTTCGACCATCTACTTCACCTCCGACCGTGGCGGCAAGCCGCAGATCTACAAGACCAACATCAATGGTGGTGGTGCGGAGCGTGTGACCTTTATCGGTAACTACAACGCCAACCCGAAACTGTCGGCTGACGAGAAGACGCTTGTCATGATTCACCGTCAGGATGGCTTCACCAATTTCCGGGTGGCGGCTCAGGATTTGCAGCGCGGTAGTGTAAAGATCCTGACAGACACCAACCTAGATGAGTCAGCCACTGTTGCGCCCAACGGCACCATGGTAATCTACGCCACCGCCCAGCAGGGCCGGGGAGTCTTGATGCTCGTGTCCATCAATGGACGCGTAAGGCTCCCGCTTCCTACCGCTCAAGGCGAAGTCAGAGAACCTTCCTGGTCCCCTTACCTGAACTGACGCGGCGCTACACGTTTTACTTAACACATTGGGGTTCATTAGGAGTTTCACGATGGAAATGCTGAAGTTTGGTAAGTTTGCTGCGCTGGCCCTGGCCATGGCTGTAGCTGTAGGTTGCTCGTCCAAAGGCGGCGACAACGCCGGTGCAGGCGCTGTAGATCCAAACGCTGGTTACGGCGCTAACACTGGTGCAGTTGACGGCTCCCTGAGCGAAGAAGCTGCTCTGCGCGCAATCACCACCTTCTACTTCGAATACGACAGTTCGGACCTGAAGCCAGAAGCCATGCGCGCTCTGGACGTTCACGCCAAAGACCTGAAAGGAAACGGCGCTCGCGTTGTTCTGGAAGGCAACACCGACGAACGTGGTACTCGTGAGTACAACATGGCACTGGGCGAGCGTCGTGCGAAAGCCGTTCAACGCTACCTGGTACTGCAAGGTGTTTCCCCAGCTCAGCTGGAACTGGTTTCCTACGGTAAAGAGCGTCCAGTTGCTACTGGCCACGACGAGCAGTCCTGGGCTCAAAACCGTCGCGTCGAACTGCGTAAGTAATTCGTCATGCGAACGTGCCGTCGTGCTGTAACTGTTCTGGCTCTCAGTCTCGCACCGCTTGCGGTGTGGGCTGCGGTTCCTGTGGTCGATGACAACTCCGGTTATAACAATAGCGGGAGCAGTTATCCGCCTGCGGGTTACGGTACGAACGGCGCCTATGCCGGGGGAGGGGTTACGGCCCCTGCCTCGGCACAAGGCGTGCTGTTCAACCAACTGCAACAAATGCAGGAGCAAATCGCGCGGCAACAGGGTGCGATCGAAGTTCTGCAAAATGATGTAGCGCGCATGAAGCAGGAAAACCTGGAGCGATATCAGGATCTTGATCGGCGTATTGGAACCGGCGGTGCACCCGCTGCGGCTCCTCAAAATTCTCCAGCCGGTGGCGATATGAATAATGCCGCCGGTGCAGCTGCAGGTGCGAGTGCTGCCACTCAAGCCCCTGCGGCCAGCAGCGAACCGGGTGATCCGGCGAAGGAAAAGCTCTATTACGATGCGGCCTTCGACCTGATCAAAGCCAAGGATTTCGACAAAGCCAGCCAGGCGTTTGCGGCATTCCTGCGCAAATACCCGAACAGTCAGTACGCGGGCAATGCCCAATACTGGTTGGGCGAAGTGAACCTGGCCAAGGGCGACCTGCAAGGTGCGGGTCAGGCTTTTGCCAAGGTTTCGCAGCTGTACCCCAAGCACGCCAAAGTGCCTGACTCGCTGTACAAGCTCGCTGATGTAGAGCGCCGCCTGGGTCATACCGACAAGGTCAAAGGCATTCTGCAGCAGGTGGTTTCCCAATACCCGGGTACTTCCGCCGCTCAGCTGGCCCAACGCGATTTGCAGCGCATGTAAGGCTGTTTGACCCGTTTACAAGAAACCCGCGCTTGCCGCGGGTTTTTTCGTTAGAATTCACCCCCCTTTTTTATGAAACACCGCTTTTTGGGATCTGCGCGTTGGCGGGGTTCCTTTAAGTGCCTGACGGAGGCGGACAGCCTGTTTAGCTGTTACGCCCGTGGCGACTATGCAAGACACATTGAGAATTACCGAAGTTTTTTACTCGTTGCAGGGTGAAACGCGGACTGCCGGGCTGCCCACTGTATTTGTGCGCCTGACCGGTTGCCCATTGCGTTGCCAATACTGCGACAGCGCCTATGCCTTCACTGGCGGCACCGTTCGCCCGCTCGACGATATCCTCGAGCAAGTGGCCGGCTTTCGTCCGCGCTACGTCTGTGTCACCGGCGGTGAGCCGTTGGCACAACCTAACGCTATCCCTTTGCTCAAGCAGCTGTGTGACGCCGGTTACGAGGTGTCGCTGGAAACCAGCGGCGCCCTGGATATTTCGGCGGTTGATCCACGGGTCAGCCGAGTGCTCGACCTGAAAACACCCGGGTCGAAAGAAGCGCATCGCAATCTCTACGAGAACATCGCACTGCTGACGGCCAACGATCAGGTCAAGTTCGTGATCTGCTCTCGCGAAGACTACGACTGGGCGGTGTCCAAGCTGATTCAGTACGGTCTTGACCAGCGTGCCGGCGAAGTCCTGTTCTCGCCGAGTCACCATGACTTGAGCGCGCGCGAGCTGGCTGACTGGATTGTCGCGGACAACCTGCCAGTGCGCCTGCAATTGCAGTTGCATAAATATCTTTGGAACGACGAGCCGGGGCGCTGAAATGACTGAGCAACTGAACAAGGCAGAAAAACGCGCAGTGATCCTGCTGTCTGGCGGTCTGGACTCGGCAACGGTCGTGGCGATGGCCCGTGCTGACGGTTACAGCTGCTACACCATGAGTTTCGACTATGGTCAGCGCCACCGTGCCGAGTTGCAGGCTGCCGAACGTGTAGCGCGCGATCTGGGCGTGATCGAGCATAAGGTGATTGGCCTGAACCTGAACGGCATTGGTGGCTCGGCGTTGACCGACAGTTCCATCGATGTGCCTGAGGCGCCGAGCGAAGGTATCCCGATCACTTACGTGCCGGCCCGCAATACTGTGTTCCTGTCCCTGGCATTGGGCTGGGCTGAGGTGCTCGGTGCGCGCGACATTTTCATCGGCGTGAATGCGGTGGATTATTCCGGTTACCCGGATTGCCGTCCCGAGTTCATCGAAGCCTTCGAGCGCATGGCCAATCTGGCGACCAAGGCCGGGGTAGAGGGGAACGGTTTCCGTATCCAGGCACCGCTGCAAAACCTCAGCAAGGCGCAAATTGTCCAGGCGGGTGTGAAGCTTGGCGTCGACTATGGGCTGACGGTTTCCTGCTATCAAGCGGACGATAACGGCCGTGCATGCGGAAAATGCGACAGCTGCCGTCTGCGTGCAGAAGGCTTCCTGGCGGCCGGAATCAGCGACCCAACCGTTTATTTTTGATTTATTTCAAATTAGGTGTTGAATAGTCCTTAAAAATCAGTATTATACGCGCCACCACACAGCGGGTCGTTAGCTCAGTTGGTAGAGCAGTTGGCTTTTAACCAATTGGTCGTAGGTTCGAATCCCACACGACCCACCATTTTTATAGCAGTTCAGAAAATCCGAAAGGCCCACGTAAGTGAGGATTTTCGGGTTTTTTTTTGCCTGCAATACAGTGGGGGTGCGGGTCTGGAGGGTGGGTAGAGCTATCACCAACGTACAGACATGCAGCCGTCTGGATCGAACATTAGTTTCGAGTCGTCGTGATGTCAATATGGAATAGGGCGAAGGCCGGAGCGAGCCTGCTCCGTTTTGTCAACGAAAGTAACTCAGCTAACGCTGGAATTCATTTCTGAAAAGTCGATTTGAGGGCGAAACTTATCCTCCAGATCAGGCCTGCTTCATCCCAATCCAGACAGTAACGAGGGCTGCTTACGACAGTCCTGTCCCAGCGGTCGAACATCAGGGGCTGCTTCAGCTCCAGCTATAAGACTTGATGCCAACCCTGTTGATCATCAACGTCAACAGTAGCGAGCTTTCGGACACCTCATCTCCTGAGGAGGCGGGGGGTATACCGAGTTCTTCCCACCACGTTCCTGGTCCATCCCAGGTCAGCTCATGACTCAATCCAGTTCCGACCGGCAGAATTGCCTGCTCCAGAGTGAAGCGTTCCGAGGTTATGCTGGCGACGTGTGTTAGCAGCTTTGACTCCGAGGGAATCGGAATGTGTGAGGAGCACTCTTTGCCCCTAACTTCGTCTGCCTCGAACACCATCGGCTCCATGCATACATCTGGTTGAGGCAAAGCAACTGGTTCGGGCAGGACGGGAAGTGGCTGAGCCACCGGCACAGGCATATGCTCGTCGACCCGTCTCTCAAATGCTATCGCACCCTGTGAAAGGCTTCGTTCATGCAGCACTGCTCGCATGTGATCGTAATCCACCTCGATATAGCTGAGCGTGGTGGCGATATTTGAGTGGTTCAGCAGGCTCTTGGTTAGGTGGATATTTCGCTCTGGCTGTCTCATTAGATCCGTTGCGAGGGTATGTCTGAACCTATGCGGGGTCATGCGAATTCCGACTTCCCGAGTCAGCTTGCGATACATGCCCTCGATCTGGTCGATGTTCATAACCGTTGAGCGATAATGTCTGGAAAAGCGATTCACGTTAAAAAGCTGGTCGTCTGGTGCAAATCCAATTTCCTTTGCTGCCTCGAGCAGTTTCAAAATATGGGGTTCCAGGCCTGGCATGATGGGTATTGAGAACTCGCGGTGAGTTTTCTCTGTGTCAGCCTGGACTTTGATAATTCTGTTGTCCCAGTCCACATCTCCGTATCGAAGTGTCAGTAGGGCATTCAGTCGGATGCCGGTGTAGTAAAACATTTCGAAAACGGCGAGCCAGAACCAGGCCGGTGTAATGGCGCTACGTTTCTTTGAATAACACTCCTCCGCCACCATGGATTTGAGCCAATCCCGCGCTCGTTTGATTGCATCACGTGCGACGGTTTTACTGGGGCGTTTGGGTGGGATGACAGTGGTTTTTTTGAACGGGTTAATGGACGTGTGTAGCAGCGTTCCCTGTTCAATGGCATACCCCCATACAGTCCGGAGATGGTTTGAATAGGTGTTCCAGCTCTGTTTTGCCAGCCCACGCTCCAGCTCTTTCCGACGCCATCCTAGGATCGAACGGTGATCTATGGATTCAAGTGAAATTTCTTCTCCAAAGTGTCTGGTCAACGCTCTTGTGGCCGCAAAGTAGATCTTCGCGGTGGCATCTCTTAAGTCGTGAGTAAAGATGTAGTCCTTGGTGAGGGCTAGAGGTGTGCTCATTCAACACCCTCCTTTGCTTCGGTCACCAGGCTCAGGCTCGCGTTATCGAAAGGTACTTCGGAAAATACGGTGAGCGGGTCCTTCAACAGGTATCCACGAAGCTGTTTTGTCGTTCTGGGACCAGTGACCTTGCACGTCCAGATGTTGAGGCTCTTCTCGGTTTTTCTATGCAACTTCTGCTTTTCAAAGCTTCGCTGCACCAATTGCCAGCCGTTGATTTTTTGAGATTTTGCCTGCACTTCAATGGCAGGAAACTCCTGTACGTAGCGCTTGAAGATTCCAGGTGTAACAAGCATTGCAGTCCCCGATACGGTATGCACCAAAGCCTTGGTGTCATTGATGATGATTCGACGGGAGACGAGGCCATTCCTAAGCCATTCAACAAATCCCTGACCCAGCTCGCTGTTTGTTCTATGTATCGAAGCATCCGTGTCGGCTATGACTGCCGGTAAACTCTCTACGCTGGAAGCTGTTGCTGGCTGGGCGTCTTCCTGTCCAAAAGGCGCGGTCTCTGCCGCCGAGGTTTTGGCTTCTGGGTCGATTTCTGTCTGTAGTGGCGATGTGATGTTATCAAGCAGATCCATCAGCGCAGCAATCTCCGCTGGATTACCTGGTGTGTCGGGGGAGATTTTTCCCGTCGGGAGGGACGGGTTCGAAACAAATGCGGGAGGGGCTGTGACAATCTGAGTCGAGAGAACTTGTGAATTTTCGACGGTACTGTCCACGGGATTACCGGCTTCGACCTCGAGTGTCCCTGCGTATACCGGTGGGCGATCACTCGGATCATTCCAGATTAGTGCCGGCGAGAGCTTGAGAAGGGTAAAAGTGTTTTTCCAACCATTACCGTTGTCGATGGTGGCTTTCCAAATAGCCTTGTCCTGTGCATTCGTCTGGATCACCCCCTGATCCTGCAGCATGTTGAAGAAGGGGGCGTTCGAGCTCGGTACTCCATCGACCCCTTGTGTCAGTAAATAGGCTCGAAGTTGATCTGCAATCGGCTTGCTCACCAGCCATAGCGCATCCTGTGCCAACCATCCATCCGAGGGGCCGTCTGGCTGATTCAGTTTGAACTTGTCACGGACCAGGTAACGCAAACCATCGGCCAGTTGCCGTTGTAGGGACTGTTTCGGCGCTGCCAAAGCTCGGGACGGATTGCCGCCCAGCTCCAGAGCGACTGACGCTTGGTCGGCCTGCACCACGATCTCACCCAGGATGCCGGCGTTTTCGTACTGACCGGCCAAGATAAAAATCAACTGCGACCACACTTCGGGGAATCCGCTGAGCCAATCCAAAATGTCAGGGGTCAAGACTTGGGCGTAGATGAGGGCTGCGGCCGCGCCGTGTAATTGATAGTTACGCCCCTTCACGTAGCGGAAGCGGTAAGGGCGCTTTATCGGCCCGTGCCAAGGGTGCCAGATCTTTTCGCCATGAAGTTCAACGTGGACGTCGACCGCGACCTTGCCGATGTCGTGCAGCAGAGCGCCGTAAGCCGCAGCAGCGGTCCAGGCTTCGGCCTGGGCTGACTGGGATTCCGGAGGTGCACCAATCGGAAGTAGATAGGACTGCCGGATCTTCAGGGCGTAGGCAACGATTTCCAAACCGTGATCAAGCATGCCACCTAGGTGTGCATGGTGGTGATTTTCCGAAGCAGGGAGCTGCTGGACCAACTCCGCGTAGCGTTCGAGAGGCTTACGGTAAAGATCGATAAATTGCTGGCGTGACAATGACGCGCGTTGCCATATGTTTTCCATGAGCTTCTGTCGACGCGGTGATGCCAACAGATCCTTTGCAGGGGCTGGTTGTAAAAAGCCCTGGGGTGTATGTGCCACACTGGTCGTGGCTTTGCTGCGTCGGAAGAAGAACATCGCCTGCTCCATGAAAGAATCATGGGGCGGGCTTTTCCTCTATCGGAGGGGAAGGGAACAATAGGAAAGTATCAATTGGTACCCTGCGGATTTCTTTGGCAAAGTGCCATCTTTTGATGGTGGTGTGAGCCGAACGGCGGCAGAATTGGCGCGAGCTTGGTCCTATAGCATGAAGCCGTAGGGCTTATGGAGAGGTAAAGAATGGTAGCGCTACGGTACGACGTAAAATCCACCTCAGTGAATGTTCGAGCGCTTTGCGACATGATCAGAGATGGAAATTCCGACCAGATTATTCTATTCGCGAGCGAGCGAAATAAACCGGATGATGAGGATGATAACAATCTGCCCTTAGTCGCAGCCTTAGTGCAGTACACGATCCCTCACATCGGTCACGTGTATGTAGTTTTCGATGGCCTATTTCTGACCGCCGCTCGTTATCCTCGATATCTGGAGGTGCGTGATTTATTGGAGCTGGCTGAGTCGTCTGGGAAGGTTTTTTTCTGCCAACAGCCGGTCCCGCTTACCAGCAGCTTGCCCCCTGAACAGGCAGTAGAAACGATGAAAGCGTTGGGATCGATCAAGCCTTTAGACGTCAGTTCACGGGCCAGCTATTTTTCATTACTGAGTCATTTCTCTGAACAAGCATATGTAGATATGCACTGAGTGAGTTAATCCAGAGGAGAAGGGGTAAAGCCTTTTTCGCTGAAAGCGGCCCTTTCAGGTAAGGCTCTTACCCTTGTGAACCATTCCCTTCGCTTGAAAAAGCCATTTACCATTTGGGCCATTTGGTGGGTCAGTCCTGCGGGAGGTGAAACCTGGCCTCCATCGCATCATGCAGGATCCGGACGATCTCGATAACCTGATCGTCGGCTAGTCGGTAAAAGATGATATGCCGAGGGCGTTGGACCATGCCATTTGCCGTGGCAGCCCGTTTGCGCGAATGGACCAGATGAAAGCTTCTTAAGCCGAGTGCGACCTCGTCTCGCATGCTGCTACCGATTCTGTTCGGCACGAGGGCCAAGTCCTCGATAGCTGTGCGTAAGAGCTCCTGGTAACGGACTCTGGCGCCGGTGCCGAACTGTAATTGGGAGTGTTTCAGAATGTCCGCTATGTCAGAGAGCGCTGTGTCAGAAATTCGGTACTGCGTCATGCTCAATGTTTCTCTGCGACGGATTGGGCGGCCTGATTACCGATATCCGCCAGAAGGTTGCCTAGATCCTCACTGCGGACTTCAATGAAGCGGCCCTGTTCTAGATCCATTAATCCTATCGAGGTGGCATGTCTCAGCGCGTCGAGCTTGGCGGCTTCTTCGGCTTCGCGCTTTTCCAGTAGACGGAGGCCTTCACGCAAGACTTCACTGGCATTTTGGTAACGACCCGACAGAACAAGGTCATTCACGACCTTTTCCAAATGGTCGGTAAGGACTACGTTTCGAGTGGCCATGGTGTGCTCCAGTTGCTAAGGGGAGGGCGGCATTTCTTG
Source organism: Pseudomonas sp. H3(2019) (assembly GCF_007713465.1). Lineage (GTDB taxonomy): Bacteria > Pseudomonadota > Gammaproteobacteria > Pseudomonadales > Pseudomonadaceae > Aquipseudomonas. The sequence continues at coordinate 31,682 of NZ_VMSG01000017.1, read as the reverse complement.
TTGGCATATTATGCCAATTGACTTGCGAAAGCCTAATTTTCAGTTTATACCTGCTACAAAGATGCCTCGTCTAAGAGGCTCAACGGAGAATCGCGTCATGACCGCACAACGACCACAGGGAATTGCTCATAGCCTTGGCTACGGCCTGGGTCGAGTTGCGGCCACGGTGTTCTCCGGCGGTAATGCTCGACTTCGTTGGTTGAAACGGATCGCTGTGGTTGTTGTTGCTATGGTAGTCATCGCCCAATTCGGTAGCTGGTTAGCGGCGACCGCAATGACTTTGGTTTCGATTGCGTTAATCCTCTGGGGGCTGTCTAGAGTGAGCCCGGCCGATGAAGGTATGGCAGGGGCGGATGAGGCGGGCCTGTTCGAGAAAGACGTGTTTGGTCGCAAGTTGAACTGGCTTGGCGAGCTTGAAGTTCCTGATCAGAATCCCGCAAACGAAAACCACTAAATCGGATGCATCCACGTCAGTTGAGGAGGCCTTTATGGCCCCCTCGTTCATTTAAGCGTTATTTCCCCTTCAGACCTCCTTTCACCAGCTCAGCGGCACTTCCACCGGCTTGCTGTACGGGTTGGGAACCTCTTGCGAGACCGCCAAGCACATCCCCTGTCGCAACACCTGCCCACCCTAATGCTGCGATCCAAAAGAGCGGCAAGATCACAAACATCGCACCCATCACAAAGTTGAGAATGGCGTCTTGGGTTGCAGTGTTCAGCCCCATCACTGGATCAAAGCTCAGATGAGGTGAGCCTGAACCGTAGAGGGCATCGAGGATGGTGCTGTCCACCCACCTTGCCAGTTGGAACCAGAAGTCGACGAAGATCAGCGAAAAGAAGACCACTGTCATAGTCATGGCAGTTTTCAGCTGGTATGCCCCGACCACCAGGACCATGGGCATGCTGATCACCATTGCCATCTTCAAGAAGGCCATGATCATGGGAAGCGCTTGGCGCACCATGTCCATAGCCGGAAAGTAGGCGAGTGATCCAAGAGCAATACCAAACGTACCGCCAGTGCGGGCCATGCCGTTCCAGACGGTACCGCCGATCTGGCCTCCGTAGTCAGAGTAAACATCTCCCTGGACTTGGCTTGAAGGGGCTACAAGTTGCCTGATCACTGCCTCATTGACTTCATCCGAGGACAGCCACTTGGCCCAGCCAAGGAACTTGGTCATCAGGTCCGGATCCACTTGAGCCTGAATCCTGCCCTTCAGCCCGATTCCTCCGTCTGACCACCACTGTTTGCACGTCGGATAACCTCCACCACCCGAAACTTCCGGAAGACCGGCATCTCGGGTTGCGTTGTATGGCCACGAGGTCCGTGGCGTCTTGGAGTAGTCGGTGTCGTAGTACCCAGAGGTATTAAGGAAGAAGTGTGAGCCGATCCAGCTCAGATCCTGCAGCGTTTCAGATTTGCTTGCAGCAGACCCTAACTCGGGTTGTCGCATGAACAAACGAGCTCGGGAGGGGCCGTAGCAGTCATGGGTGAAATCGGCGACTTCCTGGGCGAGCAGAGGATTGCTGATGCGCGCGTTGTCGACATCCATCCGCATCTGCCTAAGGTCTGTGCCGCAAGGGATCGACGCGACAGCCCCATTGGTTACCCCTTTGGAGAGGGCGTGCATGAAGGCCCACCAGACTGGCATCTGCGCGCTTTTCCCTGCCAAGCTACTGAACGACGTGTTCCATCCGGTATCGGCCGGGGCCGGAAGGGTGTACTGACACTGCTGTGCCCGGGTTTGATCGAAGTGCAGAGTATCGAAGCTGACATTGACAGCTGGCACGCCACATAACGCAACGACAACGTAGCCGACATAGATACTGGTTTCGATCCGCGCCAGGGAAAGTACACCCTTGTTACCCTCGTCAGCGCCTTCCCCGCGGACTTTGAGCCACTCCCTAAGCACGATAATGCAGAAGGGCACAGCGAATAACCCAGTGTCCTGGATCATCGCCCAAATACCGTTGTTGATCAGCCAACCGACCAGCGTCAGGTAATACTCCAGGTAGTCATTCGTGTAGAGGGTCACAACACACCTCCCGGTTGGAACGCCAGTTTGCTGAGCTCGATGAGCAGCACCAACAGCACGACCAGAACCTCTACTTTACGTAGGCGTTTATTGCTCTGCTTCGCGGCCTGTTCCGGGAGGCGCGTTTTCAGTTTGAACCAGGTAATGGCCAGACCGGTGTAGAGTGCCAACCGCCATGCCAGAAGGTGCCAGTAGTGATCGATACGCCATTCCTGCCAGGCCTGCACACCACCGAAGAAACGGAACAATACAGCGTTGAGCATGATCGCCAGGGCGCTGAGCAGAAAAAGGCAGATCACTGTTACGAGTGTCCCCCTTATCACTCTGCGAGCCATTGAACGACGTGGTTTGATGATTACATCCTGAGTATCGATCATGGCCAAGTCCTCACTGATTAGTCTTTGGCGACTGCAGCTGATTCAGGCGACCAGTTTCTGGGTTACCCTGCAGCACGCCACGGGAGTTCTCGGCTCTAGCTTTGCTTCTTTCGATAATCTTCATCGGCGAGTTCTGCGCGAGCTGTTGGCGCATGTCGAGCTCAATCTTCAGGTTTCCGATCTCCTGCTGGAGCGCAGAACTCTGTTGGCTCACCGCCTGCACGGCGAGGTCATTGGCTGCGACGTTGGGCTCCTTGCTGCCGGCCATCATCGTGCGTTGCAGTGCCAGAGCTTTCTCCAGGACATCGGAGAGAGCCACCTCTGAAGCAAGCCGACGGGCCAGAACATCCTGATCACGTTCGTCCTTCAAAGCGCTCACGACGCCTCGGGTTATCGGCAGCGAGTTGCTGCTCGCTGCCTGGAGATTTTCTACGGACATGGCTTTGCTGCCGGTCAGCAGCTCCTGCAACGCTTTCAGTTTGGTGTCATAGGCTTCCTGGATCAGGGGAGTGAGTCCTACCCCAGCAGCGGTCACCGTTTTTGGGCAACTGTCACAGGTTTGTTGTTGCTGTTCGCCAAGCACGCGGTTGGCAAAGGTGGTTGCCTCCTGTGGCGAAGACCATACATTGCAAATCAGGCCGTTGTTACAGCTATCCTTGCTGATCGATGAGGTGTCGCCGGCAGCTCGTTTGTTCAGCAGGTTATAACCGGCCTTGGTCACATCCCCCACGATCCGGATAGGCTTTTGTCCTGAGCCCCCGGCTCGATCGCCACCGACCCAGGTAACACCATCGTCACCACCCTTTTTCTCGACTTGTTCAATCGCCGAGACGGCATCTGTGTTTGCCGCCAGGGTCTGGCTCATTGCCTGACCCTCAGCAATCTTGCCCCATCCCATCTGATTGCCGGCGACATCTGCCATCTTGTCTGCAATGGCCCGGCAGGTACCTTTCGACCGATCAAAGTCGAGCCTGGCCTGCAAGATTCCGTTGGTGATCAAGTTGTAGAGTGCCGGGTTGGATCGCTGGAGAATCAGTGCCGGCAGAGAGGCGACGGCACCGGTGGCGTTTGATACCACCGAGGTCATGATGTTCTGGAATCCGGAGGTCGCCCCGTTCAACTGGTTTTCCAGTGTGTTGCTCAGGTTCATATTTCCGCAGACCAGGTTGTTGCTCCAGCCACCTCCCACCGAGATGCTGTCCATGTTGCCAGCACTGCCCATCGTCACTGCATTGCCGCCGCCGATGCTGTAGAGCACGTCGTCGCCGATCACACTGCCTGACGATGAGGCGTTAATTGGGCCAGCAGATAACGCTGCTGCACTGACGAGACTGCAGGCGAGTCCGATCGCCCAAGGACTGAGTTTCATATCGTGCTCCGATCGCTGAGGTTCATTGGAAGTCAGTGCTGCCTAAAAACGTTTGACCGCGTCGCTGGCAGCATGAATACGGCCGCCACAGCGCCCAGGCGTAGCCACCGTCCTGGGCTTGAACTTGTGGGCCGCTGCTGGGGAACACCGCGCATGACTGGCTAAGCGTTGGTGTGAGTTCCTGCCACTTGCCAGTGATGGCGTCACCTTCCTTCAGCTCTCCAGCGGGCCAATAACCGTCCTGAGCTGTTGCGAGCATCGGGAGATAGACGTGTATCTGACCGTTGCGCGTGGTGATGTCGCCTGCGCGCTGGGCGATGACGGCACCGGTCTTGTAGTCATCGGTCTGATGGAGGAAACCACTGCGTGGGTAAATGTTTCCCCACTGATTGCCGGTCATAGTGCTCCCGACTTCACGTCTTCCTGGAATGAAGGCTTCCGGATACACGGCCTCGGGTACGCCATATCGCCAGGCGATAGGGTCGAGCGTGCTGAGAAAGTACGGCACGAGTGGCAGAGTCGCACCCTTGCAGGCGTAGCCCGATGCGCTGGCAAATTGGCTGAAAGTCGCGCCTCCAGGGTGTCCGATTACATCGGCTTCTTTGAATTTGGCGATGTTGTTCTCGCCGATGTGGTTCGTAGTTCCGTCATTGCCAGCTTGGGCCATCGCGTTCGGAGAGCCGAGGCCTGACATTTCTGTCCAAGGACTCAATCCCGTGTCCGAATAGCTCGCTACAACAGCATCAGGAACGTAGTGACGAACCTTGGTTGAGGTTCTGACTTTGCATCCGAAGGGGGTGCAGAACAGCCAGTAGCAGATCCCAACGATCTTGTATTCCAGGCATTGTGGTGAAAGCGTCGACGAGATGATTGCAGCTGAGTTAATTGCCGCAGATGCTGAAAAAGACAGGCTAAATATGACTGCCATTGAAATCGACCGGAGCGAGTGATGATTGAGCTTCATCGCTGAATACTCCTTGCTCTTTCGATGAGTCGTGTCGCGGTGGCCGCATCCGGTTCCCCGTACACAACGTACCGACGGTCCACGACAACGGCTGGGAGTTTCTCTATTCCGATGCTCCATGCGTCGGTAGCATCCTGTTGTGCTTTGGCCAGGTCGTTCTGCAGTTGCTTGCCTGCTGTGCTGGCAAGGAAACGTCGCACAGCCTCAGAGGCTTGGCGCGGGTCTACTGGCAAAGACTTCGACAGTTGCTCTTCAAGTCTCTGTTGCGCATCGAGTTGAATGACGCGGGTGCCGGCAACAGCAACGATTGGATGAGCCTTGTCCGTGATAACCCAAGTTTCGCCATGGGCCAAAGAGGACATACATAAAATGGTGAGTGCAGCCAGCCATCTTAGTGGTCGATTGGAGTCGGGTAGGTGGTTGATCATGACGCCGTACCTGAATGGAGTTCAGGTGCAGAAAACAGGATGGGCCGGTCGAGCGCAGCAGAAAATAGGATATAGGAAGGGGGCGGATTTCTTCTCGGGGCAGGATGAGGGCTTGCTCAACAAATCGGCCAGATTGTTTAAAACCCCCAAAGAAGCTGTACTCCTAGTGCGGTGCGTCAACGTAGTAATTGATTGTAAATCTGACTTTTTCGCCATCATCCGAGTGACTGATGCTTATTGGGAGGCCGCTATCCATATGGGTGTAATCCACGATCAATAAGCTTTCGCCTGGTAATACCAAGTAGTAGCCTGTGCCCTCGCAATTAACTTCATAGAACCTCATGTTACCTGTTCCGTCAGGCCAAATAATATTTCGCCCTGATGTTGTAAAGCCAGCTGCTTCGAGCTTGCTTAACGCTTGGGATGAACAGATTATCCAGTCTGCGTTGCGAGTTGGAAGTGTGTTCTCAGCGTCTTTGGTATGTTTATTGTGAAGTAATATTTGAAGATTAAGCCAGTTGTGGACCTCTTGGGCTAAATTGGGGCCGTAAATATCAAATATGTAATGAGTTCCAGTCTTGGCGAGAAAAGCTTCACGTGGTAGGTCGATATTTGAAGTTATTGGATTTACGGGGGCTATAGTCAGTCTCCGAAATAAAGGATACGTTGATACTGATTTCGCGAGTTTTTTTGTGACTTCGGTTTTGAATCTGTCTAGTGAGGCTGGGTCTAATTTTTGAGTCGCTAACTCGGTCTTGGTTTTATCAGTCAATGCTTTGCTAAGTAGCTCGCAAAGCTGGCAAGCATAGTCTCTGAGAGTTGATATTTGCTCGGGTAGAATTCCAAGGCGATCGGTAAAACGACTGTTGGCTAATATTTTTAATAGCGCTGTCTTTAGTAAAGGTACTCGCTGGTTTGCAGCTTTCAGCTCCCCTATGTGACAGGTGGGGAGTGTAGGTATGGATATTTCTGATTTGATTGTAGTGCCAGTTGCTCGCAAAATGTAGAGATTCCAGAGTTCATAAACAATAAGGGCTCCAATGGCGTCAACTATTTTATATTCCTGGATTTCATTTAGGGATCTGTAAAACTCACTAAAGTTGTTAGCCGAAACAAATACGCCGATACATTCGGCTAGAGATGTAGGAACCGGAGAATGTCCAACGTTGAATGCGCGCGCTCCAGCAGGATTACGCAATTCTCTGCATTCGATAAAAATTTCTGGGTTTCTAGTCAGTAGGGAACTTAGTGCTCGTAGTGTTTCAATCTCTATTTCGCGTGAAAAGCTGTTTAAATCAATGCCTTTCCAAAGCTCAGTTATAGCGATGTCTAAATTTTTGAATTCATCTTTTAATATTTTCGGTGGGAAAACGTTTTTTTCTAAGTGTGCTTTCATCCCAGGTTGGTATTTGCTTTCAATCTTTTTTTCGAGCTCTTCGCGCAGCATCCGTCCAGCATGAACTTCGGTAATGTCATGATCGAACTCGGGCAGGCTTGAGTAGCCCCAAAGCTCAGCTATTCGTTCAGGGAGCTCCCATCCACCTTTGTTGTAATTGCCTTTGTATTGTATGATTTGGCGGACATTGTCCAGTAGCTCTGGAACGTTTTCTGGTTGTTCATGAACTGAGGTCCAGATGAGTAGGCTGAAGTGTTGTTGAAGCTGTTTGTATACTTCGCGTTCGGATTTTTCTTTGTGAGCAAAGCTGCTAAATAAACGTCCGTTTCGGCAGAATCGACCATACGAGGGAAGCTTGTCTTCTCTGAATCTCGCTATTCTTTCAATTACACCGAGTTGGGGTAGATACTCTTCCTTGGCTAGAATAGCCGTCATTGTTAAACTCAAATAGTAGCCTGCTATTCTTTGGTAAACATCTGCTTCCCTAGCAGTCTCAACTGCCGCCATTACGGCGGGAAGCGAAGCTAGCAACTGACGTGTGAATTCATTTGCGTTATTGTCGTAAAGTTTGTCTATTGCTTCATAAGAAATGGCTCTAATTCGTTTGTCTAAATCAAATTTAGTTGGCTCGGTGCAAAGTAGGTGGGATTCCAGTTCGATTAATGCTGTTATGTGGTCTTGAATGTTTGCAGGGCTTGAAAACCAAGCTTTGACTTTAAATAATAAACTTGAGGTAAAGCCTTGCTTGTTCGGTTTTTTCATGAATGTAGAATTTGCGTGCTTGCTGATGGTTAGATATATTTTGTTGTGAATTGTTTCTATGTTGGACATGAATGTGTATGTGAACTTTAGATGCTTATATACTTTGTACATGACGAATCCGAACCATGCAGTTAGTAAGCATAGGTACGGGGTTAATGATATTAGGTTGAAGGCGTGTATTGAGATTAATAATTTGGCGGTGAGGGACGAGGCTAGCGCCAAGAATAGCGCTCTATTTAATTTTTTTGTGTCTGTACCTGAAAGGGTGGGTGTGATTTTAAGTAGGGATGGGCTCCTATAGCGCGTTCTAGTAGCTTCAATTACGTTTAAGGATATTGGGAGTGCAAGTGCGCCAAGGGCTGCTGCAATAGTGATTATGTCTGTAATTAATGTTGCCCATATTGCACTCTTTTCATCCGATATTGCTGAATCAGCGGAAGCTATTATAGACGTGCGCAGGGTTAAGGCCGATTGAGCTATTTTGGTGTAGAGCTCGGTCATAGTGTGTATAAGTGCTGAGAATTCCATTTCCGAGATCTCATTCTATAGTTCAGATAATCTATTCAGGGAAGCGACGTTTACATGGCTAACCTGTGAGTTATGCTGGATGTTATCACGTCCGACGCTGATGATTCTCTTGCGGTACTTTTTCAATTAGTTTTGATGGTCTCCGATTAAAAATTTGCATTCAGTGAGGTTGGTACGAACCTCGACTAGGGCTGGCGTTAGCCTGTGACAACCAATCGATAGCAGAAAGCAGTATCGCGTTATCAGCGGGTCCTTCGATTTTCAAGGATTTTCCTGTGGTGTTGTCTCTGATCACCAGCGACGGTGTCGCTTGAATGCCGGCTTTGGCGGCTTGCTTCACCTGCTGGTCAATACGCAAGGCGACCTGCATGTTGTTGGCAGCGCAGGCCTTCAGCTCTTGGTTATCGACATTGGCGATATCAAGGTGACCATCAAATCCTTGGCCATTGCTACGCGTGCGTTCGAACACTTGGCCAATGGCTTCCCAGAAAGCTGTAGCTCCACTCAGCTTACCGGCGCACTCGACAAGTCTGGCTTCCTGCCGTGCTGGCTGGCCGTGGAAATCCAGTGGCAGGTGATGCCACTGGAGGTTCACGTCATCTTGTTGCTGTACCCATGCCTTCAGTATGGGCGTATAGGTCTTGCAAAAAGGGCATTCCAGGTCGGCGAATTCGGTGATGGTCCATCGTGCATCTGCTCGACCGAATATCCACGGCCCTTGAGGGTGTGAGGGGAACAGTTGGTCTCTGATTAAAGGAAAGGTGGCTACCAGCAGGCCTGCAAGAGCGGCCATTGGTATCGCCCAGCGTTTGCGAAGGTGTGTCATACCGATACCTTGCTGGGTTTGGGTGAAGTCAGAGACTGTGTTTGCAACGCTTTGAACAGTGCTGCTTTTGCGTGCTCGGGCTGAGGGTGTTGCTCAAACCACTCGTTCAGCACCACTCGGAGCTGGGACTCGATGTCTCGTCGGTCCACAGCCCTCACCAAAACCTGTTGCAGTTGTTCAATCAAGACCGGTGCGCAAACCTCAAGGGTTTGAAGAGCGTCCTCCCCGGGTTTTTGGAGCAGCTGGGTTAGGCTTTCAATCAGGTTCTGGGTCAGGGTATTCAGTGTTCTCATGCCTGGCGCTCCAAGGCCGTAGTTTGTTCGGGAAAGGTGATGATGTGCGGTTCGATGCCACGCAGCCGGTCCAGATCTGCTGCGATCTGAATGGCGGCGCCGAGCTCGTCGACGCCGGTTGCCTGCATTACGTCGTAGCGTTGTTTTTTCTCTTCGGGTTCGGTCATGGCCAAGGCGAGATAAAGGCTCGGTGGGACAGCACGGAAAAGCACCTCCATGCTTTTCGAGAGAATGACTCCTTCGGTGTATTTGCCGCTCTCTTTACGCGCGGACAACATCAGCGCCTTCTGAGAGGGGGTCAGCTCCCGAAACCTGGCGATTTTTTCCACTTCATCCGGTGGCATGTTCAAGCAGATCCACCACTCAATCATGTTCAGCATCGGCGCCGCTGCCGGTGGCAAGTCGTCGACGTTCTGCGTGGCGAGCCAGAACCAGGCGCCGAGCTTTCGCCACATTTTGGTGATCTTGACGGCGTAGGGCGAAAGCAATGGGTTCTTGGTGATGATGTGCCCTTCGTCAGTCAGCTTGACGATAGGGCGGCCCTTGAACTGGTCGCGCTCAGCGATGTTGTTCACGGTGTTGAGCAGCGAGATATAGGCGATCGACAACTGTGCGTTGTAGCCCTCACGGGAGTAGGTGGCCAAGTCAACGATCGTCAAATCCGCCTCAGGCCAAGGCGTACCTTCGCGGTTGAACATCTCGCCGTCGGCGCCCATGCAGAACATGTCCATGGCCTCGGCCATCTCCAGCATTCGGTTGCGCCGTGGCTCAGGCATGCCTTCCTGCATGCCGGCTGCACGCAGCGAGTCGCGGACGTCCTGAGTCAATACGGTCCGATTGTCAGCCACACAGGTTTTTGCAGCGTCGAGGATGCAATGGCGAATGGCACTGCGATCGGCGCGAGTCAAACGGGCGTCCTCTTTCTCCTCGCCACCGGTGATCATCAGGCGAGCGACGATCTCCAGCTCGCCGAGGATGTCCCGTTGATCGTCTTCTTGGCTGTCCAGGTGCGCGTCGGATGACTCCAGGTCTTCGGCATCGAGGATTTTCACCTGGTCAGGGGCTTCTACCAGCCGAGCTGCGTCAGCAAAGGGAGCCAGGCTCACACCAGAGCCCGGGGAGAGCTTGATGCGGTTGACGGTCAACCCCAGGCGTTGGGCAAAGTCACCTGTCAGCCCAAAGCTGTTACCGGCTTCAACGATAAACAGGCGCGGCCGGTAGACCGCTATCAGCTGATTGACCAGGTTGTTGAGGGTCGCGGACTTACCGGCCCCGGTGGGACCGAACACGAACAAGTGCGCGTTCATCTGTCGGTCGAGCTTGTTCAGTGGGTCAATCGTCAGTGGCGCGCCACCTCGATTGAACAGCGTCAGGCCAGGATGCCCGGTTCCGGTAGACCGACCCCAGACTGGAGCCAGGTTAGCGATATGCTGGGCAAACATTAGTTGGGTGTACCAGTCGAGCGCTCGCCGCTGGTTCGGGTCGAAATTACCGGGCAGCCAGCGAAGGTAGCTATTCAACGGCGCGACCTCATCCCGTGGTTCTACCGGTGCCATGCCTGCTCCCAGCAACGCGTTGCTGAGCTGGAGGCTGCGCTCATGTAGCTGCGATTGGTCGTGAGCGCGCAGAAAGAACGCCACGCTGCCCCGATACAGTTTGTGTTTGCGACCCAGTAATTGACGCGCGGTCGAGACGTCTTCACGGGTGAGGATCGAGGCTTGAGTGTCGCCGACAGCTTTGCGGGACAATTGCTCTAAATGACCTTCAAGTGTGTCCTGCGGGGTGATGACCAGGGTGATGCAGAGGATGGTGTCTTCCGGCATTTTGTCGAACAGCGCATTCAGCGCGTCGCCGCCCTTACGGGTCTCGCCGGTCAGGTGTCCGGTCTTGGGTGGCTCGCGTAAGCGATCGAGCATGACCACCCGGTGAGGCATACCATCGAAGTACCACAATCCTTTTTCCACGTCGGACAGAGGCTCGCGATAGCAAATGTTTTGCGAAAAGTCGGTGCCGCTGGCGAGCGGCAGTTCACCTTCCTCAGTGGTTGGAGCTTCGTCGCAGACCAGGTCGTAGAAGCGGCGGATATCTGCATCAGTCGGACCGAGATGATCGGGGCGTGGGTTGAACCAGTGGACGAGCCAATGACGGATCGCCTGTCCGTCCATTCGCTTGGCCTTGATGCCGGCGTTCGCCAGCCCACCCACCAGGCGATCACAAATAACCTTCAAGTAAGGAGCCGGTTCTTGGCCACGAACGTCGCTTCCACTTTTGGCGCGGCGATAGACCACGATACGAACGCGGCGCTGTTGGCCTCGCCACGGAAGTTGGCTGACTTTAGTGTCTTCGAAGAGGCCTCCCGGTTTGGAAATGGCTTCGAGATGTTGCTTGAACAGCTTCAGGTACAGCTCGGTAAACGCAGTGCCTTTGGCGCGGGGCTGAATGTAGTTGTGCAATTGCTGGAGATACTCGTCCCAACTGGTTTCGTCCTGAGCGTACATCTGGACGACCCACGGGGAGGTTTCCAGTTCGTCAAACGAATCCTGCAGCGCGTTCTCCAAGGCGTCCCGGGCTTTGCGAAGCCATTCAGGGTCACGTCCCTCGGTGCCGATCGGTGTCAGCTCGAAAAAGGCAGCACGAGAAACCCCATCCTCCAGGAGCATGGCCTTCTCGCCGTGCAGGTAATCCACCCAGGGCAGTAAATCCACGAACGACGGGTTGACGTTGTACAGTTTGGCCACGTCGGCGGTCGTGGCAGGTTTCAGCTTTGGATTTCTCCAGTCATCAGGGGAGGGAATTCCAAGGGCCGCAAGGCGTTCGAAATATCGCTGTGAGGCGGCTTCGAACTGTTCGGCAGGGGATGCTTTCGGGCTTTTATCCCCATCGATGGGGGCGGTGGCCACGTCGATATCAACGTTGGTCGGCTGCACACCCGGTTCAACACGTTCGGCGTCTTTACGTGTTTTGAATCCTTCAAACAGTCCCATCAATAGTCCTCCGTCCGTTCTCCGGGCATGGCGTACTGCACGCGTTGGTAGAGCGGGAATACTGTTGTGTAGCCCGGCACTGGCGCCGGGTCAGACCCCGCGAGATGGGGGAAGATGTACATGACCAGGTCCGGGTTCGGCAGGCGCTTGAACTGGCTGTAGATCTCGTTTTGCGAAGTTCGTGTGAAGGCGCTATTGGTCTCCAGCGACTTTCCTTGATCCGACTCCAGCGGCCTGCGCAAGGCCAGACGTGCATCTAGGAGTTGACGGTTGCCGGCACTCCCGATGGAGCCCGCGGTGCCCTGATCCCAGACATCCAGCATGGTGCTGTCGCCGTGGGGCAGCATTTCATCCTTACTCGTCGAGCAGCCCGGAAGGAGCAACGCAATGATCAGGCTGATGCAGACCTTCAGGCCCAACTTAGTCGAGAGTGGTAGAGACATGACCGGCTCCAGAGGTGTAGTCGACCTTGCGGCCCTTGAGCTCGTAATCGATGGCGAGCTGTTGATCTAGGTGAACCGCAACCTTCGCCCCGGGTTGCACGTATACGGCGGCAAAGGCCTGGCCATAGAGTTTGTTGACCCAACTGGAGACATCGTTGACGCCTTGGCCAATGATCTTGCCCATGGCCTCGTTGCCAGAGATCCCGGTGGTACTCACTGTCCCGCCGGGGGTTGAAACGACGGAGCTGCTGTTCCCGTCTGATTTGATCAAAGACGCAGCGCCGGCGCCGGCGGCGGTGATCAGCACCTGAGAACCGATGTATTGAGAGGCGTTGCTTTTGCGCTCACCGCTGATGCACGGAATACCGTAAGCGTCGCTGATCCAGCCCAGACCGCCTTGGATGGTTTGCTGATTTCCGCTGTTCTGACTGGAGTTCTGGTTGCCATTCGCCTCGTCGGCCGGAGCGGGAAGTGTTCGCACGGTGCCGTCATTGAAGACAAAGGTCAGGCTTCGAATTTGGCCGCGCACGCACGACAAGGTCCAATCGCCGGACGCAGTCCCGCTGGCGACTGCCCCTGCAACGTCGGGTAAATCAATGCCATTGGCCGTCAGATTTTCCGGGCCTATCAGAACCTTGAAGGGGTAAGGGTCGTTGACTGTTCCATCAATAGGAATTCGACCAATCAGCGCTGACATGGCAACGGATCCCATGAGCGTTGAGTTCTGTGGAAGCGTGTAAACCTTGCGTACTTGTTTACGTGCTTCCTGCGAAGACACTTCGCCGGCAACATTCTGAACACCGTTGCTGAGGGCGTTTTGTCCGCGATCCAGTGTTGCGCCAAATGATGTCGGGAAGTTGAAACCATTCGCGGTCTGGTTCGAACCGTTCGGGATCGGCTTGCCGTTGGCATCAACCGGTGTGGCGTCCTGCGGTTCTATCCAGACCATCTCCAGGCCAGGGGTACGCTCAAAGCCTTGCCCGTCTCCTGGTTGCACGCCGAACCCAATTGGGAGGTCTGCTCCAGCAGAGTTACCAATGTTCTGCTTGTTGGCCAACGAGTCGTACTGCTGCTTCAACGTATCAACGAGGCTTTGATTTTGTTGCTGGGCCTCCTGTTTCAGCGTGTTCTGGACATTTTGCAGCCGGCTATCCACCGTCTGATCGATGTTCTGCAGACGCCTTTGCAGTTCCAGATTCTGCTGCTTCAGTTCGTCGTTTCCCTTGAGCGCTGTGTTGATCTGGTCTTTGAGCTGTTTGCTTTCCGCGACCATCGTCCGAAGGGTATCGCTGGCTGTGTCACCGTCCACGCCGAGCTTTTTGGCTTGTCCCTCAGTGAGCTTCGGAGTTCCTTCGCTTTGTTGCTGTTGGGCAGCGGATGAGCCGAGCATCTTTACCATCAGGACGATCGCCAAAATGGCGAACGGAATGACCAGAAATTTCAGGAGAGGATTATTCTTCACGGCGTCCTCCCTTCGGATCGATTTGCCCAACTTTCGACGGCAACAGAGACTCTGCTAACCCGTGGCCGCGAGTTACCAGGTAGGCGGTCGTCGTGTCGCTGGCATCTCCTTTCACCCCCAAATAGGGATGCTGAAAGGTGGCAGCCACGAAATCGCCCATCAATTCACGGGGATCCAGCGTCAGGTGTTGGGCGCTGGTGTTTCGAAGTTTCACCGCCGTGACCCAGTAGTCATCCATACGCCAGGCCCCCAATGCCGAAGCTTCGACAGGCAGGGTAGGGATTAGGGTCGATAGATCGAGGCGCCGGTTGAGATTGACCTGGGAAATGCCCGCGACAGGTTCAACGGTGCGAAGGGGGGCGTACAGCATCTGGGCGGCATAGCGAGTGATGACTACCGGTACCGGGGTTTCACGCCTTACAGCAGGAGGATCCTCGCTGGACTCCTGAACTACCGATTCTTCGCGGGAACGATTCAGTGTCGATTTCTGTGGTGTGCTGACCTGGCCATAACGGCTGCTTTGCTGCTCGCCGGCAACGATTTTTACGGGTTCGAGTGCCGCTTGATTCGCTTTGCCAATACTGGCTGCAATATCGACCAACATGATCTCGCCGGAGGTCATGTTCTGCAGCTGTAGGCGGGTAGGCTCGATAGGTTCGTTGGCCAATAAGTAGATGGCACCGCCCGTGCTCTGAACCCGTAGCTTTCCTACCAAGGTGCGCGGATGTCCGACGCGCACGTTTTGGTCAACGAAGACAATGCGTTCTTGGCCCACAATCAAGGGCACTGCCAGAGGGATACGTTCCCAGCGCTGTATTTCAACAGCCTGGGCGTATCCAGTCAGGCAGGCCATCAGGATCAATGCATAAGTGAAGGTCCGCACGATTTACTTGCCTCCAGCTTTCACAGGGGAGTCGGGGACCTCGATGCGCTGAGGGTTGCTGCTGTAGCAGTTCCAGGTAAGGCCGAAAGGATTCTTTTCCGGGTCGGTGTCGGACCGAATGATGTGCAGCGGATACCGGGCAAAAGCACGCTTCACGCGTTCGCCGCCGTAATACTCATCCGCAACAATATCCAGGTTGACCGTCCAGTCGTTGATGCTGTGTTGCTCGATATGCTGTTCAGATGCGTCGTCAATACCTCGCCCGGGGATTTCGGAAACACCGCGCTCGCGTTTGCGCAGTTCTCCGCTGTTGCGCCGTAGCTCGAAATCTTTCTCCAGATATGTTCTGCAACTGGGTGTCAGGTAGCCGGCCAGCCGAGCAATATTGTCCTCGTAGTCCGTCTCACCATCTGACGTCCAACGGTTCATCTGCTGGAAGATGTACAAACCAAAGGAATAAACCGACTCTGGTGGGATGTCCCACCATTTCCGGGTACTGCCTGAGCGAAGGTCTGGTGGGACATGAATGGTCAGATCGCGCGGCGCGCTTTGCCATCCGTAAGCCATGTACAGCCCCAGGCCGATCAGCAGACCAATGACCAGACGCAAGCTGTAGATGTGGGCCTGCTGCGAGTCGACTTTCTTGCGGTAGCTCATGCACCCTCCGTGCGATGACAGGTCCACGCGCCGGTGCGTGTAATGAGGCGGGATGAGTTCCAGGACGGGAAGTGAAGGGCGACATTCAGTTGGAGCTGGCGGTACACCCAGGTTTCTGGACGACCACGTTTCATGCGACGTAGGACCCGACTGGCCACGGTCAGCCCAAGCACTCCGCCGACCAGCGCTCCAACGATGATCAGCGACCAGTTATGGAAAAGAATCGCAATCGGAATACCCAATACGAAGCCCGAACCTGCACTGATCGCGACAGTGGCCCACATCTCGTCAGCAGTGAGGCCTCCCATCACAACCGGCTGGTTGTTCAGTCGCACTGGTAAGAAACTCAAGGTGCCGTCGTCCAGAATGTCTGCCATGACAAGCGCTCTTTAAAGGATGCCGGTGGCTTTGGTTACCAGATAAATGCCTACACCCAAAATGCCCACACCCACCGTCGCCGTGGCCCCCAGGTCACGCCACTTTTTCTTGCCATCGTGTATTTCGTGATAGACACCGAAGGCATGCCAGGCCACGCCTAAGAACATGACGCCCAGAATGAGTAGGCCGATCAGCATGAAACCGTCAAATCCCCAGTTCTGAATGGTCTGGAGAATATTGCTGCCTTCGCCGCGAGTCGGGGTTTGAGCTTGGGGAAGTGCGGCTGATGCCATCTGAGGTAGGACGACAGCTCCTGCGATCGCAGATTTCACTTTCAAGTTACGAGACATGGTTTAACTCCTGTGTGGTTAGCTGAGAACAAAAACGGTGAGGATCATGCAGAGCAGAACGGTGCGTATCGCTGAGGGCAATGCGATCGAGCGATCAAGGTTTCCAGTTGCCCAACCTCGGTAGCAGCTATAGAGAGCCCAAGCCCCCCAAAGGAATGTAAGTCCCACGGCGAACCCCACGAACAGCGTGTAGCTGGACGAGGGTGTGAAACCTGCGGCCGCTTGAAACGCTGAGGACTGTGCACCGCTCATACTCATGGATTGCCCACTCCGGTTTTGGTGTAGTCCCCTGAAATCTCTGCCGGATCACGCGGTTGTGCCCGGCTGGGGGTCAAGTAACCCTCCAGGCCGTGGCGAATGCGCTCAATGTCGCCGGCAAGACGTTGGTAATCGAAGAAGAAGCGCTTACCTGGTTCGTCAGCGACTTTCGCGCTACGGCGGGCGGTGTCCTCCAATGCGTTCAATTGGCGGATCATCACTTCGAGATTGGCCTGCTCTGAGGCAGATGCAGCAGCAGCGAGGGGGATGTGCGTGCAGCATCCGATCAGAACGATCAGGCCCGCCCGGGCAAGGCGGTAAGTCAGGGCTGTGAGGGGCTGATACTGGTTCACGGCTGGGCTCTGGTAATTCCTGTTGCCGTCAGCTTGCCGTGTTCAGGGAGGGGGTTGCCGCAAGAAATCCATTATCGAGATCTCTTGGATTTCTTCTGATGCTCTGCGATCTTGAGATCCTGGGAGTGGATGGGAGAAGCCCTAAACCTGATCGCCGATTGAACTATGATTTGTAACTGTCCATTTACGAGATTGAAAAATGACCGATGAGATTCCTTCAATCAATATTTCATATCGAAAGACTTTCTTGCTTAGTAGATGGCAGCGATTTAGGCAGCGGAAACAGGAAGAACATGCAAAGCGACTTAAATCGCATCCACTCGCTTGCTTCGAGCACCTCATTAAAACGTCAAAGCTCATCGCAGAGACC
Source organism: Pseudomonas sp. H3(2019) (assembly GCF_007713465.1). Taxonomy (GTDB): domain Bacteria; phylum Pseudomonadota; class Gammaproteobacteria; order Pseudomonadales; family Pseudomonadaceae; genus Aquipseudomonas. Next base: position 14,568 of record NZ_VMSG01000017.1, on the reverse strand, counting down.
AACCCTCGGGGTTTGGTTGACTTGGTGCGTGCCATCCTTCGCCCCCTTCAATCGGAGTATCTCCTAGGTGTCGCTGAGCGAGGCCAGGACGCTCTGCCGACGATCGACTCCAATACTTTTTTCGGGGAGGCAACCCGAACGCGAATGTTTACCGCAGACGGTATGAGTTTTCGTGGTGTAAGGCTCGAGGGTAAAGATTACAGCTTGAAGCTATCACGCGACATTGTGCTTCCTTGGGCCTGGAGCTTTAGACGTTACGTCGATGCAGTAGCGACGATTGGCTCCAGCAAAGCGCTGATTGATGGGAGTGAGTGGGACCGCAGCTTTCAGGGGGCTTGGTGTCAGGATGAAAACCATCAAATCGAACTCTGGCTACCTTGGGGTATTGGCTTTGTTAACGGAGGTAATCACTCAATCACTGCCGGCATTTTAGCTGGTGAGGGCGAAATCGTACCTGACTACGTTTATGACATGGGATATTTGCTCGACGAACTCCACTGCGATGGGAAGTACTATTTTGATACACGTACCGGCGATAAAGTTGCCCCAGTCGAAGACGCACGCAGGGCTGCGGTTTTTGAGATCGGAAGAGTTATGCGCGATCTAAGTTTTCCTGCCTTTAAGTCCGAAACTGAGGGGGCGAATATTCTTCTGAAGCTGTAACTAGTTGGAGGCGGGTTGCGTTGATCAACCCGTTCAGAAATTGAGCAAATGGAGTGCAATTACGATACAGGACGCTTAAAGAACATCAGGTATCCGGTGGGTAAGGCAATTGCGTATGCCCAAGCCTGTGCATTCTGATTCCCAACCTTGATATCTCCCTTCACCACCGTCTGAACGGTGACCAACTCCCAGCCATCTCGACCTAGTCTTGCGAGCCGTTCCTTGTATTCCGGATCCTGTAAAAACGCGCCAATGTCCGGCTCTGTAGTGGGCTCCTCCGTCTTAAACAGTAGAAAACCCTTGGTCTGCACCCGGTACAACAGCGGGCAGAATTCAGTGTGGTACTCGAATGCCTGGTTACTCATGTCACGTCCTCAACGTTATGAGATTTCAGGCTTCCAGTTCCGAGCTCGAGCGGGCAATCGGAAATGCTCGTTCGCTACCCTCTGGATTTCTTTTGTGGAGCTGCGGTGGTGCGGGCGTCGACGTAAGCCTGCATGATTGAAAGGACAATCGCATTGAGAGCCAGGATCTTCATTCCACGGGTCACGGCCACATAGAGCAGATTCAGCTCATCGTTCTTTCGTCCTTGGTCGATGTCTGGAGCCAACGGATCGGCAGTGAAGTCGTCGTAAAGGCTAACGAAGTCCCACTCCAGACCTTTGGCCTTGTGCCCGGTGGTGAGGGTAATTGTGGCATCCAGCTCGTTATCGACCGTTCGAGACCGCAGTGCCAGGATCCGCTGTGGCAGATCCGGGTACGCAGCGATGATCTTGATCGACCGGAGCATTTCACTGTCTTGGCTGACTTCGGCGATTTCGACGTATTGACTGTAATCGCGGTAGTCGCGCAACAGCTTCTTGTTCTGCACCTCCTGGTTACGGCCCCTGCTGAACAGGTACAGGTCTTCGAGGTCGCGTAACGAGTAGCTGTCGATGCCTCCAACCCAGAAGATCTTGGGTTCACTGGTCACCAGACGCAGCGCGTTCTCGATGACGCCGGTGACGGTACGATGGATGAAGGTGCGGTGCGGAAGGTCTTCGGGTAATGCTCGCTTGACCTGGGTATTAGGCCCTAGTCCCTGGAGTTTTCGGGTTTCACCCTTGTAGAAGAGAATGATGTTGGCCACGTGGGCGACAGCGGGGCCGAAGCGAAAGCTCTGGGTCAGATAATGTCGCTCGGCATCTGCCATCCAGTCGCTGTCCAGCGCGTCTTCTGCGCCTCGGAAACGGTAGATCTGCTGATGTGGATCGCCCACCGCTACTCTACGGATGCGTTGGATCTTCACCAGGTCTGCGATCACCGGGTTCACGTCCTGACCTTCGTCGAGGAGGATGCCTTCAAAGCGCTGACTCAGGTCTGGCTTGCTCATCTGATACAGCTTCAGGTAACCGTCGTGAGTGATGGGCATCCCGGTGTCCTGTAGATCGATCATCCTGTTCCAGATGGATTTGGCCACGCCCAGCGCATTGTTCAGGAAGCGCTCCTGAGCACTGGTCAGCATCTGTTTACCCTGGAAGCGAGGGAAGTGCGACCGACCGAGCTCCATATCGGCGCTGGCCATGAAGTTGTTCAATGTACTCAGCACGTCGCGGACCAACTCCCAGTCTTGAGTGTTGATCGCCCTTGCGATGTCGGTGAGTCGAAGGTTGTTGGTTTGTTTGGCGGCGTACTGGCTGCCGTAGACCGCATAGGCGAGGCCATGCGCAGTTTTGCAGACGACATTGCGCGGGAATTTACCCTTGGCTGCCAGCTCCACAGACTTGTTGTAGCAGAGGTACAGCATCTTCACTGACGCATGGTGCTTTGCGTAGCCCACCAGGGTGGTGGTTTTCCCGGTTCCGGCGAATGCCTGAACCAGTAGCTTGCCGGCCGTCGATTCAATGATGGGCTGTTGCTCGTGAGTCCACTGCATGTCCAACTCCTACAGGTATTTTTTGAAGCTTGAGACCGTGATGCAGACCGACACGCCCAGCAGCAAGGCGCATGGCAGCAGGATCAACAAAGGACTGATGCTGATCGGGATGGCCAGGTAGACGGTCCAGGGCACGATGGTCAGCGGCAGAATCGTCCCGCGTGCTTTGTGGTAGAGGTAGCTCGACTCACGTCCTGAGCCAAATTTACGAAGATCCCGCCTGACCAGACCGTCGACCAGGCCGGTGAATGCAGCCAGCAGAAACAGCGGGATGGTGAGGGTCAGGATCACCATACGAACGCAGAAGGTGAGTACGGTGTACAGCGCAGACAAGCCGTAGTCCTGAAACTTGATCATCGCCCAGCCGATTTGATAGCGCAGATCGAAGTTTCCAGCCTGCGAGTGCGCGGTCCGGGCGTACTGAGTCATTGAGTTGATGTTGTCCTGCAGGCCGGTTTTCACCATCACCCAGTCGTACACCCACTGAGCCAGCCATGCGGCAGTTCGCCCAGGCTCTTTGATGATGACGCTTTGCAGCAGGTCCTGAGACAACCAACTCAACTCATACTCGAACATCTGCTGGGCATGCTTCCAGCCGGCATCCGGCCAGAAGAAATACAGACATAACCACTCCACCAGGATCGCTCCCAGCAGCGAGCCGAACATCACTCCGAAGAAGTGGAAGGGCATAGAGAACAGCATTCCCAGGAAAGTCTTCTGCCCTTCCTGTTGCTGTTGCGCTTTTTCTGCAATATCTGCCATGGCGTTGTTCCTGTAAGGCCGACCTTTTACGCAGCCTTGTCGCCGTTGGCCATGTTCCTGAAATCATTCACCAGGTCATCGGGCAACGATTCGCTCAATGCCTGGTAACCAGGCGCTTGCCACCATTCGCTGGTGTTTCCAGGGCCTTTACGCATGCCTTCGGCCAGCGCTTGCAGATCCTTGGGCATGACCTCGTCCGGGTCGCTCGCCGGCAACGGCATTCGGATCTTCCAAAGGTTGCCACCTTCGATGAGCGCAAAGCACTGCCCCTTGGGCAGACCGACGACATGCGCGGGCTCGATCATGGGCACACTGACGCTCTGGATCTGGTCATGGGTGTTCGACGTGAACGCGGCTTTGCCATCGATAGCGTCGTTGGCACTACTGGCTGGCATGCTGGTGAAGACCTGAACTTTGGGCAGCTGGTTGGTGAGCAGTTCCGCCGTCGCGGTTTCCCGCACCCTCAGCATGAAGAGGTTGTTGAAGTTACCGATCACTTGGCCTGCCTTCGCGCGGCTGCCGATCTTCGCCTCGATGTCGCTCATGGTCTGGGTGTATGCGGTTACCTGCATGCCGGCGCCGCCGCCCTTGTTGATCATCGGGATGAACTCTTCACCCATTAACTCGTTGAATTCATCCGCATGGACGTTGATCGCCACCTTGCCGCTGGTGGCACCAGGCAGACCGTCATCGATACCGAACTTGTAGATATGGCCTGCGACAGAGACCAGGTCGCTGAACATGGAGTTGCCGACGGCAGCGGCCACCTCCGTGTCGGACAATGCGTCCAGGCCGATGTAGACCACAGCCCTTTTCCGAATCACCTGCATCCAGTCGAAGATTGGGCGCGGATCCTCAAGGTCCATGTAGTCCGGAGACAGCAGCTCCGCGATACGGCCGGTGGTCAGTTTCTCGAGCAGCGGAAGCAGGCTGGCCACGATCTTGTCGAAATAGGTCTTGTCGTAGCGAACTGCGGAACGAAGCCCGTCAAGAACGGGATCGGAGATGCGTTTCTGTGTGACATATTGGTCGATGGCCACCACACGTAGCGGCCGATCCTTCATGGCAAAACTGAGGTTCTTCCGATCGATGCTGCCCTCGATCGCAATGATGGTTTCCCAGGCTTTAGGGTCGTGTTCAGCGAAATATTTCTGCGCGTACTCGACGAACAGGGCGTCGATGTTGATAACGTGCTGCAGGATTTGTTCGTAGTCAGGGCGGCGGCCGAGGGCGACCAGAGCGCGGGCGATGATGTTGACGAATCGCCATGCGAACTCTCGGAAGGCAGCAGAGTTGCCTTCGCCGGAAAGCTGACCTGCAATTCGTGTGGCCACCTCGGAGATCCGGCCAAAGCGGCCCACCGCGTTGTAGCGCGCCGAATGGTCTGGCCATCCCAGATGGAAGACATAGAACTCATCCAACCGGCCAGCCCGCTTGCATTCGATGTACATGCGTTTCAGCAGGTCAGCGTCACCCTTGGGGTCGAAGACAATAACGACCTCGCGGTCGAGGTTCATCTCTTCATCTTGTTTGACGCTGCGTTGGCTTCGATGAACGGGCTGTACGCGGCGTCCCATTTGGACGCGACGTCGGGATCTTCTACGGGTGCGTCTGATGTCTTGGGTAATGAACAGCTCGGCGAGCCGGGTTTTTCCTACGCGTGTCGTGCCCAGCACCAGGGTGTGACCCACGCGTTCACCCAACGGCAAGCTGACATCACCTTCGTGAGGTTCGATACCGTGGAGGCGCGGAAGGCCGCCCACCGGGGGCAGCGGGCGAACCGGGTTGAATGCTACGTCCCATGCTGTCGCCCGGGTAATGAGCTTGAGGGGGAAGGGGGCGAACTCCAGCCGCTCCTCAATGCGCCGTGCCTGCCGGTACAGCGAAGTGGGTTCCACATACTCGGCATACTTCGGCAGGTAGGTGTCCATAAGCCGCTGGGTATGTTTTTGTGTCCAGCGAAACCCTTTGCCAATGAAAAGGCGCTCATTGCTGACCGGTATGTCTTTACTGGTCATCGTGTAATGCGGGAGGCGACGTATATTGCGTCGATATCGCAGGACCACCAACGCCTGTCTCAGCCGAATGTAGGCCAGGCAGAGATACCCACAAGCTGTCACAACCCCGAACAGTGGAGATAGAGCGAAAACCCAAGGCGCGAACACACACAACATTGCTGCTGCGATGCAGACCAGTACCGTATAGAGCTCGACTGCAGGGCGAAGTAACGATTCAATGGTGTAGGTGCTGGCCACGATTTTCGTCCTTACCTACTGTTGAATGGTGGTGGCTGTAATCAGGAGCGGGTAGTGGCGGATGCCCAGTCGTCCAGCCAGATCGTCCCCAGGCGCGGGCACCATCTCAAGATCAGCTGCCCAGCGACGCACTTCGGCAAAGCGCTCAGCATTCGCTACGTTGACCACCACTCCAACTGCCTGCATCTGCTTCAATTGTTCTCGGCGTTGCAAAAGCCAGGTTCTGGAAAGCTCGTCATCACCCAAGACGAACATAGGCTGGAGGCCAGGTGCATTGATCACCCGGCCCTGCACTTCGCCGGGCGTAAGCTGCGTGGACCGTACAGGGAACGCGCCCGTCCCTCGAACACCGATGTTCTGTTGTGTTGCTTGCTGATCACTGGGTTCTGGCACCAGGTCCTGGTAGTAGGGCAGAGCGGAAGAACCGCCTCGATCCTCGACGATGATCAGTGGGCTGGCCATACATACGTTCGGAAGTGCCAGGCACGTCAGAAGAAAAAAACAGAGGTGTCGATTCATTGGTTATCCACCATTAATTTGATGCCGGTCACACGGCTGAGATGCTTGGTAAACGCACGTCGATAGCGCTCAGCGGGTGCACCACCCGCTGGCCGGTGGTAACGCCCAGCAGCAGTTATCCAGTCGCCACCCTTGGCTTTGTGTTCAGCGAGGATTTGCGCGGTGACTTTCAGGTTCTTGTACGGATCCAGCCCCTCACAGGGACTGCCGTACCGATATCCGTTGGCCTTCATATTGGTTTGACCAAGGCCGACGTCGACGCGTGCGGGGCCGACGCTGACAATGGCGATCATCAGCGCCTGGCAGGCATCGCTTCGGGTTGCAAAACGATAACCGGCACCGGCTACGTTCAGCGTCCAGGGCCATGGGACGATATGTCCACGGAGTTTCGTGCCGCTTTCCTGCAGGGCAACTGAGTACAGAACCTCCGAAGGCACACCCTCCGGGATTGCGATCAGTTGGTAAGCCGGTGGCGGAATCTCTGCTGCATGAGCCATTGCGGTCGCGCAGATCAGGGCACTGGCAAACGCTGTGCGGACTATTGGCGTTGCCATTTTCCATTCACCTCACGGACGAGCGCCGGTAGATCGCCGCCGAGTCCAAGGCCAAGCCAGCGACCGCCATCGTGATTCAAGGTGATTTGTCGGTTACGGACACTCGTGGGCTCAATGCCAGCAAGAATCGCCCAACGGCGGATCCGCTCGTCATCACCCTGGCTGCCCACGAAATACAGGTCGAAGGCTGTTTTCTGTTCCTGGAGATCCTTTATTTGTGCGATGCACACCGTGCAGTTTTCGCGCACAAAGATCGCCAGACGACCATCGCTCACCAGTGCCGGTTGGCCTCCCGTAGAGGGGGGCGTGGGGTTGGCGGAAATCTGGATGATCTTCTCGTTGGGATACAAGCGTGCGAACGCTTGGTCATAGGCACGTTGGTAGTCCAGCTCCTTATCGATCCGTTGCCGCTCGGCTTGAACCTGCAGTTCTGCGTAACGTCTGCGCTCTTCGGTCGTTCTGGCTTCAATACCGAGCGCGGTAAGCGGGTCGAGTCCTGGAGAGTACGTTCCACGTGGGCCGTCCATAACCGTCTGAAACCTGCTCCACTCCTGGGGAGTCAGCCCCCATTCACGGGCGAGATCAGTCTGGCTGTTTCCCTGCTGGAGGCTTCTTGCTTCAGTGCTCTCTTGAGTGTGCGCTGTCGAAACCGGTGGAGGCGCCGCAAAACTGGCGTAGGAAAATATGAGTCCTGCCAAGCTGGCAAATAGCTGTCCCGCTATCGCTGACTCGCTTTTCCTTGTGCCGATCTTGGTGTCATGCATGGGAGGGTCCTATTGCGATACGGTTACGGTTTGTGGAGCGCCGGCCACGTCGAAACGAGCCGATCTGCCGTCCAGCGATCGGAGTCGCCAGGAGGTGCCTGCAACTGCATCTCCTGGCCGGATCAGGTAGATCTGACTCAGCTGTGTACTTCCAGGAGGGGCCACTGATAGAAACCGCTCGCCGCCCCGATACTCAATGCCGACCACGGTGAAGGGAGGTGTCTCTGGGATTACGGCGCTGGTTTTGGGCTTTTGGGCAGGTTGTGTTTTTCGCTCAACGCTCTTCGGCTTAGGGGCAGCGGGAGGAGGTTGCTTGGCCTGGGGGTTGCTGAGCTCCTGGAGGCGGCTGTCCATGGTCTCGACGTTTGCCTTGAGCATGACGAGCTCCCCGGCTGACGCGGCGTTACGGGAGATATCCTGAGCTGTCTCAGTTGCTTGTTTCGCATATGCCTGGGCGGCATCAATCCGGTTCGACAGTGCCTGCTGAGCAGAACGAAAATCATCGTTGGTAACCAGGTGCTTGCTATCGACCGTGTCCAGGCGTTCGTCGACCTTACTCAGTCGCTCCAGAATGGCATTGAGCGAATCCTTGTCGGCGGTCGTGTCCAAACTATCGTGCAGCTTGGTGAGCTGGTGATGCTCATAGCCAAGCGCTCCCGCCAGGAGAATGAGGCAGAGACTGAGCGTCAGGGTTGTACGGGTAGGGCGTGGTAGGTTCATGGGTGTCCTCGCGCGAAACCGCAGACACCCTCTCAAACCGCATTAATCGGTGCAGTAGGAAATAGGTTTTCCACTCGGAGTGGTTTTTTTAGAGACTCTCGCTGTTATGGACTCTATCGAGTCGGTTCAATTTAATTGGCTGGATAGCCATTGCCGGCAAGAGACTTTCAAAAGGAGGTGAACTCTGTGAAGCGGATGTCCTATGGTGTGGGAAATTCCAGGTGAAATGCGGTTCTGCCGTTGGCAGAGGTGCACCAGACCTTCCCTTGATGAGCTTCAATAATGGAGCGGATGATGGCCAGACCCAAACCTGCATTACTCTGGCTGCCTTCGCGTCGAGTTGGATGGACCCGGTAGAACCTGTCGAATAACTTTTCCAGATGCTCTGGCGGGATGGTTTCGCCGGGATTTTCCACTGTCAGAACCGTGGAGCTGTCGTTCTGGCTGAGCTGTACCCTGATGGTTTTACCTTTTGGGGTGTATCGCAGCGCGTTGGACAGGAGGTTGGAAATTGCGCGATGCAGCATGAGTACATCGCCTTGAATACTTCCGCAACCAGACAGTTCAAGCTCAATACCGCGTTCATCCGCCAGCAGGCCGTAGTACTCAAGAAGTGTGTCCACCACTCCCTCAAGGGCGACCCACTCGCGCTCAGGGGTGATCAAACCATTGTCCGCCTTGGCCAGGAACAGCATGTCATCGATCATTCGAGACATGCGCTTAAAGTCCTCTAGGTTCGAGTACAGATTTTCCTCGTAATCTTCGACGTTTCTCTTTTTCGAAAGAACTACTTCCGTGTGCGTCATCAGATTGCTGACCGGTGTACGCAGTTCATGGGCAATGTCGGCAGAATAGTTGGAGAGCCTTCCAAAGGCGTCGTCCAGCCTTGCCAACATGGCGTTGAATGAGGAAACCAACTGCCGTAGCTCCGCTGGAATTGACACCATTGGAATACGCTCTTTGAGCGAATTAGCAGAGATTGAGGCCGCAGCCCTGGTCACCTGCTCCAGTGGGCGCAAGCCTCTGTGAGCGACTATCCAGCCCAGGCCGGCGCAAACGACGGCGCAGATCAATAACCCTACCCAGAGCCACCACTTGAGAGTTTCGAATAGGAACATATTGTCGGTGACATCGAGAGCAATCATCACCGTCATGGGTTTCTCTTGCCCTGCAACGGCTACCTGCGTGGTCATGCCGCGAAACATCCGTTCCTGACTCTGCCATTCCCAGGCCTGACTGCTTGCAAAAGTGCGGAACCGTTCGGGTACGTTCATTCCGGCTGGGTGAGCAAAGAGCACCTTTCCACGGCCGTCGGAAATGACTGCTATGAGATCTTGATTCGTCCCGAGCAATGCTTGTAGTTGTGGCTGTAGCTCGTCGAAAGCATCAATGCTGGGCAGCGCCCCCAAAATGCCTTGGCTGGTTTGCAACTTTTCGAGCAGCGTTTGCTGGTCAAGTGAATTGAAGTGCTGTTGACAGAGATAGTTGAAGCTGAGCCCTGCGACCGTCAGCACCGCAGCGACAACGAACATGAACATCAAACTCAGACGTGTCGTCAGGGAGAGGCTTTTCATACCGACTCCGGTGCGTCGAGCATGTAGCCCATTCCCCGCACAGTACTGATCAACTTGGGTTCGAAGTCATCATCAATTTTTGCCCTAAGCCGCCTGACTGCAACCTCGATGACGTTGGTATCGCTGTCGAAATTGATGTCCCAGACTTGCGATGCGATCAGCGACTTGGGCAACACCTCACCCCGTCGGCGAAGTAACAACTCAAGAAGGGCAAACTCTTTGGCTGTGAGGTCGATGCGCTTGCCTCCCCGAAGGGCTCTACGCTTCATCAGGTCGATTTCAAGGTCAGCAATCTTGATATGGGTCTGTGTCGGAGCACTGCTACCTCGCCGTAAGAGGCTTCGAACCCTGGCCAGCAGCTCGGAAAAGGCAAAGGGTTTGACCAGATAGTCATCAGCACCAAGATCTAGCCCTTTAACCCGATCTTCCACCCGGTCGCGAGCGGTCAGAAAGAGCACGGGGACGTTCTTTCCTGCGGCGCGAACCATACGCAGTACTTCCCAGCCATCCAGGCCGGGCATCGTAACGTCCAGTATCAGCAGGTCATAGTCTTCGCTTAAGGCGTGCTGAAGCGCGTTGGTGCCGCTAATCACCAGATCTACATTGAATCCCGCCTCATTCAACCCCTGTTGCACGTAGGTACCAATTCTCGGTTCGTCTTCAGCTAACAGGAGTTTCATATGGGGGTGCTCACGTGGATGACACCTGGAGTTTGCAGGGGGTTGAGGTAACCCACCAGACGCTTACAGAAATGTAATTTTCGCTTCAGCTTCCCATCAGGGAGCGCGGTCTAGGGTGAAGCCATGAGCACCGTGTAGGGCTCATCTCGACAGCCAAACGTAAACCCTATTCTAGGTTGTCGTTGAACATTTACCCGCTTGAGGAGACTGTCTCATGAAACTCATAAAAGCCGCGCTTGTGATCGGTTCGGTCCTTCTGTCATCCATGGTGTGGGCTGAAGGCGGTGGAGACCGTGTTTTTGCACGCTTTACCGCTCATCAGGATCAGGGCAAAAGCATGGTGCAGCAAGCTGTGAAAACGCAGCCAGCGCCTAATCTAAAGGGGGTGATGGTTCATAAATAGGCTTGAATCAGGTATGAGCCGCTGTGTGGTATTGGAGCGCTTCTGAGCTGGCCTCAGGTCAGGCGTACTCTTAAAAACTGAGGGAGCTATACACTGTGATGGCTCGAAATTTAAATAAGACTCTGATCAAGCTGCTCATGGTGCTGCTGTTTGTCCTGGCAGCAGCACATGGTTTGAGCTTGATGTTTAAATCCGAACCTTCAAATACCGCTCTTAACTGTGCGGCAGCGCAGAGTATGCTTTCTGAATCCAGCAGAATGAATGTCTGTCCTGATATGTCGAACCAAGTCGCTTGCTCGATAAATTGTTCCATTCCTTCAACGGGAGCGGTCACGTTTCTTGTTACAATCTGGCACGCCTTAAAGTCATCTCCATACGACTGCTATACAAATTCACTCGGTCGCATGCCCGTTGCTCCAGATCCTTTTCCTCCTAAACATTCCCGCCTGTCCTAACGCGCCAAGGGCTAGCTCGTTTGTTCTTCAGCAACATTGCCAAAAGAACATTAAGACCGTCGCTCGGGGCTACAACTAATATTTTTTGTCGTCAACGGAAAAGGATTAGGTGGTTGCCGTGAATAAATCATCCACATTTTGGGGTGGGATGTTACTCGCACTCACAGCCCTTGCGATGCCTATAGTTAACGCTGCTGAAGAAGCTGTTCTCTATAAAAATCCAAGTTGTACATGCTGCGATAAATATGCGGACTATCTGCGCGAAGGTGGTTTCAAGGTGTCGATTGTCGCGGACTCTGCACAGCTTCAGCAGGTCAATGAGGCATCTGGTCTTCCGTACTCTTTGGCAGGCTGCCATGCCGTTGCAATTGATGGTTACGTTATTAGCGGCCACGTCCCGCTAATAGCTGTCAATAAATTATTGGCAGAGCACCCTGCCATTCGTGGTATCACCTTGGCCGGGATGCCAGCTGGATCACCCGGCATGGACGGCACCCAGCAGAAACCGTTCGAAATTTACGCCTTTGACGGGGCTAAAAGCTGGCTCTACATGAGCCAGTAGAAACGTCTGAGCGTTAGTTTTGTGACTGAGGTATGTAAATAAATACCCGAAAATTTAGAGGATTAACCATGACCAAGAATAAGGCTCCGGATCAGCCATTGCTTACCCAGAGCCTGTCGAAAATCCAGGTCGTTGATCAGGAGAATTATCATGCGTAACTCTATTACCTACACAGCCGTACTCGCCGCCATCCTAACTCTTGGAGCTATTTCCACGAGCTTTGCTGAGCAGCCTCAGAGCACTACTAAGGACAGCTCTGACATGATGAAAGGAAAGGATATGCCGATGATGGAGGGCGGTAAAATGCCGATGATGGAGATGATGCAGGACATGTCGGCAATGATGAAGAACTGCAATACGATGATGGAAAGCATGAATAAGCACATGGGCAGTGAGCCCGCCCAAGGCAGCACTAAAGTGCAATAACAGTTTCTTTAGTCGCAGGTCTTGTGTCCTCTTAGGCAGAGAGAAACCAAGTCCGAGTAGTGGTATCGCACTCAAGCTGTATCGCTACTCGGATGCTCCGATGTTTCTTCCAGGTGTCGGTGCTGAATTCCGATCTGCTGTTGATCGAGATGGAGCCTAATCATGAATGACTTTTCCATGCACTATGGGCACTGGGGGTGGGTGCTGATCATGGTGCTCATTGCATCCTGGGTCCTCTACCGCTTCGTCTCTCCACGCAGCTGGCACGACTGGATGGGTGCAGGTTTAGTGCAAGCGTTCATCATTGCGTTATACGCCGAGATGTACGGCTTCCCACTGACCATTTATCTACTGACTGGTTTTCTGGGAATCGATCTCCCGCTGACCGGATTCTCGGGCCATCTCTGGGCAACGATGCTGGGCTATGGTGCTATCGGGGCCATGCTGGAAATGATGTTGGGCGGGGTGTTTATCGTGGTCGGCCTTGCCCTATTGATCCGGGGCTGGGTTCAGGTTTACCGCACAAGTCTGGAGGGGAAACTGGCGACACAGGGTGTCTACGGTGTGGTCCGCCACCCGCAATACACCGGGATCATGCTAGCGGTCTTCGGGCAGGTCATTCACTGGCCGACGGTGATCACGTTATTGCTGTTTCCGATCATCGTCTGGGCTTATGTCCGTTTAGCGAAGCGGGAGGAGTCGGTCTTGGCCGAGCGCTTTGGCGAGGAGTATCAGACCTATCGACAGCGGGTGCCCATGTTGTTCCCACGTTTGCGGAATTGGCGGGAGTTTATCCAATCACTGCTTTTTGCTTACCCGGAATAACCTGGCGCCCCCGAACCTATGTGACGATCACGTCATCGCAAAACGGATTGCACGGACTACTTGGCCAAAAAAAGGCGCCTAACTCAGGCGCCTGAAACCGTCCTCCAAACCAAAGGAGCCAAACAGGAGGACGGTGGAGCAATCAACTCTTCATTCACACTGCATCGCCGCAAGCCTTTCACTGACCTGTGCGCCTATGAATGGTGGATAGCTGGTCCGGTATCAGCTTGTGAAGGTCGAACCAGCCATCCATGCCATTGTTACTACAGGGGCTTGATCGACACGATGGTGGCCCCCATGCCCTCGACACGAAACTCAAACGCTACTCGATCCCCAGTCTTCAGGCCTGCCAGTTGTTTGCTTGTAGCGGTGAATGCCATGGTCATGGCTGGCCACTGCACAGCCGGTACGGCGCCATGGGCGATAGTCACCGTATGTTTCGTGGTGTCGACAGCCTTGATCGTGCCCTCGGCTTTGGCCACTGGAGCCTGCTGGGTCTCCTGCGCCATCTCCATGCCCTTCATGGGCATAGCGTCCATCTTCATACCCGGCATGTCTTCTGCCTGAGCAGAAAGAGACAGTGCGACAACGGTGCTTGCAACGGCGATCAGGGTCAGTTTCATACGACTTTTCCTTGAGGGGTGGTGGATACAACGGGGAGGTGCCGACGGCGCATCAAACGGTAGGCCGCCGGAATAACGAATAGGGATAACAAGGGCGCAGTGACCATGCCGCCAACCATAGGCGCGGCGATGCGACTCATCACTTCGCTGCCGGTGCCGCTGCCCAACAGGATGGGTAACAGGCCGGCGATAATGACGGCCACGGTCATGGCCTTGGGTCGAACGCGCTGCACTGCGCCTTCACGAATCGCAGCGACGAGCCCACGCTCAGTGCTGTCACCGAGGTCTTCACGTTCGGCCCAGGCGTTCTTCAGGTAGAGCAGCATGATTACGCCAAATTCGGCCGATACACCGGCCAGTGCGATAAAGCCGACCCCGGTGGCCACCGACAGGTTGTACCCCAACAGATAGAGGAACCATGCGCCGCCAGTCAATGCGAACGGCAGAGTGGCCATGATCAACACGGCTTCATCGAAGCGGGCGAAGGTCAGGTAGAGCAGCACGAAAATGATTAGCAATGTGGCCGGCACCACCAGCTTGAGCCGTGCATTGGCCCGTTCGAGAAACTCGAACTGTCCCGAGTAGCTCAAACTCATACCCGGTTGCAGTTTGACTTGCTCGCTGACTACCCGGCGCAGGTCGGCGACCACCGAGGCAATGTCCCGGCCGCGCACGTCGATGTACACCCAGCCAGAAGGTCGGGCGTTCTCGCTCTTGAGCATCGGCGGACCTTCGCTGACCTTGACCTTTGCCACCGTGCCCAGGGTGATCTGGTAGCCCAGTGGCGTGTAGATCGGTAGTTGCTCCAGAGCGCCGAGCGAGTCACGCCACTCACGGGGATAACGGACGTTGATCGGGAAGCGGGCGA